>JBKJIJ010000025.1:0-128260 GCA_046598525.1 Methylotenera sp. | reverse complement strand
CTTTCATACTTTAAAAAAGGGAGGCACCCTAAAAGTTTGGGTTTTTAAAATATTACTAGTTTCGAAAACTCAACAATTTAAAAATTCAAACGCCTAGAGTGCTTTTTACGTACATGTAGACCATCTGTCAAGCACTATTTCAATTTATTTTCATTAAGCACCGTCTTAATCGCATTGTTTGATTGCTAATTTGACTTGGTAAGACTATACTGCGCGTGCGTTTGAGTGGTGCCAACGCGTTGATTTAACTTTATTTTCCACCATTCCCAAATATTGCCAGTGTGTTAAACACTTAAAAGTTAGGCAATTATAAGTTTACGGGTCTTAATGTTGATTGCAAATTATATTGGAGTGTCAGTTTGGCTAAAGAAGAATTAATTGAAATGAATGGCGTGGTAGATGAAATTCTGCCTGACTCACGTTACCGTGTAACGCTGGAAAACGGCCATAAATTAATTGCTTACACTGGCGGCAAAATGCGCAAAAACCATATCCGTATTTTAGCGGGTGATAAAGTGGTGTTAGAGCTTTCTCCTTACGATATTAATAATGGTCGTATTACCTTTAGACATATTGAGTCTAAGCAGGCTTACAGCCCACCTAAAAGACGCACTTACTAACTTGAGCATTACCGTTTCAAAACCAAAAGCCAGTTATCTGGCTTTTTTAACGTGTGCTGGGTTTACAGCGTTTTTACACGGCGTTTTATTACGTGCCGAGCCCATTTTGCTAAACATTAATAACAACCTTTAACTGACTTGCTGATATGAAGAATGTAGAAACCGATGTTCTGTTAGTGGGTGGCGGCATTATGAGCGCCACTTTGGGTACTTTATTGCAACAACTAGACCCAACGCTTAGCATTACCATGGTTGAGCAGCTTAATGAAGTGGCATTAGAGAGCTCTGACGCCTTAAATAACGCAGGAACAGGCCATGCAGGCTATTGCGAGCTTAATTACACGCCACAAGCCGCAGACGGCTCAATTACGATTAAACGCGCTCTTGAGATTAACGCCGCCTTTGAAGTGTCGTTGCAATTTTGGTCGCACTTAGTTGAAACGGGTGCGCTGCCCTCACCCACCCAATTTATCAACAAAACGCCGCATTTAAGTTTTGTAATGCGCGATGAAAACATCGCCTTTTTAAAGAGTCGCCACGCCTTATTAACGCAACATCATCTATTTGCAGAGATGCTATACAGTGAAGATAGCGCACAATTAAAAACTTGGATGCCATTAATGATGGCCGATAGACAGCCAAACGAAAGGCTGGCAGCTACATTTGTGCCGCATGGTTCCGATGTCGATTTTGGCGCATTAACGCGCCTCATGGTTGCCAAACTGAAAACAAATACTAATTTCACACTGCTAAATAACACGCGCGTTAAAAAATTAAAAAAAATCGGCACAAATCCAAACAACAGCAGTTGGCATGTGGCTTTGCATAACAAAGCGACCAAACACAGTAAAACGATTAATGCAAAATTTGTGTTTTTGGGTGCAGGTGGCGGCGCTTTGCCTTTGTTGCAAAAGGCCAATATTCCTGAAAGTGTTGGCTATGGCGGCTTTCCTGTTAGCGGGCAATGGCTAATATGCAATAACCCATATGTGATTAATCAACATCAAGTAAAAGTGTACGGCAAAGCCGCAATAGGCGCGCCACCAATGTCTGTGCCGCATTTAGATACGCGCACGATTAACGGAAAATTGGCCCTATTGTTTGGCCCATTTGCTGGCTTTACCACTAAATTTCTTAAGCAAGGCTCACGTTTGGATTTAGCCAAATCGGTTAAACCTAATAATTTAAAAGCCATGCTGGGCGTGGGCAAACATAATATGGATTTGACCAAGTATTTGGTTGGTGAGGTATTTCAAACGCATGAGCAACGCATGAATGCCTTGCGTGAATTTTTGCCAAATGCCAAATCGGCCGATTGGCAGTTGGCCAACGCAGGTCAGCGTGTGCAAATTATTAAAAAATGCGATGAAAAAATGGGCAAGCTTGAATTTGGCACTGAAATTGTTGCTTCACAGGATGGTTCGTTAGCGGCCTTGTTGGGCGCCTCACCTGGCGCATCTGTTAGCGTGCAGGCCATGATAGACGTGCTTGAGCGCTGTTTTGCCAATGAATTAAAAACCAGCGCTTGGCAACAAAAAATGAAGCAATTGGTGCCAAGCTATGGCGAATCATTGATTGAAAATGCGGATTTACTGAAAACCGTGCGCAGCCGCACTTTAAGTACACTTAAGCTAAAATCGTAATAATAAGCGCATTTAAATTGGCTTAAATTTTACTTGCCGCTATTTTAAGCCGCGCTGACGACGCACTTCGTACAAACAAATTCCACTGGCCACGCTAACGTTAAGACTTTCTACGCTACCAAACATGGGGATAGTAATCAGCGCATCACAAGTTTCTGCCGTTAAGCGGCGTATGCCATCGCCTTCTGCACCTAAAACTAAGGCAATTGGGCCGTCTAGCTTAGTTTCTAATAAACTGGTTGGTGCCGCCATGCCTTTAGGGGCTTCCATTGCTGTGCCAACAATAAATACGCCAGCGTCTTTTAACTCGCGCAAGGTGCGCGCTAAATTGGTTACTGCAATAAAAGGTACGGTTTCTGCCGCGCCACAAGCCACTTTACGTACGGTTGCATTTAAGCCAACAGCGCGGTCTTTAGGGGCTATAACGGCATGAACACCCATCGCATCGGCTACGCGCAAGCAAGCGCCTAAATTATGCGGATCTTCAACACCATCTAGCACCAAAAAGAATGGCGCTTCGGTTAAGTCGGATTCTAAAATATCGTGAATATCTTTATAGGGAATAGGCGTATCGACCACGCGCGCAATGACGCCTTGATGACGGCCATTCATGCCTGCCAAGCCATCTAAACGGCTGCGCTCGACCTGCATGGTACGTACATTGGATGCTTCCGCTATATTGAGTAAATCTTTCATGCGCGCGTCTATTCTATCGCGATCAATCAAAATCTCTTCAATGCTGGTTGCATGTTGGCGCATGCGGCTTAAAACGGCGTGAAAGCCAAATAAAATACGACTATCGCTCATATTACTGTTCTCATTCTCTATCTTTTACCTTTATTTTTGGTGTTTCTGCTTTTTGATGCTGGCTTTGAAGATGTTTTAGATGCAGGCTTAGCGCCAGATCTAGCCGGTGCTTTACCCACTTTTTTAGTGCCAGAACGGTCTTTCTTTGCATTTTCCAGCGCACGCGTGCTCATCATTTTAAAGTCAGCAGATGCTTTATCTTTATTAATACTTAAAGGCTTATTAATACCTTTGCTCTGCCCTTCGCCATCATTTGCGGATTGATTACTGGTTTTGCCAGCGCCAGTCACTAATGTAAAGTCTATTTTGCTGGTTTCTAAATCCACCCGCGCTACTTTTACGGTTAGCCTATCACCCAATCTATATCTGGCTCCAGTGCGTTCGCCTAACATTTCATGACGCGCTTTATCATAGTTAAAGTAATCGTTGCCTAGCTCAGTCACATGCACCAAGCCTTCTACATAAACACCGTCTAAAGCCACAAATAAGCCAAAACTTGTCACGCCGGCCACGGTGCCTTCATACACTTCGCCAATTTTATCTTGCATGTAATAACATTTAAGCCAATTGGTCACATCGCGCGTCGCGTCATCGGCGCGGCGTTCTGTCATCGAGCAATGTACGCCTAGCGCATTCCAATCCTGCGCTTTGTATTTTTCGTTTTTCAAAACCGCTTTAATGGCGCGATGAATCAGCAAATCGGGGTAGCGGCGGATGGGCGACGTAAAATGAGCATACGCTTCATAAGCTAAACCAAAATGGCCGACATTATCTGGGCTGTAGACCGCTTGCTGCATAGATCTTAACAATACCGTTTGCAATAACTGTGCATCTGGGCGCTGCTTAATCAAATTCATCAGCTTGCCATAATCTTTGGCGTGTGGCTTATCTCCGCCGGTTACACCAAACCCCACTTCCGCCATAAAGGTGCGCAATGCTTCTAATTTTTCCGGCGTTGGGCCTTCATGAATACGGTATAAAGCGGCATGTTCATTTTTGTGCAGAAAATCGGCGGCGCACACATTGGCTGCTAACATACATTCTTCAATGATTTTGTGTGCGTCGTTGCGGCCTGTTGGCACAATGCGCTCGATTTTGCCATTGTCATCAAAAATCATCATGGTTTCGGTTGATTCAAACTCAATAGCGCCACGTTTTTCGCGCTGCGCTAACATTAGTTTAAACAATCTATACAGGTTTTGCGCATGCGGCATCACATGGCTATATTCTTTGGCCGTATCACCTTCTGGATTTTGCAGCATATCCGCCACTTTTGTGTATGTCATGCGCGCTTTTGAACGCATCACAGACGGATAAAACTGGTATTTTTGTACAATGCCAGCGGCATCTACTTGCATATCACAAACCATGCACAAGCGCTCAACATCTGGATTTAACGAACATAATCCGTTAGACAAAGCCTCTGGCAACATTGGAATCACGCGGCGCGGAAAATACACTGAATTGCCGCGCTCAAACGCTTCTTTATCAAGCGCATCATCCGGTTTTACATAAAAGCTCACATCAGCAATAGCCACCACTAAACGCCAGCCCAAGTTTGGATTTTCTGCATTGAGTGGCTCTGCATAGACAGCATCATCAAAATCGCGCGCGGTTTCACCGTCAATGGTAATTAAAGGCATTTCGCGTAAATCAATGCGGCCTTTGTAATCATCCGCTTGTACTAATTTAGGAATGCGTTCTGCTTGATTAATAGCGGCGGGCGAAAATTCATGTGGCAACTTGTGTTTGCGCAATGCAATTTCAATTTCCATACCGCTATCGGCATAGTTACCTAAAATTTGCACCACTTTGCCCATTGGATGCGCATGAGAACTGGGTTGCTCTGTCAATTCCACCATCACCACTTGACCCGGTTTTGCGCCCATATCTAAGTGATACGGAATCAAAATATCCTGATTAATACGTTTGTCTTCAGCCGCCACAATAGTAACGCCTGTGCCACGCACAATACGCCCTACCAGCGTTTTGGTGCTGCGTTCCAACACTTCAACAACCTTACCTTCTGGCCGACCTTTTCTATCTAAGCCTGCCATACGCACCATGGCGCGATCGCCATGCATCACTTGCGCCATCTCGCGCGGGCCTAAAAACATATCTTCTGGATGCTTGGTTTTATCGTCGGGCACTAAAAAGCCAAAACCATCAGGGTGGCCTTGCACAGTACCCGCAATCAAATGAATTTTTTCGGCAAGACACAGCGCACCTTTGCGGTTACGCATAATTTGACCCTCACGCTCCATGGCGTTTAGGCGTCGATTAAAATTTTCACGCTCATCTTCACCAATATCCAGCAAGGTATAAATTTGCTCAACACTTAACGGAATGCCTTGATCAGACATAATTTGCAAAATCAGCTCACGGCTAGGTAATGGCGTTTCATATTGCGCCGCTTCACGTAGCGCGTGCGGATCGCTACCACGTTGACTAGCGGTAGTTTTGTTGGTCGAGTCACTTTTTTTAATTGACAAGTTATTGGCTTCCTATAAAATTCGGCGCATTATTCATCAATAAATGAAATTAATGCATAAATGAATATGCCCAGATGGCGGAATTGGTAGACGCGCAGGTTTCAGATACCTGTATCGAAAGATGTGGAGGTTCGAGTCCTCTTCCGGGCACCATATAATTACTTTAACAATTATTTTAAACAATCGCAGTAGGACAGATTCTACCGCGTATTACCCATTTAATCTGGAATATATCGCGGTAAAAGTGGATAGGTTTCACGAATAAACTCCGCTAATGCTCTATCCGATTCCGCCTCTGTTTTATATACAGGCACGGTAAAACGCAACATGGCACCGTCCGTTCTGTTCATCTGAATTGCATCGTACAACAAAGCAAATTTCATTGTAAACTCATTCGATAAGTCTCGTCCGCGCTGATGAAACCAATAGTAGACCAATTGTTTTGATTCACCTTTTGCGATTAACAATCGCGTCACTTTAATGGTTTTTTGGTCATTTAATACTACTTCATGCAGCTTAGCCTCAGTAATCTCCCAACCACCACCTGGAATACATGCCTTTGGCGAATGCGGAACAGAACCTGCTGCGCGTTGTGATTCTGTATAACCCGCATATACATTGATATTAGTATTGGCTTTATTGTAGTTAATCAGCAAATAATCTTTTAGTTGAAGCACACTGTTTTCACCATTTTCAAACTCATATGTACGCCCCTTCCAGCCATTTATTTCTAATGGAAAGCTGCTAAAGTTTTCACGTTTAGGAATAATTTCATCCCTGTGCTTAATAGTCAACGTTGAAAAAGCAGCTAACAATACGATGACAATCGCAATAACGATTGGCGCTTTTTTTATTTTAGCGATGATTTCAACATCAGCTACTTTGTTTTTAGTTTCTAAATAATCAAAAGATTTGGCAAGAGTTCTATTGTTCATCCCAACTAAAATATTCAATATTTTAGCTTCTAGCAATAACAAGCCTATACAAATAAGAAAAATGACCCATCCTTCAAAATAATGCATAAAGCCTTCAGCTGCCTCAATACCAGATTGATTGACTAATACAGCCACCATCGCAATACGCATACTGTTCATCACAATGCTGATAGGAATACTGGATAAGAATAAGATAGTACGTGCGTAGAAAGGCGCGATGTACATATAACCCATCATCAGACCAATTGTCATTAACGGGTACATATAGTTAAGGCCGCTACAGGCCTCTACTACTTGTAACTTATAAACACCTAAATCAATTACATTGCCATCCTGAAAAACAGACATTCCTAAAAAACGGCTCATAGCGACGCCCAAATTTGAGGAAACCAATTGCATTTTGCCCGACAACATCACATCAAACATGAATGGTAAAGGGATGACTAAAAACAGATGTAGAAACGGAACCAGAATTTTTCTAATTTGCTGACCAATCATGGTCCAAGCCAAACCAAAACACATCAACAGCATGCTGTACTGCACAATGGTTAAAATTGCACTTAGCTCACCAATAATTAGTGCGGCACCTGCAAATACAACTATTATTACACCAAGCCAAGCACCATTATTATTAGACTTAATTTCAAAACGCTTTATCCAAATTAGATAAAGCGCCATGAAAAATACCAATGGCGCATGCGAGTAACGCTCTTCACTGGTGACTCTTATTAATTGTTCATGTAGTGCATCGCGAAATACAATTATTAAAAAAACGACCATTACGGCATACAAAGTCGCCCTGATATGGCTTTTGACCCAACTAGTAATTGCTACCAACGTTCTTCTCCGATTAATTTTTACTTAATTTCTAAATGCCAAGAACGCCAAATTCTGCTCTGTCTTTAATCACTTCTCTCACCAAACCCACATCTATTTTATCGGCATTGGTGGAGTATCCATATACCAGTGCGGTATCGCACAAAATATTGATACTGCGCGGAATACCGCGTGAGGCTTCACCGATAAGGCGTGTGGCGGCAGCTGTAAACAAGGGTGCATCACGCCCAGCAATATGCAGACGATGATGAATGTATTTATCGGCCTCAAAAGATTCTAAGGGTGGAATAAAGAAATCGACCGAAACGCGCTGGAAAAATTGCTGTAAATCGGGTCTGCGCAATAAATCTCTTAGCTGCGGCTGGCCGACCAAAATAATTTGCAGTAACTGGTCTTTATCGGCATTAATATTGGATAGCATGCGCAACGATTCTAACGCAGCTGGGCTAAGGTTTTGTGCCTCATCCACAATCAATACCACGCGTTTATTATCGGTATAGCATTTAATTAAAAATTGCTGAAAAGCATCGTATAAAGCCAGATTCGATTTGCCTTCGTACGGCTGACCAAACGACAGCATAATCCAGCCCAGCAAATCATCAATATGTTCATGCGTGTTATAAACAATACCAACCGTAAGCTCATCACCCAAGTTATTGAGCAGATGACGCACAAGCGTTGTTTTGCCACAGCCGATTTCACCGCAAATAACCGAAAATCCTGCGCGATTTTGTACGCCGTATTCCAGCATGGCATAGGCCATACTGTGACGTAAGCTAAAAAACAAAAACTCTGGATCTGGTTGAATTGAAAAAGGTTTTTCTTTTAAACCATAAAACGCTTCATACATATGACATTATCCAGACTAAACAACTATAACGATTTAAGTAACGCAATTGCGTCATCTTTTTGAGGAAACTGTTGATTCTCAGCCAACTTAATCGCTTTTTGCAACGATTGTTTGGCCAAAGCAGGCTCACTTTTAGCAATATAAACTTTTGCTAGATGGTAATGAAATACCGCTACATCAGGCATTTTATCAACCGCTTTTTTCAATGCGGTTTGTGCATCATCAAATTTGCCGACCTTGTAACTTGCCCAGCCATATGAATCTAAAAATTGCGGCACTTGACTATCTTTTGCCCCTTTAACCAAGTTATAAGCGCGCTCTATAGTAGCTTGATCTGTGCGGGTATCCAATAGAAGACTGGCTAAGTTATTATTCACCACCTCAACATCTGAACGCTGTTTTGCCATCGATTCATAGACCTTAATGGCGTCTTCAATACGATTTGAAGCTTCATACAAACTCGCTTGCGTTAACATTAAACCAAGATCATTTGGAATGGCTACTAGACCATCTGAAATGGTTTTACTCGCCGCCGCACCCTGATTAGCTCGCGCTTGCGCTGCCGCTAGTTGTTGGTAAGCCGTTGCATTTTTTGGGCTACTTTCAATAACAGTAGAGAAAATCTGCTGAGCATCTTGCGCATTGCCTGATGACAAGTATATTTGACCTTTAATCAGTTGCGCTTCTACATTACCCGGATTGTCTTTTAAAACGGTATCAATAAAAGCAATCGCTTCTTTGGCTTTACCAGCGCGCATATAGGTTTGAACAATGGCAACAATAGGCTGTGAGTCGTTTGGAGCCGCATCATGCGCACGTTTAAAGGCCGTCAAAGCACCTTCTGTGTCATTTTTTTCGGCCGAAATTGCGCCCATAATTTGATCCGATAACGGATTACTCTCATTTAACTTTTTAGCTTTATCAGCCAGCACTTGCGCACCAGCATAATCGCCGCGGGCTATTTTAGCTTGTGCTAAAGATCGCAACACCATCGCGTTATTCGGGTTTGTTTGTAGCATATCTTCAAATACTTTTTCAGCACGGTCAGGCTGTTTGCGACGCACTAAAAATTGTGCAAATGGCACGCCGTAATTAGGCATAAATTTACTGGATTCAAATGCTTTTAAATATTGCTCTTCAGCTAGTTCTGGTGAGCCTGCTTTTTCATGCGCGGTGGCCAACATTAAAACGGCGTTGTAAGCAGTTGGCGAGTCGCGGGTAACGGTTCTTAAATCTAGAATAGCCGCATCGTAATTTTTATTTTCTAATGCCAAGCCTGCTCTTAAAGTAAGCGCTTGGCCATTGGTTTTGTCTTCATCAAGAATCGCGTTAAGTATATTGCTTGCTTCATCTTTTTTGCCAGCTTGAATTAGCTTATAAGCAACCATGCTTTGTGCCTTGTAGCCATTAGCCGTTTTGCCCGCTTTTTGTTGAATTTGATTTAAAAGTTTATCTTCTAACTGCGGCTGTTTTTGCACTTGATACAAACTTACCAATGCAAAGGCTAAATCATAGTTTTCCGGCTCTTTTTTAACATAGCTTTCTAGCTCCAGTCTGCCCGCTTTGGCACCCTTTGTGGCAATAACAAATCGAACCACATCTAACTTTGCTGAGATTTCTGGCGTTATGGCCGCAATATCACGTATTTGTTTTTCAGCTTCGGCTTGGCGATTATTTTTCAGTAAAAACTGCGCATAACTTTTTTTGACAATGGCTTTATCAGGGAACGCTACAATCAGATTTTTATAAGCCTGCTCTACTTCTTGCGGCCTATTCATATCATCCAACACTTTAATTCGGATCACATGCACCGCTAAGTTTTTGCCATCTTTAGTCAAGGCTTTATCTAAAAATTGCAATGCCTGCGCATTATCATTAGCCGTCAAACGCTCTGTGGCCAATAGAATATAAGCATCTTGGCTATTTGGGTCTTTGGCTAATGCGGCATTAGCGTACTCAACCGCACCTTTTGGGTCATTTAATTTTAGCTGAATCGCGGCACGTAAATTAAGCGCGCCTACATTATTTTTATCAACGGCAAATGCTTTATTGCTTTTTTCTAGCGCAAGGTCAATTTTGCCAGCCGCCAGTAATATTTGGCCAGTTTTAATCAGCGCATCAATATTATTGGGCTCTCTTTCAAGCACTTCATTCATTAGTGCGTAGGTCGCTTTAAAATCGCCTTTGCGCTCCGCAATTAAGCCTAAAGCATATACCGCCTTAGGAAACACTTTTTTCATTTGCAGAGCGTTTTGAAACTCTAACCTTGCTTTATCAGGATTTGTTTCAATTAATGCCATGCCTTTTTGATAAAACTTTTCGGCTTTTTCTTCAGGCGATGAGCAGCCACCAAGCAATAAAAGCATGGATAAGGTAATCAATAATTGCGCTAGAGGTCTTTTCATCTTTGTGTCTTTTTCAATTTGTTCTGTTAAATGCACGGCATGCTAATTAAGCATGCCTTACGTTTAATGGGATATTAATTTTATTCAACTAGTTTATCAGTAAAAAATGTATTGCGAATCACCGCCACCCGTTTGGGCTATGTTTATGTGGCGAATCAGCCTTGTTTAATTGTATTGCCGTCTATATTTAAGCCTAATTGCTAACGTTCTCACTTAGTTACTTAAAATTTTAATCATTAAAGTTTGGTTGAATGTAGTACGGCGCGGCCAAAGGTTCACCAATAAACAGTCCCTGCGCTGGCCATAAAACACTTTTCCAATACGATTCAATCAGTGTTTCGCCCACTAAATAATGCGATACCATCACCGCTGGATTAGGAAATTTTTGCCAATAATTGCAAGGCTCAGACACGGCGCCATAAGAGCCCGTAGCGCCCGCCTCTAGCCATCTTAAAATAGACATCTGGCCGCCGTCTTGCAATACCCCGCCGCCTGATGTCAGGTGATCAGCAACGGCACCTGGCATAAAATTTAGCGTCTCTAAATGCGGCACTGAAACCATGCCGGTAAAGTAAAACATAATGTCTTTTTTATCTTTAATACTATCGGCTTTAATTACGCGTAAAAAAAGCTTTTTGCTTTCAATTTTGGTTAAATCTTTAGGAAAAAAACCTTCTCTTGGCTTACTTCTAAGAACATCACTAGTTTTTAAAAAATAACCAGTTGCCTGATTCAAGTTAAACGTACTAATAACGCCTCTATCGATAATACTTTTGGCCAAATCAACCGAATCCGCGGGTAATAAAATAGATAAGCGCATATTAAAATCTTTTTGCGGGTTGCGCGATTGGCTGTTGAAATAAGGATTTTTAGTGCCAACACCGCAACTATTTTCGCACTGCTTAGCATCAAAACCCAATGTAACAGCCGAAGTGATTGAATTACAACTCACTGCAAATGGCTTGGTCCACGCTAAAACTATGACCTGAATTTCATCGCCTAAATTATCGTAGATCTGCTCTCGCAATGGTTTAAATTGTTCAGCAGAAAGTGAGGCCGTATTCAACGGAATATCCACAATGATTAAGTTTTTTTTGGGAATATTACGTGCGTTTAAATAGTAATTACCCACCGCTACACTGTTCGCATCTTGCTTATTAACCACTACCACCACTTGTTCAGGCTGCATAGTGGCTGATTTAGGCATGCTTCCTGCCCAAAGGCTGCCGCAAAATAAAGCAAGGTAAAGACTAATTAACTTAGTCAGATTTAATGCACCCATGTGTTTATCAATTTGTCGCTTAATCTGGCGTAGCTTAACTGTCAGCTGGCAATTGCCTGCGCAACAACCACTCTTTAAAAATCAATTGCGGAAAAATAATCGCATCCACAATATAGCGTTTTGCTAATCTTTTAGGCTCTGAAAGCATGCGATGAAGCCACTCTAGGCCAATTTTCTGCATCCAAAGCGGTGCGCGTGATTTTTCACCCGCCATAAAATCAATAGTAGCCCCTACGCACAAAGCCACTTTCACTGAAATTTCTGACGCATATTGGGTAATCCACAACTCTTGTTTTGGCGCACCTAAACCCAGCACCAATAAATCCGCATTGCTGGCATTCACTTGCTCACAAATCGCTTTTGAAACCGCTGGTTTTTTATCAAAACCAAAATCGGGGCTTAAGGTGCCCACAACTTTCACCATCGGCCAAGTAGCATGAATCACCTCTTTTGCGCGATCGGCAACGCCGGGCATAGCGCCTAACAAAAACACCGTTAATGGTTGTTGATTGCTTTGCGCATACTCAAAAATAGCGGGTACTAAATCGCTACCAGGCACTGTGCCTGGAATGTTAACGCCTAATAAATTGGCGGCCCAGACCACAGGCTTTCCATCTGTCACAATTAATGAAGCCTGTTGATACGCGGCTTGCAAGCCTTTATCGGTTTGAAACTTGACGATATGATCAACGTTTGGCGTCACAACAAAGCGGCACGTTTTTTGTGAATCGAGTAGCCATGTATTAATTAATTTAACGGTGTCTGACATTGATAATAAATCAATTTCAGCGCCAAACAGACGAACGCGTTTTGTGGTGTTTGCAATCATGACTTCATTTTTTTCATTTTAATAACCGCAGGCACACCCACTGCAATCGCGTTATCGGGTACATCGGTCAGCACCACAGAGTTAGCGCCAATATTGACGTTGTTTCCAATTTTAATATTGCCTAAAATTTTTGCGCCAGCGCCAATATCCACATTATTGCCAATTTGCGGAGCACAAGGTTCAGATACATTTTTAAGCCCAACTACTACGCCGTTTCTCAATCGGCAGTTGTCGCCAAATTTAGCATAGCCACTAATCACAATGCCGCCAAAATGGTCAATCAGAAAATTGTTGCCCACTTCTGCCTCACAAGGCATTTCAATTCCGGTCAAAATTTGCACTAATTTATACAGAAATTTATAAATAAATGAACATATTTTGCGAACCAGCACATTTTCAATCGTGTAACGCCAACGACCAAACCGATAAACCAGCATGACCCAAAAGCCTTGCGCAGCCCAATCGCCCTGATAGTTTTTTAAATCTTGTCTGATATGATTAAACATGGTGATGTGTACCGCCTTTATCTAACAGGCGTACTGCCCATTCTAGTTTTAATGGCGCTAATAATAGTTAGCCTAGTGCTGGCAAAAAAGTGCTTGTTAAAACGCAACTTTAATTTCAGTAAATCTTTAAACATTTGAATCAAGTCAGCCAATATGACCAAGAATATATTTAAAACACAGGTTAAAAAACCGTGGTTTTTTCGGAAGTACAGTAATTCACTTTCGGCTTGTAATATGCTTAACTGTTTACCACTGCTTGTCACTTTTCCATCAGATTTGGCACTTTCACCGCCAATATGCACCACCGATGCATCGGCAAAATACATCACTTGCCAGCCTGCTTTTTTAATAGCAAAACAATGGTCAACCTCTTCACTATATAAAAAATAAAGCGGGTCAAATAGCCCAACTTGGTCAACTACTTGCTTGCGAACTAAATAATAGCAACCAGGCACCCAATCACAAGAGGCTGAAATAGCGGGGTTCCAATCAACATCATCCACCATTTGTAAATTTGGCAATAATCGTGCAAGACCTACGCGGTGCGCAAACAAATTAAACGGCGTAGGAAAGTAACGGCATGATGGCTGCTGCTCATTATCGCGCCCAATTAAACGCACGCCTAATACGCCACATTTTGGTTGTGATTCAATGTATTGCAGCGTTTTAGCAAGCGTATCTGGTTGCACAAAAGCATCGGTATTGAGCAAAAGAATATAATCGCCTTTGGCTGAATCCAGCACTTGATTATTAGCCCGACCAAAGCCTACATTCACTTTATTTTCAATTAAAGTGATATGTGGAAAGGCGTTTTTAATCACAGCAACTGAATCATCTTTTGATGCATTATCAACTACAAAGATTTCTAATTCAAAATCACCTTTTGATGCAAGCAGGCTATTAATAGCCTCTACACTCATTTTTGCGGTGTTGTAGCTGACCAATATGACGGATATAAGCAAATGATTTAACCTAAATAATGAAGAATAAGCGTGAAACTAAGAACATCTAGTCGCTACTAGTCGCTACTAGTCGCAACTAGTCACATCTATCAGCAATTAGTGTGCCAAAAATGAACTGCGCATTAATCACGCTTTGAACGCACCCATTCTACTTGGCGATTCACAAAAAATTTAATATAAAGTGGAATTTTAACTAGCGCATAAATGGGTGCATAACACAGCTGTCTAAAGCTAATAACTGTACGAGCGAAGAAATACCAAGCAATTAATATAGATATAGCTAAGAAAAAGAGAAGTAAGACTGCAGAGCTTAAGAATACAGAAACTGAGATCCATTGATGTATTAGCAATATTAAAACAGACAAAAAAACGCACATTAAAGTCAGTATTGCTAGAGGTGGAACAATTAAATCAAAAGCCATACCTAACATTTGACCGTTTTTCGATTGAAATGCTTTTAAAAACAGCTTGGGAGCATCACTTAAAATAACGCTTAAATGACCATGCTCCCAGCGTGCACGTTGAGTTTTAGCTGCGGACTGTGTTACTGGAAAGTAACTTGATACACATGCTTGTGGGAAAAATAATGGCGCTTTATCAATGCCGCACAAATCAATACCCAGCTTCATATCTTCTGCAATATGACCAGTTGCAAGAGAAATATTTGAAATATCCTCCCACAAAAAAGCCATTCCAGTTCCCATCAACTGACACGGTAAGCCTAATACTTTAAAACCAAGCGGACGTACTTGATTTTTGACAAGCCAAGCAAATTCGGCAATTTTAGTTTTAAGTCCTGCATTTGGTGGAGATAGCATTAAATCTAAAGCTTGTATTGGCCTTTTATGAGTGATGCAAGCATGTGTTAAAGCTGCAATTCCATTTTCAGAAATGGTGCAATCTGCATCAATCATGATTACTACTTGAGGGGGATTAGTTTCAAGATATTTCAAGCCAAAATCTAGCGCATAGCCCTTACCACGTAAAGTTTCACTTTTACGTATAACAACTTTTGCACCTAAATCACTTGCAATATTAGCTGTGTCGTCGCTACAGTTGTCAGCAATAACAATCAGCTGATCACTGTGTTTTAGTTGTGGCAGAATTGATTTTATAGTTCTAATAATTCCAACAGATTCATTATGTGCAGGAACAATAATTGCAACTGACGATAGATTGTCCAGAATGGCAATTTTTCTGCTTCGAGTTAACCAAAATAATGATGCTAAAACTTGTATCAATAATACCGATACTGGAATGCCTAATATTATTAATGCGATAAACAGTAAAGCTTTTAAAACTAACATTTGTATTAAGTGCTCTCTATTTATTGTTGATTAAAATGATATGCAAGCTTCAAGACTTCAGTATCAATATTATGCCTAGCAATCACATGCTGGTAAGCAATATCACCCATTTTTTGTAGTTGCTCAATCGGCATTGCTAAAGCTGTTTGCATGGTAAGCGCCAAGCTATCCACATCGCCCGCCACGCACAACCAGCCATTTTCGCCATGTTTAATCAACTCAGGAATACCGGCAATATAGGTCGAAATAACAGGTCGTTTAAGTGACATGGCTTCCATAATCACCACCGGCAAACCTTCGGCAAAGCTTGGTAATACTAATATTTGAGCATCTAATATATGTTGTCTAACCGCATCACTACTAATCCAGCCAGTAATCGTGATGCATTTTTGCAAGCCGTACTGCGCGATTAATGCTTCAACTTCGTGGAGCATTTCGCCATCGCCTGCTAGCACCAACTCAAAATCTATCTGCTTATCGACTAATATTTTTGCCGCTTCAATTAATAAAAGCTGGCCTTTTTGCTCACATAAGCGGCCTACGCAAACCATTTTAGGCTTATTGGACAAGGCAACAGAATCTACATTATAAAAACTGGATTCCAAACCACAATGCACAATTTTGATTTTTGGCCATTGCGAAAAAGCCACCCAGCGTTGCAACTGGCTTTTACCAAATGAAGAAATAGCCACTGTAAATTTAGAACGCTGAATTTTTTCAGCAATTTTTAAAAACTGCGGGCGGTCGAATTCTTCTGGGCCGTGTACAGTAAAGCTGTAGGGAACATTGCCCAAAACACCCATCAACATAGCCACTTCACTTGGATTTGTACCAAAATGCGCATGAATGTGCTCAGCCTTAAATTGGCTAGACCAGATAGTGGCTTGGCAGGCTTCCAGCAAATAAATCAGATGAAAAACAAGCGACCTATCGGCTTTAAAACCCATTTTAATGGCTAATTTTAGCGCAGCTGCAAATGCACACGGCTGGCTAAATAACATTTTAACCGCTGACGTTAATAAGGGAATCGCGCCATTTTTCAACACATATTGCGTTTTTATGTGCTCATTAATATCTTCTGCATCAATTTGCACATCATTCCAACCGCGCATAGCAATACGCTGCACGCTAAAACCTAAGCGCTCTAAAGCTAGAATCTCGCGACGGATAAATGTATGACTAACTTTTGGGTACTGATTGACGATGTAAGTAACGCGCATGTTTCGTTTTCTAGTTAACTTTTCAAACTATTTATACCATAAGAATAAAAAAAAGATATTGAATTAATATTCTTTTGCTTAAAAAGCAAACCTATGAGGGGCCAAGACAAATGATAATTTATTAATTTATCAAATTATTATGCATTTTTCAGTGCGTTTACTAACAGATCTAAACGCCTTTTGGCAACGGCATCCCATAAATAGTATGGCGCTTTTAATTTAGATTGGTGCGCTAACTTAGCTCTAAATTCAGCATCTTCGGCTAGATGTTGTAGTTGTGCAATCCAAGTTGCTTCATCATGAGGATCAATAACTACGGCATCCTCGCCATTTGTAACAACCCCGCCGCCGCCCATGGGACTAACTAGTAAAGGCAATCCAGCGCCAAATGCCATGTAGGTGACTAATGGACTGCCTTCCTCTAAGCTAGGTAAAACAAAAACATCTGCATTTTTATAAATGCTGGCTAAATCGTTGGTATAAGGAATATGTTCTATACTTTCTTGCATCAAGTATTTTTCGACCAAACTCTTAATTGCTGGCTCAATCGTCCCAACCAACTGCAATTTGGCGTTCAGCTTAGCTTTAACCCAATAATCGAGTAATAAATGCACACCTTTTCGCACACTAATACTGCCCACAAAAATAAACGTAGGTGTTTTGTTGGGAGTTAGCGCGTTTGAATAGACACCATCAATAATCGATTGTTCATCTAACCCATATGATGTTTGAAGCAACTTATGCGGAGAAATACCATTGCTCAGCATTGATTGCGTCATGATAGGACTGCAACTGAAAATATAATCTGCCAGCTCTAATTTTGCAGATTCCTCTATAACTTTTTCTTCCGTCACACCATGCGTTAATGGCAAATTAAGTTTACTGTAAGCCTTATCAAGAATAACTTTGCTGTGCGCTTCATGCGTATTGACACATTCGTAAATTATTTTACAACCGCGATTTTTTAATCGTTGATAAATTGCCAATTGAACACCTGGCCACAAATAGACAACGTCATCTTTTTTAACAGTTTTACAATAGGCCCAATTTGAAATATTTACAATAACTTGACTTGGCAAAACTCTATACACAATGGACTTAGCCCATTGTGGAATAACATTTTTATAAAATTTGTCGTTAAATTCAGCAATTGAGGCTATTCCCATCAATTCTAGTTGGTTTCCCCGCGACTGCATGCCCCTAAGAATATGATATGCAGCTCCAGGAATGGCCGCATTATAAAAATAATTAGGGTAGTAAGCACTTATCTTCATTACTGTAATACAGCCTTCATTTAAATTTGGTGTTAACGCTTGACCATAGTGCGACCGAAACCACAAGCTGATTTAAATAATAACGGTAAAATTCTTACTTTCTATTACAATTAGTTTCTATTAAGAAATTAATTTTTATAGAGAGCATTTTAATAAAGAGCTTAGTGCTAAGGAAAATATTGCACATTTATTTTCTAGAATAAATCGTGATGGCCAGCCGCCTAATATAGCTCATTACTCTATGTTAAATTGGATATCTATACCTCTGCAACGCCAACTGCTCAAACTCTTAATTATCCGTTTTAACAACTGCAACACATCTAATGCCTATAGTATTAAAGCAATTCCAATATCATCTAACTAATAGCAGTTGCAACAAAATTATCTTAATTAATATTGAATTTTAGAGTTGATTGCTATAAACCTTAATTTTTTTAATAATTGCTGAAGGTTATGATGAAGCATTAACTTATTCTTACCAATTACACCATCCCATAAGTATGATCAAAATACTTAAAACTAACTGCTCTAAAGAAAGTATCGTATGTGCAAATACCACGGCTACTTGATGCCATTTTTTATTGATATTTTGGCAATTACCGAATGTTAGTTGTAGCGTTCAACAAAAAAGCCGCGAATTTAATTTAAAAATATAGGTAAGCAATGAAAGTTAGATATAGACTTATTTATATTCAATAATTTTAGTTTGTTCTTTAAGTAAGCGATTCATCCAAAATTTAATTTGCCCAGTTGCCTCTGCAAATTTTCCTAATGTAATAAAAGTAGATTGGATGAATGCATCTTTAAATGCATGTTTACTTTTAAAAGTTAACCTTAATATTTGCAGTGGATATATCAATAACAAAATCAAACCTGTAAGTGGGTAAATTAGCATTGCCAATAAGATAACTATTGGTAGTAATACCCCCCAAACCCAAGCACGTTTGGTTTCAGCAACCCAATGATTCTCAGGCGTATTACCATGCAGAAATGCGCCTTCAGCAAAGGCATACCCACCACGCATGGTGCGTTTCCACCATTGGCTTAATTTCGTTATTGCCGCGTCGTGCAAAGTCATTTCAGCGTCTAGTCGCCAAACCACAAAGCCTGCTTGCCTTATTCTAATGCACAACTCTGGCTCTTCGCCCGCAATTAACAGGTTGTTATAACCACCTACCAGTTTAAGAACATCGGCGCGCATCAACGCATCGCCACCACAGGCTTTAGCTTCGCCTATTGGGGTATTCCATTCTTGATCACATAGATTGTTGTAAACGGATTGTTGTGGATAAAGTTCACGCCTTCTCCCACAAACTACCGCTACTGTTGGCTTGCTATTTAAAAAATCAATAGCCTTGGTTATCCAGTCGGCATTAACAATACAATCCCCATCTACAAACTGCACAAATTTTATATTCGGGTAAAGTGATGTGATTGCGTCAAAGCCTGCATTTCTAGCTCTGGCTGCAGTGAACGCTTTTGTCATATCCAAAGAAACAACGTGCGTGCCTTTATTTTTGGCCTCAGCAATAGAGTTATCAGTGGAAGCAGAGTCAACATAAACAACGCGTGGAACAAACTCTGCTAGCGAGTTTAGACAAGCAATTAAGCGCTGACCCTCGTTGCGCCCAATAATAACAATACCAACTTCTGAAAAATTCATTTGCACAGGGACCAACTCTATAATGTCTTTATTTAAATGTTACCCGTACAAACATAATGCACATTCGAATTTAGTGATGGATTAAATCACTATAACTTAAGCTTATCGCGCACTTTTGTAAACAACCTAAAAAATACAGGCGGTGTTAAATCTTTTAAATAATTATCTAATGTTGTACGTCTGATGAGTTTTTTAGTAGCGGCATCTTCATTTGCTCTGGCTTTATACATGGTAGAGTGCGATACAGATTCGTCGTATATGCGCTTTGATGCAGTGTAATAATAAAGTGCCATAGACCTACGCTTTACATTCTCAGGCGTCGTCAAAGGATCAGGGTGTCCATGATAACTATCCGCATCCGTATTAAATATTACGCACCGGTTGTACATAGGGGCTACACTATGTACTTTATTTTGCATTGTTTGATCCCATAACTCAAGCTTGCCTCCATATTCATCTTTCCAATCTTTATTTAAATAGATAATCATATTAATACGTCTATTTAAATGCAATTGTTCATTGATTCTAAAGTCAGCGTGTATGCCTAATTTTCCGCCAGTAGACGTTTCGTGAAAGCCTCCGCCAACATAATGTGGATCTGGAATTAGTGCTGGAATTGTTGTTAACGATTCTAAAAACTGAACCATTGCTTTCGAGTTAAACAGCGCAAATACTTGGCGCGAAAAATCATTACAATCGGCTGGATCTACTTGTCTTTTGTGTAAACCGGCGTATCCCATTTCAAAAACTACATCATTTTCTAGTTTTTCTTTTGGGAAATTTTCGAGTATTTTATCAATCAAGTCCTCTGGTAAGAAGTTATCAATGACAATATGCGGGAATGGTTCAGCAAAACAGTAATCGCCACTTAGACTTTCTCCGAATTGTTGCGCATCTTTAACGTCTAAATTGATGCCATCATGAAGCGTGATTGGCAATGTGGCTTGTTGAAACATACTCTTTAATCCCTGAAAAGTGCATAAAAATGATTTAGTGCCAACACTTAAGTCTACATCACTTAATTTGAAGGAGTGCTTATTTGGATGAAAATTTAAACAAATTTAATAATAGTAAGTTTTTGATTCTATTTCTGCTTTATTAAGCACCACGCCCAATAAGTTATCTTTTGGCAAATGGTGCAATGTTTCTTCGATTTCAGATTGAGTAGACATGCCGTTAGCAATCACCAACAAAATACAATCAACTTGCGGCAATAAGACCATCGCATCATCTGAATTCAATACAGGTGGGCAATCAAAAATTACAATTCTTGAGTCGTAACGCTCTCTCAATTCAGTGATTAAATCCGTTACTTTTTTAGATGATAACGTTTCGGCTGACTTTAAAACGGGTTTCATTGTCGGCACAATTACTAAGCGTTCAATACCAGGATTAACCATCACATCTTTAAGCGGCGCTTTATCTTGCAAGTAGTCATTCATCGATTTTTCGGTATGAATGCCTAAATAAGAGGCAACTTTGGGTCTACGTAGATCAAAGTCCACCAATATCGCTGTTTTTTGAGGCTGATGCGCAATACTAATCGCCAAATTAATGGATACCAAGGTTTTACCCGATTGCGGCGTAGGCGAAACCACAGCAATGGTACGCCAATTATTTTCTTCCATTTTTTGTAGAATTTGCGTACGTAATGAATCGAAACTGTAGCTATTCATGTCACTTTTAGATTGCGCGACGATTCTATTTTTCTCTAAATGCGCACTATCTAATTTGATGACTGGCGTGTTTAGGTAGCTAATCCTTCCTAATTCATTTTCAGTATTAGGAAACCCTTTTGTTTCTTGTTGCATCTCAACATTGGGTGATGATGCTTTAAAGTTTGCTCTAGTATCAGCATTCTCTACTTTTGCTTTTGCAAGCGCGTCTTTAATTTTTTCCATAACCTGTCTCTACGCAAATCTTGCCATTATTTTAACCAACAACAAATCAAGTGGCATGTACACAAAATGAATAATCAACAACAGCAGACTTATCCCAGCCAATATCGATAATGCTAAATATTTATTAAAGTTCTTCTGACGTTTAATTTCAGATTTCGTTGATATATAAGGAATAACCACCAATGGCCTCATGTTAATCAATGATGTCAGTGCATCTACACCTCTTACTCTTCTATCTAACGACTCCAACAACAATGCCAAGGCAAGAGCAACACCTATACCACCCATAAATCCAAGTGCAATAATTTTTTTACGGTTAGGTTTAGTCGGTTTATCAGGGAAAAACGGCGGCTCTAACATCGAAAAGCGTTCTGCTTTGTTTTCTTGCTCTAAATTCTCTGCAATTTTTGCATTAATTTGCTTCGATTTTACTTCCTCATATTTTGATTTAGCATTCTCGTAATCGCGCATCAAGGTAAACAGTCCGCGCTCAACCTGAGGACTTTGTGTTACTTGGCTTTGCAACTGATCTACTTTAGATTCCAACGATTTTCTTTGTTGTGCTAAAGAGCTTAATCTCACCTTTGCCGCTTCGATTTGCGCTTGCACTTTGGCAATCACTAATTCAGTTGCTAGATCAGCTCTTGCTGGCTTGGCATCTGGTTTGACTTCTACTGATTTTTCTAAAGTCTCAATTTTTCGTTTTAAAGCGCGAATAGTTGGGTGAGTTTCTTTATACAAAATCAACGAACGATCCAGTTCGGCTTTGGCTTTTTCTAATTCTGAAATTGGACTAACAGCAACGCCATTAATATCTGTTTTAACATTCGCTTTTGATGAAGCCAACTCCACATCAAGATAGCGTAATTCTTCTTGAGTCGATTTATAGTCTCTATCCACTTCTTTAATATCAGATTCCGAACGCTGCAATAAGCTCATGTGCATTTCCATGTGCTCTGGCAATGAATTCGAATGCTCTTGCTTGAAAGTGGCGACTTTATTCTCAACCAACTCAAGATCTTTTCTCAGCGTTTCCAATTCTTGCGTTAAAAACTCGGTCGTTTCAGTCGCACGCTCAGTTCTTGCTTTGACGTTTTCATCCAAAAATAAAGTCACTATTTCATTGGCTACTTTGTGAGCAATCTCAGGCCGTTCATATTCAAAGCCCACTCTAAAGGCGAAAGCTGCTTTGCCGCCACCTTTAACATCGGCATTTAAAATAGTGACGAATATACTGGCACGCATATCGTCGATTAGCGTAGATGTGGTTTCTGAATCGATTTTTTTTGGGTATAAATTATATTTCTGAATAATGCGATACAAGTTGTCTCGCGTCATTACACGCTGCTTAATCACTTCAATACGCTCATCGGCATAACTGGTCACAGTAGCTTTGACAACATCATCAGGAATCTGTTGCGATTCAATTAAAATCGTACCGGTAGATTGATAGGTCGGCGGCAAAAAAATTGCTGCGGCTATTGCTGCAGCTAAAACGACAATAAAGACTGCCAGCATCTGCAACCACCTGCGCTTTAAAATCGACAGGTAGTCACTAAAGGTTAATTCGTATTCAGTTGCCATATTTGAAAAATTATTTCTTAAGTATTAAAACTGTGGAATATTGTAAACAATGGAGATGCCAATATTATTATTGTTAGCCGAAATAGTGTTTTGTTTTTGACTTCTATGCCCAGCAATCAAGCGCATCTGCCAATCTCGCGCTAACTCGTGCGCATAAAAACCGGTCAATTGAACCGTTTCTGAATCAAAATTGGATTGACTTTTACTAAGATTGAAATCGACACCCGCTCTGCTCACTGCAGAAAGATCGCGCGTGTATCCCAAGCCAAAACTATCGGTTTTTTGCAGACTACCCAATCCACCAGGTGTCACAGAGCGCGATAGTGTTGCCACTAAACTGCTTTTTTCAGAAAGGTAATTTAAGCTAGTATTGGCAATCCAGCCAGAACCAGCATTTGAACCATTTCCGCCAAAACCACCACCATTAAAATTGCCGTTATTATTACTGCCTGATGTTGATGTGCTGTTTACACCCACGCTAGGTGAAAATGTCCAGCGCGGTGCCAGTAATATAGTGCTACCAACTGAAAAATTCTTAGAGGTACTTGGCTGAGATAAATTACCAACCGGCTTAAAATCAGTAAAACTCAGTTGCATAAATGGACTCATTTTTTCATTTAAATCATAAGTCACTGTGCTGTTAATTGTTTTAGAGGTTGAATCAATAAAGCTTGAGTCGGTATATAACGTTTTTGAGTAATTTGCGCCAAGTGAAAAGCGTAGTCGCTCGGTTAATGAGTGACTAAAGGTAGCGGCTAAGGTTTTACTGACAGCAGTACCATCAACATCTAACAGCGCATTGGTATTAAATTGTGCAAATCGCGAGCTTCTTTTATCGTAACCAGCTGTGATTGAAAAAGCACCTCTTTCAAGCTCACGCTGCCATCCAACATTTAAACTTGGATCTTCGCGATCAGCACTCAAGTTCTTATTCGAAGATCGTTGCAAAGTTAAGGATAAATCACTAAAAAATTTATTTTTATCATCCACTGCCGCAACAGAATACTTAGGAATTGTGGTGTAACGCCACACGCCTTGTTTTTGTTGCGATAGATTTAAATTCGTATCGTAATCAACATTCATAGGCACAGACGCTTGCTGCAATATAACCAACGCTTGCGCTGGTATAGAAAACAGCAGCGTACTTGCTAGCAATACTTGGATGTTTACTTTTTGCATCAAATTTATAGTCTTAACAGTGAGATATTTTTAGGTAAATTTTTATATGTCGTTTAAAAATTACGGCACTAAAATTACGGTACTAAAATGGTATCGCCAGTTTTTAATAGCACATTGGTTTCCAGCGCTTTACCTTGAATTAAATCATCATAATTAACTGAGATAACGCTAGAGCCATTTTTGGAGCTACGCAACACTTTTAGCTCATCCGTTTCCGCAAACTTATCTAATCCGCCTGCTTGGCTAAGCGCCTGTAAAACGGTTAAAGGGCTAGTCAGCAAAATTGGGCCTGATTTTAAAACTTTACCAATCACGTAAACAAGATTGCCATTTGTATTGGTAATAACAACCGTTACTTGCGGATCGGGTAAAAAGGTTTTTAATTTTTCGGTAATACGTTTTTCAGCTTCTGGTGTTGTTGTACCGCCCACCTCTACACGACCGGCTAAAGGGAACGTAATGCTGCCGTCTGGCAATACTCTGATTTCTTTTTTGAGACTCTCTTCGCCCCAAACTGAAACTTCTAACACATCACCTTCACTTAATTTGTACATTTCATTCGACTCAGCACTGACTGCATTGCCTGAAATGAGAAAACTAGCTAAAAAAACAGAGTAAAAGAAATTGGTATTAAAGTTGATATTCATTTTGTCGCTCCCAGTAGAACTGTAATATTAAGCCAAACAATAATATAAAAAAAAGGGCTTATCGCCCTTTTCATTATAAAAAGAAGAAGATTAAAGTGATTTATATCATATTTTTGCTAAATCTATCATTTAATACAAAAAAATACAGTCTAAATCTAAATCAAATTTACAAACAGATTTTATAATTTTGCCGCAATTTCTCAATAGCCCGACTGGGTGTTACTTAACGCTACAACACATCAATTACTTAATAGGCGTCTTTTCCAGTAAAAGCGGTTGCGGTTCGCACTAATATGGATAAATCTAACCACACTGACCAATTGTTAATGTATTCAATATCGGATTCGATACGTTTTGTCATTTGATCTAATTCTTTTGTCTCGCCTCTATAGCCGCGCACCTGCGCTAAGCCGGTAATACCTGGCTTAATATTATGGCGCGCATAATAATCACCAATGCGCTGTGAGTAAACTTCATCGTGCTGCACCGCATGTGGCCTTGGGCCAACTAATGACATATCGCCTTTAAGCACATTAAAGATTTGTGGCAACTCATCTAAACTTGTTTTGCGAATAAATGCGCCAACTTTGGTAATACGCGGATCATTCTTTTCCGCTTGCTTAAGCGGTTGGTTATCAGATACTTGCTGATTGATGCGCATGCTACGGAATTTCCAAATACTAAACGCTTTGCCGTTCCATCCTGTTCTATTTTGTCTGAAGAAAACAGGGCCAGGGCTATCAAGCTTAACGGCAATTGCAACGGCTATTAGCACTGGGATGATTAGGATTAAAATGATAAAAGACAATACTTTGTCTTCAATAGATTTAGCCAGTTTACTCATGCCCGTTAACGGCGTTTCAGATAGCGTTAATACCGGTATACCTGCAATCTCTTTCACACTGTGATTAATCAGCCTGAGAGAGAAAATATCGGGAATCCAATGAATAGAAACGTGCTTGTCTAGCAAGACAAAATAAAGCTCTTCTAATACGCGAGATGACTCTAAGGGCGTGACGATATAAATCGTATTAATTTCATGCTCGTCAATTAAATCGGGTAATTCGTCTACTTTACCCAAATGAATGGTGCGGCTTTTAGGGTAATTATTTAATTCAGACACCTGCTCTTTGCGTTGCTCGCCTGCTTCTTCTTCAATGGACACATTACCTATAACCTTCTCATTTAACCAAGGGTTAGAAGATATTTTATGCTCTAAATAATTGGCCAATTGACCCTGACCAACAATAATCACGTTATCGGTCACTTGAGAATGTTTGTTGATACGCCGATTGATGGTTCTAACAGCGTAATGGATGCAACTTTGCACCACAAAGCCTACCAAAAATAGCTCTGTGATAAAGACACGAGAATAAGCATGGCTTTGTTTTGTTAAAAAGCCGAGGACGAATAGTGCTAAAAAGCTGACAGACCACGCATTAAATAAACTAAACAACTTTGCCGCAAAGCTGGAGCTGGTGCGGTAAATGGCAAAACGGTCATACATGACCGAAACCAGACCGAGTAACACAAGCAATAGAATAACGTAGTCTTGCGTTAAATAACCAATATTGTATTCAATAAAAAACCAAGCAACACTTAGAATAGCAATGCCATCCAGCAGGGGTTGTAATACATTAATAAGGCTACGTCTGCGCTGTAGCACAGACCGTGATTTTGATCTAATTACCATTAAGCAATACTACAATCTATGTCAGTCTTTGCGGTGCGTACTTAGCAACAGCTTGCGCTCTGCATGACACATCTAATTTTTGGAAAATACGTTTCAAGTGATTTTTTACAGTATTTGGGCTAATGGTTAAAATCATACCAATTTCAAAGTTAGTTTTACCCGTTTTAACCCAATGTAAAATCTCATGCTCACGCTCACTTAAACCACCCATGTTGAGCTCTTCAATCAACTCTTCTTCTACTGCTGGTGTTTCCATGTATTCAACACGGCGTAGCGCTGAATCAACATGCGGCATCAATAATCCCAACACAGAATGCCGCACTTGAAATTCGCGCGCTTTGTCAAAAAACACATAAATACAATCATTTTTGCCGCGCGTATCGCGCACACCGTAAACTAAAAGTGAGTTCATACCCACTAATTTACGTGTAAATGGTGTGGGCGACTGTGCATTAATACCCGCCGCGTCAAAAAAGTTAATGCGGAACCATCTTTCGCCATTATCCAACCAGCGCTGGTGTAGATTTGACATTAAGTAGGCAAATACGCCTGGCGCATCAATAAGTTTTTGTGTGCGAATATCGTCGATATTCGATGACACATCAAAATTAAGATCACCTGTGGCAAAATCGCCCCATGCAGCCACTAAAATGTCGTGCGGAAGCACTTCATTAACGCTGCCTTGTAACCAGTTAAAAAAATCCACGTGCTTTTGAACTGAAAATGATTTTTGAATCACTTTAAAAACTTGTTCCCAGTTTTGATTTGTCGTATTGTTGTTCATCACTGCATTCCTCTCACGATTCATATCGATTAGATGAGGATACAGTTGCATTTTTAATACCACTTTCGTTTCAATTTTATTTTTATACAAATCAATAAGTTACGAGATATAAAACTTACCAACTTCTCGTTTGATGATTAAACATCATCACTGCTGTCATTGGTTCGACACTGTACAACAAATCAAACAGCATTTTTGTAATTAACGATATTTAATAACTGCTACTATATAACCAAAATACATTTTCAGTGCATTTGGTTGACAAGCTTAAGACTGCAACGCGTAAATAGCCGGCAGGTTGCGCCACCAGCCATAAACATCCATACCGCAGCCAAATACATATTGGTTTGGCACCTTCAAACCCACATAATCGGCATGAATTGGTTTATCGGTATCCAATTGTTTTTCAACTAGAACAGCCACTTTAATATTTTTTGCACCAAGTTGTTTGCACTCATCCACAATGGCTTTTAAGGTGATGCCTGCATCTAAAATATCGTCTACTATCAATACATTACGATTATTGATTGAGTTTTTGGGTTTAACCAACCACTCTACTTTATTACCACTAATGCCGTGGTAACGCGTGGCATGAATGTAATCAAATTCAAGTGGGAAATTTAATTGTGGTAATAATTGGCCTGTAAAAAATACGCCGCCACCCATCACGCATAACACAATGGGTTGCTCATGCGCATAATCAACGTTTAACTGATGCGCTATGCCCGAAATAGCATGGCTCACCGCTTGCTGATGATGAATTAACTGCGCTTTATCTAAATAGTCTTGTGGGTTAATGTGCTGCATTGCCTGTTTTTACAGTTGCACTGTTTTTAAATAAGCCAAAAAGTCTTTTGCAATTTCTGGATGCTTTAGCGCTAACTCAATGTTGGCCTTCATAAAACCAAGCTTGCTACCGCAATCATAACGTTTGCCTTCAAAGCGATACGCATAAATCGGCTCTAACTGCATCAGATCTGATATACCATCGGTGAGTTGAATTTCGCCGCCCTTGCCTGGCTTTACCTTTTCTAAACAATCAAAAATTTTAGGCGTTAAGATATATCGACCGACCACTGCCAAATTAGATGGCGCGTCTGCTGGTTTTGGTTTTTCAACAATGCTTTTTAGTTGTAACAAATTTTCAGCCACATTAAACGCATCCACAATGCCGTAGCTAGCGGTTTCTGAGGGCAACACATCTTCAACCCCTAAAATTGAGCAGCGCTTGTCCGCATAAACGGCTGCCATTTGTGCGGTGGCACCAGGTGTCGCATCAATCAAGTCATCGGCTAAAATCACGCTAAAAGGCGAGTCGCCAACCACAGGCTTAGCGCACAACACCGCATGGCCTAAACCCAGCGCTTTAGGCTGACGGATAAAAATGCATGAAACGTGTGAAGGTAAAATGGCTTTTAACGTTTCTAGCAATTCTGTTTTTCCGCTAGCTTCTAATGATGCTTCTAGCTCGCTAGCATTATCAAAATGATCTTCAATAGAACGTTTATTACGCCCTGTAATAAAAATAAGCTCAGTCGCACCGGCGGCAATTGCTTCTTCAGCCGCATATTGAATCAATGGTTTATCCACGATTGGCAACATTTCTTTAGGGCTAGCTTTGGTTGCTGGTAAAAAACGCGTACCCAAACCAGCAACAGGAAAAACCGCTTTATGTATCAAGTTCATTTTTTTCTCTTTATTTTATGCAAATTTAATGCAAGGTGTTTTGCTTATGGGTTATTTCAGAATGCAGACTCACACTTGCTTGTTGCGGACTGTATTCCTCTACCCAGGATTTTAGCTCATTTTTGATGCTTACTTCATTAGCCCCTTGGGCTGAATTAATCCAATTTAACAATTTTTTAACCCACACTTGGTCTACTGGTCGCGCTAAAGCGATGCGCAGCTTTTCGTGTGGAGTAGGAATCGTTTGTTCATCATCGGCCAATAGCTCTTCATACAGCTTTTCGCCAGGGCGCAGGCCAACATATTCAATTTTAATGTCTTCTAATTGTAGACCAGATAAGCGAATCATATCGCCAGCTAGATTAGCAATTTTCACTGGCTCACCCATATCTAACACAAAAATTTCACCGCCGTTGCTCATCAAACCGGCCTGCATCACCAACTGCGCCGCTTCAGGAATCGACATAAAATAACGCGTGATTTCAGGGTGCGTAATGGTTATTGGCCCGCCTTGGGCGATTTGCTCTCTGAATTTAGGGATGACGCTACCACTGCTGCCTAACACGTTGCCAAAACGAACGATAACAAAGCGCGTGCTGCTGTCATCCTTAGGATCAGATTCTTGTAAGCCCTGGCAAACCATTTCAGCCAAACGCTTGCTGGCGCCCATTACATTGGTTGGATTCACCGCTTTATCGGTAGAAATCAACACAAATTTCTTAACATGATTTGCTTTACACGCCTGTGCAAAAGTGTGCGTGCCCAAAGCATTATTAGACAAAGCCTCCCACACATTACCATTTTCCATCAGGGGTACATGCTTATAAGCTGCTGCATGAAACACAACAGAAGGCTTGTATTGGTCAAGCAACCCATTGACGCGATGACTATTTTTAACATCGCCCGTGACATAAATCAGGTTTACTGCGGTTTTTTGGCGGCTAAATTCTTGCTCTAAATTATAAAGCGCGTATTCCGAAATATCGAAACACACCAAAGTACTTGGTTTATATTTCAAAATTTGCCGACAAAGCTCAGAGCCAATTGACCCCCCCGCCCCGCTCACCATTACCGCGTTGTGTTCAATAAGCTGCTGCAAGCCTGAATTATCCAATTTAACCGCATCGCGCCCTAATAAGTCTTCCACATCGACTTTGCGAATTTGCGAAATATTGACTTTTCCGCTGATCAAATCATCAAATGCTGGCACTGTTAATACCGCAAGACCAGCCTCATTAGCCAGCTCAACCGCGCGTTTTCTTATTTGATGCGTAGCCGATGGCATGGCAACAATCGCATGTTGCACGTTCAATTGGCTAGAATACTCAGCAAGCTGGTGTAAACCACCCAACACTTTAACGCCGTGTAACTGGCGCCCGTGCATAGTTATACTGTCGTCAAGCATACCAATCACGCGCCATTCACTACTTTTAGCTAAATCTTTTACTAAGGCAATAGCGGCATCACCCGCCCCTAACAATAATACTGGCTGACCACGTTTATAAGTGTTGCCATAAAGTTTATGGTCTTTCCAAGCGCGATATAAAAGCCGGCTACCGCCTACTATTAAAACCAACAGTAATGGATTTAAAATCAATACCGATCTGGGTACAAAATTTTGTGGTTTTAACATAAATAAAACGGCCACCACAATTAAAGAGGCCACAAATATGGCTTTTAAAACACGCTGCAAATCGGGAAGACTAGCAAAGCGCCAGACGCCTTTATACAAGCCAAACTGTAGAAAACAAAATATTTGCAATGGCACAGCCCACAACATCACCTGCATTAATGACGGCATAAATTGTGCTGGGATATCAAAATTAAACCTAAGCAAATAAGCCAACACCCAAGCAAACACAGCCGCACATAAATCGTGGGTAAATGCGAAGACAATTTGCAAGTTAAGGTGTTTTTTAAGCATATTTTTGATTCATTTTATTTTTCGTTTTATTTTAAATTGCGTAAAAGACTATTTTACCTATTTATTCACTTTACAGGCACAAGCTTATTGAGTAGCCTGAATCCAGCGTTTATCTATCCATCGCATCATCAACAAATAAGCCATCGCCCAGAAAACCAATGTGCAAAAAGTAAAAAAATCGGGTTTATTCAGCAGCAAAATAGCGCTTGCCGACACGCCAATCATTAACATATATTCTGCCAGTGCCGTGTTGCGATGCCCCCAGCCCAGTTGTACCAAATGCTGATAATAATGACTGCGATGCGCTTGCCAGACTTTTTCGCCAGCCAGTTGACGCTTAAGCAGTGTCACTGTCGCATCTATAATAAACGGCGAAAATACCAATATGGGAAACCATACTGGCCATAAGCCATTAAAATAGCCATAGGCACCGATTGATCCCGCTAAAAAACCAAGCGGAATTGAGCCAGAATCGCCCATAAATATTTTAGCAGGATTAAAATTAAAGAATAAAAACGCCAAACAAGCGCTAGATACGGCCGCATTCATCAAGGCCAAAGGCATATCGCCCATCACATAAGCCGCAATGGCGTAAGCAGCAAATCCAAACAAACCCATACCGCCAGCCAAGCCGTCTGAGCCATCCATAAAGTTGTATAAATTGGTCATCCAAGTAATCAGCAAGGTCATTAAAGTGACCAACCACCAAGCTTGCGGCGGCAGCATCACTAAAATAAATGCAGCACTTGCCGTTAACTGCATAATTAATCGCCATTTAACAGGCAAATGATAAATATCATCTATCAGCGAAATTAGCATTAAACTTAGCGGGAACAATATCCAATAGAAATTTATAGGCATAAATAGCCATGAAACCAACACGCCTGCCATAATCGCCAAACCACCCGTGCGCGGTGTTAGCTTGGTATGTAAAGAGCGCTGATTAGGTGTATCTAAGGCAACATTAGCAATGCGCGTATTTAGTATTAATAACAGCGCAATAAGGCTTACAAAAAAAGAAATTAATAAATACTGCATACTATGAGCGTGGGTTTTCTAATGATTTCAAATACCATTCTGCCGTTTCTTTTAATCCTTGATCCATGGTGAAAGGCGGCTTCCAATCTAACTCTTGGCGTATTTTTGAGCTATCAATCACTAACGATTGGGTTAATCTATCTACACTTGAAGTTTTGCCAACAGCTTTTGCCAACAAACGCATAATTGAAACGGGAAAAGGCAAAACATAACTCGGTTTGTGTAAGGCAAGCGCCATTTTTTTGATTAATTGCGGCATGCTTACCGCATCTCCGTCACTCACTAAATAAGTCTGCCCAGCCGCATTTGGGTTTGATGCGCAAACAATAATTGCATCCACCAAATTACCCACATAGATTAAGCTGCGCTTAGCGTTAACGCTTGCTAGCGGCAGAGGTATTTTTTTATTCACTACTTTTAATAATGAGGCGAAATTAGCCTTAACTCCTGCGCCATATACCAAAGGTGGACGCACAATCACCACCTCCATGCCCGTTTCTTTCTCTATTTTTCGCAACGCTTTTTCAGCCTCCCATTTAGAGACGGCATACGCATCTTGTGGCTGAGGTACATCATTCTCAGAAAACGGCTGATTTTCTGTAAATTCACCATTTACTTTAATAGAACTTACAAACACAAAACGTTTTACACCAGCTTTGGCAGCCACCTGAGCTAAGTTAACAGTACCATGCAAATTAACCTTTAAAAATGCCTGTAACGGATCTTCTGCATCATCATGCATAACATGTACGCGCGCAGCCAGATGAACAATTACATCAATTTTGTCCAGAGTTGCGTTCCAATTAACGCCATTCTCAATGTCAGTAAACGTATGATATTGAACATTTTCTAGTGATTTATGTGAGCCTCTAATAAAAGCGGTAACGTTAAACCGCCTTAAAACCAACTCACGGCACAATGACCTGCCCACTAAGCCGTTGGCGCCTGTTATCGCTATATTCAACATATATTTAATTAGATTTAAACATTAATAGCGATGCTTCAAAAAAAAACGCAACATACTTTTAATGTGCAAATATAAATAACGCAAATTTTTGTGGCTACTGCGCCTTGCAACATGAATGACAGAAGCGTTAGGTGAAAATACGATATTTTCACCTACTCTGTGCAGGGTTTTACAGATATCAGCATCTTCATAATATAGAAAATAACGCTCATCAAACCCCCCTATTAACTGATATTTTTCAGATTTAAACAACATAAACATGCCCGCGACCCAATCAGGGTTAACAATTATTCCATTTACCACATAATCTGTAGCTATCTTTCTGGAAAGAATTTTTTTTAATACAGTAAATGGTGTAGGGAACTTACGAACACTATCTTCAATCTGCATTTCAGGGTTTAATACAAGCGGCGCAATAACGGCGCCTGAATATTGATTCAACTCTGTCATTAATACATTAAACGGGTTTGATAACAGCCTGATATCCGGATTGATAACACAAAAATAAGGTGTATCGCACTGCTGAAATGCTTGATTATGATTGGCACCAAAGCCCATGGGTTTAAGGTTATAAATAATGCTTACGGGGAAAGGGTAATCACTCGGCTTAAAAGTTAAAACCTCAGGCAAGTTAATAGTCAAAATTACTCTAATATTTTGACAAGAATACGTTTTTAAATCATCAAGCAAATCTTTCACTAAGTGCTGTTGCTGATGGCTCACTACAGACAATTCTGTACAAATGTCATGCATATCTACAAGATTCTAATTCTAAAAAAATCTAACATACTCTAATTTTTTTTATAAATGGCAACCAAACAGTACTGCCTAATATGCTTAGATAGCCAGTTACTTTTGAAGAGAAATGGCGTTGAGAAGCAATATAGCATTGACCATTCAGGATGCAGCTTTTGCAGTTTTGATTCATCATAAAACACTTTATGGTCGTCATCATATGCAAATCCTTTTACACCCGGCACTGCGATAATTAAACCGCCACTTTTTTGCGTAATTCTTGAACATTCTTTCAAGCTAAAATCGGCATCACTAATGTGTTCAAGCACATTATCAAACACGCAAACATCCACAGAACCGCTTTCCTTAGGGTATGGCTGACTGGCTTCAATCAACTCAACCGACAAACCTCTATCTTGGCAATATTTTACGGCATGATGATTGATTTCTAGTCCAGTTACATTGCGGGGAAAGGCACCAAGCAAGCCGCTACCAACGCCAGAACCTACTTCAACAATAACTTGGCCAAATCTTCTGGCATTTAAATAAAGCAATGGCGCTATAAAGCAGCGCTTATATAATCTTCCTACAAAACTTATTTCGCTTAAATGCGCGAAATAAGTATCGAAATTCGCATTTTTTTTACGCATCTTCGCCTGTTCTATTCGTTCGTAACCGGACCAAATAATGCATTTTTAATTCCTTCAACCTTAGTGAGACATCAACAGCTAACTTATCAATTTCAATACCTAGTACATCCCAACCTAGTTGTTGTGGAATTTTCAAAGTAGCATCGCTAATACAACCGATATCAAGCCGCTTAACTTTAGTAGCACTCACAAATTGCGCCAAACCGAAAGGAATCGCTATATATTGCTTTAAAAGCAACAAAAACATACTTAAAAATTTAGAAAAATAAATAGATGTTTAGATAAAAATGTTTAACAACTGATAAAACATTTGCACTTGAACATAATTTTGAACTATCCGATTAAAAAAACTAATTGTTTATAACTTTATCCGAAAAATTTCAATTATTAACCACTTTTGATTAATTAGCTGGGCAACCCTCTTTAAATTGTCGAATTTTAATGTTTAGTGCGTATAGCTTTTTTTAATAAATTTATTTACGGTAATTTGTAGAAGAATGTAATCAAGGGTAACTCGCACAAGCCAAGCAAGAGCAGCACCTATTAAACCAAGTTCATGCGTAAATATCCAAATCAGTGGCACATAAATGCATAGTTCAATAATATGAAAAATTGCAGTTAATTTTGTTTTAGCTTTTGCATGCAGAAAAGTATAAGGAAACATTGATATACCGTTAACAAAAACACCAATAATCAGAATAAATACAATTGCAATTGATTTATCCGCAAATGTTGGTGATAGCCAAAAATAAAGTACAGGGTAAGTTAAAACGGATGCCAAAAGGCATAACAGCAACATTAATTTAATTAATCTTTTAGCGTTTTTATCATAATACACGACAAAATCATTGCCTTTAAGTGCAGTAAGTTTGGGTAATAACGCACTGCAAATAGCAGAAGGGATAATTAACATCCTAAACAAACCTTCTTGAGGAATCGCATAATAAGGCAACAATGCTGCTCCTACTAAAACACTTACAAAAAAACGGTCACCATAGACCATTAGCGGACCTACAATACCCGAAATAGTTAGCCAAAAACCATAGTCAAATAATTGTGTAAAATGACGCTTAGTAAATTTAGATTGACTGTTTTTTAAATAAGGTAGGATTTGCCACACCAATAAGAATGCAATAGCTACTCTCATCAAACATAAATACAAGGCAATAATACTTAAAGACGTTCCATGTATTTTAATAGCAATAGCAGGCAAAACGAACATACTAAAACCGACAATCATTTTACTTAGATTAGATGCAGCAAACCGTTCGAATCCCTCCAATGCCCCTCTAAAACCACTCGTAATAACCGTCGGAATGATTGCTATGGCGCATAGCTTAAATGCATTAACTGCATCATTCTGAAATTCGACGCTTACGTTTAACCATTTTACAAACAAAGGCGAAAAGTACCATAAGGAAATCGCCCCCAGTGTGCCAGTTAACAAAGTAAGTATTAAGCCCGCCATAAGCGTAGCGGCTATTTCAGAAGGATCTGCGCTGTTTTTAGATTTACTTATTTGATAAGTTAATGATCTGCCTATACCTAAATCGAACAGACTTAAGTAACCAACTAATGCCCAAATAAGCGTTAGTATGCCAAATGATTCGTTGCCCATTAAATTAAGCAGGTATGGAATAAGTGCAATTGCTGCAATTAGTGGCAAACCACTACCCGCTAAATTCCAAAGAGTATTAATACGTAAAGACAATTTAATAAATAATTTAGAAGTTAGAAGAGTAGTTGGTGATTAATTGTTTAATTTATAGCTGCTTGATACTGATAATCAAGCTCAATTAAATCTACTTTAATTTATCAACCACTTGTTCATAAGACCCAACTTGTTTTACGGATCCAGCTGCTAACTCGATAATCTGTGAACAGTTTTTGAGTGTGGTTAATCGATGCGCGATAATGATAATGGTTAGATTGTCGCTTAAGCTATCAATTGCTTGCATTACTGCCAGCTCTGTTTCGGTGTCTAGTGCGCTGGTTGCTTCGTCAAAAATAATCACATCAGCTTGTTTGTATAATGCGCGGGCAATGCCGATTCTTTGGCGTTGACCACCGGATAATCGAACGCCACGCTCACCTACAAAAGTGTTGTATTGTAATGGCCAAGTTTCTATTGCATCGGCAATTTGCGCTTGTTGGGCGGCTAGCTTTACACGCGCGTGATCAATTTTTGCTTTGGGCACGCCGAACGCAATATTTTCGGCGATACTGCTATCAGCCAAGAAAATTGCTTGCGGAACATGGGCAATATGCGATTGCCAAGCGCGTTTATTGGTTTCATCTACAACTTTTCCATCAATCTCTAACGTTCCATCAGTAGGATCAAGCAAACCCATTACAATATCCAGCATGGTGCTTTTACCACCACCTGTAGAGCCAATGATACCTACCCTGCTACCTTTTTGAATACTGACATTTAATTTGTTAAGTACCAATGCTGACTCATTGCTGTATTGAAATGTGATCTGATTTAAGTTAATTGTATTTTCAAAAGGCAATGGTTTAGGTGTTGGTTGATTCACGTAGCTAGGCAATGGTTGATCGAGCAATTCTAATGTATCGCGTAAAGAGGCTTGGCTGCCTACGATACTAGAAACGCTGGAGTAGGTTTGTTGTAAAACAGGCAGTAAGCGCTGCGCGCCAAGCGCTAAAGCACCTAAAATCGGAATCGCTTTGGATACACCATCAGGTTGGAAAGCTAATATGTAGGCCATAATCGCAATGAGCAACATGCCAAGAGATTCCATTAGGTAACGTGGTGCGGTGGTGATAAAAGACTGATCACCCAAGGCTCGACGCATTGGAAAATCTGAATTGCGATAGATCTGACAATAAATAGCTTGACTGCCATCTATCAACACGTCACGAATACCAGACAAGCCCTCTTGCAGCGATTTGTGCACATTATCACCTTCACGCGCTATACATTCACCACTAGTGATAAGTCGCTTACGGGTAAATTTAATGATGACTAAGTAAAGCAAACCAAAGCCACCAAAAGCAATAAAAGCAATGAGTGGATTGACATAAATGATGGCGGCCAATATGGCAGTTAGCATGAAAAATGAGCTGATAATGGTTAAAATTGGAATCAACATACCAAAAATCACAGAATTGGCTTTAGCGGTGATACCAGAAATAACTTCACTGCTGTTACGTGATGAATGTACCGCGTATGGCTGATAAAGCGTACGTCGATAAATATCAAGGCTAATATCAGAGCCCGCTCCAAAAGACAATCGCATTGTTACCCAAATTAATAAAACCCTCATGCAACCAGCGATTAATACGGCGCTGCAGAACATAATTGTGAGTGGTAATAACAGCTGATTTGGTGATGTAAGACCCAAAAATTGAATAAAAGGCTGAGCTAACGCATGATCAAACACTTTTTGTGGGGCTGTTAATACGCCTAAGAAAGGCAGAATAGCCCCAATACTAAATACCTCTGTAAATGAGGCAATAATCATCATTATCAGTAGAACACCAAATTGCTTGCGGCGTCTTAAAGCGATATGTTGCCAAAGCCTGCTAATTAAACTAAAAAGTGTGTTTTGTGATTGCATTAAATATATTCATTCAGTTGGTTATAAATTAAACGGACTAAGTATCTAAACCTTGCGGCCATAGGCGTCGTCAAAACGCACAATATCGTCTTCGCCCACATATTCGCCACATTGCACTTCAATAATGGCCAGCGGCACGTTACCTTTGTTCTCTAGGCGATGTCTATGGGTTTTAGAAATATAAGTCGATTGGTTTTCGTTTAATGTGAATTCAATTTCATTATTGGTAATAGTGGCCACGCCAGATACCACTACCCAATGCTCTGCTCTGTGCTTGTGCATTTGCATGGAAAGTTTTTGGCCTGGGTTAACAACGATGCGCTTGATTTTAAAGTTGACACCTTCTTCTAATACGCTGTAACTGCCCCAAGGGCGAAACACGGTTTGATGAATTTCTGTTAGCGTTGGATTATGAATTTTAACTTGCGCCACAAGAGTTTTAATTTCTTCGCTACGGTTTTTATCGCAAATCAAGGTCGCGTCTGCCGTTTGAATCACCACCACATTATCTAAACCCAAGGTGGCTAATAAACCGGTTTCTGCCCACAACAAGCTATTGCTGGTGTCATGCGATAACACTTGGCCATGCGTCACATTGTTTTGCGCATCTTTTTCATGGCGCTGGTAAATCGAATCCCAACTGCCTAAATCGCTCCAAGCCATGTCTACCGGCACTACCGCCACTTTTTCGGCTAGCTCAGCTAGGCCATAATCCATTGAAACGTTATCAAAATTAGCATAGGTTTCAGCAAAATTTTCGGCATTCATCGCTACCATTTGTTGCGCCATTTGTGGCTGATATTGTTGCAACATATTCATAAAAGCCTGTGCTTTAAATACAAACATGCCGCTATTCCAAAAATAGCCATCCGCCACAAATTGCTGCGCTTTTTCAACATTTGGCTTTTCTACAAACTGCTCTACTTGTAGTACTGGCAGCGCGCCTTGGTAAGCTAATTGTTGGCTTGGTTTAATATAACCATAGCCTGTTGCAGGCTCATGCGGTTTAATGCCCAACAGCACCAAGTAATCGTCATCTGCCGCTAATTCGGCGGTTTGCCAAGCTTGTAAAAACGCATCTACTTTATCTATGGCATGGTCTGACGCAAATACGCCAATCATGGCATTTGGGTCTTGCTGATTAATTTGGTTAACCGCCCACGCAATGGCGGGCAAAGTGTTTCTGGCGCAAGGTTCTGCCAACACGTTATTAACGGCTTCAAGCGCCACTTCGGCTAATTGGCCTTTTACTTCAAATTTATGGTCTTCATGCGTAACGGTGAACAGATTTTTGGCCGCAACATGTGCCAGTAAACGCTGTGTGGTTTGCTGTAATAATGTTTGTTCGCCATTAAGCGCCAATAGTTGCTTTGGCCTTAATGTGCGCGATAACGGCCATAAGCGAGTGCCAGAACCACCACATAAAATAATGGCATATCGATTAAAATGATCACTCATTAGGAATGCAACTCCGTTTGATGGAATGAGTTATTCAGGGATTGATTAGCATCGTTACGCAGCTCTTCTATTTCAGCTTGTAATTTAGCATGCTCTTGCAGTTTTAATTTTAAAAACCGTGCCGTAATCACGGTTTTTTCTTCTAAGCCTTGTGGCGTTAATAAATACATATAGGCCATTTTATTCTGATTATTGCGGAAATTGCTGGCTTTAAGTAAGCCTTTTTCGATTAGCGCTTTAAGACAAAAATTAACGCGACCCAAGCTAACACCCAGTTTTCTAGCCAAATCACGTTGGCTAATTTCTGGATTCGTCGCTAATATTTTAAGTATCTTATAACGGTATTCGTCAGTTAACATTTTGTCTAAACTTTAACTGTTCAATAGTTGAACAGAAGTTTACCAATTTTTGAATGGTTCATGCAAGTAAATGCATGTTAAATCCTGATTTTCTATTTTTAAATCTAATCGTTAAAAGCTAATCTATTAATTGTGTTTACCCACATATTCAATAATTTTCGCAATATTGCCATCATTCGAAAAATGCACTTCTAGAGACTTTTTTTGCCTAAAATTAACCAAGTGATTTTCTGGCAAATTATATTGATGGGCTACTTGGCTAACGGTCACTTCTGGCCTGCCTTGGCGGCGTTTTACGCCTTTAAAACGCAATCGCTCAATGTTGGCCCAGCCAATCAATAGCGCGCTTAACGATACAATAATTATTGAATACAGCACCAATTTACTCGCTAAACCTTCATAGCCTTGCAGCTTTACCATATGAATATTAAACAAATAAGCGCCTACCCACCAAGCCACTAGGGTAATTAACGGCAGCCACAAATACACATAAATAGTCCAAAACACAAATGTTACAAAAGCCCAGCCATAGCGATGTACATTGGATTGCAGTTCAGGCTTTTCAATAATCAAAGGGTTTTTCATGATGTTGTCCTTTTTTGCTGCGCGTTTTGATGCACGCCTCTATCGGGGCTTACCCATGTGGCACGTTTGTTTCTATCTTTTAGCAAGGCCGTTGGCAAACCGGCAACCGTTGTGGCGGCTGAAATTACCCAAAACAGCATGGGGTACCAAATCATCCAATAGTAATAACGGCGAATTCGTTCTTCATAGCGGCCGTCAATAAACAAACTTACAGCAAATTGCAGTAGGCAAGTCATGGCTAAAATAACGCCGTTCCAGCCAGGAATCAGTGTTTTAATATACAAATAAGCAGGTAAACTGATAAAGTGACCAAGTAGCCACAGCACAAAAATCGCGCACATGACATAAGCCCAAGCAATACTCACCACCAACTCGGCATATACAGGCCACATGCGGCGTTTTTTAATATGCATAAATATATTTTTAAATTTAAGCAATACTTCTGCCCCGCCCTGCGCCCAGCGTAGGCGTTGTTTCCACAGGCCTTTTAGGGTTTCTGGCATTAAAATCCAGCACAGCGCGTTGGGTTCATAGCGCACATCAAAGTAGTTAGTTTGCATTTTCCAGCTAATGTCGATGTCTTCGGTCACCATATTGGTGCTCCAATAGCCAACTTGATGCAAGGCTGATTTGCGAAATGCCGCTACCACACCAGACACCGTAAAGACGCGGCCATACACCCGTTGCGCGCGTTTGATTAAGCCAATGACCGATGAAAACTCACCCACTTGCAAGCGGCCAAGCAAAGTTGAGCGATTGCGAATACGTGGATTGCCCGTTACCGCGCCTACTCTGGGGCTAGCTAAAAAATGCCGCATCATCCAAGTAATGCAATTGGGGTCTAAAACCGCATCGCCATCAATACAAACCAAGTATTCGTTTGATGACATCATGGCGCCAACGGTTAGCGCCATTGCCTTACCCTGATTACTGGCTAGCTGAATGGCTTTAACGTTATGGTGCTTGCTGGCAATATCGTCAATAATTTCTGCGGTGTCATCTTTACTGCCATCGTTAATGGCAATAATTTCATAATTGGGATAATTAAGCTTGAGCAATGCACCTATGGTTTCATAGGCATTGCTGCCCTCATTAAAGCAAGGCACTAACACAGACACAGCCGGATACTCCGGTAACTCTGGCGCTTCCGTGTACAAAGGCTCTTTGCGCTCTTTACTAAAATAGTAATAAAGCGCGCCCGCCATCCATAAATACGCCATAAATAATGGGTAATAAAACGCAAAACCCAATAACCACTCTGTTAGTTTTTGGTACCACATATTAAGTTTCTTTCCGGATATTTACGCGCTGTTGCATCATCATTTCGCCTTTGGCAAATTGGGCACAAGTAAATAGGGATAAATGCGCGAGGAGATATAGGGCCTAATGGCCTCTATTTCTGGTTGATTGTTTAAGAAATCGTCTGGGTAATAGCCAACATGCCATGCACCCGCTTTTAATAAGGTTTGCATATGCAAAATCAAATGGCTTGCTGGCAGTGCTTGTTTGGTTTTCCAGTTGCGCGCTTGTAGCTCAAACACGGTTTTTGCCAAGCCATTTTTGCTGGCTTTTGCGGTAGTAACCAATGCATTTAAAAAAGCAGTCGGATCTTCAGCGTTTTCCAATAACGGCATTGCCATCACCGCGGTGTAATCGTAAGCGCTTAAAAAATCCTGATAATTTTGTGCTAACCAATGCTCACTTTGCGGGTTCAGCATAGCTGGCGCGTAAAGGTTGCGCGCCGTTTTAAGCTCTGGCTGATAGCGTTTTAGTATTTGCGCGAGCTCTAGTGTTAATTGCGTTAGCTGGCGGCTTTTTAGCTGCTGTAAGCGATTAGCATCTTGCGATTGAATCGCTAAAAGATTCGCTTGATTGAATGTTTTTTGATAAGCCGCGCGCGCAAACTGGCTATCATCCTCAAACTCAGAAAGCGTGGCATCGTCATGAAATAAAACGCCCGAAAATTGCGCGTGTGCGCCTAAATCATTGTAAATATCTTTAATGATTTGTCTGGCTTCATCCGAAAATGGCGATAAACGCTTATAGGCATTTTTATCGGCTGCTGGGTTGGCAGATACCACTTGCAATGCGGCTTGCTTTTGTTTATCGCTTAACTCAAACGCCAGCACTGGCATCCAAGCATAGACTCTCACATCGGCACGCGTTATTAATTGCCAAGCCACGCGGCTAAATAAATCGGCGCGCATGGCCACATGACGGCTGGGGAAATAAACCGATTCAGCCACGCCATCACCATTTTTATCTGAAAATGCCTGCAAATAAACGGTGCTGGGCGCTAACGATTTAACCCTATCCAGCAACATATCCAAATTGCGCGCCATTTGCGCGGCATCTTCATCAAACACATAATCCAAATCAATATGCATTACGCGTTGATTTTCGATGGGTGCCATGATTTTTGCTGAATCTAATGACTTGGATAAATCGGCTAAAAATAGCTCGGATGGATTGCTATCCACAAGGTAGCGCCCTATTTGACTTAAGTTGTTGTTAGAATCACTGGCCTTGGATCCGCTGGTATTGGGCAAGTTGGCTTCGCTTAAAGTCAGCGTAATTGGCATGCCTAATTCGCGCGCAATTTCAACCGCTTGCGCATTATTGGCGCCATACGGCCACACCATTATGCGTGGCGATTTTCCACTCAGTTTTTTGATTAATTGATTATTGGTTTGCAAATCTAACGCAACGCGCTTTTTATAATCGGCTTGTGATTCATAGCTTTGGCTGGCCGCATCATATTGCAAAGTCACCGCGGCAGGCGTTTTAGTACCTTGTGGATTCGCCAAAACGCCATGATGCAAATCGTAGCTATGTGAGGCAAATTCCACTAAATCAGAACTGGCCATTTCTTTAATTTCGGCATTGCTTAAAAAGTGCTCACGCGGCATTAACTCATCGCCATACGTCACCATTTTGCCGTTTTCTACTTGCAGCCAGCTGCCCACCAAGGCCAGCACTGCTGGGTAGTTATATAATTTTAATAAAGGATAAACGCGGCTATAAAAACTTTGATAACCATCATCAAACGTCAGCAAAATCGGTTTTGTTGGCAATGCCTTTTTGCCCGATTTTGCGTTTAGTACATCATCCATACTAATGGGGTGATAGCCATGCGCTTGCAGCCAAGCAAAATGACGCGCTAGATTTTTGCTAGAAATCGCCGTTGTATCCGCATCTAAATCGCCATCTACCACATCACGCACATCGTGATAAGACAGCACTTGAAATGGCTGTGTATCCGCGTTGGCAGCGCCATTAAGCAGCAACATTACAATCAATAAAAATAATTTCATCATTAAAACAACCAGTTAAGTCGGCAAAAATATTGGGTAAAGTATTCATCCACACCGTCATATGGGTGAAGATTTCGGCGCACGCCATAGGCAAACTCTAGGCTATCGTCCCACTTTATTTGCTGCTCATAACTCATCATCCAAGTGCTGTTGCTACCAAAGTTTTTTTGCCAATATTGCCCAACACCTAATTGCAAACGGTGACTAAACGCGCTGTCATAACGGCGCCATTGTGTCCAAACGTTATCGGCCACCACAGTTAATTCCAAATCGCGCTCAGGGTTAAAATACAACACACCTTCTTCATCATTCTTTGAGGCATCTAAACGCGTATTTAGATTTAATTTGTAATGCGGCTTTGTAATTAGGCGGTTACTAAAGGCCACATTAAAGGCTTGTCTGCGATTGCCATCTTCCATCACCACATAATTGGCGCCTAAATCCACACTGTCTAAATCGCTCCAGCGATAACGCGCATTGGCGTACAGCAAATCAGCATTTATGCCCTGTTTAAGCCGCGCAAAGGCATTTGGTTTGTATTTAGCTCTAAGCCGGTGCCAAAAGACCAATAATCATCCAGCCTATATTCGGCCGTTACGCCAACATTAACGCCGCTTGCATCTGCACCGGCACCGCCAAGCGTGGTTGTAATACGCCAATCTCTATCGGTATACTCAAGGCCACCGCCTGCAAATGTGGCTGTACCAGCGCCCTCTTGAAAGCTGGATTTATCATAATTGGTGGCAATAAACGCGCGGTAATTGTCATTAAATGGCCGCGAATATAATTGCGCGTTGATAATATTTTCGCGGCTACCAAATGTGCCGCCAGATGAACCCGTTGTATTGGCATCCATGATTAATTGGCGCTTTTTATGCAGCTGCCAACGGCGGCCTAGCTCATTAACGGCGCTATTTTCGAGGTATTCTTTAACCAGTGGCTTGATTTCATTTTCGGCCACTTTCCAATCGCGTAAATCTACATGGGTGTGCGCCAAATCCACTTTTGCTTGCAAATGGTTAGGTTGTGCTTTATTAAGCTCTTCAAATTTTTTCTCTGCCATCTCTGGCCAACCGCGCCAGCGCCAAATTTCAGCCAAAGCCAATTGCAGCTCTTTATTCAATGGCCCAAACGCCAACAGCTTTTGAAAACTTAATTGTGCCGGCGCCAAATTATCACCATACGCTCTGGCATAAGCCGCTTTCATGTCCGCATCCAGCTTGTGTTGCCCTTCTCTTACTACAGGGTTTTTAGGCCGATTTCGGTATACCGCTTGGTTTTTAGATAAATCGTCTATTAATTTGTAAGCCGCATCAAATTGCTCTGTTTCAATTAATGCATAAAATTTGGCAAAGCTTATTTGCACGTTTTGCGGATTTTTAACTAACGATTCTTCATACATTTTTAACGCTTGTTCTGGCTGGCGTTTATACAAATAAGCATCACCCAAGGCGTTTAAAACGTAGTCTGGCAAATCTAAATTTGCCTGCGTAAGCTGCTGATGATGCGCAATCACTTCATTCATGCGATAGCGATCGCGCAGGCCAACAATACGGTCAAACAGGAGATTTTTGTTTTTACTGCTGCTGCTTTTATTACTAGTTAAATCCAATTTCGACCAATCACAGCGGCACAGTGCATCTAATTTTGCCAAGGCAATATCAATATCGGCAAAGCGTTGCGCGGGGTTTTGCGGCTTGTAATGCCCCCAAGCTAGATGGTGCGCGGCGCTATCATTGGCAATTCTTTCCAGTGTATTTTTATCAACCGCGTTAGGGTATTTTTGCGCTAGCGCAGCTGCCTGCTGGCTAGCACCCGCCTCATTGCTTGCAATAATTAATTGGCGCGCGGCATCATTATCTTGCGGATTAATCGCCAATAAACGGGTGTTGGCATCAATCACCACAATCGGCTGCTGAGTCGCTTGGCCCAAATAGGACATGGCGCGATACACGTCCGGATTATTAGGATAATCTTTGCGTAATTGTGAAATCTGCGTTTCGGCTTGTTGAAATTGTTTTAAATCAATTAGAGTAAGTGTTTTGCCAAAAACGGGGTCTAAATTTCCGGCTTGGCGGCTAATTAGCTGCTCATACAAGCTAAGCGCTTGGGTAAAATCGCCAACATCGCGCGCGGCTTTGGCTAAAGCATTTACGCAATAAATAGGTGCTGTTTGCAATTGAATAGTGTTGGCAAGGGCCAACGCCTCATGCGGCTTATTAGCCCACGTTAGCGCCACAATATAATCGGCAATAATGCCAATATCTTTAGGTGCTTCTTTTACTAGATTTTTAAGTTCTGGCAGTGATTGCTCAAAATTACCGGCACGCGCCTGCGCAACGGCCGCCAATCTGCTCTCACCAATGCTGGCAGATAGATCGGCTGCAAGTGCAGATTGTGCGTATAGGCATGAAAATGCAGACGCATACAAAACCTGAAGATAAAAAGAATTTTTCATAGCCAACAATTGGAAATATTTGTTGGAATGATAAAGTGGTCAATTACAAACTTAAACTACCCGAGCGGGTAATTAGCCGTAGTTTGATGGTGAATTAATAATTGTTTACCGAATTTAGGCTATTTTAGCGACATTCCAGTAAACCGTTTAATGTCACGTTGCTGACGTTTAGTTGGCCGACCTGCGCCTCTTTCCCTAATTCCGTTATCGTCTTCGCGGGTTAATTTGGCATTATCGCGCTTGGTTTTGCTTTGCTCAGTTTCGGTGTATAACAATGCCGCTTCTGGCGCACCACGGCGAACATTAGATAGGCCTGTAACGGCTACTTCTATTTCAAATTCTTTGCTGCGCACACTAATTAACATGCCTGTTTTCACTTCTTTGGCTGTTTTAGCGCGATCACCATCTACGCGCACTTTGCCGCTATCTACCGCATCGGCAGCAATGCTACGCGTTTTGTAAAAGCGCGCTGCCCAAAGCCATTTATCCAAACGGCACTTGTCGGACGCCTCCATTAATTCAATTTTCGTCGTCACACGGCGTTGCTCATAAAAAATAATTCCTTACATATCATGTATATGCGGCGTCATTATTTTTTTAATCGCGCCTTGTTTGACCCTATTTATGTGAAATACTGGAAACTTGAATTAATAAAAGCGCCCGTACCGTCTGCGCTTTCTATTTTTATGGTAATTTCTTTCAATTAAACAATACTCAATTAATTAAATTAAGCTGTTTTTGCTGATAAGGCTGATTGCTTTCAAGCGTTTTGCGGTAGTTGGCCAGCACATTTTGCACATGACCCATCACCGTATTCGGCGCGTAAATACCGGTAGCATCTTGGCTGCCAGCTACCAATCCGGTTAAATATTCAATACCTTCTAACACATGGTCAATGGTAATAATATGGAATTGGCCCTGCTCAACCGCATCAACCACTGCCGCATCTAACAGCAAATGGCGCTGATTGCGTTTGGGGATAATGACGCCCTGCTTGCCATTTAAACCTAAAGCTTGGCACACTCTAAAATAGCCTTCAATTTTCTCATTTACGCCGCCAATTGGCATCACCTCGCCAAATTGGTTCAGCGCACCCGTAACGGCCATGCCTTGGCTAATAGGCAAGCCTGCCAAGGCTGAAAGTAAAGCAAATAACTCCGCACAAGAGGCTGAATCGCCTTCTACGCCGTTGTATTCTTGCTCAAAAACCAATGAAGCATTAAGGCTTAACGGCGCCAAATGGCTAAAGCTGGCGCTCAACCAGTTTTGCAAAATAAAAATGCCTTTATCATGATTCGGCCCGCTCATATTCACTTCGCGGTCAATATTAATCAAGCCTTTACCGCCTGGATAACAGCGCGCGGTAATGCGAATAGGCGAACCAAAACTAGCATCGCCTAGCTCAATATGCGTTAAACCATTCACCTGCCCCACCACTTCGCCATGCACTTGAATCAATAGCTCATTATCAATAATCGAATCACGAATTTGCGATTCAAAATATTGGTTGCGGGTGGATTTCGCTTGAATCGCCGCATGTACATGTTCGGCTGTCACCAAACTAGCACCATCCGAAAACGCCGCGCTTTCTAAAATTAAACGCTCTAAAAAAGCAAAGTTGGTGCTAATGCGCGTTTGGTCTTCTTCTAAACGTTGCAGCGCACCAATTAAAGCGGCAACGGCTTCTTTAGTAAAATGCGCCGTATGGTGTTGCGCGCATTTTTGCGCTACAAAGCCTGCGATTGCCGCATAATTTTCTGGCGTGGCCGAAATGCGCTCAGCAAACTCAACCTTGATTGGGAAATAATTGAAAAAATCAGGCTGATCATCTAAGCAATCGTAAAAATCTTCACGCGTGGCAATTAGTACCAGCTTCACTTTCAGGGGCAATAGCGTATTGTTGGCTACATAACCGCTGCTTTGCGCGTTGTTGCCAGCATCTTCAATTTGCAGACTGCCATTACGTAAAAAGCGATGCAGTTTTTCAATAATTTGCGTGCCATTTTGCTCATCATTTAACAAATCGCGCAAATGCAACAGCAACATGCCGCCATCGGCTTTATGCAGATTGCCAGCGCGCAAGCGGGTAAAATCGGGTGAAATGGCGGTATCCGTCGCGCTTTCAACCGCGCCAAATAACGATTGCAAGCTGGGATCATTGTCATCAATAATCGGCTGATTTAATTGCTGCTCAAACGTAGCGCGATTATCCACCAACACGTTTACTCTAAAACGGGCAAAAAATGCCTCATTAATCAAGCCTTCTAAGGCGTTATCCGATTCGCTAATGCTAGACGGTTGCCACGCTTTTAAATAAGCCAGCACCTCTTGTTTTAGCAATTTAAAATACGCGCTTAATTGCGATTCGCACACAATAAAGGTTTCATTCAAGGTGGCAACGGTTTTATCCAGCCATTCTTCTGCCAGCGTGAGCATATTTTGTGGATTATCTGTTGCCACAAAATTTGGCATTTCCATCATTAATGCGCGCGCAAAACCATCCATCTCAACACGCAATTTAGCCGCATATGAAACGGGTAGCTTGATTAATGTCGATTGATTAGGCTGCTCAAAATGATAAAGCGCTACTAAATCGGATAATTGCCCACTATTTGCGGCTAATCCATTCTGTTTAGCCGCCTCGCGCATGGCGCTTTGCATTAGCGATGTACGCCCACTACCTTGCGCACCCAGCACCAACACATTAAAGCCAGATTGCTGCATTTTAAGGCCGAATAATGCGGATTTTTTGGCCTCGCTTTGCGCCACCCAGCCGTGAATATTGGGCTGATAACCAGCATTATTTTCCAGCAAATCGGCTGTGCTATTAAACGTAAAATTGTTTAATGAAATAGTGGCGTTTAAATCGGCTGGCTTTAATTTTTGCATGATTACTTTTACATGATTACTTATATGAGTTTGATTACTTTGTTTGTGTCTGACCATTTACGGCCTATTAATTGCAAAATCGCGTTATTTTTGCCACTGCTTAAGCGCTAAATCATCGCTTACTTTTGCTTCTACCCAGCGCTCGCCTTGTTTGGTGGCTTCTTTTTTCCAAAATGGCGCCTGCGTCTTTAAATAATCCATTATAAATTCACACGCCTTAAAAGCCTCACCTCTATGCGCACTAACCACTGCAACAAGCACAATTTGATCTAAAGGCTTAAGAGTACCAACGCGATGAATAATCACGCTATCAAGTATATCCCAGCGCGATTTTGCCTCAGTTTCAATCGCCAGTAGCGCGCTTTCGGTCATGCCAGGGTAATGCTCTAATGTTAGCGTATTGATTGAATCACCATCATTAATGTCACGCACTTGCCCAACAAAACTCACTAGCGCCCCAATATTGGGGCTTACCAACCTAAGCTTATTCAGTTGCGCGCCAACATCAAAATCTTCAATTTGTACCGTTACTGTCATTTAAATTCAACTTAATATTCACTCCCTCTCCCCTTGTGGGAGAGGGCCGGGGAGAGGGGTAGTTATTTGTAAGTTCTGCAAAACAATAGCCAGTACACCCTCAAAGTTTTGCATAACATCATTATTCCAAAATCTTAAAACTCGAAAACCCATCCTATCTAAGCTGGCATCTCTAGTGATGTCTTTTTCATTAGCCACATGTTGCCCACCGTCAATTTCCAAAATCAACCTGCGTTCATAACAAACAAAATCAACTATAAATTCCTCAATTGGTACTTGCCGCTTAAATTTAAACTGCATCAAACGACCAGCGCGTAAAGCTCGCCACATTTTCAACTCTGCATCTGTTTGATTGGTTCGCAAAATTTTGGCAAATTGAAGATTTTTATGTAGCAAGCTCCCTCTCCCTAACCCTCTCCCATCAAGGGAGAGGGGATATTTACTTAACCACCGGTAACAGGCGGGAAAAACGCCACTTCGTCATTGGCTTGAATAGTCGCTAAATCATCTACCAAAGTATGATTAATGGCCGCGCGAACAATTTGTTTGCCATCAAACAAATTAGCCCACACATCGCCACGCAATGCTAGCCAATTTTTAAGCGCGGTAATGGTGACGATTTCATTGGGTAAATCAATTTCTTCCGTTGAATAATTCACCGCTTCTTTAATTCTTGCAAAATATAATACTTTTATTTTCATGGCTTTATTGTTTTTTCTTAATGTTATTTATCATCTAAAACGTCATCAATCGTATCTAGTAAATCCAGCGGCTGATTACTTAATTCTACGCGCTCAATTTGCTTAAATCGATTGGTGATCTTTTGGCTGCTAATGTGCACCTCTTGCGCATTATCATGTGCTTGGCGAATATTATCCGCCAGCTTTTTCATGCGCACATCAAAACGCTCAAAATCTTTGCTAAGCTTACCTAATTCATCTTTAATAATGTGCACTTGTTTGCGCATTTCAACATCTTTTAACACTGCACGCGCGGTATTTAGCACCGCCATTAATGTGGTGGGCGAAACCAGCCACACGCGCTTAATCATGGCGTAATCAATAATTTCAGGGTGATAAGCGTGAATCTCAGCAAACACCGCCTCTGCCGGAATAAACATCACTGCGCCATCGCTAGTCACATTTGGGATAATGTATTTGTTAGCAATATCGTCCACGTGCTTTTTAATATCGGCTTTAAATTGCTTTTCAGCCGCATTTTGCGCCGCTTCTGGCAGGCTGCTATCAAACATTTTGTGGTAATTTTCAAGTGGAAACTTACTATCTACCGCCACCGTGCCAGTTGGTGCAGGCAAAAATAGCGCGCAATCCACACGCGTGCCATTGGCAAAACTATGTTGCATGCTAAAACTGCTGGCTGGCAACACGTTGCGCACCAAGCCTTCTAATTGCACCTCACCATACGCACCGCGGCTGCGTTTATCACCCAATAATTCTTGCAGGCTCACCATATTCACGGTTAAGCCATCAATTTTCTTTTGCGCTTCGTCAATGGTCGCCAAGCGTTCCATCACGCTAATAAAGGTTTCGTTGGTCTTTTTAAAGCCTTCATCCAATCGTTCAGACACTTTGCCACCAATTTGTTCTAAGCGGCTATCCACAATTTTGCCCAAACTTTCCACGCTTTGCGTAAGCGTTGTGGTGGCTTTTAACATGGTGTCGTTAATCAGGCTTTGTTGCGATTTTCCTTGCTCGCTCAAGGTTTTATGCAGCGTTTCTAATACCGTTTCGCGCGTTTGCGCTAGGCTGGAATTCTGCGCCAGCTGCAACTCTTGCATGGCGCTACGCGTGCTTTGCAACTCTAATGAAACCAAGGCTTTTAATCGGTCACTGCTATCTTGAGAAGCTGCATTTAAGCGGTCAGCCAGCTTATTTAAGCCGTCATTTAAATCCAGCAACATGGCGCGGTGTTTGTCTTCTAGCTGGTTTAATAAAGCACTATTGTTGTTATTCGAAAACTCGCGCCACGCTAGCCAAGCCAGCAAAATAAGCGTTAAAACTAAAAGTAAGATTATAATTTCGTTCATAACCCAATATTATAAATCAGTCGTTACAAACCCGTGCGACTTTCACCTTTATAAATAAAAAACAGATGATTAAACTTAAATTGCTTATAGGACAATGGCTTGCCAATTTAACGCGCAAGCTTAAAAACAATTTTTACATTTATTTAGCCACTTTATTTACGCTGTTGGTGTTGTTAGATGCCAGCGTGTTTCATGTTGGCGAAAATATGCGCGATAAAGCGTTTGATTTTATGGTGAAAAATCGCGTCATTAAGCCCGCCGCTGATCAAGATATTGTGATTGTGGATATTAATGAAGCCAGTTTGGCGGCTTTTGCCAAAGATTACGGCCGCTGGCCTTGGCCGCGCCAAGTATTGGGCGAATTTGTAGAGAATATTCAGGCGCAAAACCCCAAAGCCATTGTGTTTGATATTGTGTTTAGCGATGCCGATATTTACAACGCCGATTCTGACGCTTATTTTAATGAGGTGGTGGCGGCATCGGATAATACTTTCTTCCCTATTTTGCGTTTAGATGCCAGTCAAGATGCGCTAAGCCAATTAAAATATGCGCAAATTCCAGGCTTAATTGCCAGCGCAGATGCCAATAAAAACGCCACTGTGGCCGCCATTTTGCCATTTTTTCAAGGTGCTCATAAGCCAAACCGTTTAGGCACGCATAATGTGTACCCCGATAACGATGGCATTGTGCGCGAATACCGCATGTTTTATGAAGATTCAGGCTGGCGCTTGCCATCGCTGCCAAAAGTAGTGGCTGAATTTAGCGGCAGCAATACCGATAATCTGCCGCAAAACATGCTGATTAATTGGCGTGGCAAACCTTTTACCTATACCTATGCTAGCTTTAGCGATGTGTTTACCGATTTAGCCAGCAAAAATAAAACGCGGCCGCCAAATGAATTCACTAATAAAATTGTGATTATCGGCTCTACCGCGGCTGGATTATTTGATATTAAACCCACCGCCATGGATAAGCAGTTTCCCGGTGTAGAAATTTTGGCCACCGCCATTGATAACGCTAAACATAATGATTATTTAAAAGTGTGGCGCGGCAAAACGCCTTATGTGCTGATGAGTTTGTTATTGATTTGGCTCACCACTTTGGCGTTTTATATTAAGGTAGATCGCGATAAATTTAACTCAATATTTACAGGCAGCCAAATTGGCTTGTTGGTGCTGTCATATATTGCGATTAATGTGAGCAACACCTATTTAGATTTAACTGGCCCTATTCTGTGGGCGGTAGCGCTGTTTGCTATCGCTAAAATATATGCGCTAGCCACCGACCGCGCGCTTCAACGCTGGCTGGCGTTTGGTGTAAAATCCGACGCGGCTGAGCATAGTGTGCTGATGATGCCAATTTTGATTGAAAGCAAAGAGGCGCTAAGTGACACACTACTAAAAAAATTGAAACGCGAGCTTGAATTAAGCAGCAAAACGCCAAACTCAATAGAAATTATGCAAGGAACGCAAAGCGGAATTTGGGGTTTATTTGGCGATATGGTGGTGGTGAGTTGGCTATTTGCGGCTAATCAAGCCGAATACGCCGCCAGCGCCAAGCTAGATGCACAAACGATTGCAGAGCAATTGCCGCTGATAATCACTAAGCTGGGTCTGCCAAATTCAACCGCTACGCGTTATGCCTTGCATGAAGGTATATTAGCCAATCAGCCAGATATTTCGATGGCATCGCAATGGCGAAGATTGTTTGCGCAAGCGGTGCTGGTTTTAGAAAGCGGCGAATTTAATACAGCCGCGAACTAGAAATAAATAAGTGCTATTACGCATAAATTTAGGTATCAATAAAATAAGGTAATCATCAATTTAGGATTGAATATGAAAAAAAATATTAAATTAATCATACTGTTGGGTTTAAGTTTCCCACTCATTAACCACTCTATTTTAAGCTTAGCAGGTGATGCTGGCACGGCTTTAAAAGCCGATACATTACGTGCCGAACCGTTTGCTGATGCAAAATCGGTAGGTGCTTTGGCCAAAAATGATGCGGTCGATATTGTCAGTAAAAAAGGTGCTTGGCTACAAGTTAAATCCAAAAAAAGTGCTGGCTGGGTGCGATTATTATCGGTAAAACGCGGCGCTGCCACGCAAACCAACCAAGTTGGCGGCATTGCCGCTGTGGCTAGTGGCCGCGCTGGCACGGGTAAAGTGGTTTCTACCACTGGCATTCGCGGTTTAAGTGCAGAAGAACTTAAAGCCGCGCAATTTAATGAATCGGAAATGAAAAAATTAGAAAGCTATGAGGCAACGGCTAATGACGGCAAACAATTTGCCAGCGCAGGCGGCTTAAACTCTACATCAATTGCTTATTTAAAAGGAGCAAAATAATGAATAAGTTATTGATTAGCTTAATGATATCGGCTGGAATTTTTTCTACCACCTCAGCAGCATTCGATTTTGGCAAAGCATTAGAAGATGCCGCTAAACAAAAAATTGAGGAAGTAAAAAATGGCGCTCAAACCAACAGTGAAACCACCACACCAGAAGCAGATGCATTAAAAAGCACCACTTCACCAACAACCACAACTGAACAAACACCTGCTGCAACTGAGGTAAAAGCAGCGCCTGAGGCAAAAGCGTTTAACTGGAAAAACCCAAGCAAACAAGAAGAAATTGCCTTGGGTCGCGAAATTACCGGCAGCTTGCTTGGCGCAGCGCCTTTGGTTAAAGATGAAGCTTTACAGAAATACGTGAATAAAGTGGGCCGCATTGTGGCTAATCAATCGGAACGTGCTGATTTACCATGGAAATTTGGCGTGATAGAAAGTAGCGACTTAAACGCATTTGCCGCACCCGGCGGCTACGTGCTGATTACAAAAGGTCTCTATCAGCAGCTAAGTAACGAAGCGCAATTGGCTGGCGTTTTAGCGCACGAAATTGCGCATATCGTGCAAAAGCATCAATTAAAAGTGCTGCAAAAACAGCAATTGCTAAACATTGGTGCCAGTTTAATTACCGATAAATTTGGTAAAAATAATCAACTAGCACAAAAAGCCATTGGTAGCGGCGCCGAAATTAGTGCGCGTAGTTTAGATAAAAATGCCGAATATGAAGCTGACCGCATGGGCATGATTCTAGCCGCGCGCGCTGGTTATGATGTATATGGCCTAGCCGAAGTATTGCAAACGATTGGCCAAACCAACAAAACAGACAACAGTGTGGCGCTGCTATTTAAAACACACCCCCATCCAGATGAGCGCTTAACGCGCTTGGGTGATAGTTCAGGCAGCCAGCTAGATAAATTAAAGGACGGCAAAACGCTTGAAAATAGATTTTATAAACTAGCGCCTTAAGCTAATTATTAGGGATTCTAATTAAACGGATTCGTTGTAATAATAATTTATTTCAAATACAATCATCAACTATTATCAATTGCTAAACCATTTAAGTAATTGATAATAGTCAATTTAAAATCCATTAATAAGCCAAATCTAACTAAACACATGCACTACAACATTCACTCAGTTGCACTTAAAATCAGATTGTTATTGTTAACAATGTTGATTACTGTGGCTGGTTTTGCGCTTGTTTCTCAGTTTTCAGATAACTCTTATAGCGATGACACCACAAGAGTGCGTGTGATTGAAATGCAAGAGTTTTTAAACGATGCAGAACCTCTTTTAGATGGTGTTAGTTTAGATTTTTTTATTGCCAGCTTTTTAATTGTTTGCGTTGCGTTAAATCAATATTTAGTTGTCAGCCGTCGCAAAGTCATTCCCCGCCTTACCTTTTTCTACCAGATCCAACCCCGCTCTCCGCCTTTGCACTAATCGGTCTAAACCGATGTTTGCTGGGGTTTCACGCCGTTTAATGTTACGCATTAAACCTAATAAGCAAAGCTTTACTAGCCAAATTTAATTGTTACTAATGCTGCCAACCGGCATGCCTTAATTAGCACTTTTTTAAGCTTTTAAACGGTGCTAGCTGCACAAATCCCAATCACAACATCTGTGAATTGACCAAAACCGAGCGCAATCGTTCATCTCATCACGCCCATTGCTTGCCCAGCCGCATCTAAAAATTAGATGCATTGCCGCGCATGCTTAATTAGAGCGGATGAAGTGCATTAGCGCCCTCTTTTTGAACTTTTTAAAATAGAAATGAATATGATTAATCGATTATTGGTGGGATTAAGTTTGGCGACCTTGCTTATTAGCGGCTGCCAGCGCACAGAAGAACCAAAAGAAGAAGTGGCAAAATTTGAGGTAACGCATCCTTTGCGTAAAGACACTTTTATTACCAAAGAGTATGTCAGCCAAATTCGCGCTTTTAAGCATATTGAATTAAGGGCTTTAGAGCGCGGCTATATAAAAGATATTTTTGTGGATGAAGGCCAATCGGTGGCAAAAGGCCAGCGAATGTTCAAAATAATGCCTAATTTGTACGAAATTGATGTGCAAAAATCGCAAGCGGAAGCAGAGATGGTGCATATCGAATATCAAAACACCAAAGCGCTTACTGACAAAAATATCGTGTCGCCAAATGAATTAGCGTTAGCCAAAGCCAAGCTAGACAAGGCAAATGCAGAAGTACGATTAGCGCAAACGCATTTAAATTTTACCAATATCAACGCGCCATTTGGCGGCATTATGGATCACTTTAATGTGCGAAACGGTAGCCTTGTGGCAGAAGGAGATTTGCTCACCACGCTTTCAGACATTAGCAAAATGTGGGTGTATTTTAATGTGCCCGAATCGGAATACTTGGATTACAAAACCAATAAAGTGGATCAAAACCCGGTTAATGTGCATTTAAAAATGGCCAATGGGGCCACTTTTGATCAAATCGGCAAAATTGAAACTGTTGAAGCGGATTTTGATAACAAAACCGGCAATATCGAATTTAGGGCGGTGTTCCCAAACCCTAAGCAAATTTTGCGACATGGCGAAACGGGCAATATTTTAATTGATATTCCTTACAAAAATGCACTCATCATTCCGCAAAAAGCTACCTTTGAAGTGTTGGATAAAATGTATGTATATGTGGTGAATAAAGAAAATAAATTAGAGCAAAGACTCATCACTATCGCAGCAGAGCAACCTTTTGTATTTATTGTAAAAAGTGGCTTAAAAGAAAACGATAACGTGCTTTTAGAAGGCTTGCGCAAGGTGCATAACGGTCAAAAAATTGAGATGACTATGCAGCCTGCTGAAAAAGTTATTTCGCAACTAAACATGCACGCTGAGTAAGGAGAAATCTAACCGTGAAAGAAGAAACGAGCCATGTTTAATATTTTCATTAAAAGACCAGTGATGGCCATTGTGCTATCACTAATTATTGTATTTTTAGGGTTTTTATCGATTAGAACCCTGCCCACTTCTCAGTTCCCCGATATTGCGCCGCCGCGCGTGATTGTGTCATTAGCCTACCCAGGTGCCAGTGCCGATGTGTTGGTGCAATCTTCCTTAATTACCATTGAGCGCGCCATTAATGGTGTGCCCGGCATGAAATATATTGTGTCGGATGCCACCAGTGCGGGTGAGGCGACTATTCAGGTGATTTTTGGATTAGGCACAGACCCCAACCAAGCCATGGTTAACGTAAAAACGCGTTTAGACCAAGTGATGAGCCGCTTGCCAGCATTGGTGCAGCTAGAAGGTGTGGTGGTTGAGCGTGTACAGCCAAGCATGCTGATGTACATCAACTTGTTTAGTAAAGATAAAAACGCCGATGAGAAGTTTTTGTTTAACTATGCCAACGTTAACGTGATTCCAGAAATTCAACGGGTTAACGGTATTGCCAGTGCCAAAATTTTAGGTAGTCGCCAATATGCCATGCGTATTTGGTTAAATCCAGACCGCATGCGCGCTTACAAAGTATCTATTGAAGAAGTAATGAAAGCGATTGGTGAGCAAAGTATTATTGGCCGCCCTGGCCGTCTGGGTCAAAGCTCTGGTATTTCGGCGCAATCTAAAGAATATGTGTTGGTGTATAAAGGCCGCTACAACAAGCCAGAAGAGTATGGTGACATTATTATTCGCGCCAATTCAGATGGTGAAATACTTAAGCTAAAAGACATGGCCAAGATTGAATTGGGCAGTGAATTCTTTGATATTTACTCTAACAAAGACGGTTTCCCCTCTTCTGCCATTATTTTAAAACAAAACTACGGCAGTAATGCCACAGAGGTAATTGACCAGGTTAAAGCAAAAATGGAAGAGCTAAAAGGCTCGTTTCCAGCCGGCATGGAATACGAAATTGACTATGACGTTTCAAAATTCTTAGACGCGTCTATCGAAAAAGTACTGCACACCTTAATAGAAGCGTTTATTTTAGTGGCCTTGGTGGTGTTTATCTTTTTGGGCGATTGGCGCTCTACGCTAATTCCCATTTTGGCAGTGCCTGTTTCATTAATTGGTACGTTCGCCTTTATGCAGGTATTCGGCATCACCATAAACTTAATTACCCTATTTGCACTGGTGCTGGCAATCGGCATTGTGGTGGATAACGCGATTGTGGTGGTTGAGGCTGTGCACGCAAAAATGGAAGAACACGCGCATCTCACGCCCTATAAAGCCACGCAGCAAGTATTAGGCGAAATTGGTGGCGCTATTGTGGCCATTACCTTGGTGATGACAGCGGTATTTATTCCCGTGGCGTTTATGACAGGGCCAGTGGGCGTGTTTTACCGTCAATTCTCAATCACCATGGCATCGTCTATTGTCATTTCTGGCGTAGTGGCGTTATCGTTAACACCTGTTTTGTGTGCCATGTTGCTTAAAAATAATCATGGTCAACCCAAACGCAAAACGCCAATTAGCTTTTTTATCGAACTATTTAACCGTTGGTTTGAGCGATTAACAGGCCGCTATACCAACCTGCTCAGCAAAATTGTGACATTACGTTCTGTCACTATTTTAGTGTTGGCGGCGTTTGCTTTTGGTACGTTTTTTATTAATAAAACGCTACCTTCTGGCTTTATTCCGGGCGAAGATCAAGGCCAAATTTACGCCATTATTCAAACACCACCCGGCAGCACGCTTGAATATACCAATAAAGTAGCGCGTGAACTGCAAAAAGAAGCACAGAAAATTGAAGGTATTGCTTCGGTTTCCTCATTAGCGGGTTATGAGATTCTGACTGAAGGCCGCGGCTCAAACGCTGGTACTTGTTTGATTAACCTTAAAGATTGGTCAAAACGGGATAAATCGGTGCATCAAATTATGGAGGAGCTTGAAGAAAAAACCAAACACTTTGGCGCCATTGTAGAGTTTTTTGAACCACCTGCTGTGCCGGGTTACGGCGCTGCATCTGGTTTGGCGCTACGTTTGTTGGATAAAACCAATGGCACGGATTATCACGAATTTGACAAGATTAACCAAGAATTTATGGCCGCTTTGGGCAAGCGTAAAGAGTTAGACGGTTTGTTTACGTTTTACGCCGCCAATTATCCGCAATATGAGTTAGAAATTGATAATAAAGCGGCGATGCAAAAAGGCGTTTCTATTGGCAAGGCCATGGATAACCTGAATATTTTGGTTGGTAGTACCTATGAACAAGGTTTTATACGCTTTAATAACTTTTTCAAAGTGTATGTGCAAGCAAGCCCCGAGTTCCGCCGTTATCCAACCGATGTGTTGAATTACTTTGTTAAAAATGAGGATGGCGAAATGGTGCCTTATTCTTCTTTTATGCAAATGAAAAAGAAACAAGGGCCAAACGAAATCACCCGTTACAACTTGTATAACTCAGCCACTATTCGTGCCGCCGCGGCAAAAGGTTACACAACCGACGATGCGATTAAAGCGGTGCAAGAAGTGGCCGCCAAAACATTGCCGCATGGCTATGACATTGGTTGGGAAGGCTTATCTTTTGACGAAGCAAAAAGAGGCAACGAAGCGATTGTGATTTTTGCTGTGGTGCTTGTGTTTGTTTACATGGTATTAGCGGCGCAATATGAAAGCTTTTTGCTGCCTTTAGCGGTGATTCTTTCATTACCTGCAGGTGTGTTCGGCACATTCTTGTTGCTGAAATCACTGGGCCTTGCCAATGATATTTACGCCCAATTGGGATTAGTGATGTTGGTTGGTTTGCTGGGTAAAAATGCCGTGCTAATTGTGGAATTTGCCGTGCAAAAACATGAGCAAGGCATGAGTGTGGCAGAAGCGGCGATTGAAGGTGCTAAAGCGCGTTTCCGCCCTATTCTGATGACATCGTTTGCGTTTATTGCAGGCTTAATTCCGTTGGTGGTGGCCACAGGTGCAGGCGCTGTTGGTAATCGCACTATTGGTACATCGGCATTAGGCGGCATGTTATTTGGTACGGTTTTTGGTGTGATTTTAATCCCTGGCTTGTACTACATATTTGCCAAAATGGAAGAAGGTAAATCATTGATTAAAAACGAAGACCACGCGCCATTAACAGAGCTGTATCACTACAATAAAGATGAAGGTAAAGATGATTAAACAAAATACGATTCGATTAGTGGTGATAGCTTGCTTGCCGTTGATGACGCAAGCATGCTCTATTCCGCAACTATTCACTAAAAAGGCAGACACCGCCTTGCCTGCAAGCTATGTTAACAAGGCGCCAAATGCCGATACCACAAATTCGGCCAATATTAATTGGAAGGAGTTTTTTGAGGATGCCTATTTAGACAGCCTGATTGATATTGCGATTGTGAACAACAAAGAAGTGAATATCATGGCGCAGCGCATCAATATGGCCAAAAATGAGATTCAATCGCGCAAAGGTGAATATTTGCCATTTGTAAACTTTGGTGCAGGTGTCGATGTTGATAAAGTGGGTCGCTACACGCGTAATGGCGCGGTTGAGGAAAACCTTGAAATTAAAGAAGGCAAGGCTTTTCCGGATCCATTAAGCAACTTTCAATTTGGGCTATTTTCATCTTGGGAGCTAGACGTTTGGAAAAAACTGCGTAACGCAACCAAAGTGGCCGCCATGGAATACATGGCTTCTATTGAGGGCAAAAACTTTTTAATCACTAATTTGGTGGCAGAAATTGCTAATTCTTATTACGAATTGGCCGCGCTGGATAATCAGCTCTTGAATTTGGAAAAGAGTATTCAAATTCAACGTGATGCTTTAGAAGTGACCAGCCAGTTACAAAAATATGGCCGAGCGACTTCTTTGGCGGTAAAGCGCTTTGAGGCGGAAGTGAAGAAAAATGAGAGCAAACAATATGTGATAAAGCAGCAAATTACTGAGGAAGAAAACCGCATTAATTTCTTGCTGGGCAGAGTGCCGCAGCCCATTCAACGGGCTTCGGCAGGCTTTATGGATACCAAACTTAAAATGATGCAAGCTGGTATACCAACTCAATTATTACAAAATAGGCCCGATATTAGAAAAGCAGAATTAGAACTTGCCGCCGCCGATTTAAATATTGCTGTGGCAAAAGCTAACTTCTACCCTTCTTTTTCCATCCGCGCTGGTGTGGGTTTTCAGGCGTTTAACCCTAAATACCTACTTACCACGCCAGAATCATTAATGTTCTCGCTAGCGGGGGATATGATGGCGCCGCTGGTTAATCGTAACGCCATTACAGCGGTGTATAAAAATGCCAATGCCACGCAGATTCAGGCCGCTTACGATTATGAGAAAACCATTATCAATGCCTATGCCGAAGTGTCTAACCAAGTATCAAATATTGATAATTTAGAAAAAAACTATCAATTAAAAAGTGCGCAAGTGGATGCCATGACGCAATCGGTTGATGTAGCGAATCAGCTATTTAAAGCGGCGCGTGCTGATTATTTAGAAGTATTATTGACGCAACGTGAAGCCTTAGAAGCCAAAACAGAGCTGATTGAAACCAAGCAAAAACAAATTAGTGCCATGGTTAATTTGTATAAATCGTTAGGTGGCGGCTGGAAATAAGCGTTTAAATTATGTAACTAAATAGAGCTGCTTACAAAATAGCTTGGCTGAATCATGATTTACGATTCAGCCAAGCTATCTTTTTTACACCAAATCATATTCACGCAATTCACTTTTAACATAAGCATAATAAATGGGCGCGGCAACAATACCTGCTATGCCAAAAATCGATTCCATCAACAGCATGGTAATCAAAAGCTCCCATGCATTGGCGCGAATTTGGCCGCCAACAATTCGCGCATTTAAAAAATATTCAAATTTATGGATAATAATCAAGTACAGCAAAGAGCCCAGCGCTACGCCTAAGGAATGGCTTAAACTCACAATCACAATCACCGTATTAGAGATTAAATTGCCGACTACTGGGATTAAACCGACCACAAACGTAATGGCAATCATGGTTTTAATTAAGGGCAATTCAACACCAAATAAAGGCAAAATGACCGCCAAATAAATGCCGGTAAAAAAGGCATTAATCGATGCAATGCGCACTTGCGCAAACACAATGCGCTGAAACGCATCGCCAAACAGCCATGCACGCTGCGCCAATGCGCGCGCAAACGGCTTGTAGTCATCATCATGAATGGCGTCGCGTAGCGCAATCATGCCGCCTACTATCATGCCAACTAAAATATGCACGGTAATGCGCCCTGCTTCTTTGCCTGCTACTTGCAATTCTGTTGCATGCGTACGCAACCAAATGGTGGCTTGTTCTTTAAAGGCCATCGCGTCGGATGGCAACTTATCCAATATCCAAAGCGGTAGCATTTGGCGTGAATCTTCAATAATTTGCGCCATTTTTGCTAGTAAAACCGTCAAACTGCCCGATTCTGAGCGGAAAAATGCCACCAGCCCTGCGCCTGCCAAGCTTAATAAGCTGACGATAATAATGGCTAATAGCGCAATGGCAATCAATTTGGCGCGTGGGCCAGGAAATTTGCGCTCAATAGGCGGCGTTAAAAGACGGACTAGCTCATACACTAATAAGCCGCCCAATAAAGCCGGCAAAAGGTGAAAAATGAGTACTAAAAGCATGGCAATGCCCATTAACACCCATGATGCAATGTCATGTTTATTAAAGGGCATTACGCTATTATTTTGATTGATATAGGTCATGGTTGGCTCACGTTTATTTATATTTTTTGTGCGTACTTGTGGGTAAAACTCGCTATTTCTGATATCGGCAAGCTCACTTTTACCTGCACGGCCTGATCAAATTGCTTATCCAACACTTTACCTTTTAACTGTGACACTAAGCGCGTTAATGCATCCACTTGATTGTAATGCACGCTCACACTTAATGCGCGCATTTCTACATAAGGGATTATTGTGGCGGTATCTAACGCCATTTTGGCTGTGCCGCCATAAGCCCGCGCTAGCCCGCCAGTGCCTAAATTCACGCCACCATAATAACGTATCACGCCAACGGCCACTTGAATTAAATCGCGCCCTTCTAACATTTGAATAATGGGCTTTCCCGCCGTGCCGCTGGGCTCACCCGCATCCGAAAATCTAGGAATAATGCCATCTGGCGTTTTGATTCTAAAAGCATAAGCCAAATGATGCGCATTTTGGTGTTGCGCCGCCAATTGCCTTAAAAAAAGCCCTACTTCACGCTCGGTTTCGCAATGCCCTACGCTGGCGTAGAAGCGCGATTTATTAATGGTTTGCTCGGCTGAGCCTGATTTTTCAATGGTTAACATAAAAACCGTTAATTAGAGCGGCCAATAATCAAGAAAGCCCAACGATATCGCCAGCGGTATTCACATCAATGCGCACACTGGCTGGCACTTTTGGCAAACCGGGCATTTTCATAATTTGGCCGCAAATGGCCACTATAAAACCAGCGCCGCGCGATAAATGTAAATCTTCAACATGCAAAGTATGTTCAATAGGCGCGCCGCGCAACAGCGGGTTTGATGAAAAAGAATATTGGGTTTTAGCAATACAAATGGGGAAGTGGCTATAAAGCTGTTCTAATTCGGCCAATTTTTGCGCGGCTTTTTCGCTAAATAACACATCTTTTGCCGCGTATATTTTCTGTGCAATGGCTTGCAATTTTTGCATTAGCGGCAATTCATCGGCATACAATAATTTAAATCGTGTATTGGTATTAGCCATGTTTTTAACAACAGCTTTGGCCAAATCGGTTGCGCCTGCGCCGCCTTCTGCCCAATGTTTGCACACAATGGCGTCACACCCCAGCTCTTCAACAGCTGCTTTTAAAGCATTAATTTCAGCCAATGTATCGTGCGAAAAGTGATTAATGGCAACAATCACCTGCAAGCCAAAATGCGTTTGAATATTATGAATATGGCGTTTTAAATTGGCTAAGCCATCGTTTATATGCGTAATATTTTCAAGGTTTAAGCTAGCCAATTCGCCGCCGCCATGGTACTTCAGGGCGCGCACTGTGGCCACAATCACCACTAAATCTGGCTGCAAACCTGTTTGGCGACATTTGATATTCATGAATTTTTCAGCACCTAAATCGGCACCAAAACCCGCTTCTGTCACCACATAATCGGCCAATTTTAAAGCGGCTTTAGTGGCCACTACAGAGTTGCAACCATGCGCAATATTGGCAAATGGACCGCCATGAATAAGCGCTGGCGTGTGTTCTAGGGTTTGCACCAAATTAGGCTGAAACGCATCTTTAAGCAATGCCGTCATGGCGCCATGTGCTTGTAAATCGCTGGCAAAAATTGGCTTGCCAGTATTACTTATCGCCACTTGAATATTGCCAAGGCGCATTTTTAAATCGGCCAAATCATCGGCCAAACAAAATATGGCCATCACTTCACTGGCCACCGTAATATCAAAACCCGTATTGGCTTGCGTTTGGTTAATGTTCACATCGCGCAAAGCGCGGTCGTTCATATCAATACAGCGGCGCCAAGTCACTTGGTCAATGCACAGCGCGTTACCCTGATGAATATGGTTATCGATTAACGCCGCCAGTAAATTATTGGCAGAAGTAATGGCATGAAAATCACCGGTAAAATGCAGGTTAATGTTTTCCATGGGCACCACTTGCGCATAGCCGCCGCCAGTAGCACCACCTTTTAGGCCAAATACAGGGCCAAGCGATGGCTCACGAATACACACTATGGCGCGTTTAGCCGTTTTTTCTTGTTTAAAAAGCACATTAAGCGCATCGGCCAAGCCAACGGTTGTGGTGGTTTTGCCTTCACCTGCGGGGGTTGGGCTAATGGCGGTCACTAATATTAATTTGCCGTTAGGCTTGCTTTGCAGCTTGGCTATGCAAGATGTGCTGAGTTTAGCAATGTAATGCCCATAAGGAATTAAATCTTTAGCCTCAACATTTAAAGTCTGCGCAACATCAACAATCGGCTTTAGCGTAGCAGCTTGCGCGATGTCGATATCAGACAACATAAGCTATTTACGGCCGCCCAATATAGAGCCCAATACGCCGCGGATAATGCTGCGCCCAAGCTGCGAGCCAATGGCGCGCGCTGTGGATTTAGCCGCGGTTGCTAAAATGCTATCCGAACGGCTGCTGGATTTACCAGCGCTTTTACCGCCTAATACACCGCCCAGCATGCCACCCCAGTCAAAGCCTTTGCCTTCTTCGGCCACTTCGGCTGATTCGGTTGCGCGCGTTTTTAAAATTTCATAGGCCGATTCACGGTCTACCTGTTTTTCGTAAAAGCCATTAATGCTAGATTTGGCCATTACCGCCGCTCTTTCCGCATCCGTAATCGCGCCAAGCCGGCTTTGCGGCGGGCAAACAAATGCACGTTCTACAGGGCTTGGAATACCTTTTTCATCTAAAAATGAAATCAGCGCTTCACCCACTCCCAGCTCTGTAATGGCAACAGCCACGTCTACTTTTGGATTGCTTCTAAAGGTTTCAGCAGCCGATTTCACCGCTTTTTGATCGCGCGGCGTAAAGGCGCGTAAAGCATGCTGCACGCGATTACCCAGCTGACCAAGCACAATATCGGGAATATCCAGCGGGTTCTGGCTGACAAAATACACCCCAACGCCTTTTGAGCGAATCAAACGCACTACTTGCTCAATTTTTTGCAATAACGCAGGCGGCGCATCGGTAAACAATAAATGCGCTTCATCAAAGAAGAACACCAATTTTGGTTGATCTAAATCGCCTACTTCTGGCAATTTTTCAAATAATTCAGATAGTAACCAAAGCAGCAATGTGGCGTAAACGCGTGGCGAGTTATATAGCTTTTCTGAAGCCAAAATATTAATCACGCCGCGGCCTTGCGAGTCGGTTTGCATTAAATCTTCTAAATTTAATGCTGGCTCGCCAAATAGCAAAACGCCACCTTCGGTTTCAAGCTGCAAAAGTGAGCGTTGCAACGCACCCACACTGGCGGCCGAAATATTGCCATAATTAGTTTGATATTTAGCCGCGTTTTCTGCCGCATGCTGTGACATGGCGCGTAAATCTTTTAAATCCAGCAGCAGCCAGCCTTTGTCATCGGCAATTTTAAAAATGGCATTAATCACACCCGCCTGCACGTCATTTAAGTTAAGCAATCGCGCCAATAATAAAGGGCCCATTTCGGCAATGGTGGTGCGCACTGGATGGCCCTTTTCGCCAAAAACATCCCACAGCGTCACGGTTGAAGCTTGTGCTTTAAAATCATCCATGCCCAATTGCGCCACGCGCGCGTCTACACGTGCGTTACCGCCACCAATCTGGCTCATACCAGCCAAATCGCCTTTAACATCAGCCATAAAAACAGGAATACCCAATGCAGAAAATCCTTCTGCCATTGTTTGCAAGGTGACGGTTTTACCTGTGCCGGTGGCGCCTGCAATTAGGCCGTGGCGATTGGCCATTTTTGGCAAAATATGCAGGAAATTTTCGGCTTTGGCGATGCGGATAGGGTTTGACATGACTTTGATTTCGCTTGGTGATTGGCTAGTAAATATATGAACAGTATAAACCAAGCAAAAGTTTTTTACAGCGGCAAAAGTGGATGCAATTATTGTTATCTACAGCAGGTGAAATTAAAGCTAACTTAGCAAGTTTGATTAACCATTTACATTTTGAAAATTAATCTGGCAAACCCAATTTGAAACTTAAGCCTTTATCTTAAACCTTAGCTAAATATCGCCACGGCTGGCTGCCGCCATCAATTTAATTAATGAATCTTCTAATTCTTGCGCCGATTTTTGTGCACGCGGTGTGGGATTAGCAATGCTTTTTAGGTCAAACGTAGGACGATCTAATGCCAAAAATAAACGCATTTTTTTGTTAGCATCTGGCTTTTCATACAAGGCGATTCGGCAAGGTGCAAATACTAAAAACTCTGGATGATCCAGCATGATTTCGGTGCCTTGACTTAAATTGCAAAAGCTGTGCACTTCTTTAACACCTTGCGGATCTATTCCGCGCAACTTCATGTGCTCGCCAATGGGGAAATTGGCTGGGTTTACAAAATTCATGCCTTCTGAGACGGATTTTAAGCTATCAATCACGTCTTGGTAGCTCACACCTTCTTTTACTGGTAACTCATATATCGCGCTATTAAGATTTATGGACGGCAATCCATTGGGCATAGCTTTAATGGCGGGCGCAGTGGCCATTTTAGATGTGGCACATGCGCTTAATAAAGACAGCGCAACTAAATATATTGCATATTTAAACCACATTAAGTTACTCCAATTTTATTACGCTGCAAAAACTAAAGGTATAGCTTTTAAGTATTACGAAACGCTTTCAAGGCTTCGTCTACCGATCGTCTATCAAATCGTGGCGCTAATAATTCAATAAAACCATAAATATAATTACGCAAAAATGCATCTTTTCTCACCCCTAAAAAGGTGGTGCTAGATGGGAATAAATGGCTGCAATCTAAGCGCACTAAATCTTTATCACGCTCTTCGTCATAAGCCATATTAGCAATTAAACCAACGCCCAAACCCAATCCCACATAGGTTTTAATCACGTCCGCGTCAATCGCACTTAATACAATATTCGGCATCACACCGGCATCATGAAACACTTTAGATACAGCGGTGCTGCCAGTGTAGGCAAAGTCATAAGTAATTAACGGAAAACTGGCAATTTTGGCCAAGGTAAGCGGCACAGCGTCAATTAAACGATGGCCTTTTGGCACCACCACGCAACGATTCCATTCATAACAAGGCAGGCAAAGCAATCGGTCATCTAAGCTAATTTTTTCGGTAGCAATGCCAATATCTGCCTCGCCACTGGCCACTTGCGCGGTTACTTGCGCTGGGTCGCCTTGGTGAATATGCAATTTAACGTGTGGATAAGACGAAATAAACTGCTTAACTGCCGCAGGCAATTTATAGCGCGCTTGCGTGTGTGTGGTGGCAATAGTCAGCGTGCCTGTTTCTACTTTACTAAACTCATCACCCACGCGCTTAATATTTTGCATTTCTAGCATCACGGTGGCGGCCAGCTTAACAATATGGCGACCAGGCTCTGTAATACCGGTTAAACGTTTACCATTGCGTTGAAAAATTTGTAAATTCAGCTCATCTTCTAGCATTTGAATTTGCTTGCTAACACCGGGCTGCGAAGTATGTAGCGCCTCAGCCGCAGCCGAGATATTTAAGCCTTGCCGAGCAACTTCGTGTATGTATTTTAGTTGGTGAAGTTTCATTCATGCACCTCTTTGCTTAAAACAATCTATATAAGTAAATCATATAGCAAAATAACAATATGTTATAAGCGATTATATTAATAACTGTTATATTACGCGGCTTTACTACCATTTGGGTGTATGCAGCACGTGGATTTCTTTTATTATATTTGTGCCGGATTTGTCGTTGGCTTGTTGGTGGGACTCACTGGCGTAGGCGGTGGTTCGCTAATGACGCCCATATTACTGATCTTTTTTAACGTAAAAGCAGCCGTCGCTGTTGGTACCGATTTGCTTTATGCATCCATCACCAAAAGCGTGGGCATTTTTGCGCACGGCAAGCTGGGCAATATTGATTGGATAATCGTACGCTTGTTGGCCTACGGCAGCATTCCTGCATCGCTTTTAACCTTACTCTATTTAAAAGATTTAGACATTGCATCCGACCATGCCGTAAGCAGCATTAAATTTTGGCTAGGCATCGCTTTATTACTCACCTCTGTATCGGTTTTATTTAGAAACCAACTAGCCAAATTATCTAAAACAGGTCATTGGATTAACCCACAATACACGCCTGTGCTAACTGTTATTTTAGGTGTTATTTTGGGCTTTTTAGTCACACTTACCTCTGTTGGTGCTGGCGCATTAGGCGTTACGGCATTGCTTATTTTGTATCCTAAATTATCTATTACCAGAATTGTGGGCACCGACGTTGCACATGCCGTACCGTTAACGTTGGTGGCAGGATTGGGCCACGCCAGCTTAGGCACGGTGGATTACAGCTTACTTGGCACCTTATTAATTGGCTCAATTCCCGGCATTTGGATTGGTAGCCACCTAAGTGCAAAAGTAGCTGAACATTGGGTGCGCACACTGCTGGCTTTAATATTAGTGTATGTAGGGCAAAAATTAGCTTTCCCAGAATTTAACCAATTGATTGGTGTTTCAATTTTACTTTTTATTGTGGCATTAAAACAATTAGGCTTAAAACGCACTAAATGAGAATGACTTTTTGAATTAACCCACTATTTAGATTAAAATACTGGGTTAAGTTTTTAGTAAGCTTTTGACTCCAAAAATATATGTATAAATACGACAAACTAGACCAACAAATTGTTAACGAGCGCGTTGCGCAATATCGCGATCAAACGCGCCGTTATTTGGCAGGCGAATTATCTGAGGAAGAATTTCGCCCATTGCGCTTGCAAAATGGTTTATATATTCAACGCCACGCGCCAATGTTCCGTATTGCGGTGCCTTATGGCATGCTTTCTAGCAAACAATTGCATAAATTGGCTGATTTGGCTAATAAATACGATAAAGATTATGGCCATTTTTCAACGCGCCAAAACTTGCAATTAAATTGGCCAAAATTAGAAGATGTGCCTGAAATGTTGGCCGAACTAGCCACGGTTGAAATGCATGCTATTCAAACCTCTGGTAACTGTATCCGCAATATTACTACCGATCAATTTGCAGGCATCGCGCCAGATGAAGTGATTGATCCGCGCGCCATGGCGGAAATTATGCGTCAGTGGAGTACATTTCACCCAGAATTCGCCTTGCTACCACGCAAATTTAAAATTGCCGTTTCTGGCACCAAACAAGACCGCGCGATTGTGCAAGCGCATGATATTGGTATGGAATTTTATACCGATAGCGCTGGCAAATTGGCCATTAAAGTATGGGTTGGTGGCGGTTTAGGCCGTACGCCAATTTTAGGCTCTGTCATTCGCGAACATTTAGAGTGGCAACATGCCCTCACCTATTGCGAAGCGATTATTCGCGTGTACAACTTGCATGGTCGCCGCGACAATGCTTACAAAGCGCGCATTAAAATCTTGGTTAAAGCATTAGGTATTGAAGAATTTAAAGCGCAAGTTGAAGCCGAATGGGCGCATTTAAAAGATGCACCAAACACCATTACAGAAGCCGAATTAGCACGCGTAGGCAAGCATTTTGAAGCCATGCCTTATGAAAGTGTAGCGGCAAACGATGCCGGTTTTGATGCCGCCATTGCTAGCAACCCAGCCTTTGCCGCTTGGGTAAAACGTTGCGTGCATGCACACAAGCAAGCTGGCTACCGTGCCATTACATTGTCACTAAAACCTCATGGCAAAGCACCAGGCGATGCAACCAGCGCTCAAATGCATACCGTTGCCGATTTAGCCGCGCAATATAGCTTTGGCGAGTTACGTGTTTCGCATGAGCAAAACTTGATTTTAGCCGATGTTAAATTAAGCGATTTATTGGCCGTTTGGGAAAAAGCGCGTGCAGCAGGCTTAGCAACGCCAAATATTGGTTTGCTAACCGACATTATCTGCTGCCCAGGTGGCGATTTCTGTTCATTGGCTAATGCTAAAAGCATCCCCATTGCTGAAGCGATTCAAATGCAATTTGATAACTTAGATTACCTGCATGATATTGGCGAAATTGAGCTAAATATCTCTGGCTGTATGAACGCCTGCGGCCATCACCACGTTGGTCATATTGGTATTTTGGGTGTGGATAAAGATAGCGCAGAATTCTACCAAGTTTCTATCGGGGGCAAACAAGGCAACGATGCCAGTATCGGTTCAGTCATTGGACCATCGTTTGCGGCAGATGAAATGCCAAGCGTGATACAAAAATTAATCGACGTATACATTAAAGAGCGTACCGATGAAGAGCGCTTTATTGATACCGTGCGCCGCTTGGGCGTTGCGCCATTTAAGGCTTATGTTTACGCCAAAGAAGAGGCTGCAGTATGAGCAACTTAATTAAACTAATTGAAAACACAGCCAAAATTGTAGAAAATACATGGCTAACCGTGCAACTGCCAGCCAGCAATGTAGAAGCGCGCAAGCAAGCGGGTAAAGTAGTGCTATTTAAATTAACAGGCGAAGAAACCGTTACTGAATCGCAAATCACGGAAACCGTGATTCCGGCCACGGGTAAAGTAATTGTGCCATTAAGCGTGTTTATCGCGCGCAAAGATGCGCTGTTACCACGTATTGAAAATGGTGAAATCGGTGTGTGGCTAGATACGCATGAAGTGTTGGCGGATTTAGTCAGCAGCCAGCCTGATTTAAACGCCCTGCCGATTATTGCCGTACACGTTGAGCGCTTTGCCGATGGGCGTATTTTCTCTTTAGGCACTTTGTTACGCACACGTTATGGCTTTAAGAATGAGCTGCGCGCCACTGGTGACGTGTTGCGCGATCAATTATTTTTCTTAAAACGCAGCGGTTTTAGCAGCTTTTTATTGCGTGCAGACCGTTCAGCCGTTGAAGCGCTAGCAAGCTTAACTGATTTTACCGCGCCTTATCAAGGCGCAGTAGATGAGCCCCGCCCTGTGTTTTCACGCTATAACAGGGCTAGCTAAATGTCAGGTGAAGTTTCATTTTTAAAACCGGCGGCTACCAACCCTGCTACATCGCCTGTATTAACAGATGCGCTGCAAGCCAGCGTGCAAGCCAAAACTGCAGAAGTATTGGCTTTATTAAAAGCGGCAAGCACTGAATTAAGCAGTATTACTTTTGCCAATAGTTTTGGTGCAGAAGACATGGTGCTAACGGATATTATTTTAAAAAATCAGTTAGCTATTGAGATATTTTCATTAGATACAGGCCGTTTGCCAGTCGAAACCTATGATTTAATCGCCAAAACTGAGCAGCATTACAACACCAAATTAAACGTGTATTTTCCACAAGCGCAAGCTGTTGAATTTTATGTAAAAAATCATGGCATTAACGCTTTTTATGAGTCAATCGATTTGCGTAAAAGCTGCTGCCACATGCGTAAAGTAGAACCTTTACAACGCGCATTAAGCGGCAAGCAAGCGTGGATTACCGGTATGCGCGCAGCGCAAGCCACTACGCGCAGCAGCTTGCCTGTGCGCGAATATGATGCTGGCAACAAGCTTGAGAAATTCAATCCTTTAAGCGATTGGTCAGAAACAGAAATTTGGGCCTATATTCGCTTAAATAATGTGCCATATAACGCATTACATGATCAGTTTTACCCTAGTATTGGTTGTGCGCCTTGTACGCGCGCCATTGCCATGGGCGAAGATGTGCGCGCAGGACGCTGGTGGTGGGAAGACCCAACCAGCAAAGAATGTGGCTTGCACGTTAAGTAGAAACCGCATTAAAAACTAAATAAACCACTTTAAATATAAACTGTAATCTATTGAATATGTTAACTAATAAACACCAGCCACTATCACATTTAGATTGGCTAGAAGCAGAAGCGATTCACATTTTGCGTGAAGTTGCTGGGCAATGCAGCAATCCTGTATTGCTGTTTTCTGGCGGCAAAGATTCACTTTGCATTTTGCGCTTGGCTGAAAAAGCCTTTCGCCCAGGCCGTTTTCCGTTTCCTTTAATGCATATTGATACGGGTCACAATTATCAAGAAGTGATTGATTTTAGAGATCAACGCGCGGCCGAATTGGGCGAACGCTTAATTGTGCGCTCAGTTGAAGACTCAATGAAACGTGGCACCGTTGTGCTAAAAACGCCCGATGAGCCGCGTAATAAACATCAATCAGTGACGTTATTAGAAGCGATTGAAGAATTTGGTTTTGATTGTTGCATTGGTGGCGCACGCCGTGATGAAGAAAAAGCCCGCGCCAAAGAACGTATCATGAGTTTCCGCGATGAGTTTGGCCAATGGGACCCAAAAAATCAGCGCCCTGAATTGTGGAATTTATACAACGCACGTAGCCACAAAGGTGAAAATATTCGCGCCTTCCCTATTTCTAACTGGACAGAAATGGACGTTTGGCAATATATCGAGCGCGAAAATTTACAGCTACCAAGCATTTACTTTGCGCATAACCGCGACATTATTATGCGCGGTGGCGCCATGATGCCAGCCAATATTAAACTGGCGGATGGCGACGTGATTAACGTGCCAAAAGCGGGTGAAAAAGTCATCAATATGCAAGTGCGCTTTAGAACAGTGGGCGATATTACTTGTACCGCGCCGGTGATTTCAGATGCCGATACTGTGAGTAAAATTGTGCTGGAAACGGCGACTACTACTATTACTGAGCGCGGCGCAACCCGTTTGGATGACCAAACCTCTGACGCTTCGATGGAACAGCGCAAAAAGGAAGGATACTTTTAATTTTCTAAAACCGTCATTCCCGCGTAGGCGGGAATCTAGGCAAGAAGAAATTTGGGATTGGTTACTTTAATACTGCCCACTCAACTTTAACCTAGACTGGATTCCCGCCTACGCGGGAATTACGAAATTGCATTACAGCATTGATTGACGGAAATTTAGATTTTTTAAGACTTAACGATGACAAATACAACACACAACGATTCAAACCATAACGATAGCCTTTTGCGCTTTATGACCTGCGGCTCTGTCGATGACGGCAAAAGCACGCTGATTGGCCGCTTATTGTTTGATACCAAAACCATTTTGGCCGATACCCTAACGCAAATTTCAAACACGTCTAAAAAACGCGGTATGGAAGCAGTGGATTTATCCTTGCTAACCGATGGTTTACAAGCGGAACGTGAGCAAGGCATTACAATTGATGTCGCGTACCGCTATTTCAGTACTGGTACACGTAAATATATTATTGCCGATGCACCAGGCCATGAGCAGTACACACGCAATATGGTTACAGCGGCATCTACGGCTAACTTAGCGATTATTTTGATTGATGCGCGCCGTGGTGTGCTGACACAAACACGCCGTCATAGCTATTTGGCGCATTTGGTGGGCATTCAACATATTGTAGTGGCCGTCAATAAAATGGATTTGATGGATTATGATCAAGCCAATTACAATAAGATTTGTGCCGATTATTTAGCTTTTGCCAACGAAATCGGTCTTGCACAAGCGCGCGATATTCGCTTTATCCCAATGTCTGCCTTAAATGGCGATATGCTGGTAGACCGTTTGGATAATATGCCTTGGTACACAGGCGAAACATTGCTTGAAATGCTTGAGGCAGCGCCTGCAGCAGATGAAGAGCAAAATGCAGAATTCCGTTTCCCTGTGCAATTTGTATGCAGGCCGCATGCCAGTGCAGATGCCGATTTGCACGATTTTAGGGGCTTTATGGGCCGCATTGAAAGTGGCGATATTGCCGTTGGCGATGCTGTGACGGTATTGCCAAATGGCTATCAGTCGAAAGTTAAAGCGATTCAAATTGGTGATTTGCAATTGCAAAGCGCGCAAACTGAGCAAAGCGTGACCATATTGCTAGAAGATGAAATTGATACTTCGCGCGGCGATATGATTGTTAAGACAGGTAGTGCGATTCAGCCTGTTAAACAGATTGAGGCATTCGTTTGCTGGCTATCTGAATCGCCAATGTCTACCGCCAGAACCTATGTCATTCGCCATACAACGCGTGAATCTAAAGCGAAAGTGGCGGCTATTTCGTACAAAGTGGATGTGAATACGCTGGAACAACAAGCGACCAGCGAACTTAAAATGAACGATATTGCGCGCATTAGCTTTAAACTGGCGCAGCCATTAATGGTAGATAGTTACACGCAAAATCGCGCAATTGGCGCGTTTATTGTGATTGATGAAAGTACAAACAATACTGTTGGCGCTGGCATGATTGTATAAATATCCCCGTCATTCTGAGCATCGCGAAGAATCTAGCCTTTAGGCGGATCCAATAAAGCTGGATTCTTCGCGATGCTCAGAATGACGACTAGATAGATTTAACAATATTCAATCGCAAAACAATTGAATTTCAAATAAAATAACTTATTAGTTTTTAAGCAACAAAAGAGAGATAAATATGACGTATGTAGTCACCGAAAACTGTATTCAATGCAAATTTACCGATTGTGTAGATGTTTGCCCAGTGGATTGCTTTGTTGAAGGCCCAAACTTCTTAGCGATTAATCCTGATGAGTGTATTGATTGCACGCTATGCGTTGCTGAGTGCCCTGCTGAAGCGATTTTTGCCGAAGACGATGTGCCAGCAGATCAGCAGGAATACATTGCTTTAAACGCACGCTTAGCGCAACTGTGGCCAGTGATCACTTCACGCAAAGAAGCATTAGAAGATGCTGAAGCCATGAACGGTGTGCCAGGCAAGCGTGAGCTTTTAATAGAGTAGTTTTAACGTATCTATAAAAGGGATGCGCAAGCATCCCTTTTTTGTTTGAACCAAATTATTAAAGTGTAATCTTTTAGATTAAATCTTATGTCTACGCCATTGCGATTTTTGCAACATTACTCGCCTGCCTTGCAAGAGCAGGTGCGGATGTTGCAAGCACAAGGAAAGTTGGGCGACTACATTGTTGAGCGTTACGCACAGCAACATTTGATTCAAACCGATAAAGCGCTTTATGCCTATTGCAATGAAATTAAGCAAACGTTTCTGCGCAATGCGCCGTTGCTAGACAAAGCGCATTTTGATAATCGCTTAAGCATTAACCACCATGCATTGGGGCTAAACACCGCTATATCGCGCGTTCAAGGGGGCAAATTAAAAGCCAAAAAAGAAATCAAGATATCGTCTTTTTTTAAAGCAGCACCGGCTAGCTTTTTGCGCATGATTGTGGTGCATGAGTTAGCGCACTTAAAAGAGCGCAACCATGACAAAGCGTTTTACCAGCTTTGCCAGCACATGGAACCAGATTACCACCAGCTTGAATTTGATTGCCGTGTGTATTTGCTTTGGAAAAGCGTGCCTGCAGAAAAAACAATGGCGCCACAGCCATAACCACAGCCACTGGCGCCATATATTAGTAATTAAATATTGTTTTAGCGCGCACCATCTATACTTAATTTACCGGCACCTGCCACACTGAAATATAAAAATACAAAGCTAAACATCACGGCTAATTCGCCTTGATTAAGAATTGGCAAAATGCCGCCAGGCGCGTGCGCCATAAAATAAGCAACCGCCATTTGGCCAGAAAGAATAAAAGCCACAGGTCGCGTAAACAAACCAATCAAAATCAGCGTACCACCTACTAACTCAAAAATACCGGCTACACCCATTAACGACATTAGCTGTAATCCATCAAACATAGCGTTATGCGGCATGCCTAATAGCTTTGAAGTGCCATGCTGCAAAAACAAAAAACCAGTGATGATGCGTAATAAACCTAAAACATATGGTGTCCATTTGTCACAGAATTGGGTATTAAACATGTTATTTTCCTTTGTTGTTGGTTAATATTGTTGATTGATGAAGTGAAGCATCTTGCATATTAACTGATTAATTTATGCCGAGTATAAAATTTACATTGACTGCGTTAACAAAGGTTATGATGATTTATTTACACATTATTATGTGCTAATTTAACGCATGGATTCAACATTATGGACATGATTTCTAATTTAGCACTGGCTGGCGGCTTAAGCTGGGCCAGTGGATTGCGGCTTTATCTCACTGTATTTTTGGTGGGCGCGCTGGCACGGTATAACGTCATTGATTTGCCCTCAGGCTTAGATATATTAAGCAATCCAATTGTGCTTGTGGTGGCTGGCGTGTTGTGTGTGATTGAATTTTTAGCAGACAAAATCCCTTATGTGGATAGCGCTTGGGATTCGATTCAAACCTTTATTCGCATCCCTGCTGGCGCCTTGCTGGCCATGGGCGCAATCAATACCAGCGACCCAATGATTGCAACTGTTACGGCCCTGCTTGGCGGCTCACTGGCCGGTGCAACACACGCTACCAAAGCGGGTAGCCGCGCGCTAATTAACACATCGCCAGAACCGGTTAGCAATATTGCCGCATCCCTTAGTGAAGAAGGCTTATTATTAACGGGCGGCTGGTTGGCGCTAATGCACCCCGCTGTGTTTATTGGTTTATTATTGGGATTTATTGTATTTATGTTTTGGTTGTTGCCAAAATTATGGCGTGGCATCAAACTGGTATTAGGAAATGTTGGCAAAGTGACGCGCGCCTAATCTATATTTTGTGGCTTTTCCATAAGCGCGTTTGGCTAATCACCATTAACGCAATCAGCAAATAAACCAGCATGGCAATCGCCAATCCCATCACGCTACCCCACACCAAAGGCACAATTAAGCCAGCTGACACGGTAGAAAATAGCATTTGAATAAACGCTTGGCCTGATGCCGCTGTACCGCGAATTTTAGGGTGACGATCTAAGGCAGCCAGTGAAATAATCGGCATAACCAATGCCATGCCCACATTGAATAATGCAATTGGTAAGATATTAAAAACAGGGCGCAACGGCAAGTAATAACAAATGGCAACGTTAACAAACACAATCAAAAACATCCAACTAAAAGCAGCGTTTAGCACGGTTTTTGCCGCATATTTGCCAGCTGCGTACTTGGCTAAATAAGACCCAAGCACCATGCCGCATACGGTTGGCACAAACAAATAGCCATACTGCTGCGGGCTTAAGCCTAAATGTTTGCCCAAAAATACAGGGCTAGCCAACACATAAATAAAGAAAGCCGAAAAGCACGCGCCAACGGTAATTCCTAATTTGGCAAATTCCATATCGCCAAATATGGTTTTATAGCTGGTAATTACATTTTTAGCCGATAGTTTAAGGCGCTTTTCGGGTGGCATGGTTTCTGGCAGAAAAGTCACTGACGCCCACAAAGTTACAGCCGCATAAAACGCTAAAAAGATAAATATCGCCTGCCAGTGAATGCCTAATAACAACCCACCAATAATTGGCGCGATGGCTGGCGCAATGCCAAAAAGCATTTGTACAGTCGCCATCACCCGTTGTGCGGCAGCGCCTTCAAATAAATCGCGCACCATGGCACGCGCAACCGTGTTGCCCGCCCCGCCACTTGCGCCTTGCAGTGCCCTAAAAAACCACAGCGTTTCTACATTGGGCGCAAATGCACAGCCGATTGAAGCCAGTACAAAAATGCCCAAACCCCATTTAATAGTGGTAATGCGCCCAATCGCATCTGAAATAGCGCCATGCCATAGCGTCATTAACGCATAAGGCAACAAATAAACCGTTAAGCTTTGCTGAATGTGTAAATCGGATGTGCGCAAATCCGCGCCCATGGCGTGAAAAGCGGGCAAGTAGGTATCAATGGCAAAAGGCGCAAGCGCAGCTAAGCTTGCCAACACATAGACTAAAAAGATGGAATGGGGTTTCAACAGCGGCTAAATGGTTAAATTAATGCCGTTTGCATTACTGGTAATATGGCTAAGACTTGGATCCGTTTGATGTATAGCTAAAATATTGATTCCCATCGGATAAATTTGATAACCGTGCTGCATTAAAAAGGCCTCTACTTGCGCTTTGTCTGTTTTAATAATTTCAATCGTCATAATGGGTTTGCAGCGCTTGATGGTTTCTACAGCGCCTTGTAAAACGTCTACTTCCATCCCTTCAACATCAATTTTAATCAAATCTACGCGCGGAAAATTAAATGAATCGATGGTTTTTTGATGCACGGCAAACATTGCCGCATCGGAATAATCGATGTTCTGACCAATAAATTCATTCTTTTTATGTTGCTTTAATTCCAAGCTACCAAAACTTGCTGGCACTAGGTAATTGGGCACTGGTATTTTGATTGTTTTATTTTCACTACCAACCGCCGCGAAATGGGCCGATGCGTTTAAGCAATTGTTAATGGCGATATTGCCAGCCAGCGCGTAATAGACTTTTTCTTGCGCTTCAAAAGCAATCACTTTACCCCACTGGTGCATATGCTTTGCCCACTCAACCGTGTGCACACCAACATTAGCGCCACAATCCAAGCCTACAACTCCATCGCCAAAATGTTTGCGTCGCAAGCTTAGTAGCGCCATTACAAAGCTAACTTCTTCTTGATCGAAACTAGAGGTATTAAGTAGTTGGTAGCCAACACCATAACCACGGTTTTCATCAACCATACGGTAATCGTTACGATTAACAATAAAGGTGCCGTGGTTAGTGGCGGCTAGAACAAATGGAATAGGACGGCGACTAGCCATGCAATTGCCTTAACAAACAATAAAGCTGGATTTTATCAGCTAATTGTTAAGGCAAGGCATGAAATTCCTCAACACGTTCTTTATCACCTGCCGCATATTTTTTAGAGTTTTTATCGGTTCTAAAAATAATCGGTTGTGATGAAAGCACCGGATTTTTGCTGTCTTCAATCGCTTTTTCAATTAAATGATGATTAGGTGAAAGTGAGCAAACCGGATCCGCGCTTTCGGCGTCGCCTGTCAGCAAGAAGGCTTGGCAGCGGCAGCCGCCCAAGTCGTTCATTTTCTCTGGGCAAGTAACACATGGCCCTTTCATCCAATCGGTGCCGCGGTATTTATTAAAGGCCGGGCTTTCTTTCCAAGCATATTCCAAGCCGCTATCGCGCACATTGGGGAACGCCATATTAGGCAATACACGCGCAGAATGGCAAGGTAATACATCGCCATTAGCGGTGACAATCATAAACACCTCACCCCAACCATTCATGCATTTTTTCGGGCGGTCGCCAAAGTAATCAGGCACAACGAAAAATATCTTCATTTTGTTGCCGACTTTTTGACGGAATTCGTTGGTAATACGTTCCGCTTCGTCAATTTGTTCTTTAAGCGGCATTAATTGGCTACGGTTTACTAGCGACCAACCATAATATTGCGTATTAGCCAGCTCAACGTAATCGGCACCTAGTGCTTCTGCCATTTCCAAAATTTCTTTAATATGGCCAATGTTATAGCGGTGTATCACAACGTTTAGCACCATTGGGTAGCCGTGATTTTTAATCATAGCGGCAACTTTTTTCTTTAGCTCAAAGGTTTTGGTGTTGGTAATAAAATTATTAATTTCTTCAGTAATATCGTGCATGGATAACTGAATATGGTCCAAGCCGCCATCTTTAAAGGCTTGAATACGCTTTTCAGTTAAGCCAACACCAGAAGTAATCAAGTTGCTGTAATAGCCCAATTTTTTGGCTTCAATCACAATATCTTCAATATCATCACGCAATAAGGGCTCGCCGCCTGAAATACCCAGCTGAATCGCACCCATTTTGCGCGCGTCACGCAAGGCATTAATCCATTGCTCAGTGCTTAATTCATTTTGCGTATGTTTATCGTAATCGGTTGGGTTATAGCAAAACGCACAATGCAATGGGCAACGATACGTCACTTCTGCCAGCAACCATAAAGGCTGGGTGTGCGTAATATTCGCCGCCACGCCATTATTCTTAGCTTGTGCGTGAATTTCCTTTTGTACGACTGACTCACCTAATGATGTTTGTGTCATTTTGCTACTCCTAAAAACTTTACTGAACCCCTAATCCGTCATTCCCGCGTAGGCGGGAATCTAGGCTAGGTTGCTATTAGAGCCAAAGCAATTAGCAATAATTTGCCAAATTGCCACTTGTCTGGATTCCCGCCTACGCGGGAATGACAGCAGGTTAATTAATTTTTCTAATCCACGCTTTACCGTAAGCCATTTCAAACATGCCAATAATGTCCGCTTCAATATTCACCGCATCATGAAATGCCGCTTTTAATTCAGCCACAATATCACCCACTGTTGCTTTACCATCTATGCGCTTAATCACTTCACCCGCGCCACCATGGAGCTTGACCATGCCTTCAGGAAAAAGTATCACATAACTTTGCTGCGCTTCTTCCCACTGAAAACGATGGTGAAAAGCAATCGCATACACATCTGAATGTGCAATTTTGGTTTCTTCTGTTTGGCTTACTGTTAAATTTTCCATGGTGTTCTTATTCGAAATTGATTACTGGTTGATGGAAATAATCGTTGCCATTTACTTTAATGTCTACGCTTGAGGCCAACATAATCGAATCCGCAATCACCCACAGCACATTCAATTTAAATTGCAAAATATCTAAGGCTTTTAACTGCATTTCGCGTGAAGTACTAAAATATTCAAGCGTTACGTCCAAGCCTTGCTCTACATCGCGGCGCGCTTCGGTTAAGCGTTTTTTAAAGTAACTCAGGCCCGATTCATTTATCCAAGGATACATTTGTGGCCATGAGCTGATGCGTTGTTGGTGAATATGCGGCGCAAATAATTCGGTTAAACTAGAGCACACAGATTCTTGCCAGCTGCGTTGTTTGGCAAAATTAACATAGGCATCCACTGCAAATTTCACACCTGGGCTGACCATTTTAAGTGAGGTAACTTGCTCACGCGTTAAACCAACCGCTTCACCCAGCTGAATCCAAGCCTCAATACCGCCAACCGCTTTTTTATCGGCTTCATCCACACCGTCATGATCGGTAATGCGCACAATCCATTGTTTACGTACTTCAACATCGTCACAATTTGAAAGAATTGCCGCATCTTTCATGGGAATTGAAATTTGGTAGTAAAAACGATTCGCCACCCAGCATTGCAATTGGTCTTTGGTTAATTTCCCTTCATACATCATCACATGAAACGGATGATAGATATGATAACCCTGACCTTTTTCGCGCAGTTTGTCTTCAAACTCGGCGCGGGTCCAAGGCATATTTTGCGGCAAAATATCATTAGTTACTGCATTCATGCTGCTCTCCAAAGTCACAATTTTCGTCATTCAGGCGTTGGCTGAACGACAGATTATTATTTACAATATGATATCCATACCATCATAGGCCACTTCAATGTTGTGTTGGTTCAAAATCGCTCGCTCTGCCGAATCTTCACGCAAAATTGGATTGGTATTATTGATATGAATCAATACTTTGCGCACGGCTTGACCATTTTTTGGGCCAAATTCATTTAACTTTTCAATCATACCGCCCTCACCCGATTGCGGATTATGGCCAATGCTGCGCGCGGTTTTGGTCATCAAACCCATATCAATCATTTCAGTGTTGGTCCAAAACGTACCATCCACCATAATGCAATCGGCTTGCGACATAAATTGTGGCAAATGTGGCTCTATTTCGCCTAAACCTGGGCTATACCAACATTTTTTGCCTGAGCTAATTTCTTCAATCAAAACACCAATCGTATCGCCCGCTTTGGGGTCATTACGATGCGGTGAATACGGCGGCGCGGCGCTTTTAAGCGCTACTGCTGTAAAACGCAAATTGGGTACACTTGGAATTTCAAAACTACTGGATTTACTAAGATCAGTGCCATCAATTGGCACAACATGGCGATTAATGCCGCAGTAATGACCCAAAATATTCAACACTTGATTACCGGTGGTTAAATCTTCATACACCATATCAGTGCAGTAAATTTCGCGCTTCACTTTGCCTTCGCGCAACATAAATAAACCAGTGGTATGGTCAATTTGCGCATCAATTAGCACAATGGCTTGAATGCCTGAATCTCGAATATTGCGGCCCGGTTGCAAGGGCACAAAATCTTGAATTTGTTGCAACACATCAGGGGACGCGTTAAATAACACCCAATCCACACCGTTGCCCGAAACACAAATAGAAGATTGCGTGCGTTTGGTCGCTTTAATCGTGCCTTTGCGTAAACCATCACAATTGGGACAATTACAATTCCATTGTGGAAAACCACCGCCTGCTGCGGCACCTAATACGTGAATATGCATGAGATTCTTTGCTTTGCTATTTATAAACTAGATTTTACGCTTAAAAGATGTGTATTACGGGTACAAAAAAGGCTGTCGTTAAACAGCCTTTTGTTAATCAGCAAAAGCTAATTATTTATTCATTACGTACATTGTTACTTCAAAGCCAAAACGCATTTCTGTAGCTGCCGGTGTTGTCCACATGATAATTTCCTTTAAAGTTAAGTTGTCAAATTTAATTCGTTGTTGCAGTTGATTAGTGCCACAACGTGAAACGAATTTTGCGCGCTTTTTAGTTTTAGCAATACTGACAACTTACCCAAATACTACTAAGTAAATTCATGATGCGAAACTAACAAATTAATCGCCAATTTCTTCGCTTAACCTTTTTTGCCTGCGTTGGCGCACCGATAAGGCTAGCGCCTCTAACAAATCAACCGATTCTTGCCAACCTAAACAAGCATCTGTGATCGATTGCCCATATTGAAGCTCACAGCCTGGCGTATGATCTTGGCGGCCTTCATTTAAATGTGATTCCACCATTAATCCAATAATGCGTGCATCGCCTGCTGCCACTTGTTGCGCAACATCGCGCGCTACTTCATTTTGCTTGCTGTATTGCTTGCTGCTATTGGCGTGGCTGCAATCAATCATTAATCTGGGCGCTAAGCCTGAATTAGCTAATTGGTTACATGCATCGTCTACACTGGCCGCATCATAATTAGGGGCTTTACCGCCACGCAAAATCACATGGCAATCTTCATTGCCAGTGGTTGAGATAATGGCCGATTGGCCTTCTTTAGTTACTGACAAGAAATGATGTGGGCTAGCGGCGGTTTTAATCGCATCAATCGCTACGCGCACGCTGCCATCAGTGCCGTTTTTAAAGCCCACTGGGCAAGATAAGCCAGAAGCTAACTCTCTATGCACTTGCGATTCAGTGGTACGCGCACCAATGGCGCCCCAGCTCACCAAATCGGCCGTGTATTGCGGCGTAATCGTATCTAAAAATTCAGCGCCTGCTGGCACACCCAGCTCATTTACATCCAGCAAAAATTTACGCGCCATTTCCAAACCCTCATTAATGGCATAGCTACCATCCAAATAAGGGTCATTAATCAAGCCTTTCCAGCCCACTGTGGTACGTGGTTTTTCAAAATATACACGCATCACAATTAATAAATCGGCCGCAAGGTTTTTGCGCACTTCTAATAAACGCTGCGCGTATTCCATGCCCGCTTTGGTGTCGTGAATAGAGCAAGGCCCTACAATCACTAAAAGCCTATCATCCGCTTGATGCAATATGCGATGAATGGCGGCACGCGTGCGCAAAATATTATGCGTTGAATCAGCGCTTTCTTTTAATCGGCTTAATAAATCTGAAGGCGTGTTTAAAGGCTTGATTTCGCGTATGCGAACATCATCGGTAGCCAGCTTTTCGTAGGCCAGTTTTTGGTTAATTAGCTTTTCTTGTTCAGTCATTTTTTACTTTTTTATAATTTGCGCTAATACATCTAAAAAGCGCGCATTTTCGCTGAATAAGCCAATGCTCACGCGCAAATAATCGGGCATTTCATAATTGGCTATTGGGCGCACAATCACGCCATTTTTTAATAATTGTTGATTCACAAGAGCGGCATTATCAATTTTAAAACTAATAAAATTGGCAAACGAAGGAATATAACTTAAGCCTAACGCGGTTAATCCTTGTGCAATTTGCGTCATGCCAGCCTGATTTAAGGCATAGCTACGTTCAACAAAATCGTCATCTGCCAAGCTGGCAACCGCTGCCGCTTGCGCCACATTATTCACATTAAAAGGTTGGCGCACACGGTTTAGCATATCAGCAACATCGGCGTGCATTAAGCCAAAACCAATACGCAAACCAGCCAAGCCATAGGCTTTAGAAAATGTGCGCGAAATAATCAGGTTATCAAACTCAGTTAACCAGCTAATTGCTTCCGATTTATGACTGGCTGATAAATACTCATCGTAAGCTTCATCTAACACCACTAAAACATTTTTTGGCACTTGCTGTAAAAAAGCTTTTAGTACGTCTTTGCCAATCAACGTACCGGTTGGGTTATTAGGGTTAGCAATAAAAATCAAACGCGTTTTAGGCGTAATGGCTTTTAAAAAAGCGTCTAAATCGTGCGCATAATCTTTAGCTGGCACTACCACGCCAGTCGCGCCAACGGCTTGCGTTACTAACGGGTAAACAGCAAAAGCATGTTGTGAGTAAATCGCCTCGCAACCCGCATGCAAAAAGGCTCTAGCAGCCAACTCTAAAATATCATTAGAGCCATTGCCAAATACAATTTGGTTATGCGCCACATTAAATTTTTGCGCCACCACTTGGCGTAATGCAAAACTATTGCCGTCTGGATAACGCGCAATATCGTAAATGGCATCTTCAATGGCCATTTGCGCTTTTGGGCTAATGCCAAGCGGATTTTCATTAGAAGCTAATTTAACAATATCGGCTTCATTTAAACCCATTTCGCGCGCAAGCTCACTAATCGGCTTACCGCCTTGGTATGGCGCAATAGCGCGAATATAATCGGGAGCTAACTCACTGATATTCATACAAAAAAACCTTATTACTTAAACAATAATTTATAAACGACAGTGCTTAAACCACAGCCACAGGATAAGAACCCAGCACTTTTAAGAAAGATGCACGCTCTTCGCAATCGTGCAAAGCCGCTTTCACTTTTGCATCCAGCTGATGGCCTTCAATATCCACATAAAACACGTAATCCCATAAGCCTTGTTTTGAAGGCCTAGATTCAAACTTAGTCATACTGACACCGTGGCGTGAAAGCGGTTCTAACAACTCCACCATGGCGCCTGGTTTATTTTGTGAAGTCATCACCACTGAGGTTTTATCATGGCCTGAAGCGGCTACATCGTGCTTGCCCAACACTAAAAAGCGTGTGGTGTTTTTCGGATCATCTTCAATATTTTCGGCCAGAACATTTAAATTAAACAACTCCGCCGCGCGTTTGCTGGCAATCGCCGCTGCAAAGGTATTATCCGTTGAAACCAAGTTGTGAATCATCTGCGCGGCAAATGCATTGCTGGTTACAGGCTCGCGTTGCGCGCGCGGCAAGTTTTTATTCAACCACTCATGGCATTGCGACAAAGATTGGCTATGCGAAAACACATGCTGGATTTTGCTAATATCGGTTTGTTTGGATAGCAAACAATGATGAATCGGCAACGTAATTTCGCCACACACTTTAAGTGTGCTCGCCAGCAACAAATCCAAGGTTAAGCCAATCGCACCTTCAGTTGAGTTTTCTACTGGCACAACGCCATAATCGGCCTGCCCTGCTTCTAAGGTGCGGAACACCTCATCAATACTGCCACACACCACTGCACTGCGGCCTAGCCCAAATTGTTTAAGCGCGGCTTCTTCACTATACGTACCCAATGGCCCTAAAAAAGCGATTGAAAGTTCCTTTTCTAGCGCGCGGCAATTGGACATTACGCCGCGAAAAATATGACTAATCGCCTCAGCCGATAGTGGGCCTTGGTTATTGGCTTGCAAACGGCGCAACACTTGCGCTTCACGCTCTGGGCGATAAATCACGCCATCGTCTTTTAAGCTGCCAATGGTGCGCGCCAATGCTGCACGCTCATTCACTAGCTTTAATATCTGCTCATCAATGGCGTCAATCTGGTCTCTGTGCTGTTTTAATTGTTCACTCATAATGTTAAGTGCCTTAATGATAGGCATCCTGAATTAATTGTTGCTGGCAAATTGCTTCATATAGTCAATCAATGCTTGCACGCCCTCAATTGGCATGGCGTTATACATGCTGGCACGCATGCCGCCCACAATGCGGTGGCCTTTTAATTGCAACAAACCTTGCGCCTCGGCACCTTTTAAAAAGGCATCATTTAACGCTTCATCGCGTAATCTAAACGGAATATTCATGCGTGAGCGATTGTTAATAGCAATGTTATTGCTATACATTTCACTGTTATCCACATAATCATAAAACAACTCAGCTTTGGCTATATTTTTCTGCTCAATCGCCGCCACACCGCCTTGCGCTAACAACCATTCAAACACCAAGCCTGCAATATAAATACTGTATGTTGGCGGCGTATTAATCATGCTTTGATTTTCGGCTTGCGTTTTCCAGTTAAACACGGCTGGTGTCAACGTTGATGCTCTATCCAACAAATCTTCACGCACAATCACAATACACAAACCCGCTGGGCCGATATTTTTTTGCGCGCCGCCGTAAATCACGCCATATTTACTGACATCAATTGGGCGCGACAAAATATGTGACGACATATCCGCCACAATTGGCACATCACCCGTATTAGGAATGCCATCAAACTCAACACCGTTAATGGTTTCGTTGGTGCAAATATGCACGTAAGCGGCATCTTTATTCAAATGCCAGCTTTTAAAATCAGGCACATTTGTAAAGGCTAATTGCTCCGTATTACAGGCAATATCAATTTGCCCATAAGCACGCGCATCTTCAACGCTGCGCTTACTCCACGCGCCTGTTACCGCGTAATCGGCGCTTTTTCCTGCCAATAAATTCAAAGGAATCATCGCATTTTCAGCAATGGCGCCACCCTGCAAAAACAGCACTTTGTAATTGCTTGAAATCGCCAGTAAAGTGCGTAAATCAGCCTCTGTTTTGGCTAATATACTAGTGAACTCTTTGCCACGATGCGACATTTCCATTACAGACATGCCGCTACCGTGCCAATCTAGCATTTCTACTTGGGCGCGCTCTAGCACGGCTTTTGGCAGAACCGCAGGGCCTGCTGAAAAGTTAAATATTTTTTTCATACCATTAATTTTTTAAAATTGTTATTCCGCTGGTAACTCTTCATCCGTTTCAACGATTTTCTCTAAGCCAGATAATTTTTCACCTTCGCCCAGATTAATCAAGGTGACACCTTGCGTTGCACGGCCCAACTCACGAATCTCTCTAACACGGGTGCGAATCAAAACGCCGCCTGTGGTAATTAGCATAATTTCGTCATCTTCATTCACCAATTTAGCCGCTACCACCAAACCATTACGTTCACTCACTGCAATGGCTTTAACGCCTTGCGTGCCACGGCCAGAATGGCGGAAATCAGCCAATACAGTACGTTTACCATAACCATTTTCAGTAGCAACTAGCACGGTTTGTTGGTCGTTATCGGCAATCAACAATGACAATACTTGTTGTTTTGCAGCCAATTTCATACCGCGTACACCGCGCGTGGCACGGCCCATTGGGCGTACATCACCTTCGGTGAACCAAACCGCTTTACCACCATTTGAAACCAACACAATATCGTTATTGCCGTTAGTCACTTCAGCACCAATCAGGTAGTCATCATCATCCAAGTTAATAGCGATAATGCCCGATTTACGTGGGTTGGCGAATTCGCTTAATGCGGTTTTCTTAACGGTGCCTTGTGCGGTTGCCATAAAGATAAAGTGATTTTCATCAAACTCTTTTACCGCCAAGATGGCATTGATTTTTTCGCCTTCTTCAAGCGGGAACAAGTTCACAATCGGCTTACCACGGCCAATACGGCTGCCTTGTGGCACTTCATACACTTTCAACCAATACACACGGCCACGGCTTGAGAAGCACAAGATATAGTCATGCGTATTCGCCACAAACATCTTGTCAATAAAATCATCTTCTTTAGTTGGTGCCGCTTGTTTACCACGGCCACCACGGCGTTGCGCGCGGTATTCATCTAACGGTTGCGATTTCACATAACCAGTATGCGATAAAGTCACCACTACGTCTTGCGGGGTGATTAAATCTTCTAAGTTTAAATCTTGCGCATTGACCACAATTTCACTGCGGCGTTTATCGCCAAATTGCTTGCGAATTTCAGTTAATTCGTCGGTAATCATGGTGGTCACGCGTGAGGAATTGGCTAAAATATTTAACAAGTCCGCAATCACATCCATTACTTCTTTATACTCAGAAACGACTTTATCTTGCTCTAAGCCAGTTAAGCGTTGCAAGCGCATTTGCAGAATTTCCTGCGCTTGAATATCGCTTAATTTATAGCCATTTGGCGTTAAACCAAAATCAACTGACAAGCCTTCAGGGCGCGATGCTTCCATCGCCGCGCGTTTGAGCATTTCCTCAACAACGGGTGAACTCCACATTTTCGCCATCAAATCAATTTTGGCTTCTGGCGGCGTTGGTGCTGCTTTAATAATGGCAATCATTTCATCTACGTTTGCTAGTGCGACGGCTAAACCTTCTAAAATATGGCCGCGTGCGCGTGCTTTTTTCAGCTCAAATACAGTGCGGCGCGTGATAACTTCGCGTCTGTGGCGTAAAAACGCTTCCAACATTTGTTTTAAGTTCAACAAACGTGGCTGACCATCCAGCAAGGCCACCATATTCATACCAAAGGTGTCTTGTAATTGCGTTTGTTTGTAAAGATTATTCAGCACAACTTCAGCGATTTCGCCACGTTTAAGCTCAATCACCACGCGCATACCTGATTTATCAGACTCATCGCGCAGGTCAGAAATACCTTCGATTTTCTTCTCGTTGACTAACTCAGCAATTTTTTCAACAAAGGTTTTCTTGTTAACTTGGTACGGTAATTCGTCAACGATTAAAGCTTGACGACCGCCGCGCTCTAAATCTTCCACGTGTGTTCGGCCACGCATAACCACACGGCCACGGCCTGTGCGGTAACCTTCTTTAACGCCAACCGTGCCATAAATAATACCGGCTGTTGGAAAGTCAGGTGCTGGCACTAATTCAATCAATTCTTCAATACCCGTTTCTGGGTCTTTTAGTAACGCAAAACACGCGTCTAATACTTCATTAATGTTGTGTGGCGGAATGTTGGTCGCCATACCCACCGCAATACCCGAACTGCCGTTAATCAGCAGATTAGGAATACGCGCTGGCATAATTAGCGGCTCATGCTCGCTGCCATCGTAGTTAGGGCCAAAATCAACGGTTTCTTTGTCAATATCGGCCAATAATTCATGCGCGATTTTCGACATACGGATTTCGGTATAACGCATCGCCGCCGCGTTATCGCCATCCACAGAACCAAAGTTACCTTGACCATCTACCAACATATAACGCAAGCTAAAATCCTGCGCCATACGAACGATAGTGTCATAAACAGCGGTATCGCCATGCGGATGGTATTTACCAATCACATCGCCCACAATACGCGCCGATTTTTTATACGGTTTGTTGTAATCGTTGCTTAACTCGTGCATGGCAAACAAAACGCGCCTGTGCACCGGTTTTAAACCATCACGCACATCGGGTAGCGCACGTCCCACAATTACGCTCATGGCGTAATCAAGATACGAACGTCGCATCTCATCTTCTAAACTGATTGGCAGGGTTTCTTTAGCGAATTGATCCATTAGATTTTCCGTGAAATTTCCGTCGTTTTTTCTGTGAAATTTTAAGCACTGTTTACGTGCTTTTTTAATTGTTTTACCGCCCAAATATTAGCACAAATACCCCTGTAAAACACGTAAAAATATGCCTTATATTGACTATTCACCCATGCAAATTATTAACAAAGCACTCACTTTTACAGTGCTATAAAAATTATTGAACAACTAAATTTAATAATTTTTATTTATGAATATAATTAAAAAAAACAATTAGACAACTAATATTTAAAGCGTAATGTTTTAATTTATGTTCGGCTAATTATATGGTCGACCATAAAAAACCACTTTTAGGAGACCATCATGCAACTGAAAGGATCTAAAACCGAATCCTGCTTAAAAGATGCATTTGCAGGCGAATCACAAGCTAACCGCCGTTATTTATATTTTGCAAACAAGGCTGATATTGAAGGCCAAAATGATGTTGCTGCCTTATTTCGCTCTACCGCTGAAGGCGAAACTGGCCATGCGCATGGCCATTTAGAATTTTTAGAAGCTTCTGGCGACCCTGCAACTGGCTTACCCATTGGCCCTACACGGCAAAACTTAGAATCCGCAGTAGCGGGTGAAACGCATGAGTACACCGATATGTACCCAGGCATGGCCAGAACGGCGCGTGAAGAAGGCTTTGATGAAATTGCCGATTGGTTTGAAACCCTAGCAAAAGCGGAGCGCAGTCATGCTAACCGATATGCCAAAGCACTAGCAGAGCTTGTGGATTAAATAAAACACTGCTGAGCTGACAAAAATAATACTGAGTTGGTGTAAGTACAGCACCTGTATTTACACCATCCAATAATAATCGTTTGCGAGGTTAATATGAGCCGTGAAGGTAACTTAGAAGCCCCCACCCGCCATGCCCTAGATTGGCAGAATCCTGATTTTTATAACGAAGAAAGCTTAAATCATGAGCTGGAACGTGTATTTGATATTTGCCACGGCTGCCGACGCTGTGTCAGTTTGTGCAATAGCTTTCCATCGCTGTTTGATTTGGTTGATAACAACCCCACGATGGAAGTGGAAGGGGTTGATAAAAAAGATTTCATGAAGGTGGTCGACCAATGTTATATGTGCGACTTGTGCTACATGACCAAATGCCCTTATACGCCGCCGCATGAATGGAATTTAGATTTTCCGCACACCATGTTGCGCGCCAAAGCCATTAAGTTTAAAAAAGGTGAAGTTGGATTTAACGAAAAATTATTGGCCTCAACCGATTTACATGGCCAATTTGCTGGCATACCAATTGTGGTGCAGACGATTAACGCGGTGAACAGCACCAAGCTTATGCGCAACGTGATGGAAAAAATATTGGATGTGGATAAAAACGCTTGGCTGCCTAGTTTCGCCAATAAAAAATTTAGAAGCAGTGCGGCAAAAAGCCAAGATTTCGCAGTGAAAGATGGTATTAAAACACCTGGAAAAGTCGCCATATATAGCACTTGCTATGTGACCTATAACGAACCTGGCATTGGCCACGATTTACTAAAAGTGTTGAATCACAACGAAATACCCTATATTTTGGTACAAAAAGAACAATGCTGCGGCATGCCAAAATTAGAGCTGGGCGATTTAGACACTGTTGCAAAAGCCAAGCAAGCCAATATCGCGCATTTGGTCAAATATGCAAAAGAAGGTTACGCCATATTAAGCGCTATCCCCTCTTGTACATTAATGTTTAAACAAGAAATACCGTTGATGTTCCCCGATTGTGCCGATACCAAATTAGTGCAAGATGCCATGTGGGATCCGTTTGAATATTTAGTCGCGCGCAGTAAAGATGGCCTGCTTAAAACCGACTTTAAAATGCCACTGGGTAAGATTAGTTACCATATTCCGTGCCATGGCCGTGTGCAAAATATCGGCAAAAAAACTGAGGAATTTTTAAAACTGATTCCAGACACCAGCATCCAAACCACAGAGCGCTGCTCAGGCCATGCAGGCACATATGGCGTTAAAAAAGCGCATCACGCCATGGCTAAAAAAATCGGCAAGCCAGTGGCTAAACTAATGGCGAATAATGCGCCTGATTACATTAGCTCGGATTGCCAATTAGCAGGTCATCATTTAGAACAAATCATCTGCGAAAATAATTTAAGTAGTGCAGAAAAGCCGGCAAAACTGGCACACCCGCTTAGCTTAGCGCGTATTGCTTACGGTTTAGAATAGTTTAAGTTACACAACCACTCCGTCATTCTGAGTGCAGCGAAGAATCCAGTTTGTAACGTTAATATGAATTCTTCCCCTAAAAAAATCTTAGGCTCAGAATGACAAACTAGAAGGAAGTAAAAAATGGCAATAACCCGCGACAATATTATGACTTTAGAGGCGTATAGCAAATATCGTAAAGAGAACAAACCCAGCATTATGGCGCATCGTCAGCTGCGTTCTGTGCGATTAGGTGAGCATTTAAATATGCAGTTTGAAAGTGAATTAACGATTCGTTATCAAATTCAAGAAATTTTGCGTGTTGAAAAGCAATTTGAAGAACAAGGCATTTTGGATGAACTAGAGGCCTATGCGCCATTGGTGCCTGATGGCAGCAATTGGAAAGCCACTATGCTGATTGAATATACCGATGTAGAGCAACGCAAAATCGCGCCAACCCAACTGATTGGCATAGAGGACATGACTTATATTGAAGTTGAAGGCTTTAAGCGGGTTTATGCGATTTCGGATGAGGACTTAGAGCGCGAAACCGATACCAAAACCAGCGCTGTGCATTTTTGCCGCTTTGAATTTAACGAAGCGGCCAAAAAAGCCATTAAATATGGGGCAAAAGCAACACTTGGTTGCGATCACCCCAATTACACTGTGCGCGTAAGCATTCCGCTGAATCAGCTAGAATCTTTAAGAGAAGATTTAACTTAAAGAAAAGACTTAACTTAAACTAAAACTAGCTTAAGTCTACAATCGCTTCGATTTCAACCAATACATCGCGTGGCAATTTGGCTACTTGCACGGTTGAGCGCGCTGGCGCGTGTGTGCCAAAAGCTTCGCCATAGATACGATTCATTTCAACAAAGTCGTCTAGGTTTTTCAAAAAAACCGTGGTTTTAACCACTTTGTTTAAGTCAGCACCTGCCGCTTCAATTACCGCTTTTAAATTGGCCAATACTTGCGTTGTTTGAACCACTATATCGCCATTATTTAATGTGCCATCTGGGCGCAGCGCGATTTGGCCTGAGGTAAATAATAAGTTACCGACAACCATGGCTTGCGAATAAGGGCCAATTGCGGCTGGCGCGTGGGGGGTTTGAATCACTTGCATGTGAACACCTTTTTTGAAAAATTATTTAGTTGAATCAGCGTCTGAATTATTTGTATCAGAATAATGAAATTGTACGCGTTTAACGTTGCAAAACAATTCGTATGCTATGGTTCCTGCCGCATTAGCAACGGCATTTGCTGGCACTTGGTCACCCCAAAGCTCAACTGAACTGCCAATAATTGCTCCACTAATATCGGTTAAATCGACCATTAACATATCCATGGATACACGGCCGATGATTGTTGTGATTTGCCCATTAACCGCCACCGGCGCGCCAACGGCAGACCTTGGATAACCATCGGCATAACCACAAGCAACCACGCCTACTAATGTATCGCGCGCGGCGGTAAATATGCTGCCATAACCAATTGAATCGCCTTTTTGTATGCGCTGAATAGAAATTATTTGAGAGTTTAATTGCATCACAGGGCGCAGGATTTGATTGGGCAAATGTGTATCGATTGGGTGTGCGCCGTACAGCATAATGCCGGGGCGTGACCAGTTTTTTTGCTGTTGCGTAAACACCTGCGGCCAACCAAGCACTGCGGCAGAGTTAGCTAAACTAATATCGTGTAGCGCATGATTTGTAGCCGCTTGCGCTGTATGTTGAAACAAAGCGAGCTGTTGCAAAGTATGCGATGATTTTAAATTGTCGGCATTGGCAAAGTGGCTCATAGGCACAATTTTTGCAACATTAATATGCTGATTAAGCCGCTGAAACGCGCTTATATATTGCTCAGGCGACAAACCTACTCTGTGCATACCAGAATCTAGCTTTAGCCAAACTTGCACTGGTTTAGCCAGCTTGCTTGCCAGCAATTGATTGATTTGCCATTCGGCATGCAGCACCAGCCATAAATCGTTAGCCACAATTTCGGCTAACTCGGCCACTTCAAAAAAACCTTCTAATAATAGAATGGGGTTTTGAATATCGGCTTGGCGCAGCTCTAACGCCTCTTCTAAGCAGGCAACTGCAAAGCCATCGGCTTCATTGGCAATGGCTTTTGCGCATTGGGTGGCGCCATGGCCATAAGCATTGGCTTTAACAACGGCAAGCGCATAACTGCCATGCTGTTGCTTGGCAACACGGTAATTGTGCCTAAAGGCATCTAAGCGAATATGGGCAATAGCTGGACGTGACATAGCGCGTATAAATCAAGTTTTAAGGTTTGTATTATTGAAGCGAATTAGCTTTGCATAATAACGTACATTTAATCTTGGCTTAAAACAATCTAATTGAAAATTAGCAAGATTAAAGTTTAAGCAGTATGCACATAGACATTAAACACACGCATACATCACTTATAAATAAGCAAATGTATACGGTATTCAAAGGGGATTTAAAACATATTTGGTGCGAAAGGAGAGACTCGAACTCTCACGCCTTACAGCGCTGGAACCTAAATCCAGTGCGTCTACCAATTCCGCCACTCTCGCAGGTGTTCCTAAATGCTGGTTTGAACAGTGCCAAATCAACAAGATGCGTATTGTATCTTAATTTATGCAAGTTTGATAAGAGAAAGTCACCGTTATTCACGGATATATGACAAATATTATTACAATGCGCATAAGTTGATTGACAAGCTAGCACCACAAATTGCAAGATGATAGCTAATTTACAAGAAAGTCAGAACCATGCAAAGCTCATCCTACACCGCCGAAAATAATATGTTACGTGCCGAATTAGAACTATTAATGAAAGAGCGTGATACGCTTTTAATTATTGCAGGCGCGGCCACTGGCTTAATCGCCGAATTAAACTCGCATGATTTGCCGATTCGTACCGTAGAAGCGGCGGATTTACTGGCAACAACCATCAATAAATTATCTGAAGAAACATTGCAAGATGCATTAGGTGCTGTGCACGCGACTATTGATGCTTAAATCTTGTGATGCTTAAATCTTGTGATGCTTAAAGTTTGATGCTTTAAAGTTAATGCTATCTATTGATGCATTTATTGACCCTGTAACCGCCTATTTCACATTCCTTTTCATATGAAAACTCTGCAAAAAATACAGCTTATCAGCATGCTGCTCATTTTTTGTGGATTTACCGTTAGTTGCGCTAAGGAAAAATATGTAGCCAAGCCCTTAGATGCAAAAACCGTCAGTGCTAAAATTTTAGATAAAAATCTAGCTAACGATGGGTTTAGAGCTTACTTAATCAAGCAAGGCTATACTGCATCTGATTGGCCGATTCAGCAATGGGGTTTAGATGAGCTGACTTATGCGGCGCTTTACTTTAACCCTAAGTTAGATGTGGCCAAAGTGCAGCTGGCGCTTGCTAACACATCGATTAACACCGCTAATCAGCGCCAAAATCCCAGTATTAATGCCACTACTGCGCGTAGTAACCGCGCTAATGGCGACATAAGCCCTTGGTCGTATGGCTTAGATGTGTCTATTCCGATTGTAACCAATAATAAACGCGAAATTCAGGTTGAAGAAGCCGAGCGCTTGCGTGATGCGGCGCAACTATCGGTGGCCGAAATGGCTTGGCAATTGCGCAGTCAAATCGCTAAAGACTTAATGGCGTATCATGAGAATATAGCGTTACAACAAGCGTTAACGCAAGAGTCAACTACACATAGCAATATTGTGAATATGCTACAAAAGCGCGTTGCCACTGGCTTGGTGGATAACAATACCTTAAATGACGCCAAATTATTGCAGCAAAAAAACCAAATTGCTTTGCAAGCATTAACAATGCAACTAGTTGAAATTAAAGCGGCATTGGCAGCGGATATTGGCATAAATCTTAATGAAAAAAACGCCATTAATATCAAACCATTTGAACTGGATAGCGTTTTAAAGCAGCAATCTGCCCTACTTTCATCGCCTAATCAAATTGCATTATTGCAAGAAAATGCCTTGCTTAATCGTTTGGATATTCGCCGTAGCCTAGCCAAATATGCTGCCGCTGAAGCTAAAATTAAATTAGAAGTAGCCAAACAAACCCCCGATATTGTTTTAACTCCTGGCTATATCTTTGAATTTGGCGATAAAATCTGGTCGCTGGGTTTTAGCAGCCTGCTTAACTTACTCAATAAAAATCAAACATTAATTGCAGAAGCGACTAATTTGCGTGAAATTGAAGGCGCGCAATTTGAAGCATTGCAAACCAGCATTATTGGCGATTTAAATAGTGCTTATGCCAACTATCAATCTAGCCTTCAACAAGTGCAGCAAACGCAAAGCCAGCTTGATTTGCAGCTTAAGCAGCAACAACGATTACAAAAACAATTAGATGCTGGGCTAGCTGACCGCTTAACGCTTACGCAGAGCCGCTTGAATTATCTACTGACCGAGCAACAATTATTGCGCTTGCAATTTAATTGCCTTAAAGCCGCCAACCATATTGAAAACTTAATGCAGCGGCCGTTATTTGACGATTCAAAATTTAATGATGCCAGCCCGTATAGTCAATCAGCCCCATACAGTCAATCCGCAGAGCTAAGTCCATGAATAAAAAATATACGATTATTGTGGTGTTGCAAGCACTGCTTATTGTGACGCTATTTTGGGTGTTGATTTTTTATGGTCAAGATGAGTATGAAGCCTATCGCGCGGAGCAAGAAGAGGAAATTGAAAGCCCAAGCCGCGTGGCAGAAGTGCAAGGCATAAATGTAGTGACGCTGCCGCTGGCAACCCAGCAAAATAGCGGCATACAAACCGCAAAAGTGGCTAGCACTACTTTTCAGGGTGAAATTAAAAGTTTTGGTCATGTGGTTTCGATTGATAGGCTGATTGAAGCCAAAGCGCAATATATTCAATTGCAATCAAATATTCAGCTGGCAAGTGCTGGTAGCGCGCAAAAAATTCAGCAATATCAACGCCTTAAAACGCTAAATGATGATGATAAAAACGTATCCGATTTAGCTGTGCAAGAATCGCTTGCGGCGGTAAATGCTGATAAAAATAATATATCTGCCGCCCAATTACAACTTAAAAACCTGCGAACAACAGTTGAATTGCAATGGGGTAAAGAGTTAGCAAAAATTGCATTTAGCGACAAATTAAGCCCACATTTGGCAGGATTACTCAATAAAAACAATGTGCTTGTGCAAATTAGTTTGCCACTTAATGCGCTTTCACCATTCAAAAACTCCACCATTAAAATCACCCCGCTAACTGAAACCTTTAAACCGATCACCGCTATATATGTATCCCCCGCCGCCACCAGCGACAGCAATGGTTTTGGCAATACCTTCTATTACAGTGCACCGGCCAATCTTTTACGCATTGGAATGCGCGTGAATGTAGAAGTAGACCCTATTGCAGGCGATGAAACTAAGGGTATTGTTATCCCCAGCAATGCCGTGGTTTGGTACGCAGGCAAGCCTTGGGCTTACTTTAAACATGCTACAAATAAAGAAGTTGATAGCAAAAATGCGGCGAATGATTTTGTGCGAAAACCCATTTCAACCGATACCGAAATTGATGCCGGCTGGTTTAATCAGGGCATAGATGCAGATAGCGAAGTAGTGATTAGCGGCGCGCAATTATTATTATCAGAAGAGTTTAAGTATTTGATTAAAAATGAAAACGAGGATTGATATGACATATCAATTCGAGTTTCGGTGTAGGCTAACCTTTAGGTTAAGCGAAGCTGCTGTAGCCAAAATGAAGACTAGCCTATATGAAAGTTAATTTGGCATGATGTCAGCAATCGTTCGTTTCTCTATTCGCTTTTATGGCGTAATTATTGGCCTTGCCACCTTGATGGTTTTTTACGGCTTGTACAGCCTTACGCGCGCCAATTTAGATGTGTTTCCTGAGTTTTCACCCACGCAAATTATTATTCAAACCGAATCACCTGGTTTATCGGCAGAGCTGGTTGAATCATTAGTCACGCAACCAATTGAAACCAGCATTGCTGGCACGGTTGGTGTGGCAGATATGCGCTCACAATCTATACCGGGCTTATCGATTGTGACGGTTATTTTTGATGAAAACACTGATATTTATAGAAATCGCCAAGTGGTGGCAGAGCGATTAAGCACGCTGACTAATCAAATTCCAAAAGGCATTACACCCAATATTACGCCGCTCACCTCTTCCGCCAGCACGGTTTTAGGGTTTGGTGTCACATCCAAACAGCGTAGCCTCATGGAATTACGCACCATTGTCGATTGGACCATTACGCCACATTTGTTGGCGATTCCGGGCGTGGCCGATGTGAATGTATTTGGCGGCGAAGTGCGTCAATTTCAGGTGCAAATAGACCCTGCCAAGCTGGTTCGCTACCAGCTTAATATAAATGATGTATTAATCGCCACCCAAAAAGCCACTGGTGTCAGCGGCGCTGGCTATATTCAAAACAGCAATCAACGCATTATTGTGAATACCGAAGGCCAAGCCACAACCGCCGCCACCTTAGCCAAAGCCACTTTATTACATAAAAATGGCCATACCATTCGCTTGGGCGATATTGGCAAAGTGGTAGAAGGTGCAGCACCATCCATTAGCGCCGCCGCCATTAATCAAGAAACAGGCATTTACTTATCGGTGCAAGGCCAACTTGGCGCCAACACGCATGCCGTAACGCTGGCGATTGAGGCGGCGATTCAAGAACTTAAACCCACATTAGCCGCCGAAAAAGTAACCTTGCATGAAGGCTTATTTAGGCCTGCCAACTTTATTGAAACCGCCATTAAAGGCGTGCGCACCGATATTTTAATCGGCTCCATTTTAGTCATCACCATTTTGTTTTTGTTTTTGTTTAATGTGCGCACAGCGTTTATCTCAGCCACCGCCATCCCGCTATCCTTACTCACCGCCATTGTCGTTATGCGCTATTTTGATATTGGCCTTAATATTATGGTGCTGGGTGGCTTGGCGATTGCCTTGGGCGAAGTGGTGGATGACGCGATTATTGATACCGAAAATATCTTTAGGCGCCTGCGCGAAAATCGATTATTAGCGCGGCCAGTGCCTATTTATCTAGTGGTTTACAACGCCTCAATGGAAGTGCGTAGCTCAGTAGTCTATGCCACTATTATTGTGGCCTTGGTGTTTATGCCATTGCTCACCTTAAGCGGCGTGGCAGGCAAGTTATTCGCACCGCTTGGCTTTGCCTATATCGCTGCCATTATCGCCTCACTGGTAGTAGCACTTACCCTCACGCCTGCGCTCTGTTACTTAATGCTAGGCCATGCCGAATTATCCAGCGAAGATTCGCCCATGATTAAGTGGATTAAGCGCGGCTATGTGAGCTTGCTATACAAAATTGAAAAGCAATACAAACTGATTTTGGCGCTTAGCTTTTTGTTTATTGCCATTGGCCTAGGCATTTTGCCATTATTCAAAAGCCAATTTATCCCAGCGTTGCATGAAGGCCATTTTATTATGCACATGACCGCCGTGCCGGGCACCTCTGAAACCGAATCTTTGCGCTTGGGTAAGCAAGTCGCTAAAGTAATTGGCGATATAAAAGGTGTTAAATCGGTGACGCAATGGGTGGGCCGTGCGCAAAACGGCGCCGATACCTTTGGCACACATTACAGCGAATTTGAAATTGAAATCGGTACGCTTTCTGGTGAAGAGCAAAACCGCATTTTGGCGGATATTAGAGAAGAGCTAGCGGGCGACGCAGAAGATTTGGATAAAGATGGCAAAGCCGAAATTGGTTTTGTGGGCGTTAATTTTGCCATTAACACTTTTTTAACCGAACGGATTGAAGAAACGATTTCAGGCTATGCCGCCTCTACCGTGATTAATATTTATGGTACCGATTTAGACGCGCTAGACCGCGATGCACAGAAAATTGCAGGCTTAGTTTCCAGCATAAAAGGCGCGGCAGATGTCTTAGTGCAATCGCCCCCAGGCACACCACAAGCGGTGATTCGCTTGCGCCCAGATGCCTTATCACGCTGGGGATTGCAGCCTACCGATGTGCTTGACACTATTCGCACAGCATTTGAAAGCGTGCCGATTGGCCAAGTGTATTTGGGTAGCCGCGTGGTGGGTTTAAGCGTGGTATTAGAGTCTGAGGCGCGCGATGATATTGGCGATATTGGCAATATTCCGCTGTTTAATTCGGATGGTAAATTATTGCATTTAAAAGATATTGCCTTTATCAGCCAAGAAAATGGCCGCTCTAAAATTTTACATGCAGGCGCCAAACGCATTCAAACTGTTACCGCCAATGTTGAAGGCCGCGATGTAGCCAGCTTTAGTGATGAAATTAAAAAACGCATCAAAAGCGATGTGAATTTAAGCGCTGGAAATTATTTAGCGTTTACAGGAGAAGCCGAAGCCAACGCCAAATCGCGAGAAGACTTGATTGTGCATTCATTATTAGCTGGCGTAGCGATATTCTTGATGTTATATATCGCGTTTGGGCGACTACGCAATTTATTGCTCACCTTTGCCAACCTGCCCTTCGCTTTAATTGGTGGCGTATTGGCGGCATTGTTTACTGGTGGCTGGATTTCGCTAGGCTCACTAGTTGGCTTTGTCACGCTATTTGGTATCACCTTGCGCAACAGCATTATGATGGTGTCACACTTTCAGCATTTGGTGGATACCGAAAACTGCGTATGGAACCTAGAAACCTGCATCCGCGGCGCCTCTGAACGTTTGCCATCGGTGCTAATGACCGCATTAGTCACAGCGCTGGGCTTGTTACCGCTAGCCGCTGGTAGCGGGCAACCAGGGCGCGAAATTGAAGGCCCAATGGCCACCATTATTGTAGGCGGCTTGGTCACTTCTACCATATTGAATTTACTGATTTTGCCGGCGATTATGTTGCACTTTGGGCGCTTTGAAAAACAAGAGAGTTTTGAGAAACTGGCATAGTTGTAAGCCAATCCAGCTTTTAAAATTTAATTAATACTTAATCGTATTTAATATATTTAAACCGTGCATCTTCATTAGGCGTGCCTTCAAGCGCACTTTTTGAACCGTCTGCATTGGCTTCTTTAGCTGGTTGCCAGCCAATTACTTGCTCAATTTTGGCGGCTAATTCAAAGTCTTTGTCGGTAATGCCTTTGGCATCGTGCGTTTGCAATTTAACAATTACAAACGCGTAAGAAACGGTTAAATCGGGATGGTGCCATGCGGCTTCAGCTAAATGGCCAATGGTGTTGACCACCATTAAAGTGGCTTTCCAGCCGCTGGTTTTGTATTTGCGGCGAATCCAGCCATTTTCAAGATACCAGTGCGGTAACTCGCTTTGTAACTTGGCTAAAATTTCTGTTTCTGAATAAGCGGTTTCTGACATTGCTGCTACCTTTTGGCTAATGCGCAAGCCTAAAGTATATCAGTGAAGTGATGAAGCTACTTTATCTAAGGTTAATTCGCTTAAGCCTTCTAAAAAGTGTGTGTAATCCGTTTTGTGCAACATCCATTTGCCAAATGTTTTGTTCAGCACAAAATCGCTAAACGCTTCATCTAACACGCCATTTTGAGTCATTACTTTTAAACTTAATTCCGATTTAACGCCGTTAACAGTGCTTGGTTTATCCGATTTAACTAGAATTAAATGCTGGGCGTTTAATTTTTGCGCCAACCATGCGGCAATACTGTCAGAAGTCACATCCCAGCTTTGCGGAATGCTGTCATCTGAAAGCACCATATGGCTTGGTAGCCATACAATACCGCGGTGTTGCCATGTACGTTCATCAATTTCTAGCTGAGTTCTGGCGGTTGCCAGCAAGGGGTTCATATTAGCCAGCAATAAACCGTATTGGTCCATGGCTAAAACGGCTAAACGGTGCGCGCAGGCATCGCTTATTTTGGATAATTTTTGTGCGTCGCGTACGGCATCAGCAAAAACGCCACCACCGGGCACAATAATAATATTGCCATCGCTAAATTTTGCAAAAATGGCCAGCCAGCGCTCTAATTCGGGAGAGCCTAAAAGACTACCGCCAATTTTAACAATCCAAATTGGCCTGTCTCTCACATTTTCAAATTGTTCCAAGTTTATTCCTAACAGTTATTAGTAATACGTTTTTTATAAGTAGGTTTTGTTATACAACAATTTAAACTGTTTTTTCTATTTTGTCCAATAGAATATATCGTGCATTAAAAATTATCTAGTTAATTAAAAAAAATTGCAACAAAGCTTTTAAATTTGAGGCTTTATCCAAGGTTTCTTTGTACTCTTTATCGCCAACAGAATCGGCCACAATTCCGCCACCCGCATAAAAACTGAGCTCATTTTCACAAACAACCGCCGTACGAATCGCAATATTGGTATCCATTTTTCCATCAAAGCCAATATAGCCAATTGCACCACAATAAAGACCGCGTTTATGCGGCTCTAGTTCTTCAATAATCTGCATGGCGCGTAATTTTGGTGCGCCAGTAATTGAGCCGCCAGGAAAGCAACCTTTCAACAAATCAATCGCGCTGGCTGTTTTGTTAAGCTTGCCGATAACAATGCTGACTAAATGATGCACATTGGCAAAGCTTTGTAGCTGAAATAATTGATCGGCTTTAACGCTGCCTACCACGCAATTTTTACCAATATCATTGCGCAATAAATCCACAATCATCACATTTTCGGCCCTATCTTTTAGGCTGGTCAATAGCTCGTTTGAGTAGGCTAAATCTTGCACAGGATCAGCTGAGCGCGGCCTTGTGCCTTTAATTGGGCGCGTTTCAACATGCTGTCCGTCGGTTTGTAAAAAACGCTCTGGTGAGTTAGATAAAATCTGAATATTTTGCGCATCATTATTCGGCAGATTCATATAGGCCATAAAAGGCGCAGGGCTAATTTCACGCAATTTTTTGTATGCTTGCCAGCTATCGCCCTGCACTTTTGCTGCAAAACGTTGCGCTAAATTCACTTGGTAGCAATCGCCAGCGGTAATGTAATTTTTAACGTTATTAAACGCTTGGTAATATTGCGATTCACTTAAATTAGATTGAATTGCAGAAAGCACTTTAAACGGTGCTGAATTAGAAATAGCTGCTACAGGATTACTAAATTTTGCACACAAGGCTGGCCAGTTATTTCTTACTTCAGCCGTTAATCCATGCGAAACCAGCACGCTGCGTTTTTCGCGATGATCCACCACCACTGCCCAATCGTAAAATCCCAACATCATTTCAGGAATATTCGCTGCGGTAGCAGCAATATCTGGCAACTTTTCAATTCGGCGGCCCAAATCATAGGCAAAATAACCTAAAGCGCCACCTGCAAAAGGGTATGGCGATTTGGCGGCTGGGTATTGCTGCAAGAGTTGATTCACCAGATAAAATGGATCTTCATCCGTTGCGGTTTCTACACCTTGCTGGCAAATAACCGTTGTTTGCCCTGTGGTAACCACTGTAATAAATGGCGCTGAAACCAAAATATCGTAACGGCCATATTGGCTGCCAGCGTTGCCTGTGGCGGCATTAATCAGCTGGCCACTATCTAGCAGCATGGCCCAGCGCTCATCTTTTATGCGCTCAAACAATACAGCACTATCGTGGTGATAGCTTAATTCATGCTGCAGTACGCTCATGCTTGGTTTGCCTTTAAACTTAATTGCGCCACAGCATAGGCGGGAAAACACACTTCAAGTGCTAATCCAGAATTAGATGTAGATTTGGTAGGCATTTTGCTGGCCAGTATGGCATCTACTGACAAATAAGGTGCGTTTAATTCTTTTGCCAATGCGCTCACCAAAAAACTGCCAACACCAGCGCCAATTAAAGGCGTATTAGGTTGTAGATGTTTTAAAATGGCGGCTTTTAATTGCGTTAATTGTGCTGCTTTGCATGAGAACGCCAGCGTTATCCAAACGTCCATCGCCTTGTCCTCAACGTCATAACCCACCATACGCGCTAATCGGCGGGCTGATTCTGGCAGACTTTTGCCTTTGCCATCGGCTGTTTCCGCCATATCCGCGGCTTCATCTAATTCGCCAGTCAAGCGGTACACATCGGCCATGGTGGCAAAATATTCGGCCATCACATTGGTTTCAAATTCTTCTAAAGGCAATTTTTGCGCCAAAGCCATTACGGGCGTGCGAATTACACCGGTGTAAATCAAGCTGTCTTGCTGTAACCGACTGGCATCTGATAAAGCAGATAACAACACCTTGCCAGATTGAATCGCGATAATGTCGCTGGTGGTGCTGCCAATATCCACTAATAATGCATCAGGACAATATTGCGCAATTAAGCTAGCGCTGGCATGCCAATTGGTTGAGGCAATATAATCCGTGCTGTCTGCCACTTGCGCCATTTCAACAAAGCCTTTATTGGCCGCATAAAATTGGCATTTTTCGCCAAGTTTCTGCTTAACGAATTGCGCAATTTCAATTACACCTTGATGCCGATTGGCAAACAAATCCACCAACTCGCCTGTCATGGTAATAGCATGCTGGGTTTGAAGCGGGCTAATCTTGAAGGCTTTTAATATGTCCTCAATTGCCCATGCCAAGTGATCCAAACCGCGCCATAAAGGGCAAACCACCTGTCGCGTATCTAACAAAATCCCGTCTTTATCCAGCAGCGCCGCTTTTAAGTGCGCGCCACCAATATCCCAACCAATTGTGTGAAATTTAGACATGAACATCCACCACATGGCGCTGCAAGGCAGGCCATTTAAAATCGGCTTGGGTTAATGTATTCATCATCAGCGCTGCTGGGTTTTGTCCTGTTGCTTGCGCCAAACCCACATAACTAGTGGTTAAACGCGGATTAATTTCCACCACCACAATTTCATCATCCGGCGCAATAATCACGTCAATACCAATATATCCATTCAAATCCATATTACATTCGGCAATTTTTTGCGCCAACAATTCAAACGCATGCCAATAATGTTGCATGCCGTTAATCTGGCTGCCCGCATAGTTAAAAGCGCCTTTTTCTAAAGTAATCAATTGCTTATTACAACTAAGCATGTGCGCAAAACCTTCATGCATCACACAAGAAATACTGGCGGCAACCCCTTCTATATACGGCTGAATGACATGGGTATTGGCTTTGTTGTGCGTTAAAAACCAATCTGTTATTGCCTGCGCTTGTTCAAAATAGAGCGTTTCTGAGCAGCCCGCGCCATCGTTAGGCTTTACCACCCATTTACCATCCACATTCGGCCAGTTTTGAAGTTTGTAAGTGGTAATAGTAGGAATCTTAGCGCTTGATAATGCTAAATAGCTTGCCATTTTAAAGCTAAAAATTTCAATACTCGCTAGCCCGCAGCCTAACACCAGCTTGCCTTGCAGCACCGCTAGTTGCGTTAGCTTTTTTAGCAAGCCGTTAGTTTCTGGCGCAATTAAGCAAACCGCATCTGCTTGGCTAATTTGCTGCGCCCAAATTTGCCACACATCATCATCGGCATTAATTTCAATGTAATCATGACAATGCGGTGGCTTGGATAAACGTGCATCAACGGTAGTTGTAATGTAATAAGGCAGATGCGATAAATCGCGCAACAACGCATCACGCATCAATTCGCCTTCGCGCACCAAATTTTCGGTCAAATCGGCGTGATTCAAATGTGCGTGATTTAAGCCACCTGCTGTGATAAATTCACATACAAATATTTTTTTTATTGTTATGTCAGGCAATTCGTGCAAATTATTCCCGTAATCGATTTAATGCAAGGCCAAGTGGTGCATGCCAAACGCGGCATTCGCAGCCAATATCAAGCCATTCAATCTAGCTTGTGTGAGGGCAGCGCGCCATTTAGCGTGATTGATGCTTTAATGAAATTATACCCATTTCAAACCGTGTATATGGCGGATTTAGATGCCATTTTAGGTACAGGCGACCACGCTGAGTTAATCACACAAATCAGCCAGCACTACCCCAAGCTGACTATTTGGCTGGATTGCGGCATTCGCCAAGTTAACGCGCGCGCTTTGTATCAAGGTAATAATAGTCAAGGCAATAATAGTCAGGGCAATATTCGGCCTGTGGTTGGCTCTGAAAATATCGCTAATTTGGTCGATTATCGCGCCATTAGTTATGGCTGCGAAAGTCAGCATATTTTATCTTTGGACTATTCTGCCACCTGCGCGATGGGCATTGCTGAGTTGCATAATAGCGCGCGCTTTTGGCCAGATTACACTATTTGCATGACTTTAAATGCAGTGGGTAATACGCAAGGTGTTGATATTGCTAAACTAAATGAGTTGATTCAGCTGAACCGCGCCAAAAAAAGCCCTTCGCAACTCTATGCCGCTGGCGGTGTGCGCAATTTGGCCGATATTCAAACATTAAAAAAAATGGGCATTGCTGGCGCTTTAGTCGCCACAGCCTTACATGCCGGCACATTAAGCCAAGTCGATATTGAAACTATTTACGCCATAAAAAACCCGAGCTAGCTCGGGTTTTTTAATAATACTTACTTAAAATAATTTGCTCACAAAACAACTGATTTGCAAAATAATTTTATTCTAAGTTTGCGTGAATAGCGCGCATACCTTCTTCGGTTAAGCCTTTAGCTTCAATTAAATCAGCAATAGCCGCTTCTAAGAAAATCAACGTTGATAACTCAAATTGTGAACCCATTGGCATGGCTTTTGTTAATGGGAAGCTGTCATCTTGACCAATTTGAACCACTAAATCAGCTACATCTGCCATAGCAGAAGATTTCTTCATTGAAATTACAACCAACTTTGCGCCAACTGATTTAGCTTTTTTAACAAATGGCAATAATGTTTCTGTACCGCCAGAGCCTGAAACCAACACCAATAAATCACCGGCTTTAATCGCTGGCGTAACTACTTCGCCAATCATGCTTACGTTATAGCCAGAGTGCACCAAACGCATGGCAAAAAAGCGTGAAACCAATAATGAACGGCCTGCGCCGCCAATAAATGTGCGACCGGCTTGGTCTACTAACTTAAGAAATTCAGCTGCTTTGCTATTGTCTGTTACCGCTAAAATGCCGGTTAATTTATCTAAAATTACTTTTTGATGATCCATTTTAATATCCTTAATTTAGTTTTAAGTTGTTTTAAATCACATTTGTATCATAAAAAATCCCGACGCATTGCTGGGTCGGGATTTTATTGTCTTACACTAATTTATGCTCAATCGGGTATTAATAAATAAAGCCCTTATTGAGAAAAAAATTAAGCGTGAGCGATTGCAGTGATTTCAGCAGCAGAAGCAGCAGGATCAGCAGCACCGTAGATAGCAGCACCAGCAACAATGATTGTCGCGCCAGCGTCACGTACTTGTGCAGTTGTTGCAGCTTTAACGCCACCAGCAACTGAGATTTCAACGCCTAAGTTTAATGCAGCAACTAAAGCTAAGTCAGTGAATGGTGTTTGACCAGCAGCTTGTTGATCTAAACCAGTGTGAACGCCAATGATGTGCGCGCCAGCAGCAGCAACTTCTTTAGTTTTAGCCGCTTTGTCAGCAACGTTGATCAAGTCAACTTGTGCTTTTTTGCCGTATTTGTTAGCAACATCAATTACACCTTTGATAGTACCGATATCAGCACAACCTAAAACTGTACAGATATCTGCACCAGCTTTGTAGAATGGCTCAGCTTCGTAGAAACCAGCATCCATAGTTTTTAAGTCAACTAAGATTTTGTTGTTTGGGAATTTAGCACGTAAAACTTCAAGTAATTTAACACCGTTGTGCTTAATGCATGGTGTACCGATTTCTAAAATGTCTACGTGTGGTGCAACTAAAGCTGCTAATGCAACTGTAGCGTCAAAATCTAATGAATCTAATGCCATTTGGGTTAAAGCCATGGTGTACTCTCCGATTAAAAATTATTATTAGTAACTTAAATTACTTAAAGTGATTGATTAACAAAAACCAATAATACTAAGAAATTGTTACAAAAATTTACTACTTTATTACAACTAAATTGTATTGCGACTAAATTTTATGCACCTATATTTACCGCTAAATTTACAACTGATAGGTACTCGCAAGGCAATCACAGCCTAGCGTTTAGTGCATTTTAAGCTGGACGCATTATAGTATGCGTCCTGCCTATTGTTGTCAATCTTAAACCACATTTATTACAATAAAGTTACAGTTGCAAGACATATTCTATAAGACTTAATCTCAACAGAATGAGAACTTGCAACCAAGCAACGATTTAAAAGTAACAATTATAGTTTTGCAGCTAAGGCTACTTCTAGTTTGTTTTGATCTGCAACAAAACCGCGAATGCCTTCTGATAATTTCTCAATTGCCATTGCATCTTGGTTTAACTCAAAACGGAATTCCGCTTCAGTCATTTTTGCAGGAGCTGTTTTAGTCGCGCCATTATCTTTCATTACTTGTACAAGAGTACCTTCTGTTGCGGCCAAATCTTGTAATAAGTTTGGTGAAACAGTTAAGCGATCACAACCAGCCAAGGCAATTAACTCACCCGTGTTACGGAATGAAGCACCCATAACCACTGTTTTATAGCCATGCTCTTTGTAGTAAGCATAAATGGCGCGCACTGAAACCACACCTGGGTCTGTTTCTTGTGTGTACTCTGTTGTTGGGTTTTTAGCTTTGTACCAATCTAAAATACGGCCAACGAATGGTGAAATCAAGAATACGCCCGCTTCAGCACAAGCACGTGCTTGGCCGAAACCGAATAATAAGGTTAGGTTACATTGGATGCCTTCTTTTTCAAGAATTTCGCCGGCTTTAATGCCTTCCCAAGTTGACGCTAATTTAATCAACACGCGGTCTTTGCTAATACCAGAGTCAGCGTAAAGTTGAATCAATTTACGGCCTTTAGCTACCATTGCATCTAAATCAAATGACAAACGCGCATCTACTTCTGTAGAAATACGGCCTGGCACTTCTTTCGTGATTTCAGCACCAATTAAAACCGCTAATTTATCCGCTGCATTATCAATTTGCTGCTCTTTTGTGCCGCCTTGTGCTTTTGCATAAGCAATCGCTGTTTCAATTAATGGCGCGTATTGTGGCAATTGGCTTGCTTTTAATACTAATGAAGGATTTGTTGTTGCATCCACTGGCTTAACACTTTTAATCGCTTCAACGTCACCTGTATCGGCTACGATTGTGGTCATGCTTTTTAATTGGTCTAGTAAATTTGCCATTATTTCCTCCTAGTTTAATTACATATTGGTAATAAAATTAATTTATACCGCTTATTTAAAAATTCAACTCAATATTATAGCGCAAAACAAATTCAGAATGACTGAACAGTCAGCTAAATTTTACCGAGCCAAAATTGTTAAATAATATTAAATGGCTTTGTTTTGATTTACCTTATGACTACAATTTGTAGGTAAAAAAGGCAAAAACATGACTTACTCTGATGAAGATATAGCCAACAATACGATGAATTTATTATCGTCGACGAGTACTTGGATATTGGTCCGCCATCAATGGTTGATGACCAAAATGCGTAGCATTTTAACTGGCGAAGCTTGTCCTTCTTTGGTGCATTTATATCAATTTGATGCCGTTACAGCTGATCATTTAAAACTTCCTGACAATCTTGGTCAAAGCTTTAATAAAGTAAAAAATCGCCTAGAAGTTGTTTGGGAGCAAACCGTTAAGTCGCACCACCCTTCATCTGGCTTATCTGTGTTTGATCAGCTAAATTTATTTCAAGTGCAAGCGCATCAGTTTATGCACGAATCAAAAGAGTTAAACCAACAACTGTGGCGCGATTTCACCATGCGCGATCCACTTACTGGCACGCTGACAAGACTGACCTTAAAATCCACCTTGCTACAAGAATTGAATCGCAGCAAGCGGCACCTGCACGATTGTTCTATTGCATTAGTTGATCAAAATAAATTTAAGTATATTAATGACGAATGGGGTCATCATACTGGCGATAAAGTTTTGATTACAACAGCACAACTGATTCAGAAAAATCTACGCACAGAAGATAAATTATTTCGCTACGGTGGTGATGAGTGGTTAATTTTAATGCCCAATACCAGTCGAAAAAAAGCCTATCTTATTTTAAAAAGAATTCAAAAAATTACGGCTGCGTATAATCATCAGGCGAATGATAATGTTAAATTTAATACCTCATTTAATTTTGGTGTCGCCGAGTGCGCCCAACATGACAATGTGCATGATTGGATTGAAGCAGCTGATCAAAGCCTTTACAAAGCAAAAAAACGGCTTTCTGCTATTCCTGAAATTCAAATTGCTGACGCTGTAAGTTCGCCTTAACATAAGTGCGCTTTAACATAAGTGCGCCCTAACATTAGCGCGACTGGGCATATGGCTAATGCGCTTGGAAATTAAGCACTGGCAAGCGTAAATTAAAACTGGTTTGCTTGCCACTATCGCTTTCTACATCGACTTTTCCTTGATGTTTTTCGGCAACCGTATGCACAAAATACAAGCCTAGCCCTGCTCCATCTGGCGCGGCGTTTGTGTCTTTTAAGCGACTAAATCGTTTAAATAGCTGCTTTTGCTCTTCTAAAGGGATGCCAGGCCCGTTATCAATTACATTTAATACGGCTTGGTTATTGCTGTAGCGTAACCTAATGGTGACAACAGAGTGTTTTGGTGCAAACTTAATCGCATTCATCACCAAATTCAGTATCGCTCTTTGCAATAATCCAAAATTACCGTTTACCCACACTAAGCCTTCTACAATATCTCTTTCCAGCTTAATATCTTTTTTCAACGCCGTTTCATAAGCATCATCCACCGCTTGATGGGTAACGCCGGCAAAGTCCAGCTCTTTAAAATCGGCGCTATTACTCATTTCCGCACGCGATGCTTGCAAAAAATCTTCCGCTAATTGCAGCGCTTGCGATATGGGCGCATACAACTTAGATTTTAATTGCTTATGCTCATCCAACATCATCATGGCGCTTGCCAGCGGCGCACGTAAATCATGTGAAATAAAAGCCAACACTTCTTTGCGATCATTTTGTAAAAAACGCAATTGCTGCCCTGCCGCACGCACCTGCTCTATGCGGTCATCAAAACTGTCATAGCGATGCGTAGGATTATCGTTGATGTCTGATTTACGAATTAGATTTTTTAAGTAGGCTAATTCTTGGTCTAAATAGCGTTGCGCCGCTTCTAATTTACGCCAACTCCAAACAGGGTAAGAAATTAATATCGTTAAAAGCGCGGCAGATGGCGCAATCCAAATGCTGAATAATTTGGGCAATATGGCTGTCATTACGCCGACAAAAACAAAATACACTAAGGTTAAAATTAAGCCAGGCAACGCCGTTAATCGTGGCATCCAAACCAAGGGCAGTAACGCCAACACAATTAAAATCAACAAGCTTGGTAACATTGGCGCAGTATCAATTAAGTGATTACTACGCATTGAATCTAGCACGTTGGCATGAAACTCAACGCCAGCCATAGGCTGACTGAGGCCTGAAACGGGCGTTGACAGCAAATCATTCATGCCAGAGGCGGTGGCGCCAATTAATACGATTTTATTTTTAAACGTGTTTTTTTCAAACTCGCCATTTAATACTTGCACATACGAGATAGCCGAAAAATGGCCAGGTGGACCTTTAAAGCTCACTCTTTTTTGCTGCTCACGGACTAAAGAAAAACTATTTTTTTGTGCAGTGGCTACTTGAAACTGGTTTTCAGAAGGCAGTTGCATGGCAACATTAAGCACCGCTTGCGAAAAATGTTGCCAAACTGGCGCGCCAACGCCTTCAAACAAATAAACGCTGCGCGCAATGCCATCTTCATCAAGCGCGGCATGTACACGCCCTAAATCAGCGGCATGCAAGGCCAAGCTAGGCAAAGGAAGGGTTTCAATTAATTGGCCATTTACCCGCGTTGTTTCCAGCAATATCGGTAACACAACATTTTTTGCTTGTGCGATTGCGTTGGCTAATGCGGCATCGGCATTTTTATTGGTTTTCTCAGGTTCAGAGAAAATAATATCCAAGCCAATTGCTAAGGTATTTTCTTGATTAAGTCGATTGATTACATCGGCATGCACTTGCCTAGACCAAGGCCAGCGACCTAGTTGTGATAGGCTATTTTCGTCAATCGCCACAATGACAATATCGGCTGGCGCGGGGCTTTGATAAAGTTTTTGACCAATATCAAATAACACATTATCCATTCGCGAAAGCAAGTGGGTTGTGTGTAGAAAAACCACTAAAAACAGCAAGATTAAGGCTGTTGATAGATAATCGTTAAAGTGAAAACGTTTCACAGGTGCAATTTACTAAGTAAGGAAAAAAATTTTACTACAATGATGCTGTAATCAAACTATTAACCATCCGCAAAGCGCTTCTATAAATCATATGCCAAAATTTATTGTGGTAGCGCGTCAAACTCTGTGGTCGATTCAGGGCCAGCGATACCGTCACTATTAACTAAACGTAAGCGTAAAGTTTGTAAACCATATTCACGCAATAAGAAATCAAAACGCCCTTGCAAACCAGCCGCTTGCCATACATTTATCTGGTTATTGCGTTTGTTATCCAACATAGCTTCGTAGGTAAAGCCTTTCGGTGGATTAATCGTATCCACATAGACCCGATTTTGCGCGATACGCGTCACTAATTGGTTAACATCGGCTGCTGGCGGTTTAGGGCTATAAGCAAAATTGGTTGCAACAGAATATGGCCCTTGATCGGCGCCATCAATACTAGCAACACGCCAAAAGTATTGGCCCGCTTGCAGTGCTTCAGTCATCACCCATTCATTACTAGCCACTTTTTGGCTTAGAATCGGCTGCTTAAATTGGGCATCTTTGGCCATCTCAACGCGGTAGGCATTTGCTTGTTTAACTTGACTCCAACGCAACACTGGGCGCGAATCACTGATAACAGATGATGCCTCTGGATATGCCGCCGCTGGGGCAAAAGGCTGCGCATTTAAAGTAAATTTATGCCCCGCATCATAGCCTTCAAAACCGGATTGATCTTTTGCGCGTACTTTTAAAATGTATTTGCCATCTGGCAAATCGTTAAATGATAGATGTGTGCCCTTACTTTTACCTTGATCTGACAACGCTTCGGCTGATGAAGCTTGATGTACGCTGCCAACCCAGGCAACGGCACTGGTTTGAGCTTGCATTTCAAACTGTATGGGTAAAGCTTCAAATTGCGTTGGCAATTTAGAGGTGTCTGGCGCCGCTAATAAAGGCACTGGTGCTGAAGGAGCTTGGCCGTCGGTTGATAAACTACCAAAACCTTTGCTAACTTGCACTTCTTGTCCAGCAGACAGCAAGCCTACTTTACCTTGCAAGGTTTCTTGACGTGTTATTTTAGGTTCAGCAGACAGCCTGAAATCGGTACCGCGCACCGCCGCTACTGCGGTTGGTGTAAAAATCTGCATGGTATTACCCGGCACATGTTGCGGATTTGCTTTAATAGCAACACCGCCTTGCTGCAAACGTAATTTGGTGTCAACCATACCACCACCGCCATACATGCTTAAAGCATCTAATTTAAGCGTAAAGTTAGGCTGCATTGTTACAATAGAGCCATCAGCAAACCGAATATGCAATGTGCTTTTTGCTGCGGTTTCAAGCGCAGAACCCATTTCAAGTTGCTGACCAACCACGACCAATTGTTTAGATTGATTGGTGCTGGATTGATACACATTACCCACCACGGCAAGGACACTTGCCTGCGCAGGGGATTGCTTAAGCATAGACAATGGCACACTTAATTTGCTGCCAATTGGAATGCGGTAAGGGTTTTGAATATGATTTAATTGTTGCAGGGTACGCCAGTCTTGAGGATTAACTAGGTAGCGTTTTGCAAAATGAATTAATGTATCTTTAGGACGTACGCTATATATCCATTCTGGCGCGTTTTCTGCCGCCAATAAAGGTTGATAGCTTGGCGGTAACAGTAACGCAAGCAATACCATTTTTCGAATGATAAGGTTGGGACTTGGCACAACCGTCTTCATATTCCTAGTGGTCATTTCAGCTATACTCCAAACATGTGGCGATGAATGCTTAAATCAATCGCTCTAAGCGATAGCCTTGATGATAAACAGAAATCAGTCGCCATCCATACTGTGGCAACAAATGCAATTTATTACGCAAATGGCTAACATGCACATCAATCGTGCGTGTATCGATATCGGGCGTTGTGCCCCAAACTACCTTAGTCAAGTGCGCGCGAGATAGCAATACATCAACGCGGCTAAAGAAGTACAAAGCAAGCTCTGTTTCTTTTTCAGTTAACTTAACTGGATTACCTAAAATCGAAAATTTACGTTTAGAAAAATCCACCATCAAATGGCCGTAATCTTCAAAATCAACGGTTACTTTTTGTGGATTCGCTCGGCGATGTAAGGCTTTAATTCTGGCATTTAAAATATTAATGCTAGGTGGTTTGACAATGTAATCATCTGCACCAGCTTCTATCATTTGCACAATATCTTCTTCTGAATCGTGTGCTGTTAAAAAAATAACAGGCGGAATATTACCTCTTAGCTTTAGGCTAGAAAGTACTTCTGGCCCGCTCATATCAGGTAGTTCCCAGTCAAAAAGACATAAATCAAAGGTGTCACTGGAGACTGCTTTTAAGCAATCACGCCCAGTTAAAAAGTGCTGTACCTCGTGCCCTGGCACGCTTAGGGCGTGGATTATTTCATCAGCAAAGCTTTGGTTATCTTCTAAAAACGCAATTTTCATGTCAAGCCTTCATAAACGGCTTTCAAGCCATCGTTTTGTTTTAATAATTGTTTTAACGCATGAGCAAATAAACTGGCTACCGTCAAATCGGCACTAGTACCAGGATTAACTAGCTTTTGCTTCAATTCATTATCCCATGCTAGCAGCTTGGCTTGATATAGCTTGGGGTTGCCTGAAATGTTAAATATTGTTAAATGATCTTTGGCCTGATGCTGAATATCACTCGCAATTGCTTCGCCGTATTTACGCAAAAGATGAGAATCGGGAAAAATCGCTAAAAAAGTTAAGTACACTTGCGTGGTTAACCATGCCGGATTTTTGTCCTCAGCAGACGTTTGTAATATGGGTAGTGCCAAATTAAAAATGGCGTCAAAATTATTATTGTATTGCGCTGCAATCGTATCGCGCCAAGCGGCGGTTTGCATGGCTTGCAGCAAGGTGCAGTCAGCCGGCTGCTGCACATCGTGTTCATTTACTGTACCCAAACCGGCTGGTTTGGCCAGATTAATGGCTTCAAAAGTTAAATTCGCGTCATCAATCGTGGTGTGTTGCAGCACGTATTTTAAACGGCTTAATAGGTCATCTTGGCTTAATAATTGGTCATCATTAACCATTAATGCCGCATGCACTAGTGGTGCGCACAGTAAGATAATGCCTAAATTGGTGTTGCAAGCGACTGCTTTTTGGGTAGCTTGCACACTGTGCAAAATACGCTGGCCTAAGGTTAAATCTGGCAGCGCTATTACCTTGGCTACTGCCTCGGCACTTTGAATAAAGTGGTTAACAGTCATGCAATGACCATCTGCAAAAATATGCACATTGCCTGGCTTTAAAGCTTCTAGCTCAGCAAGACAGGCCGCTTTAAAAAGCTGGCTTACTTGTTTGTGCATAATCTGTGTCATGGGCGGCGCCATATTTACACGTTGATAACCGCATACTATGCCTAATTTATAGAAGTTAATAGTGGCTTAAACAATCATTTACTAAGGCTTGCGCAATATTGGTTTTGGCCACACTTTGCAGGCCGCGCCAAGCCGGTATGCTGTTGACCTCTAACACATATAACACGCCATCTTCAGCACGGATTACATCCACGCCGCAGTAGTAAATATTCAAGGTTTTAGCGGCTTGTACGGCCAATTCTAAAATATCAGCCGTGTCTGTTGATTCGCATATAGCGCCTTGCGCCACATTATGTAGCCAGCCTTCCCCGCTACGGCGCATGGCGGCAATTGCAGTGTTATTAACCACAAATACACGGTAATCATGCGCGGCTTTAATAAACGTTTGTAAATAAAACACGCCATCTACATGTTTATCCATTGGCACAGGTAACGGCGCATTAACCAAGCGCACGCCCTGCCCTTGTGAGCCAAATAGCGGCTTGATGACCAATTGAGGGTTTTTACTAATGATTTCATGTGCCATTTGGCGCGATTCGCATACCCAAGTGCGCGGCGTTTTAATACCCGCTTGATGCAGTAAAAAGCTGGTCATGGCTTTATCTACCGTGCGTTCAATCGCCTTGGCATCGTTATAAATCATCACGCCTTGCATTTTTAGCATATGCAATATATTCAAGCGCGTGGTGATTTGCTGCAAAGTGCCGCCCGCAATGCCGCGCACAAAGGCCATTTTAGGCAATGCATCAAAATGTGGGATTTGAATGCGTGGCGATTGTTGCGATAAATCAATTACGCAATCTCTTAATGAGACAAAAATCGCTTGCACACCGCGGCTAGCAAAGGATTGCGTTAATTGCGCGCCGTGCCAGCCACCTTTGGTGTGCACTTCATCGGTAAATATGGCGATACGCATTGAATGCGTTTACGCGCTAAATGATTGATTAAGTAACGCCTCATTAAACGCGCCTGCAAAAAAGCTATTACCGCTGCTTAAATTGGTAATGGTGACTTTTGCGGGTGAAAATAATAATGGGTCGATTTGATAAAAATCCATGTTCACCGCTTTAAAAATGTCGGCAAATGGCTTGCCATAATCTTTTGAGGCGCAACTGGGCAAATCTAACGATAATTGCTTGGCCGCTTCATCGCTGCATTGCACAAATAATTGCACAAATCCACCAAACAAAATCGCATCATTGGTGCGCCCCATACCGGTTAAAAAATCGGGGCTTGGCGGCGGTAATGGTGCGCTGGCAATGCCATCCACCAATTGATTAAACTGAAAATGCAAAGTATGCAATTTGTGCAAGGCGACTTCTAAAACACGCGCGGCGATTTGCACATTGCCCGATAAGCTAGACGTTGGCGTTAAAATAAAGCTTAAGTTTTCAGGCTTAATTTTCGTATCGCGCGCCACTTTTTCAATGACTTCTAGCGGCGGAATTTTGCTTGTTTCTAAAACTAACACGGTTTTATTTGCCGCATCTTTGTAATCAATATCTTTAAAAATATCTTCACGCTGCGCAATGCTGCGCGCAGGGCCAGAACCCAGTGAAAAAAACTTTTCATGGCTCAACGCCCAGCCTGCATATTGGCTGCCTAAGCAAGCCAATACTGGGTTTTTGGCGCTTACTTGCACGCCTGTAGGCCAATGTTTAAATGGCAATTGTTGGGTAAAAGTCACTTGCCCCAAACCGCCCATGCAAATTTCGGCAATGCGCCGCCCTGCTTCCAAGCCGCCTGTAGCTTCAATTCCAGCATCCACAATCGTTGCGCCACTGGCATGCTGAATAATGCCTAAATTAAGCGCAGCGGCATCTTTAATTAAAGCATCCACTAATGGCTGCGAAAGTTGGTTAATGCTAATTGTGTTTGTGGGCTGCATATTCATCATTATTAATTATTGCGGTAAATTTAACATTATCACAGGCTGGCCGCTCTTTGTAACACCTTTTGTTTGGCTAGTTTTGCCGTGCGCGCCTCTGCCATCACGCTACAAATAGGCATGCCTATTGGTATTACGCTATTGGGCTGCGGAATATCACATACCCATTCTGGCCAATCCATGCCTAATGGTACTTTTGCTACTTTGTTAGCGTAAATTACTTGCATGGCGCGCGATTGCTTGTCGGCAACCGGCCACTCATCCAATTGACCTAAGCAACTAGCCACATGGAATGCAAACAAATTGCCCCGTTTGGCTTGGTATAAATCCATGGTAGCGCTTAATCGCGGGTTAATTTCCAACATAAACACATCATCATTTTGCACAATACAATCACAACTATTTAAGCCTTTTAATGCCAGTTTTTTAGTGATTGCCGTTATAAATTCGGCTAATTTTTGCATGCTGATGGTGGATATTGTGATATGGCTGACAGCCCCGCCGAATCGATAAGGTAAGAGCAATGTCGGGCTGCACCATTGTTCATTAAAACCTAAAATCATGGCATTAATGCCATCGGCCAAAAACAAGCAAGATATTGGCGTGCCTGCCTGCTTTTGCTGATAATACAGACTTGGTTTTAGCTCAATATTTAGCGCTTGTAAACTTAATGGCTCTAAATTGATGGGCAATAGCGCTTTAATATGCGCACCGCCGCTTGCGCCCACTTTTTTTTGCAACCAATTTAAGCTATTGGTGGGTTTGTTAAATAGCGTTTGTGGATATGGCATTTCAAATAATTCGCACAGCGCAAAAAACGATTGTGGCTGTTTACATTGCGCGATGACATCAGAATTGTTGCCAATTACTGGCATAATGTGCGCAATTTTATTAAGCAATTCAGGCTGCGCCTCAAAACCAGCGCCATAAGCAAAACCAATACAGTCAATCGATTTAAGCTGGTGTAGCGTCAATTCTGCTAGCGCAGCCAGTATCTGTTCAGCATCAAACTGCCCATTATTCACATCAATTTGAATGACTTTTTTGGCTAATGCTTTTGTATCCACATCGGCAAAAGCATCCAGTGCAATCACCTCAAAGCCAGCATCTACAGCGGCACGCACATAGGCACGGCAAGAAATTGCCGCGATAACAATAGTCTTATTCACAGGGCTAAAGTTTTAATCAACAAGGTGTAAATCAAGAGGTTTTTACTCAAAAAAAGTAAAGCCAGTTAGCTTAAAATCTCTCTGGCAATATCAAAGGCATGATTGTAATCAAGGTGCTCAGGGTGCTCTTTATTCAGCATTTGTTGCAGCATGGTTTGCTGCGTTTTGTATTTTAATTGGCCAATTGCCAGTGCACCCAAAGCACATATTTGCGTACCCGCAATCAATTGTCCATCACTCATCACATCTACCCCAGCGGCGCCAGAAGGGGCTACAGCATTCACATCGGCCACAATATTAAGCGTTTTAGAGGCATTAAAATGGGCATGCTCTAATACTCTAACCCCAGCCGCCGCGGCACAAATGGCAACGGTTGCCGATTGCAAAATTTGTGTTTTTTTAGCATCATTATCGCCATCCAACACCTGCAAACTAACGCCATATTTTGCCTGCAATTCGGCCGCGTATTCATGCATTTTGGCTAGCTCATTATGCGCCACCAATTGCACGCTTGCCCCAAGTGACGCCGCGATTAAGGCGGCTGTGCTGCCCACAGTACCACCCGCACCAAAAATGGCAATGGTTTGCGTTGCCAGTGTTTGCTGATTTTTTTTAAGCAGCGCATCAATTTTGGCCAGCATGGCAGCGGCGGTGGTAAATGCGCCAGACGGATCAGCAAATGTAGACATTTCAAATGGCGTAAACATGGCGCTTTTGGCCGCTTGCTGCATGGTTAAGGCCAAATGAATATCGCGCCCGCCAATAAACAGCGCCTCAAGCTTTACACCTGATGGACTGCGCGAAAAAATCGCATCTTGCGTCAGTGCCGCCACCTCATCCAATGCCACATTGGTATAAGGCATAATCTTGTCAAATCCCGCGTCATACGCCATATTCACGTCAAACGGGCTGGCATTTTTAGCGGCGGTAATTAAATGTAATATAGAAACTTTTTGCATGATATTTTTCTTTTTAAAATTTAAAAATTAACTAATAACAACATTGGCGCCAGAATTATTCGCCGTAACCATTTGAAACTGCAGATTGGACGATGAAAACCGTTGTTGTAATTGATTACACATAATATTCGCCGTATTAATATCTTCAAAAATTGCAAATCCAGTTGGGCCCCAAGAACTTTGCCCTGCACAAATTATGCCCTGCTGATTTAAAAAATTAAGCACCTGCGCCACTTTTTCACTTTTGTAATGGCCGCCCTGCGCGCTTGCAAAATACGCGCCTGTCGCCATTTGCAGCGCATTAATCGCTTGCGAAAATGGCGCATAATCCTGCTCAACAATCGCTGGCAACGCTTGCATTAACACGCGGTGGCTTAACTGCTGCGCTATTGCTAAACTGGCTTGTGGCAATGTCTCAAAAGCCAGCAATTCAGCATCACCAAATACGCCTTGGTCATTATTATCCAATATTAATAAAATGGGCCACTGTTGTGGAAACTGGTGGCGCGCAATAATGGGCGGAATTTTGTGCTTAAATTGGGCGCTTCTACCGCCATCCATCACCAAACCGCCCTGCTCAAACGTGCCAATTCCAATACCCGATCGGCGACCTCTACTGGTAATAGCGGCCATTTGTGCGGCATTCAAACCCAAATCAAATAACGCATTTACCCCTGCCGCTATGGCCAATGCCATTTGGGTGCCCGAACCTAAACCGGCATGTTCAGGAATACTGTCAACTACTTTAATCGAAAAATCAATATCCTGTTCAAGGTATGTTTTTAGGTAGGTTTTGATGCTATCGATAATCTTTGTAACCGCTTCAGGATTTTTCGCATCTATATTACTTGTGTTGCTTTTTTCAACGATTACTTGGGTTTTAGGTGCATTTAAAGACACGCCCAAGCTACCAAATAGCCGGCCTTGGCTACCATTTAAATCCACAAAACCCATGTGCAAGCGCGCCGTGGTGGTTACGGTGACTTTTTGCGGCGGCAATGTAAGCGGCAATGGCAGTGAAATGGTCGGATTTACAGAATTCATGGATTTTTTGATTTGGATGCGTTCAACTGATTGTTAATATTTTAGCTTAAAGCTGTAAAATTTTGATGATTTAGCCATTTTTAACCCAGTTAAGCGTTGGATGTGACGTGACATTAATAACCTAATTTGGCACAATAGTAACTATAATCATTTAAATCAAAAAAACATTTTTTAATAAATTTATAACAAAATAGTGCTAATCAATAAAACACTATTCAATCTAAATCTTCTGCAAAAAGTTAAGGGAATCTCAGCATGTCAGCAGCTCACGTAGTTCCGTTTGAACAGCTCCGCAATACAGATGTAGGCTCAGTTGGCGGCAAAAACGCTTCACTTGGTGAAATGATTTCACAATTAAAAGCAAAGGGTGTGCGCGTGCCAACAGGCTTTGCCACTACCGCTCATGCGTTCCGTGAGTTTTTAGCGCAAGACGGACTGGACAAAAAAATTAATGATTTGTTAGATGAGTTAAATGCAGATGACACTCAAGCATTAGCTATTTGCGGCGCAAAAATTCGCGGCTGGATGATGGAAGCATCTTTTCCAGCAGCATTAAATGCCGCCATTGCAGAAAACTACGCACGCCTGACTGATAGCTCTGCTGCTGGTACTACATTTGCAGTGCGCTCATCTGCCACGGCAGAAGATTTACCTGATGCTTCTTTTGCTGGTCAGCAAGAATCATTTTTGAATATTCATGGCTTGGATAACATTACCCACGCCATTAAAGAAGTATTTGCCTCTTTATATAACGACCGCGCGATTTCATACCGCGTTCATAAAGGTTTTGTGCATGCCGATGTAGCATTATCAGCTGGCGTGCAACAAATGGTACGCTCTGATATCGGCTGTGCAGGCGTGATGTTTACCATTGATACGGAATCTGGTTTTAAAGATGTGGCGTTTATTACATCAAGCTATGGTTTGGGCGAAACGGTTGTGCAAGGCGCGGTGAATCCGGATGAATTTTATGTGCATAAACCATTATTAGCGCTTGGCAAACCAGCCATTATCCGCCGCACAATGGGTTCAAAACTCATTAAAATGGTGTTTTCAGATGCGACTCAAGCAGGAAAAAGTACTAATACTGTAGATGTAGACCCTTCACAATCAGATGTGTATTCATTAAGTGATGCGGATATTTTAGAATTAGCTACTTACGCCATGACCATTGAGAACCATTATGGCTGCCCAATGGATATCGAATGGGGCAAAAACGGTTTAGATAACAAGCTATATATCTTGCAAGCGCGTCCAGAAACGGTTAAATCGCAAGAGCTATTAAACAACGTAACCGAATCATATAAATTACAAAAGCACTCTGCCAAACCATTGGTTGCAGGCCGTGCGGTAACGCAAAAAGTTGGCGTTGGCCCAGTGCGTATCGTGTTAGACCCTGCGCAAATGCATGAAGTGCAACCTGGCGACGTGTTAGTGGCCGACATGACGGATCCAAACTGGGAGCCAGTGATGAAACGCGCTGCCGCTTTGGTAACTAACCGTGGTGGCCGTACTTGCCATGCGGCGATTATTGCGCGTGAATTAGGTATTCCAGCGATTGTGGGTTCTGTAAACGCGACCGATTTACTACGCGAAGGCGAAATCGTTACCGTTTCTTGTGCTGAAGGCGAAACAGGATTTGTGTACCACGGCGCATTAGATTTTGAAGTCAACACGCAAGCCAATAGCGCATTATCAAAACCACCATGCAAAATCATGATGAATGTGGGCAACCCAGATATGGCGTTTAGCTTTGCGCAAATTCCAAACGATGGTGTGGGTTTAGCGCGTTTAGAGTTTGTGATTAACAATATGGTCGGTATCCACCCGAAAGCGATTTTAAACGTAGATGCCATGCCGAAAAGCATTCAAGACACGATTAAGAGCCGTGCGCGTGGTTATGCTTCACCTAAACAGTTTTATATTGATAAAGTGGCAGAAGGCGTAGCAACTATTGCTGCCTCTTTCTACCCAAAACCAGTCATTGTGCGTACGTCTGATTTTAAATCAAACGAATACAAAAAATTGGTTGGCGGCGATATTTATGAGCCAGACGAAGAAAACCCAATGATTGGTTTCCGCGGCGCGGCGCGCTATATGGCAGAAGACTTTAAAGAGTGCTTTGCCATGGAATGCGTTGCCATGAAAAAAGTGCGCGACGAAATGGGTTTAGTTAACGTTGAATTAATGTTGCCATTTGTACGCACATTAGACGAAGCTAAAGCGGTAACCGACATCATGGCGGCCAATGGCCTTAAACGTGGCGAAAATGGCTTACGCTTAATCATGATGTGCGAAATTCCATCTAATGCGCTATTAGCGGAACAATTCTTAGAGTATTTTGATGGCTTCTCTATCGGCTCTAACGATTTAACACAGCTAACTTTGGGCATGGACCGCGATTCTGGCATTTTGGCGGATGGCTTTGATGAGCGTAACGAAGCTGTTAAAGTATTGCTGAAAATGGCGATTAGCACCTGTAATCGTTTGGGTAAATACGTGGGTATTTGCGGTCAAGGCCCATCGGATCACCCTGATTTTGCCGAATGGCTAGTGGCTGAGGGCATACAGTCTATTTCACTTAACCCAGATACTGTGGTTGCGACTTGGCAACGTCTGACTAAAAAATAATAGGCGGTTTTTCAAATGGATCACCGTACTGTATTTTTTATTTCGGACGGCACCGGCATAACAGCTGGTGCTTTGGGTAAGCTGTTAGAGCATTTTCCGCGTACCAATTTTAAACAAGTGCGGCTGCCATTTACCGATACCTTGGATAAAATTAAACTGGCCAGAAATGCCATTTTAGAAGCCACAGAAGAAGATAAAGCTAGGCCAGCAGTGATTATGTCGCTTGGTAATATTGAGCTGCGTAATAGCCTTAAAGAAGCCAATGCCTACTTTATAGACTTGTTTACCGCTTTCATTGACCCGCTTGGTGAAGAGCTAAATCAAAAGCCGTTAACAGGTGCTGGCATTGCGCATAGCGTAATGGGCACTAATTATCATGAACGAATGGAGGCGATTAATTTCACGCTAAACCATGACGATGGCATGACTAATTCTGGCTTAGATGAAGCACAAGTGATTTTAATTGGCGTTTCACGTTGTGGCAAAACGCCAACCAGCATTTATTTGGCCATGCAGTTTGGTATTAAAGCCGCTAATTACCCGCTGATCCCAGAAGATTTTGAGCGCGGCACTTTACCAGAAGTGTTATATAAGCATATTGATAAGATTTTTGGCTTAACCATTAAGCCAGAACGCTTACATTCTGTGCGTTCTGAGCGCAGGCCAGATAGTTTTTATGCGTCTTTAGATAATTGCCGCAAAGAAATCGCCACTGCTGAAAACTTAATGCGCACTAACAATATCACTTGGGCCGACTCAACCAGTCGCTCAATTGAAGAGTTATCGGCGATTATTTTGCAAAAAATTCGGCAGCCTAAAAAGCAAGCGGCTTAATTATTAAGTTACTGATTTCAAAAAATAAAAAAGAGGCCAAAAGCCTCTTTTTTATTATCTAAATTTTTAAAACTATTTTAAATACGGTTTAATTTTACCTACAATTTCAGCTGAATCTGGTGCTACAGTGCTTTCAAACGCATACACCTGTTTGCCGCCTGGCGTAATCACATATTTATAAAAATTCCACATGGGCGCTTGACCCGATTTAGCCGCTAATTGCTTGTAAAAAGGATTAGCATTGGCCCCAACCACTGAGCTTTTTGCCGTCATCGGAAAATTCACGCCATAGGTCGCTTTGCAGAAATCACCAATCGCCTTGTCTTCGCTTAATTCTTGCTTAAAATCGTTTGAGGGAAATCCAACCACTAATAAGCCCTGACTTTTATGCTTTTTATATAAACCTTCAAGCGATTCAAATTGCGGCGCAAACCCGCATTTACTGGCGGTGTTCACCACTAGAATGGGCTTATCTTGATAATCACACAGATTAATTTGCTGACCTTGCAAGGTTTTAAATTGGTGATTATAAAGCTCTGGGCAAGCGGCGGCGTTTGCTGCCAAGCTAGCGCCAACCGTTAGCAAGCCTATTGCAGCCGCTGATAATGTTTTATTCATGTTGTGTTTACCCCTTAATTAAATTAAGTATTTAAAATTCCTAACTTATGGACTTAAATCCAATTAATTGGTTCGGCTGTTATCGCTTTTGCTACATCAACACATGATGCAGCAAGCCGATAAGCGCAAAAATGCCGATTAATTTAATGGTGCCGAATTTAAATTTAAACAATAAAAGTATCGCAATTAAGGTGGCGACGAATGCAAACCAATCAATATTGGCTAACATATTATTAGCGGCTAATCCATTCGGCCAAAAAATATGTAATGCAAAAAACAAAGCCAAGCTGATAATCACGCCAACCACTGCCGCCGTAATTGCACTAAGTGGCGCCGTAAGTTTTAAATTATTATGCGTTGATTCAATAAACGGCGCGCCGACTAATATAAAAATAAACGAAGGCAAAAAGGTAAAAAAGGTGACTACGCAAGCAGCAATAATGGCCGATAGCAACATGCTATCCGCACCCATAAATGGTTGTGTCCAGCCGCCCACAAACCCTACAAAAGTGACCACCATAATCAATGGCCCAGGTGTGGTTTCGCCCAATGCCAAGCCATCCATCATCTGCGGCGCGGTAAGCCAGCTGTAATGCCCAACGGCGCCTTGAAACACATAGGGCAATACCGCATAAGCACCACCAAATGTTAACAGCGCCGCTTTGGTAAAAAACCAGCCCATATGCGTCAGCGTAGCATCCATGCCAAAATACGCAATTATCAGCAACATGCTAATTAACCAAATTGAAACGCCAATCGCAATCAGGCGAATCATTTTTTTAAAATTAAAAATCGCATGCGCAGGCGGCGGCGTATTGTCATCAATCAATGCGCTACCATAATGTTGCTTAGATGCCTTATGCCCTGCACTATCCGCCAACAACGCCGGTTTAAAGCGGTGCACCAGTAAACCAATAAACGCCGCGCCAAGCACAATGATTGGAAATGGCCATTTTAAAATCGCAATCGCCACAAACGATGCAAACGCAATGGACCACAACAGCTTATTTTTAAGCGCGCGCAAGCCAATTCGGTAAGCCGCAAATAACACAATCGCCACCACCGCAGGCTTAATGCCATACAAAATTCCAGCAATCGCTGGTAAGCTACCAAAGCGCATATAGATATAACTTAAGCCAGTTAAAATAAGTAACGAAGGCAGCACAAACAGCCCGCCCGCCACAATGCCGCCCCACGTTTTGTGCATTAGCCAACCGATATAAATAGCCAGCTGTTGCGCCTCTGGCCCGGGCAACACCATGCAATAATTTAGCGCATGCAAAAAACGCTTTTCAGATATCCAGCGCTTAGATTCAACCAAGTCTTGATGCATGATACTGATTTGCCCAGCCGGGCCGCCAAAGCTCACAAAACCCAACTTAAGCCAGTACCAAAACGCTTGTTTAAGAGTGGGCATGCTAATTTCTTCACTCGTTAATGTTTTTCCTACTAATGTATTGCAATCTGTCATATCACTTTAATTAAATCCTGTTAAGTAATGATTTTATTACATAAAATATTAAAACAATTACACTTTATTACAGATTTTTAATCCTTTTGAAATATCTAAACGATAAGATACTTATATCAAATTATTTACATATGCACTTTTTATTTACCAATAGGATTATCATGAAATTAAACACATTTACCTTAGCTATTGCAATTACATTTGCCTCACTATCTACCGCTAACGCTTGCGAATCGGTAATGGGCGGTTGCGCTAAAGTTGAAACACACGACACTTCATCGCACATGAAATCGCAAATTGTAAATCAAGTTACGCACCCTGTTGCTGTGCCAGCGCAAGCCAATAGCGCAAACAAAACCAAGAGTAATTCTAAACAAGCAAAAGGCTCTGGCAACTTAATTCAAGCGATTAACAAAACAGTATTGAAATAATAAAGCTAATGCTAATTTATAAAAAATCGTAGATGGCATTATAAGCAACAGATTGCTTTATAAAAGTGATTAAATAAAGCTGAACAACAAAGAAAATGGTAGAGGCAGTCATTACGTAAATTCATTACTGTTTATTGCGTGTTGCGCATAGGGTGATATTTTTGGCAGCGCGTACTATGTGTACATGCAAGACGAACTTGCAAAACCAATTAATTTAAAGGACTTATCATGTGGACAACACCAGCAGCTACAGAAATGCGTTTTGGCTTTGAAGTAACAATGTACGTAATGAACAAGTAATCGCTTCACCAAATAAAATAACCTATTCAGAAATGAGTAGGTTTTTTTTCGTCTTTTTTTGCAGCTTAAAATTAGTTAATGGCTTTTATCCTTATTTGTAACTCAATTTAATAAAGCTGAGAAACTATTAAAGCTAAATATAAGCCAAAAAAAAGCACCACTAAGTGATGCTTTTTATAATTCGTTTTTATATCTTAGTTAAGCTTTTTGTTTACGACGTTTTGCTGCAATACCAAACAATCCTAATGCTGAAGCCATTAATGGCAAAGCTGCTGGAACAGGTACAGGACTTAGATTTGGTTTGTACCAAGCGCTTTCACCTTGAGCAGTAGTTAAACCTTGCAAATGTAGTGCAAACAAGCCTGCATCAAATGTATGCGCCATTGCAAAAGTAGATGTCCAGCTAACTTTTTCATTCGATGTCAGCCTATCTTGGCCACCACCAAACACATAGCGGAAATCATATACACTTGGACCGTTTGCATTAGAAACACCGATACTACTTACTCCATTGTTTAAACCAGTTAATGTCGCGGTTGGTAAATTTTCATTTTTAACAAAAGTTGTATCACCAGCTTCACTACCGATAAATGCACCTGCGTTAAATGCGTTTAAGTCAAAAGTATTTAAAACAAAATCATATGTAATATTATTTGTTGTTGATACTGATAAGTTTGCAAAAATTGAATTCGCTACGTAAGTGCCTGCAATAGGCGCTGAATTACCATATACGTAATTTACAGTTGCCGCTGAAGAAACACTTGCAGCAACAGATAGCAAGCTGAATGTTGTGCATAATACTAAATTTTTAATAATCATATAATGATCTCCTAGTTTAAATTTAAATTGAATAAATTTGGTGTTGTTTAAAACCTCTTAAAGTTGGTAATACACAACTAAACTAGATTTAACAAATATTTACAATCCCGATGAATGCAAAATATACCGTTATCTTGTTTTTTCAAATAGCCCGTTCGGGTCAATCAACTTAAATTTTGAGCTAAACTAGTATAAACAACTGTAATTTAGAATTTTGGTAATCATTCGCCCTACTTTACACATAACAATGTCAAAAATAGGATGGCGAATTCATAGTGAAAGGCATTAGAAAGAAACACTTTGATTGGCGGAGAGCGAGGGATTCGAACCCTCGATAGAGTTAACCCTATGCCACCTTTCCAGGGTGGTGCCTTCAACCGCTCAGCCAGCTCTCCGCAATCACAAGTTATGTTTTACTTGAGCGGCGGATTATATACGATAC
>JBKJIJ010000021.1:0-77248 GCA_046598525.1 Methylotenera sp. | reverse complement strand
CGGTGATCACTCCCATTCTCCTGCTCATAGGTTGAGCAGAATAGTATCGGTACGTGGGTCAATTTCTAGTGCAATTTATACCGCTAGGTGGGTCAATTCTGAGTGCAATTCAACACTTATGATTTTAAATATACAAGTGAGTACTCACTATGGCGCCACCCAATCACCCGATTTTCCGCCATGTTTTTCAAGCACCTTAATATCACCCATCGTCATGCCGCGGTCAACCGCTTTGCACATATCATAGATAGTGAGTAAGCCTACACTCACGGCGGTTAATGCTTCCATTTCAACCCCGGTTTGGCCAGTGGTTTCGCAAGTTACTGTGCAACTTATGCTATTAAGTGAGGCGTTAATTTCAAAGATGACCGCTACCTTTGTTAACGCAATTGGGTGGCATAGCGGAATTAAATCAGCCGTTTTTTTACTGGCTTGAATAGCGGCAATCCGCGCGATTCCTAGCACATCGCCTTTTTTGGCATCGCCTTGCTGAATCTGCGCCAAGGTGCTGGCTAGCATGCTAATGGTGCCAGTGGCAATAGCCACGCGGCGGGTTATCGCTTTATCGCCCACGTCAACCATATGCGCTTGTCCGCTGTTATCAAAGTGCGTAAGGGTTTGTTTTGGGTCGGTCATAAGGTTCTCAAGGTTACTGTCAAGGATTTAATATTATGTTTAAATTTTGGCATGAACTTAGCCATTAAAGGCATTATCATAACAATGATGAAGTTAAAGTTATCAATAATCACACAAAGTATTGCCGTTGCCATGCTATTGCTGGCGCAAACCGCGTATGCCGATGCCGCAACTCAGCCTGCTATTTCGGGTAAACTCTATAACAATGGCACGCTTAATACCAATATTCCAGCCGATGAGTTAAATCTGCCCGATTTAGGCGATATTGCGCAAACCGTATTAAGCCCGCAAGATGAACAGCGCATTGCCGAGCAAATTTTGCGCGAAGTGGCTGATAGTGATGAAGTGCTGCAAGACGCCGAGGTGACTGATTATATTCAAGCGGTTGGGCAAAAGTTGGCGGCTAGTGGGCCAGATAAACGCCAAACCTTTCATTTTTTTGCGGTAAAAGATAACAGCATTAACGCCTTTGCCATGCCAGGCGGTGTGATTGGCGTGCATACCGGTTTAATTTTAGCGGCGAATAGTGAATCGGAAATGGCAGGCGTATTGGGCCACGAAATTGGCCATGTTACCCAGCGCCATTTGGCGCGCATGTTGGCATCGCAAAAATACGATACCTTTAAAAATATTGCTGGCATTGCCTTGGCTTTATTGGTGGCGCGCTCAAACCCGCAGCTGGCGACTGGCGCTTTAACCGCATCCAGCGCGGCAGGTGTGCAACGCCAGCTAGATTACACGCGCGAACATGAGCGCGAGGCAGATAGGGTTGGTTTAACCATATTAGATGCGGCAGGCTTTGATGTGCGCGGCATGCCAGCATTTTTTAGCACTTTGCAGCGCGGTTCCCGTTTTATAGAAGGCACCGCGCCCAGTTTTTTGCGCACGCATCCGCTAAGTGCAGAGCGTATCGCCGATGTGTCGAATCGCGTTGATTCCATGCCTTACCGGCAAGTGGCGGATAGCTTGGATTTTAATTTAGTGAAAGCCAAATTACGCGCCAGTAATGGTTTGGCACAAACGGCAATTGAACAATTTGAAGATAATATTAGAGAGCACCGATTTGCTAATGAAACCGCTGAGCATTACGGTTTAGCGGTGGCTATGTTGCGCAAAAATGATGTTTCTGGCGCCGCAAAGCAAGTGGATTGGCTGAAAAGCCGCGCCGATAAACACCCCTTTTTTGAAAACTTAAGCGCCAGAATAGAAGTGGCGCGCAATAATCCGCAAGCCGCGGCAGTGCAATATGCTAAAGCCTTAAGTTTGTTCCCTGAACATCGTTCACTAATTTATGGCTATGCCGAACATTTTTTGGATAGCAGGCAGCCTGATAAAGCCATTAAGTTGATTATAGAAAAGCAGAGGATTTATCCTGAAGATGCTTATCTTTATGATATGTTGGCAAAAGCCTATACGGCAAAAGGTAAGGATTTATTGCGTTTTCAGGCGCAGGGCGAATCGTATTACCGCAAATACGATTTAAAAAAAGCGGTTGAGCAGCTGGATTTAGCCATTAAAGCAAAAGATGGCAATTTTTATGAGCAATCGATAGTGGAAGCGCGTTTAAAAGAATTGCGCCGCCTGCAAGAAAACGAAAAACAAGCGATTGAGAGGTTAACTTAATGCAACGCCGAAACTTTTTAAAAATAGCATCGGGCATAGCGCTAGCCTTGCTTTTGCAGCCAATGCGCGCGCTAGCAGCCATGTGGAATAAGCCAGCATTTGAAGCGATTAAATTAAATGAAGCAAAAGCGAATTTAGGCGTAACGCAAGAAACGCCCAGCAACGATATTGATATTGTGGCGCCAGACCGTGCCGAAAATGGCGCGATTGTGCAAATTGAAATCACCAGCCGCATTCCCAATACAGAATCCATTTCAGTCTTAGTAGAAAATAATCCAACCGCTTTAATTGCGCATTTTGTGTTTAGTAATGGCGCGCTGCCGCAACTGGTGACGCGCATTAAAATGGCGGATACATCGGATGTAAAAGTGATTGTAAAAGCAGGCAATAGCTACTTTAGCGCGGCTAAAAATGTGGTGGTGCTTGAAAACGGTTGTGGGTAAAGGGAACGCAAATGGATAGTATTAAAATGCGCGCTAAACTTAGCGGCGATACAACCGAAGTTAAGATGATTATGAATCACCCCATGGAAACGGGGCGCAAAAAAGACGATTTTGGCCAGCTGATTCCGGCTTATTTTATTCAATTAGTAACAGCCAAGCTAAACGATAAAACCGTGTTAGAAATGCAGTGGGGCACGGGCATTTCTAAAAATCCGTACCTGACTTTTTACCTAAAAGGTGCTGCCTTAAACGATAAAATAAGCGTTAATTGGGTGGATAACTTGGGTAAAACGGGCAGCGGCGAAATAATGGTATTGGCGGCTTAGTATTAAGGAAATAAAAGCCTTACGGAACAACGGTTGTAAACAGGTATACGGCAAATATCACCAGCAGTATCACACCTTGTAATACATTGGTGCGGCCAGTGGCCAACGAAATCGCATTCACAAATAAAGCCAACAGCAGCAACACGGTTGATTTCATATCAATGCCCAATGTCAGTGTCCAGCCGGTCAGTAATGAAAAAATCGCTACTGCTGGAATCGTCAATCCAATAGTACCAAGCGCAGAGCCCAGCGCTAAATTAAGGCTGGTTTGAAACATATTTTTGCGCGCAGCGCGCACGGCGGCTAATCCTTCTGGCAGTAAAACCACGCTGGCGATAATCACCCCTACTAATTGATGCGGCGCGTGAATCAGCACAACAAAACTTTCAATGGTAGGCGCTAATGATTTAGCTAATATCACCACGGCGCTTAGGCTAATTAATAGTAATGCCGTACTGAAATAGATTTGCTTATTGCTACTTGGTAGCCTGTTTAAATTTGGCTGCTCAGCATCATTACCATTATCTTTGGCATCTAAAAAATAATTGCGGTGCCGCACCACCTGCACAAAAACAAATGTGCCATAAAGCGTAAGTGACACCAAGGCGATAAACGCCAGCTGACTTGTGCTATAAACCGGGCCAGCCGTGGTGAGTGTGTAGTTAGGCAAAATAAGCGTTAACACCACAATAGCGGCCAAGGTGCTTAGCGATACATTGGCGCCATGCAGCTTAAATACTTGTTCTTTGTAAAGCACGCCGCCAATTAGCAAGCACAAGCCCACAATGCCCGTTAAGATAATCATCACCGCCGCAAATACGGTATCGCGCGCCAGTGCGGCTGTTTCGGGGCCGCCTGTTAGCATTAGCGATAAAATTAATCCCACTTCAATAATGGTAATAGCGGTGGCTAAAACCAAGGTGCCAAACGGCTCACCCAATTTGTGGGCGATAGTTTCCGCATGGTGCACACCCGCCAATACCGCGCCAATTAAACTCGCCGCCATTAATAGCGATTCAATCGCGCCCCAATAAATAAAATCAAGGTCAAAGTGCAGTTGCGATAGGCCTAAAACAAGCCAAGCAACTATAGGCGTGACGATAGACCAAGTTGAAATGTTAAGGCTATTTTTCATCTATTCTTCAATATCACTTATTCGTTGATTGCTAGCATAACCGCCTCTGCCACCCTAATACCATCTACCCCAGCCGATAAAATGCCGCCTGCATAACCAGCGCCTTCGCCGCAAGGGTACAAGCCTTTGGTGTTGATACTTTGCAGGCTATTGTCATCACGTTTTATGCGAATTGGGCTGCTAGTGCGGGTTTCAACCCCTGTTAACAAACCATCGGCTAAATCATAGCCTTTTACTTGCTTAGCAAATACAGGTATAGCTTCACGAATCGCCTCAATCGCAAAGGCGGGTAGGGTGGAATCTAAATTAGTAAGATGCACGCCAGGTGTGTAAGAAGGCACCACTTGGCCAAATTGTTCAGACGGCTTGTTGGCTAAAAAGTCGCCAATTAATTGCGCAGGTGCGGCGTAATTGCTGCCACCCAGCACATAAGCGTGGCTTTCCAATTGGCGCTGTAATTCCATGCCCGCTAGTGGGTTGTCTGGGTAATCCACCTCTGGCGTAATGCCCACCACAATGCCGGCGTTAGCATTGCGCTCATTGCGGCTGTATTGGCTCATGCCGTTGGTCACAACGCGGCCTTCTTCAGATGCCGCCGCCACCACGGTGCCACCTGGGCACATGCAAAAGCTATACACGCTGCGGCCATTGCTGGCATGGTGCACCAATTTATATTCAGCCGCGCCTAGTTTGCTGATTAAATCTTCACTATAGCTGCTGCCGTAACGCGCTTTATCTATAAGTGACTGCGGATGCTCAATGCGGAAGCCGATAGAAAATGGCTTGGCTTCTACAAAAATACCTTTGCGATGCACCATTTCAAAGGTATCGCGTGCGCTATGACCAACCGCCAATATCACATGATTCGCAGCAATGTGCTCACCATTGGCCAGCACCACGCCTTTTATGGCGTTATTTTCAATCTCAATATCATCCACACGGCTTTCAAAACGAATCTCGCCGCCCAGCGCAATAATGCTATTGCGCATGGTTTCCACCATGCCTACTAAGCGGAAGGTGCCAATATGCGGATGGCTTAAGTACAAAATTTCGGGCGGCGCGCCTGCAGCTACAAATTCTTGCAACACTTTGCGGCCGTAATGGTTGGGGTCTTTAATCTGGCTCCACAATTTACCATCCGAAAAAGTACCTGCGCCACCTTCACCAAACTGCACATTCGATTCTGGATTAAGCGTATTTTTACGCCACAAGCCCCAAGTGTCTTTGGTGCGCTCTTTTACCGCTTTGCCGCGTTCTAACACAATAGGCTTATAGCCAGCCTGCGCTAAAATTAACGCGGCAAAAATGCCAGCAGGCCCAAAGCCAATCACAATAGGGCGGTTTTTTAAATGCGCTGGCGCGTGTGCCACAAATTGATAATTGGTATCAGGTGTGGGTTTTACATGTGGGTCTTTTTTAAGTTTAGCCAATACTTTTGCTTCACCATTTATCACCACATCCAGCGAATAAACCAGCAATATCGCGTGCGATTTTCGCGCATCGGTACCGCGCTTAAAAATGCTAAAACTGAGTAAATCCGCCACATTAATCGCCAGCTTTTTAATAACAGCCGCTCTAATTTCAGCATCGGTATGGCCTTCTTTGGCAGATGTAGCAAGCGGTAGTTTGATTTCGGTGATTCTTAACATAATGGACCTATAGGATATAATTATCTATTAAAGTGAAAATTTTAGATAACAAGGAAATAGCCGCCAATCGAACCAACCAAAATCATGGAATAAGCTAATACTATTGCAACTATTCCGCGCGAATGACTAAACCACTGCGCTCTACCTTGATGAATACGTTTGTCTACAAACCAATACATTGTTACGGCAAAACATACGTTAAGAATGAAGCTGATAATATGGGCGTAGCTAGAATCTCTTAACCCAAAAGGACTAAGTAATGCATGTGCGGCAAAAATTCCTATCCAATGATTAAGGTAAAGCTGATAGGACATCCCGCCGGCAATTTCGCCCAATTTAGATTGATTGCCAGATTGTGCTAGCAATAGAATAATTGCAATGGCAATTACTGGAGCGGTTTTGACATAGTAAAAATCAATCTGCAATAGATAAATGCAAATGGCACAGGCGAGTAATAAGACAATTTTAACGGCAGTTTTTTGATGAAATTGACCGAACTCACGCACTGCTACAGCGGCAAGTACGCCAAATATAATGCTGGCATAAGTGTTTGTGTACCATGCGAGCGCAGCAACTACTACCCATAATAGTGTGCTTTTTCCAAATTTATACGGAATTAGTACTAATAGAAATGGCGCCAGTAAATAAAATTGCTCTTCTGCATTAACACTCCAAAAATGGTTACCTGTGCCTTGCAATGGCATGCTGCTGCTAAATTGAGCAAGTTGCGGCGGCCCGAATATATTATAGACAAATGTGAATTTATAAAAAATAAATTCAAGCCACTTTAGGGTAATAGGCTCTTTTAATAAGCTGGCTGTAATAAGCAATAACAGTGCAATGTAATAAGGAGCCCAGATTCTTAAAGCACGGTTAAAGTAAAATCTAGGTAGATCTTTTAGGGATATTTTCAACAAAATTCCGCCAATTAACCAGCCACTTAATGCAAAAAATATTTGAACGGCAAAATTTCCAGATTGACTCCAAGGACTTAAACCTTCATGCGTAAACATTACCGCTATGGCCAATACCGCTCTTAACCAATCAAACCATGGATAGTATTGATTTTTTTGCATTATTTTTTCCATAAGTTAACTCTAGCCATATAAATATTTGACATACGTTACAGTAGTTTTTTTAACATTGGCACCGTAATTGGCTTTTGCATGGTCAGCGACCATTCATCTAGCGCATCCAGCGTTGCCATTAATGTGGGCAAATCGCGGCGCAAATAGCGCAGGCAATAATCCACCACGTCATCAGGCAATTTCATGCCGCGTTCAAACGCATGCAGTTTGAGAGCAGTGGCTTTTTCAATATCATTTAGCGGATGCAGCTGATACACCAAGCCCCAAGCCAAACGCGTGGCTACATCGTCGCGCAAACCCATTTGCGTTGGCGCGTGCAAACCGGCGGTTATCATCCATTGGCCGGCTTCTTTGCGCTGATTATATTGATTAAATAAATCAATTTGCGCTTCGTTGTTGAGCAAATGCACATCGTCCACCACGCAGGCGCCTATTGCCTTGCAGGCTTGCAGCAAATGGCTTTTGCCAGAGCCAGATTCCCCCCACAAATAAATAAATTGTGGGTTTTGACCATTAATCGCCATTTCTAAGTTGGCAATGGCTTCTGCGTTACGTCCCACTACAAAATTTTGCAGAGTGGGTGGCGCGGCGGGTTTAATGTCTAATAGCAGTTGTTTCATGCATTGTTTGCTTGAAAAATAGGGTTAAAAACGCGGATAATTTGAGCTGGATTATTTAAGATAAGCATCGCTATCGAGATAATTTTCTTTGGTGTGGCGAAGGCCAACGGCAATGGCTGCCGTAATAGGCAATGCCAGCAATACACCCACAAAACCAAATAATTGGCCGCCAGCCAGTAAAGCAAAAATCACCACAACTGGGTGCAAACCAATGCGGTCGCCTACCAATTTTGGCGTAATAAAATTGCTCTCAATTAATTGACCAATGCCAAACACCAATAAAACGGGGATTAATTCGCCGATGCTGCTAAATTGCAACGCGCCAACCAATAAGGCCAAACCCATGCCGATTGCAGGGCCTAAATACGGCACAAAATTTAATAAGCCAGCAATAATACCGATTGGCAAGGCCATGTCCAGCCCCGACATCCATAAGCCAGCCGCGTAAAATACGCTCATGATAACCATTACGGTAAATTGGCCGCGAAAAAATTCGGCTAGCATTTGATCAATTTCTTGGGCTAGCTCTGTGGTTTTACCTACAAATTGACGCGGAATTAAGTTGCCAATGCCTGCCACCAGCTCATCCCAATCGCGCAATAAATAAAATAGCACCACGGGTAATAATAAAATATTGGCGATTACGCCTATTAACGCCATGCTGTTAGTGCCGGCGGTTTTAAGCACATCGCCCAAAATGCCGCCTGCGGTTTTCCAGTTTTTGGTGATAATTTCTTGAATTTGCGCGCTATCTATCGCCAAACTAATGCCAAAATGCTTTTGCAGAAACGGTTCAATATTGTTGCGAAAGTTGGCAATAATTTCAGGCAGCCGCTCAATAATGATCAATGATTCTTTTTGCAGCAAGGGGATAATGATTAAAAGTAGCAAGGCGAGTAAGCCGGCAATTGCCAGCATAACCAGCACTGTGGCGGTGGTACGGCCAAATTTATACTTTTTATAGCCCAGTAAACTTAACCTATCCACCAATGGATCGCACATATAAGCCAAAATGGCGGCGGTAACAAATGGGGTTAATACCGGCAGCAAAAAATACAGCAATATTAAAAACGCCGCACTTAAAATTAACCAACGATTATCGGCAACAATATTGCTTTGTGGCAGTTTATTACCACTGTTTTTTGGTTGATTTGACATGGTTGGATTAAATAGTGAGTTAAAATAGTAGATAAGTTAAAATTATACTTAACTTAAATAGCGACATTGCAATTAATTGAATCGAGAACAGCTTTGAACACCAATAATCCACCAAACTCTATTAGTTACCGCGACGCGGGCGTTGATATGGAAGCAGGCGATGCGCTTGTGGAGCAAATTAAGCCCTATGCTAAGCGCACCATGCGCCCAGAAGTATTGGCTGGCATTGGCGGGTTTGGCTCATTGTTTGAAATGCCTAAAAAGTTTAAAAATCCTGTGTTGGTTTCTGGCACCGATGGCGTGGGCACCAAATTGAAATTAGCGTTTGAGCTAAATAAGCATGACACGGTTGGCATCGATTTAGTCGCCATGAGCGTGAACGATATTTTGGTGCAAGGCGCAGAGCCGCTATTTTTCTTGGACTATTTCGCCTGCGGCAAGCTAGAAGTAGGCACAGCAGCGCAAGTGATTAAAGGCATTGCAGAAGGTTGTGAGCAATCTGGTTGCGCGCTAGTGGGCGGCGAAACGGCCGAAATGCCAGGCATGTACCCAGCGGGCGAATATGATTTAGCCGGTTTTGCAGTGGGTTGTGTGGATAAAGAAAAAATCATCAACGGCTTAAGCATTGCGGCGGGTGATGTGGTGCTGGGCTTGGCTTCAAGCGGTGCGCATTCCAATGGCTACTCATTAATTCGTAAGCTCATTAGCAATTCTGGCATTGATTTTGAATCAGACTTTCACGGTAAAAAATTCAAAGATGTAGTGATGGCACCCACCAAAATTTATGTGAAATCTTTGCTTAAATTAATTGATACCTTACCTGTAAAAGGCATGGCGCATATTACCGGTGGCGGCATTACAGAAAATATCCCACGCGTGTTACCGGCTGGCTTAACCGCCGAAATTAGCGCCACAAGCTGGGATTTACCACCTTTATTTAAATGGCTGCAAGCGCAAGGCAATATTACGCACAATGAGATGTACAGAACCTTTAACTGCGGCATTGGCATGGTGGTGATTATGGCAAAAGCAGATGCAGCGGCGGCTAAAAAATTGCTAGAACAATCTGGCGAAACGGTTTACGAAATTGGTACTGTGCGCGCGCAAGCGGCTAACGAGGCGGCTACTGTTGTTGTATAGGCTGGTTTTAAGGCTAGTTGTTTAGCCAGACAACGCATGCGCATGTTGCGCGTTAAATAGCCTCATTCACTCGTTTGGAAAAGTACATGATTAAGCAAAGCCAATGGATTATTTTTTTGTGCGCAGCAATGTTTGTTGCAACGGCGCAAGCCGCGCCCAAAAAAATTCAGCTTGAATATGAAGTAAAACGCGATGGTGAGCTATTTGCCAATGTGGTCGAAAATTTTAGCCAAGATGGCAGCCAATACAAAATTGAATCGGTTACCAAAGGCATTGGCGTTTATGGGCTTTTGGGCGAGCGCAAATTAAGCAGCAGCGGTAGCGTTACAAAAGAGGGCTTAAAGCCCAATCATTTTGAATTGCATCAAGGTGATAATCAAAAGAAATCGCTAATAGCCGATTTTGATTGGGCTAACAAAACGCTGAATATGCAAGTAAAAGGCGAAGTTAGAACGCAAGCCTTAGAAAAGGGATCGCAAGATTTACTCAGTTATGCCTACCAGTTTATGTTTATGCCAGCCAAAGCGCGTGCTGGCAAAATGTTTAATGTGACTTTAACCACCGGTAAAAAACTGGATCAATATCAATATAAAGTGATGGCGCGCGGCTTAAAATTAAACGCCGCCAATACCCAATTTAAAACGTTGCATATTGCCAATATGCCAGCGGCGGGCGACGATAAAAAGCAATTATGGTTGGCACAAGATCAGCATTATTTGCCTGTGCAATATGTGCTAACGGATGACAAAGGTGCCAATTTTGAGCAAACTTTAACCAAAATACATGTGGAATAATGTTGCCGAATTTATTCAAAACCGCCGCACTAAAAGACTAGCGCTAGCCCTTGTTTTATCGGCCATTGTGCATGTCTATTTGGTGAGCGGTTTTGATGTGCGCTTACCGAGCCCTAAGCCAGAAATTCATACAATTGAAGCCAGATTGCAAGCGCCAAAATTGGTTAAAAAAGTAGTTGATAATAAAGCGATTGTTAAAGATAAAATAGCAAAAATTAGTGAAAAAGTTGCTGCACCTTTATCTAAAAATGATGTATCTAAAAATGAAGTTATTGCAGAACCAAATGAAGTGTTAGAGCCACTGCCAGCCGAGTTTATACCTAGTGATTTGCCAACAGTGGCGCCAGAACTAACAGCGCCGCCAATTCAGCAACCAGATCAGCAAGCAGCCACAGCAGCCCCACCTGAAACTAGCGAAATAGTTGAAACCGAGCCGCCATCTGTGGATGAAGGCGCGGTTATTAATGAAAACGCATATCAGTATGTAGAAACCGATTTTGATGTGAGAACAAAGATAGACGGCGCAAAAGAGGGTGGCGCTAAAATTATCTTTAATCTAAGCAGTGGCAATCAATATCAACTGACCAGCTTGATTAAGCCAGATGGAATTGCGGCATTAATCGTGGCTAATTTGCTGCAAACTAGCACAGGCCAGCTGACTAAAACTGGCTTGCAGCCAAGTAATTATGTGTATCAATATGGCCGTAAAGTGGATAAAACCTATACGGCTAAATTTGATTGGTCCGCTAAAAAAGTGGATTTAATTACAGCTAAAGGCACCAAAACCGCCGAAATTAGCGATGGTGCACAAGATTTGCTTAGTTTTATGTATCAATTTATGTATGTGGCGCCGTTAGAGCGCATGCAAATTAGTATTGCCACAGGCAAAAAATTGACCAGTTATAATTACAGTTTTAGTGGCGAAGAAAATATTAATACCCCGCTGGGCGAGATTAAAACCATTCATATTTTTCACGAAAGTGAAGATTCTGATGAAAAAACAGAGCTTTGGCTGGCGTTGGATTATCAATATGTGCCAGTAAAAATTCGCAAAACAGAAAAAAACGGTAAAGTGTACGAATTAGTCGCTAATCGCATTAACACGTCACGGCCAGCACCCAATTAACTTTAGATATTTAAGATAACAATATGACCCCAAATTTACTGCGCCAAGCCGCCATGCTACTCACTAATCTGCTGGATTTTAATAGCCCAGCCGATGCCAAATTAGGCGATTTTTTTCGCAATAATCGTGAACTGGGCACCAAAGACCGCGCGTTTGTGGCTGAGAGTGTCTATGGGGTTTTGCGCCGATTGCGCTATTTAAGCGCGGTAACGGCGAATGAAGCAAACGACCCAGATGATGCGCGTAAGCTGATTTTGGCGTGGTTATTGCGCGTGCAAGGCAAAAGCATCCGCGAATTAGAGCCTATTTTAAATGAGCAACAAACCGAGTGGGCGCATTCGATTAAAGCTAAATCGACGCAAGATTTTCCGCTGCCTGTGCAGGCGGATGTGCGCGATTGGCTTTGGAACAAGCTAGTGGCGCAATATGGTGAAGCCGAAGCGCTGACCATTTGCCGCAGTATGTTTGATCAAGCCGCGCTAGATTTGCGCGTAAATACCATTAAAGGCACGCGCGAAGAAGTATTGGCGCGCATGCTGGCCGAAAATACCATTAAAGATAATGTGATAGAAGTAACGCCACATTCGCCCATTGGCATTCGCATGGGCGCGCGGTTAAATATTAGCAAGCATGTGCTATTTGAAGCTGGCAAGATTGAAGTGCAAGACGAAGGCAGCCAGTTATTGGCGTATTTGGTTGCGCCAAAGCGCGGCCAAATGGTGGCCGATTTTTGTGCAGGCGCAGGCGGAAAAACGTTAGCAATCGGCGCTTTAATGAAAAACACAGGCCGTTTATATGCGTTTGATATCTCTGAAAAACGCTTATTTAACTTAGGCAAACGCCTTAAACGTTCTGGTTTATCCAATTTGCACGCGCAAGTCATCAGCTCTGAAAATGATCCTAAATTAAAGCGCTTAAATGGTAAGTTTGACCGTGTGCTAGTGGATGCGCCATGTAGCGGTTTTGGCACGCTGCGCCGTAACCCTGATTTAAAATGGCGTTTTGAAGATGCCGATATTGCAGAGCTTAATATCAAACAAACCAATATTTTGGCGCGCGCAGCCAAGCTAACTAAAACAGGTGGCCGCTTAATTTACGCCACTTGCAGCTTATTAAAAGATGAAAACGAAGCGATTGCCGAAGCGTTTTTGGCTGCAAATCCTGATTTTAAATTAGTACCCGCCAACACGGTATTAAGTCATCAGCAAATAAAGCTGGATACTGGCGATTATTTAAAACTATTGCCACATTTGCATGGCACCGATGGCTTTTTTGCCGCTGTATTTGAAAAAGCAAATCCGTCTGACAATGTGGTAAAAATGTCAGCCGAAATTGTACAAGAAGCCGCCGAGCTAATTGAGCACATTAAAGCCGCCGTGGCGGATGAGGCGGAAGCAGAAACAGAAGCGGAAATTGAGCCTGCATTAAAAACGGTAAAAGCCGCTGCAAAGCCAAAAGCGGTTAAAGAAAAAGTTATCAAAGAAAAAGCAATAAAAGAAGAAGTAGTAAAAGAAAAGCCAGTTAAAGAAAAAGTGGTAAAAGCTAAGGTAGTAAAAGACAAGGTAGCCAAACCAAAAGTTATTGAAGAGTAAACAAACTCCTTGAACTGTCATTCTCGCGCAAGCGGGAATCCATTTTAAGGTTTAAATCAAGGTCAGCATGGATTCCCGCCTGCGCGGGAATGACGATTGTGATATTCATACTTTAATTGCATTGAAGATAACTGCCATGAAACTGCTTGCCATGAAACTACCCAGCCTTAATCTACAAATCCTTATCGGCGCAGTGTTTGGCATCTTAATCGGCTTATATTTTCACGGCTTAGGCGCAGAAAATAATCTAGTCAAAGGCGGTTTATACGCATCGGGTCTAATCGGCACACTGTTTATCGATTTGCTCAAGATGATTTTAATCCCGCTGGTTTTTTGCAGTATTGCGGTAGGCATTGCCAATTTGCGCCAACACAGCCAAATGCACCGCGTGTGGGTCACCACGTTAGTGTTCTTTGCATTCACCATGGCCATTGCCATTGCCTTAGGCATGTTTGCCAGCAATTATTTCAAGCCAGGCGCTGGCGTGCAAATCGCCATGTTTGCTGATTCTATGCAAAATTTTCAAGCGCAACAGTTACCGCTACCCGAATTTTTTGCGCAATTTTTGCATGGCTTATTTATGAATCCTTTTGCGGCATTAGCAACGGGAAATGTGCTGGCTGTGGTGATATTTGCGCTGATTCTAGGCATTGCGCTAGTGGTGGGCGGTGAGCGATATAAGAATATTTTAGGCTTATTGCAAGAAGGCTTAGAGTTGACCATGCGCATTGTAGGCTGGGTGATGGTGCTGGCGCCGTTTGGCATTGCGGCTTTATTAATTAAGTTAATTGCTACTCAAGATACCGCCATGCTGGGCACCATGGCCAAATTTATGACCGTGGTGGTTGGCACCACATTGCTGCATGGCGTGGTGATATTGCCGCTATTGCTGTATTTAATCACCGGCAAAACGCCATTGTGGTTTTGGCGCGGCGCGCGTGAGGCGCTGATTACCGCCTTCGCCACTAGCTCCAGCAGCGCCACACTGCCTGTCACCATGCGCTGTACCACACAGCATTTGCATGTGAAGCCAGAAATAGCAGGCTTTGTAGTGCCGCTTGGCGCTACCGTAAATATGGACGGAACGGCTTTATATGAAGCGGCAGCGGCTTTATTTATTGCCAATTTAGTCGGCATTGATTTGAATCTAACCCAGCAATTAATTGTATTCGTCACCGCCATGATAGCCGCCATCGGCGCGCCGGGCATTCCCAGCGCAGGCATGGTGACCATGGTGATGGTGCTGCAAAGTGTGGGTTTGCCTGCCGAAGCAATTGCGATTTTGCTACCAATTGACAGGCTGCTAGACACCATACGCACCACCGTTAATGTGCAGGGCGATATGATTGGCAGCCTTGTTGTTCAAAAATTAGTCAATAAATAGTCAGAGAAAATACTCAGAATTAGCATGCTACATTTTCATAAAGCCGAACTAGTCGACGCGCAAGATATTGCTGCCCTTATCAACTCTGCCTATCGCGGTGAAAGCAGCCGCGCAGGCTGGACCACCGAAGCGGATATTCTAGATGGCTTACGCACCACCACGCAAGAAGTCGCCAGCATGATTAAACATGAAGATGCATTTGTGTTGGTGGGTGTTTTGCGCGATCAAATTGTGGCCACCATTAGCTGTGAGAAGCAAGACGCCCACGGCAGAAATATCGCCCACCTTGGCATGATAGCCGTAAAACCCACCCTGCAAAACAAAGGCCACGGCACCACCATGATTCAAGCCGCAGAAGCCATGACAGCTAGAGAATGGCGCGTGGTAGGGTTTCATATGGCCGTTATTTCTATACGGCACGAGCTTATTGACTTTTACGAGCGGCTTGGCTACCAGCGCACGGGTGAGTTTATAGATTTTCCTGTAAAACCAGATTTATGGCAGCCAAAACTGGAAGGGCTTAATTTAGAGTATTTGGCTAAGTTGGTTGCTAGCCGAGCTTAATGAGGTTTGACCGTCCAATAACATCCGCGTAGAATTCCCAGCCTTATGATAAACAGCAAATACATAACCGCCTTTGCGGTCATTAACCGTAACGCATTATGGCTACTAGCCATTACTTGCTGCGGTTGTTGCTTGTCGTAAATTTTATGCAACCGCGGGCTCTCCGCGGTTGATTCGTTACACCCTTCCCCTTGAGCCCATAATTAAGGGCTCTAATATGCAATCTCAAACTAAACAAGCTGCTCGCAATGCCTTAATAGGGGCATTGATGGTGTTGGCCGCTGCAATTACTGTATCGTCTAAAGCGGTTATGGTGAAACTTGCTTATGCACAAAGCGCGCCATTTACAGTTGATGCTTCTACGCTTATTGCATTAAGAATGGCGTTTTCTGCACCATTTTTTATTGCATTAGCATTTTGGGTGCGTACTTCGGCAGCAACACCCAAAATAACCAGTCGAGATGCTGGCATTATTGCCGTATTAGGCGTACTTGGCGGTTACGCACCAATGTTGCTAGATTTTGAAGGCTTGGCTTACGTCACAGCAGGATTAGAGCGCATTATCTTGTACATTTATCCGACAATCGTGGTGATTATAAGCGCGCTATTATTCAAGCAGCGCGTAGGAAAGCGTGCTTACTTTGCAATATTATTAACTTATGCGGGTGTGGCTTTGGTGGTTGGCCATGATGTATTTTTGCTTAAAACTGATTCGGCAGAAACCATGCTAGGTGCAGGTTTGGTGGCGGCTAGCGCTATTACTTATGCCGCCTATTTAATTGTGAGCGGCCAGTTGATTCCACGCATTGGCGCATTAGCCTTTACCGCTTACACCATGTTGGCCGCCACTGCAGCCAGTGCTGCGCATTATGCAAGCACGTCGCACCCAGTGACTATATTCAATTTACCAACACCAGTATATTGGTTAAGCTTGTTAATGGCGATTGTTGCCACCGTACTACCTGCCATTTTTCTCAACGTGGGTATACATAAAATTGGCAGCAGCAAAGCCGCGTTAATCAGCTCTGTTGGACCAGTTTCGACCGTATTTCTTGCTTATGTTTTTTTAGGCGAACAAATAACGTGGCTACAAATAGCTGGAACGCTATTTGTTTTAGTGGGGGTTTTGGTTATTAGTTTAGCTAAAAAATAAACCGTTGCATCCTGCTTATTACCAACGAATACACCGCTGATACCACTACTAAAATGAGTGTTTAAGTTAATGTATTTACAATAGCCGACAAATTTCAACAAGCGAAATAACGGTTATATCTTCAGCTAAACGATATTGCTCTTGCGCTGGGTACACTACAAATTTTCGAGTTGGGTTGAGATCTGCACAGGCGGAGTAAAACCCACGTTCAATTTTTGGGTTTAGGCTACGTTTAATCTCAATGGCCCAAAGGTCACCATTTGGCCATGCTAGTAGCAAGTCAATTTCGGCGCCGCCACTGGTTCGGTAAAAGTAACCTTGTACGTTTGCAGGTGCGGTGTTGAGTATATTTTCAATCACAAAACACTCCCAGCTATTGCCCACAATTGGGTGGCCTAGCAGCGTTTCTTTGTCTGGTATATTAAGTAGCGTATGAATAAGCCCGCTATCGCGAACATACACTTTAGAGGCTTTGGTAAGACGTTTGCCGACATTGGCATGCCAAGGCGGCAAGCGTCTAACTAGTAGTAAATCGATTAATAACTCTAAATAACTACCAGCGGTTTTATTATCCACACCTAAGTTTCGCGCAAGCTCTGCCGTATTTAATAAGCCACCTTGGTGATGTGCAAGCATGCCCCAAAAACGGCGTAGCGTTTCGGTAGCGATGCGTGGTCCAAATTGCGGAATATCTCGCTCTAAATAACTGCGGATAAAGTCTTGCCGCCAGCGCAAGCTTCGCACTTCTGTCTTAGCTAAAAAGCTATCGGGAAAACCACCTCTTACCCATAAATCATCTGATTGCTGCGCGTCAATTTCTAAGATATTAAAGGCAGGCAGCTCCATATAGCTGATACGTCCAGCTAGTGTCTCGCCTGATTGCTTGAGTAAATCTAAAGAGGCAGAGCCTAATAGTAAATATAAGCATGTGCCATTATTTGCACGGCGAGCTTGGTCTATTAAGCCGCGCAATAACGGGAATAAGTTAGGCGCGCGGTGCACTTCATCTAGTATCACGAGCTTGTCTTGATGCCCGCTTAAATATAGCTCTGCGTTGACTAGTTTTGCGCGATCTTGCTCAGATTCTAAATCGAGGTATAACGTTGGTTTAGTTATATGCTTACCAACCTCAAATGCAAGCGTTGTTTTACCTACTTGCCTTGGGCCTAGCAATGCTACAGCGGGAGAGTAGCTGAGTGCTTCTAATAAACTTGGCAATATAAAACGGTTATTCATCCTTGCAATTATGGAACTTAATTCCGTATATTGCAAGGATAAAGTAATGTGTTACTTTAGGCAGATTGGCGTCTGTGCTCAAATTTATCCACAGCGCCCATCGCCAGCGAATACACCGCAGGTACTACAACTAGAGTCAGCAAGGTAGACGAAAGCATGCCGCCGATTACCGCAACGGACAGTGGGCCGTTGGTTTCTTCGCCTGCGCCTAGGCCTAAGGCGGCTGGTAGCAGGGCTAAAATAATGGTGAGCGATGTCATTAATACTGGGCGCATGCGGATGGGGCAGGCGTTTAGTAGTGCTTGATTGATGGATTGGCCTTCATCGCGTAATTGATTGGTTAAATCGACCAGCAAAATCGAGTTTTTGGCGACCAAGCCAATCAGTAAAACCAGGCCAATCATAGAGAAAATATTTAGGCTGTTGCCGGTTAGCCACAAGGCAAATACGCCGCCGATAATGGCTAGCGGCTGTGCGACCATGACGATAAGCGGTTGCAGGAATGAATTAAACTGACTGGCTAAAACCATGTATAACAGCAATAAAGCCAAGGCAAAAATAAACGATACATTTTTAAAGGTTTTGGCAAATTCTTCTGCTTGGCCCGATAATTTGTATTTGTATTCGGCAGGCAATATCTCTTTGGCAGCAGCTTCTACGGCGGTTACCGCTTCACCTAACGGAATTGATGGGCTGGCGTATAAGTTGGCGGCGTATTGCAAATCGTAACGGCCAATCACGGCCGCACCCAAGGTTTGTTTAAATTGCGCCACGCTATCCAAGCGCACCAAATCGCCATTATTGGCGCGCAGGTAAATCTTACTTAAATCGGTAATTTGATTAAAATTGCCATCTTCGGCTTTTAAGCGAATATCGTAACGCTGGCCATCGCCATCGGCATCATTAAATTTAGCCACATTGATGCCGCCCGCATACACACTGACTGCGTTGGCAATATCAGCCGCCGTAATACCAAACCCTGCGGCGCGGTCCCTATCAATTTGCATATTCAATTGCGGTAAATCCAGCTGCAAATCTAACTCCACTTTGCCAAAGCCATCAATGCCTACCAGCCTTTGCTGAATGGCTTTTGCGTATTTGCTGACGTTTTCAATGCTGGGGCCGGTAATATTAAATTGCAATTTTTCTGACCGCTGACCGCGCACCATGCTGGCCGGCACAGGATAGGCCTGCACGCCAGGTATATCACCCAGCTCTTTTTTAAGGGTTGCGATTAACTCTTTTTGGCTATTGGCGCGCTCATGCCTATCTTTTAATCGCACACTAATGCGCCCAGCATTTACTTGGCCTTGCGCGCCAGCGCCAACCACAGAGAAAAAGCTGGCGATGTCATCGTTATGTTTAAGCATGACTTTTTCGATTAAATCTAAACGCGTGTTGGTGTACTCTAGGCTTGAGCCCAGTGGTGTTTTAAAACTGACATTAAATTTGCCTTCATCGGCTTCTGGCACAAATTCTTTGGTTACCGCGCCAAAAAAGAAGGCGCTGGATGCCACCACTAAAATGGTGACGATGACTACTTTCCAGCGATGAATCAGTGATAGATTTAAAAGCCGCGCGTAGAAATTATCCAAGCCTGCAAAAAAACCATCTAGCGAATGATAAAGCTTGCCATGCTCTGTATTGCTAGAAAGATAGCGCGAGCAAAGCATTGGCGTAAGGGTAAGTGAAACAAATAGTGACACCACTACGCCCACCGTAACCACCACCGCAAACGCTTCAAAAAACTTACCAATAATGCCTTCCATAAAAATCACAGGCGCAAAAATACACACTAACGATAGCGATGAAGCCAGCACCGCAAACACGATTTCGCGGCTGCCATTAATGGTGGCTTGCTGGCGAAACGCCATGACCGCTTTGGGGTTGCTGGTATCCACATCTTTTAGGCCAGTGCCTAACTCACCGCTTAAATGCCGCATAATACTTTCGCGCACCACAATGGCATCGTCTACCACCACGCCTACCAGCAACAATAGCGCCAGTAGTGTCATGCTATTAAAGGTGTAGCCAGCAAAATACATCACCGCAATCGCGCCTAATAATGAAACGGGAATCTCTAAGCAAATCATCAAGGTAGAGCTTAGCGAGCGCATAAATATCAGCACAATTAACGCGGCAAACAAGGTGCCTTCTAGCAAATGCTCTTGTAGCGCTTTAACCATTTCGCGAATAAATGGCGCTTCGTTGGCCGATACCTCAACATTCATACCGGGCGGTAAATTAGGCCGAATTTCTTTTTCTAGGCGGCGTTCAACTTCATCAATAATATCCACCGTATTAGAGTTTGGCACTTTAATAATGCCCAAACCCACGGTTGGCTTGGCATTAAAGCGCGCAAGCTGCCTAAAATCGGTCAGACCATCTTCAACACTGGCCACTTGTTTTAGCTTAACCGATACCCCATCGCGCTGCATTACTACCATGTCCGCTAAATCAGGCAGGCGATGAAACTCTAAATCCAGCTTCAATAAACGCTCTGCGCTTTGGCTAACCAAAAAGCCACCTGGCACTTGAATATGTTCGCGATTAAACGCATTCACAATATCCGTGGTGGTCACGTTGTAAGCGTTCATGCGGTCTGGTTTTAGCAACACGCGAATATTGCGATCACGCCGCCCACCCAATTGCACTTCACCCACGCCATCTATGGTTTCCAGCTGTTTTTTAAGCGTATTAAGCGCATACACATTTAATTGCTGAATCGTTCTATCGCCGCTTAACGCCAGCCACAAAACAGGCTCTGCATTGGTTTCGGCTTTTTGCAAAATAGGTGGGTCAATATCGGTTGGCAGGCGGCGAATCACTTGATTTAGCTTGGCCTGCACTTCGTTATAAGCCACATTAATGTCTTTTTCTAACTTAAAGGTGATCACCACAATTGACGCGCCAGGTGAGGAGCTGGATTGTATGTGCTCAATGCCTGCGGTGGTGTTCAGAGCCGACTCAATCACGCTAGTCACTGATGTATCCATAATGTCTGGATTAGCTCCTTTTAGCGTGGTGGTAACCGTGATTATCGGAAATTCAATCAGCGGAAAGCGGTCAATGGCAATGCGCTGATACGAAATAATGCCAAACAGCACCAACACGCCAGAAAGCATCCAAGCCAGCACATGGCGTTTAATCGAGAGTTCAGGTAATGTCATTTAAAAAGTAGCGCTTTCAGGATTCTTTATAGCTAATGGGCTGGCTGGGTAGGCTTACTGTTTAATAATATTGACGTTGGCTTTATCGGTTAAAAACGCCGCGCCATCCACCGCAATCGTTTCGCTGCCATTAAGTCCTTCTAAAATCTCAATGCCGCCATTTTGTTGTAAGCCCGTTTTAACCACGCGCTGCAACGCTTCGTTATTCACAATTTCATACACCACTTCACCCGCAGGGCGCAGCACAATACTTTGCTCTGGCACCACAATTGCGCTGGGTCTATCACCCAAAATTACGCGCGCATTCACGCTGGCACCCGGCTGCCAATCCGCTTCATCGCGAATATCGGCAATCACATCAATACTGCGGCTGTTGGCTACAATTTGCGGTTTTAGCTCGTTAATCAAAGAGCGCACTTCTTTGGGCGATGTCGGTGTTGTCATTATCACGGTTAAACCGGGCTTTAATTTCGCGGCAATATGCTCAGGAAAAGGAATATGCGCGCGCAGCAATTTTTTGCTGATAATTTGCACAATTGGGTCGCCCACGCGTACAAAATCGCCGGTTTCTACTAATTGTTTTTCTACAATGCCATCAGTTGGTGAAACAACGCGGTCTTTAGAGCCGTTATGATTAATGGTGGCAATGCGGCTTTTGGCGCCGGCCAATTGTTGCTTAAGCGCGCTTTGTTGCGTAATGACATCATCTAACGCATTTTTTGATATAAAGTTTTTATCAACCAAGGCGCGATTGCGTTCAACCACTCTGGATTGATTGGCCAGTAGCGCCTCAATACGCGCCACTTCAGATTGTGATTCTTGGCGTTGGTAGCCAAAATCGCTGCCATCAAGCAAGGCAATTGTTTCGCCTTTTTTAACGGTTTGGCCCGGATGCACCAACACTTTTAACACTCGCGCCGCGATTTCAGCCGCCACTGTTGGGTCAATCACACCTTCTAAAGTGCCAACCGATTCTTCATATAAGGATAGATTTTTGGTATCTACTTTAACCACACTAATTTGGGTGGATTTTAAATTCGCGGTATCGGGTTTTGCATCTTCTGCTTTATCTTTGCTACAGGCGCTAATACTCAAGCCAATTAAGGTGCTGATAAAAAGACGGCTAAAATAATGGTGGGCGGTTAACGTTTTTTTTTGCATAAGATTCGCATTTTTAAGTTTTTTGTTGAATAGTTGACCAGTCAAAATAAGGGCCAGGATCGGTTTTGCGCCCTGGCGCAATATCCGAATGGCCAACAATATATTGAATAGGGTAAGTCTGTTTTAAAAGTGTTAGCAATTGTTGCAGCGATTTGTATTGCGCAGGCTCAAACGCCTCAAAATCACTGCCTTCCAGCTCAATTCCGACAGAGAAATCGTTACAACGTTCACGGCCCAACCAATTTGATTCGCCTGCATGCCACGCGCGCTGCAAGCAAGACACAAATTGCACCAATTCGCCATCGCGCCGAATTAAAAAATGCGATGACACTTTACGCGTATAAATTTCCGCGTAATAGGGGTGTTCATCTGGGTTCAGCGTATTGGTAAATAACTCAATAATGCCATTGCCGCCATATTGGCTGGGCGGCAGGCTAATATTGTGAATCACAATCAGGCTAATTTCTGGGGATGCGGCGTCCGCACAAGGCCGCGCATCAAAATTAGGCGAGCATATTTGTGTAGCGCTAGTGATAAATCCTTGCGGGTTGATGTGCAACATGATGAATTATTTAGTCAAAAAGAGGATTATTAGTCAAAACCACGATTAATCCGATAAAATAACATCTTACCTAATTTCTAGAGATGTTTAAGCATGGTTTTCTTACAGTTATTTATGATGCTGATTGTTATTTTAATCGCGGCTGAGGTGTTTACTAACGCGCTTGAACATTTGGGTGAAAAATTAGGCATTTCAGAAGGGGTAACCGGCTCTTTATTTGCCGCCGTTGGTACGGCTTTGCCAGAAACCATGGTGCCGCTATTAGCGATTTTTGCTGGTACGTCCAGCATGGCCACCAATCACGAAATTGGCGTTGGAGCGATTTTAGGCGCGCCACTAATGTTAGCCACGCTTTCAATTAGTTTAATGGCGATTTCAGTATGGAAACGCCGCGGCACCAATGGCCACTTGCGCCCAGAGCGCACAGGATTAACGCGCGATTTAAACTTTTTTATCTTTGCCTTTATTGTAGCGGCCAGTGCGCTTTATGTGCCGCACGAAAACGTTGTTGTGCGCCATATGTTGGGCGTTTTAATGGTGCTAATTTATGTAGTTTATGTGTGGATGACGTTAAGCGCCTCTAAAGATTTGGTTGAAGAAGGCCATGCCACAGAAGCCGAAAGCCCTATGTTTATGAGCAGATTAGGTATTCCTACCAATAGCTATACTATTGGCATTCAAATTATTTTAGGTTTGTTATTGTTAATTGCAGGCGCAAAAGGCTTTATTAATGGCGTTGAAGAAGCCTCACAGATTTTAGGTATTTCAGCATTAATGCTGTCGTTATTGATTATTCCAATCGCCACCGAATTGCCTGAAAAAGTGAATAGTATTTTGTGGATTCGCAAAGGTAAAGATACGCTAGCGTTTGGTAATATTACTGGCGCTATGGTGTTTCAAGGCACATTGTTACCAGCCATTGGTATCTCATTAACGCCATGGGAGCCGCGCCAAGAAGTGGTTTGGGGCATTGTCATTACCTTGCTGGCGGCGGTTTGGATGCGCTATTTAATGGCAAAAGGCGGCATACGCGTTTGGCATTTATTGGTTAACGGCGCTATGTATATTACCTATTTGTTTATAGCACTTAGCTAATTGTATTAATCGTACAAACTTTCATCCGTCATATCCGCATCATCATCCTTAGCCAAGCCCAGCTTGGTTAAGCGATACCTTAGCGTTCTAAAACTTACTCCCAGCAATTTAGCCGCGGCGGTTTTATTATTATTGGCTTTGGCCAATGCTTTTAAAATCGCGCGTTTTTCAATGTCTTCTAAATATTCTGGCAAGCCCACTTCTGGCGATTTGCTTGGGTCATAGCTCACTTTGTCATCCGTATTTGGCTTAGGCTGATGATCCATAAACAAGTCATCTACGCCGATTTTTTGGCCATCACACAAGGCCAGCGCGCGTTCTAGCATGTTTTCTAATTCACGCACATTGCCGTCAAAAGGCAGTTTGCTAATCAATTTAGAAGCGCTTTCTTCCAAAATCGGCACGCTAATCGATTGTGCATCGCACAGCTTGTGCAATAATTTTTGCGTCAGCTCAGGAATATCTTCAGGCCTATCTCTTAACGCAGGCATTTTTAGCTGAATCACATTCAAGCGGTAATACAAATCTTGCCGAAATAAGCCGTTGCTCATCATATCGCTAAGGTTTTTATGGGTGGCGCTAATAATGCGCACATCCACACTTTCTTCTAGCGTGCCGCCCACGGTGCGCACCTTTTTCTCTTGAATGGCACGCAATAATTTTACTTGCATGGCTAGTGGCAAATCGGCTACTTCATCCAGAAAAAGTGTGCCGCCATTGGCCGCTTGAAATAAGCCAGAGGTATCTTGCGCGGCGCCAGTAAAAGCACCTTTTTTATAGCCAAAAAATTCACTTTCCATTAAATTTTCGGGTATGGCGCCGCAGTTAACCGCCACAAAGCTTTTATCGCGGCGTGAGCTATTACTGTGAATTAAGCGTGCGGCTAATTCTTTTCCGCTGCCCGATTCGCCGCTCACGTACACAGGCGCTTGGCTGCGCGCCAGTTTTGCAATCATGGTGCGCACATAATCCATGGCGGGCGATTGGCCAATTAAATCCACCGTATTGCTGGTTTGTTTAGCGTCTGAGCTGGATAATTTAAGCGCGGATTCCACCAATGGGCGCAATTGTTTTAGCGAAATAGGCTTGGTTAAATAATCAAATGCACCGGCTTTTAAGGCTGAAACCGCATTTTCAGCACTGCCGTAAGCGGTAATTACCGCCACTGGCAGCCCAATATAATTGGCCGCAATATGTTGCACCAACTCTAGCCCCAGCCCATCTGGTAGGCGCATATCGGTTAAGCATAAATCATAACTTTGGCTGGCCAAAAGCTGCTTGGCTTCCGTCACGCTGCTGGCGCTATCGGCGCGAATATCCATGCGCTCTAGCGTTAAAACCACCAGCTCACGAATGTCGGTTTCATCATCTACCACCAAGCAATTAAACTGCGCCATTTACGTTAAGCCTTTTTAATATACATAATAAATTGCGTGCCAATGTGCGCGTTTGTTGCTTTTGCGGATGTTTTAAGTTGCAATTTAGCGCCATTGGCATCGGCCAATTCGCGCGCAATATATAGCCCCAAGCCAGTGCCCGATTTTTCTGTGGTAAAAAATGGCTCAAATAAATGGTTGCGCACATTTTCTGGTATGCCTTCACCGTCATCGGTAATTTCAATTTGCACGTCTTGTCTTTTGCTACTGGTTATAACGGTTAACTTAAGGCTGTTTTCAGTATTTTTAGAGTGGCGCCAACCATTTTTGCATAAATTCCATAAAATCTGGTTTAAGTGACGTCTATCAAACGCAATCATGGTATCGCTGTTATGCAGCGAAAGCTTAAAACAAGGCGCTGGAATTTTTTCGACCGCGCAAAATTGCGAATAAAAATCGGTCATAAAATTTTCAAGATGAATCATCTCTTGATTGGTGCGATCGCGGCGATTAAGCTCTAATACATCTTTAATAATCTGATCAAGCCGCTGCACATTATCGGCAATAATTTGCAACATGCGCGTGGTGGCTGGATTATTGTCTTCTTCCTCTTGCAGCAATTGGTTAGCATGGCTAATCGCACTAAGCGGATTGCGAATTTCGTGCGCAATATTGGCGGTTAAGCGGCCCAATGCGGCTAATTTTACTTGGTGCGCCTGCGTTTGCATTTGCGACCAATCTTCAATAAAAATAACTGCGCCTTCTTGTCTTTCTTCAGCCAATGGCAATAATCGCAGCCTTAATTCGCGTGACAATACACTCAGTTTTAACGTATTAGCCGGGCTAAATTCTTCTGGAACCGATTGTTCATACATCCAGCGCCGAATCATTTCGCTAATTTCAGGCGAAATAGTTTGCAGCGATTTTCCCTGCCAATTGCTTGGGTCATTATCTTCATTATTAAGTGCTAGTAAGCGTTTGGCTTGAATATTGTGATGCTTAATTTGTAAGCTTTGATCAACCACCAACACACCATCTTGCATTTCGTGCGTAATCAGCGCATTAATTTGCGCCATATTTTTCACATCTAAACCGCGCTGCGCCGCCAGCCATTCACTTTGTTGCACGCGCTTAGCCAAGCTATAAGCCAGCCACGCCGTGGCAAAACAACTTAAGCTTAGCATGACCGCATTGGTGTAATTTTGTGCGGGTTTTGAGGCTGAAAATAATTGATACGATTGCTCAAGCAAAATACCAATAGTGGCTAAAGCCGCATAAAACAAGGCAAAGCGACCTTCACTAATCAGGCTGGCGCTGGCAATGGTAATAATCAGCAATAAACCAATGCCAATCACGCCATCTTGTTGCGCATGCATTAACAGCACAATAAACACAATTTCGATGATGATTTGGGTGGGTAAGTTGTAATCAATACTGGGCTTTTCTAGCCAAGTTAATAGGCCCGATATGCAGCTAAATATAAAATAAGCCAGCACCAAGCTAGAAAACAAACTGGCATCAACACTCTGAGAATAAGGGTTATTGCCTAATGCGCTTTGTGTGATTAAAAATAAAATGGCAATCAGCAAACGATAGCCGTTATATAGCTTTAAGCTGCGCCAGCGCGCGGCGGTTAGCGTGTCATCAATATTGGGGGTGAGCTGAATTGCCATTGAATTTAAGGATTTTTATGGCAATCAGGATTGTTGCAAAGCACTAAATCGTCTTTTTTAATGCTTTCCGATTCAGGCACATGCATGCCACAAGCAGCGCATTGAATCATTTTTTGCTCTGATTCTGGTTGAGGGTTTTGCTGTGTGGAGTTGCTAGCATTTTGGCTAAAAAATGCGCGTTTAATTACCACGTAAACCAACCAAACCAATACAATTAATAACAGTACGCGCGCCATAATTACCTTCAAACATGTATTTTTTAATAGTATTGATTGTAACTAAAAACGGCGCTTTATAGAAACCTGCCTTTTAATGCCAGCGCCTTAATATAAGCTTAAAAAGCGCAATCTGCGAAAATAGTAAAACTGTTATACTAAACATACCGATTTTTAAAATAATTTCATGGCAAGTTCTCAAGAATTATCCGATTTTTTGCGCGATGTAGAGCGCCGTGCTTTTAAGCAGACGGTTTATGCTGTGCGCGATGAGCATGCGGCACTGGATATCGTGCAAGATTCTATGCTTAAATTAGCCGAAAAATATGCGGAAAAACCAGCCGCCGAATATCCCATGCTGTTTCAGCGTATTTTGCAAAACACCATGCGCGATTTTTGGCGCCGACAAAAAGTGCGCAATATGTGGACAACCTTGCTTTCATCTTTTGGCGCAGGCCAAGACGGTGAAGAAGACCACGATCCGCTGGATACCATCGATGTAGAAGACGAATCTGTTAATCCGATGGCACAGCTTGAGCAAAGCCAAACCATGAAAATCATCGAAAAAGCCATTGAAAAATTGCCAACGCGTCAACGTGAAGCCTTTATATTACGTTACTGGGAAGATATGGACGTTGCAGAAACCGCCGAAGTGATGGGCTGTTCGCAAGGCAGTGTTAAAACACATTGCTCGCGTGCAGTGCATACCTTGGCCGCCCTGCTAGAAAAGCAAGGCTTAGGCGCACGCGCAATTGCACATTTAGGAGTAAAGTAATGACAATGAAACCCTTAAATCAAGAGACTAATAATCAGCAAGAATTAAGTTTGACCGATGAACAAGCCAAGCAAATTGCCGGCATGTTGAATACGCACGCCGACCATTTGAGCATGCGCACATTAAAACAGCTTGAAAATAGCCGCGAGTTAGCCTTAAAAGCACATGCGCAGCAGCAATCTGGCGTGTCAGTAAACGCAGACGGCACTATCAGCCATTTATTTTCGTGGGCCGATCAACATCGCGTTGCTTCAACTGGCTTATTGCTTGGCGCAATAATCGCTGGCTTTGTGTTGATGCAATCACTTAACCCACAAACTGAAAATGGCGATGCCTTTTTATTGGGCGCAGAATTACCACCAGAAGCCTTTGTGGATAGGGGCTTTGAGCCTTTGTTAAATAACACGCATGCAAAACTTTAGTGTTTTATTAATTCGTGCTTTAATTACCGTTGTTTAATCAATTAAGTTTTCAGAAAATAAAAGTGTAATGAATAAACTATTTTTATCGCTATTATTAGCTGTTGCGCCATTTTATGCGCAAGTAAACGCACAAGAAAATATGCCGATTGCACCGCCAACTTACTTGGCAATGGGCGATATTGGCAGTATTAAATCATCACTTGCCGATAATGGTGAAGCGCAATCAAAAACTTGGGCCGAGCTATCGGCCGATCAGCGTAAAGTGTTAGCGCCTTTGGGTTCTGAGTGGGATACCCTGCGCCCATGGCAGCGTGAAAAAATGCTGGATATTGCTGCCGATTACCCAAAAATGGATGCGCAAAAACAACAGCGCGTGCAAAAGCGCTTAAATAGCTGGAGCCGCATGACACCGTATGAACGCGAAAACGCGCGTAAGCGTTATCAGCAGTTTTATGCGTTAAGTCCAGAGAAAAAAGACGAAGTGCGTAAAAAGTGGGCCGATTACCAAAAGTTATCAGAAGTTGAGCGGCAAAAATTACGCAAAGATTCACCAGAGTTAGAATATTCGCCTGATTTAGAGTAAGCAAAAAGCACCGTTTATAAAGCCCGCATTTAAAATTGCGGGCTTTTTTCCGTGCTAAATCTTTACTAATTATTGAAAGTTTAAATGAACAAAATGCCCGAAAATTCCAGTAAAGCCAACATTAACCCAAATAGTAAAATCGGCTACTTCAAGCTATTAGCCGCTTGTGTGTACGAATTGCTGTTATTAATGGCCTTATGGTTTATAAGCGCATGGATTTTTGTACTGTTGTTTGGCGATGCCACGCAATCGTATAAACGCTTGTTTTTGCAGATTGTTTTATGGCTAGTAACAGGCATTTATTTTGTATGGTGTTGGCGCAAAAGCGGGCAAACTTTGGCTATGCAAACGTGGCGCATGCAGTTGGTTAATCAAGCGGGTAACGTATTAAGCACCCAGCAAGCCATGTTGCGCTATGTGTTGGCAAGCTTATCTGCCTGTGTGTTTGGCTTGGGTTTTTTATGGGCTTTGGTGGATAAAAACCGTTTATATCTGCACGATAGAATGCTTAACACGCGCTTTATTCAGCTGGAAAAACCCGTTAAATAACTAGCGCCGTTCCACCACAAACAGCAAACTTAAGCCTGCCAGCAAAAACAGAATAGTGGGAATAACCGCGCTCATTAACGGCGGCCAATCGTTTAATACGCCCAAGTGAATAAACACGCGATTCATGATTTGATACACCACGCCAAGCAGCACACCAATAAAAATCTTAGTGCTGGTGCCGTCTGAGCGCTGCTGCAAAAAGCCAAAAGGTAAGGCCAAAATCACCATCACCATGCAGGCCAGCGGGTAAATCATTTTTGCCCACAGCGCCACTTGGTAACGCGTGGTTTTTTGTTTATTGGCACTTAAATGGTTAATAAATGAATATAAATTCCATGCCGACATTTTCTCTGGTGCGACCAATAACACATTGAGCAACTCTGGCCGAATCAGCGATTTCCAATTGGCTTCGCTAAACGTTTGCGTTTGAATATTGCTTTGCTGAATCACTTTTGCGTTATTAAATTTGGTTTGCGTTACCTGCGATAAACGCCATCGCTCATTATCAAAATAGCCATTTTTGGCGTTGCTAATGCTGCGTAATTTAAAGTTATTATCAAATTCGTAAATATGAATATTGAGCAAACTAGCGTCTGGTAGCACGCTTTCCACATTCACAAAACTTTTACCGTCTTTTACCCAAAGCCCGGTTTTAAAGTCTTGCGCAACTACAGAATCGGTGGCTTTAATGCGCATGCGTTGCGCCATTTTTTCGCTAATTGGTGTGATTAATTCACCCACTAAAAAAGTGATGATGGTAAATAGAAAGCCTACTTTAATGAGAATCCAGCCAATATTAACCACCGAAATGCCGCTTACGCGCATTACTACCAGCTCGGAATTGCGTGCCAAAGTGCCAAGGCTGTACATCATACCCACTAACACCGCTACAGGAACCACTTCATAAATATGGCCAGGAATACTTAACACAACAAACATGAGCATGGTGCTGATGCCGTAATCGCCACGGCCAAGCGTATCCAACTCTTGAATTAAATCGAAGAAGGAAAACAAGGCCAATAAACCCAGCATTATCATGACAATATTAACGCAAGTTTCTTGCCACAGGTAGCGGTTAAAAATATTCATGATGGTTACTTTTTAGGGCGTTTAGCCGACCAAAGCCTTGATATAAACAAAGGCATAATCGGCAACAAATAAGTGCGGCGGTAAAACATATAAACCGCTAAAAGAATAAAAAACGCATGCACAGGCCATAGGCCAACCATGGTGCTAAGCCGCCCCTGCGTTACCCACGCTTGAAAAATACTTAATATATTGTTGTAAATAATATAGATAAGCAGCGCAAACATTAAGTTTAGCGAGCGGCCGGCGCGTGGATCTACAAAGCTAAGTGGCACGGCTAATAAAACCAAAATTAGTGCCGAAATAGGAATCGCTAAACGCCATTGCAGTTCTGCCGCATCGGCTGGCGAGGCGCTATTTAATAGCGCTTCAGTAGGCGTTGCGTTGGTGCTATTGGGTTCGCGCGCGACTTCTTTGGTTTCAATTCTAATCGCGTAGCGTTCAAACTCGGTAGTCGATACTTCGGCTGAATCGGGCTTACCTTCATAACGCCGGCCTTTTTGCAACACTATAAAATTATCGCCACTTTCGGCTTTATCGCGGCTGCCAGCAGAAGCCACGATGACGCCATTTTTTTGATGCTGTGTGGATTGCACAAAGATATTTTTAACCACTTTGCCTAGCTCATCAAAACTTTCGATAAAGTAAATGCGGTCGCCACCATTGGATTCTTTAAAAACGCCGGGTGTGATGGATGCCAGCTCATCGCGGCTTTTAAGCTGTACGCGGTAATCTTCTACTTTTTGCGTGGCCCATGGCATCACCAAAAAACTCAGTAGCGAAACCACAATGACTACAGGAATGGCAAAACTTAAAATAGGGCGAATCCACTTGCTAATGCTTAAGCCAGAGCTAAACCAAACCGCCATTTCAGAATCGCGATGCCAGCGCGTTAAGGTCAACAAAACGCTTAAAAAAATGGTCAGCGATAAAATCATGGGTAGGAACTTAACCATGTTAAAGCCCAACAAAGTAGTGATGGCGTCGTTTGGCAATATGCCTTTAGACGCTAATCGAATCAAGTTACCGGCGCGCTGTGCCACAACAATGCCAATGAGTATTAAGAACAACGCGCCAGCGGTGCTAATCAACTCGTGTAATAATGATTTTTTGAATATACGCAATTTAATATTGTTCCAATTTGGGCTTTGATTTCGCCTGAAAACGCTGGATAATTGGTTAAAACGAATTAACTAAATATGAAAGCTTAAACGTATTGGCTTTACATACCGATTTAAACTCAGATTTTGAATTTTAAACCCAGATTTTGAATTTAAGCCGCTTTAAATAAAAAAGGACTAGCAATGGAATTTAGCATAAAAAACGGAAATCCTGAAAAACAACGCGCAGATTGTGCCATTGTGGGTGTTTTTGAAGGCAATAAATTAAGTGATGCCGCCAAAGAATTGGATAAAGTGGCCGATAAAGACATTTCTACCGTTTTAAAAAATGGTGATTTTGAAGGTAAATTAAATACTTGCCTTGTTTTGCATCAACTTAGCGGTGTTGAAGCCAGCCGTGTGATGTTGGTGGGTTTAGGCAAGCAAGATGAATATAGCGAAAAACACTATCGCCAAGCCGTGCGCGCTGCTGTAAAAGCGCTGCCTAAAGGCGTTGCGCATGCCAGTTTGTTTTTGGCAGAAATTGCGATTAAGAAATCGGATACACATGCAAAAGTAGCGCAATTGGTTGAGGTGGTGCTTGATGCGACCTATCAAGTAAACGCGATTAAAGCCAAAAAAGCTGATCCAATTACCTTAACTAAAGTAACGATTAATGTGGATAAAGCCGATATCGCATCGGCTGAAGCCGCCATTAAACAAGGTGCCGCGATTGGCGCTGGCGTAACGGTTGCTAAAGATTTAGGTAATTTGCCACCAAATATTTGCACACCAAGCTATTTGGGTGAGCAAGCGAAATTAATGGCCAAGCAATACGGCTTTAAAGTAGAAGTATTAGAGCGCGCTGAAATTGAAAAATTAGGTATGGGCTCATTTTTGGGCGTTGCGCAAGGCAGTGTAGAGCCGCCGCGTTTAATTGTATTGCAACATTTAAAAGGCAAAAAATCGCAAAAACCAGTGGTGCTGGTGGGCAAAGGCATTACTTTTGACACAGGCGGTATTTCATTAAAACCAGGCGGCGATATGGATGAGATGAAATACGATATGTGCGGTGCGGCCAGTGTAATGGGCACATTTAAAGCCATTGGCGAAATGGATTTAGCGATTAATGTAGTCGGCGTGATTCCAGCTTGCGAAAATATGCCAGATGCTGGCGCGATTAAGCCGGGCGATATTTTGACATCGATGGCTGGACTAACCATTGAAGTGCTGAATACTGATGCAGAAGGCCGCTTGATTTTATGTGACGCGCTGACTTACGCAGAGCGTTTTGAGCCAAGTGCAGTGGTGGATATTGCTACGCTAACAGGCGCTTGCGTGATTGCGTTAGGCCATCACCCAAGTGGATTGTTTAGCAACAAAGATGCGCTTGCTAAAGAATTGCTAGAAGCCGGCGAAGCCGCGCATGACAGAGCTTGGCATATGCCGTTATGGGAAGAGTTTCAAAGCCAGCTAGACAGCAATTTTGCTGATATCGCCAATATTGGCGGCCGTGCAGGTGGCAGTATTACCGCGGCTTGTTTCTTATCGCGTTTTGCTAAAAAATACGATTGGGCGCATTTGGATATTGCTGGTACGGCTTGGAAAAGTGGTAAAGAAAAAGGCGGAACAGGCCGCCCAGTGCCATTGCTGACCACATTTTTGATTCAACGCGCTTCTTAGGCATTTAGATTTTAGGCATATAAATTTAGCATGACCAGAATTGAGTTTTACTCAAATGTTGACGATAAACCAAGCTTGCTAGCAAGCTTGGTTGAAAGCGCTTTGCTTAAACGCAGGCAAGTGACTGTATTAACTGAAGATATAGATAGCGCTAATCAACTATCAAACAAGTTGTGGCAACAAAATGCCACAAGCTTTTTGCCGCATGTAATGGCGGATCATGCGCATGCCGCAAAATCGCCAGTGGTTATTGCATGCAAAACCAATGCAGCTGGTCAGTTAGATGCTGTTACGCAAGATGAATTACTGATTAATTTAAGCGCGCACCAGCCGCCATTTTTTAGCCGCTTTACGCATTTGGTTGAGATGGTTGGCAATGATGAAGCTGACAAGCAAAATGGGCGTATACGCTATAAGTTTTATCGCGATAGAGGCTATGAGATTCAACACATTGATTACGCTAAACAAAATCAAGCAACATTAACAGCGGTAAACGCGGAATAGAGATTACTTTGGCCGATAACCATTCATCAGATAGCAAAATACCGGTGCTGACCACCGTTTATCAGCCCAAATCAGGCGTTAATACATCTGGTATTACTACGCAAGATTTTAAGGCGCAGAGTAATCGCACAAATGATCCAACTTTAGGCATTACGCCAGAATTTATTTCGCGCGTAACAGGCCATGTGCGGCCAAGGCTAGAGGCGGAAATCACGCAAGCGGTAATGGATAATTTGCGCGATACGCTTAAAAAAGATTTGATGCATGAGCTGCAGGCTGAAATTGCTAAAACTAAGTTGGGTATTGAATCCAATGTGAGCGATTTTGTGGATAAAACCAAAGCGGATCTTAAAACCGAGTTGCCGCGCATGTATCAAGCCAGCGCCGATTTAGTGCATACCAGCTTGCAACAACGGATTGCGCTTATGCAAACCGATGTGGTTACTAAAATGGATAGAATGCTCACCGATGTGATGCAAACGTCTAGCCAAGCCGCAACCGCTGAAATTAGCACACATATTGAAGCGCTAAAAACAGAGGCATCGCAGCGCGCTAGCCAAGAATTAACGCAAGAAATGCAGGCTTTTCACGATACATCGTTGCAACAGCAGCAAACGCTGGCGCACGAAGCATTAACTAATGTGTACCAAGATATTTCGCAACAAGCCAGCCTTGCGTTGCAGCAACACATGCAAACCATTCAAGACGATGCCTTAACGCAAGTTAAAACGGATTTAAACGCGGCGCTGCCTGATATTTATACGGCGGCCGTTGGTGAGGTAAAAGCCAAATTTGTAGAAGAAATGAATGCGCAAACTTTAGCATTGAGAGAAGACTTTTTAAGCACTGTGAATGGCGATTTACCTGCAGTGCAAGAAGTGTTGCGCGATAATATTCAGCAGATTTTAGCCAGCGCATTGCCAGCGTTAGAGCAAGATTTACGGCTGCAACTAACAGAAGAGTTGCAGCAATTGTTGTTAAAGGTGAAGTTCGTATTACCTTAAATAGGTAGCCTTAAATAGGCTGACTAAATTAGGTTGCCTTAATTGTCTTGTTGCACTAATTCCGCATAAGCCGCTGCTGTTAAAAAGTGGCCAATATCCGTGTCATCCAGTGGTTTGAACTTAAATATCCAAGCCGAATAAGGCTTATCGTTAATACCTTCTGGCGCGTTTAATAAGTCATCGTTAATCTCAGTCACAATGCCGTTCATTGGCGCGTGTAAATCAGAGCCTGTTTTAACCGATTCTACAACGCCGCAGCTAACACCGTTTTTAATCACATCGCCTATAGTGGGTGGCTGAATAAAAACAATGTCACCTAATAAGTCTTGCGCGTAATTGGTAATGCCAGCAAGCCACTCGCCTGCGGCAGATTGGCTAACCCATAAATGTTCGGTGGTGTAATGATAAGTATCAGGAAATTTCATTGTTTTGTATAATCGTCGGCTGATTTAATTACAGTTATTTTCTCACAGGAAATGAATTTGTCACTCATCTTTAGTGTCATTCAATCATGTAGGAATAATTAAAATGCAATAAGTTGCTGTTTGGCATTTTGTTTTTGTGTCAAAAATAACAAATAGTTATGTAAATTTACTGTGCTTGTGTCAAAAAAGACTAATTAAGTAGCATGCTAATATTTATTTTATAAATAAGCGCTAAGTTAATGACAAATAAACATTTTTTATATATTATTTGCTTAAACGTTGTTGAAATAAGGGTTCAAAAATGACTAAATTACTCAAAAAGCTAGTGCTTTTATACGCCGCTTTTTCGTTGGTGGCCACACCAATCGAATCGCTTGCGGTAGAGAAGAAATCGCAAAAGCGTGTTCATACTAGCCAAAAAAGTAGCGTATCTAAATCTCGCGTCAGTTCGCGTACTCGCTTAAAAAATAGCCGAGTTAAAAGAATACATTTTAAAGCACGCAAAGCGCCTGCTTTTGTACAATCACAACCACAAGCACAATTTGTAGAAACAAATGGCAGTGGTATGTTGCACTTAGCTTCGGCTAAGGCATTGATTATTAATCAAAATACAGGTGAAGTGGTTTACGCTAAAAATACTAATGCGCTTACGCCGATTGCATCTATTACCAAATTAATGACAGCCATGGTTATGTTGGATGCGAAATTATCGCTTGATGAAACATTAACCATTTCAGAAGGTGATGTTGATTATTTAAAAGGCACCAGCTCAAGATTAAGAGTTGGCTCAGAGTTAAGCCGTAGCGATATGTTGCAATTAGCATTAATGGCATCCGAAAATCGTGCGGCTTCCGCGCTTAGCCGTCACTATCCCGGCGGCCGTTATGCCTTTATTAAAGCCATGAATGCAAAAGCGATTCAATTAGGCATGATTAATACGAATTTTCTAGATTCAACTGGCTTAAATAGCGGCAATGTATCCACAGCTGAAGATTTAGCGAAAATGGTGGCGGCGGCGTATCAATACCCAGAAATTAGAATGGCAAGTACTACCCCATCGCATGAAGTGTATGTAAACGGCCGCACTTACGGCGTTAACTTTAACAATACCAACGGCTTAGTGCGCGGTGGTGAGTGGAAAATTGGCCTTTCAAAAACAGGCTATATTTCTGAAGCTGGGCGCTGTTTGGTGATGCAAGCGCAAATTGCAGGCGAGCCCATGATTATCGTGCTGTTAGATTCTAACGGTAAAATGACCCGAATTGGCGATGCCAACCGTGTACGCAAATGGATGGAATATAATAGTGAGCCAAAAATCACCACCACTGGTCAGGTAGATGCTTTAAAGCTTAAACCAAGGGCAAACGAAGTGATGGCGGGTAGAATTTCTTAAGAATTTTTAAAACTTATAAATCTGATTCAAATTAAAGAAGTTATACATTTGCAAATTTGATTGATGAACAAAAGTTAGACAAAAGTAAAAGTGACATAAAAAACGGCGCTAAATTAAAATTTAGCGCCGTTTTTGTTTATTACTCAAACCAAGTTATTCAGCGGCTACTTTTTCTGTGGCTGCTTTTTCAGTAGTGGTTTTTTTAACCGTCGCTTTTTTAACGGCTGGTTTTTTAGCCGCAGGTTTTTTAACAGCCGCTTTTTCAGTTGTTGTTTTAGTAGCAGTACTGGCTTTTTTGGCCGCCGGTTTTTTAGCCAATGTCTTTTTAGCAGGCGCTTTTTTAGTCGCTACTTTTTTAGTGCCCGTTTTGCCTGTTGCTTCATCTTTAGCGGCTTTTTCAGCTAGCAAACCAAGTGCTTCATCTAATGTTAAAGATTCAGGCTCAATGCTTTTTGGCAAGGTTGCGCGCAGTTTGCCATGCTGTACATATGGCCCGTAGCGGCCCGCAAATACTTCAATTCTGCCTTCACCAGATGGATGCGCGCCAAGCTCTAATAGTGGCGCTGGGCCAGTATTAGCGGCAGCTAGCAGTGCAACGGCACCTGCGTTATCAATGCTAAATACACTGTCCGATTTTGGAATCGATTTAAACTTGCCATCGTGATTGACATAAGGCCCAAAGCGACCAATATTAGCCACGATTTTTTTATTGGTTTCAGGGTGCAAACCTAAATCGCGCGGTAGTGATAACAGCATATTGGCGATATCGATATTCACACTAGGAATCGGTATTTCTTTTGGAATACTGACGCGTTTCGGCTTTTTCTTTTCGCCTTCAACCGCTACACCAATTTGCAGATACGGCCCATAAGGCCCGTTCATTAAGTATATTTCTTTGCCAGATTCAGCATCCAAGCCAATCGTCACTGGGTCAGCGCCTGCTTGCGCGGTGCCGTTCATGCTGCGTTTGTAGTCACATTTTGGCTCATCGTTATAACCTGTGCAGCCAATAAATGTGCCAAATCGGCTTAGTTGTTTTTGCAGCGGCTTGCCACATTTTGGGCAAGCTTCATCAATCAATTCGTTGCCTGGCCTATCAACATCGGCCTTGCTGATAATTTGCGCATTAAAGCCTTGCCAAAATTCATCCATTAAAGGAATCCATTCGCGTGAGCCATCGGCAACGTTATCCAGCGCATTTTCTAAGTTGGCGGTAAAGTCGTAATCCACATATTTAGTGAAATGTTCCGTTAAAAACTTAACCACCACGCGGCCTACGTCGGTTGGGGTAAAGCGTTTTTTATCTAAAATCACGTATTCGCGGTCTTGCAGCGTGCTAATAATGCTGGCGTAAGTAGAAGGGCGGCCAATGCCGTATTCTTCTAAAATTTTCACCAAACTGGCTTCACCGTATCTTGGCGGCGGCTCTGTAAAGTGTTGATCGCCATAGATTCTTTCTACATTTAACACTTCGCCAGCCTCAAGATGCGGCAACTTGCTTTCGCCTTCTTCCTCTTCATCATCGCGGCCTTCCATATACACCGCGATAAATCCCGGGAACACCAAGGTTTGGCCAGTGGCGCGAAATAAATTGGCCTCACTGCCAACACTTAAATCCACACTTACCGCGTCAAATTTGGCAGGTGACATTTGGCAAGCCAGCGTGCGCTTCCAAATCATTTCATATAATTTAAATTGCTCATCGTTTAGATATTTGCGCATGGCGGTTGGGCTGCGCTCAATATCGGTCGGGCGAATCGCCTCATGCGCTTCTTGCGCATTTTTGGCTTTGGTTTTGTACATAATCGGCGATTTTGGCAAATAATCGGCGTCAAAATTCTTTTTCACATAATCGCGAATACTCATCACCGCTTCAGTCGCCAAACTGAACGAATCGGTACGCATATAGGTAATTAAACCAGTAGTACCGCTGCCAACATCCACACCTTCATAGAGCTGTTGAGCGACTCTCATCGCACGTGAAGTAGTAAAGCCAAGTTTACGCACAGCCTCTTGTTGCAAGGTTGATGTAGTAAACGGCGCGGCAGGGCTACGGCTACGTTGTTTTTTCTCAACGCGCGAAACGGTGGTTTTGCCAGCACTGGCCAGCAATAGTTTGCCAACAATATCAGCCTGTTGGTCATGATTAACAACGGTGAATTGTTCTACTTTTTGGCCGTTTAATTGAATTAATTTGGCGTTAAAGCTGTGCGCATGTTTCAACGCATCTAGGTGAATTGACCAATATTCTTGGCTAACGAATGCTTCAATTTCTAATTCACGCTCAACAATTAAACGTAACGCAGGGCTTTGTACGCGGCCCGCCGATAAACCCCTGCGAATCTTTTTCCATAAAAGTGGCGATAAATTAAAGCCAACCAAATAATCCAACGCACGGCGTGCTTGCTGCGCGTTGACCAAGTTCATGGCAATATCACGCGGATTATCAATAGCGTGTTTTACCGCTGTTTGCGTGATTTCGTTAAATTCAACGCGTTTTAATAGCTTGTTTTTAAGTAATTTTTTCTCAGCTAAAATTTCGGCAATATGCCACGAAATCGCTTCACCTTCGCGGTCCGGATCGGTTGCCAGATAGATGCTATCGGCACTTTTAACCGCACGCGTAATCGCGTCCATGTGTTTAGAATTGCGCTCAATAATGTCGTATTTCATGGCGAAATTATTGGCTGGGTCAACCGCGCCATTTTTTGGGATTAAATCACGAATATGGCCGTAAGAAGCCAACACCTCAAAATCGTTACCAAGGTATTTTTTAAGCGTTTTTGCTTTAGAAGGTGATTCTACAATGAGTAGTTTGGACATTAATGCCTATGTATTAAGGGCTAATTGGTGTAATTGATTAGATGATAGCAAGCTAAATGGCTACTAGACAATAAGTCAATGAAAAAAAGCAACAATTTCAGTAAATATCGCTTATTTGTTTCTGGCGAACTCAATTCGCGTGCCGTCGTTACTGCTAATGCTTAATGCGGCACCTTCATTAGCAATATCGCCGAATAGCGGATCTTCGTCTTCAGATTTTGCCTGCGTTAAACTTTTAAAATCATATAAATTCACATCGGCAAGGTGCGATGGCTCTACATTACCAATGGCGCGGAAAATATTATTAACGCGGCCTGGCTGTTCACGCTCCCACGCTTGCAACATATCTTTAACTTTTTGGCGCTGTAGATTTTCCTGAGAACCGCATAAATCGCATGGAATAATCGGAAACTCCATTTGACGCGCATAGCTGGCAATATCTTTCTCTGCACAATAAGCTAGCGGCCGAATCACCACATTTTGCTTGTCATTGGTGGCCAATTTTGGTGGCATAGCTTTTAGCTTGGCGCCAAAAAACATATTTAAAAATAGCGTTTCTACAATGTCATCTCTATGATGGCCAAGCGCGATTTTATTAGCACCCAGCTCTTTGGCGGTGGTGTAAATAATGCCACGACGCAAGCGGCTGCACAAACTACAGGTGGTTTTGCCTTCTGGAATTTTCTCTTTAACTACCGAATAGGTATCCGCCTCAACAATGCGGTAATCCACGCCTAAATTTTTAAAATATTCTGGTAAAACATGCGCCGGAAAGTTAGGCTGTTTTTGGTCTAAATTCATGGCGATTAACTTAAAATCAATCGGCGCGCGCTCTTGCAGCGCCAGCAACATCATCAACATGGTGTAGCTATCTTTGCCGCCGCTCATGCACACCAACACCGTGTCGCCATTTTCAATCATGTTGTAATCGCCAATGGCTTTGCCTGTGCTTGAGATAAGGCTGTTGCGCAACTTAATAAAGTTATTGGAATGGTTGTCTGGTAGGTGCTTAATCATGCTGTTTTTATCATCTTTTGCTAGTTTTTAAGATTATAACTGAAGGCGTGCATTAAGTTCTGTGGCTTGATTTTGCATGCTAAATAGCAAGTCGCGTCCATTAATTAACAATATTTTACATTTGTCATCGAATAAAACCACGCAATATTCTTATACAGTTATTCAAAATGGGGTTAGTAAGGCCATTATTAATGGCTCAGCTTTAGCTGCATGCGCGCGTAACGTACGCTTTTTCTTCATAAGGGGCAATGTTGAAAGTCACGGTTGATTGGAAAGCTTATTTAATACTAGGCATTTTTTTGTGCTCTGCTTGCCATTTACCGATGTCATGAGTATGCGCGACACTTGGTATTTTATTGTCTCTTTTTATGGTTTATTGGGCGTTTATTGGGGACTAAATTTAAATAAATCCGAAAAGGCCGACGTGATTCGGCCTTGGATTTACTTTTCATTATCGTTGGTGGCGCAATTTATCGGTGGGCTTATTCAAGCCAACACGGACGCCAGCGGTGCGTTTGGCGCAGCCTTATCACCAGCCGATGTTTTTCTGCTGTTGGGTCATCTGTTAATGGTGACTGCGCTGTGGCAGTTTTCAAGCAAACTTCATCGTGAATTCCCTAAACACGGTTTTTTTCAGGGCTGGATAATGGCGACTAGCTTGATACTCATCGGCTGGCAGTTTTTATTTTTACCCACTATTGTTGAGCATGGATTTTCATTGCATAGGCCACAGACCTTTAGGATGATTTATCCGACCTTTGCTTATATTGAAATTGGCATGTTGTTTTGGATTTGGGTCAGTAGTGAAGCGAATCAATCGAAGGCATTTATTCTACTGGCGATAGGCACAGTATTATTTGCCGCTGGCGAATCGTATTTTCATGGCACCAGCCATAGTTTAGGCGTGCCTACTGATTTTAACTTAATTTTATGGCTGCTGGCCTATGTGCTGTTTGGCGCGGTGGCTATGCACCCTGATATGAAGAAGTTAGTGATTCCAAGGACAAGCAAAGATAGTAGCCATATTACGCATGTGCTAAGGCTTTTGATGCCCTTGGTTTTGCTATTGCCAGTAACCCTTTTGATTATTTACTTTAAAGCCTTGCACCCAGCCACCATAGGTATTTTGGTGGGATTCTTTTTGGTCATGTTGCTGGGCTGGTACCAGCTTAGAACGTCCGTGCAAAATATTGTGCGGGTCACCCAATAATTAGAGGCGCAAAATAGAACAGACTACCTAACTGGCATACCTAATCGTAACCATATTGAGAATGTGGCAGGAGTTAATATTGATAATTTAAGCCAGCAAGGTCGCGGCTACAATGGTTTGCTATTGATTGATATTGACGGATTTAAGGCGATTAATAACACCTTTGGCTTTAGTGTCGGCGATTCAATTCTAAAAACCATCGCCGTGAATCTTTACGCTGAGTGCCTTAAAAAGGGTCATCAATTCGCCAGGGTGGACGGCGATGAATTTACCTTATTAATGAGTAATATTAAGAATAGACAGGATATAGAAGCACAAGCTTGGCAGATTCATGAATCGTTAAATGAGCCGATTAATGTGAATGGTTTAAAGATAAAGGCGACCTGCAGCATTGGCGTATCGATTAATGCGGCTCAAGAAAAAGTGGGCTACATGACCATGCTAAAAGAATGCGAACGCACATTAGTCAGCACCAAGCGCAATCAATCTCAAGTAGAAGTTTACGATAAACAAAAAGATATAGAAGAAGATAAAAGCTGGGTTTTTGTCGATTTTCGCAGCGCCATTGCCAAGCGTCAACTGGTGGTTTATTACCAACCCAAAGTGTTTGTTAGCGGCCAAAAAGTCATGGGGGTAGAGGCGCTGATTCGCTGGCAACACCCTGAACGCGGGCTGCTGCCGCCTGATAAATTCTTACCACAAATAGAAGCCACCGATTTAATTCATAGCCTATTTACCCTTGTGCTTAACGACACAACCAAGCAATGGCGGGTTTGGAGTGAGCAAGGTTTAATGATTAGCATTGCATTAAATGTAACCGCCAGAGATTTAATGAATTTTGATTTGGCCAATGAAATTAAAGACGCACTGGTACAAAACAACATGCCAGCCAGCTATTTAGAGATTGAAATTACAGAGTCCAGCGCGCTTTCTGACCCTGCGCGCGTTAAAGCCGTGCTAGAAGGATTGATGGAATTAGGCGTTAAAATCAGCATTGATGATTACGGCACAGGCTATAGCTCGCTACTGTATTTACAACAATTGCCGCTGCATTATCTTAAAATTGATCAGCAATTTATTAGAGTTATGCTAAACGACAAATTTAGCGAAACCATTGTGCGCTCTACGCTAGAGTTAGCAAAAAACTTGAATATTGATGTGATTGCAGAGGGCGTTGAAAATACAAAAGTGTATCAAAAGCTCAAAAAATTAGGTTGCTATGCGGCACAAGGATATTTGTTTTCTAAACCCGTTGCCGCCAAGCATATTGTTGACCTAATTAAAGGCATTGAATCGGCCGATTTTCTATCTCAAGCCTAGCCTTGCGGCAATCCGCTATAAATTTAAACTACGTCCACCATCCACCGCCAGCACATGGCCAGTAATAAACGGCGCATCGGCCACCAAAAATTTAACCGCTTTGGCAATGTCATTTGGCTCACCAATTTTTTTAAGCAAAGTTTGTGAAATCACCCGTTGCCGATACACTTCATCAAATTGCGGATTATTTTCTGGCCATTGCACAGGCCCGGGTGCCACCGCATTTACGCGCACCTCTGGGCTTAATTCATGCGCCAGCGATTTTGTTAAGGTGACCAAGCCAGCCTTTGCCACGCTGTACACGGCATAGCCTTTTTTAGGTCGTTCAATATGCATATCGGTAATATTCACAATGCAGCCGTGATTTTTGCGCAATTCTGCCGCCGCCGCTTGCGCTAAAAACATCGGCGCTTTTAAATTGGTGCCCACTAAATCGTGCCAATTATCTTCTGTAATCGCGCCAATTTCGGTGGCGTAATAGCTAGATGCGTTATTAATCAACACATCTAATTTGCCAAAATGCTTCATGGTTTCTTGAATCAAGCTGGGCAAAACCGCCATATTAAGCAAATCACCCTGAATAATCGCTACCGAATTGGCGCGCTGTAAATTTAATTCGGCTTGCAAAGCGCGCGCCTCGATTGTGCTAGTTTTGTAGTGAATCATTATTTGCGCGCCGCAAGCATGAAGTTCACGGCAAATGGCCGCGCCTACGCGTTTTGCGCCGCCCGTAATTAAAACCACCTTATGATTTAATGCTTGCTGATTCAAGACTTTATTATTCACAGATTCTCTCAAGATTCACTCACTTTAGTATTCAAATATTATAATGGCTTATGGCCTCAACATTACATCTAAATCTACCCATTCCTGACCAAGCGGCACAAAATCGCAGCCAGCAGTTATGCCGAATAATTCAGCAAAAAATTGAACAAGCCGGTGGCTGGATAGATTTCGCCAGCTTTATGCAGATGGCTTTATATACGCCCGCCCTAGGATATTACAGCGGCGGCGCGGTTAAGTTCGCCGATAATCAAAATGGCGGCGGTGATTTTGTTACCGCACCACAAATTTCGCCGCTGTTTGCGCGCACTTTAGCAAGGCAAGTGGCGCAGGTTTTAAGCGAAATTCAAGTTTCAAGTGAAGCCAAAATTTCAAGCGAAGCCCAAATTTCAAGTAAAATCCAAGGCGACATTTTAGAATTAGGCGCTGGCACAGGCAAATTGGCCGCCGATTTACTGCTTGAATTGCAGCGATTACAGCAACTACCTGCGCATTATTATATTTTAGAAGTGAGCGATTACTTACGCCAGATACAGCTAGAAAACTTGCGAAAATTGCCCAGCGATTTATTTTCGCGCATTGTTTGGCTAGATGCGTTGCCAGCAGATTTTGTCGGTTTAATCATTGGCAATGAAGTATTAGACGCGATTGCTGTGCACCTTGTAGGCAACACGCAACAAGGTTTAATTGAACGCGGTGTGGGTTTTGAAGAGAATTTTATTTGGCAAGATAAGCCAATGGCTGCAGGAAAATTAAATGAAGAAGTAAGCGCGCACTCACTGCCAATCGATTATTTAACCGAATTTTGCCCAGCCGCAACAGGTTTAATTCATAGCTTGGCTGCCAGTTTAAAGCAGGGCGTAATTTTGATGATTGATTATGGTTTTGGTGCCGCCGAGTATTATCACGCTCAACGCAATACAGGCACGCTGATGTGTCATTACCAACATTACGCACATAGCAATCCGCTAGTTTATGTAGGCCTGCAAGATATTACCGCCCATGTCAATTTTACAGCGATTGCACAGGCTGGCGTTTCGCAAAACTTAAATTTGGCCGGCTATTGCAATCAAGCCAGCTTTTTAATGAATTGCGGCTTGTTAGAAATATTAAGTGAAACTTCACCCAGCGATATGGCGGCATACACACCAATGGCCGCCGCCGCGCAAAAACTATTATCCCCCGCCGAAATGGGTGAATTGTTTAAGGTAATAGCGTTAAGCAAAAATTTTGATGCGCCATTAATCGGTTTTAAAAGCGGCGATAAAGCGCATATGCTGTAAATGCAAGATGCACCAAATCCTCTCTCCCTTGCAGGGAGAGAGTTAGAGAGAGGGTTGCAATTGAACCAGATATTAAACAATGCAAAGTTATTACGCCGTAATCAAACGGATGCAGAAAAGCAGCTTTGGTATCGATTACGCGCCAGTAGATTTTTAAATCTAAAATTTAAGCGTCAAAAGCCGATTGGTCCATACATAGCGGATTTTATATGCATAGAGCAAATGTTGATTATCGAGTTGGACGGTGGTCAGCATGCAATTCAATCACTGTATGACACAAAACGAACCCAGTTTCTTGAGAGCCAAGGTTTTCGAGTATTGCGATTTTGGAATAATCAGGTGCTGAGCGAGCTAGAGGGCGTGCTTGAAGACATTCGACAGCACATAATAAATAATTTATCCCTCTCCCTAGCCCTCTCCCACAGGCGGGAGAGGGGAATCAAGTATAATCTTGCCATGACCGATTTAATTAAAACAGAAACACCTGAAAACGATGTGCCAAACGCACATATGAACCGCCGTATTCGCAGCTTTGTGTTGCGTCAGGGCCGTTTAACTAAAGGCCAGGCGCATGCGCTAGAAACGGTTTGGCCACAATTTGGCATTGAATATGCCGAAAATTTACTGGATTTGAATCAAGTATTTGCTAGGCCTAATAGCAAAAAAATCCTAGAAATTGGATTTGGCATGGGTGAAAGCACCGCCAAAATCGCGCAAACCTTGCAGGATTGCGATTTTGTGGCGGTAGAAGTGCACACGCCAGGCGTTGGTAGTTTGCTAAAGCTGATTGAAGAATCCAGCATCCAGAATATTCGCATCATCCAGCATGACGTGGTGGAAGTGCTACAACAGATGATTGCAGATAATAGTTTAGATGGCGTACATATCTTTTTCCCAGACCCTTGGCATAAAAAACGCCATCATAAGCGCCGCTTGATTCAAGCCGAGTTTTTAAAGCTGCTTTGTACCAAATTGAAAGTGGGTGCTTACATTCATGTGGCAACTGACTGGCAAGAGTACGCGGAATGGGTGCTAGACGCGCTAAAGGCTGAGCCGCAATTAAAAAATACGGCGATAGATTATGCTGAAAAACCAGCTTACAGACCGTTAACCAAATTTGAAAATCGCGGTATTAAATTAGGCCACGGTGTATGGGATTTAGTATTTACGCGTATTTAAGATTGTCATTCTGGCGCAGGCCAGAATCCTGACAAGGTGAATACTAGCTATATTTCAATTGAAAAATTCGTGAATAGTACTAGGCCTAGATTCTGCCCTGCGGCAGAGTGACAATTTATTCTTGAGGTGCTTCGTCCGCAAATAACCAAGCGCCAATCACTTTTTCGGCTTCTTCCACGCCTAATTTTTTAGAGCTGGAAAACAATTGCACGGTGCAATTGCTGCCATAGGTTTTATCCCACGTTTCAAGCAGCTCTTTGCGTACCTTGGCCAGCGTTAATCCTGCCTCGCCGCGCGATAATTTATCGGATTTTGTTAATAAAACATGCACAGGCTTACCGCTTGGGCAAAACCAATCCAACATTTGGCGGTCTAGAGGTGTCAGTGGATGGCGGCTGTCCATCACTAAAACTAAGCCGCCCAAGCTTGTGCGCTCTGATAAATAGCGCGCTAGCACGCTTTGCCAGTGGGCACGCATGCTTTCGGGTACTTTTGCGTAACCGTAGCCGGGTAAATCGACTAAATGCCTATCGTTACCTAAGGTGAAAAAGTTAATGAGTTGCGTGCGGCCGGGTTGCTTACTGACATAAGCTAAGCGATTGTGGTTGGCCAGCGTATTAAGCGCGCTAGATTTACCCGCGTTTGAGCGGCCCGCAAACGCGACTTCGATACCAGATGCTGGTGGTAAATCGCGTAAATGATGGGCTGAAATGAAAAAGGTAGCGTTTTGAAAAAGCGGCATGGCATGATTTGTCTGTAAAACTTAAGGCATAAATGCTATCACGAACAGATGATTTTTGATAAAATATTAAGTTAATTAAATAGTTAGGAAAGCAATACAATGTTTAAGCATGTGAGTTTAATTGCCGTTTTAGCGTTAAGTTTTTCTTCAAATATGGTTTTTTCGGCCACCAATGCAGCCAAAAAAGCAGAACCAGTAGCCGCCAATGTGTCACCTGTTGCCAATAAACAAACGGCGGAGCAAATTGTGCAAGGTGTTTGCGCGGCATGTCATGGTGCCGATGGTAATAGCGCCATTAGTTTGAACCCAAAATTAGCCGGTCAGCATCCTGAGTATTTGTTAAAACAATTAACAAACTTTAAAGAAGGCACGCGCGCTAATGCGGTAATGAGCGGCATGGTAGCTAACTTAACGCCAGTCGATATGCAAAATCTAGCCACTTATTTTTCTACACAAAAACAAACGCTAGCCAAAGCTAAAACTAATGGCGTTGGTTCTTTGGGCGAAAAAATCTACCGTGGCGGCATAGCTAAAACCAATGTACCAGCCTGTGCGGCTTGTCATGGCGCTAACGGTGCCGGCATGCCAAAACAATTTCCACGTTTGGCTGGCCAACATGCCGATTACACCTATCAGCAGCTTAAAACATTCCGCACTGGTGAACGTGCAAACGCGCCAATGATGATGGCGATTGCTGCCAAAATGACAGACGCTGAAATGCAAGCCGTGGCTGACTATATGCAAGGTATGCGTTAATCATTCAAAGCGGTTGAAAAGTTAATTGCAAAAAACGATTGCAACTGACTTTTCAACAAGCTGTCTTAAAAAAGTCGTTTTTCAATTTCATGTCGTCGCATTAAAGGCACCTAGCGTTAAGCACTCACCTTGAAACCACCAATCACCACATCACAACGTTTTTATGAGCTACTAAGCTCAATGCGCTTTGCCGTTAGCATGCTTACCGTTTTAGGTGTTGCATCCATTATTGGTACGGTGCTTAAACAAAACGAGCCGTACGAAAATTACATCATTAAGTTTGGCCAGTTTTGGTTTGAGGCGTTTGAAAAGCTGGGTTTATACGATGTGTATCATGCCACTTGGTTTTTGGTCATCTTATTATTTTTGGTGATTTCGACCAGCTTGTGTATTTATCGCAATAGCCCTTTAATGGTGCGGGAGTGGAAAACCTTTAAAGAACACGCGGCTGAAAAATCCTTGCGCGCTTTTAGCCATCAAGCATCGTTTACTCCGACTAATCAGCAAGGCGATGTTGGCGCTACCAAAGCCAAGTTAGCCAATTATTTAACATCGCAAGGCTTTAAATTCAAGTTCAATACGCAACAAAATGGCGATGAACTAATTGCTGCCAAAGCCGGTACGCATCAACGTTTAGGCTATATTTTTACCCATGTGGCCATGGTGATTATCTTTTTTGGTGGCTTGTTAGATGGCAATTTGCCTTTAAAAGTACAAGAGTTGCTTGGCCAAAAAAAGATAGAAACATTGGATATTCCAGAAAGCCAAGTGCCAGCAATTAGCCGCCTAACCACAGGCAATGCCTCATTTAGAGCCAATATGACCTTGCCAGAAGGCGTTAGCGATAATGTGGCTTTTGTGCGCGTTCGCGATGGTTATTTGGTGCAAGAATTGCCATTTAGAGTGGCCTTAAAAGATTTCAGAATTGAGCATTACGCCACTGGTCAGCCTAAATCGTTTGAAAGCGATATTGTGATTACCGATAGCGATTTAAAACAGCCGCTGACCAAAACCATTAGCGTTAATCATCCATTGGTTTATAAAGGAATCGCTATTTATCAATCCGATTTCCAAGATGGCGGCTCATCGGTCGATTTTAAGGTGTGGGATTTAACCAAAGCGATTGCGCAAACAACTACCTTAAACGGTGAAATATTCAAAAAAGCTAAACTGGGCGAAGGCGAAAATCAATTAACAGTTGAGTTTAATGAATTCCGCAAATTTAATATTATTAATTTAACGCCAGACGGCAAAGGCAAGCCGCGCAACGTTGGGCCAAATATTACCTACAAGCTGCGCGACGCTAGCGGGCAAGCGCGCGAATACGTCACCTACATGCAACCCATGCAGCTAGACGGAAAATCGTATTTTATTTCGGGCATGCGCGAAACAGTGCAAGAAGATTTTAAATATCTGCGCATTCCAGTAGATGACGATTTTGAGATGGATGGCTTTATGCGTTTTCGCGCCACCATGTTAGATAGTCAGCAGTATCCAGCTATCGCCAAGAAATTAAGCGCCAATGCCTTAACTAAAGACACTAAATTGCAGGCGCAGTTTGAGCAAAGTGTGGCGCAATTGTTAAGCACCTATGCGCAAGGCGGTTACACCAGCATTGCCAAAGCGATTGAAAAAGCCGTGCCAGAAGATCAGCGCGAGGCAGCCGCGCAAACTTATATCAAAATGCTCAATACGGCTGCGTTTGAGGCTTACAATTTAAGCTTGGCTAAAGCCAATAAGCCTGCATTAGTGTTTAACGATAAAACCAAAGAGTTGCTGCAAGATAGCTTAAATGCGCTTAGCGATTCATTTTTTTACGGCTCACCGCATTATTTGCAATTAGTGAATTTTAAACATGTAGAGGCTAGCGGCCTGCAGTTAACCAAATCACCTGGGCAAAAATGGGTGTATTTAGGTTCTGTGCTGTTGGTGATTGGTATTTTTGCCATGTTTTATATTCGTGAACGTCGCGTGTGGTTGCTGGTCAAAAATGATGCAAACAAGGCAGGTGAAGTTTTATTTGCCATGTCGTCTAATCGCAAAAATTTAGATTTTGAACAAGAGTTTGAACGCACGAAATCGCAATTAAGCCAGCTACTTGCTTAACCTAATTTAAGCAAATATATAGCAAGCAAGAAAAAGGAATGATGATGAATACAGAAACGCTTAATTTTACGCCCCAAACCCTTTGGCAAAGCCTAAAAGTGCAAGATTGGCTTTATGCAGCCTTGTTATTTGCCGGCGCCATATTCGCTTACAGCCAATATTCGCAATTTATGGATATCTATGAAGTAAGCTTTTTGTTTGGCGCGGCGGCAGTATTTAGCTATTTAGGCTGGCGCTGGAAAGGCTTAGCCAAGCTGGTGATTGGCGTGGGCGTAATCAGTTTATTTTCTATTAGTTTGTACCACGGCGATCAAGCGCGCGCTACGCAGGCGTTTTTGCTTAAATTTTTAATATCCAGCCAATCGGCCATTATGTGGATGAACGTGCTGTTTATTTTAGCCATGTTTACTTACTGGTTTGCCATGTACAAACGCAGTGATTTTGCTGGTAAAGTGGCTTCTGCATTGACATGGAGCGCCGTTTTATTTGGTTTTGTTGGGCTAATGGTGCGTTGGTACGAATCGTATTTAATCGCGCCAGATGTAGGCCATATCCCCATTAGTAATCTATATGAAGTGTTTATTTTATTCTGTTTAATCACATCACTTTTATATTTGCATTACGAAAGTAAATTTAATACCAAGCAGCTTGGCGGCTTTGTGTTGATGATTATTAACGCCGCTGTACTATTTATTTTATGGTATCGATTCGACCGCGGCGCGGATGCGATTCAACCTTTAGTGCCAGCCTTGCAAAGCTATTGGATGAAAATTCATGTGCCCGCTAACTTTGTCGGATATGGCGCGTTTTCATTGGCTGCCATGGTAGCAAGTGCTTACTTGCTGGCTAAAAAAGGCATATTAGCCAGCCGCTTGCCAAGCTTAGATGTGTTAGATGATGTGATGTATAAATCCATTGCGGTAGGTTTTGCCTTTTTCACAATCGCCACAATTTTAGGCGCCATGTGGGCGGCCGAAGCTTGGGGCGGTTATTGGAGCTGGGATCCTAAAGAAACATGGGCGCTAATTGTTTGGTTAAATTACGCGGCATGGTTGCATTTGCGCATGGTTAAAGGCTTGCGCGGCCCAGTGTTGGCTTGGTGGGCGTTAATTGGCTTGCTAGTCACCACATTCGCCTTCTTGGGTGTGAATATGTTTTTAAGCGGTTTGCATTCTTACGGCGAACTTTAAAACCTGCCTTATAAGGCCGTAAATTAAATCTTCAGACAAAAGCTTTAGGGTACTAACAATACCCTAAAGCGCACCGCACCATTCACATTACTATCCAAACTTAGTCCATAGCCTGCTTGTTTGGCATCTTGCGCGGCGTGATACAAGCCAACACCCAAGCCATTATGCGATGCAATATGCTTTTTAAATAAATCATTAGCAATCGCTGCATCCATGGCCTTGCCGGTGTCGGTTACATCAATATAAAAACGCTGTTCGGCATCACTCTGCATTTCAACCTTAATCAAGGTATTTGGCTGATATTTGGCCTTTTCAATCGCGTTATTAATCAAATTATCAATCACGCTATCCAACACTTCAGCATTAATATCATGCTTAGGTAAATTGTCGGCAACAAACTCAATATGATCCTGCGTATGACGCAACTGCAAGTTTTTCCACCAAGCCGACATTTTTTCTAAGCGTTTTTTATCTTCGCCTGGCGCTTTTAGTTTATCTAAAGTGGCGGCAATTCTTTGATTTAAAACAGGTAATTGTTTGCGGATTAAGGTTAATAAAGCCGCCGTATCTTTTTCTTCTGTTTGCTCTGCCGCCGAAACTAAAGTGCCAACCGATTGCAAAATATTTTTAATATCATGCGTTAAGCGCGAACCCGTTTCGTAAAAAGCTTGCATGTAAGCGTTTTGGCGCAAGGTTTCTTCGCGGCGTTTCGCATCGTAAAATTCACCCATAATTTGCGTGAGCAATTTAACATGCACATACAAAGCAGGCGAAATCTGCCAGTTGGTGTGCAATGTCATGTGAAAATCTTTAAAATTAAAATTGGTTTGATGATTAGAAGAAGCGCCCAATTTGCCTTGCGTATCATCGGCCAGCCAAGAAACACCCGAAACCCAAGGCAATGAAGTCATTTCAACCATCGCCGCTTGAATAAATCCGTTGGGTGTCGATTCAATTTCACCTAATGATGCGATATTTTTAATCCATTTTTCAAATGGCATACCAATACTTAATAAATAGCGCGACATCATCAGCTCAACGCCCGAAAATCGCGTACTAGGCCGCCACAACATACTAAAAGCAATCAACACAAAAGCAAGGCTAAATATAGTAATAAACATCACTTGAATATAATTAACCGTATTTACACTACCAATGGCGTAACTACCCAGCACCAAAATCAGCGCAACCAGCATTAATAATAAGGTGTAGAAAAAATCCAGCACCGGCAATTGGCCCGATTTACTGTTTTGATTGCCAATAATTAAGATGATGATTGGCAGCAACGGCATAAAGTAGGTAATAACAAAAGTGGCCGCTTCTAAATCGTTAGAAGCATGCAACAGCTTTGGCACCACCCACAACAGCAACATCGATAACAAATAACTGGCGGCCAAAATATGAATAACGCGGTTGGCTTTGGTTTCATCTGAAAAAATGCGGCCGCCCAGCAAGCCAAATAAAATGGATAGCCACAAGGCGGTTAACCACCAATTGATGTATAAAAAGCCCAAAACACCAACGCCAATAAATAAAAATAGCGCCGGTTTAGATAATGTTTCGGTGCTGCGCCAAATAGGTTGCCACAATAAAAAAAGCGCATACGTGCACAAGAAATAAGTCTGTTGTAAATAGTGCGCGTCACCGCCCCAAATTAAAAAAGCATGCAGAGAAAGCAACATTAACGCTAAAACGCGTTGCGAATTTTTGATTAACATTAGATTAATGTTGCTGTAATTGAACATTTTTAAAAACATGCGATATCCCATGTGTTAAATTTACGTAGAGCGGCGTTTGCTAAGTGAATTTTATAAAATCACTTTTACTAAGATTTCTAGTCAATTACCCAGCATTTTTAAGCTAAAGCTTAAGCAATCGTCATTAATAGTAAAGTGTCAAAAATATGTCATGTATGACGATTTATCAACACAAGCTTTTATTTTGAACGCTAAATTTAGCTGAAAGTGATTGAAATAGCCAGTAAATAAGCCGTTTTGACTAATTTTCAATCTGGCATGTTGCTTGCATCAAATGTTAAAAAATGTGATGAAACTTTATAATTCACACAATTATATTAGGTTAAGGACACAAAAAATGAATAAACAATCAGGTTTTACCCTAATTGAACTAGCAATTGTTTTGGTGATTATCGGTTTACTACTAGGCGGCGTGCTTAGAGGTCAAGAGCTGATTAACAGTGCTAAGGTTAAAAACATGGCGCGGGATTTTCAAAATGTACAAGTTTATATTTACGGATACCAAGATAAATATAGAGCGCTGCCAGGTGACGATCTTGCTGCTGTAGCGCATTTGGGAGCAGCTGCCAACCAAGCTGCAACAGGCGCGGGAAACGGTGTTATTGGTGGCAACTGGAATTCAGTAACTATAGGCGATGAGTCTGCCATTCTTTGGCAGCATGTTCGCTTGGCAGGCCTTGCGCCTGGACCAACTGTAGTGGGCGCAGGTGGTTACTACCCAACTAATGCAGACGGTGGACGAATCGGTGTTCAAAGTATTGCTGGAGCAACAAATATTCCTGTGTTGCCTACGCCTTTGAGTGGTGCTTATGTTATTTGTTCGGCGGGAATTTTGGGTAAGTTTGCAAAGCAACTTGATACAACTCTTGATGACAGCAATACTGCTACTGGGTCTTTAAGAGTATATTCAGCTGTTGCAGGTTGGGACGAAAATGCAACAGTGTTGGACGCTAGTGTATTTAATGTGTGCATGGCCTTCTAAATAACTAGTTAAAAATTCAAAGCCCGCTTAATGCGGGCTTTTTGTTTTGTAACATACATATAAAGTTTTGCTAGTTATGCGATTTGCTTTAAAGTGTCATGAAAATGAAAAAGTATAACGAATGACTTTAAACAAAGCCTCACAAAATATTGTAGAGATTGATAATCTTTCTTTTGGCTATAAAGGCCGCATGCTGCATCAGGGCATCAATATGGTGTTTCCGCGCGGTAAGGTAATCGCCATTATGGGCGGTAGCGGCACTGGCAAAACCACATTATTGCGTTTAATTGGCGGGCAACTAAAGCCTAGCAAGGGCGAGGCGCGCGTTGAAGGCCAAGTGGTGCACAAGCAAACGCGCGATGGTATCTACCAGTTACGCCGAAAAATGGGTATGTTGTTTCAACAAGGCGCTTTGTTTACCGATTTATCGGTGTATGAAAACGTGGCCTTTCCGTTACGCGAGCACACCAATTTACCCGAAAGCATGATTCACGATTTGGTGTTAATGAAGCTTAATGCGGTTGGTTTAAGAGGCGCACATAAACTAATGCCGACTGAGTTATCTGGCGGTATGGCGCGCCGCGTGTCATTGGCGCGCGCTATTGCATTAGATCCCGATATTATTATGTATGATGAGCCGTTTGCAGGCTTAGATCCTATTTCGATGGGTGTTATCTGCGATTTGATTCGCACCTTAAATGATGCTTTAGGCGCCACTTCAATTATCGTTTCGCATGACGTAAAAGAAACATTTACAATTGCCGATTATGTGTATTTTGTGGCCAATGGTGTGGTAGCGGCAGAAGGCACGCCAGACGATTTACGCAATTCCACCTTGCCGTTTGTGCATCAATTTGTGCATGGCGAAAAAGATGGCCCTGTGCCTTTTCATTATGCAGCCGACGATTATGCACAAGATTTATTGGGTTTTGAACAGACAAGGCGAGGCGCATGATGCGTTCTAGTATTTTAGTCAGTTTGACACGCTTTTTACGCAATATTGGCCATAGCTTTAGCGATCGCGTTTGGCGCTTAGGTGCTGGCGCGCGCTTATTCGGGCTAACGCTAATGTATTCTGGCGAAAGCTTTCGCCGCTTTCATCTAACCATACGCGAAGTATATTTTACCGGCGTAATGTCCCTTATTATTGTCTTAGTATCGGCCTTTTTTGTGGGCATGGTATTAGCGTTGCAAGGCTATTACACCTTGCAAAAATACGGCTCATCAGAAGCCATTGGCGTATTGGTGGCCTTATCGTTAATCCGCGAGCTTGGCCCTGTGGTTACCGCATTATTGTTTGCTGGCCGCGCGGGCACTGCCATTACCGCCGAAATCGGATTAATGAAAGCCACTGAGCAACTAGCCGCCATGGAAATGATGGCGGTTAGCCCCATTGCACGCGTTATTGCACCACGTTTTTGGGCGGGTGTTATTGCCATGCCGGTGTTGGCGGCGCTGTTTTCAATGGTCGGCATTTTGGGTGGTTATATGGTGGCGGTGCCGTTAATTGGCGTAGATGCTGGCGCATTTTGGTCGCAAATGCAGGCCAATGTGGATTGGCGCTTAGATATTGTGAATGGCGTGATAAAAAGTGTGGTGTTTGGCGTGGCTTGTACCATGATTGCCTTGTTTGAAGGCTATGATGCGCCGCCAACAGCAGAAGGCGTAAGCCGTGCAACCACGCGCACTGTAGTCACTTCGTCGCTAGCGATTTTAGGGCTAGATTTTGTATTAACCTCGTTTATGATTAGCTTGTAAGGCGTTAGGAGTATGGCAATGGAAAGAACAACAATAGATTTATGGGTAGGTATTTTTGTGGCTTTAGGCTTGGCCGCGTTATTAGGCCTTGCCATGAAAGTGGGCAACCTAACCACCAGCAGTATTGGCGAAACCTATACAGTTAGCGCTAATTTTGAAAATATTGGCGGCTTAAAACCACGCGCCCCTGTTAAAAGTGCCGGTGTAGTGGTTGGGCGCGTTAGTGACATTAAATTTGATGCTGAAAGCTTTGAAGCAGTTGTCAGTTTAAGTATTGATAAACGTTATGCTTTCCCTAAAGATACGTTTGCCAATATTTACACGGCTGGCTTGCTGGGTGAGCAATACATTGGCTTAGAGGCGGGTGGTGATGAAACAAGCCTAGCCAATGGTGACAAAATCTTACAAACGCAAGATGCTGTGGTTTTAGAAAAAATGATTAGCCAGTTTTTGTACAATAAAGCCTCAGAAGCGCCAGCTGATGCCGCCACTAAAACAGAATCACCATCAACCAAATCGGCAGATGAAGCGTTAGGTGCTAACCCATTAGATGCAATAACACAACCAGCAGCGCCTTAAGCGCGTTGCTAACATTAGGATAAATACATGATTAAGACAAACTTTAAGCAATTATTATTAGCGGGCACTATGCTTTGCTTTACTGCAGGCGCACTTGCGGCAGAATCACCAGATGCGTTGGTAAAACGCACGGCTGAAGATGTGATGGCAATCGTTAAAAACGATAAAGACATTCAAGCCGGTAATCAGGATAAGATTTTTGCATTAGCAGAGGAAAAAATTCTGCCAAACTTTAATTTTGACCGCGTTTCACGCTTGGTGCTAGGTAAAAACTGGACGAAAGCAACGCCAGATCAAAAAGCAGCTTTTCAAACTGAGTTTCGCACATTGTTATTGCGCACTTATGCAACGGCATTATCAAAATTTAAAAATCAAACCATTGAATACAAACCTTTACGTTTGGCCGATGGTGCTAATACAGCGGCTGTAAAAACGGTTATTTTGCAGCCGGGTGGCCAGCCAATTGCGGTTGATTATGCGCTTGAAAAACAAGCGGATAACTGGAAAGTGTATGACATTGTGATTGAAGGTGTGAGCTTGGTAACTAATTATCGCGGCCAATTTACGCAAGAAATTCGCCAAAATGGTTTAGATAGCTTGATTAAAAAGCTAGCTGAAAAAAATAGCGCGGCAAAAGCATAATTATTATTGAAACTATAAATGGCGCAAATTACTCAGAGCAATAACCGTTGGATATTAAGCGGCGACGTTGTAAATAGCAGCGCAGGTGATATTTTAAAAGCCAGTCAAGCATTTAACATTGTTGAAAATACAAGCGTTGATTTTGCGGATGTTGAAGACATTGACACGACGGCGGTGAGTTTGATTTTAGAATGGAAGCGCCGCGCCGCTAAAGAAAACCAGACCTTAATATTTGTGAATCTGCCCGAAAATTTAACCAGCTTAGTGCAGCTTTATGATGTGGCCGAATTAATTGGCTAATTTTTAGCTATTTATAGTGTAATTGATTAACTTAACCCCATCTAAATGATGGGGTTTCGTATTTATAGCGATTAGAAAATGACAGACAACAAATCAACACCAGCCGTAAAGATTGAAAAAGTTCACAAACGTTTTGGTGAATTGCATGCCTTAAAAGGCATTGATTTAACCATTGAACAAGGTGAATTTTTTGGCCTGCTTGGGCCAAATGGCGCAGGTAAATCCACATTGATTAATATTTTGGGAGGCTTGCTTAAGCCAACTTATGGCCAAGTATCCATCATGGGGCATGATGTGATTAATGCGTATCAAGCCGCGCGCATGTCATTAGGCGTGGTACCGCAAGAGCTGGTATTTGACCCCTTTTTCAATGTGCGCGAAATGTTGCGTTTTCAGGCTGGCTATTTTGGTCGCGGTCGCGAAAACGATGCTTGGGTAGATGAAGTGATTGAAAACTTAGGCTTAACGGATAAAGCGCACACCAATATGCGCAAACTATCTGGCGGCATGAAACGGCGCGCATTAATCGCGCAGGCCTTGGTGCACAAGCCACCTGTGATTGTATTAGACGAGCCAACCGCAGGCGTGGATGTTGAGTTGCGCCAAATGCTATGGGCGTTTATCAAAAAGCTTAATAATGATGGCCATACCATTATTTTAACTACGCATTATTTAGAAGAAGCCGAAGCGCTGTGCGAACGCGTGGCGATGATGAAGCAGGGCGAAATTGTGGCGCTTGATACCACTGCCAATTTACTCAGCAAATTGCCGGGTAAAAATTTACGCTTAACTTTGGGCCAAGCCAACTTGCCAAGTACTTTGTTGCCGATGCTTAAAAATGGCGAAAATGGCATCTTTACCTTAGCATTAACTGAGCTAAATCAGATTGAATATGCCTTAAGCGAATTGCGTAAAGCCAATGTGACTGTGCAAGATATGCAATTAATTGAAGCGGATTTGGAAGATGTATTTATGTCATTAGTCGGTGAGAATTCAATTCAGCATTCAGCGCCAAAAGCAGGCGAGCTATGAATATAATTGACGACTTAATTTCACCGCAATGGCGCGGTACTTACACGCTATTTAAAAAAGAACTCTTTCGTTTTTGGCGCGTGGCGTTTCAAACCGTTGCATCGCCTGTGCTTACATCATTGCTGTATTTATTAATCTTTTCGCATGTGCTAGAAAACCATGTGCAAGTGTATGAAGGTGTACCATACAAAGCGTTTTTAATCCCCGGCCTGATTATGATGTCGCTATTGCAAAACGCATTTGCCAATAGCTCATCCAGCTTGGTGCAATCTAAAATTATGGGCAGTATTGTGTTTGTATTGTTAACGCCAATCAGCTACGCGCAGTTTTTTATTGCGTTTTTAGCCGCCGCCATTATTCGCGGCTTTTTGGTTGGGTTAAGCATTTATTTGGTAGCGATTTGGTTTGTCGATTTGTCTATTGTGCACCCATTATGGATATTTATATTTGCCTTATTGGGCAGCGCACTTCTAGGCACTTTTGGCATTATTGCCGGTATTTGGTCAGATAAATTTGATCAGATGGCCGCATTTCAAAACTTTGTGATTATGCCGCTGACGTTTTTATCGGGCGTGTTTTACTCAATCCATTCTTTGCCGCCATTTTGGCAGGCGGTTTCAAAATTCAATCCGTTCTTTTATATGATTGATGGCTTTAGATATGGATTTTTTGGCCAAAGCGATATTTCACCATGGTTAAGTTTTGTGGTGGTGCTGGCCTTTTTATTGGGGTTAGCATGGCTTGCATTAAAAATGTTAAAATCCGGCTATAAGTTAAGAGCTTAAATTTAAATAGTTTATTAAAGGGTGAATAAGTTTGTTAAGCGCTGCACAGTTAGAAAGTTATATTACGCAAAATTTAGATTGCTCTTACATTAAAGTGTTGGGCGACGATGGCACACACTTTGAAGCGGTGATTGTTAGCCCTGCTTTTGAAGGCAAGCGCATGATACAGCAGCATCAATTAGTGTATGCCGCATTGGGCGACCGCATGCGCGCCGAAATACACGCATTATCAATGAAAACCTACACGCCAACGGCATGGGCCGTGGCCTCAAATAGTTAATATTTTAAGCATGGAGAAGTAAATGGATACGCAAGCGCAAATTAAACAAACAGTAACTAGCAATAAAGTGGTGTTGTATATGAAAGGTAGCCCGAAATTTCCACAATGTGGATTTTCGAATATGGCGACGCAAATTTTAGATGCTTGTAACGCGCCATATGTAGCGGTAGATGTATTGCAAGATCAAGCGATTCGCGAAGGTATTAAGCAATACGCCAACTGGCCAACGATTCCGCAATTGTATGTAAATGGCGAATTTTTAGGCGGCTCAGATATTATGCGCGCCATGTACGAAAGCGGCGAATTGCAAACTTTGTTAGCTGAAACGGCTTAATTTTGGAAAAGCTTATCATTGAAGGTGGTTATAAGCTCAATGGCGAGGTCATCGTTTCTGGCGCCAAAAATGCCGCTTTGCCTATTTTGTGTGCCTCATTATTAGCCGAAACACCATTGCATTTAAGCAGTGTTGCCGCGCTAAAAGATATTGATACCACCATTAAGCTGCTAGATACCATGGGCGTAAAAATCGCGCGCGAAGCAGATAAAGTCAGCCTAGATGCGTCAGACGTTCAATCGTTTGAAGCGACTTACGAAATGGTGAAAACCATGCGCGCGTCTATCTTGGTGCTTGGCCCATTGTTGGCGCGTTTTGGTACGGCACGTGTGTCATTGCCAGGCGGTTGCGCTATTGGCTCACGCCCTGTGGATTTGCATATTAAAGGTTTGCAAGCCATGGGTGCAGCCATTCATATCACGCACGGCTATATTCAAGCTAGTACTTTGCACCTGCCTAATCGCCGTTTGCAAGGCGCGCGCTATTATATGGATATGGTAACGGTAACCGGCACCGAAAACTTAATGATGGCAGCTAGTTTGGCAGAAGGCACAACCGTGCTAGAAAATGCCGCTAAAGAGCCAGAAGTAGTTGATTTAGCTGAATGCTTAATTAAAATGGGCGCAAAAATCACTGGTGCAGGCACCGATGTGATTACGATTGTGGGGGTAGAAAAGCTTAACGGCGCAAGCCATAATATTGTGTGTGACCGTATTGAGGCGGGCACTTATATGGTGGCGGCAGCGATGACAGGCGGCGAAGTGAAATTGCTAAATGCGCGCGCTGATTTGCTGGATGCCGTGATTGAAAAATTGCGTGATGCAGGCGCAACAGTGACCAGCGATGCCACCAGTATTACCGTAAAAAGCGATGGCAATTTAAAAGCGGTGAATATTCGCACGGCGCCACACCCAGCATTCCCAACCGATATGCAAGCGCAATTTATGGCGCTTAATACCATTGCCAGTGGCGTAGCCAAAGTAACCGAAACCATCTTTGAAAACCGCTTTATGCATGTGCAAGAAATGCAGCGCTTAGGCGCCGATATTAGCATTGACGGCAATACGGCTTTGGTAAAAGGCGTTGAATATTTAGACGGCGCAATTGTGATGGCAACCGATTTACGCGCATCTGCCAGCTTGGTTTTAGCAGGCTTAGTAGCCAGAGGCGAAACCGTGATTGAGCGTATTTATCACCTAGACCGTGGTTATGAGTATTTAGAAGAGAAGTTAACAAAATTAGGCGCAAAAGTGCGCCGCGCGCATTAAAAACATTTTTTGGGCGAATCGCTGCTTTGCGCAGTGCTCACAATTTCGCTGTACTTAATGTACTAGCTCAATTGTTGCGGGCGATATGGTTTAACCCAAAATTCTGTTTTTAAAAGAGGATTTAGAAATTGATTACAATCGCATTATCAAAAGGCCGAATTTTTGAAGAAACCGCACCATTATTGGCGGCGGCGGGCATTCATGCATTAGAAGACCCTGAATCTTCACGCAAATTGATTATTGGCACCAATAGGGATGACGTGCGCTTAATTATTGTGCGCGCAACCGATGTGCCGACCTATGTGCAATACGGCGCGGCCGATTTAGGTATTGCGGGCAAAGACGTGCTGGATGAACATGGCGGTGAGGGCTTGTATCAGCCGCTGGATTTGCAAATTGCCAAATGCAAAATGATGGTGGCGGTACGCAATGATTTTGATTACGAAGCCAGTATTCGCCAAGGTGCGCGCCTAAAAGTGGTGACAAAATACGTTAAAACCGCGCGTGAGCACTTTGCCGCAAAAGGCATGCATGTGGATTTAATCAAGCTTTATGGCTCAATGGAGTTAGGCCCATTAGTGGGTTTGGCCGATGTGATTGTGGATTTGGTGAGCACAGGCGGAACTTTACGCGCTAACAACCTCAAAGCAGTAGAGTTTGTAGGCGATATCAGCTCGCGCTTGGTGGTTAATCAGGCATCGTTAAAACTCAATCGCGCACAATTACAGCCAATTATTGATAGTTTTGCCAGTGCGATTAAGCAATAGCCAATATTAAAAGATTTTGAAAGTAACAAGCAATGAAGATTAGACGTTTATCTACCAAAGACAGCACATTTGATGCCGATTTAAAGGCTTTATTGGCTTTTGAAACCGCGCAAGACGATTCTATTGATGTGGTGGTTGCCAATATTTTAAAAGACGTAAAAAATCGTGGCGATGCCGCGGTGTTGGAATATACCAATCGTTTTGATAAAACCAGCGCCAGTCATTTGAGTGAGCTTGAAATTAGCCAAGCCGATTTGCAAGCCGCATTAAATAGCTTGCCAACAGATCAGCGCCAAGCTTTACAGGCGGCGGCTGACAGAGTACGTAGCTACCACGAAAAACAAGTGATGCAATCATGGAGTTACAGGGAGGCCGACGGCACATTACTTGGCCAGCAAGTTACCGCATTAGACCGCGTTGGTTTGTATGTGCCAGGCGGCAAAGCGGCTTATCCTTCAAGCGTATTAATGAACGCCATTCCTGCCAAAGTGGCCGGTGTTGCTGAGTTAATCATGGTGGTGCCAACGCCAAATGGCGAAAAAAACGCGTTGGTGTTAGCCGCAGCGGCAATTTCTGGCGTAGACCGCGTATTTTGTATTGGCGGCGCGCAAGCCGTTGGTGCGCTGGCTTATGGCACAGAAACAGTGCCGCAAGTGGATAAAATTACTGGCCCAGGTAATGCTTATGTGGCTGCCGCCAAACGCCGCGTATTTGGTGTGGTAGGCATTGATATGGTGGCAGGGCCGTCAGAGATTTTAGTGATTTGCGATGGTAAAACCAATCCTGATTGGATTGCGATGGATTTATTTAGCCAAGCCGAGCATGACGAATTGGCGCAATCTATTTTACTAAGCCCAGATGCCGCATTTTTAGATGCCGTTGCAGCCAGTATGCAAAAGCTAGTTGAAGCCATGCCGCGTAAAGACATTATTAACACGTCAATTACTGATAGGGGCGCGTTAATTTTGACCAAAGATATAGACGAAGCGATTGAGATTAGCAATTATATTGCGCCAGAGCATTTGGAATTATCCGTCGAAAATCCGCTGGAAATGAGCAAGAAAATCAAACATGCAGGCGCTATTTTTATGGGTCGTGATACCTGTGAAGCGCTAGGGGACTACTGCGCAGGCCCAAACCATGTGCTACCAACTTCGCGCACAGCACGTTTTAGCTCTCCTTTAGGCGTGTACGATTTTCAAAAACGCTCTAGCTTGATTATGGTATCAGCCGAAGGCGCGCAAAAATTAGGCAAAATCGCCTCCGTTTTAGCGCATGGCGAAGGTTTAACCGCGCATGCTAAATCAGCCGAATATCGTTTGAAATGATGAACCAATTTCAAAACCGTAGCGAGCGGCAAAAGTGCAAGGCGCACGGAGCGCAGAGACGAGCCAGTACAAATAGTACGGCGAGGAAGCGAGCACCGCGCAACGCCGCAATTTTGTCGCGTAGTAGGTTTTATGAGTAAATATTGGAGTGATGTTGTACATAGGCTTACACCCTACGTGCCGGGTGAGCAGCCTAAGTTAAGTAACTTGGTTAAGCTTAACACCAATGAAAACCCTTATGGGCCAAGCCCAAAGGTCATTGAAGCGCTAAAGTTAGAGGCGGCCGATAGTTTGCGTCTGTATCCAGACCCGAATTCTGATAAGTTAAAAGCGGCAATCGCACAAAATTTCGGCTTAGATTCGAATCAAGTTTTTGTCGGCAATGGCTCAGATGAAGTGCTGGCGCATGTGTTTCAAGCTTTATTAAAGCATGATAAACCGCTTTTATTTCCTGATATTACCTATAGTTTTTATCCGGTGTATTGCGGTTTATATGGTATTGAATATGAAACCATTGCGTTGAATAAACAATTTGAGATTGATATTCACGATTATGCGCGCCCTAATGGCGGTATTATTTTCCCAAATCCTAACGCCCCAACGGGTATTCCACTAGCGCTAGCGCAAATTGAGCAGTTATTAAGCCGAAATACGCATTCGGTGGTGGTGGTTGATGAAGCTTATGTGGATTTTGGTACAGAATCCGCGGTTAAATTGATTAATACCTATCCTAATTTGCTAGTCACGCATACGCTTTCAAAAGCGCGCTCTTTAGCGGGTTTACGCGTGGGTTATGCGCTAGGTAATAAAGATTTAATCGAAGCGTTAATCCGCGTTAAAGATAGTTTTAATTCGTACCCGATTGATCGATTTGCTGAAGCGGGCGCGGTTGCAGCCATGCAAGACAATGATTATTTTGAACAAACTTGCGCTAAAGTGATTTCAACCAGAGATGCGTTGACTAATGATTTGCAGTCTTTAAATTTTGAAGTATTGCCGTCAGGCGCCAATTTCATCTTTGCCAAGCACAAAAAAATGGATGGCGCGGCTTTGGCGGCTAAATTGCGCGAACACAGTATTATTGTGCGCCACTTTAAAAAGCCAGCGCGTATTTCACCCTATATTCGCATCACAATTGGCACCGATACGCAGTCAGATAGTCTGGTTCAAGCGTTAAATGTGATTCTAAAATCAGAATAAGCCATCTAAATAGCACTAAACTACACTAAAGCGCTTGTTTTATAATCATTTTGTGCCCAAATTGTTGAAATAATCAATCAATTGCGGTTATGATGTCGAAATGTACAAAATGTGCAAACAGTATTTTGTAAAATTACTTTGAATTAAGACCAAATAACTACAAAATATTAACTTTTTAATCAAATAATTTTAATCGATCACATTAATTAAATTATTAGCGAGCTCGGAGGAATAAGCACCATGGCACAAACCCAAATGGCATTAGATTCACTGGATTTTGACGCAACAGTTGCATTAGCAACTAAAGTAGCACCACACGTAGATATTTTAGAAATCGGTACACCTTGCATTAAGCACAACGGTATTGAATTATTAAAAACATTACGTGCTAAATTCCCAAACAACAAAATCTTAGTCGATTTAAAAACCATGGATGCTGGCTTCTACGAAGCTGAGCCATTCTACAAAGCAGGTGCTGATATTTGTACCGTTTTGGGTACTGCTGATATCGGTACAATTAAAGGCGTAATTGATGTTGCTAATAAATACGGCAAACAAGCACAAGTGGATTTGATCAACGTTGCTGACAAAAAAGCACGTACATTAGAAGTGGCTAAATTAGGCGCGCACATCATTGGCGTGCACACTGGTTTAGATCAACAAGCCGCTGGCCAAACACCATTTAACGACTTAGCAATGATTGTTGGTTTAAATACTGGTGCTAAAGTTTCTGTAGCTGGCGGTGTTAAAGCAGCAACAGTGCGTCAAGTAGTTGATGCAGGTGCTGATATTGTTGTAGCAGGTGCTGCAATTTATGGCGCAGCCGATCCAGCTGCTTCAGCCGCTGAAATCACTGGTTTAGCACGTGGTAATACAGCTGCAGCTGGTGGCATGGGTAAATACTTACCATGGGCACTAATCGCAGGTGCTGTTTTATTAGGTTTATATTTATTAACTGGTAACAAATCAGCTGAAGAAATGTCAGCTGAAACTCCAGTAGTAGAAGAAGCAATGCCAGCAGCTGAAACACCAATGGAATCTGCTCCAGCTGATGCTGCACCAGCAGAAGTAGCACCAATGGAAGCTGCACCAGTTGAGTCAGCTCCAGCTGCCGACGCTGCTCCAGCCGCAGAAGTTGCACCAGCTGATGCTGCTGCCGCTCCAGCTGCTGATGGTTTAGTAGGTGCTGCTAAAGATGCAACAGGTACAGCAAACTAATTTAGTTTGATTGCTGTTATTAAAAAGCCGACTTAATAGTCGGCTTTTTTTATTTATGCCGCTTAATTATTATTTAAAGCCGTTTATTTTAAGGATACACTTTATTTTTGGCGCAATTTTGCGCCTTACATCGAGATTGAGTTAAAATACGCCATTAATTTGATTGATTTAATTTAGATATTTATGCGCCAAGCAGAAGTCACACGCAACACCTTAGAAACTCAAATTACTGTCTCTATTAATATAGATGGTAACGGCACAGCACAATTTAACACCGGCATTGGTTTTTTAGATCATATGCTGGATCAAATTGCGCGTCATGGCCTGTTTGATTTAAATGTGCAGGCCAAAGGTGATTTGCATATTGATGCGCATCACACCGTTGAAGATATTGGCATTACGTTAGGCCAAGCCTTTGCCAAAGCCGTTGGTGATAAAAAAGGCATTAACCGTTATGGTCACGCCTATGTGCCGCTAGATGAAGCATTAAGCCGCGTTGTGCTCGATTTATCTGGCCGCCCAGGTTTAGAGTTTGATTGTGAATTCACGCGCTCGGCCATTGGTGATTTTGATGTGGATTTAGTGCACGAATTCTTTCAAGGTTTCGTCAATCACGCCAATGTCACCTTGCATATCGATAATCTAAAAGGCCATAACTCGCATCATCAATGCGAAACGATTTTTAAAGCGTTTGGACGCGCACTGCGCATGGCAGTGACATTTGACGCGCGCATGGCAGGCATTATGCCATCCACCAAAGGCAGCTTATAAGCACTCTGGTACTGAATAAATGGCTAAAATAGATATCGCAGTCGTCGATTACGGCATGGGCAATTTGCGCTCCGTTTCAAAAGCGGTTGAGCATGTGGCTGGTGGTAAATCGGTGGTGGTTACCAGCGATGCGGCAATAATTGAGCAGGCAGAGCGGGTGATTTTCCCTGGTCAAGGCGCCATGCCAGATTGCATGCGCGAATTAGATAGTAGAAACTTACGCGGCGCCATTTTAAACGCCGCCGCCAACAAGCCTTTTTTAGGCATTTGCATTGGTATGCAATTGCTGTTTGATCATTCTGAAGAAGGCGATACCGCAGGATTAGGCTTATTTAGAGGCGACGTAAAACGGTTTGCGGCGCATCAAATAGTCAATAACGAAAAACTAAAAATCCCGCACATGGGCTGGAATCAAGTATACCAAGTTAAAAATGCGCAAAATAAAGCCCATGATTTGTGGCAAGAAATTGCGGATGCGACACGGTTTTATCATGTGCATAGTTATTATGCCGCACCAAAAGACGCGACTTTAATTGCGGGTGAAACGGAATACCCTAATCGATTTTGCAGCGTTGTCGCGCAAGATAATATATTTGCTACGCAATTTCACGTAGAAAAAAGTGCACAAGCTGGCTTGCAATTGCTGCGTAACTTTGTATATTGGAAACCTTAACGTGTTTAAAAGCCTTTTTAAACTAAACCTTTCATTATTTTTGTCATTTTAATCAATAAAAATCATGCTTATTATTCCTGCAATTGATCTCAAAGATGGCCACTGTGTGCGTTTAAAACAGGGCCTTATGGAAGAATCCACCGTTTTTTCAGAAGACCCAGGCGCTATGGCGCGACATTGGGTTGATCAAGGCGGCAAACGACTACATTTGGTGGATTTAAACGGTGCGTTTGCAGGCAAGCCTGTTAATGAAGCGGCCATCAAATCTATTGTGGCGGCCTGTAAAGGTGAAATCCCCATTCAGCTTGGCGGCGGTATTCGCGATTTAGAAACGATTGAGCGTTATTTGGATGACGGCATTGATTATGTCATTATTGGCACGGCCGCGGTTAAAACGCCCGGTTTCTTACATGAAGCTTGTTATGCTTTCCCTGGCCAGATTATGGTGGGTTTAGATGCCAAAGATGGCAAAGTAGCGATTGATGGCTGGTCAAAACTCACAGGCCACGATGTGATTGATTTGGCGAAAAAATTTGAAGATTATGGCGTAAATGCCATTGTTTACACCGATATTGGCCGCGATGGCATGTTAACCGGTGTAAATATTGAGGCGACTGTTGCGTTGGCGCAGGCGTTGACGATTCCAGTAATTGCCTCAGGTGGCGTGACCAATTTAGATGATGTGCGTAAATTGTGCGCGGTAGCAAGCGAGGGTATTGTTGGCGCTATTACTGGCCGCGCCATTTATGAAGGCACCATTAATTTTGCGGCTGCACAACAATTAGCAGACGAGTTGAGTGCTTAGAAAACCCTTATGGCATTAGCTAAGCGCATTATTCCTTGCTTGGATGTAACCGATGGCCGCGTGGTTAAAGGCATCAATTTTTTAGAGCTGCGCGACGCTGGCGACCCTGTTGAAATTGCTAAACGCTATGACGACCAAGGTGCGGATGAGCTGACCTTTTTAGACATTACCGCTAGCTCTGATAATCGCGGCTTGATTTTGCATATTATTGAGCAAGTCGCCAGCCAAGTATTTATACCGCTAACCGTTGGTGGTGGCGTGCGCGAAGTAGAAGACGTGCGCCGCTTATTGAATGCTGGCGCCGATAAAGTCAGCATCAACACCACCGCCGTATTAAATCCACAAGTGGTACAAGATGCCGCTGCCCGCTTTGGCTCGCAATGTATTGTGGTAGCCATTGATGCTAAAAAAGTAGACAATCAACCATTCGAATGGGAAGTGTTTACGCATGGCGGCCGCAAAGCCACAGGCTTAGATGCCGTTAAATGGGCGCAGCATATGGTAAGCCTAGGCGCGGGTGAATTGCTAGTAACAAGTATGGATAGAGATGGCACTAAAATTGGCTTTAATAACCCATTAAATCGTGCGATTAGCGATGCCGTGGACGTGCCATTGATTGCTTCTGGCGGCGTGGGTAATTTGCAGCACTTGGTGGATGGCGTAACTATTGGTGGTGCCGATGCGGTGTTAGCAGCCAGTATTTTTCACTATGGCGAATACACGGTAGCACAAGCAAAAGCTTATATGCGTGAGCATAATATTGAGGTTAGGCTGTGAACTGGCTAGATGAAGTAAACTGGGACGCAAATGGCTTGGTGCCAGTAATCGCGCAAGAACATGCTACAGGCAAAGTGTTAATGTTTGCTTGGATGAATCGCGAAGCATTGGAGCTCACATCAGAATCGAAACAAGCGGTATATTGGTCACGTTCGCGCAACAAATTATGGCGTAAAGGTGAAGAATCTGGCCATATTCAAAAAGTGCATGATATTCGCCTAGATTGCGATGAAGATGTGATTTTGATTAATGTTGAGCAAATCGGCGGTATTGCTTGTCATACTGGCAGGCATAATTGCTTTTTTAAAAAATTAGACAATAATCAATGGCTTATTGACCAAGCCGTGATTAAGAATCCAGACGAAATATACAAAGAAACAGGCAAGCATGAATGATGTTTTAAATAGGCTTAGTGAATTATTAGAGCAGCGCAAAAGCGCTGATCCAGCTTCGTCCTATGTGGCTAAGCTGTATGCCAAAGGCATGGATAGTATACTGAAAAAAATTGGCGAAGAAGCCACTGAAACAGTGATTGCAGCCAAAGGCGGCGATAAACAAGAGATAATTTATGAAACCGCCGATTTATGGTTTCACACGCTGATTATGCTGGCCAAAGCCGATTTAAAGCCACAAGACGTGCTGGATGAATTGGCGCGCCGTGAAGGCTTGTCTGGCCTAGAAGAAAAAGAAAATAGGCTAGAGAAAGAAAGTCGCCCAAAATAATGAGCTTAGATTGCATATTTTGTAAGATTATTAATGGCGATATACCAGCCAAAAAAATTCATGAAGATGACGATTTTATTGCCTTTTATGACATTAAGCCGATGGCAAAAGTGCACTTTTTAATTGTGCCAAAAATGCATATTGAAACGCTTAAAGATTGCACTGAAACGCATCAAGCAATGTTGGGTAAAGCCTTGTTGCTGGCGCCAAAATTGGCTGAAAGCCAAGGCTTGGTTGGTTTTAAAACATTGATTAATACTGGCCGCGAAGGTGGGCAAGAGGTTTTTCATATTCATGTGCACGTATTTGGTGGCTAAGAAATACCGAAAATTTAGGAGATTATGATGGGTTCATTTAGTTTATGGCATTGGTTAATTGTGTTGCTAATTGTAGTGTTGATTTTTGGCACCAAAAAATTACGCAATATGGGCAGCGATATGGGCGGCGCGGTAAATGAATTTAAAAAGGCTGTTAAAGATGAGCAAATTACCGATACCAAAAAAGAAGATGTAGGCACCACCATTGAAGGTGAAGTTACTAATAAGACGAAACAATAAGCGAATTAAAAAAAGATTAGTGACGGGTTATAAACGTGTTTGACGTTTCATTTTCTGAATTAATGGTTATCGCCGTTATTGCTTTGCTGGTGATAGGCCCAGAAAAATTGCCAAAAGTAGCGCGTACTATTGGCGCGCTAACAGGCCGCATGCAACGTTATGTGGGACAGGTAAAAGAGGAAGTCAATCGCGAATTTCGATTTGAAGAGTTGCAGAAATTACAGCAAGAAATCAAACAATCCGTAGAGTTGGCGCAATCCAATATTCAGCAACAGGCAGCAGAAATTGAAAGTGCCATCATCGTTCAAAATGAGCCTGCAGCAAAATCTGAATCTATAGCCGCAGATAAACCAGAAAAAATTCCAGAAAGTAAGCCTGCACGCAAGCCGCGTGTTGCAAAACCTAGTGTAGCGGCATCCAAAAAAATCGCATCCGTTAAAACCTCAGCCAATAAAGTTGAGAGCTAATGGGCACTCCAACCGAACATTTTATTACCCACTTAATTGAGCTGCGTAATCGCCTGTTAAAAATCGTGCTTGGTTTTGTGTTGGTGTTTATCGGCCTATTTCCGTTTGCCAATAAAATTTACGCCTTACTTGCAGCGCCTATGTTGGCTAAGTTGCCAGAAGGCGGCCAAATGATTGCTACGGCAGTCACCACGCCCTTTTTTGTGCCAATGAAAGTGGCGATGATGGCGGCCTTTATTATTTCTTTGCCGCACACGTTGTATCAAATTTGGGCGTTTGTTGCGCCTGGTTTATATAACCACGAAAAAAAATTAATGGTGCCAGTAATTGCCGCCAGCACTTTGCTGTTTATCATCGGCATGGCATTTGCGTATTTTGCGGTGTTTCCAACCGTGTTTGGTTTTATTGTCGGCAGCGCGCCTGTGGGTGTAGCGGTAATGACCGATATTGGCGAGTATTTAGATTTTGTGATGACGCTATTCATGGCGTTTGGCTTAGCGTTTGAGGTGCCAATTGCTGTGGTGTTGATTGCACGCTTTGGCTGGGTGAGCGTTGCGCAATTAAAAGAAGCGCGCAGTTATGTGGTTGTGGGTGCTTTTATCTTAGGCGCCATTTTCACACCGCCCGATATTATTTCGCAATTTATGTTGGCAGTGCCATTATGGTTGCTGTATGAATTGGGTATTTTAGTGGCGCAATACACCACGCCTAAAAAACCGTCTGTACCGAATTCTATTAAAGCCTAAGTTATCTAAAGCTTAGATTTTAATTAAAACCTAGGTTTTTTAAGTAAAGCTAGGTTTTTTAAGGAAATTTAGGTTCTTTTAAGTAAAATTTAGCCTTTAAATTCACTTATCTTTTTGCAATGGCCGGTTTCGGTCGTTTGCCAATTAAAACATCAACTTTCATTTCTTGGCCTTGGCGAATAATCGTTAGCACGGCTTTTTCGTTTGGTTTTAATACCGCAATAATATTCAGCATGCTGCTGCTATCAACCACTTCGCGGTTATTAATCGCCAATAATATATCTCCCGATTTAATGCCAGCGCTATCAGCAGGGCTTTCGCGCAATACGCCAGCAATTAATGAGCCTTGAACCTTGCTTAACTTAAATGATTCAGCCAGCTCAGGCGTTACATCTTGCGCCTCAATACCAATCCAGCCGCGCGTTACAGAGCCATTAACAGCAATTTGTTCCATTACTTGTTTGGCTAAACTGGCAGGAATGGCAAAGCCAATACCCATTGAGCCGCCGCTGCGTGAATAAATGGCGCTATTAATGCCAACCAAGTTGCCTTCAGCGTCAATTAAGGCGCCACCAGAATTGCCAGGGTTAATCGACGCATCGGTTTGAATAAAATTTTCAAAGGTATTAATGCCTAAATGATTGCGCCCAAGTGCGCTAACAATGCCTTGGGTAACGGTTTGGCCAACGCCAAATGGGTTGCCTATTGCCAACACAATATCGCCAACATCTAAGGTATCCGGCGCTGCAAAGGTAATAAACGGCAATTGTTCTGCGTCAACTTTAATCACCGCCAAATCGGTTTCTGGATCTGTGCCCACCACTTGTGCTGGCAATTTTCTGCCGTCCGATAGCAAAATTTCGATTTCATCGGCACTGGCGACCACATGGTCGTTGGTTAAAATCAGGCCTTGCTCACTCACAATTACGCCGCTACCAAGGCTGTTTTCTGGCTGATCTTCTTCATCTTCTAGTTGATCGCCAAAAAAATGCTTAAATAAAGGATCATCTTTATATTGTTGATGTGGATTAACGGCAGTTTTTTGACTAGTGGTGAAAATATTCACCACCGCTGGCATGGCTTTTTTAGCCGCAGTACTATAGCTGCCAACCGGATTAGGATTAGCCAGATTGGCAGGCAATCGTTGCGCTTGCTGAATAATAATCGGCTCTTGCGCGGTGTTTAACAGCTGCGGATAAAATAGACGCAATACAAATAGCAGGCCTAAGCAAGCAGTGACAGATTGCGCAAAAATAAGCCAAATTCTTTGCATGTTTTTAACTGTTAAAATGGTATGAATATAAGTATATGGGAAATAAAGGTGAAAACGCATGAAATTGACTGACTTAAACAATTATTTAAATCAATTATTAAAGCCTGAACAATTTACGGATTACTGCCCCAACGGTTTGCAAGTAGAGGGCAGAGCCGAAATTCAGCACATTGTGACTGGCGTAACCGCAAGCTACGATTTGCTAGAAGCGGCGTTGGCTGTAAAAGCCGATGCTATTTTAGTGCATCACGGCTATTTTTGGCGCGGCGAATCGGCGGCGATTGTGGGTTTGAAAAAACGCCGCATTCAATTTTTATTAAAGCACGATTTAAGCTTAATTGCTTACCATTTGCCATTAGATGCGCATGCCGAGTTTGGCAATAATGTGATGTTAGCCAAGCAGTTAGGGCTTAGTGCAACTGGCTGGGCCGGGCAAAAAAATAAAAATGAATCAAATATGTTGTTATTGGCGGAATTAAGTCAGCCGCTATCGCTCAAAGAATTTGCACAAACAATTGCTAATAAGCTTAACCGAACACCACAAGTGATTGGTGACTTAACGCAAGTAGTACAAAAAGTGGCGCTTTGTACCGGTGCTGCACAAGGTTATATCGAACAAGCGGTAGATGCTGGTGTAGATGTTTATATCAGCGGTGAAATTTCTGAGCCAACAGTGCACATCGCGCGTGAAACAGGTGTGTCTTATATTGCAGCTGGTCATCACGCAACAGAACGTTACGGTGTGCAAGCTTTAGGCGCACATTTGGCCGAAAAATTTGGTTTAACACATACCTTTATTGATTGTGATAACCCCGTTTAGGCTTTGTTTGAAAGACAGTATTAAGTGTTTTATTTCAATTACTTATACAATTAAATTTGGTTATTTTTCTAAAAAATTGTATAATTATGCGCTTTGCAATTAAGCGCTACAGATTCAAGCGTAAAGATAACTAAAATTACCCCAAATTAACAAAATTACCTCAAAAGGGTAAGTTAAAGGAAAACAATGTCAGACAACAAAATTGACAAAGAGCAGGCAAGTAGCAATTCGCTCTCTTCTTCGGAACTCTCATTTTCGGCACCCACTGCCGTTAACCAACAAAAACGTAACTTTTTAATTGCAGCAACTGCAGGTGTGGGCGCATTGGGCGCCGCCGCCGTTGCGGTGCCATTTGTTGGCAGCATGTTGCCAAGCGAGCGCGCAAAAGCCGCTGGCGCACCAGTTGAAGTTGATGTAAGTAAAATTCAGCCAGGCACGATGATTACCGCCGAGTGGCGCGGTCAGCCAGTGTGGATTATTAATCGCACCGATGAAATGACAGCAGAGCTTGCCAAGCACAATGATCAGTTATCTGATCCAAATTGTGAAGTAGCGCAACAGCCTGAATATTGCAAAAATGCTAATCGCTCAATCAAGCCAAATCTGGCTGTGGTAGTGGGTATTTGTACGCATCTTGGTTGTTCGCCAACTGAAAAATTGCAAGCGGGTGGCGATATGGGTGAAAACTGGACAGGCGGTTTCTTCTGTCCTTGTCATGGTTCAAAATTCGATTTAGCAGGCCGCGTATTTAAAGGCTCTCCTGCGCCAATTAATTTAGTGGTGCCGCCATATCAATATTTAACCGATACCACCGTTTTAATTGGTGATGATACGAAAGCAGAGGCTTAAATCATGGCTCAAGATAAAGCAGCTGTTGAAGCTAAAGGTTTAATGGGTTGGGTAGACGCGCGTTTGCCCGTTTCTAGCTTTGTAAAAGCGCATTTAACCGAATACTACGCACCAAAAAACTTTAACTTTTGGTACTTTTTTGGCTCTTTAGCCATGTTGTTGTTAGTGCTGCAAATTTTAACCGGCATTTTCTTAACCATGCATTACAAGCCAGATGCGCAACAAGCATTTGCGTCGGTTGAGTATATTATGCGTGACGTATTTGGCGGCAATATCATCCGCTATATGCACTCTACAGGCGCATCTATGTTCTTTGTGGTGATTTATCTGCATATGTTCCGCGGCATTATTTACGGCTCTTACAGAGCGCCAAGAGAGCTTATTTGGCTATTTGGCGTGGGTATTTTCTTGGTATTAATGGGCGAAGCGTTTTTTGGCTACCTATTACCTTGGGGCCAAATGTCGTATTGGGGTGCACAGGTTATTGTTAACTTGTTTGCCACTATTCCGTTTATCGGCCCAGATTTATCTGAGTGGCTACGCGGCGATTACCTAATTTCAGATGCCACATTAAATCGCTTCTTTGCGTTCCATGTAATTGCCTTGCCGTTTGTGTTGGCTGGCTTGGTTGCTGTGCATTTGGTTGCCTTGCATGAAGTGGGCTCTAATAACCCAGATGGCATTGAAATTAAAGCCAATAAAGATAAAAAAACCGGCATTCCATTAGATGGCATTCCGTTTCATCCTTATTACACGGTTAAAGATTTAGTTGGCGTAGTGGTGTTTTTTATTGTATTTGCCAGCATCTTGTTCTTTGCGCCAGAAATGGGCGGCTACTTTATTGAGGCGAATAACTTCGTTCCAGCCGATCCGCTGAAAACGCCGGCACACATTGCGCCAGTATGGTATTTCACACCTTACTACTCTATTTTAAGAGCGGTTCCGCCAATCTTAAATTCGCAGTTTCCGGGTGTAGCCGCAATGGGCTTATCAGTAATGGTATTTGCATTGTTGCCATGGTTAGATAAAAGCCCAGTGAAATCTATTCGCTACCGCGGTGCCCTGTATAAAAAATGGCTTGCGGCCTTTGTAATTAGCTTTTTAATACTGGGTTATTTGGGTACTGTGCCATCCAACATTTGGGGACAATTTGGTAGCTGGTTAGGTGGTGCAGATCGCGCTACTGTGGTTGCACGTGTGTTTACCGCCATCTATTTCTTGTTCTTTATCTTAATGCCTTGGTACACCGCAAAAGATAAAACCAAGCCTGTGCCAGAAAGAGTGACTTACTAATGAAAAAGTCTAATATGAAAAAACTATTCACTTTATTGGCCTTTTTGCCCTTAGTTGCGCTGGCCAGTGAATCGGCCATTACCATTAAAGCGCCGATTGATGCATCCGATAAAGCCTCTCTGCAACGTGGCGCGCATACATTTGTTAATTACTGCCTAAATTGTCATAGTGCAAAATACATGCGCTACAACCGTTTGGTGGATATTGGCTTCACTGAAAAGCAAATCAAAGACAATTTATTGTTTGCCGGTGAAAAAGTGGGTGACACTATGCAGGTGTCGATTGACCCAGTTGAAGCTAAAAAATGGTTTGGTGTAACGCCGCCCGATTTATCAGTTGAAGTGCGCGCGCGCGGTGCCGATTGGGTGTATGCCTATATGCGTGGTTTTTACCGCGACAGCACAACGCCTACTGGCTGGAATAACACTGTCTACCCAAAAGTAGCCATGCCGCATGTGTTGTACGAGTTGCAAGGTGAACAAGCGCTTAATCACGAAACGCATGAGTTGGAGCTGGTCAAGCCAGGCAAATTATCGCCTTCTGAATACAATGCATTTGCGGCCGATTTAACCAATTATTTGGCTTATATGTCAGAGCCTGGCAAACAAAGCCGTCAACACATGGGTTGGTGGGTGCTGCTATTTTTAGGCGTACTATTGGTGCTGGCTAAGAAGATTAAAGCGGAATATTGGAAAGACATTAAGTAAGCTATACATTAATAGAAATACAAACATACTAATTATTAAAACGCATTTCTAATTAAGAAAGAATAACCATTATGATGAAATTATATTCAGGCACAGTTGACCCATTTAGTCATCGCTGCCGCATTGTGCTGTTTGAAAAAGGCATGGATTTTGAAGTGATTGACGTGGATTTAGCCAATAAACCAGAAGATTTGGCCGTGTTAAATCCGTACAACGCCGTGCCAGTATTGGTTGAGCGCGATTTAGTATTATCAGAAGCCAACATTATTAATGAATACATTGATGAGCGCTTCCCGCATCCACAATTAATGCCGGCTGATCCAGTAATGCGCGCCAGAGCCAGATTGTTTTTGTACAACTTTGAAAAAGATTTATTTGATCACATTAAAGATGTGGAATCGGATAATCAAGAAGTGGCCGACAAAGCACGCAAAACGATTCGCGATAATTTAACCCAAATTGTGCCTATTTTCAGTAAGCAAAATTACTTATTAGGTGATGATTACTCAATGTTAGATGTAGCTGTAACGCCGCTATTATGGCGCTTAGGCCATTATGGCATTGAGTTACCAAATCAAGCATCACCGCTGCTTAAATACGCAGAGCGTTTGTTCTCACGTCCACTATATGCGGATGCGATGACGCCATCAGAAAAAGCGATGCGCAAATAAACTAAAATATCGTCGCATTACGGCGTTGCGCTTCAAAAATTAATTCGTTGTATATTTACATATACGGCCTCATTAATTTTTATTGCGCGCCTTGTACTGCTTAGATATTTTAATTTATTGAATAAAGTTATGGTTAAAAGCCAAGTTTAGATTGAAACCCAGATTAACATGAGCGATTTAATTTCTACCAAGCCTTATATGATTCGCGCCATTCACGAATGGTGCGTTGATAACCATTTAACCCCGCATTTGCTGGTGGCCGTTAACCCACAAACGCGGGTGCCTGTGGCATTCGTCAAAGAGGGTGAAATCGTACTAAATCTTAATCATTCCGCCACTAAAGATTTGCATATCGACAACGAAGCGATTGTGTTTTCAGCACGCTTTAGCGGCGTATCGCAAAATCTCTATGTGCCGATGAATGCGGTTAAAGGTATTTTCGCGCGCGAAAATGGACAAGGTATGTTTTTTGAAGTAAGTGCAAATGACACTTCAAATTATTCCAGCGCGTCTACCAGTGCGTCTAGCAGTTCTGAAGATAAGTCTGCAAAAATAACCGATTTACCTGCCAAAAAGAAGCCTACTTTAACTATCGTTAAATAAGCGTTAAGTAGGCTTTTTCAGTAAAATAGTTTTAAGTAATCCACAATAGTTAAGCATCCTGAAAATAAATGTTATAAAAACACAAATATTTTCTCAAAGGGGCTAGGCTTTAATAAATAAAATTGTTATAGTCACGCCTTCAAGAAATGCCGGGTTAGCTCAGTTGGTAGAGCAGCGCACTTGTAATGCGAAGGTCATCAGTTCGATTCCGATACCCGGCACCAAATTCTCACTCATAATCCTATGATGATTAAAATTTAGGCAATTACTACTAAGTCTTAATCATTAAATATTTGCTCGATTTATTTGACAGTATGTCAAAAAATCAGCATAATCGCGGGTTCGGTTAGGAGGGGTGGCCGAGTGGTTAAAGGCGACGGACTGTAAATCCGTTCTCTCTGAGTACGAAGGTTCGAATCCTTCCCCCTCCA
>JBKJIJ010000014.1:0-57187 GCA_046598525.1 Methylotenera sp. | reverse complement strand
ATATAAATCACTCCAGAACCCTCCAGCTAAAACACTGGATGGTGACATACTGAGGTGGAAACTATTGGACGCTGTTTCCACCACTAATCTGGAAAGTATTGCATGCTGGTTGACACCGTGTAGTGGTGGATAGTCTTTCGAAGGTTTATGACGTAAGAAATAACATCGTGCATGGAAGTACCAGAAATATTTTAAAAAGAGAAAGAAATTATATTTCGAATCCAAAGTTATCTGGATATCGTGGAATTCATCTAATTTATGCTTATAAAGGTGCGAAATCTCAATTTATTGGTCATTCAGTTGAGCTGCAAATACGAAGTAAAGTACAGCATTCATGGGCTACGGCAGTTGAAGTGGTTGGGACTTTCACTGGTCAAGCGCTCAAAGCTAGTGATGGACCTGAAGATTGGTTGGAATTTTTTAAACTTGCTAGTATTGCTTTTGAAGATTTAGAAAATAAAAAACTTGCAAAAAACTCTGGTTCAGCAGAACGATTGAAACTGATTGAATCCATTTCCGTTTTGAGGGTTATTCCGAGGCTCAAAGCATTCGTAGTTTCTACAAAGCAATTAGGTACAAATGATAGTATTAAAGGAGATTTCTATTTACTCACACTAGAAATTGATAAAAGCAATATTAAAATTAGAAGTTTTCCATCTGAAAATTTTGAAGAAGCTACCATTCAATATGCTAATTTAGAAAAAGAGTTTAAAGATAATAAAGACAGAGATGTGGTACTGGTAGCTGCTGAATCGATTAAAGGACTAAAAAAAGCATACCCAAATTATTTTGCAGACACTACTGATTTTTCCAAAAATATTGAATGCTGACAGAAAAAGATTAATGAATTTAGCGTTAATTTCTTAATGAGAGCAATAGAAACAGTCTTTTTTAGTATATCAATTAATTCTCACCAACTACCTGCTAAATTAGCCAAACGCTCCATTGGTATGTTGGCAGGAGTATAAGCAATAAAATGCAGTTCGTTTCTTACATCATCTTCCATTTGGCCTCCTTGTATACATGCTTATCTAAACGTTACTTTACGATTAATACTTATAATTTTAAAGCATTTTGAATATCTGAGGAGATGAGGAGAAAATATGAGGAGAATAAGTTGATTGGTATGAGTAACAACTTATTGATTTTATTATAGAAATGACTATTTTATAATAACTGGCGGAGAGCGAGGGATTCGAACCCTCGATACAGATTTAAGCCCGTATGCTTCCTTAGCAGGGAAGTGCCTTCGACCACTCGGCCAGCTCTCCGTTTTATAACTACTACGCTATCAATTCAAGTTGCTGAATTAAGGGCGCGATATTACTGTAAATTGCCTTAAAAATCAATCAAAACTCGGCTTATGCTAAGCCTAATTCAGTCTATTCATGCATTTAAGGTTTACGCTTCTTCTAATTCAAACGCTTTATGCAACACTCTTACCGCCAGTTCCATGTATTTTTCATCGATTACCACGGCGATTTTGATTTCAGATGTCGAAATCATTTGAATGTTGATGCCTTCTTCGGCCAGTGTGCGGAACATTTGGCTGGCAATGCCAACGTGTGAGCGCATGCCAATGCCCACTACAGAAACTTTAGCGATTTTGTCATCGCCGCTAATTTCGCGTGCATTAATGTGGTTTTGTACTTTGTCGCGCAACACGGCTAAAGCTTTGCCCATCTCATTTTTGTGCACAGTAAAGGTGAAATCGGTTGTGCCGTCTGCGCCTGTGTTTTGAATAATCATGTCCACATCAATATTGGCATCCGCAATTGGGCCTAATATTTGGTAAGCAATGCCAGGCTTATCAGGCACGCCTAATACAATAATTTTGGCTTCGTCGCGATTAAACGCAATGCCAGAGATGATTGGGTCTTCCATTTCGTTTTCCTTGTTTTTTGATGAAGAGTCGTCTTCTTCAAATGTAATTAATGTACCGTCGCCTTCATCTTCAAAACTTGAAAGCACACGTAGTTTTACTTTATATTTACCGGCAAATTCAACAGAGCGAATTTGCAGCACTTTGCTGCCCTGAGAAGCCAGTTCTAACATTTCTTCAAAGGTGATTTTATCCAAGCGGCGCGCCTCAGGCACTACGCGCGGGTCTGTTGTGTAAACGCCGTCTACATCAGTGTAGATTTGGCATTCATCGGCATTTAAAGCCGCTGCAAGTGCCACGCCAGTGGTATCAGAGCCGCCACGGCCCAGCGTTGTGATATTGCCAAACTCATCAACGCCTTGAAAACCAGCAACCACGCACACATAGCCATCATTCAAATCTTGCTTTAAATTATGGTCATCAATATCTAAAATGCGCGCTTTAGTGTGCGAATCGTCGGTTAAAATTTTAACCTGCGTGCCCGTGTAGCTTTTGGCTTTAATGCCCAGCTCCATTAAGGCCAGTGCTGTCATGGCAATAGTCACTTGCTCGCCGGTCGAAATCATCACGTCTAATTCGCGCGGATCTGGCTCAGCCATCACCTCTTTTGCTAGCGCCATTAGCTTGTTGGTTTCGCCAGACATGGCCGAAACCACCACCACAATTTGATGCCCCATTGCCTTGTAACGCGCTACGCGCCTAGCCACATTACGAATACGCTCAGGATTCGCAACAGAAGTACCGCCATATTTTTGTACAATTAATGCCATTTTTAACTCTTAAGATTACTTAAAAAATTGTTAATTAAATTTTACTGGGTTAAATTAGTTTAGCGCTAACCCAAGCTTGCACGCTGGCCAAAGCTTTTGGTAATTGACTGGCATCAGTTCCGCCTGCCATTGCCATATCTGGCTTACCGCCGCCTTTGCCGCCCACTTGGCTAGCCACAAAGTTAACCAAATCGCCTGCTTTCATTTTACCGATTAAATCGGCTGTAATGCCTGCGGCTACGCTTACTTTACCTTCATTTACACTGGCCAAAACAATCGCGGCCGATTTTAGTTTATCTTTTAGCTTATCCATGGTTTCGCGCAAAGCGTTTGCATCAGCGCCTTCCAATGTTGCGGATAATACTTTAACGCCAGCAATATCAATTGCTTGGCTCACCAAATCATCGCCTTGGCTTGATGCCAATTTTGATTTTAAACGCGCTAATTCTTTTTCTAGCGCTTTTGCATGATCCGATAATTGAGCTACTTTGTTAACCACTTCAGCCGCTGGTGCTTTTAAATCGCTGGCTAATTGCGTAATTAAGGCTTGTTGCGCGTTTATTAATTTTAGCGCGCCATTGCCAGTGGTCGCTTCAACGCGGCGAACACCCGCCGCAACGCCACTTTCGCCGATGATTTTAAATAAACCAATATCGCCAGTTCGGCTCACATGCGTGCCGCCGCACAACTCACGGCTTGAGCCGATATCTAAAACGCGTACTTCGTCGCCATATTTTTCGCCAAACAGCATCATGGCACCAGTTTTTTGTGCCGATTCAATATCCATCACACGCGCTTGGGTAGCGGCATTGCTTAAAATTTCCGCATTCACAATCGCTTCAACTTTGGCAATTTCCGCATCGGTCATCGGTGTGTTATGCACAAAGTCAAAACGCGTTTTGTCAGAATCCACCAAGCTGCCTTTTTGTTGCACATGCTCGCCCAATATTTCGCGCAAGGCTTTGTGCATCAAATGCGTGGCAGAGTGGTTGCGCATGGTGTCTGCACGCGATGCAATATCCACATTGGCTTTAACCGTATCGCCCACTTTAAGCGAGCCCGTTTTTAATACGCCATGGTGGCCAAATACAGCCGCTTGAATTTTTTGCGTATCTTCAACTGCAAAAATGCCGTTTTCAGATTTTAATACGCCGTTATCACCAATTTGCCCGCCAGATTCCGCGTAAAACGGTGTGGCATCCAACACCACAACGCCTTGCTCACCTTCGTTTAGTGATTCAACAGCAATGCTATCTTTATAAAGTGCCAAAACGGTGGCGCTTGAATCTAATGAATCGTAGCCTTTGAAATCGGTGCTATTGCCTGAGTATTCTAGGTTAGCCGCCATTTTGAATTTACCCGCAGAGCGCGCTTGTTCTTTTTGGCGCGCCATGGCGGCGTCAAATGCGGCTGTGTCCACATTGAAACCATTTTCGCGACACATATCAGCAGTTAAATCAAGTGGAAAACCATAAGTGTCATGTAGCTTAAATGCTAAATCACCAGAAAGTTTGAATCGTATAGAGTCAGCTAATTCTTTTGCTGCTTTTATTGCGGGAGAATCCGTTAGTTCTCTCATTGCTTTTATTGCGGGAGAATCCGTCAGTTCTTTCATTGCTCTTATTGCGGAAGAATTAGTTAGCTCTCTCATTGCTTTTATTGCTGGAGAATCCATTAGCTCTCTTATTGCTTTCAAAGCAGGAGGGTTTGTTAAATCATGCATAGCTTTTATAGCAGGAGATTCAGTCAGATCTCTAATTGCTTTCAAAGCCGGAGAATTTTCCAAGTCACGTATAGCTTTTATGGCAGGAAATTCAGTTAGTTCTTTAATTGCTTTCAAAGATGATGGTTCTATTAAATCTCTTATGGCATTCATTTCTTGTGTTCTTATAAATCTATTGTTTATTTCTAACAAATTTTCATCAAGTATGTTTATACCATTTTCAATCGTCTCAAAGAAACGGTCTTCTTCAAGTTTAAGCATATCGGTGATGCGCGCTTGATTGGCGTTTAATTCAGGGTAAGCAAAACCCATTTCAGCCACTAAATCGGCCACCATTTTATGGAAAAACGCCTTACGTGAGCCTAATTTATAGCCATGGCGAATGGCGCGGCGGATAATGCGGCGCAGCACGTAGCCGCGGCCTTCATTGCCCGGAATCACGCCATCGGCGATTAAGAATGAGCAGGCACGAATATGGTCAGCCAGCACTTTTAGGCTTGGGCTATTTAAATCGGCTGTATGCGTTTCGCGCGCCGCGGCGGCGATTAAAGCCGTAAAAATATCAATTTCGTAATTGGCATGCACATGCTGCAATACCGCCGAAATACGCTCTAAACCCATGCCCGTATCCACGCTTGGCTTAGGCAATTTATGCATTACACCCGCTTCATCGCGGTTAAATTGCATAAATACGTTGTTCCAAATTTCAATAAAACGGTCGCCATCTTCATCTGGGCTGCCTGGTGGGCCGCCAAAATGGTGATCGCCATGATCATAGAAAATCTCTGTACATGGGCCGCAAGGACCAGTGTCGCCCATCATCCAAAAGTTATCCGATGCGTAACGCGCGCCTTTGTTATCGCCAATGCGGATAATGCGTTCTTTGGGCACGCCAATGGTGTTGTGCCAAATATCGTAGGCTTCGTCATCGTCTGCATAAACGGTAACGGTTAATTTATCTTTTGGTAATTGAAAAACGTCGGTTAACAATTCCCACGCATAGCTAATCGCTTCAACTTTAAAGTAATCGCCAAAGCTAAAATTGCCCAACATTTCAAAAAAAGTATGGTGGCGCGCGGTGTAACCGACGTTTTCTAAATCGTTATGCTTGCCGCCAGCGCGTACACATTTTTGGCTGCTGGTTGCGCGGGTGTAGTTGCGTTTATCAAAGCCTAAAAACACATCTTTAAATTGGTTCATACCTGCGTTGGTAAAAAGCAGGGTAGGGTCGCCATGCGGCACCAGCGAGCTAGAAGCAACGATTTCGTGGCCTTTTGAAGCAAAGAAATCTAAAAATGCTTGGCGGATTTCGTTCGAGCTAGGCGCTTTGCCAGGGATAGGGTTGCTTAATTTAATCGTCATTATGTTTGCGTTAGATACTTTTTAAATCACTGTTTTTAAAATCAAAACCATTAAAATGAATTCCCGCCTGCGCGGGAATGACGGTGACGGAGAAATTTATTCGTCATCGTTTTCTTGGCCGTTTTCTTTCGAGCTATTCAACACCCGTTTAATTACATCAAAGCCGAAGCCGCGACTTTGTAAAAAGCGGGCTTGTTTCGCCCATTCATCGCGGTTTTCGGGTGCGTTTTTATATTTTTTTTGCCAAATTTCTTTGGCGCTTGCCAATTCTGTTTCTTTTAATTGCTCAACCGCACCTTCAATTAGCGTGCTTTCAACGCCTTTTTCGCGCAATTCATGAATAATTTTGCTGCTACCAAACTTGGCGCGACGAGCATGCAACATTTGTTCGGTAAAGCGCGCGTCCGAAAGCCATTCGCGCGTTTTAAAATCATCCAAAATCGCCGTAATGCTATCCATATCGTCATTTTCATCAAGATAGGGCTTTAACTTTTGCCCCAACTCTTTATATGAATATTCGCGCTTGCCTAAGTATTCTAGCGCACGCTGACGTAAGGATTTTTCAGGCTGAGACTTTTTATTAAACACTTAAAATCCCAATGAATAAGCCTAAATTTAAGTCCAAATTTAAACTTAAATTAAAGCCTAAATCAATTATCCTCAGTACGTGCAGAAGGCATTGCATCGGCAATTTTTTTAGCGTTTGCGCGGATTTTAGCTTCAATTTCGGCGGCCATTTCTGGGTGTTCACGCAGATATTCTTTAGCGTTTTCTTTACCTTGGCCAATTTTTTCGCCATTGTAGCTATACCAAGCGCCGGCTTTTTCCACAAATTTAAGGTTTGAACCTAGCTCAATTACTTCGCCTAAGCGTGAAATACCTTCGCCGTACATAATGTCAAATTCGGCTTGTTTAAACGGCGGCGCTACTTTATTTTTAATCACTTTTACGCGTGTTTCAGAACCAGTGACTTCATCACCTTTTTTAATCGCACCAGTGCGGCGAATATCTAAACGCACAGAAGCGTAAAATTTAAGCGCGTTACCGCCAGTAGTGGTTTCTGGGTTGCCAAACATTACGCCAATTTTCATGCGGATTTGGTTAATAAAAATCACCATGGTATTAGTGCGTTTAATATTACCAGTCAATTTACGCAAAGCTTGCGACATTAAACGCGCTTGTAAACCCATGTGCGAATCGCCCATTTCGCCTTCAATTTCGGCGCGTGGCGTTAAGGCTGCTACAGAGTCAATCACCACAATATCCACAGAACCTGAACGCACTAACATATCCACGATTTCAAGTGCTTGTTCGCCTGTATCTGGCTGGCTGATTAATAAATCAGGTACATTTACGCCCAATTTTGCGGCATATTGCGGGTCTAGCGCATGTTCTGCATCAATAAACGCGGCAACGCCGCCTAATTTTTGCATTTCAGCGATTACAGAAAGTGTTAAGGTTGTTTTGCCTGATGATTCTGGGCCGTAAATTTCAATTACACGGCCGCGTGGTAAACCGCCAATACCTAAAGCAATATCTAAACCCAGCGAGCCAGTTGAAACGGATTGAATATCCTCGCCAATATCAGCATCGCCCATACGCATAATGGAGCCTTTGCCAAATTGTTTTTCAATTTGCGAAAGAGCGGCGGCTAGTGCTTTGCTTTTGTTGTCATCCATGTGGTTTTACCTTTGATTTTTATTACTTAAATTAACTTGTCATTATTTCATATTTCGCGTGTTAGCGTAAGCTAAGAGCATGCTTTGATTTGATTAGTTTGCATGACAATTTATTAATTATTTGATTACATTTGGTTGTAGATTTGGGCAATGAAAATTAGCAATATCATTTAGCGTATTAATATTAAGGTCAACGATATAGTTTTAAATGCGTTTTTAGTGATGTAACAATTATTTTTAAAGGAGTTTTACGATGAAAATATTACGTTCAGCCATTGTGGTTTTAGCCATTGGCGTTGCTTCAATTTCTAGCGCAGTTGCGCGCGATTCATTTAATATCGACATTAATGTGGGTGGTTACGGTTACCCGCAAGCGCAATATTATGCTGGGCCGCCAGTGGTTTATTACAACGCGCCACCAGCTGTTTACTACCGTTCAGCGCCAGCTGTTGCGTTTGGTTATCAAAATTTTGGACACCATAATCACCGCTATCAATCACAACGATTTGATAATCGCTGGGGTAACGATAACCGCTGGGGCAATGATAATCGTTGGAATAACGGCGGCCACAGAGGCAATAACGGCCACCGTGGCCACGGCCATCATCGCGGTCACCGTTAAATTGCATGCAATTTAAGCGGCGCGCATTAATTCTAATAATTGGGTGATTGCGTAGATAGTTGCTTGCTGGCCAACGGATTCGCGTGAGCCATTAAAATACTGTGTGCTGGTTTTAATGCTGTTTTTTAACGCAAAACCAAAACAAACCGTGCCCACGGGTTTTTCTGCCGTGCCGCCATCTGGCCCTGCAATACCCGTAATGCTGGCGCTAATTTGCGCAAGGCTGAATTTTAGTGCGCCATGCGCCATTTCAGCGGCCGTTTGTTCGCTTACAGCGCCAAATTGTATTAAGGTTTGATTTCTAACGCCTAACATATCTACTTTGGCTTGGTTGCTATAGCTTACAAAGCCGCGGTCAAACCAAGCGGAGCTGCCTGCAATGCTGGTAACGGCTTGCGCCGCCATGCCGCCAGTGCACGATTCTGCCAACGCTAACATAAAGCCGCGTGCTTTAAGTGTTGCGCCAAGTTCGGTGGCTAAAGTTGCGATAGCGGCCATACAATAAATTTCATCACTAAAATGGCGTAAATAGCGGCCAATAAATCATCAAACATTACGCCGAAACCATTTTTAAGCTTAGCGTCAAAATAACAAATGGGGTAGGGCTTCCAAATATCGAATAATCGAAACAGCAAAAAGGCGATTAACCACCACTGCCATTGTAAAGTTGTGAAAGTAAGCACTAACATAATGGCGACAATTTCATCCCAAACGATGCCGCCATGATCGCTAACACCAAGCGCTTTTCCGGTTTTATCACAACAATAAATGCCCACCAAAAATAGGAAAGTAATAATGCCTAATTGCGCATAAAACGTTAGCCCAGAAATCAGCCAAAATAAGGGTAAACCGACCAAGGTGCCAAATGTGCCGGGTGCTTTTGGCGCTAAGCCGCTACCAAAACCCAACGACATAAAATGAGCTGGGTGCGCGATTAATAGCTTGAAATTGGGCTGGTTATGATTAGCCAAAATGATCAAAACCTTTTTTTGAGATGCTTAGATGTTGATTGTTGAACATTACTTTTAAGTCATTGCCAGCATCAATTTCACCAATCATGCTTAGTTGGCAATTAATCTGCTTGCTGATGGCTAAAATACTGTCGCGCGCGGATTTTGGTGCGGTAAAACACAGCTCATAATCATCGCCGCCAGCTAAAATATAGCCTTGTGTGGCTGGGCTTTCTAGCGATTTTTTTAAAACGTCAATGCACGGAATCGCCGTTAAATCCAGCGTTGCGCCGCAATTGGATGCGCTTAAAATATGGCCTAAATCCGCTAATAAACCATCTGAAATATCTATGCCGCTAGTGGCAATACCGCGCAAGCTTAAACCAAGTTCAGAGCGCGGAATTGGCGCATGTAAGGCTTGTAAGCATAGGTTTAAATCTTCTGCGCTTAATGTGCCAATTGCATTATTGCCTTGTAGATAAGCCAGCCCTAACGCCGCGCTACCAAGCTGGCCACTCACCCAAATATCATCCTTTAATTGTGCGCCGCTGCGTTTAATTGCCTCGCCAATTGGTACTTCACCCATCATTTGAACGCTTATAGTCAACGGCCCGCGCGTGGTGTCGCCGCCAATTAAATCCACATTAAATTGCTTGGCGCAGGCAAAAAATCCAGCGCTAAATTGGCTTAACCATGCATTATCAATATTGGGTAACGCAATGGCTAATGTTGCCCATTTGGCTTGCGCGCCCATGGCGGCCATATCCGAAATATTCACCGCTAGCGATTTCCAACCTAGCTTGTAAGCATCGCAATCGGCAAAAAAGTGAGTGCCTGCTACCAGCATATCGGCCGAAACAGCTAGTTGCATGCCATTAGCGATTGAAATTAAAGCCGCATCGTCGCCAACGCTTAAATCGGTTTGCGCGGTGGGGCGCTTAAAAAATTCATCAATAAGGTTAAATTCTGGCGTCATTGGCTAATTTGTTTTAGCGGCTTGTTTGAAAGTACTTATTTGAAATTAATAGTGCGCAAATGCTCATGCCCAGCATAATGCCGACTATATCGGCAATCCAATCGCCAGTTGAGCCCATGCGCGTTGTGGTGAGTGCGCCTTGTAATATTTCAATGACCGCGCCAAAAATGACCATTAAGACAGCGCTAAGCATTTTTTTATGCGGGTAAGCCGCCCAAGCCAGCTTAATTAATAACATAAAAACCAAGGCATGTTGAATTTTATCCCAGTGCATAAAGCCTGTGTTTTTAGGCGGTTTGCCGGGCACAAACATCAAAATGCTGATGACAATAAGCGCGACCCAAAAAGCAATAACGGCCCATTTTTTTGCATAGGTAGTAGATATAAAGTGAAACATGAATTCTTTGATTAATTAGGTTTAACAGCAGATGCGGGGCGAAATGCGCTGACGATGTGCTGATGGGTTTCTAAATACGGCATGGGTGATTCTTCCGTTGCCAATAAATCTAGGCAATACGGCACGGCGGCGAATATACCATGCACTTTTACATTGCCGCTATCGTCTTTAAGGCCTTGTAAAGTTTGCGCGATGGCTTTTGGCTGGCCTGGCAAATTGATGATTAAACATTGTTTGCGAATCACCGCCACTTGTCTGGATAAAATGGCAGTTGGCACAAAATTAAGGCTAATTTGGCGCATTTGCTCACCAAAGCCCGGCATGATTTTATCGGCTACGTTTAATGTGGCTTCTGGCGTTACATCGCGCGCGGCTGGGCCTGTGCCACCTGTGGTTAAAATCAAATGGCAACCTTGATAATCCACCAAATCAATCAGTGTTTGCTCAATGTCTTCTTGCTCATCGGCCACCAAACACGTGTGATATTCAATCGGCGTAATCAGCGCCGCATTCAGCCAATCTTGCAAGCTGGGAATGCCTTTATCGGCATAAATGCCACTGGATGCTCTATCACTGGTGGAAACTAAACCAATTTTAATGAATTGTTTTGCCATCTGCTTGTCTTTAATATTGCGTGTAAAATAAATGCGCGGAGATACGCTAATAATAGCATTTTCAATCGTAAAGGATTATTTCATGGCGGGTTTGACCAATCATTCAATGATAAAAACAGCAAGAGATGCAAAAGTGTTGGCGCGTTTAAGCCAATCGCATGCAATTACTACCGAAAACAAAACACTAAAACCAAAAATGATGTTGTTGGGTTTATTTGCTGCGGGCGTTTTATTTGCCGCTATGCAATTGCAAGCCGCCGAAAACTGGTATGAAAAAAGTTACAAGCCGCAAAACAGCAGCAACCTAAAATCGTTGCAGGCCAATCCTGATACCAAAATGTTTGTCAGTAATCATAAAGAAGATGACGACATTAGCATGCTAGAAAGCGGCTATGACATGATTGGTTCATCTGGTTTTACCGCAGGCGATGTGCCAGCAGAGCAAGCGTTGCAATACGCCAAAACTTTAAAAGCCGATACTGTGCTGGTATACAGCAAATACGGATCAGCCAAAACAGCTGGCAGCAAAATGCAAATGATTAAAGAAGCGGCTAAAGCGGGCAGGGAGCTGACTGAAAAAGATTTAGAGCAAGAGCCGACTAATTACAAATATTACGCCAGCTACTGGGCAAAATTGCCAGCGCCGTTATTGGGGGTGCATGTGATTAAGTTAGCTAAAAAAGAATCGCAAGAGGCCGAAAAAGCCACTGAAGTAGAAGGCTTAAAAGTAATTGCCGTGATTAAAGATTCGCCAGCGGCCAAAGCAGGCTTAGTGCGCGGCGATACCTTATTAAAATTAGCCGGAAATTCACTTAGTAAGCCAGAAGAATTATCCACTATGGTGCGTCAGCATCAAGGTAAAGAAGTAGCGCTGGAATTTGAGCGCAATGGTGAAAAAAGCACAACCAAAGCGCTGGTAAATAGCCGAAACTAAGCATTAATATTGATATAAAAAAAGCACTGGTTGATAAGCCAGTGCCTTTTTTTATAAGCCAATACGGTTAAAACAAATGGCTATTAATGTATAAATGCGTAGCGATACTTGCGGCATAACCAATTGCAATGGCGGGCAGCCATTTTAAGTGGCCAAAAAACGTATAAGCGCCCTTTGCCTGACCCATTAACGCTACGCCAGCCGCGGAGCCAATAGACAGCAGCGAACCGCCAACGCCTGCCGTTAATGTTACCAGCAACCATTGCCCAACCGACATATCTGGCATCATGCTTAAAACAGCAAACATCACAGGAATGTTATCGATTAAGGCCGAAATTACGCCGATGGCAATATTGGTAGTGGTGGCGCCCAAACCAATATACATGGCTTGTGATAATACGGTTAAGTAGCCAATAAAGCCCAAACCACCCACGCACATAATCACGCCGTAAAAGAAAAACAGCGTGTCCCATTCGGTTCTGGCGATTTTTCTAAAAATATCAAAAGGCACAGGGTTGTTGATGTCTTCCATATCGTCGTCAAATTTAGTGTGCTCACCGGTCATTTTTAAATAATAGCTATAAAACATCAGCAAACTTAAGCCAGTTAACATGCCCATTACCGGCGGTAAATGCAAAAATTGGTGAAACGTAACAGCCATGGCGATGGTAATGACAAAAAGTGCAATCATCATGCTAGCGCCGCGCTTCATTGGTAATTGTTTGCTCACACCTTTGGGTTTTTGTTTGGGCACAGAAAAATGCATCAGCGCCGCAGGCACAATCCAATTGACTAAAGCAGGCAGAAATAAATTAAAAAAGGACCAGAAATTAACCGTGCCATTAAATGTTTGAATGTTTTTTTGCCAAACCATTAAAGTGGTAATGTCGCCAAATGGGCTGAAAGAGCCGCCTGCGTTGGCGGCCACTACTAAATTAATGCAAGCCAGCAAGACAAACGCTTTATTGCTGCCGCCAACTGCCAGCACTACCGATGACATTAACAAAACCGTGGTGAGATTATCGGCAATGGGCGAAATAATAAATGCCAAGCCGCCGGTCACCCAAAATAGCGCGCGGTAGCTAAGGCCTTTGCGAATCAACCATGTGCGTAACGCTTCAAACACATGGCGTTCATCCAGCGCATTTATAAAGGTCATGGCGACAATTAAAAACAGCATCAGCTCGGCGTATTCTAATAAATTATGCCGCAAAGCGATTTCGGCTGCATGTGGCACGCCATGCGCCTGGTAATACCAAGCAATGCCCGCCCAAATAACGCCAGCAGCCAACATCACCGGTTTGGATTTAGGCAGGTGAATAAATTCTTCTGCGATGACGGCCATATAAGCAATCACAAAAATCGCAATGGCGGCAAAACCTATCCAGTGATTGGTTAAATCAAAACGGCTAGTATCGGCGTTAGTATCGGCGCCTGTATTGGCAGCCCAAGCCGATGCTTGAAATAACCACAGAAGCAGTGCGCTAAAAAAAGCCGCCAGAACGCGTTTATTCATCTTCACTTGGTAAATCTGAGTTTGGTAATTCTGCGTTTGATGATTCTACGTTTTCGGCTTCACTTAATTCGCGGATTAATTTAAATAATTCGCGGCTACTTTTTGGTGGCTTTTGCGCGGCTTCTTCACGTTGCGCGTTTCGAATTAAAGTGCGTAACTGTTGAATATCAGCTGTCGGAAATTTGCTGTAAAACTCTTGCAAAGCATCTGGCTCGGCAATTAAACGGCTGCGCCAGCGTTCCATAATATGGAATCGCGCATTTTCCTGGGTGTTTTTGCCTTCCCAAGCTTGTAGCTGCTCAACAATTGGCACGCTATCTACATCGCGCATTAAGCGGCCCAAATATTGCAATTGCCTGCGCACGGCGCCGTTGGCCGTTAAGCGCTTGGCTTCCATCACCGCATCAAATAAGGTTTCGGGCAAATTAAGTTTAATTAATTTATCTTTAGATAAATCGATTAACTTTTTGCCAATGGCCTGTTGCGCGTCTGCTTCGGCTTTTAGCTTGGTTTTACTGATCGGTAAATCAGCATCTGGATCTATTGAGTAGTTTTTTTCGGTCACGGTGGTGGGTTTCTAGTGGCTTTTATGTTGGCTACGGTATGATAACAGTTTTAGTCATTTGAATTAATCAAACCCCATAATGGACGCTACAATTAATCTAGAACAATTACAGCAAATCACGCAAGATGTGCTTAAAACCGCCAAGCTTGCAGGCGCCTCTTCAGCGGAAACCGAAGTGAGTTTTGGCACAGGCCAAAACGTATCGGTGCGCTTGGGTGAGACTGAAAATATTGAATATAACCGCGATAAAGGCATTTCGGTTACCGTTTATTTTGGCGAACAAAAAGGCCATGCCAGCAGCTCTGATTTAAGCCCGCAAGCGCTTAAAGACACGGTTGAAGCGGCTTGTAATATTGCCAAATACACCGCAAAAGACCCATTTTGCGGCTTAGCCGATGCCAATTTAATGGCCACTAATCTGCCCGATTTAGATTTATATCATCCCTGGCAATTAAGTGTAGACGAAGCGCTTGAGATTGCCAAAACCTGTGAAGCGGCCGCGCTTGATGTAGATAAAGCACGCATCACCAATTCAGAAGGCGCAGGCGTATCCATCGCTGAAAGCATATTTGCCTATGCCAATAGCCATGGTTTTGTGGGCGGCTACGCCAGCTCTCGTCATAGCATTAGCTGTTCGGTCATTGCAGAAGATAACGGCAATATGCAGCGCGACTATTGGTACACCAGCGCGCGCGATTGTAAAGACATGGATTCTGCCAGCTATGTGGGCCATTTGGCGGGTCAGCGCAGCATTAGGCGCTTGGGCGCGCGCACCATTCAAACTGGGCAATACCCTGTTTTATTTGAGGCGCCATTGGCTTCAGGATTAATTTCATCTTTAATTGGCGCGATTTCGGGCGGCAGTTTGTACCGTAAATCGTCATTCTTGTTGGATAGTTTAGGCAAAAAAGTAGCGTCAACTTTTTTAAATATTACCGAAGATCCGCATGTTAAAAAAGGCGTTGCCAGCAGCCCATTTGATAGTGAAGGCGTGGCTACGCATGCGCGTCAGTTGGTCGAAAACGGTGTTTTGCAAGGTTATATGTTATCTAGCTATTCTGCCCGTAAATTGGGCATGCAAAGCACCGGCAATGCGGGTGGCAGCCACAATTTAATTGTGCAATCCACAGGGCAAAACTTTGCTGAGTTGCTGCAATTAATGGGCACAGGTTTGCTGGTAACCGAAGTGCTAGGCCATGGTTTAAACATGGTAACAGGCGATTATTCGCGCGGTGCGGCAGGTTTTTGGGTAGAAAACGGCGTAATTGCTTACCCAGTTGAAGAAATTACCATTGCAGGTAATATGAAAGACATGCTGAACCAGATTACAGCTATTGGTACTGATGTAATTAAAAATAGCTCAAAACTGACTGGCTCTATTTTGATTGAGCAAATGATGGTGGCAACTGGCGATTCTGCTGAGTAATTTGTCAGCGCACATTTGTTTCAGCCAATAAAAAGCCCTTCAAATTGAAGGGCTTTTTTGTTAAGCGCTAGTTAAATCAGCGTTTATTTATGCTTTATTTATGAAGTTTTATTTATCAAGTTCTATTTATCTTCATCTGCAGGCTCAAAGCCATCATCGGCTGGTTTATTGCTAACAGCGCCATCCACAACCAAGCTTGCTCGGCGTTGCAAATAGGCATCACGCATAAATGAGTAAGGGTCTAATGAAGCGTTATCAACTAAGTCACCCGCATCAAGCAACTCAGTTCTCTTATCAATTAACTGCGCGGTACGCAATTGGTTATGCAAGCGAATTTCACCAATGTTGTGCGTGTAAGTAATTGGGTCTGTGGTCATGCTATCTACCGCAAAGCCAGTCGCATCACGTAAAGTGCTTGGGCCTAGTAGAGGCAACACTAGATAAGCACCATTGCCAACGCCCCAGTAACCTAAGGTTTGACCAAAATCTTCTTTGCGATTTGGAATATTATCCATACCAGCTACATCAATAAAGCCAGCTAAACCAAAAGTAGAGTTAATCACAAAGCGGCCAGCATCGGTAAATGCATGCGCAAATTTAAACTGCAATAAATCATTAAGCACGGTTGTAATGGCGCCTAAATTATTAAAGAAATTATTAAAGCCTTTGCGCACAAATGTTGGCGCAACTGTTTTATAAGCCGTAGCCACTGGTTTTAACACGGCTCTGTCAGCCACATCGTTAAATTTATAAACACCGCGGTTAATGCCTTCTAACGGGTCTTTATTGGTGGTGGCGCAGCCTGTTACTAAAATTGCTAGCAGGCAGCTTAAGAAAATTGTATATAGTTTTGAATGCATTGTTATATTCACTTATTTAAATTGGCGATATTCGTTATTTTTAAGTACATTTTTTACCAAAATTTACAGCACCATTATGGCGGACGCCGCATGCGTTGTCTACTGATAAAAGTATTACCGTTTTGGATATGTGTAAAAGTGATGTAAAAACAACGCGGCACTATTTGCGTTGAAATTAATCGCCTATAAATTAAAAGCAATAACTATGCCTCTATATCCAGTTCTTCTTTATTGGGTTGGCTCGATTTGTACAAACTCAAGGCCAGCACTCGCTGTGTGGCATGATCAACAATGGGTGCTGGGTAATCTTTACCTATTATTAACCCTATAGATTGCTGCCGAATAGATGAAATTAACCACGGTGCGTGTATTTCTTTGTCAGTGCACTTGCTTAATTCGGTCACATATTTGCGAATAAACTTGCCGCTTGCGTCAAATTTCTCACTTTGGGTGATGGGGTTAAAGATTCTAAACCACGGTTGCGCATCGCAGCCTGTGCTGGCGGCCCATTGCCAGCCACCATTATTGGCCGAAAAATCAAAATCAATTAAGTGCTCTGCAAAATAACGTTCACCCCAACGCCAATCAATTAATAAGTCTTTCACTAAAAAGCTAGCCGCCACCATGCGCAAACGGTTATGCATAAAGCCAGTCGTATTAATTTGGCGCATCGCTGCATCGACTAATGGGTAGCCGGTTTTGCCTTCACACCAAGCTTTAAATAGTCGCTCATCGTTAGGAAAAGCTAGGTTTTCAAAGTCTGGCTTAAATGATCTGCCTAACGCTACTTGCGGGTTGTGATGCAAAATTTGAACGTAAAAATCGCGCCAAATTAGCTCATTAAGCCAAGTGTCGGCGCCTGCGTTGGCCATATTTTTAGCGGCTCTTGCCAAATGGCGGATAGAAACCGTGCCAAAACGCAAATGCACAGAAAGGTAAGAAACGCCTTTAACGGCCGGAAAATTGCGCGCCTCTTGGTATTGATGCATGCGGTTTTCAAAGTCTTCAAATAGTGCAGCACCGCCGCTCATGCCTGTGGGCAAGCGCATTTCACTTAAATTGGTGCGCTCAAAACCCATGGCTTCTAGGCTGATTAATTCGCTGGGTGGCAATTTGGCTAAATGCTGAATATAGCTATCAACAGGGTAGGGCTTTAAATAAAAGTCGTTTAATTTTTTTAATGCCGCGTTGCGATAAGGCGAAAACACAGAGTAGGGCTTATTACTTAAGCTTAAAACTTCGTCTTTTTCAACAATCACTTGGTCTTTAAAATGGTGAAATTCAATCTCGCTTTTAGCTAAATCGGCGGCCACATTTTCATCGCGCTGCAGGGCGCTGGGTTCATAATCGCGATTGGTAAAAACCGCATTTACTTGAAACTCTGAAGCTAGTTGCGGAATGATTTGGCGCGCAAGGCCGTATTTAACCATTAAATCGCCACCATTTTTTTGCAAAGCGGTTTTTAACTCTTTCACGCTTTCCCAAATAAACTCAACGCGCCTATCCGCTTTGTTGGTGAGTAAATCTAAAATTTGGGTATCAAAAACAAACACGCAAAATACTTGCTGCGATGATTTAAGCGCGTGGTACAGCGCGGCGTGGTCAAAGTCGCGCAAATCGCGTCTAAACCAGACTAATGATTTGTTATAAGAAAATTCGGAATGAAAGGAGTTTGAATGTGTCATGCAGAGACAGACCAGAAATGAGCTGTCTAGTTTAACAAAACCTTAAAGTTTATGAGCGCGCTTAGAAATATAAATACAGCTTATGGCTAATATGATATTTGCCTAGCTTCTTGCGCCAAACATATATTTTTTCTCTTCAACCGCCGCCGCTTTTATCGGCGCTACTTTGGCCGTGCTGGCGGCAGGTGCGGTAGCGTTGAGTAATCCAAGCATGGTCTGCACTTCAAGCGCCAACATAATCAGCTCTTCATCGCCCAATTCAAAGGCTTTTTGAAACACTTCTGCGCTATATTCGCTATCTTTTATCAGCTTGGCGGGGTTTACAGAGCCAATTAATCGCCTTGCCGATACTGAAAACTTTGATAATAAAACTAAGCCATTGCTATCCATCATCAATCCTTAATCTTAAATGCTGACTCATAAAGGTGCTAAAACGGACGCATTTCACCCTTGTGGGGCGTTTTAGCAATAAAAATGCACTTCTATATGCTTATATTGTATATAAAGCATTTAGCGTGCCAGTCATTAATGAGCGATTATTCGCGGTGATAAGGGTGATTTTGGGTGACGGAGTAAGCGCGGTATAGTTGTTCTGCCAAGATAATGCGCACCATGGCGTGCGGCAACGTGAGTTTAGATAAGCCCCACAGCCAATCGGCTTTATGCTTGACTGTGCTGTGCAAGCCATCTGCGCCTCCAATAACCAGTGCAATATCGCGGCCATTGGTTGTGCTGCCAGCTAGCCAAGTAGAAAATCGTTCAGCCAATTGCAAAGTAGTGACTTCATTGCCGCGTTCATCTAAAGCAATTAAATAATCGCGGCCAACCGCCTCTAAAATGCGTTTAGCTTCAATCAGTTGGATATTATCGGTGCTATTGCCAGCCGCGCGCTTTTCGGGTTTGATTTCAACAATTTCAACCGTGGCTTCGCGCGGCATGCGCTTGGTGTATTCACTGCAAGCGGATTCTACCCAGCTTGGCATTTTGTGACCAACTGAAATAATGCGCAGTTTCATGCTGGCGATTATGACAGTTGAGTTTGGATTTTAAAACTAAGCGGGTTTGATATGGCCGCGACGCGCTTCTGCATCGCCCCACAGTTGCTCTAAATTATAATAGGCGCGCGTGGCTGGAATCATAATATGCACAACCATATCGTTTAAATCCACTAAAACCCATTCGCCTTCTTTTTCGCCTTCAGTACCACGAATGGCATAGCCTTTTTCTTTCAGCTTTTCGCGCACATTGTCGCCCATGGCTTTTGCTTGGCGGCTTGATGTGGCGCTGGCAACAATCATATAGCTGGTCATGTTAGTGAGTTTACGCACATCCATCACGGCAATATCAAAGCCTTTAATGTCTTCAAGCGCGTCAATAACGGCTTGTTTCATGGTGTCTAGATAATTTGCTTCTGTTTGAACTGTCATTATGCCGCCTGTGCTGGAATTGCGTTTGATTGATTTGAAATGCGGTTATTAGCATCTACATACACCAGTTGCGGCGCATATTGCTGCAACTCTAATGCGGTGTAATGCGCATAACTGGCGATAATAATAATATCTTTTGGGTGCGCCTTATGTGCGGCAGCGCCATTGACTGAAATAATGCCAGAATGACGATCGGCGCGAATGGCATATGTGCTAAAACGCTCACCGTTAGTCACGTTGTAAATATTGATTTGTTCGTATTCTTTTATATCGGCGGCTTCCAACAGCGCCTCATCAATCGCACAACTGCCTTCATAATGTAACTCGCTATGAGTCACATGTACGCGGTGCAGTTTTGATTTAAGCATGGTTCTTTGCATGGATAGGTGTTTCTCCAAAATGGACGCGTATTATAGTCTTTTCAATTACTTATCGCAAAAATGTTTGCGTATTTGGCTTAATTTAAAGACTTAATTCAATATTATCGATTAATCGCGTGTTGCCGATTTTAGCCGCTGCCAATATCACCAAATGTTGGTCAGCTTGAGTAGCAGGCTGCAAGTTAAGCGCATTGCGCACAGTGACGTAATCTACCTGCCAACCATGCAGGTTTAGCTTGGTTTTAGCCACATTTTCTAGCGATTCAAAATCAGCATTTTGTGTTTGAATGGCCAATGCAATTTCATGCAAGGTTTCATTTAGCACCGCCGCTTGCTGCTTTTGCGCGGCAGATAAATAACCGTTGCGTGAGCTTAACGCCAAACCACTGGTTTCGCGCACGGTTTCGCCAGCCACAATTTGAATCGGATAATTAAACTGTTGCACTAATTCGCGAATAATAAATAATTGCTGAAAATCTTTTTTGCCAAAAAAAGCCGTTTGCGGCTGCACAATATTAAACAGCTTTGCCACCACAGTGGCCACACCCGCAAAATGGCCTGGGCGGCTAGCGCCACATAAATCATTAGCCATATCTGGCGGCTCAATCGTCATACTTTGGTTAAGTTGAATACCAGCCGCGCTTTGCGTCATCTGCGGATACATTTCACCCACTGTTGGCGTAAATACAATATCGCAGCCAGCCGCTTTTAGCTTTTCGCAATCGGCTTCTAAGGTACGCGGATAATTGGCTAAATCTTCATTCGCGCCAAATTGCAGCGGATTAACAAAAATACTCACCACCACGCAATTACACTGCTGTTTGGCCAAATTCACCAAATGAATATGCCCCGCATGCAAGTTGCCCATTGTGGGCACAAAACCAATATTGGCTTGTTTAGCGGAATGGTTAAGCGCCTGCCTTAATTCGGCGGCCGTATTAATAATTTGCATAATGCTTGGGTAATGGCTTAGTAACTGTGCTCTAAGGCAGGGAAGGTTTTATTTTTAACGGCCACAACATAAGCGGCGACGGCACTTTGCACGCTATTGGTATCTTTTAAAAAATTTCGCACAAAACGTGGCGATTTAAAATCGGCTGGGTTTTTTGCACTTGGGCCAGTGTAAATGCCTATTAAGTCTTGCAAAACCAATACTTGGCCGCTGCAATCCACGCCAGCACCAATGCCAATGGTAGGCACTTTTAACGCCTCTGTAATACTTTTGGCTAAGCTGGCTGGCACCATTTCTAGCAAAATAAAACTAGCACCCGCATTGGCCATGGCGATGGCGTCTTGCATAATTTTTGCCGCCCCTTCAACGGTTTTGCCTTGAATTTTATAGCCACCAAGCTGATTAACCGATTGCGGTGTAAAACCCAAATGCGCACAAACCGGAATGCCGCGCTCTACCAAATATTGCGCGGTTTTGGCTTTATCGCCGCCACCTTCAAATTTCACCATATGCGCGCCAGATTTAATCAGCCATTCCGCGTTTTTGTAGGCGGCTTCTGCGTCATGCTCATAGCTACCAAGCGGCATATCGGCAATAATAAAGGTGTTTGGCGCGCCAGCGGCCACGCTTTTGGTGTGATAAGTCATGTGGTGCATGCTCACATTTAGCGTATTTTCAGCGCCATGCAACACCATACCTAAAGAATCGCCCACCAATAAAATATCCACACCAGCTTCTTGCATTAGCTTGGCAAAAGTGGCGTCATAACAGGTAAGCATGGCAATTTTCTCGCCCGCTTGTACTTTTTGATTTAATTGAGATAGCAACATAAGCCCATTTTACAATGAAATGGTTTTGATGTTGTGAGCAATCTTAAAATTGGCTACGCACCAGCAAGCTGGCGTGAGGGATTTAAATGACTAAATTGAGAGACTTGCTGGCAATTAACTTGCAGGTGTTTAAATAGTGCTGGTACTTAAACCGTGCCGCGGCGCGCAAAACCAAACAACATAATGGCAGATGAGAACAACCAAATAGCGGCAGGTAAGGGTACTTCATTAATGCGTTTATCGGCGTTTTTAGTCGCCACGTAATCATCATTTAAACTATTGGCCACAAGCCCTGATAGCTCGCTATCCTCTGCAATATTTGTGTTAGCCCAATGCTGTTGTGATTGGGCGGCGCTAACAAACGTGCTAATTATTGAGTGATTCCAATACACACTTAAACCAGTTTGATCTATGGCTTGATTAATGTGCGATGAAAACTCAAATAAAGTGGAATAAATGGCTTCTGTTTTAGTCGGTTTTTGATAGGTCGATTTAGTGTCAGCAAGCGGGCTTAAGGTGTAGCCAGATAAGCTATTAGCGGCCATTAAGCTGATGCTTTGTAGATGTGCAGGCTGGTTAATAGTGTGTGGCACAAGATTAGCACTAGCCAAACTTGACACTAAAAACAAACCAACAGAAATGACTAAATGTTTCAACTTACCTACCTATTTTGGGCTATTTGAATAGCGGGTAAGTCATCATCTACTTAACGCTAAAATGAAACAATAGCCCATTTGGGCCTAACTTTTGGTGCAGGCGAGGTGCAGGTTAGCTACGCGTGTTAATCGAAATTTGGATTGAAATATTCACGGCTACTTTTAATCTGCATAATTCTATCTACCAGCAAATTAAGCGCGCTTTCGTCTTTGATGATATTCAGTTTTTCATTGTTAACAATCAACACAGGCGATGTATCGTAGGTGTGAAAAAACTCGCTATAAGCATCCGCAAGACGCTCAATATATTCAAGCGGAATTTCTTGTTCATAGCTAATATTGCGTTCTTCAATACGCTCGGCCAGCTCATCAATCGGCGTTTGCAGATAAATCACCAAATCCGGTTTGGGCGACTTTAGTTGCAGATGCGTGTAAATTTGGTGATACAGCGCATATTCTTCATCATCCAGATTAAGCCGTGCAAAAAGCGGATCTTTTTCTAAGAAAAAATCCGCCACCGTTGGTGCCGAAAACATATCGCGTTGCGACATATCGGCAATTTGGCGTGAACGTTGAAACAAGAAAAACAGCTGCGTTGGCAAGGCATAACGTTGCGCATCTTGATAAAAACGCGATAAAAATGGATTATCTTCGGCTTTTTCGCTTAATAATTGCACCGAAAATTTATCGGCCAACAATCTGGCTAATGTGGTTTTGCCGCTGCCAATCGGGCCTTCAACGACAATGTAGGGGAATTTGTTAAAAATACTCATGTTAAAACTCATGTTTCGTCATTATACGGCGTTGCTGCTTCAAAAAATTCTCCTAACATATCACTCATATGCGTCGTCCAATTTTTGGCGCGCGCCTTGTATCATTTAAAAATATGAGTTTTATAACTTTTTAATACCTTGATTTAAGTAACTCTTAACGAATTCTACAACATTGATACCATCGGGTAATGTTAAATTTGGTAAGCTTAATTTTGGTGCAATTTCGGCCAAAGGCAATAGCACAAAGCTGCGCAAATGCATGCGTGGATGCGGTAATGTCAGCTTTTCGGTGCTCATTTCAACGTCATCGTATAGCAATAAGTCGCAATCTAATACGCGCGGTGCGTTGGCGTAGGGCCGTTTGCGACCCGCTTCATTTTCTATACCTAATATGGCATCTAACAATTCCAGCGGGCTTAAATCGGTGCTAACTTCGGCCACCGCGTTAATAAAATCGGGTACGGTTTTTAATAATTCAGGGTCATAACCCAAAGGCTCGGTGACATACAGGCTGGAGGCTTTTACCACATTGGTTTTAGGTAGATTATCTAAGCGCGAAAACGCATTATTGACTTGTGTAACTGGGTCTTGCAGGTTGCTGCCCAATGCTATGTACGCAATATGGCTGTACATTGCAGGCATTAATCAATCGACCCCAAAATGGCTTTATCGCTAGTTGCCGGTTTTTTACGGCTGCGTTTGCGGCGTTTTTTTGGTGATGTATCTGGCAATAGCATGTTGGCGCGTTCATCGGGTTTGGCCTCTGCAAACGCTGTCCACCAAGTGCCCAATTCAGCCTCTATTTCGCCAGAATCACACCTTAGTAGCAAGAAATCATAACCTGCGCGGTAACGTGGGTGCTCTAAAATGCCAAACGGGCGCTTGCCTGCTCGCTGCTCAAAACGCGGCTGTAAGCCCCAAATTTCTTTCATGGTGGCGGTAAAGCGATTATGAATCGCCAGCTTTTCGGCTTGCGTGGCAATCACTTCATTCATCGCCATGTGTAGTGCTGGGATAATGCTTTCGCCTTGGTCTTGATACGTTTGCCAAGCGGCTAATACCTCATGCCACAGCAGGCAGGCGAATAAAAAGCTAGGGTTGGCCGATTTTCCCGCCAAAATGCGATCATCAGTATTTTTAAGCGCCAGCATGACGAATTTTTCGCCCATTGGTTGCTCTAACACCACGTCTAGCATGGGCAACAAGCCATGATGCAAATGCTGCGCGCGTAACACATTAATACTTTCAATCGCGTGGCCAGATAAAAATAGCTTTAACATTTCATCAAACAAGCGGCTAGGCGGCACGTCTTGCAACAAATTGGCGTTCTTGGCGATTGGCGCTTGCGTGGCCGCATCGATTTTTAAACCCAATTTTGCTGATAAACGCACCGCGCGCAACATGCGCACAGGATCTTCTTGGTAGCGCGTAAGCGGGTCGCCAATCATGCGCAATAAATTAGCTTTAATATCGGCTACGCCATTGTGAAAATCCAGCACATCTTCATTGGCAGGGTTGTAATACAAAGCATTGGCGGTAAAGTCCCGTCGCGCGGCGTCTTCTTCAACACTGCCAAAAATATTATCGCGCAAAATGCGTCCGCTATCGTTGGTTTTAGCATCGCCTTCACTTTGATGATGGCCGCGAAAGGTGGAAACTTCAATCGTTTCTTGCCCCCACAACACATGCACTAAACGAAAGCGCCTGCCAATAATGCGCGAACGGCGAAATACGCGATTCACTTCTTCTGGCGTGGCGTTGGTGGCGATGTCAAAATCTTTTGGTTTGAAATTTAACAACAAATCGCGCACGGCACCGCCCACAATAAACGCTTCAAATCCGGCTTTTTGCAAGCCATCGCAGGTTTTTAGCGCCGCTTGGCTGATTAAGCTTTTATCAATTTTATGCGTTTTGGCGGTGATTTTCTTCGCCATACTGGTATCAAAGCTATCGGCTTGGTTAATCGCAACCGTGGCTTTGGTTCTTTTGCTGAATACCTTTTGCAAGAACTTTTTTATCATCTTGGTTTAATCATTTCGTTTATTTTTTAAACTCATTTTTCCACAACACATCAGGCATGCCCGCTTCTACATTTAAAATGCGGCACAGCACAAATAATAAATCCGATAAGCGATTGATATATTGTAACGAAATTTCCGTGATTTTTTCGTGTGAATTTAGCATATGCAATTGGCGCTCGGCGCGCCTGCAAACGGTTCTAGCCAAATGGCAATACGCGGCGGCACGGCTACCGCCGGGCAAAATAAATTCTTTTAGCGCTGGCAGCGTGTCATTCCATTCATCTAAAATGGTTTCTAACGCGGTTACACGTTCAGGTTTAATTAAATCGTATCCAGGCATGCAAATTTCGCCGCCCATATTAAATAAATCATGCTGAATACCGGTTAAACAATCGCGAATCTTGGCCGAAACAGGTTCAGTTAACAATAATCCAAGCACCGAATTTAACTCATCTACATCGCCCATTGCCACTACGCGCAAACTGTCTTTTGCCACGCGCGTGCCGTTACCCAAGCCTGTGGTGCCCATGTCACCTGTGCGCGTGTAAATTTTGCTAAGCCTATTTGCCATTATTACCCCTGTCTAATTCGATATTTTAGCTTATTTACGCCGATAAACTTAAAACAATCGTCATTCTGAGCGTGGCGAACAATCCAGCTTTTCTGACATAAATACTGGATTATTCGCCTATTTAAAACTTAGGCTAAGAATGTCAGCTTTAAGTTGTATTTGAATTAACAGAATTAGCGTTTAAAATTAAAGCATGATAATAAAAAATCACCATCCAATTGGCGTGTTTGATTCTGGCGTTGGCGGCATTAGCGTGCTTAAGCACATTCACACCTTGCTGCCGCATGAAAATTTACTGTATGTAGCCGATAGCAAATACGCGCCTTACGGCAGCAGAACGCCCGCCGAAATTACCGCACGTTGCTTTGAAATTGCCGATTTTTTAATCGCCCAAAACGCCAAAGCCTTAGTGGTTGCTTGCAACACCGCCACCGCCGCGGCAATTGACGCCATGCGTGCAAAGTACGATTTACCCGACTTTATTATCCCGATTATTGGCATGGAGCCAGCGGTAAAACCAGCGGCTGAAGCCAGCAAAAACGGCATTATTGGCGTACTGGCAACGGTAGGCACCCTTAAAAGCGCGCAATTTGCCGCGCTGCTAGAAAATTACGGCCGCAATGTAGAAGTGGTGACGCAAGCTTGCGTAGGCTTGGTGGAATGCGTAGAGCGTGGCGAGTTAGATAGCCAAAATACGCTGCAATTGATTCAACAATATTGCAAACCCTTGATTGATGAAGGTGCTGATACCATTGTTTTAGGCTGCACGCATTACCCGTTTGTGCGACCTTTAATTGAGCGAGTAGTGGGCGCAGATGTGGCCTTGATTGATACCGGTGCGGCGGTGGCCAAGTATTTGCAAAAACGCTTACAAGAGCTGGATTTGTTGAATAGTGTTAATGAGAAATCAACGGTTACTTTTTATACTAATAGCGAAGCAGAAAATGCCAAACAAGTGATTAGCCAATTGTGGGGTCAGCCTGTTGACGTTAAGCGTTTGTAGTAATTTGCGCTAAATGCGCTAGCTTTAGTGTGTTTAATTGTTCTTCAATGGCATTAAATAAAGGCCTGTTTGCAATAGTTGTTTGCGCGCATTCTGCTTGAAGTGCCCACAGCGCTTTAGTTGTGTCATTGTCAGCATTGCAGTGCGTTAATAATTCTTCTAACAAGCAGGCAAAAGCATGCGATTCAATGCCTTGCAGATTAAGCGACTGAGCTAGGTTATTTACAGGCAAAAACGATGCACCGCCAAAATCGCTTAATACAATATCATTATTATTAGTGAGTATATTGTGCGCATACAAATCGCCATGCGTTAAGCCTTGCGCATGTAAATGAGCAACCACAGAAGCAATTGAATGCGAAATATTTAATACCTTATCCAAACTAAATTGCGTGTTGGCGGCATACACATCACGGCTACACGATTCAAAGCTGGGCGGGTTTGCCAGCACGGTTAAATCGGCGCGCATTAATGGCATTACCATGCCCTGCACAGCCTGTGGATGCTGACTGATAATGCCTTCTAAGCCCAATAAATTTGGGTGTTGGCCAGCCAAGGCGGTCGCATGCACTTCACAACGCGGCAGGCCATCGCTGGTTAAATCGGCTTTAAACATTTTGACGGCTACGGCTTTGTTTTTAAGCGCATCCTTCTGCCAAAGCGCCTTGTAAATCAAGCCAGAAGCGCCTTCGCCTAATTGCTGCTGTAACGTTAAATCTGCCCAACTAATTTGGCTTATGGGCTGTTTGGCGATGCGTTTATGTTCAATTTCATCACTAAATGGATTGCCGGCATAAGCCAGCCAACTAAGTTTAGGCAAGCTAAATAGCCATTCAGGCAACGATTCAAGCTGGTTTGCTGAAATTCTTAATAGCTCAAGTTTTTTACAGTTGGCTAAATTTTCAGGCAGCTCTTTTAACTGATTGCCAGCCAGCATCAGTTTTTGCATCTGCTGACAATCGCCAACAATATTGGGCAATTTGGTCAGCGCGTTATCCGTTAAAATAAGCCAGCGCAGGGCTTGGGTAGGGATTGCGCTTTCAGATATTTGCTTGATTTTATTGGCTTTAAAGCCAATCATGCTTAAATTTTTACACTTGCCCAATACTTCTGGTAAATGCGTAAATTGATTCGACGAGCAGAATAAAATCCGCAGTTTATGCAGTTTATCTAAATCATCTGGCAGCGAACTTAACGCATTGCCAGATAAATCCAGAATTTCTAAGGTATCTTCCAGCGTGAAGATTTCTGCTGGAAATTCGCTTAAACCACACTGCAGTTTAAGGCTGGTGCAACCTTGTAATTTGCCCGCTTTAAGCAGCGCTAGCGTATCGTCTTGCGGATAATTGGCGTTCACAAAAGAAGGGCAGAATGACTAAAACTAGTGATGCGAAATCACTTCGCCCGCTTTTAATTTATATTGAGTCCCGCAATAAGGGCAAGCAACATGCCCTGTTGCGGCAATATCTAAAAATACCCGCGGATGACTAGCCCAAAGTGCTACCTCTTTGGTAGGACAGTGCAAGGGCAGGTCTTTTGCCGAAACTTCTATTTCTTTAACATCTGACATGTAATTCCTAATTAACGAATTGTTTAAACCAGCGTTAACCAATCCGCATGTTTGGCCGATTTGCCTGTTACTACATCAAAGAATAATTTTTGCAATTGTTTGGTGACAGGGCCCGCGATGCCAGTGCCAATATTGCGGCGATCTAACTCACGGATTGGCGTAACTTCGGCGGCAGTGCCTGTAAAAAAGGCTTCATCGGCTGAATACACTTCATCGCGCGTGATGCGTTTCTCAACTACTTCTAAGCCGATTTCACCAGCTAATTGCACGATGGTGTCGCGTGTAATACCTTCTAGCGCGCTTGTTAAGTCAGGCGTATACAGTTTGCCATTACGTACAATAAAGATATTTTCGCCAGAACCTTCAGCCACAAAGCCATCAACGTCTAACAAAAGCGCTTCATCGTAACCATCTTGCGCCGCTTCTTGATGCGCCAAGATGGAGTTCATGTAATTGCCGTTAGCTTTGGCTTTACACATGGTGATGTTGACATGGTGACGTGAGAATGAGCTGGTTTTAACGCGAATGCCATTATCTAACGCTTCTTGGCCCATATACGCGCCCCATTTCCAAGCCGCTACAATCACATGCGTTGAAAGAGTTTTAGCCGAAATACCCATCGCCTCAGCACCATAAAACGCCATTGGACGCATATAAGCCGATTCCAGATTATTTTCGCGCACAGCCGCTTTTTGCGCTTCCATCATTTCTTCTTTAGTAAATGGCATTTTCATTTGTAAAATATGCGCACTTCTAAATAGGCGGTCGGTATGCTCTTTTAAGCGGAAAATAGCCGTCCCTTTATCGGTTTTGTATGCGCGCACGCCTTCAAATACACCCATGCCGTAATGCAGAGTGTGGGTTAAAACGTGGGTGGTGGCATCGCGCCAATTCACCATTTTGCCGTCATACCAAATTACGCCGTCGCGGTCTGCCATTCCGCCAGAGGTTGTTGCTGGGTTTGCCATACTTTTCCTTAACGCTATCAATTTTGCAAAAGCATTATTGTAAACTAAAAGGGCATACTTCTTGATGCATGTTAAAATCAAAATGTTGAATAAATACAGTGTTTAATAGGAGTTTTTAAGATGAAAAAATTATTGTTGGGTAGTTTGTTAGTCAGCCTTCTGCTGTTTTTAAGCGCATGCAAGCCAGCGGCGCAATCTGGCAGCGATACCAAGGGCGCAAGCTTTGTGGGCACCGATATTACCGGCGCTGATTTTCTTAAGCCATTAGCATTAACCGATCACACTGGCAAAATGCGCACCATGAGCGAATTTAAAGGCAAAGTGGTGACGCTATTTTTCGGCTATACGCATTGCCCAGACGTATGCCCAACCACCATGGTGGATTTAAAACAAACCATGAAATTGATGGGCGATAAAGCCGATGACGTGCAAGTGATTTTTGTAACCGTAGACCCGGCGCGCGATACACAAGAAGTGTTAGCGCAATTTGTGCCTTCATTTGATTCGCGTTTTATTGGCTTGCGCGGTACATTGCAAGAAACCGCCGAAACATTAGGCAACTTTAAAATTTACTACTCAAAAGTAGAAAGCAAAACCAAAGGCGATTACACCATTGACCACAGTGCGGGCATGTATGTATTTGATAAAGAAGGAAAAATTAGGCTTTATTTAGATTACGGCCAAAAGCCAGCGGATATCGCGAGTGATCTTAAAAAGCTGATGTAAAAATTAGTTTGAATTAAATTGGTAGATACTATAAAAGCGGCGTTAAGCCCCTTTTATAATTAACAGCTTAATTAATTGGCAGGCTGCGCACCATGCAAATTATCTGCTGCATCACCTGGTTGAGCGAGTACATAAATCAGATAAATCCACCCAAATACAGGGATAAGCCACAGCAATTGCATCCAGCCGCTCTTATTCAAATCGTGTAAGCGGCGGGCGCCAATCGCTAAAAAGGGCAGCAAAGTTGCCAGTGAGAATGCCCAAGAAACGGGGCTGCTAACAAACTCAAGCACCACACCAATAGCCAGAATAAACAACGCAAACCACCAATATTCTGGGCGTTTAGCGCGACCTACAAAATCCGCATATTTGGTAAAACACAATTTAATTGAATCGGTAAAAGACATTGTTTCCCCCTTTTTTATGTTGAACAACGATGATTGCGTGTTCACGCTAACATAAAAATTCTTAGGGGTAAATTACAGGCAATGTAAATTTACATGCGGTGCAATTGCGGGGATAAGGCTTTTAGCGCTTTTTCGGCTTGTTTGTAATCGGGGAATAAGCTTTGAACCACCGCCCAAAATTTGGCCGAATGATTCATTTGTTTTAAATGCGCCAATTCGTGGCAAATTACATAATTAATAATAGGCGGCGGCGCTTGTAATAAACGCCAATTCAGCCGTATTTCACCGCGGCTATTGCAACTGCCCCAGCGCGATTTGGCATTAGAAAGCGTTAATGGCGGCGTTGGGACACCTAGTTTAGCCGCTAAAATCGTTAAGCGGCGGCTAAAATCTAATGCCGCTTGTTTTTGATACCATTGCACCACTTTGCGCTGTATCAGCACCTGATTATCTGGCGTTGGCGTTGCCATAATTAGTGTATTTGCATCAAAAATCAAGGCTTTATTGCTGGGGTTTTGCACAATCGTTAGCCCAATATCTTGGCCCAAATACAGCAAATGTTCACCATCCACCCAACTTAGCGCATCTATTTGATTGGCTTCGCGCGCTTGTAATTTACTTAATATCCAGCCTGATTTTTCTTGCAAAATTTGATTCAGCTGAAAAGCAAAAATACGCTTTGGCGCGTGCACTACCAAGCCATCCGCCGTAATTTTTAGCCCAACCGTGCGCCGCGGCCTATGTTCTAGCAGATAAGAAATCGTTTCGCCATTGGCAAAGGTTAATACTTGGTTAGCCATGAAAAAAGTCCGTTATTCCCGCGCAGGTCGGAATCCAGCTTGGTTGAAAGTTAATACATTTCAAAGTTTAAGCATTTCGCCTTCAATCCATGCTTCCGTTAGCTGATTAGCCGCATCGGCTTTTAATCCTGCCACTTGAATTGTCGGCCCAATGTGCATTTGAATCACACCCGCTTTTTTAATAAAGCTATTTTTAGCCCAAAACTCGCCTGCATTATGCGCCACAGGCACAATTGGCGTGTTGGTATGTGTGGCCAACCATGCGCCGCCAATATGATATTTGCCACGCTCACCAGGTGATTTGCGTGTGCCTTCTGGAAAAATAACCACCCATAAGCCCTTGTTTAATCTATCTTTTCCTTTGGCGACCAATTTTCTCAAGGCTTCGCGTCCTGCGCTGCGGTCAATGGCAATAGGCGAGCTCATGGCTAAACCCCAGCCGAATATTGGAATCCACAGTAATTCACGTTTCATTACATACGATTGTTCTGGAAAAATCGCTTGAAAAGCCAAGGTTTCCCATGCCGATTGGTGCTTAGATAAGATGATGCTTGGCGTGCTTGGCAGATGTTCTAAGCCACTGATTTTATGTGTGATATTGCAAGTAATGCGCAACCACCAAATCATACTGCGTGCCCAGCCAGAGATTAAAAAATTGCGCGTAATGGGCTTAAGCGGCAAGGCTAAAAAAGCGATAAAAGTGAATATTGGCGCGGCAATCACTTGGCCTAAAAAGAATAATACGGAACGTAAAAGTAACATCAGTGGAATCGCGCTTTTAAACTATTGATTTATGCTTCTTCAGCAATAATATGCTGAACCGCTTCATTTAAATCAGAAAAAACTAAGGTGTTTTTTGGCAAAGGTTTATTAGAATTTTCGGCTTGCGCCAGTGTTTCTTCGCCTTTGCCCGTGCGCACCAATATTGGCTTACAGCCCGCATCGGCAAAGGCCTGCAAATCGCGATACGCATCGCCAATGCCATATACTTTGTTTAGCTCAATAGAAAATCGGCGGCCAATATCTTCAATCATGCCCGTTTTGGGTTTGCGGCAATTACAATGGTCATCCGCCGCGTGCGGGCAATAAAATAAGGCATCTATGCGCCCACCCACCAAGGCCAGCGCGCGGTGCATTTTGTCATGAATGCTATTTAGCGTCACCATATCAAACAAACCACGCGCAATGCCCGATTGATTAGTTGCCAAAGCAACGCGAAAACCCGACTGATTCAGCAAAGCAATCGCCTCAAGGCTGCCAGCAATCGGCAGCCATTCGTTTGGATTTTTGATGAAATTGGCAGAGTCAACGTTAATGACACCATCGCGGTCAAGAATAACAAGTTTCATTTTATTACTCCGTCATTCCCGCGCATGCGGGAATCTAGACAACTTAAAAATTTAGCATCATTAATTAACATTATTTGTACTTTAGCTAGTCTGGATTCCAGCCGGCGCTGGAATGACGAAAGAGGGACATATTCTTAGCTTGCCAACTTAGATAAATCCGCCACGCGGTTCATGGTTTGGTGCAATGTTGCCAACAAACCTAAGCGATTATTTTTCAAATCAACATCATCCGCGTTAACCATTACGTTATCAAAAAAGTCATCTACCGGCGCTTTTAACGCGGCTAGTGCTTTCAATGAAGCAGTGTAATCGCCGCTTTCAAATAGCTTATCGGCCTCTGGTTTTACTTTACTTAATGCAGCATTTAAAGCAATTTCGGCTGGCTCTTTCAGTAAGCTTGAATTCACTTCTGCTTTAACTTCACCTTCTACTTTTTTCAAGATATTGCCAACACGTTTGTTGGCGGCGGCTAGAGCAGGGGCCTCTGATAATTTGGAGAATGTACGTACAGCAATTAAGCGATTAGGTACTTCACACAATAAATCGGGAGATAGTGAAAGTACAGCATCTACTTCTTGTGAGGTTGCACCTTGATCGCGAATTTGGCCAGCAAAACGATCTACTATAAATACAGTTAAATTTTTTGCCCAGTCTAAGCTAAAACTTATTGGTTGCAGAAAGAATGGGTCAGGCATTTTTCCTGGAATTTGTTTTTGCATATGTCTTTTATATAATATTTCTTCAATCTCTTTAGAATTAAATTGATATGAAGCAATTGATAGTAAGTCTCTCAAACTGAGTGTTAAATTATTATCAATAATTATTCTTACAACTCCTAGAGCATGCCTTCTTAAAGCAAATGGATCTTTATCTCCAGTTGGTTTTTCACCAATACCAAACATACCAACTAAAGTTTCCAACTTATCTGCTAGGGCCACACAAGTTCCCACTTGATTACGTGGTAATTCATCACCCGCAAAGCGTGGTTTATAGTGGTCTTCAATGGCATAAGCAACGTCATCAGCCAAGCCTTCATGCTGCGCATAATAGCGGCCCACAATGCCTTGCAACTCGGGAAATTCGCCTACCATATCTGTTACCAAATCGGCTTTTGCTAACAAGGCAGCTTCGTCTGCAAGTGCCGCTAAATTGTCACCACCTAATTGCTGGCCGATGGCTTTGGCAATCGCTCTTACGCGTAGGGTACGCTCACCTTGGCTACCTAATTTATTGTGGTAAACCACTTTGTCTAAACCAGCAATACGGCTTTCTAAAGTCTTTTTGCGGTCTTGATCAAAGAAGAATTTTGCATCAGCCAAGCGTGGGCGCACAACGCGCTCATTGCCGCCAATCACAGCGCTTGGGTCTTTTGGCGATATATTGGAAACGATTAAAAACTTGTTGGTTAACTTGTTGCTGGCATCTAACAACGGAAAATACTTTTGATTGGCCTTCATGGTTAAAATCAAGCATTCTTGCGGTACTTCTAAATATACTTCTTCAAACTGACCAAGCAGTACATTCGGGCGCTCTACTAAAGCGGTCACTTCATCCAAAAGTGCGTCATCTTCAATCGGTTTAAGGTTTTGTTTAGCAGCGGCGGCATTTAATTGGTTAGCGATTTCGGCTTTTCTAGCGGCAAAACTGGCAATTACAGAACCTTCATCCAACAATTGTTGCTCATAACTATCAGCATGCTTAATGGTAATGACAGGATTTTTCGCCTCAAAGCGATGACCATGCGTAATATTGCTAGCATTTAAGCCCAGCGCGGTTATGGCAATGGTGCTGCTGCCATGCATAGCCACTAAACCATGCGCAGGACGCACAAAATTAACGCTTTCCCAGCCTGGGTTTTGCGTATTTTCATGCAATTGGTAGGTCATCACTTTGGGGATTGGCAATTTTGCAATGGCTTCATTCAACGCTTTTTGCAAACCGTCTTGCAGCGTTACGCCTGCTTGTAATACATCTAAAAACAAAGTGTTATTGTCATTTTTAAGGTTGGCAACAGCAGAAGCATCTGCACCCAAGCTTTGTAATTTTTTAAGCAGGGCAGGTGTCGCGTTACCATTAGCATCCAAGCCTACATTTGCAGGCATTAGTTTTTGCGAAATTTGTTTGTCTTGCGCTTTATCAGCCACATATTTGATATGCGCCGCCAAACGGCGTGGCGTTGCAAACGCGGTGACAGCGGCGTTTTCTAAAGACAAACCTTGCGTTTTCAGCGATTCAAACAAAACGCTTGAAAACGCCTCGCCCAATTTATTTAAGGCTTTTGGCGGTAATTCTTCAACAAATAATTCAACCAATAGGTTTTTGTTATGTGGATTCTTTTCCATGCTTATGCTGCTGCTTTCTTTGCTGACTCTAACTTTGCTGTTTCTAACTTTTCTAGACCGGCTAATACTTCATCTGCCCAATTTTTGGGCGCCATTGGGAAGCCAAGTCTGGCGCGGCTATCAAGGTAACTAGCGGCGACGGCGCGGGCGATATTGCGGATTTTGCCAATGTAGGCAGCGCGTTCAGTAACCGAAATCGCGCCACGCGCATCTAGCAAGTTAAAGGTATGCGCGGCTTTTAACACTTGCTCATACGCAGGCAGGGCGAGTTTTTGCTCAACCAAGTTTTGTGCTTGTTTTTCGTGCGCAATAAAGGCGGTAAACAGAAAATCGACATCAGAATGTTCAAAGTTATAGGTCGATTGTTCAACTTCGTTTTGATGGAACACATCGCCATATTTCACGTTTTCAGAATATTGCAAATCGTACACGCTATCTACGCCCTGCAAATACATGGCCAAACGCTCTAAACCGTAGGTAATTTCGCCTGTAATTGGTTTGCAGTTAATGCCGCCTACTTGCTGAAAATAGGTGAATTGCGTCACTTCCATGCCGTTAAGCCATACTTCCCAGCCCAATCCCCATGCGCCTAGCGTTGGGTTTTCCCAATCGTCTTCTACAAAGCGAATATCGTTTTGCTTTAAATCAAAACCCAGCGCTTCAAGTGAGCCCAAATAAAGCTCTAAAATATTAGAAGGCGCTGGTTTTAGCACCACTTGATATTGATAATAATGCTGCAAACGGTTTGGGTTTTCGCCATAACGGCCATCTTTTGGGCGGCGGCTTGGCTGTACATAAGCGGCTTTCCAAGGTTCTGGGCCTAATGCGCGCAAAAAAGTAGCGGTGTGCGAAGTGCCTGCACCCACTTCCATATCGTAAGGTTGTAGCAATGCGCAACCTTGTTTATCCCAATATTGTTGCAGGGTGAGAATGATTTGCTGAAAGGTCAATACCATGATTAATATTGCTTAAACGAAAAGGGTGATTTTACCTTAGAAAGGCCACTTTTCGCCATGTTTTGTCATTCTGAGCTCAGGCTTTACTTGGACGAAGAATCCATTGCAAAGGAGCAAAAAAGCTGGATTCTTGGCCCAGATAAAGCTAGGGCTTAGAATGGCGTGTGAGAAGTTATAAGCTTTAGTTTTATATTTGCGGCCGCTTTAATTAACTTTATTAGTTTTTCTAACCAATAGCCAAGCCAAAACGCCAAAACAAAACACAATAAACGGCCAGTTGCGCCAGCGCACATAAGGCGTGGTGCCTGTGTAGCCTTGCGCTTGCACATTTAGGGTGGTTTGCACATCATGAGGTGCATGCGCAATCACATAGCCATGTGGGTCAATCGCGGCAGTCGCGCCAGTATTGGTGGCGCGCAGCATCATGCGGCCGGTTTCTAGCGCGCGCGCTTGGCTAAATTGCATGTGCTGATCGGCTGCATACGATTGGCCATACCACGCGTCATTACTAATATTCACCAACAGTGTGGCGGCAGGTAATTGGTGCGTGATTTCTTCACCAAAAACGTCTTCATAGCACACATTTACCGCCACTTTTTGCCTGCCTAATTGCATTGGCGTTTGATAAGCGCCGCCGCGCGATAAATCGCTTAATGGCATATTCAGCCAGTCGCGGTAAATCCAGCCAAATACTTGTTTTAATGGAATATATTCGCCAAATGGCACTAAATGATTTTTAGCGTAACTTTGCGTGGGGTCTGTGCCATAGCTAAATGCGCTGTTGAAATATTGGTCGGTTTGCTGATTAACTTCCACCATGCCCACAATAATATTGCCGTTATTTTGCTTGGCGTGATTGGTTAATGCATCGGTAATGCTGGCATCTACTTGGCTAGAAACCACTGGCAGCGCGGTTTCTGGCAGCACGATTAATTGCGCATTGCTGGCTTTTGCCATATTAATATAAGTATCAATGGTGTTTTGCGCCGTGTCTGGCGACCATTTGGTGCTTTGCGCAATATTGCCCTGAATCAACGCAACGCTAATCGGCCCATTAATCGGCGTTGACCATTCCACTACTTTTAATAAGCCGCCACTGACTATCATCAACATTAAAGCGGCAATGGCATTGCGTTTGTAAATGGTGGATAAATTAGATTGCGCCAACCAACACGCCATAATGGCGGCCACAAAAGCGGTTATCACCGATACCCCGTATACGCCCACAATTGGCATATAGCCTGCTAGCGGGCTGTGCGGCACTTGGCTGTAACCTAATGTTAACCAAGGGAATCCGGTAAAAATCCAGCTACGTACCCAATCGGATAATCCCCATAAGACCGATGCGCTGATGATGATAAAACCAAATCGTTTGCTGAAATAGCCTACCAAGCCCACAAATAGCGCCATAAAGGCACACAAGCAAAAGGTAGAGAATCCGGCAAACCACCACGGCATACCGCCAAAATCGTGCAGGCTAATATATATCCAGTAAGTGCCAACTACATGCAAACCTAAGCCAAATTGAAAACCCAATTTAAACGCGGTTTTGGCTGAATCGGCTTTAATCCATAAGTAAATAATGCCAATTAACGATAAAACGGCAATTGGGAAGATGTAAAAAGGTGCAAACGCCAAAACGGTTACAGCGCCAAGTAAATAGGGCAGGGCAAAATTGAATTTTGATAAAAAGCGCATTGTTTAATGAATAAAAATTAGGAATAACGCATTGTAATCAATTTACAATTATTTATACCAATCGGCGTCAAAACGTTGACAACAACTCTGGCTTGGCCCTATATTGCGGTTGCACTATATAGTTGTACATAATAATTTTAAGGAGAATCGCAATGAGTATGGCATCGGAATTTAAAGAGTTTATTACCAAAGGTAACGTGATGGATTTAGCCGTTGGCGTCATCATTGGTGCGGCGTTTGGTAAAATTGTGGATTCGCTAGTGAACGATATTATTATGCCAGTGGTTGGCAAAATTTTTGGCGGATTAGATTTTAGTAATATGTATATTCCACTAAACGGCCAAGATACCGCGCTGGCGTTGGTAGAGGCAAAAAAAGCGGGTGCAGTTTTAGCGTATGGTAATTTTATTACCATTTTAATTAACTTTATTATTTTAGCGTTTGTGATTTTTCAGATGGTTAAAATGGTGAATCGCATGAAAAAAACAACACCAGCTGCGCCAGCCGCCACGCCAGATGACATTGTGTTGTTGCGCGAAATTCGTGATGCGCTAAAAAAATAAGGGTTTATTTGTTTTAAAACCAATAAAAAAGGACGCATTAGCGTCCTTTTTTATTGGGCATACTTTATTACACCATTACATAGCTGGTTCAATTGCTGGTGGCTCTAAACTTTTTTCCATTTCCTGTGTTTCCGATCCATCATTATTCATGTAAACCACTTGCACGACTTTATCGTCTATAAAATCTAGCTCTGTGGTTGGATAATAACTACCATCTGGCGCTGTATTCAAGTTGTGGTAATACCAAATAGATGCCACTACTTTGCCGCTATCTTTTAACTTTACGTCTTCTGATTTAGCCGGTTCGCCCAATTGCGCAATAATTTCTGCTTTTGTGTAGTTGTTAATCACATTAGCAAATTCTTTTTCAGTCGTCGGAATTTCTTTTGTGTTTACTGCATCCGATTTTAAAGGCATGGTTTGCGCTTCATCGGCCATGCTGCTGGTTGACGCTAACATTTGTACGGTTAATAAAGCTACCATCGCTAGTTTGTTCATCGTTTTGTTCACAGTCGTCTCCCATTAAATTGAACAAGTAAGAGATTGAAAACCTTGATTTAGTTCAACCAAGCATGCACATCACAAATGACAACTTAATACTACTCGCCATTAAACAGATTCGATAGGGAACGGCTCTTCAGGCAGTACTTCTACCAAAATAGAATGTAAGCGCCTGCTATCGGCTCTAAGCACCGATACGCTTATGTTATTAATCACAACAGAATCGCCGCGTTTAGGTAAATGGCCAAATTTATTTACCACCAAACCGCCAATCGTTGAGTATTCTTCATCGCTAAATTGCGTGCCCACAATTTCGTTAAAGTCAGCAATCTCAGTTAAGGCTTTAACCCTGTAATGGCCAAGCGCATCTTGAATAATATTGTCTTCGTCTTCGTCGTAATCGTATTCATCTTCAATGTCGCCTACAATTTGCTCAAGCACATCTTCAATCGTCACCATGCCCGCCACGCCGCCGTATTCATCCACCACAATGGCAATATGATTACGGTTGCTGCGGAATTCTTTAAGCAAAATATTTAAACGCTTGGATTCTGGAATAAACACAGCAGGGCGCAACATATCGCGCACTTCAAAATCTTCACCAGCGTAATACCTTAATAAGTCCTTAGCCAGCAAAATGCCAATGACATCGTTTTTGTCATCTTCAATCACAGGAAAACGCGAATGCGCGGTTTCAATTACATGCGGAATAAAAGTTTCGGGCGGGTCTGTGATGTCAATCACATCCATTTGAGAGCGCGGAATCATGATATCGCGCACTTGCATTTCGCTCACTTGAAGCACGCCTTCAATCATGGCGAGTGAGTCTGCATCCATCAGATGATTTTCATACGCGCCATGCAACAGCTCAACAAGCTGCTCACGATCTTCAGGTTCGCGTAGCAAAAAATTGCTTAGACGTTCTAATAAACTGGGTTTGTTGCTGGGTTTAATACTATTTTTGCTGCTTGAATTTTCCGACTCACTGGCCATTAAGGCGTCCTACGTAACAAGATAGGGGTTAGCATAACCTAATTTGGCCAAAATAGAAATTTCTAAGCTCTCCATTAATTCGGCTTGGGCTTCAATTTCGTGGTCGTAACCATGCAAATGCAGCATGCCATGCACGGTTAAATGGGCAAAATGCGCTTCAAGCGATTTTTGTTGAAATTGCGCTTCCGATTCAACCACAGGCGCACAAATAATAATGTCGCCCATTAAATGCGGCGTTTCCGTCAGCGGAAAAGTCAGCACATTGGTGGCGTAATCTTTGCCACGATACATACTATTCAACTCGCGGCCTTCTTGCTCATCCACTACTCTAATAGTCACTTCAGTATCCACATTGAGCGCGGCTTTGGCCCATTTTGCAAATTGCTGCTTGCTGGGTAAATTGGTACGCTCCGATGCGTATTGAGTAGATAAATGCAGATTGGGCATGATTTGTCAGGTGGTTTAACAAATTAGATTATATAATTAAACCATGACACAAAATATGACGATAAGTGATTTTTTAGCCCAACATTTGCAGGGCGAACATGTTGATGGGTTGACATTAATATTAAGCAATGTGGAACAAGCCATCAAAAAGATTGCCATTGCGATTGATGAAGGCGCGATTGCCGGCAATATGGGCAGCCTGGCCAGCGAAAACGTGCAGGGCGAAGTGCAAAAAAGCTTAGATGTCATTACCAACGATATTTTTGTAGAAGCCTTGCAAAAAAGCGGTTGCGTGGCTGGCATGGTTTCAGAAGAGGTGATTGATCCTATTCAATCCACATCAACCAACGGCCAATATTTGCTGTGTTTTGACCCGTTAGATGGCTCATCTAATGTGAATGTCAATATTTCAGTTGGCACCATTTTTTCAGTCTTAAAAGCCAATAACAGCCAACCCGAATTAAACGACTTTTTACAAGCAGGTACACAACAAATCTGCGCGGGTTATGCCTTGTATGGCACATCTACCATGCTGGTATTAACCACTGGTAACGGCGTAAATGGCTTTACGCTAGATAAAAAAGCCAACCAATTTGTGTTAACGCATCTTAATATGCAAATCCCGCAAGACACGGCAGAATTTGCCATTAATATGTCGAATTACCGTTTTTGGCAAGAACCCGTGCAGCGCTATATTGATGAGTGTTTGCAAGGCACAGAGGGTGAGCGGGAGAAAGATTTTAATATGCGCTGGGTGGCATCCATGGTGGCAGAAGTGCATCGTATTTTGGTGCGCGGTGGTGTGTTTATGTATCCTAGCGATGCTAAATCAAAAATGGGCAAGCTGCGCCTAATGTATGAAGCAAATCCGATGAGTTTTATTGTGGAGCAAGCAGGCGGCGGCGCTACTACTGGTGTGCAACGCGTATTAGAAGTAAACCCAACAGGTATTCATCAGCGCGTGCCGATTATATTGGGCAGCAAAAACGAGATAGATAGAATCGCTAGCTATCATTCGGTAAAAAAGAAAAAACGCTAAGTTTTAAATTTATATTAATCCGTCATTCTGAGCGCAAGCGAAGAATCCAGATGCTTAAACACTGCTTGGATTCTTCGCTTACGCTCAGAATGACATGCGGTTTTAATCAGAATGACAGGCGTTTTAATCAGAATGACAGGCGTTTTAATTCGCCGCTTTGCAAATCGCAATAAATTCCTCTGCCGCCAGTGATGCACCACCCACCAGGCCACCATCTACATCTGGCATGGCAAATAATTTTTTAGCATTACTGGCTTTAATACTGCCACCATAAATAATCCGTACATGGTTAGCTGCCTCTGAGTTGCGCATGGCAATGCGATTGCGAATAAACGCATGCACCGTTTGCGCCTGCTCTGGTGTGGCGGTTTTGCCTGTGCCTACCGCCCACACTGGTTCATAGGCAAACACCATATTCACCTGCATAGCGGCTGCAAAACTTTTGTCATTCAAAGTCGCCATTACTGCATCCATTTGGCTGGCAATAATCACTTCCGTTAAGCCGGCCTCATGCTCTGCCAATGTTTCGCCTACGCACAAAACAGGCGTTAAGCCAGATTTTACGGCGGCATCAAATCTAGCCGCGGCGGTTAAATTGGTTTCGTTAAACAATACGCGCCGTTCCGAGTGGCCAAGTAGCACATAGCTACAGCCTAAATCGGTCAGCATATGCGCCGCCACCGCGCCCGTAAATGCGCCTTTGTCATGCTGATTAACGTTTTGCCCGCCCCATGCAATATTGGTGCTACTTAATAATTCGCGCGCTTGAAAAAGATAAGGATTCGGCGGACAAATCACATAATCCGCTTGCGTATAATTGCTAAGGCCATCAATAACGGCCTGTAATAATTGTTGGTTGCTGGAAATATCGCCATGCATTTTCCAATTGGCGATGACTAATTTGCGGCGATTGGTTAGTTGGTCGCTCATTTTGCATGTCCACTTCTCACAATTGCTTCAAGTTCACCTTTTTTATAGCGCTCTGCCATTTTTTCGCAAGAAATTGGTTTGATATTGGCAGCATGCCCAGCTGAACCAAATGCCTCGTAACGCGCAATACAGATATCTTTCATGGCCACGGTAGCCGCTGTTAAAAATTTTCTTGGGTCAAATTCTTTTTTGTGCTGCTCAAAAAACTGTCGAATCGCGCCACTAGATGCCATGCGTAAATCGGTATCGATATTTACCTTTCGCACACCGTATTTGATGCCTTCAACAATTTCCTCAACTGGTACACCATAGGTTTCACCCATATCGCCGCCGTAGGCGTTAATGATTTTTAGCCATTCTTGCGGCACGGATGATGAGCCATGCATGACTAAATGCGTGTTGGGAATGCGTGCGTGAATCTCTTTAATACGGTTAATGGCTAAGGTTTTGCCAGTAGGCGGTTTGGTAAATTTATAAGCGCCATGCGATGTACCAATAGCAATCGCCAGCGCATCTACGCCTGTTTTATCAACAAAGTCCGCTGCTTCTTCTGGGTCAGTTAATAATTGTGATTGGTCTAATACCCCTTCAGCGCCAGAGCCGTCTTCGTCACCCGCCAATCCCGTTTCTAATGAGCCTAAAACGCCTAATTCACCCTCAACAGATACGCCAATCGCATGCGCAAATTCTACAATTTTTTTGGTCACATCCACATTATATTGATAGCTAGATGGCGTTTTGGCGTCTTCCATTAATGAGCCATCCATCATCACGCTAGAAAAACCAGAGCGCATGGCTTGAATGCAAACCGCTGGCGTATGGCCATGGTCTTGATGCATCACAACGGGAATATGGGGGTAGGATTCAATGGCGGCTAATACCAAATGTCGCAAAAAAGCCTCACCTGCATATTGGCGCGCGCCAGCAGAGCCTTGCAAAATAACCGGGCTGTTGGTGGCATCGGCTGCCTGCATAATCGCATGCACCTGCTCCATATTGTTAACGTTGAAAGCGGCAATGCCGTAATCGTGTTCTGCTGCGTGATCTAATAATTGACGTAATGAAACGAGTGCCATGTTGTCCTCTAGCGGTTTTAAAGGTTAAGTGATTGAGCGCATTTTGTGCGCAATACTGTTTCGGGCTGCTTAAACACACGCATTTTGTTAGTGTGCTTAAGCGGTAATATAACACTTATATCTTATATAAGACATAGCTAAGGAGCGGATTGGGAGATAAAATTAGTCACTATGTAGCAAAATTACTTACATAGTTGTACAAGCAAGTAATTTGCACAGCGTTGATGTAGCGCGATAAAAACAATTTCAGAAATTAAAAGTCGTAAAAAATTACTTAAGTAATTAATTTAATTAGGTATTTTTAAGCTCATAGTCTTCATAAGCATTAATGATTTTTTGCACCAGCGGGTGGCGCACTACATCGGCAGAAAGGAAATGCGTCATGGCGATGCCTTTAACGTCTTTCAAGATTTTTTGCGCCTCTACCAAGCCGCTTTTTTGATGCTTTTGCAAATCAATCTGCGTCACATCGCCTGTAATTACCGCTTTTGTGCCAAAGCCAATGCGCGTTAAAAACATTTTCATTTGCTCTGGCGTGGTATTTTGTGCTTCATCTAGAATAATAAAGCTCTGATTCAGCGTTCTGCCGCGCATATAAGCCAGTGGCGCGACTTCGATTGCGCCGCGCTCAAACATTTTATTTACGGTGTCATAACCCGCTAAATCATATAGCGCGTCATATAAAGGGCGTAAGTAAGGATCCACTTTTTGGTTTAAATCACCTGGCAAAAAGCCCAATTTTTCGCCTGCCTCAACCGCTGGGCGCACCAAAACAATTCTTTTCACGCGGTCGCGCGTCATCGCATCTACCGCGCTGGCAACGGCCAAATAGGTTTTTCCAGTACCCGCTGGGCCAATACCAAAGGTAATATCGTGATCTTGAATTTGTTGTAAATACGAAATTTGGCGCGGCGTGCGGCCATGCAAATCACCACGGCGCGTCATTAAAACCGGCATGGCGGTGCTAGAAACATCTTCTGGCTTTAATTTGTCGATTTCCACCAAGCCTAATTGCACGTCTTCTAGCTCAAGCGGTTTCTTGGCGCGTACATAAAAGTTTTCAATCATCTGCGCGGCCATTCTGGTGTTATCTAGCTTGCCGCTAATATTAAACGTACCGCCACGGCGATTAATATTCACCTCAAGCGCGGTTTCAATCTGCTTAATATTTTCATCCAACGCCCCACAAAGGTTGGCTAAGCGAACGTTGTCTTCTGGTTGTAGCGTAATTTCCATGTTAAAACTCTTCTGGCCATAATATTGCTTCGTGCTTAAATGCAAGCACCTCAATTAAATGTTTGCTCGTGCTTATTCGATAAACCGCAATGTATCGTGACTGTGTAATCACAAGCTCACGTGTTTTGGAATCTCGTCCAACGCGTCCAATCATTGGAAAATGCTTAAGTTGATCAATTTGAAAAAGCGCTGTGCGGGCAAGGTCATTTGCGGCTATAAGATTGCGTTCTTCTAACCAAGCTATCGCTGCTTCAAATTCGTTGGCTGCGGCTTCAAGCCACTCAATTTGCATCAAGATTGTGCAACCCCATACTTTGCATAAAGTGCAGCAATACGCTCCTTACTCGCATATTCGCCGCGATCAGCCGCCGCAATGCGCGCTTCAATCAGCTTGCGATATTGCTCATTCATTTCAACATAGTTATGAATCGCCTCAGCCACTAATTTGGATTTGCTCACACCCTTAGATTCAGCCAGCTGATTGAGTATTTGCTCGTCTTTTTTGTTAACTCTTACACTTAAAACAGAGGATGCTGCCATATTTAGCTCCTAGCCAAATTTACTGTATACATTGTAGTAGTTTAAACTACAATTGTCACCAGCTCGCCCTTTAGTCGTTTGGGATTGGATACATCGGTAATTTTAACGTTCACAAACGTGTTGATTAAATCGTTGCTGCCCGCAATATCCACCACGCGGTTATTATCGGTTTTGCCTGCCAGCAAATTAGCATCTTTCCATGATACGCCATCAATCAAAACGCGCTGTGTGCTGCCTAACATAAGGCGGCTAATCGCATCGCCTTGTGCTTCGTTAATGGCTTGCAGTTTGCTTAAGCGCGCTAATTTAATGGCTTGCGGCGTATCGTCTTTAATAAAGGCGGCGGGCGTACCCGGGCGCGGGCTATATAAAAAGCTAAAGCTGTAATCAAAGCCAACGTCTTGCATCAATTTAGCGGTCGCTTCAAAATCGGCTTCGGTTTCACCCGGAAAACCCACAATAAAATCAGAAGTAAAAGTTAAATTTGGCCTGGCGATTTTTAATTTGCGGATAATACTTTTGAATTGCAGCGCAGTGTAGTTGCGCTTCATTGCCATCAGAATACGGTCAGAACCGGCTTGTACTGGCAGATGCAGTTGAATTGCCAGTTTTGGCACATTGGCAAAGCAATCAATTAGCCGCTGATTCATTTCATTGGGGTGGCTAGTGGTAAAGCGGATGCGCTCAATTTGCGGGATTTCGGCAATCGTTTCAATTAACATCGCTAAATCCGCTTCCACCCCTTCATATTGGGCGCGATAAGCATTTACATTTTGACCAAGCAGCGTAATTTCTTTTACGCCTTGCTCGGCTAATTGCACCGCTTCCAGCAAAATGGCATCAAACGGGCGCGATACTTCTTCGCCGCGGGTATAGGGCACTACGCAAAAGCTGCAATATTTGCTGCAACCTTCCATAATGCTTAAAAACGCTGTTACGCCTTCTACGCGCGGTGGTGGCAAATGGTCAAACTTTTCAATCTCTGGAAACGTTATATCCACTTGCGAAATGCCAGATGATTGCGAATTTTTAATCATTTCAGGCAGGCGGTGCAAGGTTTGCGGGCCAAACACCACATCCACATAAGGCGCACGTTTGATAATATTATCGCCTTCTTGCGAAGCCACACAGCCACCTACGCCTATGATTAGATTAGGATTTTTGGCTTTTAGCGGAATAAATCGGCCAAGGTGACTAAACACTTTATCTTCGGCTTTTTCGCGCACACTGCAAGTGTTTAGCAAAATCACATCGGCATCTTCAACGGTTTGCGTTTCAACCATGCCGCTATCGGCATTTAGCATATCCGCCATGCGCGACGAATCGTATTCGTTCATCTGGCAACCAAAGGTTTTGATAAAGACTTTTTTAGGGGTGTTTTCAGCGGTTTTAGCAGGTATTTTCAAAACAAAATAATTAATCAATAAAGCATAATTTTAGCGTATTTGAGTAGCACAATGTAAAATAGGCTTAATCCATTTAAAGTAGCACTCATGCAAGCACTTCCTATTTTCTTCAATATTAAAAATCGTCATTGTGTGGTGATTGGCGGCGGCGATGTTGCCACGCGCAAAGTCAGCATGCTGCTAAAGGCCAGCGCGGCAATTACCTTATATTCACCTGAAATCTGCCATGAGCTATTGGCAATGGCAGAGGCGGGTACTATTAAATACATCGCCAGCCATTTTGAGCCAAGCCAGCTGGCAGGCGCATGTATGGTGATTGCGGCGACAGATGATGAAGCGGTGAATATTGCCGTTTCCGTTTCAGCAAAAGCGCAAAATATCCCGGTTAATGTGGTGGATGCGCCTGATTTGTGCACGTTTACCATGGGCAGTATTATTGACCGCAGCCCTGTGGTGATTGCGATTTCATCTGAAGGCAATGCGCCAGTGCTGGCGCGCTATATTCGCGCCAAAATTGAAACCATGTTGCCAGCTACTTATGGCCGCATTGCCGATATTGCAGGCGAATTTCGCGACCAAGTAAAAGCCAAATTTGCTACCACCCAAGCCAGACGCATTTTTTGGGAAGGCATATTACAAGGCCCAATGGTAGAGCGCGTGTTATCTGGCCAAGAGCAAGCCGCGCGCGATTTAATGCAAAATATTTTAGACGGCACAGACGCAACTGCCAATAAAGGTGAAGTGTTTTTAGTAGGCGGCGGCCCGGGTGACCCGGATTTACTGACGTTTAGAGCATTGCGATTAATGCAGCAATGCGATGTGTGCGTGTACGATAAACTAGTTTCGCCAGAAGTGATGGAATTAGTGCGCCGCGATGCGGAATTGATTTATGTGGGCAAATCGCGCGATCAGCACACCATGCCGCAAGAGGAAATTAACGATTTATTAGCCAAACTAGCCTTGCAAGGCAAGCGCGTGTTGCGCTTAAAAGGTGGCGACCCGTTTATATTTGGCCGTGGTGGTGAAGAGATTGAAACTTTGATGGAACACAAGGTTCCGTTTCAAGTGGTGCCAGGTATTACTGCCGCCAACGGCGTTTCTAGCTATGCGGGTATTCCCTTAACGCACCGCGATTATGCGCAAGCTTGTTTATTTATTACAGGGCATCTAAAAGACGGTACGTTAGATCTGGATTGGATCGCCATGAGCCGCCCACGCCAAACCGTGGTAATTTATATGGGCTTGGTGGGTTTAAAAGAAATTTGCGAAAAGTTAATTGAGCATGGCGTAGCGGCAACAATGCCAGTAGCCGTGGTGCAACAAGGTACCACGCAAAGACAAAAAGTGGTCACCGCCACATTAGCGGATTTAGCCGAAAAAGTAGCATTAGCTGAGATGAAGCCGCCCTGTTTGACGATTATCGGCGAAGTTGTGCAATTACGTGAAAAATTAAATTGGTTTAACGTTAATTAAAGAATGGATGTAACCGTACCTAACTAGTCCGAATATCAATGCAAAAGCAAAATTTTAGAGTAACTCCAAGAGCGCAATGCGCTGAAACTAAATTTAACATTTTACTTTTAGAGTCAGATAATGATTACGCGCTATCTCTTAAGCAGATTATTGAAGCAAGTTTGCCGGTTGCGGTGACTATTTCGCCAAGTGTAGAAGCGGCAAAGCAGTTATTAAGCCGTAATCCGAATCAATTTTTTATTAGCATTACCAGTGTGCTAAATGTAGATTCATTGGCATTTGAAAAATTAGATTTGTTGGGTGAATTTAATTTGCCGGTTATCGCCATCGTTAATCACTATGAAGATGAAATGCGCGACCAGCTGATTAATCGACGCGTGATTGATTACGTTGTTAAAGGCAACACTTTAGATAACCGCTATATTTGCGATTTAATCAACAGAGTTTATAAAAATTGTGCCATTAAAGTGCTGGTTGTGGACGATTCTAAAGTGTCGCGCTTTATTATTGCGCGCGAATTAGCGCTGCAACAATTTCAAGTACACAACGCCAGCAACGGCCTAGAAGCCTTAGAAATTCTCAAACAAAACCCGGATATTAAATTGGTATTGGTGGATAACCAGATGCCAACGATGGATGGCTATACCTTTACCGCCGAAGTGCGCAAAATTCATGATAACGATGAGCTGATTATCATCGGCATTTCTGGCTCATCTGACCCACGAATTGCGGTTAAATTTTTAAAAGCGGGGGCAAATGATTTTATTGCCAAGCCGTTTAATTATGAAATGTTGTTGTGCCGCATTACGCAAAATTTGGATATGTTAGATGCGGTTAATTTGGCTAAAGAGTTATCGCATACCGATTTTTTAAGCGGTTTATACAATAGACGTTACTTTTTTGAGTGCGGGAATAAGCTTTTAGAGTCACATCTGCAATTAATTAATACGCCTAATAATACGCCTAGCGAACACAATGATATTGCGCCGTTAACCGTCATGATGATGGATATTGATTTCTTTAAAAAAGTAAACGATAACTACGGCCACGATGTGGGCGATGAAGTGATTAAAAACTTTGCAGGCCTACTTAAAACGCATTTTGCTGATGATTTAGTCGCCAGAATAGGCGGTGAAGAGTTTGCCTTAGTCAGCCAATCGGCCTTGCATAGCCATAATTTTGATCATATTGATGCTTTTAGATTAGCGGTTGCTAATCAAACCATGCGGGTAAAATCGCATGAAATTCGCTTCACTTGCAGCATTGGCGTCACGCGCGCGGTGGGTAAAAATTTAGATGAAATGATTGCGCGTGCGGATAAACATTTATACAACGCTAAAAATAGCGGGCGCAATCAGGTTTCGGGCGATATTTAAAGGCGTATTAGTTTTGGATTGGCAGCGTTAATCTAGCCTCTAAACCGCCTTCTGGGCGATTCACCAGCTCTAAACTACCGCGATGCAATTTAGCAATGCGGTTGCAAATGGCCAAGCCCAAACCGCTACCGCCTTCGTTTTTATTACGCGCGCTATCCATGCGTTCAAATGGGCGCAGTAAGCGTTCTGCATGTTCTGGCGGAATGCCCGGGCCATTATCCAGCACGCTAATTACAATTTTTTCGGCGGTAATTTTGCAAACCACTTCTACCTCGCCTTTTGAGTAAGCGTAAGCGTTGCCCACCAAATTATCTAACAAGCGCTGCATTGCCAATGGGCGTAACGGTATAAAATAGGTTGAGGTTAAGCGTAATTTAAGGTTGCGCCCTGCGCGCGCTTGCCGCTCAGAAAGCGCTAGTAATAAGGCATTAATATCCACCATTTGCGTCGGTTCGCCCTCAACGCCGCGCACAAAATCTAAAAATTGATGAATAATATTATCCATGTCGGCAATGTCTTCAATCATGCCGGCTTTCATGCTGTTGCAGCCATCTTCGGGCAACATTTCTACGGCTAATCTTAATCGCGCAAGTGGCGTGCGAATATCATGCGAAACGCCAGCCAGCAGCAATGTGCGCTCTGCATCTAGCCGCACTAACGATTCCGCCATTTCATTAAAGGTGCGGCTTACTTCGCGCAATTCGTCTACGCTATCTTCAGGCAAACGCGGCGCGGGTTCGCCATTGCGTAAACGATCCGCCGCATGCACCAGCAAATTAAGCGGCCGATTAATACGCGCCGCAATAATATAAGCGCCGAATAATGACAGCAAACCAACCACCGCGCCCCAGCCAAGCCAATGCCAAGGAAAAGGCCTATCCACTTGAATTTTAGGAATCACCACCCAAAAATCGTCTAATTCCACATTAAAGCTAATCCACAAACCCGGTATGCCGTAGTGATTAACGGTAATAATGGTTTCAACGCCCAAGCGCTCGCGTATTTTTTCAGCGATTAGATTAATAAATGGGTCATCAGGCAGCGGCTCAATATCTTCTAAAAAATCCGCCGCATACACACGCACACCTTCGCGCCCAGAAAGCTCAGATAACAAAGCTAAGCGGCGATTTTCGTGTGAGGCGATAAGAGAAGCACGGGTGTAATTAACAATAGTAACCGCTTGCAAAGCGGCCGTGGTGGCACGCGGTTCGCGATCAAAATAATCGAAAATTTTGAGCGATGCGTAAATACTCACCGCCAATAAAATGGCGATAAGCAGCATTAAGCGCGAAAGCAGGCGGCGTGGTAAAAATCTCAATGCAATGATTTAGCTGATAAATGAATTAATATGACTAAGCTGGCGCAATTTAGTGCGACGCTTCACCGTCTGGAATAAACACATAACCAAAGCCCCACATGGTTTGCAGGTAACGCGGATGCGCTGGATCAGGCTCTACAATGCGGCGTAAGCGCGATACTTGCACATCAATACTGCGGTCAAACACATCTAATTCGCGGCCACGTGCTAATTGCATCAGCCTATCTCGCGAAAGCGGTTGGCGCGGGTGTTCTGTAAATACTTTTAGCAAAGCAAACTCACCGCTGGTAATGGTAATTGGCATGCCATTGCGGCTTAAACTGCGGCTTGATGGATCAAACACAAATTCACCAAAGGTAAACGCTTCTAACTTGCCCGAATTTTCGGCTTCTGGATTATGTTCATGGCGGCGCAACACCGCATTAATGCGTGCTAGTAGTTCGCGTGGGTTAAACGGTTTAGGCAAATAATCATCGGCACCCATTTCTAGGCCAATAATTCTATCTACTTCATCGCCACGCGCGGTTAACATAATAATTGGCGTGGTAAATTTATTGGCGCGCAAGCGTCTGCAAATGGCCAAACCATCTTCGCCGGGCAACATTAAATCCAGTACCAATAAATCAAATGGCTCGTTTGCTAATATGGCATCCATTTCTTTCGAATCGGATACTGTTTTAATATTAAAACCTTGTTCGGTTAGATAACGCTGCAGCAGCTCGCGCATGCGCATATCATCATCTACCATTAACACTTTCTTGTTGTTTTCAGCCATTATCTACACTTTCAGTATGATTGAATGAGTAACTTAACGTTACCGCACTAGTATATGTTTTAAGGATGAATAAATCTAGAATTGTGAAAACTTTTCACCCATATAATGCGTCTATATAACATAAAACAGTTGTGTTACAAATAGTTACAATTATTCAGTTTTATGAAACATTGCATTAACAATGCTGATTCATGATTGCAAAGCTTCGTTAGTAAGTCATATTTTCTAAACAAAATAAGAATATTAGAAAGACGAGTATTCATTAAACAATGGTTCTTAACGTACATTATTTAACTCCTGCTTTATCCTTGCTGGCATTGTTTGGCAACTTGGTTACTACACCTGTTTTTGCAGATAGCAAAGCAGGCTTAGTAGCTGATGATAAAACGCTTTTAGAGCAAATAGACGAAAGCGGTTTAGAAAAAACGCTTGAACATAATTTTAGCCCAGAAGACCGAGCGCGTTTGCGCAAAGCCTTGGCTGATTATGCAAGGTCTACAGACCCAGAACATGCGCAGATTGAACAAAAGCGCAAAGCCATGAAAGACAGCGTTCAAATCCGCTTTAACGATTGTAATAAAGATAACGATGATTCGATTGATCGTGAAGAAGCAACGTTATGCTTGCCACAAATCGCACGTCATTTTAACTTTGTCGATGTAGACGAAAATAATGTTATTACGCTAGAAGAGTTAGAGCTAGCTCAAGCAAAATCAATTGAACGTCAAAAAGCCGCTGAAGCCAAAATGGAAGCGCAGAAAATTTTAGAAGCAGAAGCCGAAATTAAAAGCAAAAGCAAATCCAGAGCCAACAAAGAAGCTTCCAATATTCGTAAACGGCCTATTTAAAATAATTTTTTAAGCTAATTAACGGCTTAATCATTTTAATTCAAACCAATTCAAGCAACACTGCTCATACCTAAAACCTTGATAAACCTTTTTGAATAGGTTAAAAGTATTGGTATGACGCATCCGCAAGATACAATCATAAAATCAGCCGCATTTTCTGTGCAAATAATCACCAGTATTAATGATATTGCCGCAACCGATTGGGATGCTTTAACCGATGGCACGCCATTAATTAGTCACGCTTTTTTAAGCGCACTTGAAAATTCGGCATCGGTTGGCCAAGGTACTGGTTGGATGCCGCACCCATTAATTGTTACGCAAAATAATCAATTAGTGGGCGCCATGCCGCTGTATTTAAAAAGCCATTCTTATGGCGAATACGTGTTTGATTGGGCTTGGGCCGATGCGTATCAACGTAGCGGGATGGATTATTACCCTAAATTATTATCAGCCATTCCGTTTTCGCCGATTACCAGCCGCCGATTATTAAGCCATCAGCCAGCAGTTCAGCTGTTGATGATTAAAGCCTTAGAAAATATGCTGCGTCAGAATCAACTATCTAGCGCCCATGTGCTATTTCCAGATGAAAATAACGCTGCACAATTAGAATCCGCTGGCTGGCTTAAACGCACTGGCGTGCAGTTTAGGTGGCAAAATAAAAATTACCAAAATTTTGACGGTTTTTTGGCGACTTTAAGCCACGATAAACGCAAAAAAATTCATCAAGAACGCAAAAAAATCGCCCATGCGGGTGTGGTTTGCAGGCAAATAAAAGGCACTGAAGCAACGGCCGATGATTGGGATTTTTTCTACCAGTGTTACAGCAATACCTATCGCGAGCATCACTCTACGCCGTATTTAACGCGGCGGTTTTTTGAGTTAATTGGCAATAATATGCCGAAAAATATCTTGCTAATTGTGGCCGAAGTGGATGGCAAGCCAGTTGCCTGCACACTTAATATCTATAATCAAAACACTCTTTATGGCCGCTACTGGGGTGCTGTGCAATTTGTATCTGGCCTGCATTTTGAGCTGTGTTATTACCAAGCGCAGCAATTTTGCATTGCCGAAAATATTACTTATTTTGAAGGCGGCGCGCAAGGTGAGCATAAATTAGCGCGCGGGTTTGAGCCAAGGCCAACTTGCTCTTATCACAAAATTGCCCACCCTGATTTTGAGGCCGCTATTAAGCAGTTTTTAGATAGAGAAGGTGAGGGCGTTGCCGCCTACACCACCGAGCTAGAAGAACGCGCGCCGTTTAAAGCCGTTTAGATTTTAAAGTGATGGCTTACCAAGCAATGTTTTTGCCATCAAACGCTGTAAATTCACCGGTATTTTTTAAGCTCAAATTTTCAATCACGTTACGCAAACCTGTAACGCTAGTTTGCGCGCTAATTAAGCCGTTCGGCCCGCCCATATCCGTTTGTACCCAGCCAGGGTGCAATGTCACAACGCTAATGCCATACGGTTTTAGGTCAATTGATACGCTTTTCATTACCATATTCACCGCGGTTTTGCTACTGCGGTAGCTGTAACTTGCGCCGCTAGTGTTGTCATCAACACTGCCCATTTTGCTTGAAAGTGTAGCCATTTTTTTAAGCTGACTTTTAGCCACATGTTGCACAAAAGCCTCTGCCATTTTAAGTGATGCCATGGTGTTAATTTTAAACGCCTGCGCCCAATCATCATAATTGGTGTCGCCAAACGCGCTATCAGGGTAAACACCGGCATTGTTTATCAATACATCAATGGCTTGATTTTTTAATTGCAAGGCCAGCGCATCAATCTGCTTAAAATCCGCTATATCTAAAGCTAATAGTTTGATGTTATTGTGCTTTTCAGCCAAACTATGTAACGCAATAGCCGTATCAGGGTTGCGGCAACAAGCCAGCACATTCCAGCCATTGGCAGCATATTGTTTGGCAAACTCTAAACCTAAGCCACGGTTTGCGCCGGTAATTAATACTTGATAAACACTCATTAATACGCCTTTGTTTAAATAAATGAATACCAGTTTAACTTGTTTTTGCATAAGACTGGCTAGCAAAAATCAAAACCATTTTGGCTTTACGTAAAATCATTAGGCCTATTTACGCTAAGCGCATAGAGCTAACTTTTAATCAGCGCGCATAATGCAACACATAAAGCGAATCATTGTGAAACGCCAAACATTAAAGGAAATTATTATGTGGACAACACCAGCAGCTACAGAAATGCGTTTTGGCTTTGAAGTAACAATGTACGTAATGAACAAGTAATTAGTTAATTCTAATTTTAAAAGCCCAGTAAGAAATTACTGGGCTTTTTTGTTGGCTGCTGTAATTGAACACTTTGTCATTTTAAGTATCTATAAATCATTCTTAATTCATTAGTCGCACATGAAAAATTTAAAAATACCATTACTAGCATTGTGCTTACTAAGCGCAAACATTAGCGCCCAAGCGCAAACTTTTTTTGATAAAACCTTTTCAGGCAAATACACCGAGCAATTTGTTAACGGTGGCCCAAAATATGAAGTCAATATTCTCAATGGCAAAAAACAAGGCTTAGAGATATTTTGGTATGAAAGCGGTCGCATTAAAATTCAAACCAACTATGTGGATGACAAAGAAGACGGCGTTTGGAATCAATGGTACGAAAATGGCCAAATGAAGCTAGAAGCCGACTACAAAGCCGGCCGCGAGCATGGCAGCTTTAAACAATGGTATGAAAATGGCCAACAACGCGCCCAATCAAACTTTGTGCACGGCAAAAAAGAAGGCCCAGAATATGCATGGCATAAAGATGGAAAGTTGAAATCAGAAGTGCATTATAAGGGTGGTGAGGCAATCAATATTCCTGATAATTAAAAATTTTATTAAGTAAAATCATTATGCCTATTTAAGCTAAGCACATAGGGGTAACTTTTAAGATAGCGCGCATAATGTGACACATCAAGCGAATCATTGTGAAACGCTAAACTTTAAAGGAAATTATCATGTGGATAACACCAGCAGCTACAGAAATGCGTTTTGGCTTTGAAGTAACAATGTACGTAATGAATAAATAATTAGCTCACGCTAATTTAAAAGCCCAGTAAGGAATTACTGGGCTTTTTTGTTTAGACATTACCTACAGTGGTACTTTACTAATTTATACGTTTATTTTTAAAATTTTCTAGCAATAAAGACATCTATAAGAAATTGACTCATGTCGACATAATTGTTTTTTATCTACACATGCTGGGGTTGTGTCGATAGCGCAGACAAATATGCAGCGTATATACAAAATCGTAAATTCTTATCAGGTTGTGTGTGATATGCATAAAAAATAGCATTTTATGTACATATAACTTTAGGTAATGGTAGTGATTAATTATTAAATAATAGCTTTGGTTGGTTAACTAAATAGGTCTAAAGAAAAACGCCCCAATCTCTCGAAAGGGGCGTTGAAGGTGGTGGGAAAGAGTCAACCGTACACTTTCTGCAAGCCTATATATTGCTTACTCTACAAAGTAATGTTAAAAATATGCCCCCAATTATGCCCCCTAATAAGATGGGGTTTGTCCCTATTGAGATATAGACCATTTTGGTTGAAATTTCGATAAATTATTGCTAGTAATAGCCCATTTTTATTCAAAAATAGGGATTAGATAATTTATAATTTTTTAACTATTAAATATTTAAAAAAGCTTGGTGTTAGGTTGTTAAAGACGGACTTGAACTTTGCGAATTCTGTATAAATACAGATATAAAATTCGTAACGATAATTCATGTCGGCATATACATAACGCAACCACAATCGGATTAAATTACGATATGTAATGTAACGTTACATTAAATTAATTTCATTTCATTACATTACATTACATTACATTACATTACATTACATTACGTTATGTCACGTTACATAATATACTCATTTGGATTAGCAACTTTTACGCAGGTACACGCAACGTTATCGTTGTTTGAAATTGATACAGTGAGATAATTTTTTATTCTATAGTATGCAAGGTGCTCAACATGCTCAAACAATTTGCTTGAGCATGTTGAGCATCATCAATCATTTTTTAGCAAGTATGCTGGTAACTTCCAGTACCATCCACCATCCATTTTACTTTTGCTTGAAATTATATTTGTTTCACTTTTTGCGCGTCGTACCGTCCCCATTGAATGTCCAGCTCTTGCAGCTTCTTTTTCGATTGAGTGGAATGACAATTCACCTTCGGCCAACACTTCAATCAAAAAATCTTTTGCATCATCTAGTGCGCTTTTTGTGCTTGATAAATTATATTCAGGTTCTGCCAGTAATTCTCTAGCATTACCTTCTAGCGGATCACCCCAAATTGCATAACTGGTAAATATACCAGCTTGCACTTCTTTTTGTTCTAGGTTGTAAGCGAAGCCTCCACCATCAAGCCCAATATTGCTTTTAGCTCGGCACACAATCCGCCTTGTATTACTACCATCAACTATTTTTGCTGTAGCTAAAACCACTCGTGCTAATGCACCAAATGCTAAGCTGCCAGTAACGCGTTCTAATGGGTCTTTACCTTGCCCACCTTTGCTAAAGTGCGTTATTCCCAGCACCGCACAGTTTAACTTTTCGCCAAAATCGACTACAGGCTGTAACGAGCGCCTTACCTCGCCATTTTTATGGCTATCACCTGCGACTGCATTCACAATTGGGTCAATAATCAATAATGCTAAATCATCAATTAATGCAGCTTGTAACATTAATGGTTGCATATCCGTTGCTGGGTCAAAGTTTCGAATTTGATACTTATTTTCAGTAGTAGTTACAAAATGGATTTTGCTTAAATCTGCACCGGCTGCCATTAATCTGGGTACTAGCGTATCTTTTGGATTGTCTTCACCACTCCAAATTAGTACGCTGCCTTTTTTGCATTGGCTACCATCTGCAAATTGACCACCTTTCGAAATAGTGGCAGCCATTGAAATAGCTAGTGTAGTTTTTCCAGTTCCAGCCGCCCCTGCAAAAATATGTAACTTACCCTTTGCAAGCCAGCCATTCCATAGCCACTGTATAGCCTCAGGGGTAATTTCCGATGCACGCTGCAAATTAACAGACTGCGTTTGAAAATCAGTTGATACTTGCATATCAACCCCCTCTAAATAATCGATTGTAGCGCGCCATTTTTAAGGGGTTAAACATGCTTAGTGTCAACCAGCATGCAATACTTTCCAGATTAGTGGTGGAAACAGCGTCCAATAGTTTCCACCTCAGTATGTCACCATCCAGTGTTTTAGCTGGAGGGTTCTGGAGTGATTTATATG
>JBKJIJ010000020.1:0-251758 GCA_046598525.1 Methylotenera sp. | reverse complement strand
GGTGATCACTCCCATTCTCCTGCTCATAGGTTGAGCAGAATAGTATCGGTACGTGGGTCAATTTCTAGTGCAATTTATACCGCTAGGTGGGTCAATTCTGAGTGCAATTCAACACTCATTTATTTTAGAAAGCAATTTAATATCTCACGCACTTAAGAAAACTGGTTGTGTTGTGGATAAGATATATTGGCGCTTCCCTGTTTCATCTCAAAAGGATATGGCTGAAGATGATTTGCATATAAATGCTGAAAGCGAAGATCTGTATTTTTCAGAAGTTAAATCCAATTTGAAATCAGAAATGGAATATAAAGTCTCAGAGGCTTCATGGGATGATTTTAAAGGTACAAAATAATCATTAACTGTAACTGAAAGATAAATGGAGCCATTCAGACCACTTGAACTACTTCGATCCAGTGCTCACAATCGTGGTCTTGGGCGCACCAAATTTAGTAGTAATATCAAAGGGTTAGATGCAAACTGCTTCTAGCCCTTTTTTATTGTCTGGGGACTTTTGGGGGACTTCTACTTTCCTAGCTTCCCGTGCAATCATCACCAAACTACGATTCACCCGATTGCTCTCATTAGAAATTCTATTAAGAGCCTCGTTGAGTTTAGTGGAGGCAAATCACAGCAAACACATTCAATTGCTTTCCCTCATTCAAAATCCAACTTCAAATAAATAGTTTTAAGAACCATCTGCCAATACTTACATGCGCATTTTTTTATTTGACATCCATCCTTTTATTAATTATCACACAAATTGTTTGCACACTAATAATTAGTGTGCTATAAATATTACAAATTGTTAATGATTTGTAATATTTATGTCTGAATTCGACAACCTAAAACTCAGAAATCAGCTTTGCTTTGCGTTGTATGCAGCAACCAATGCTATTACTCGTGCGTATCGATTCCGCTTAGGCAAAATTGGACTGACTTACCCGCAATACTTAGTAATGATGATACTTTGGGAAACAGATGGAATTACAGTTAAAGGTCTTGCAGAACTTTTACAAATTAACTCTTCTACTATCACGCCACTACTTAAACGCCTTGAATCGACGGGATTTTTACTTCGCCAACGTAGCATTGTTGACGAAAGGTTAGTGAATGTTTTTTTGACAGAATCAGGCCGTAATATCCAAGACTCTGTTGCTGACATGCAAAAAGAAGTTGCGTGTCAAACTGGTCTCCCTGAATCTCAATTTATAGAACTTCGTAGCATCTTGCATCAACTAGTAGATAGCATCAATGAGAGTCAACCTGATGAGCAAGAGGCTGCATAAGTAAACAACAGAACAATTTACTTTGGATAAATTTACCCTAATAAATCTGTTTTGTTGTTTTGTTTTAAGGCTGTAGTTGTAAAAGTGACGTTTTATTAAAAATTAAATATCTATAAATATTTTAGGAGAAACAACATGTTTAAGAAATTAGCCGCATCTGCTTTATTTATTCTCATTTTTTCTGGCTTCACCAATATTGCCTCTGCTGAAGAGAGTCTTTACAACCGTTTAGGTGGTACATACAACATTGCATCCACGGTTGATTATTTGGTAGAGATGATTTACATCAACAAAGGTCTTAACGCTAATCCATCATTAAAAGCTGTTCATGATAATCCAAGCAGCAAAGCTGGCTTCAAGGCAATGTTAACAAATTGGGTAGTACAAGAAACGGGTGGCCCAAAACTTTACCAACCAGATGAATTTGGTCGTGGTAAATCAATGAAAAATAGCCATCCTCATCTAAATATCAGTAATCGTGAGTTTGATATTATCAAGACACTTGCACTTGCAACTTTCTATCAATTCAATGTTGGTAACCATGAAATCGATCAACTAATGGATGACCTAGAAACTTACCGTAAAGTGATTGTAACCAGAAAAGGTGAGGAAGACTTCATATCACGTTTGAAAAGAGACGGTGTTGAATACAAGACAAATTAATAAAAATAATGATGATCTAAGCCAATAACAGCGATAAATAAGTGATAGTTTTTATTTAAATAAGCCAGCTTCGGCTGGTTTATTCATTGTATGTATTTTGCTAAATAAAACTTATCCAATTAAAATTATATTTCACATAGTTTCTTAACTTCGGATTTTAGTCATTATTCACAATCAAAACTATCCAAGTCCAGTTAGCAGATTTGTTGCAATTCTTGAGCCAATCTGATAACTAAAATAATTTCCTCCCATTGCCCAGCACTTTCATCTTGGGCGCACCATAAATTTAAGCAGTAAAACAAAGGGTTAGCTTAGGCTTGCCCTTTGTCATTTTAAGCTTCGAGCTATACTTTTTCTAAATCACAAAAGACAGATTATCTTTCTTTTGTTTCGCGATAAATGCGGTAGGTTTGAATTGTGGTTAAACATAAGGCTAGCCAGGCAATGGCTTCTAAAAAAGCGGCTAGTACATCGCTTAAATAATGCGCGCCAAGATAGATTCGGCTAAACGTAACTAGAGCCACCATGGCAAACGCTATTAGAATGATATAGGCGGCCCGCAGCCATGATTGAGATTGCGATATTAGCAGTGCTGCCAAGATGCCGTAAAAAAGTGTACTGGCGGCAACGTGCCCGCTGGGGAAGCTATACGTTGTTAGCATAACAAGCGGCTGTTCAAAGATTGGGCGGGCTCTTTGAAACGCTTGCTTCATTAACAAATTGAGCAACATTCCGCCGGGCACAACTATCAAAACTGCCAAAACTGCATACCAGCGCTTTTTACATATCAAATAAACGGCTATTAAAGCGACCATCACGCTAATGCTTATTGGATCATGCAAATTCGTTAAAATGATCAGGCAGAATGTTACCGTGGGCGAGTTGTGTGCATGCAACCATTGGGCAATCTGGGTATCGATTAGCGTTAATGAATGACCGCTTAAAACGTTTTCGGCGATAATTGCAAATAGCAATGCGGAGCTGATAAAGATTAAGGCGCCCACCGTAAAATGCAAACCGAAGATATGTTGCGGTGACAGTCTGGCTTCAATAAAACTGAGTTTTGGTGTGAAAGATGTATCTACATTTTTAATAGGCTGTTGAGGAAATGAATAGCTACGCCTGTTTTTGCGTTTAATCTGATGATGAGTGGCATTTCGCCTAAGCCCAATAATCAAAAAAATAATTGCTGATATACCAATTAGAATAGCGCCGCCAGCGACAATCCAATGCGCTAGTGACATATAACTATGACAACTCCATTAAAGTAGTTTTAGCTATTACAAAACGAGACGTTGTAGCATCAAAATCCATCTGGTCAACCTTGCACACATGAGGCAAATTTACTGGATCGTAATGGATAAGATTGACAGAATTTGGTTGCCCCTCACGCACCCGCTTTGATATGGCCGTGCCTGCGGAGACAGCCCATACATGCCGTGGCAAATTGTATACTTGCTCACTTAGGTTGCGCGCATAGGCCAAATGAATGTGTCCACTTAAAATTAAATCAGCGCCCGCCTCTGCCCATGCCTTCACGGCTTTAACGTGCCCGTGTAGTAGATTTTCGCGGTCACTTTCACGCTCTACAAATATTGGCTGATGGACGGCCACGATACGCAATTGATGTGCTTGTGCGCGCTGCAATTGCTGCGATACTCGCTCAATTTGTTGTGCAGATACTTCACCATCTTTATGACGCCTTGGTCGGGTGGTGTTCACACCGATTACTAGCAGATCTTTATTTGAAAACTGTGGCTCAAGCCCCTGTCCTAATTCGCGACGGTAATTGCCATAGGGATTAAAGAGTCGTGCGGCCAAATTAAATAAAGGAATATCGTGATTGCCAGGAATAACCAATTTTACTGGTGCGGCAAGCGCATCGAGAAAGTGACGGGCGGCGGCAAATTGCCCGCGGCGGGCTCGTTGGGTAATATCGCCTGAAAGAATTGCCACATCAGGCTGCACTTCTTGGGCTAAATTTAATAAAGCGGTACTTACGACCGAATTTTCAGTGCCGAAATGCGTATCAGAAAGGTGAAGGACAAGACTCAATCTTTATCTCCTTTTGAAGGAGATACGACCAAGCGCAAAGGCCGCGGCCCAACGCGAAAGACCAGTGGTGGGCACATCCTTGATACTTCTCCATCCATCGCCACTTTTAAATTAGGCGCTTTTCGTTTTGACAATGGCTCAATTAATAGTTGATTGCAAGCAAAGTGCGTCACATTTGGCGCTTCGCCAAGTTGGCCTAACATGCCGCGAAATGCTATGGTTAAGCGTTCAAACGCGCTCATGGGCGGTAGCGCAACGATGGCCAGTTGCCCATTTTGAACGCTTTGAGCCTCTGGCGCTAATCCAACATCATCTAGCTGCAATGTATTGTTGCCAACAAATATTGTAGAGGCATACACGTTTTCTTGCCCACTTAATTGCTGTGCCCCTGCGTACTCAATGCGCAACAACATTTTAATATCACGCCTAAGCAAGGTAAGTAGTCCTGCAAACCTTGCTGTAAATCGGCTACGGCCATGTTGTGCTTTAAATTTTTCGCGGTCTTCAAGTAATTGCGGATATAAACCCATGCTGGCGTTAACTAAAAAGACTTGATCGTTTAGCAAACCAACCTGCACCAATCTTTCACAGCCTGCTTTGCACCCAGCAATCAGCGCTTCTGCCGCCGCCATTGCATCTTGCGGTATTCCATTGTCGCGAGCAAAATAATTAAATGTGCCCAGCGGCAACACGCCGAAACGCAAATCAGCATCCAGCACTTTTTGTGCAACAAAGCGAACTGTGCCATCACCACCAGCTACAACTACAACACCGCCTTTATGGCGTGCTTGATTTATCGCTTGCTCAGTCATAACTGGCAGATCCCCTGCGCGACGGCAGAGAAATAGCTCAAAGGATTGTGAAACCTCGTTAAACAGTTTTTCTAGCTTAGTTTCAATAGATTCTACATTTTTATCGCCAGAACCGGCATTAAGAATAATAAATAATGGGGAATAATGATTAATTTGATTCTCCGAATAAATAAATGCTTGCTGATGTGATGGCCATAACGTAAATCAGAGAGCTTTTTTATGTAAAACTAGATTTAATTTTCGATTTAACCTGAATCCATACAAACTCTTAGCATCCAGTTGCTGCTAGCTTTAAGGACAAGATTACTAGCGCAAATCTAAAAAATAATTTTTAAAATACACAGCCCAAAATTTATGCTACTTGGATTAATTTGTATGTACGATAAGTTACATTAATTGATAGCCGTTTTAGAAATTCGTAAAGTTTTCTGACTCATCTTATTAAAAGCCCGTTTCTGGCTATTAATTAACCCTTACAAACTTGTAATAAGCTATATTACAGCTTAGTTACGCATAACGATGTTGGTGAATTAACAGCTATAGCCAGTAATAGCCTGATTCTGTTTGGACGTAATAACAACATTGGTCGTGTAATTTCTAATTTTAAGATTCTGAGGAAAGTGAAAAAGATATGATAGTTAATTTAATCGTGTATTTAGTGGTATTTGGTTTAATTTGGTGGTTGGTGGGCATGTTGCCTTTACCAGCACCGGTGGCACAAATTGTTAGAGTTTTATTCATCGTTTTATTAATTATAATTATCTTGTCGGCTTTTGGCGTTATCCCAAGTGGTTATCTACCTAGTTTGAATATTTAGTTTTTAATCTCACAAGCCCAACAAATCTAACTTAATTTAGGGTTTAGCGTTTTGGGCGCTGTTATGATTTTTACAGAAACATACTGGTAATTTATCTTTAGCGTTTCAACGGTTGTACCGATATTAAAGAGCCAAGCTTATTAGCCTGGCTCTTTTTTTTGCCTAAAATTTCATCGTAAAACATTCAACTGTGCAAGATTGAACTCTTAAAAATAGGTCAATATTTTCTGACTAATGTTGTGTCAATTATTTTTAACCTTAAGTGTGATTCATAAAATAAGCGCTTTAAAACACTAATTAAAAAATCATTCCCAGTGCAAACCCAAGCGAACCCGCCATAAAGCCAGTTGCTATTATTACGGCTGCTACCAATATGCTTTCGTTCATTCGAGTCTCCAATCATTTGTATTTAGTTGATTAATTACAGATAGTGAAATAATTTCAAAAAAGTTTAGCGCGATAAATAATGAGACAAAATTGGATGAAAGCTGAATGTACAGTAGGAATTTTCTGACTGTTGTCGATGGTGTGTTTATTTCAGAACAGTGAGAATTGACGCAAAGTGTGATTGCACGCCTTTATGCGCTTAAGCGGGTGATTTCTTTATAAAATCAAATATTAAGTGACGGATTTACGATACGAATTTATCGAAGCACCTGAATAAATTATCTAAGCAAATGTATGCATTTGCAGTATTGAGCCAACTAACACCCCCCTGTAACCTAAAGCTTAAATATCTTACGTTAAAGGGTGTAAGCGATGATGAGCTTACAGAAATTTTCACCCAAGATTCCGCATTTGGAAGTTGAGCCTTTATGGCAATTGACTAAAGGCGACCCACGCATTGTTATTGCATTGCTTGATGGCCCTGTAAACCTTGATCACCCTAATCTAAAAGGCGCATCTTTACAGCTTATTCCACTAGCGAATAAACAAGATACGCAATGTCAAAGCCATCAGGCAAGCGCTTGCTCGCATGGTACGCAAGTGGCCAGTCTCATTTTTGGGCAACATGAGCAGGGGCATTTGTTTGGCATCGCCCCGCGCTGTAAAGGTTTAATAATCCCAATTTTTCATGATGCTTCGTCTAACTTCGGTCAAATTACACCGGCATCGCAATCTATTTTGGCTCAAGCGATTGATTTAGCTAGAGTAAATGGCGCGCACATTATTAATATTAGCGCGGGAGAGCGTTCAACCAATGGACAACCGAGCGCCCTGCTAGCATCCGCCATTAAGCGTTGTGTTGAGGCAGGAGTGTTGATTATTTCGGCGGCAGGCAACGATGGTTGCAACTGCCTGCATATTCCGGCTGCAATGCCTGAAGTATTGACGGTTGGTGCATTAAATACCGCTGGAAAGCCTGCCCAATTTAGTAATTTTGGCAATTTGTACCGTCAAAATGGCTTGCTCGCACCTGGCGAAAATTTAACTGTCGCCCTTTCAGGCGGCGGCTATGCCAAACAATCTGGCACCTCATTCGCCGCACCATTAGTCGCTGGTGTAGTGGGCCTGTTTCTAAGTTTGGGCCTTATAAAAAACATCAAGGTAAATACGCTCGACATTCGTAAATTGCTACTGCAATCAGCACAACCTTGCCTACAAGCCAATCCAGATAAATGTCTGCGCTATCTGGCTGGTGTCTTAGATTGTCGCAGCGCCCTTAATCATTTCTTTTCAGGAGCTTCTCTCATGACTGATTCAAACACAACTATTACTTCTGAAGCGCCCTCTTCAGAGATACTTCCTGCGGGGTTGGATTTAATAAGCAATAAGATCAAGATACCCTATCGCTCGGAGTCTTGGCAAGATGATTCACTCGTACACCATCTGCAACCTAGCTTTAATACACAACGGTATGAAGCCGCTACACCCGCACAATCTTATCAAGCTCAAAATTTGCCGAATCAACAAGGACAAATTTCGCCTTCGTCTGCTGGTGGGGATTGCTCTTGTCAAAAAAATGCCGCTGCTGAAGATCGCGTTCAATTGGTTTATGCCTTGGGTACCATTAGTTACGATTTTGGCACGCAAGCCAGATTTGATGCGATTGCCGCCGATATTGGTAGTGGCGCAAATATCGGAACATTACTAACACCAGCGGTTGGCACTTCAGATTTACTTGATTATCTGACCGAAAAACCCTATGCCGCATCGTCAATCATTTGGACTCTAAATCTAGATGCTATGCCACTTTATGCTATTCGTGCTGATGGTCCTTTTGCGATGCATATATTTGATCGGTTACGTCAGTTCCTGTCAGATCAAGTAAATCCAGATCAACGCGCAGAACGCGTTTCAATTCCTGGCTATATTGATGGGTCTATACGCTTATCGTCAGGTCAAAACATTCCTGTTTTGGTGCCAGAAATTCGTGGCATGTATAACTGGACGACTAAGGCTTTTATTGAAGCTTGCGTCGGCAAGCCTGAAGACTCTGAAAAATATCGCAATAAAATGGATGGCATGACAAATTTCCTAGATCGTGTCTATTATGAAATTAGAAACCTAGGTGTTGAGCATAGTGATCGTGCTTTGAATTTTGCCGCAACGAATGCTTTTCAAATAGAGCGTATTTTTGAAAGAGCTGTTAATAATAGTATGCAGTTAGACCAAATTGAAGTGACTCGTAGTCCCATCTGCCGCACCGATTCTGATTGCTGGGACGTGGTGCTGTACTTCTTCAATCCTAAAAAAATGCTTGAAGAAGCGCGAAGAGCCTATCGTTTTACTGTTGATGTGAGTGACATTGTTCCTGTATTAATTGGCGAAATCCGTGAATGGTCAGTCCGTTAATCTAGGGAGTTTTGTAACACAAGCTTAGCAGTGACCGTTAGTCGTTGCACGAAAGTGCTGTTTAAACTTAAAGGAGTATCTATGTTTATACCAATGCAAACCCTACCAATTCATCGACTTAGGAAATCTCAACCATTTAAGGGACTGCGAAATTTTGAAGCCGCTGGCATTTTACCCAGTGAATATGAAGGAAATGATGAGGCAGAAGGTGAAGGTGAACACGGTGGTGAAGACGAACAAGGTGGCGAAGATTACAGCAATGAAAGTGAATAGGCTTTAATCAACAAAACCAATTGAAACGATTGCATTTACAAGCAAAAATCTGCAATCAAAACCATTTATTTTATATAAAGGAAATTAATCATGCTATTACCAAAAAATAGTGCCATTGAAAGAATTAACCACGCTGGTGCTTATCAAGAATCGAGCGGTTTACTCCCATCAGGCATCGCCTGTGCACTTTGTTATACAGCGTGCAAGCGCCTTCCTAGCTGGCCAGGCTTTCTAAGAAGAGCATGCCGAAATGCTTGTACTGGAACGGTCTGCCGGATTTAAGTTCTGTACCATACGAGGATATACCTCCTCTAAGGCGTAGTTTGAAATCAAAACCTTACGGTATCAGACTACGCTGATTTTATAGCCTTACAAATTTACGACTTATTGATAAAAGCTAATATGAAATTCTAGGAGAAAGTCATGCTATTACCAAAACAAAACGCCGTTGAGCGAATCATGCACGCAGGTACCTTTCAAGAAACTTATCTGACTCAACATTTCCTGTTACCTCAAGGGCTGTATCCTCAAGCCTCATTTTGCACACCTTGCTTGCGTGTTGGCGGCGGAAAATGGTGCGTTAACATCCCCGTATTTGGGCGAAAATGTTTTGCCGTACCAAAGCTAGGCACCTGGAAAGCCTGCTGTGCTACAAAATTTGGTTGGCCCCCATTACGTTGCGGAATTAGCAGGTGTTGATAGGCTATTTAAAATAAATGTAAAAACGTTAAGCTACTTAATGCCTATATTAGTGGCTTTAAGCACCTAATAGGCTGATTAAACATCTTGCTCAAGCTAAGCTAAATAAGCGTTTTAATTTCACGCTGCGAATCTGCTTTATCAAGCACTGGCCTACAGTATCGGGCGATAAAAACTGAACTTAATGCTTATTGAGTTGACAATTCAATGCAAGTTTTACTTTAAAGCGTATATCACCAGATAGATTAATTGCGTGCATTTTTTAACGCTTCTGAGTTTTAGCCAATTTGTACCAGATGCTAGCGGGTATAGGCGAACAGAAACATTAACGCATTATTAAATAAATCCTAAAATAAGTACGTGAATTTATAAATAAAGGTTTAACTATGTCTATCAACAAACCAGAATTTAAAGCAAGTGATTTTGACCCAGAGGTGCTTGGGCTGTTTGATCAATATGTTCATGGTGATTTAGACAGGCGTGAGTTTTTAAAAAATGCGGCTAAATTTGCCAGTATTGGCGGCATGACGGCAGCGGGCTTATTAAGCGCGTTAAGCCCACAATTTGCACAAGCGCAGCAGGTGGCGCCTAACGATAAGCGTATTCAAGCGCAATATGTAGAATTTGATTCGCCGCTGGGTTATGGCAAAGGTCGCGGTTATTTGGTTAAGCCGGCGCAAGCGCAATGCAAGTTGCCTGTTGTGTTGGTGGTGCATGAAAATAGAGGGCTTAATCCGCATATTGAAGATATTGCTAGGCGTTTAGCGTTGGATAATTTTATCGCATTTGCGCCCGATGCGCTGTTTGCGCTAGGCGGCTACCCTGGTGATGAAGACAAAGCGCGCGAATTATTCCCCAAGCTGGATCAGGCAAAATCGCAAGAAGATTTTATTGCGGCGCATCGTTTTGCTAAAAATTTACCTAATACTAATGGCAAATCTGGCGTGGTGGGCTTTTGCTATGGCGGTGCCATTGCCAATATGCTGGCCACGCGCGTGGCTGATTTAAACGCTGCCGTGCCGTTTTATGGCGGCGCGCCAATGTTAGAAAACGTGCCAAATATTAAGGCGCCATTATTACTGCATTTTGCCGAAAAAGATGAGCGCGTAAATGCGGCTTGGCCCAATTATGAAGCGGCACTAAAAGCCGCAAAAATTCAATATGAAGCGCATATTTATGCTGGCGTTGAGCATGGTTTTAATAACGATACCACGCCACGTTTTGATGAAGCGGCCGCCAAACTGGCTTGGCAACGTACCATTGCCTTTTTTAATCACACACTTAAAACCTAGCGCTTTAACTCATCCAATAAGGCGGCGTGTTTGAAATCACGCTTGCCGACTTGTGTTGCCGAAATAATCTCACTACCAATGACCAGATAAATGTAAGCATCGATTGTAATGTACATGTAATAGGCCTATAACAAACTACGCACGCTAATAATTTGTATACTAGAAAGCCGGCAGCATGAACAAAGCGGGATTTGAATGGCCAACGCCTAATTACTTTAACTTTACGCACGATGACGATTTAAGCGAATCTGAAACATGTTTGGTTTATAGGCGTGACGGAACCAAGGTTTTGGGTGAGCTGATTCAATTTTTGCCAAAAGAATCCAGCATTGTGTTTTTGCACACGCATAACGAAACCAATCAAACCATTCATCTGGATGAAATTAAAAGCATTCGTTTAGTTAAGGCGCTGTATTTAAAAAAACAAATTACCTCGCTTGAATCGCGTGCCGAGGTGATGTTTCCTGCTTCTGAGCGCCAGCCCTACCATGTAGAGTTTACCGATAAGGAAATAATCAACGGTGAAACCATTGGCTTTTCTAATACGGCTTTAGGACTTTATCTATTTTTACCCAGCACAGATGACAAAATTATCCGCAGTTTTATTCCGCATCAGGCCATTGCCAACTACCAAATTGGCTTAAAAATTGGTGAGATTCTGATTGATGAAAGACTAGCCAGCAAAGCCGAAATTGACGCGGCCTTAATTCAACAGCAAGAATTGCGTAAGCAAAAAATTGGCGATTACTTGGCTGAGCACCAAATTATTTCCAGTGAGCAACTGGATAACGCCATTAAATATCAAGAAAGCCAGCCCATTCTTAAATTGGGTGAGGCATTATTACAGCTTAATTTAATCACCCAAGAGCAGCTAGAAGAGGGATTATCTAAGCAAAAAGATAATCGCAATGTGCAGCTTGGCCAAATATTAGTCAGAATGGATGTGATTGATGAGCGCACGCTTAAGGGTGTGCTGGCCAAGAAAATGGGCATTCCGTTTGTTGGGCTTACCCAGTTTAATTTTGATTTAAACGCCATTAGAATGGTGAGCGAAGCGGTGGCGCGCAAGTACATGTTAATGCCGCTTTGTTTGCACGAAACCACTTTAATTGTGGCATTAGAAAATCCGCTTGATATCAAAGCGTTGGATTTTTTGCGCTTTACCACGCAGAAAAAAATTGTGCCTGCCATGGCTTCGCGTGAGGATATTCAATCGGCCATTGGCAAATTTTATGCCAAAATTGATCCTGCAATGCCAATGGAATTTACCAGCCGACAATCAAAAGCGAGTGATTACGCCCTGCACCAGAATTCAAGCACTGGCCTAAGTTTAAGTTCTAGCGGCGGTTTAGATGCGGGTGAGCTGAATGAGAAATTATTCGGTGAGAGCATTGAAATGGAAAAGCCCAAAGAAGCCATTGCCGAATCGGACAACACGCTGGTGCAATTAATCAACAAAATGATTATGGATGCGCATGAAGATGGCGTATCGGATATTCATATTGAAAGTTACCCTGGCCAACAAAATACGCGCGTGCGTTTTCGTAAAGATGGCACTTTAATTCCCTATTTTGAGATTCCGGCAAACGCACGTAACGCCATGATTTCACGCATTAAAATTATGGCGCAATTGGATATTTCTGAACGCCGCAAGCCACAAGATGGCAAAATTAACTTTCAGCAATTTGGGCCAGCAAAAATTGAATTACGCGTGGCGACTATTCCCACCAATAATAATTTAGAAGATATTGTGATGCGCTTGTTGGCATCGACCAAGCCATTGCCGATTGAAAAGCTGGGTTTAGCGCAAACTATTTTGGTGGATTTGCAAAGATTAATGCAGCGTCCTTATGGGCTTATTTTGGTGTGTGGCCCAACTGGTTCGGGCAAAACCACCACGCTGCATTCTTTACTGGGCTATATTAATTCGCCAAAACGTAAAATTTGGACAGCGGAAGACCCAGTTGAAATTACCCAAGCGGGATTACGCCAAGTGCAAGTTAACCCCAAAATTGGCTGGACTTTTGCAACCGCCATGCGCAGCTTTTTGCGCGCCGACCCAGATGTGATTATGGTGGGTGAAATGCGCGATGAAGAAACCACCAAAGTAGCAATTGAAGCATCGTTAACAGGGCATTTGGTGTTATCTACATTGCATACCAATAGCGCCGCAGAAAGCGTGGTTAGGTTGCTGGATTTAGGCATGGATCCGTTTAATTTTGCCGATGCCTTGCAAGCGGTTTTGGCGCAGCGCTTGGTTAAATCGTTGTGCCCACAATGCAAAGAATCTTACGATGCAGAGCCATCAGAAATAGAAGATTTGGCGCTTGAATATTGCCACGACACCACCCTTGTACACACCGAAATACTGAATCAATGGCAATCTGAATACACTAGCAAAAGCCAATTTAAGCTATATAAAGCCAAAGGCTGCCATGCTTGTAATCACACAGGTTACCGCGGCCGTATTGGCTTGCACGAGTTAATGGTGGTGACTTCACGTATCAAAAAACTTATTCAAACCCGCGCACTGGTAAGCGAATTATTAGAAGGTGCCCTGAGTGCAGGCATGCGGACTTTAAAGCAAGATGGCATTGCAAAAGTGCTACAAGGCCAAACCGATATTGCACAGGTGCGGTCTGTGGCTATTTAAGCATTGCATTAATTAATAAGCGCTATGTGTTCTATCACACATACATAGTAAGTAATTTCAAATAAAGTTTTGCTATAACAACAATATTTTAATGATTAAAAGGGAGTGATTATGAAAAAGTCTTTTGGTTGGAAAGTTTTAGCGATTATTGCTGTCGTTTTAAGCGTAGGTTGTGCAACTTCTACACCTAGTGGCACTGCCGCTGGCGCTAATGATCCCAATATTTCTGGTACAGGTGATGCCACAAGCGGCGCTGGTACTGGTGCTGGTGGTACACAAACAGATAACGCAGGTACAGGCAATGCTACTAGCGGTGCTGGCACCGGTTCTGGCGGTACAGCTAAATAATTCATCAAATATTTAGTAAGATGACTATGGTTGTATATCGTAAGTCACTAATTTAATTAAGATTTAAACCATTATTAAGTGTAGTTAGGTTGTATCAACCACTAACGATTTAATACGACATGTTTAAACTAAAGGGTTAGAAGCAACCGCATCTAACCCTTTTTTTATACATCTAACTTTACTTACATACAACACCAAGCCCGATTGCGGTAGCTGGCCAGATAGCTAATATTCAAGATTATAAGGATGCGCTTAAATTATGAAGCGTATCCTGTCATTAACACCAACCAATTAAGTTAAATTTCAATGAAAAAAGTGGCAGATTCTGCTCAAGCCTTCAAAAATGCATCGGCAATAAACAGCCAAGAGGTGCTATCGCCTTGGTGGCGGCGCGCCAGCTTATTAACAGCGGCCATTGGCTTTGCTGTACTCATTTTAATCACCAGCTTGGTGTATCGCGATGCGCCGCCAATTCCTGAAAAAGTAGTCAGCACAAATGGAATAGTGGTGTTTACATCGCAAGAGATTGTGGCCGGCCAACAGGTATTTTTAAAATATGGCCTAATGGATAACGGCAGTATTTGGGGGCACGGCGCATTACTAGGGCCAGATTTCTCAGCCAGCTATTTGCATAGTTTGGCGCTGCATTATGCAAACACACTATCTGTAGAGCGTTATCAAAAGCCGCTGGCAGAGCTAACCGCGGCGCAACGCGCTGGGCTAGAGGCCGAAGTGCGATTAGAGCTAAAAAGTAATCGCTACGATGCCAATACTAAAACCTTGGCCGTTAACCCTGCCTTTCAAGATTGGTTTATTAAGCAGCCCAGCGTTTGGGTGCACTATTTTTCAGATCCTGCGCTAAATGGCGGCTTGCGCGTTAAGACGATTAGCGACCCAACTGAGCTTAACAATTTAAGTGCTTTTGTGGCTTGGACAGCATGGGCATCGGTTACCAATCGGCCTGAAAGCAAGAATACTTACACCAATAATTTTCCGTTTGATGCCCTAGCAGGAAACACCGCGCCAGCCGATGCGCTACTTTGGAGCGCATTAAGCTTGATATTTCTGCTTGGCGGCATTGCAGCAGTATTGCTGGCTTTTGGCAAATTCGATTACCTTGGCTGGAAAGCGCGCAGGCTATTTGTATCCCAAAATCAATGGCGCGCAAGTCACCCCTGCGCAACGTGCTACCCTAAAATATTTTGCCGTGGTGGCTGTTTTATTATTAACGCAAACGCTGGTTGGCGGCGCGCTTGCGCATTATCGGGCAGAACCTGGCACTTTTTATGGCGTGGATTTAACCGTGCTGCTACCAAGCAATTTACTGCGTACTTGGCATTTGCAATTAGCCATTTTTTGGATTGCGACCGCCTATGTGGCAGGCGCTTTATTTATTGCGGCCACATTAGGCGGCAAAGACCCAGCTGGGCAGAAAAAAGCGTGGATATTTTATTTTGGGCATTGGTTTTTGTGGTTTTTGGCAGCCTGCTAGGCGAATGGGCCGGCATTAAACAATTAATGCCGGATTTATGGTTTTGGTTTGGCAACCAAGGTTGGGAATATTTAGAGCTAGGCAGAGCTTGGCAAATTTTGCTGGCCCTTGCGTTAATTTTTTGGTTTGGCTTACTGTTTAGAGCCTTAATACCCGCCTTAAAAGACCCAGAGAAAAAAGAAATTGCGGCTTTGTTTTTAATTGCCGCGGTTGCTGTGCCGGTGTTTTATCTACCAGCCATGTTTTTTGATAGCACAACGCATTTTTCAGTCGTCAATGTGTGGCGTTTCTGGATTATTCATTTATGGGTTGAAGGATTCTTTGAATTCTTTGTCACCGTTATGGTGGCGATCATCTTCTTGCAGTTTGGCGTAGTCAGCCGATTAACCGCCACGCGTGTGATTTACCTAGATGCCATTCTGTACTTTGCCGGCGGATTTATTGGTACAGGTCATCATTGGTATTGGACAGGCCAAACCAGCTTTAACATGGCCTTAAGCGCGCTATTTTCCGCTTTAGAGGTAGTGCCACTCACGCTTATCACTTTAGACGCATGGGACTTTGTGAAGCTTTCTAAACCGCAAGCTGGGCTAACTAAGAAATTAGAAGAAGTGCCGCATAAATGGACATTTTATTTCCTAATGGCGGTTGGTTTTTGGAATTTTCTAGGCGCGGGTGTATTTGGCTTTTTAATTAATCTACCCATTGTTAGTTATTATGAAACAGGCACGCTGCTCACTATTAACCACGGCCATGCCGCAATGATGGGCGTATTTGGCATGTTAGGCATCGGCTTAATTGTATTTGTCATCAGGCAAACTGTTACGCCAGAACTATGGCTGCACTTAGAAAAATATGTACGCATTAGCTTTTGGGGGCTTAACGGTGGCTTATTACTGATGGTGATTTTGAGCTTGTTTCCAGCAGGTATTTTGCAACTAAGCGACGTATTAGAAAACGGCTATTGGCATGCCAGAGGTTTAGCATTTACCGGCAGCAATATGGCGCGAATGTTAGAGTGGAGCCGTTTTCCGGGTGATTTGGTGTTTATTATTTTTGGTGCATTACCAATTGCGATTGTTGCAGTACGTGCCTATTTTGCCAGCAATAAGCAAGCTTAAAATTAGCAGCTATAAATAACCATGATGATTGCTTTACATCAAAGACATGGCTTAAAAGCACCGTTATTATCAAGCTAATATCGGCAGATTAGCTTAATAAAAAGGCTGTTATGCAAATTCCTATCAAGCAATTCAAGCAAGCCAATGTGAACAAACTCGCGCTATTTAATCTAGGGTTTCGCCCTTTCTTTTTAGGTGCAAGTCTTTTTGCGATGATTTCAATTGCATCTTGGATGCTGGTTTATTTTTCATACTTAAGCATACCCATTGAAAATATCTCTATTAGCCAATGGCACGCTCATGAAATGCTTTACGGCTACAGCATGGCCGTGGTTGCTGGCTTTTTGCTGACGGCGGTTAAAAACTGGACATCGATTCCCACCTTGTTTGGCAAACCTTTAATGCTGCTTTTTATGCTTTGGTGTGCGGCTAGGTTGCTATTTTTATTTGGCTCAGCCTTTTTGCCTTGGGTGGCGGCGGCAGAATTGCTATTTGGGCTAATGTTGATTATAGCGATCACCCTGCCAATCGTTAAATCAAAACAATGGAAGCAACTGGCAGTGGTAAGCAAAGTATCACTATTATGGATAGGCAATATTGTTTTTTATCTGGGCTGTTTTGGCATACTCGAAAACGGCATGCAATATGCTATTAACGGCGCTGTGCTTTTGTTTATTAGCCTTATTCTGATGATAGGCCGAAGAGTGATTCCGTTTTTTATTGAAAGAGGCATGGCAAGCCGTGTGCAATTAAAGCAGTACAAATGGCTAGATTTAAGCATATTGGTGTTGTTTTGTCGCCTTATTTTTAAATGCCATTTTTTTAAACATTGCCATCTTAACCACCGTGTTTGCTTGGTGTTTATTCGTGTTAAACGGCTATCGTTTGTTTAACTGGCATGCCTCTGGCATATGGCGAGTGCCATTGTTGTGGAGTTTGTATGTCGCCGCTTGGTTGATTAATCTAGGATTTTTGTTTTACGGATTACCAAGCCAGCAAGGGCCGTTATCAGTATTAACCTTGCACCTATTTACCATTGGCGGTATCGGATTAATGACTCTCAGCATGATGTCTCGCGTGTCTTTGGGCCATACTGGGCGAGATATTAAGCAACATTCGCCTTGGCTAGTACTGGCTTTTGTTCTACTAATAGCAAGTGTGCTATTTCGCGCTATCGTTCCCATGTTTGCATCTCAGCTTTACGCAAGCTGGATAATATTAGCATCCATTTTATGGATATTGAGCTTTGCTATTTTTTCGTTTATCTATGTGCCTATTTTGCTAAAGCCAAGGGTAGATGGCGCTTTTGGTTAGCTTTTCAAAACCAATTAAATGAATCTACTTTTGCAATGATGCTTTAAAAATACAATCAAACTTTGGCACAAATTGTTAATAAATTAAGCCTAAAAATATAGCCTAATGAACCTGCCAAAAACCCAGTGGCAATCATAATGCCTGCTACAAATATGCTCTCACTCATGCTGTATCCAATCTTCAATAGCTAAAATTGCTGTCAAAACGAAAAAAACGATTTACGTTTTAATTAACCTGAAATTAATTTAGTTTGATCAAGAATTTGTCGCTATTGGTTAGGCGCTGAAAAGGCTGTAGGAGCTTACTGACTGCGGTTGGGAGCGTATTTAATAAAGGCTTAAAACCAACCAAATAGCCTTCATATAAAAAATAAAGTGTGCACGAATCATTAGCTAGATAATTAATTGATTTTAAAACATATTTTTTAGCACAAACTGCCAATATTTCTGCGTTTTAGATGACTAGGTGTCAATTTATGTCACCTTAAATCGATTTTCAGCCTGCGTTCATCCATTAAATTTTAAGCAGATGCCGCGAATTAAAACGGCTCTGGGAGCTTTGTAAAATATTGTAAATTCTTAAAAATAGCTATCTCAATTCGTATTAAAAATCACTCAAAAGTTTGGTTTAAACATACTGGCATGATGTGTGCGTGATATAACTTGCAACAATAAAAAGTCTCTTATGTTTGTTTTAAATGTTTTGCGTCAATTTGACGTCATTTGAAAGGCATGGAATGAAAACAACAACAAAAAGTACGGGGTTTGTATCGCCTATTGAAAAGTCAGTCACCATTCTTCAGGTTTTACATTTATCAAAAAATCATCATGCAATTATGCCCAAATCAACAAGGGCTGATCATGGTCGAACGTTTTACGCTACTGGGATAATATCAGCCGCAATAATAGCTAGCATGGGCACGGCAAATGCAGCACTTGTGAGCCCTTGTGCTGGGGTGAGTTTGGCACCTTCGGTGATAACCGATATTGTAGGCGCGGCGGTATTACCAATAACAAGCACGCTAGATGGCGGATTAGCTTTTTTACTTGGCCCGTTGGGATTAAATTCCAATTTAACAAGCACGCTAGGCGGCATTGCAGGCGGCGCACCGATTAATTTAAACGTATTGGATACCAGTGGCAATTTGGTTTCGCCAGTAGATGAGTGCCAAGCTACTTCTGATTCAATTACGCTAAATACACCTAAAGGTATTTCTATTGGTGGCAATCAAATTACCGGCCTTGGTAACGGTTTGGCTGCTGATGCGGGGGAATTAAACTCAATCGCTTTTGGAAATGGTAGCGCAACCAATGCAGCAGCGATTAATGCGATTGCAATCGGCCCAAACGCTTTTATTGATGGTTTAGGCACAAATTCTGTTGCCTTAGGTAGCGGCGCCAATACCAATGTGGCAAACAGTGTAGCTTTGGGTGCAGGCTCTGTAGCGGCACTGGGCGCACAAACTGGTTATAACGCATTTGGCTTACCTGCTTTACAAACCAGCGTGGGTGAAGTTTCAATTGGCTCTGCTGGCAATGCCAGAAAATTAACCAATGTGGCGGCTGGTAGTGCTGCCACAGATGCCGTAAACGTTTCACAACTACAGGCGATTGATGATGCTGTTGTGAAATATGATCCATTAAGCCTAAAAATGACGGTGACTTTGGGTGGTCCGCTTTCTACAGATGGCGGCACAACAGGCGGAACACGCATTACTAATCTTTCTAAAGGCGCAGTGAATGCAACAAGCACCGACGCCATAAATGGCTCTCAATTATTTGCTGCCAGCTCAGGTGTAATCGCCAATTTAGATGCATTAGGATTAAGCATGGCTACTAATTTAGGTGGCGGCGCAACATACAGCTCTGTTACTGGAATCGTTTCGCCACCAAGCTATAACGTTTATGGAACCACTCAAAACACTGTAGGTTCGGCAATTGATGCACTGCAAGCTAATGCGCCACTACAGTATTCTGACGTGAATGGTGTAGCAACACCGAATACTCCTTCTAATAATATTACTTTAGTAGGCAGTAGCGCAGGCCCTGTTACTTTGCACAATGTGGCAGATGGCGTTGCAGCGAATGATGCGGTTAATATGAGCCAACTTTCTGCTGTGCAAAACAATGTGAATAATTTGGATGCACTTGCTGTTAAATATGATGGCACAGCAAAAGATACAATTACGTTTTTAGGCGTAGCTTCATTGGATGGCGGCTTAACTGGTGGTACTACCATCACCAATTTAAGCCAAGGTGATGTGAACGCCAGCAGCACAGATGCTATCAATGGCGCGCAACTGCATGCCACCAATCAAATGATTATCAATAACAGGTGGCCTAAAGTACTTTAACGCCAATTCAGTACATGGCGACTCTGTTGCAACTGGAATTGATAGCGTCGCCTCTGGCTCACTAGCCAACGCTAGCGGAGATGGCAGTGTTGCCATGGGTCATAATAGCCAAGCAAGCAACACAGGCGCCATCGCAATCGGCCACAATTCTGCCGCTACTGGCGTTAATTCTATTGCCATTGGCACTGGTGCACTAGCAACCGGTTCTGTGGCAGTTGGGGCAAACGCACAAGCCGGCAATGGTGGCGCGGCCTTTGGGGATGATGCGGTGGCATTAATCCCGCAACAAGGCACGGCTTTAGGCAATGCGGCAACCGTAACAGCTAACAGAGGCGTGGCCCTTGGTGCAGGCGCACAAGCCACACGCGCTGGCATGAATGGCGCAACAGAAAAATATAGCAATACAGCGGTTACATCCACCGAAGGCGCCGTATCAGTAGGCTCTGCCGGCAATGAACGCCAAATCACCAATGTGGCAGGCGGCACAGCCGATACAGATGCCGTCAATGTAAGGCAATTAGATGCCGCGATTACGCAATCTGGCATGGAAATGAACAACCGCTTAAACGCACTGCAATCGGATATTAATAGCACGCGTTACGATGCACACGCTGGCACCGCATCTGCCATGGCGATGGCAAGCATGCCGCAATCGGTGGTTCCAGGCAAAGTAATGATTGCCGCTGGTGTTGCCAATTATCAAGGTCAATCGGCTATGTCTGTAGGTGTTTCTAATTTTTCTGAGAATGGTCGTTGGGCTATTAATTTTAATGGTTCTGCCAACACACGCGGCAATGCAGGTGCCGCAGTTGGTGTTGGCTTCCACTGGTAGCCAATTTGTTTTGCCATAATTTCAAACAGGAAATAATAATGAAACAACAACCATTTAAAAAAGTGGCTTTATCTGCCTTCATCTCTTCTTTAATCATGCTGCAAGGCTGCGCCACTTCAGTCAGTCGCTTATCAGCAGACGGTAAAAGTGATGAAATCATTTTCCCTGATATTGAAAAAAGTGCATGGATAAAAGAAGGCACTTTTCCCAATATCGATAATTTGCGCAATGTGGCGCCCAATATGACCAAAACTCAGCTTTATGCGCTGCTGGGTAACCTGCATTTTGCAGAAGGTTTTGGCAAGGTGCGTGAATGGGATTATATTTTTAACTTTAGACAAAATGGCGCGGCCGACGCCCAAGCGTGCCAGTATAAAATTATTTACAACCCTGATATGCGCTTGAAAAGCACTTATTGGAAACCTGAATCTTGCGTAAACTGGCTAGATACGCCACAAGCACAAGCTCAAGTCACTGAAAAAGTAATCGTCGAAAAAATAGTCGAGAAACTAGTACTTGGGCCAGAATTAACCAAAATACAATTGAGTGCCGATGGTATGTTTGATTTTGATCAATCGGATATCACACACTTGAGGCCAGGTGGTATTGAAAAACTAAATCGTTTGTCTGCAAACCTTGTGTCCGCTGGCGAAATGACCGCGCTTAAAATCGTTGGTCATACCGATAGATTGGGCGACGATGATTACAATATGAAGTTATCGCATGCGCGCGCAGACACCATTCGTCAGTATTTAGTTAGTAAAAATATTCCTGCGGAACGCATCACCGCTTTAGGTGTTGGCGAATCTGCACCGCTGGTTGAGTGCAAACAAAACCACCGCGATGAAGTATTGATTCGTTGCCTAGAACCTAACCGCCGCTTTGAGATTGAGGCATGGACAACGGGCAAACTATAAAGTTAATACGATAAGCCTAGAGTGCGCAGGTTAGCCACGCGACCATGATACAAAGCCGACACCAAATCGGATTGGGTGACAATGCCGACCAATTTTCGGTTGGCATCAATCACTGGAATATGGTGATGCAATTGATTTTGTGACATAAGTGGAATCAGCTCAATAATATGCATAGCGGCGTTTGCGGTCACCACTTGCGCAGTCATTATCTGGCCGACCACTTCGGGTTTATCTGAATTTACCCCAGCGGTACGCTTAATAAAACCTTTTAATTTTTGCTCAAAACCTTCATGCAAAACAATATTGGCATGCTGAATAAAATCCACTTAGGTCACAATGCCAATCACTCTTTGCGCCCTATTCACCACTGGCAGCGCTTTAATTTTGTGTTTGCGCATCAGCGCCCAAGCGTCTTCAAGCTCTGTGCCAAATTCCACACTCACCACATCACTAGACATAATCTCAGCACAAGTAATTTCGCCAAATCGGCGGCGATACGCGTGCATTTCGGTTTGTTGCAGCAAAGTCTGCAAATCATCGCGGCTTACATCAATAATTTGGTTATATTGTTTTAATACTTGGTTTAAATCTTCTGTGGTAAACCCAAAACGCATTTCTGCCGGAATTTTTTTGCTTGAATCGGATGCTTTGTTTGCAGGATGTGGATACACACGGCGCGTGGCATTGTTATAAATAAGCGCTACCGCTAACAATATAAAAGAATTGATTGCCACCGGTAAAATAATAAAACTATAGCCCAGTGCACTAATTGCTGGGCCGCCCAACACCGCAGATAAAGCAACCGCGCCGCTTGGCGGGTGAATGCAGCGCAAGGCAAACATTAACGCGATTGATAGGCTTAAAGCAAGTGCGGCCGCCAAGGCGATATGGTTAATAAAGAGCGCACAAGTGACACCCACAGCTGCCGCAATCAGATTGCCACCAATAATTGACCAAGGTTGCGCCAGTGGGCTTGCGGGCACGGCAAATAATAAAACGGCTGAAGCGCCAATGGGCGCCATTAAAAATGGAAACGCGCTAGACCCACCAATAAAATAATACGTGACAACGCTGGTGACCAAAATGCCAAAAAAGGCGCCAACACAGGCACGCAGGCGCTCTTGAAAATTGACGCTAATGGGTTGCGGGTAGAAACCCTTTATCCAAGCAACAAATGGAATCACACGATGACCTTATTAAATAGCTTAATTTTATATGACGCACTATTTTAGTGCAAAATAAAATTACGTTTAAACGATTATTTATTAAGCTAACTATTGTAATATTCAACTACTTTAACCATTTCTAATAACAATGATAAACGTGGCAATTAGCCTTAAAACCTGTGTTTAAAATGATATGGAATAATGCATGGCAAACGATGAAGCAACAATGACGACCGATACTAAAGTTAATGATGTGAACGAAAATTCCGTATTGCTGACCAATGAATCGATACAAGTTAAAAACGTAGCCTTGGTGATTATGACCACCATTGCGGTGATTTTTGCATTGGAATGGGCGCAAAGTTTTATTATTACCATTTTATTGGGCGCCTTGCTGGCTTATGCGCTAAACCCCGTTGTGCTTAGATTAGAAAGCATCAAAATAAATCGCGGCATTGGCTCAACCATTGTTATTTTGGGGTTAATCGGCTGCATTGTGTTTTCTGGTTATGCGCTGCGCAATCAGGTGCAATCCATCATTTCTATTTTGCCCGAAGCGGCCATTAAACTCACCTCAGGCTTTGCCGTAAAACGGGGTGAGCCACTGACCAATATGCAAAAAGTGCAAATTGCCGCCAGCCAAGTAGAATCGGCCGCTAGCGCCGCCGAAAGTGCAGTGCCTAACAAGAAAAAAGCGCCCATGCGTGTGGTGGTAGAAGAGCCTAAATTCAAAATTGGCGATTTTTTATGGCGCGGCTCTTTAGGTGTTTTTGGCTTTGTTGCAGAAGCCACTACCATGATTTTTCTGGCCTACTTTTTACTGCTTTCGGGTGATACTTTTAAGCGCAAATTGGTTAAAATTACCGGCCCCTCACTATCGCAAAAAAAAATCACCGTCAATATTTTGGTCGATATCAGCAGCTCCATTCAGCGCTATATGTTTATGCTGGTGATCACCAATGTTATTGTCGGCATTGTGTCTTGGGTGGCTTTTAAAATGCTGGGTTTAGAAAACGCAGGCGCTTGGGCGGTTGCCGCTGGCTTTATGCATATCGTGCCTTATTTTGGCCCAGTGGTCACCGCCACCGTTACTGCCATGGCGGCTTATATGCAATTTGATTCATTGCTAATGGCCTTATTAGTGGCAGGCGCAAATATCATTATTGCCACCATTGTTGGTGTTTTTGTCACCACTTGGATGACAGGCCGTATCGCCAAAATGAATTCAGCCGCGGTTTTTACATCGCTCATCTTTTTCTCATGGCTGTGGGGTTTATGGGGTATGTTGCTGGGTATTCCCGTTATATTTATTTTAAAAGTAATCTGCGAACATATTGAGCACCTGCAACCCGTTGCCGAATTGTTAAGCGATTAAGTTAGGTTTTTGGAACACTTGATGGCAACACTAAAAGAATCAACTATTGATGGCTTTAATTTTGATAATAGCTATTTGCAATTACCGCCAATTTTTTATCAAAAACAACAACCTAGCCCGGTTAAAAACCCAAAAATTGTCGTTTTTAATGCGGCGCTGGCAAAGGCGCTGGGTTTAAGTTTTGGTTTAGATAATGAAGCAATTGATAATGCAGCAATTGAAAACCAAGATGCTCAATTTTTGGCCGGCAATTCGCTTTTAAACGGCAGCCAGCCTATTGCGCAAGCTTATGCTGGCCACCAATTTGGCCATTTTAATCGGCTGGGTGATGGCCGCGCTATCTTGTTGGGTGAGCACATTACGCCTAAAAATGAGCGATTTGATATTCAGCTAAAAGGCGCTGGCCGAACGCCCTATTCGCGCTCTGGCGATGGCCGTGCCGCACTGGGGCCAATGTTGCGCGAATATATAATTAGTGAAGCCATGCATGCGCTGGGCATTGCCACAACCAGAAGTTTAGCCGTTACCACCACAGGCGAAACGGTTTTCCGTGATGCCGCCTACCCAGGCGCGGTGCTTGCCCGCATAGCCGCCAGCCATATTCGCGTAGGCACATTTCAATTCGCTGCCGCTAATCAAAATCAGCAAGATTTACAAGCGCTGGCCAATTACACCATTAATCGCCATTTTACAGATATTGCAGATAGCGAAAATCCAACGCTAGAATTATTGAAAAAAGTCATTGATTTACAAGCATCGCTGATTGCCAAATGGATGCAAGTGGGGTTTATTCATGGCGTAATGAACACCGACAATATGAGCATTTGTGGCGAAACCATTGATTACGGCCCCTGCGCGTTTATGAATAGCTATCACCCAGAAACCGTTTTTAGCTCAATAGACAGCAGCGGCCGCTACGCCTATGGCAACCAGCCCAATATCGCGCATTGGAATTTGATTAGATTGGCCGAAAGTTTACTGCCGCTAATAGATAACAGTGAAGAGCAAGCAATTGCCTTGGTAACCGAGTGTTTACAAGCATTTCCAAATCAATTTTTTGCTTATTGGCTGGCTGGCATGCGCAAAAAACTGGGGATTTTTAATCAAGAAGAGGACGATATTAAGCTGGTAGAAGATTTATTGATGCACATGCAAAAAAGCAAAGCGGATTTTACCAATACGTTTAGGTCACTATCTGATGCCGCTTTGCAGAATAGCGGGCTGCACCAAGATGCTGGATTTAAAAATTGGCAACTTCAGTGGCAAGCCCGCTTAACACGGCAAAACCAACGCTTTGCCGATAGCGTGCAATTAATGCAGTCGGCAAACCCAAAAGTGATTGCCAGAAACCACTTGGTAGAAGAAGCGCTTAGCGCCGCGGTTGATGGCAATGATTTGACTTTGTTTAACGCGCTTTTGGCAGCGATATCAAACCCATTCGCCGATTTAGAACACGCGCAAAAATACACACAAGCGCCAGAACCGTTAATCGATGCGCAATATAAAACGTTTTGCGGTACTTAATTTAAAATCTTAATTTGATTTAAAATCTTGACTTAAGCTAGCGCTGATTTAATTCTGAAAAAATACGCTACTACTTTTGCAAATATCGCACTCACGATAAAACGTTAGCCCTTCTTTTCTTAAGCGCTCTTGATGACCTTTATTACCGCAATCCAGTTTAATAGTTGAGTTTTCACTACAGTCGTCACATTTAAAATAATAACCAAATTTACCATACTGAATTTTAATGCTTGAACTACTGCACTTTTTGCAGGCATTCACATGCTCTGATTTGACCTTATATTCAGCTGCAACTTGTTGAACAGCGTTTGCTGGCGGCGTAATTGGGGCTATGTGTTGGCTTACATTTGCCGGTAATTCCGAAACGGCGAATTTACCCGCGTAATCCATTTTGATAGGCAGATGCAATTTTATTAGTTGGCGCGCAATCGCTTCAACAGTTTCCGAAGAAACCATCTTGGCTACCGAATCAAAAAAACCCATATTTTCCAACTCTTTTTCAAGATTTTTAATCAATAAATCGGCTTTTACCAAATTACTAGTATCAAATTTTTTGGGTCTATCCACTCTTGAATTTGGATTAACGACTATTTTGGAATGAAAATTAGGCTATATTTTCATGCCAAGTCTTGTAGGCATATCAATCAAATTTTTGAATATATCTTTAAGTACAGCAATATGGCGTTCATTTTGTGCGAAAGGTGAAGCAATACCCTCAAAAGTCTTTTTAAAAGAATTCCATTGCATGAATTCGCCATCTTCACTAATTTTGATACCGGAGTTAAAGTGTTTTGTTTCAATAACATAGATATTTAGCGAACGATGAATAAGTAAATGGTCAATCTGCGCAACGCGACCTTGAAACTCAAATCGAATATCATGAATGATGAATGTGTTTGTAGATTTTTCTAATGCAAAATCCATTAAATAGGCCGCTTCTTGTTCACCTTTCACACCGGCTTTCAAAAAATTTAAATCTTTCTCAATTTTTGATTTTATATTGGCAGGTGCAATTGCAATTAGTCGTTGAAGTTCGTTAATACTCTCTTGTTTACTGTCTGCATTTTTTAAAATCATTGGTAGCCTTATTGTTGTTTGATCAAGTATTTTGCAAAAATTTTATCAGCTAAGTTGCTTGGATTACTAAAAAATCTTCATTTTTATAGCTTTCAAATCTTCAAGTATCAATACAGGCTTTAATCTTTTAATTAAAAATCACATGCCCGAATAAACAGGCCCACTGCCCGCTTCTGGCGGCACCCATACTATGTTTTGTAGGGGGTCTTTAATATCGCAGGTTTTGCAGTGAATGCAATTTTGAGCGTTGATTTGCAAATAGGGGGTTTGCTGAGCATTGACGATTTCGTAGACGCCTGCGGGGCAGTAGCGTTGCTCTGGCGAATTAAAGTTGGCAAGGTTTACGGTAATCGGAATCTTGCTATCTTTAAGCTGCAAATGGCATGGCTGGTTGGCATCGTGCGCAATATTGCTTAGGGCAATTGAGCTAAGTTTATCAAAGCTGTAAACGCCGTCTGGCTTTGGGTAGGCAATTGTTGGCATATCAGCCGCGGGTTTGGTGCTGGCATGGTCGGCTAATTGATGTGGTAATGTCCAGGGCAAAAATACTTTAAATGCGGCTAACCACATTTCTAAGCCGCTTATTACTGTGCCGCCCCAGCTACCAAATTTTGTTAATAATGGCTTAACATTTCTAACCGCATACAAATCTTGCCATATCCAAGAATCGCGCAAGGCTTTTGGGTAGGCTTTTAAAAAGTCGGCTTGGGCCGCAGATTGATTATCAGTATTAAATGCTTTGAATACCACCTCTGCCGCCAACATGCCAGATTTCATGGCGTTGTGGCTGCCCTTGATTCGCGGCACATTTACCATGCCAGCGCTGCAACCAATTAATGCGCCACCGGGGAAAGTTAATTCAGGCAGCGATTGCACGCCGCCTTCACTAATGGCTCTGGCGCCATAGCTTAAGCGCTGGCCACCTTTTAGCAATGCTTGCAATTTGGGGTGCGTTTTAAAGCGCTGAAATTCATCAAACGGCGATAAATGCGGATTGGCGTAATCCAAATGCACTACAAATCCGATTGAAACCAATTGCTCGCCATAGTGATAAATAAAAGAGCCGCCGCCAGTGTCGGCATCTAGCGGCCAGCCTAAACTGTGCTGTACCAAGCCAGCTGAATGCTGCTCTGCAGGCACGCGCCACACTTCTTTAAAGCCTAAACCGTATTTTTGTGGTGATGCGTTTTGACGTAAATTAAAATGGCTTTCTAGCTGGCGGGTTAATGAGCCGCGTGTACCCTCTGCAATTAAAGTGTAAGGCGCTCTAATTTCGATCCCCGCCGTAAATTGCGCGGTCGGCTCGCCTGCTGCATCGCGGCCCATATCACCAGTCACAATGCCTACTACTTGATTGTTTTCGTCATACAACATTTGTTGCGCGGCAAAACCGGCGTAAATTTCTACGCCTAGGCCTTCTGCTTGCTCACCCAGCCAGCGGCACACATTGCCAAGGCTAACAATATCATTGCCTTGATTGCTCATTAAAGGCGGCAATAACCAGTGTGGAATTGACCAAGCACTGGTTTTACCCAGCACCAAAAATTCATCTTTTATGACGGCGGTATTCAGCGGCGCACCTTTTTCTTGCCAATCTGGAATCAATTCATTTAGCGCGATTGGGTCTAGCACCGCGCCAGAAAGAATATGCGCGCCCACTTCGGCGCCTTTTTCTAGCACACAAACGCTTATTTCTTTGCCTGATTCAATGGCCAATTGTTTTAAGCGAATAGCGGCAGAAAGCCCTGCTGGGCCAGCGCCCACAATCAATACATCGTAAAACATTACATCACGTTCCATGCTGTTCTTTCTTTAATTATTCTATTTAAGCTACTTCTGGCAGATTAACCAAATCACTGCGTTCAAAGCCATGGGTAAATTGCCGGCATAAATCTAAAAATTCGCGCATGCCTGTGGTTTGGTATTTTTGTTTATGCCACAAAAAGTAAAAAAAGCGGCCCAAATCCAGCTGTGGCGTGGCAATTGGCACCAAACTGCCGCGCCTAAACGCATCTTTTAGCGCCAAGCGGGAAATACAACCAATGCCCAAACCCGATTCTACCGCGCGTTTAATCGCTTCGGTGTGCTCAAGTTCTAAGCGAATATTTAAATCGGCATGATGATTATGAAAAGCGCGGTCAAACGTTTCGCGCGTGCCAGAACCTTTTTCGCGCAAAATCCATTGCTCATTTAAAAGCTGCGTTAATGACACTTTTTGCAAAGCGGCCAGCGGATGATTCGGCGCGCTAAACACCACTAATTCATCGGCAATCCAAGCCTGCACTTCAATATCGGGATGATTGCAATCGCCCTCAATTAGCCCTAAATCCAGTTCATGATTGGCGATTTTTTGCACAATAGTGCTGGTATTGTGCACCTGCAAGGCAATGCGGCTATCTGGGTGCTCTTGCAAAAATCGGGCCGCCAATATGGTGGCCAAGTAATTGCCAACGGTTAACGTTGCGCCAATTTTCATGTGGCCAACACCCACATGGCCTTGCAATAAATTCTCAATTTCTTTGGCTCTATCCAGCAATTCTACCGCGCGCGGCAATAATTGCTGGCCTGTTTCATTAATGCGCAGCGATTTTCCTACGCGGTCAAACAGCTGTAAATCAAATTGTTTTTCTAGCTCACTTAATGCCGTGCTGGTGGCCGATTGCGAAAGTGATAATGCTTCTGACGCGCGCGACACACTAGCCGTTCGGCTAATGGCGACAAAAATTTCCAGCTGTCTTAATGTGTATTTCATATGATTTTAAATGACGCTTACTTATCTATTAGGTAGATATATATTATCTTTATAATTCATTTAACAAATATTATACGCTACTGTAAAATGCACAGCAATTACTAAGGAATATGTTATGAAAATATTAGTCGCCATAAAACGCGTAGTCGATTACAACATAAAAGTACGCATTAAAGCAGACGGCTCAAACGTGGATATTGATGGCGTTAAAATGGGCATTAACCCATTTGATGAAAACGCCATTGAAGAAGCCTTGCGCTTAAAAGAGCAAGGCTTTGCCACTGAAGTAGTAGCCGTTTCACTTGGCACAGCCGCCAATCAAGATATTTTGCGCCACGCTTTAGCCATGGGTGTAGACCGCGCTATTTTGTTTGATACCGCCGCCGAATTGCAGCCACTAGCGGTAGCCAAATTATTAAAAACACTAGTTGCGCGCGAACAGCCAGATTTGATTATGCTAGGCAAACAAGCCATTGATGATGACGCTGGCCAAACGGGGCAAATGTTGGCGGCGTTACTAAATTATCCGCAAGCCACTTTTGTTTCAAAAATTAATAAGCAAGCGAATGAAATAATCGCCACACGCGAGGTAGATGGAGGCACAGAGACCATTGCGTTAACCTTGCCAGCGGTGGTAACGGCGGATTTGCGTTTGAATAATCCGCGCTTTGTTAAGCTGCCTAATTTAATGATGGCGCGCAAAAAACCGATTGAAACGATTGCTGCTGCCGATTTAAATATAGACATAGAATCGCGTTTGCAACTAATTAAAGTGAGCGAACCCGCCGCCAGAAAAGCAGGCGTTATGGTAGATAGCATTGATGAATTACTAGCCAAACTGCGCACGCACGAAGGAGTATTAGCATGAGTATTTTAATTTTAGCCGAACATAACGGTGAGCAGCTCAGCCCATCTGTGTTGCAAGCGGTAACGGCGGCAAAAGCTTGGAATTTACCGATTCACGTTTTAGTGGCTGGCGATAATGCCAATAAAGTAGCCGAAAGTGCCGCTTTAATTGAGGGTGTTGCGCGCGTCATTCAAGCCAGCGCCGCGCATTTAGCCCACCCATTGGCAGAAGATATTGCCAATTTAGTGGTATCTATCAGTGCCGATTATTCGGTGATTTTGGCCGCGCATTCATCCTTTAGCCGCAATAGTTTGCCGCGTGTGGCGGCGCTTTTAGATGTGGCGATGATTTCCGATGTGCTAGAGATTAATGGCAATAATACGTATGTGCGCGCTATTTATGCAGGCAATATTTTAACCACCGTGCAAAGTGTTGATTCTATTCAAGTATTAACCATTCACGGCAGTAAATTTAGCGCCGCCAGCTTTAGCAATACCAGTGCAGAAATTGTAAACATTAGTGCACCAGCCGCTTTCAGCCAAGCACGTTGGGTATCAGAAGTACGCAGCGAATCTGATCGCCCAGCGCTGGGTTCAGCCAAAATCGTGGTTTCTGGTGGCCGATCATTAGGCAGTGCCGAAAAATTTGAGCAACTTTTAGCTCCACTTGCCACCAAATTAGGTGCAGCCCTTGGCGCCACCCGCGCCGCGGTAGATGCAGGCTTTGCGCCTAACGATATTCAAGTTGGCCAAACAGGCGTAACCGTAGCACCAGAGCTTTACATCGCGATTGGCGTATCTGGCGCGGTGCAACACACTTACGGCATGAAAGACAGTAAAATCGTGGTCGCCATTAACGAAGACCCAGATGCGCCAATTTTTCAAGTGGCCGATTATGGCTTGGTAGCCGATTTATTTGAAGTGGTGCCGGCATTAACCGCCGCCATTTAAACTTCTAAAATTTTTAAAAAAGAAAACAACATGAGTAAATATTCATCCGAACGTGTATTAAGTGTGCATCATTGGAACGACAGCCTATTTAGCTTTAAAACCACGCGCGATGCTGGCTTGCGCTTTGAAAACGGCCAATTTGTTATGATTGGTTTAGAAGTGGATGGTCGCCCATTAACCCGCGCCTACAGTATTGCCAGCCCCAATTATGAAGAGCATTTAGAGTTTTTTAGCATTAAAGTGCCAAACGGCCCGTTGACTTCGCGCTTGCAGCATTTAAAAGTGGGCGATGAATTATTTGTCAGCAAAAAGCCTACCGGCACATTGGTGATTCATGATTTAAAACCGGCAAAAAATCTGTATTTTTTATCTACAGGCACTGGTTTAGCGCCGTTTATGAGCTTGATTCAAGATATTGAAGTGTATGACCGCTTTGAAAAAGTGGTGCTGATTCATGGCGTGCGCCATGTGAATGAGTTGGCTTATGCCGATTTTATTGAAAACGAATTACCCAACCATGAGTTTTTTGGTGAGGAGGTGCGCAACAAGCTGATTTACTACCCAACCGTTACCAGAGAGCCATTTCGCAACCAAGGCCGCTTAACCGATTTGATTCAATCGGGAAAATTATTTGATGATATTGGCTTGCCGCCACTCAACCCATTAACCGATAGAGCCATGATTTGCGGCAGCCCGCAAATGCTAAAAGATACGGAAACTATGCTGGATAACCTAGGCTTTGTTGTATCGCCGCGCATTGGTGAGCTGGGCGATTATGTGATTGAGCGCGCTTTTGTTGAAAAATAACTCAAGCTTAAAATTAAGACAGCAAAATATAAAGTACTAAAGAAAGGCGCACAGCAATGTGCGCCTTTTTGCTTTATCCGTCTTTAATTTTTAGCCATATTTCTTTAGTTAAAATCATCGCTATTTGATTGCTGATTACAATTGATAGCAAAAATCTTATATTCTTTTTAGTTATATCAATATAAAAACAAATTCTTTTTAATTATTTAACGCCCTGTTTATAGTGAGCGCATTAGTACTTAACGCAGCCTAAATAAAAAATAAAAGCTGTTTTAAAAAACCAAAATTGCCGTTTTAAATTGAAGGAAAAAATAATGCAAACATCAACACATTTTGTAACAACAAAAATTGTAAAAGCCTTGCTGGCAAGTGGCGCTTTGCTGGCTAATTCTAGCGCACTTGCTTATGACGAAACACCAGCATCTGCCGCAAAAACCGAGCAAGTGCTTAATCAAGCAGCCGTAAGTGCCGAAGAGTTAGAGCAAGCTGAAAAAATTAAAGCACGCTTAGCCGAAATTGCTGCTGAAGCAAAAGCGGCTGATATTGCCAAAAACGGCTATTACGTTGAGCGTAAAAGCTATGGCACGCAAAAAGAAACCGAACCGCCGCGCTATGTGAAACAAGCTAACAAGACTTGGCTGAAAGAATATGAAGCGTTTGAAGATTTAAGTTGGCTGGATTTAGGCTTGGAATATAGAGCGCGTTTTGAACATCGCGATAACGATTTCCGCCGTAATACTGAAAGTATTGATGAACCAATTTTGCTGCGCACGCGCGCCTATGTTGGCATTAAAGATATTTTAGACCCATTACGTTTAGCCATTGAGTTACAAGATTCGCGCCGCAACCACAGCGATTACACGCGTGAATTTGATACGCGTGACATTGACCAAGCGGATTTGATTCAAGGTTATGCCGAATTGTATTTTAAAGAAACGCCTTTTGGTAAAGATGCTTTAGGCAATAACCGCCCATTTTCGGTAAAAGCAGGCCGTTTGGCTTGGGAATCGTTAGACCGCCGCTTGATTGCGCGTAACGAATGGCGCAACACCACCAATTCGTTTCAGGGTGTTAGAGCCATTTTAGGCGAAAAAAGAAACGACTGGCAATTAGAAGCGTTTGCGGTAAAACCGGTGCAGCGTTTTACCACCAAATTAGATGAAGTGGATCATTCGCAAGATTTTTATGGTGTGATTGGCGATTGGCGCGGCTGGTCTGAATACGTGACCTTGCAGCCGTATTATTTCTTACTAAAACAAGATGGTAATAAAGTTAAATATAACCCAGATGGCAAAGAATATGCTGACCGCGCTTTTTTCACGGCGGCTCAACAAAATGAGGCCAGAATTGACCGCACGATTCACACCGCCGGTTTGCGTGCTTATGCCGCGTTTAATTCTGGCTGGGATTATGACGCCAGCTATGTCAAACAATGGGGTGATCAAGACCGCTTTTTGAGTAATGCATTAGGCAAGATTAATGTAGATCACGATGCACATGCTTATAACGCGGAAGTAGGCTACACCTTTAAAACTTCATGGAAGCCAAGAGTCAGCGCGTCTTACGGCGTTGCATCAGGTGATGATAGAACGGCAGTAGCGGCCAATGATAGAAGTAATAATCAACGTTTTGATCGCTTATTTGGCTTTGCACGTCCTTGGTCAAATAACGATTATATTCAGATGGAAAACATCCGCACACCCAAGCTACATTTGGAATTCGATCCAAAAGTGGCTTTTTTAGAAAACGTAAAAGTAGACACAAGCTTTAGCTGGTATCGCTTAGATAGCGCCACAGACCGTTGGAATGCAGGGGCAAACTTGCAAGACCGCACTGGCAAAAGCGGTACCGATTTAGGTAAAGAAATCGATTTGCGCGTGCGCTTCCCGCTTAACCAATATGCATCATTAAACATTGGCTATGCGCACTTTTGGGCCGGGGATTTTGTAAAAGATGCCGCCAAAATTGCCAGCAACCGAAACGACCCCAATCGTGCCGATTCATCTAACTTTTTCTATACAGAATTAACACTTTTAGGTTTTTAATCCTTACCAAATTTAAGAAAGAATCAAAATGAACACATTGAATGTATTAAAGAAAACCTTGTTGATTAGCGCGCTGTTTGTGCCGCTATCAAGCTGGGCCGCCGAAATCAGCTTGCTTAACGTATCGTATGACCCAACGCGTGAGCTTTACCAAGATTTTAACGCCGCTTTTAGTAAATATTGGCTACAAAAAACGGGTGATAAAGTCACGGTTAAAGCGTCACATGGCGGATCGGGCAAGCAAGCGCGCGCCATTATTGATGGCTTAGATGCCGATGTAGCAACGCTGGCACTTGGCTACGATGTTGACCAGCTGGCTGAAAAAGGCAAATTAATCCCTGCCGATTGGCAAAAGCGCTTGCCGCACAATAGCTCGCCTTACACCTCAACCATTGTTTTATTGGTGCGCAAAGGCAACCCAAAAAACATTAAAGATTGGGATGATTTAATTAAACCCGGTGTTTCTGTCATTACGCCAAATCCAAAAACGTCTGGCGGCGCACGCTGGAATTACTTGGCCGCTTGGGCATTTGCACAGAAAAAATTCGGCAATGATGAAGCTAAAACCAAAGAGTTTGTCGGCAAATTATTTAAAAACGTGCCCATTTTAGATACTGGCGCGCGCGGATCGACCACCACTTTTGTAGAGCGTGGCATTGGCGATGTGTTGCTGGCTTGGGAAAACGAAGCGTTTTTAGCACAGAAGGAGCTAGGTGTAGGTAAATTTGAAATTGTAGTTCCGTCACTGTCGATTCTGGCTGAACCACCAGTCACCGTGGTAGATAAATTTGCTAAAAAACACGGTACCGAAAAAGTCGCTAAAGCGTATTTAGAGTATTTATACACGCCAGAAGGCCAAGAGATTGCCGCTAAAAATTACTACCGCCCTATTTTAGAAACTGTGGCTAAAAAGTATGAAAGCCAATTTCCAAAAGTAAATTTAGTAAAAATTGATGATGCATTTGGCGGCTGGGCAAAAGCGCATAAAAAGCACTTTTCGGATGGCGGTACTTTCGACCAAATTTATCAAAACAAATAAGCAATCATTATGCATAAAGCAATTTCAACCATTCAATACCCAACAAACACGCAATTACTGGGCTTAAGCCCAAACAATATTAAAGGAGAATCAGTCATGGCATTAATCGCTATCAATGTACGCAACCAGTTGCGCGGCAAAATAAGTGCAATCGTTTGGGGCGATGTTGTCTCAGAAATAGAAGTAGAAACAACGGCGGGCATCGTCACTTCGGTAATTACAACCCGATCCATTAAAGAGTTAAAACTAGAAATTGGCTCAGAGGTTTTGGCCTTGGTAAAAGCAACCGATGTATCCATTGCGAAACTGAATTAAATCTTCCATTTAGCAATTTTAAGGCAGCCTGTTTTAGGGCTGCCTAAATCATGAAGTTAACAACATGTTCAACATATTAAATAAAAAGTCATCACAAAAAAACATACTACCCGGCTTTAATTTATCGCTTGGCTTTACTATCTTTTACCTTAGCTTGATTGTGCTAATCCCGCTATCAGCGGCGTTTATTAAAACCACCGAATTAAGCTTGGGTGAGTTTTGGAATGTGGTGACAGCGCCAAGAGTGATGGCTTCTTACCAGCTTACTTTTGGCGCATCGTTAATTGGCGCGTTAATTAATGCGGTGTTTGGGCTGTTAACCGCTTGGGTATTGGTGCGCTATAACTTTCCGGGCAAAAAAATTATTGATGCGCTGGTGGATTTACCTTTTGCATTGCCAACTGCGGTGGCAGGCATTGCTTTAACGGCGGTGTATGCCGGCAATGGCTGGATTGGCCAATGGTTAGAGCCACACGGCATTAAAGTGGCATTTACACCCATTGGCGTGATTGTGGCGCTAACGTTTATTGGCCTGCCGTTTGTGGTGCGCACAGTGCAACCAGTGCTTGAAGATTTAGAAGCCGAAACCGAAGAAGCGGCGGCTAGTTTGGGTGCTAATCGCTGGCAAACATTTTCAAAAATTATCTTCCCCGCCATTTGGCCAGCCTTGCTGACTGGCTTTGCCTTGGCGTTTGCCAGAGCGATTGGTGAGTATGGATCGGTGATTTTTATTGCAGGCAACGTGCCATTTGTTTCTGAAATTACGCCGCTCATTATTATCACCAAGCTTGAGCAATATGAATATTCAAGCGCGACCGCTATTGCGGTGGTGATGTTGGTGATTTCATTTTTGCTGCTTTTTGCGATTAACGGTTTGCAATGGTGGGTTAGCCGCCGCGCCAGCTCTGCTAATTAAAAGTACATCGCGTTAATACATTCAATAAGAAAAAATACATAAGGAATAATTGATGTCAAATTCAACCGCATTACCCGCCTCGCAGTACAGCAAATATCAGCAAAAAGTGGCGCGCAGCCGCGCTACATCAGAGCCAGCTTGGATACGCTGCTTGCTGATTACCACTGTGTTGCTATTTTTAACCTTGTTTTTAATTGTGCCACTAGCGGCCGTTTTTACAGAGGCCTTGCGCAATGGCTTTGATACTTACATCACCGCACTTAGCGACCCAGATGCGCTGTCATCCATCAAGCTTACTTTAATTGCCGCCGCCATTGCGGTGCCGCTTAATCTGGTGTTTGGCGTGGCGGCAGCTTGGGCCATTGCCAAATTTGAGTTTCGCGGCAAAAGCATATTAATCACATTAATCGATTTGCCATTTGCGGTTTCGCCAGTGATTGCCGGTTTAATTTATGTGCTGATTTTTGGCATGCAAGGCTGGGTTGGCTCTACTTTGTTGGATCACGATATGAAAGTGATTTTCGCGATTCCGGGCATTGTGTTAGCCACCATTTTCGTCACTTTCCCTTTTGTGGCGCGCGAGTTGATTCCGCTAATGCAAGCGCAAGGCAAAGAGGAAGAAGAAGCAGGCTTGGTGCTAGGCGCTTCTGGCTGGCAGATTTTGTGGCGCATTACGCTACCCAATGTGAAATGGGGCTTGCTGTACGGCGTTATTTTAACCAACGCGCGTGCCATGGGCGAATTTGGCGCGGTATCTGTGGTTTCTGGCCATATTCGCGGCTTAACCAACACATTGCCTTTGCATGTTGAGATTTTATACAACGAATACAACTACGCTGCCGCCTTTGCCGTGGCCTCATTACTAGCGATATTGGCATTGGTAACGCTGGTACTTAAAAGCGTTGTGGAATGGAAAGTGGCGCGCAATGCGCAAATTGAAGAGAAATCTTAAATCTTTAAAAAATTGATTAAAACTGGAAATAAACCATGAGCATTGAAATTAAAAACATTAGAAAAAACTTTGGCAGCTTTAGCGCGCTAAACGATGTCAGCTTAGAAGTGCCCAGCGGCGAATTAGTCGCTTTGCTAGGGCCGTCAGGTTGCGGCAAAACCACTTTGCTGCGCATTATTGCAGGGCTAGAAACGCCCGATTCTGGCAGCATACATTTTCACGGTGAAGATGCCACCGCGCAACAAGTGCGTGAGCGCAAAGTGGGCTTTGTGTTTCAGCATTACGCCTTATTTAGGCACATGACGGTTTTTGAAAACGTGGCTTTTGGCTTGCGCGTGCGCCCAAAAGAAACGCGCCCAAGTGACGCTGAAATTAAAAGACGCGTGCATGAATTACTAGAATTAGTACAGCTAGATTGGCTGGCAGACCGCTACCCGCCGCAATTATCAGGCGGCCAGCGCCAACGTATTGCCTTGGCACGCGCGCTGGCAGTAGAGCCAAAAGTGTTATTGCTAGATGAGCCATTTGGCGCACTGGATGCCAAAGTGCGTAAAGAATTGCGCCGCTGGTTGCGCCGTTTGCATGATGAATTGCACATTACCAGCATTTTTGTCACGCACGATCAAGAAGAAGCGCTTGAAGTATCGGACCGCGTGGTGGTGATTAACAAGGGCCAGATTGAGCAAATCGGCTCACCGCAAGAAGTGTACGATCACCCTGTATCACCTTTTGTGTATCAATTTTTGGGCAATGTGAATCAGTTTCATAGCCAAATTCATCAAGGTGAGGCGAATATTGGCGGCGTTGGCTTAAAAATTAACGCGCATCACGATACGAATCACAGCGCAGGTTTAGCCTATGTTCGGCCGCATGATATTGAAATTTTCAAAACCCGCAACGGCACAGCGCCAGCATTTGAGGCGGTTATTCATTATATTCACGCCATTGGGCCGCTGGTTAGGTTGGAATTAAAACGTGATGACCATGAAGAATTGATTGAAGCAGAGTTAACCCAAGAGCGTTTTCGCGAATTAGGTTTAAGCCAAGGTGAGCGCGTATTTGTTTACCCTAGAAACGTGCGGGTATTTTTGAATGATTAAACAATTGAAATAGTTAATGCAAAACGGCGCTGATTTAAATAGCCATACTGGCATTTGAATCAGCGCGCAATTGCCACAGCGCCTCAAACGCATCTGGCATAACCGGTTTAGAAAGCAAATAGCCTTGCGCAAAATCGCAATCGGCCGCTGCCAGCAAATCGTATTGCGCTTGGGTCTCTACGCCCTCTGCAATTACTTGCATATCCAATTTATGCGCCATTAATATTATCGCCTCGCACAAGCCCATATCGCTTGAGTTAGCCACCATATTTTTAACAAAAGATTGGTCAATTTTAATGTAATCTACATCGTATTTTTTTAAATACGAAAGCGATGAATAGCCGGTACCAAAATCATCAATGGCCACTTGAATGCCGGCCTGTTTAAATTTAAGCAGCTTTTCTGCCACCGTATTGGAAGCATCAAGCAAAGAACCTTCTGTAATTTCCACGGTAATACAGCTGCCAGGCAAGCCTGTTTTTTGCAGGCTTTCAATCCAAGTAAAACTAGGGTTTTTAAACTGTACCGGCGATTTATTAATGCTGATTTGAAAATCGGCATGCAGCGTTTGGCGCCATATTTTTACTTGCTGCAAGGCTTCATTAAACACCCATTCGCCTAATTCGTATATCAGGCCAGTGTCTTCGGCTATGGGTATAAATTCGCTAGGGCAAATCAAACCCAATTGCGGGTGATGCCAGCGAATTAACGCTTCCGCCTTATGAATAATATTGGTTTTAAATTCAACAATGGGCTGATACACCAATTTAAATTCATTGCGCGTAATGGCATGCCTAAGGTCATTGGCTAGCCGCATTCTGTATTGCGCGTCTGCCTGCATCGATGGCGTAAAATAACTATAGCGGTCGCGGCCTTCGGCTTTGGCCACATACATGGCCTGATCGGCATTTTTGAGTAAATCATCAAAATTAATGGCATCCGCTGGAAATAAGGTAATGCCAATGCTAGCCGAAATATAAATCGGCTCACCGCCCAGCTCAAATGGCTTGGTTAGCTGTGCCAAAATAGTTTCAGCTACGCGTTCTATATTAATAAAGCCATCCATCTCGCTGAGCAAAATCACAAATTCATCCCCGCCCAAGCGCGCCACGGTATCGGTAAAACGTATGCCGCTTTTAATCCTTAAGGCGGCGGCTTTTAGCAAATCATCGCCTTTGTTATGGCCCATGGTATCGTTCACCACTTTAAAATGGTCTAAATCTAAAAACATTAATGCCAGTGATAAGCCGGTGCGCTCTAGTTTTTTTATTTCCAGCTCTAATCTATCTCTAAACATGCGCCTATTGGGCAAATTGGTTAATGTGTCAAAGTTGGCCTGCTGCCAAATCAACTCTTCAGCGGCTTTTTGCTGGCTTATATCGCGCAAAATACCAAGCACACTGCGCTTGCCGCGAAACTCCACGCGCGATGCATGCAAATCCATCCAAAGGGTTTTTTGGCCACCTTTCATCAAAAATTCTACTTGATAATCTTTTTCCGGCTCTTCGCCTAGTCCAGAACGTGAGGCAAAACGCTGATTCCAAACATCTAAATACTCGGGTGCAATGACTTTTTCAAAAGAGATATTTAAAAATTCTGCCTCTGTGTAGCCCAACATTTTGGGCAAAATAGGGTTACTAAACACAAAACGAAAATCTTGCGCCACAAATACACCATCAACCATGGCCTCTAATAAGGCACGCTGATTAGAATCACTTTCTCTTAATGCCGCCTCAATTTTCTTAATATCATCAATATCGGTATGCGTGCCAACCATACGCTCTGGTTGAGCATTACCCGTAAAGCTGACTATTTTGCCGCGACTAAGCACCCACTTATAATCACCGTTTTTACATAAAAGACGGTACTCAATGGCGTATCGGTCTGATTTTCCTTGCACATAGTCTTGTAGCGCGTTGGTTACGTTCAGCAAGTCGTCAGGGTGCACCATACTCACCCACCCTTTATAGCTGGCAACCAAATCATCATCTTTGTACCCTAGCATTTCTTTCCATTGACTTGAGTATGTCACATCTTGGGAAATTAAATTCCAATCCCAAACACCATCGCGCGCACCGTCTAAGGCAAATTTCCAACGCTGTTCATTGACGCGAAGGGCATCGCCAAGTTTCATATCTTTAAGCACAATGCGCCGCGTTAAATAGATGCCAATGGCCATTAATATAATGGTTAGGCTAATCATAAAAGACACAATTAAGGTTTGCGCTTTGCGTGATGCATCGCCCAGCGCGCCTGAAAAGGCTACTTCTACCGGCGTTAAATCCAGGCTAATTTGATTTGCCTGTTTTAATAACTGATTTATCGTATTTTGATTGGCTAGTAGATTAACCTGTTGATGCAATTGCTTGGCTAACTGCAAAATTTGCGCAATCATGCCATCGCCCCGCACCCAATGCACAATAGAAGGCTGCATTAAGCTGGTGTTTTGAAAACTAAGGAAGAGTAAAACCATGCCAGCCACATCGTCAGGGTTATTTTTTGCTTTAATAAACGCGTTTTTAGCAAGGAGAATATTAGGTTCAGATTGTTGCAAAGCAAGCCGCGCCACTTTATCTTGCAGCGGCACTTCTAAGTCTGTTAAAAACTGCTGATAATCCGATTCGGCGTGCGTTTGAGCGTATTGATTTAAATGGTAAATCGCTTGATTATGCGATTTTGACCAATGACTTTCACCACTGGTATATGCGCGCACGGCCGATAGAGTGTACATGCTGATAACACCCAGAAATAACAAAATCGCCGCAATTATGCAAAACGGCCAAATGGTTTGAATCAGCTGTTTGCTAGTCGAACCATTTTCATGCGTGCGGTTGGCTGTATTTTTATTTTTCATTTGCTTACAAAAATTAACCATCAAAGCTGGTTTAAATTTTTGACCCTAACCCATCACAATGACCCTATTTAATTGTGATAGCTAGCGTTTTCTAAAACTAATAAAAAATCATCGCCATAACGGTCTAATTTGGCTTGCCCAACACCCGTTATACGGCTCATTTCTGTCAAACTTTGTGGGCGCTGATTTAAAATTTCTAGCAGCGTACTATCATGAAAAATAACATAAGGCGGCACGCCTTGTTCGCGCGCTAACTCTAGCCTTCTGGCTTTAAGCGCGTGCCACAATGGGTCATCATCCAGCCCATCGTAAGCGGCTTTGGCGTTAGAGCTGCGCTGCGCTTTGCTTAAGCTGGCTTTGGCTTTGCCAGCCACTTCAATATCGCGCCTAAGCCAAATTTCGGCCTCATTTTTTAACACTGGCCGCGCCGCTTCGGTTAACTTTAGCCCGCCATAGGCTTGAATATCGCTTTCTAAATAACCACCCGCCACCAGCTGCCTAAATACGCTACTCCATTGCGCCGCTGCTATATTTTTACCCACGCCAAATACGCTTAAAGCTTGATGATTAAATTGCGCTACTTTTACATTGGTTTTGCCCAGCAACACATCAATTAAATGCACTACGCCAAAACGCTGCCCTGTGCGATAAACGGCAGATAGCGCCATTTGCGCCGCTTGCGTGGCATCCCAAGTATCAACAGGGTTTAAACAGTTATCGCATTGGCTGCAATTGCCCGCATGCTGCTCACCAAAATAGCGCAATAAAGTTTGGTGGCGGCAGGCTGTGGATTCGCAAAAGCCTAATAATGCATCCAACTTTTGCCGCTCTACCTGTTTGCGCTCTTCTGGCGCATCGCCGCTATCCAACATCTGGCGCATGCTCACTACATCGCCCAAGCCATAGGCCATCCAAGCGTTTGCTGGCAAGCCATCGCGCCCTGCGCGGCCGGTTTCTTGGTAATAACTTTCCATGCTTTTGGGCAAATCTAAATGCGCTACAAAACGCACATTTGGCTTATCGATACCCATACCAAACGCAATGGTGGCCACAATAATCACGCCTTCTTCACGCAAAAATCGGCGCTGGTTTTGGCTGCGAACACTGCTATCTAGCCCTGCGTGGTAAGGCAGCGCATCCCAACCGCGCTCTTTAAGCCAACTGGCGGTTTCTTCTACCTTTTTGCGCGATAAACAATACACAATGCCAGCATCGTTGGCGTGTTCTGCCTCTAAAAATGCCGCAAGCTGCTCACGCGCTTTTAATTTATGCGTCACGCGATAACGAATATTGGGCCTATCAAAACTAGCCACAAATTGGCGCGCATTTTCAAGTGATAAGCGCTCTACAATTTCGGCACGCGTTGGCGCATCGGCAGTGGCGGTTAGCGCAATGCGTGGCACATTGGGGAATTGCGTGTGCAAAGCGGTTAATTTGCGGTATTCAGGCCTAAAATCATGGCCCCATTCCGATACGCAATGCGCCTCATCAATGGCGAAAAGCGCAATGCCAGTGTGCTTTTCAATTTGTTCTAGCTGCGCTAAAAATCCGCTTAATAACAAGCGCTCAGGCGCTACATATAAAATTTCCAGCTCACCTTGATTTAGCTGGGCCGTCACTTGGCGCGCTTGTTCAGCATCTAAACTAGAATTTAAATAAGCGGCTTTTACACCCAATTGCTGCAATGCCTCAACTTGGTTTTGCATTAGCGCAATTAATGGCGAAACCACAATGGTCACGCCGCTACGCAATAAGGCAGGCAATTGATAACACAAGGATTTTCCGCCGCCGGTTGGCATTAACACAAGCGCATCGCCACCGGCGGTTACATGCTCAATAATGGCCTGCTGCTCACCGCGAAAGGTAGAATATCCGAATACTTGGTGCAGGCGTTGCTGGGCGAGAGAAGCTGTCATGACGTGCATTGTACACTGCATGCCGGCCAGCTTTTAGGCTAAAACCGGCTATTAAAACTAAAAAATTAAACGGCTAATTGATTAAACTGAATCACTTGCGTTTTAGGGCTGTTAAAGGCTTTTAAAAGCAATTTATAAGTATCTAAATCAAATTTAAGTTGGTTGCTTTCTTGCAATTTTTCGGCTAATTCGGCTTCATTTTCAATCACGCCTAAATAAGTCCAATATTCAAAAATGTGCAGCTGGGTTTTATCGTTTTCGCCGCTGTGTTCGCGTATACCAATTTTGCCAGCGTAGGGCCAGTTTTTTAAGCGGTGCGCAACCAGTGCTTGTTGCAGACGCAAATAATGAATTTCGGGTAATTCTTTGCCGCAGCATACGCCTTTGCAGCGTTTAATTTGGCTAGAAAAACAAGCGCCACTGCCAGCGGCTTCTAAACCCAAATAGCGCGGGCAAAGCTGATGCGCTTCGGCCATGCTGCGTAAGGCTTCTACCGCTTGGCGTTTGCTTTTAAAGGTGCCAAATAATTGGCCTAATTCAACTGGGTTAATGTCGCTTTCGCGCACTAATTCTAATAAATTTTTGGCTAGCGGGTCCTTGGTTAATTTCCAGCTGCATAGTTGGCGCTCATTGCGTAACTGGCGGTTATGAATGGGTTGGCGCGTTTTGACTAATTGCGATTCTAATAACAGCGCGCTGAAATCTCCGGCGGTGGTTATCCACTCTACGCGTTTAATTTCTTGCGAAATGCGCATTTCTTTGGTGCTGGCGTGGTCACTACTAAAATGGCTTAACACGCGCGCGCGAATATTCACGCTTTTGCCAATATACAGCGGCAAATCATTATCGCCATAAAACAAGTAAACACCTGAAGTTTTGGGCATATCGTCTAATAAGTTGGCATCTAAATGCGATGGCAAACTGGGTGCGCTCATGAGCTTGGCGGCGGCATTTTTAATGGCGGCATCGCCCAACTCTAATTGCGCTGATTCAATAAATCCCAACATCACATCTACATCGCCCATGGCGCGGTGGCGGGCAATGGTAGTTAAATTATGGCGCTGCATAATGGCATCTAAACCGTGGCTTTTATGTTGCGGGTACAGCATGCGCGAAAGCTTAACCGTGCAAATCACCTTTTGGCGCAATGTAATGCCAATGCGCTTAAATTCAGACTTTAAAAATCCATGATCAAAACGCACATTGTGTGCCGCCAATACGCTACCTTCTAAAAAAGCCAATAGCGTATCCGCTACGTCCTTAAACAAGGGCGCATTGGCCACCATTTCATTGCTAATGGTAGTCAGTTGCTGAATAAATGCAGGAATTGGCTGCTCTGGGTTAACCAAGGTTTGCCAGCGCGCCGTTTCAACGCCGTTATCAAACCGCACCAACGCAATTTCGGTAATGCGGTCACGCAAGGGCGTAGCGCCTGTGGTTTCTAAATCTAAAAAAGTGATGGATGGTAGCAAGTGTTAAACCATAAAGTGTAAGTTGGTAAAAGTGTAACGATTTAGCGCAGAAACATGAAATAAATCATCAGCCCAAAATATAAAAAGGCAAAAAATCCTACAATCCAAAACACATTCAGCAGATTTTGATTGATGGTTTTTAATTGGTTTTCAATGGCTAATAGTTGCAGGTCAGTTTGTTTGTTCTCTTTATCAACGTTATCCGTTTGCATGGCGCTTTCCTCTGTAAAATGCACATTATCATGACACCTGCACCCGCCACAAATTCAGATTTACGCACGCTGACAGCGCAATTTGCCCAAAATGGCCAGCTAGATGCCATTTATTTGCGCCCATCGCGTAATGTGCCTTGTTCAAAAGTGGCTTCTACACTTGCGCTTGCTGGCCAAGGTTTGGTGGGCGATAGAACATTGCAGACGCCTTCGCGCAATCCGCTTGGTAGTAATAGACAAGTCACCTTGATTCAAGCTGAACATATAGCGGTGTTGGCGGCTTTTTTAAATAAGCCGATTGATGCAAGCTGGTTAAGGCGAAATTTGCTGGTGTCTGGCATTAATTTGCTGGCCGCCAAAAGCTTATTTAAAGACCAAGCCATGCAATTGCACATTGGCGATGTGGTGTTAGAAATTACGGGCCCTTGTGAGCCTTGCAGCAAAATGGAAACCGCATTGGGCAAAGGCGCGTATAACGCCATGCGCGGCCACGGCGGGGTAAATGCGCGCATTATTGTGGGTGGTGAATTAAAGTTGGGCGATAGTGTGCGTTGCGTAGTGGCCAATCAAGCAAGTATTGCGCAATCAAGCTTGTTTTAACGGTTAAATCACACCTGTAAAACTAGCCTTTATTGCGCGCTAGCATTGCCTCTGCGTACAAGTTGCGATGCTTTAGGCAATCTGGGCTAGTTTTATCAATGCAATGCGTGCGCAATTTGCAATCACAGCTTTTGGCGATTAATTCTTCTAACTTTAGCAACATACCGTTGCCCGTTGGCGCTGCGCTTTTTTCTGTTTCCGACATCCTGCATCCTTTTCATTAAGCACGTTTAACTAAACACCTTATTTGTCACGCATTTTAGTCCATTTTGCATGGTTTAAATTGCATCAAACTGACATATTTATTCAATCAAACTGACACAATCAAAAACCATAATACATTTTTAATTTAAGCACTATTTAAGGATATTAAAAATGAAATTATTAAACCGTTTGCGCGAGATGCGTGAAGAGCAAGAATTACAACAAATTGATGATGAATACGCGCCTGATGAGCATAGCTTTTATGCATTTGAAGAGGTAGAAGAGCCAGATGATGATTACTTGGACACGATTGGCGTGGGCACTACAACGATTGACGATATTATTCGTTTAAACGTTGAGCACCGCAATTTGCAAATGAGCCTTTACGCAACGGCTTAAGTTTTATTGCTATTTGGCAAACCCATTTGGGTTGCTAGATTGCCAATGCCAAGTATCGCGGCACATATCGTCTAAGTTACGCGTGGCCTGCCAGCCTAATACGGTTTTGGCCACTGTGGCATCGGCATAATTAATCGCCACATCGCCCAAGCGTCTGGGTAAAATTTCATACGGAATCGTTTTGCTGCTGCTGGCCGCAAAGGCGTTAACCACATCTAACACGCTGTAACCAATGCCAGTGCCTAAGTTAACCGTAATCATGGCTTGGTGGCTTGCCAAGTATTCCAAGGCGGCCACATGGCCATCGGCTAAATCCATCACATGAATATAATCGCGCACGCCTGTGCCGTCATGCGTGGCGTAATCGTCGCCAAATACGCGCAATTTTGCCAAGCGCCCTACGGCCACTTGCGCCACATATGGCAATAAATTGTTAGGGATTCCGTTTGGATCTTCACCGATTAAGCCGCTATGGTGCGCGCCAATCGGGTTAAAGTAGCGCAATAAAGCAATGCGCCAAGTGTTATCGGCTTTGTGCATATCGCGCAAAATATCTTCAATCATTAATTTGCTGCGGCCATATGGATTAGTCGCGCTAAGTGGGAAATCTTCTTTAATTGGCACGGTTGTTGGGTCGCCATATACGGTGGCAGATGAGCTAAATACGATATTTTTAACATTAAATTCGGCCATTACCTCAAACAAATTAAGGCTGCCTACAACGTTGTTATCGTAATATAAATGCGGCTTTTCGGTTGATTCACCCACGGCTTTTAAACCAGCAAAATGCACTACCGCGCTAATATTATGCGCGGTAAAAATCTCACGCAACGCTGCTTTATCGCGAATATCCGCCTGAATAAAGGTAAATGTTTTGCCAGAAATATGCGTAACGCGATTGAGTGATTCTGGCGAGCTGTTGGATAAGTTATCCATCACGATAACCTCATGCCCCGCTGCCAGCATTTGCACGCAAGTGTGAGAACCAATATAACCTGCGCCGCCGGTGACTAAAATTGCCATTATTATTGCTTTATTAAATGTGTAAAATAAGATGATACTGCATAAATTGTGCAGTTTTATTTCAAATAATGATATTTAATTAAACGACTTAATTAAATGATTTTGATTAAAAAAAACGCCACATTAATCGTGGCGTTATAAAGGTGTTTTAATCGTTAAACGCCATTTCTTGCAAACGTTCTTGCTCTTTTTTTGCAGTGGCATAACATTCGCAACTGTGGCTTTCTAAGGCTTTGCGGTCTAGCACGGTAATAATGCCGCGCTTATAGCTAATTACGCCGGCTTCTTGCAGTTTTAATGCGGCATCGGTCACACTTTCGCGCCTTACGCCTAACATGTTTGATAAGGTTTCTTGCGTCATCAAAATTTCATTCGATGGCAATCTATCCAAGCTTAAAAGCAAGCGGCGGCTTAATTGCTGATCAATCGAATGGTGACGGTTGCACACAGCGGTTTGTGTCATTTGCGTAATCATGGCTTGTGAATAGCGCAATAAAATATTCAGCATACTGCCTTCGCGATTAATAGCGTTTTTAGCCACTTGCGCGCGCACTCTATAGCCTTTGCCAGCGGTTTGCACCATGGCTTGGTTTGGGCTATTGCTGCCAGATAAAAATAATGAAAGACCAACAACGCCATCATTACCAATCACCGCCACTTCAGATGAAGCGCCGCTTTTGGTCATATATAAAAGGGATACGATAGCAGTGGTAGGGAAATACATATAAGCTGGCGTTTTGCCAGATTCATACAGCACTTCGTGCAGAGAAAAATCCACAGGCTCTAAATCCGCTTCCCATTGTTGCCAATCGTCTACAGACATGGCGGCTAACAAGCGGTTTTGATGTGGCAAGAGAAATGTATCAGTTGTGTGTGTAATCATGCTCATGTAAATCCCCTTTTTGAGGATTCCATGATGCGATTATTTAATCCACTAAATTATCAGACGCAAACGGATAATGCTGTAAGCCTTATCCTACGCGTTTTCTGCAAACTGTCTGTACGACAGCGCACGCAAGCTTAAGGGTAAAATACATACACTTAATTACTTGTATTTTAATAATTGCTTTATGGCGATTAAATACAATTTAATTTATTTATTTCCATTACCGAGCTTAATTTGTCTAATACCTTACGCATTGCCACTTTTAATATCCACAAAGGCTTTAGTCATTTTAACGCCCGTTTTTCATTGCATCAGCAACGCGAATTATTGCGTAACTTGCAAGCCGATGTACTTTTTTTGCAAGAGGTTCAAGACGACCATAGCGGCCATAGCAAGCGCTTTTCTGGCTGGCCCATGGCTGGCCAAGTAGAATTTTTAGCCGATAGTATTTGGCCACAATTTTCGTATGGCAAAAATTCGGCCTACCCTGCTGGCCATCATGGCAATGCCTTGCTTTCTAAATTTAATATTATCCGCAGCAATAATGTGGATATTTCGGCGCACCCAACCGAGCAACGTGGCATGCTGCACTGCACAATTGATGTGCCAGGTTGGGATATGCCTTTGCATGCCATTTGCGTGCACTTAGGTTTATTTGCCCATTGGCGCCGCCAGCAATTAGGCCGTGTGGCCGATTATATTGATGAACATATACCCGCCGATTCGCCACTGATTATTGCTGGTGATTTTAACGATTGGAGCTCGCGCGCAGGCCGCACATTTGCCACGCGCTTGCATTTAAAAGAAGTGTTTGAGCAACACGCTGGCAAATCGGCGCGCAGTTTTCCATCGTGGTTGCCTGTGTTAAGGCTAGACCGCATTTATGTGCGCGGTTTTGATATTAAGCAGGTTGAGGTGCACGCTGGCGCGCGTTTTGTTACAGTGTCTGATCACGCCATTTTAACGGCAACACTTTTAAAACAAGCAAACTTAAATCAAGCTTCATTAAAACAAACACCTTTATGAACGAAATGCTGGCTGGCAATCATATTCATTTACTGCGAAATGGCAGTGCGTATTTTCCTGCGTTGGCGGCCGCCATTGCGCAAGCCAAGCACACCATTTATCTGCAAACCTATATTTTTGAAGTAGATGCTGCCGGTAATTTAATTGCCGATGCGCTTAAAGCAGCTGCCCAGCGCGGCGTAACGGTGCGCGTGTTGTTAGATGGCTTTGGTTGCAAAGACATGCCCAGCGATTTTTTAAAAGCATTTAAAAAAGCCGGTGTACAAGTCATGTTTTATCGGCCCAAAATTTCACCTTGGTCATTCAAAAAAAATCGCTTGCGCCGCATGCATCGCAAAGTGGCGGTAATTGACGAAAAAATAGGCTTTGTGGGCGGCATTAATATTATTGATGACAGCAACGTACCCAGCAATTTGCCGCCTCGGGTAGATTATGCCGTGCAAGTGCAAGGCGCATTGCTGCCTAGCATGACGGCCAGTGTGCAAAAGCTGTGGCGCCGAATCAAAATAACGCATTTGCAGCCGCAAACAATTGATATTAATAGTAATTCGCCAAAAACGGCCAAGAAAAGTGCTACTAACGCCGCACAGAAAAGTGGCAATAAGTTTGTAAGCGCCGCTTTTATATTGCGTGATAATTTACTGCACAGACGCGATATTGAGTCGGCTTATTTGAAAGCGATTAATACAGCAAAATCGGAAATTATTATCGCCAATGCCTATTTTTTGCCTGGCAGGCGTTTTAGGCAAGCCTTGATTAAAGCGGCTAATCGCGGCGTAACGGTGCAGCTGTTATTGCAAGGCCGCATGGAATATTTTTTAATGCTGGCAACGCATGCGTTTTACAGTGTGTTTTTAAAAAGCGGCATTAGTATTTTTGAATATCGCAAAAGCTATATGCATTGCAAAGTGGCGGTAATTGACAACACTTGGGCTACTGTTGGCTCTTCTAATATTGATCCATTTAGCATGTTGCTGGCGCGCGAAGCCAATATTGTGGTGCAAGACAGCACGTTTGCCAGAGAATTACGCGCCGAAATTATGCAATCCATCCATCAAGAATCAGTGTCTGTTTGTTCGCAAGAGTGGCTTAAAAGAAACACCTATAAGCGCACTATGTCTTGGTTGATGTATGGCGTGGTTAAACTAATTTTAGGTGTGATTGGCCATTCAAACGAGCGTTAAATGGCTGTATTAAAGGCTGTATTAGTAAATACGGTTCATGCGATTAAATACCCATTTACCAAACGCTGCACTTACCCCGCTTAGCATGGTGCCCCAAGTAATATCAATAATCGATAAGCTTAATGGCCAATCTTTTAACAAGGCCAAATTGGTTAAATCGTAGCTGGCGTATACGCAAAAACCAAAAATTGCGGCGGCGGCAAAGGTGTTTTTTAAGCCTCTATGATGGCGGTTTGGCATTAGCGCAAACCACACCAAACCAAACACATACACCATATAAAACAGGCCGGCAAAAACTAAATTAGGCTTGGCCGCCATTAAATGGCCTATCCCTTGTTGATAAAGCGGCTGCGCAATCATGCTTAACCAAACAATATCTAAAACAAACATCAGCACGATAATGGCTAAATAAGCAGGCAAAAATCTTAACACGGGTATTTCCTTTAGCAATCAGGCGGATAAATGATTGGTCTTTATTTCAATGCGCTGGATTAAGGCGTGCTTAATAAATGTGTGCCAGATGAAACGCTGGCAGATGCAGTCACCAATAATGCATTGCTGGCAGTTACGCGCCAAATAGTGTTGCCCACATCATCGGCCACTAGCAAGGCGCCCGTTTTGTCTAAGACCACGCCAACGGGTCGGCCATAAGCATCGCCATTTTTGTTTACAAAACCAGTTAGCACGTCCACAGGCTGGCCGGCTGGTTTGCCAGCAACAAATGGCACAAAAATCACTTTGTAACCACTGAGTGGTTTGCGGTTCCAAGAGCCGTGCTGACCGATAAACATGCCGTTTGAAAAGGTGCTGGGTAAACTTGTGCCTTGTGATGCCGCCAAACCAAGCGATGCGGTATGGGTGCCTAGCGCGTAATCGGGCGAAATGGCTTTTGCCACCAAATCGGGCTGCGGCGGCTGCACGCGCTCATCAACATTTTGGCCATAATAGCTATAGGGCCAGCCGTAAAAAGCACCGTCTTGCACCGATGTTAAATAATCTGGCACTAAATCGCTGCCGATTTCATCGCGCTCATTAACCACGGTAAATAAAGTATTGCTGCTTGGCTCCCAAGCCATGCCGTTTGGGTTGCGCAAACCAGAGGCAAAAATGCGGTAACTATTGGTTTTTAGGTCTACTTCTAAAATAGCCGCGCGTTCCACTTCCATTTGCATGCCGTTTTCGGCTACATTGCTGTTTGATCCCACGGTGGCATATAACTTAGTACCATCGGCATTGGCAATAATATTTTTGGTCCAGTGATGATTAATGCCACTGGGTAAATCGATTATTTTTTCGCCAGCGCCAGTAATCTTTTTGTCGCCTTCGGTATAGCTAAAACGCACAATGGCGTTGGCATTGGCCACATATAGGTAATTGCCGACTAAGGCCATGCCAAATGGTGAATGCAAGTCTTCTAAAAATGCTAAGCGCACATCTGCTGTGCCGTCTTTATCAGCATCGCGTAATAAAGTAATGCGGTTTGGGCTTGGCACGCCAGCGCCTGCACGTTTCATAATCAGGCCCGCAATCCATGCTTTTATGCCGCCACCTGCTGATTTTGGCGGCGCATTGGTTTCGGCAACCAGCACATCGCCATTGGGCAACACGGTCATCCAACGCGGATGTTGTAAACCACTAGCAAAAGCCGTTACCTTAGTACCAGCGGCGGCAATAGGCGTGGTATTTTGTGGCCAACCAAGGGCTGGCGCAATATTAACAGTGGGAATAAGGGTTTTGTTAGGGAAAGGCAAAGTGGGATTTGCACCCACGCCTGCAGAAAATGGCAAACTAGCCACTTCGCCGCATGCACTCAAAAACAGGACGCTTACACTAAGCGCCAAAAAGCGTAATGAAGATTGAAACCAACCGTTAGTTTGACTTAAACCTTCATTATTTTTCATGATCAAATTCGACCCATTAATAATAGAATAATCAAAATAATAACAACCAAGCCAAGACCGCCGCTTGGGCCGTAACCCCAGCTTTTACTATGCGACCAGCCAGGAAAAGCGCCAATCAACATTAAAATTAATACGATTAGTAGTATGGTACCTAAACTCATGACGATCCCCTTGAAAAATTAAATCAAATTTTTAAAGCCTATTTAAAACTTATTTTTAAAACGTACTTTTTTAAACGTACTTTTTAAAACTTACTTCTTAAACTTATGGTGCTGTTGGTTCTGCTGGCGCAACGATAATTGTTGTGTCGCCACCTGTTTCGCCTGTTGCACCAGTGCTGCCTGTGTTACCAGTACGGCCTGTATCGCCAGTGTCACCGGTATTGCCAGTGCTGCCTGTGTTACCAGTAGCACCCGCTGGGCCTGCTGGACCTGGCACAACGACTGTTTCGCCTGGTACATTTACTACGGTTGGTTTGTCGCAAGCGGTAAGGCTTAATAAACCAATAATTGAAGCTGTTAATATGAAATTATTCACGAAAAAATCCTTATAAATGGTGATAGGTGCGCAGAGTGTAGACCTTAACCAATTTAGCATCGGTACGTTATCGTACATAGCGCAAAATACTGTTACTTAGCGCACTAACCAATTTGTTCGGCAACGTACAGACTAACAAAATAAACACTATATATTGTGTACTAACAATATTATATTTTGTGAGAGTCATCATGGCCATTTCCAACTGTAAATGCCCCGTTTGTTCAGGCTACACGGTACGTATTCGCCGCCGCTATACTGACCGTATTATCAATTTATTCGTGGCTGTTCATCGCTACAAATGCCTAGATCATCAATGCCAATGGCAAGGCAATATTCGGTGTTAAGCACTTTTATATAGGCATTTTTACAAGCAAGCTAAACCGGCTTTTCTGGACTAATTATCAAAAAAATTATAAACAAGGCGTTAAAAAACTCCACTATTATTAATGACGACCTTTTTAAAGACAAAATGAGAGCTGAGATTGCACTGAATTCCATTAGTGATGCGGTAATTTATACCGATATTAATGGCAATATTGAATACTTAAACATTGCAGCCGAAAAGATAACCGGCTGGTCACGCGAGGAAGCAAGCGGCCACCCAATTAGCCGCGTTTTTCATGTGATTAATGGCAGAACGCGCCAGCCAACACAAAACCCGGTTGAGTTGGTATTGCAAACTAAAATGCCAATGGGTTTAGCCGAAGATGCGGTTTTAATCGCGCGCGACGGCACCGAAATTGAAATTGCTGATTCCACTTCGCCGATTCAAGATACTGATGGCGAAGTGACAGGCGCTGTCATTGTGTTTAACGATGTCAGCGCATCTAAAGCCATGACGGCGAAAATGACCTATTTAGCGCAGCATGATTTTTTAACCAATCTGCCTAACCGCGTTTTATTAAACGACCGCATTGAGCAAGCAATTGCCTCTGCCGACCGCTATGGCACGCAAGTGGCGCTGCTTTTTTTAGATTTAGATAACTTTAAACACATTAACGATTCACTAGGCCATGCCTCTGGCGATAAGCTATTGCAATCGGTATCAAAACGCCTTAAATCGTGTGTGCGCAATACCGATACGGTAAGCCGCCAAGGTGGCGATGAGTTTATTATTTTGCTAGACGACAGACAAACAGGTAAGCACGCTGAATTAACCGCTGAAAAGATTTTAGATCAGCTAACCATGCCGCATATGGTGGGCAAATGTCAGCTGTATATCACCACCAGCATTGGCATTAGCATATACCCACAAGATGGTTTAGATGCTGAAACGCTGCTTAAAAGCGCGGATACGGCTATGTACCATGCCAAAGAAAAAGGCCGCAATAATTACCAATTTTTTAAAAATGAGATGAATACGCACGCCGTGCAACGCTTGGTGATTGAGGCCGATTTGAGAGTGGCGCTTGAGAAAAAGCAATTTGTGCTGCACTATCAACCCAAATTTAACCTTACTACCAATCAAATATCTGGCGTGGAATGTTTGCTACGCTGGCAACACCCTGAATGGGGCGAAGTAGCGCCAGACACTTTTATTACCATTGCAGAAGAAACTGGTTTGATTATTCAAATTGGATGCTGGGTGATGCGCGAAGCTTGTGAGCAAGCCAAAATGTGGCTAGATAACCATCTGCCAGCGGTGACCATAGCAATTAATATTTCGGCAAAAGAATTTTTACAAAAAGATTTTGTAACTGGCGTGCGCAAAATATTAGCCGAAACCCAGCTACCTGCACATCACTTAGAGCTAGAAATTACCGAAAGCGTATTGATGCGCGATGCGGAATCGAGCACGGCTATTTTGCTGCAATTAAAGCAAATGGGCATTAAATTGGCGGTAGATGATTTTGGCACCGGCTATTCTAGCTTAAGCTATTTGCAACAATTTCCCATTGATATGCTTAAAATCGATCAATCGTTTGTGCAACATATTACCCATGCATCGGATGAAGGCATTATTGTGAGCGCCATTATTAGCATGGGCAACAGCCTTAAATTGCGGGTGATTGCAGAAGGGATTGAAAATAAAGTGCAGCTGGATTTTTTAAAAAGCCGCCATTGCGAAGAAGGCCAAGGCTACTTTTTTAGCCCGGCACTTAGCGCCGCCGAATTTGCCAAGCAGTTTTTATTAAGCAATGTGGTGTTAGAACCGACATAATTGACAGCAATCTGACGGTTTCAAATTGCTGTCAATTTAGAAGTTGCTGCTAAAACTAAACCTTAAAGCTAAAATTTCAAATGTAATTTGCTGACAATTTTGCGGATTTCTTTAGCGCGCTGATACGGCACTGTCACCATCATTAAAACAGCACCATCATCAATTCTGCTTTGGTATTTAGCTAAATCGGTATTCAAAATATTAAAGCCCAATATAGCCGCGCCAAAGGCAGCTGCAGCGGCACCAATTAATGTGGTTACGCTTAAAATCACCCAATCACTTGCGTTGGTAAACCACAGCGGCGATTCAGTTACCCAAGCCGGAAAATACAATACATACAAGCCACCAAGCAAACCTAAGCCAGCGCCCATTAACACGCCTTTTAAACCTTCGTTAATGGTATTTGTTGCCTCTGTTGCGGTGGCTGGCTGTAATTTACCTAAATTGGTACCTGGTCTTGCTAAAAAACACACATCTTTATCCTCAACCCGCGCCAACAACATGGCTTGGCTAGCTTGATTTGCTACTTTCATATCCGGTAGCAAAAAATTTAATTTTAGATTCATGTATGTGCATTCTTTATAGTTTTAATGGTTAAGCTTTTCAGATTGCTCAGTTTCAAGCGCACGTAAATAACTGCTAATTTGATTACTTGTAGTTTGATTACTAGTAGTTTTATTACTGGATTCTTTGTCTTGCTTTGCATCTAAAATAGAATTAATTAATGCTTGCACCTCTGAAACGGTGCCAAACTCTACGTTGCGATGCCCATCTTTACCGGGCTGCATGAAATGCGTTTTCTTTTTGTTTAAAATTTTCATGGCATTTAGCGCGCAGCGTGAACGGCTGAAAATGGCTTAACTTGATAAAAATGCCCATCAATATTAATTTGATTGTTTTGCCATTCGGTTAAGTGGGTTTCAACTTCGGCTTTATTTAAGCCATACACCATTTGAATTTTGCGAATTAAATAGTCACGTCTACCTGCAATGATGTCCAAATGAGCATCGGTTAATTGATCCCAATCGTATTTAATAATATTTTTAAACGCGTCCCAATTAGTTTCAATCTGATCCCAATCCATGGCGAATCCTCTCATTAATTAAAATTAGATGCTTTTTAATTATACTAATGTACAAATAATACTATATTGTTTGATGATTATTGTCCGTTCGATAGCGTACATAAACCATTTTTATATTTTTTTACATTACATTTATTAAGTGCATCGTTTATTTTTAATACAAACAGCGTGCCAATTACATGGCTGTAATTGTAAAAGAAGTTTAAGCTAACAATGCCGTCAACCATACAAAAAGCGGGCTTTAAGCCCGCTTTTTGTATCAATCAAATAAATTCCAGCTAATCTAAATTAGCGGTTTTAAATTACTTGGCTTTTAAACGCATATCGTTTTTAACTGATGTAACGCCTTTAACAGCGCGTGTTACTTGTACCGCTTTAGCAATATCTGATTCTGAATTAACAAAACCGCTTAATTGCACAGCACCTTTAAATGTTTCAACATTAATCTCGGCTGATTTTAATGTTTCTTCATTTAAGATAGCCGCTTTAACTTTAGTAGTGATGATTGTGTCATCAATGTATTCGCCAGTACCTGATTTAGTGGCTGTTGAAGCACAACCCATCATGGTGGTAAAAGCAAGTGCCAACAATAAAGCTGACAAGATTTTAAAATGTTTCATTTGGTAATCTCCATAAAATTTCAAACTGATGCAGGTTGTCATTTATGCTCATAAATTACTACGGTCATAAAAGCCTTCCCCGTAACGATCGGTAACCGTAACTACCGCATCATCCACTAGTCTTTAAAATAGCTCTGTACGCTGGCGTACTTAAGTTTTAATTATTTAAAGGTATTCTCAGCGTTAATATTATTAGTGCACTACTAATACTGCGCTACTATTGTTGATCAAATTAATTTTAGGTTTATATGCCAATCAGCCATTTAATATCAACGCCAAATCTGATTAATACTATAAATTTAAACAAGGCTTTATTAGCGTTTAGCCTAATGGTTTTATCGGCCTGCTCGTCTATCCCAATTATGGTGCCCGATATGGCCATGCGGTCTACCAAGCCGCCAACTCTTGAAAACGCACGCGGCCCATTAAGCGCAGCGCAAAGCAAAAAAATTCTGGCTAATATCAAAAAAGATGGGGTTGAAACCAATATTTTTGATAAACATTTAGCGCTAATTAGCGAAGTGGTTGGCAGCCCACTGGTGATTGGCAATAAAGTAGATTTGTTAATTGATGGCCCTAGCACTTACGCCGCCATGCTTAGCGCCATCGATAACGCTAAAGACCATATCAATATGGAAACCTTTATCTTTGAAGATGACGAAATTGGCCATGAATTTGCGTTGCGCCTAATGGCCAAACAGCGCAGCGGCGTGCAAGTGAATTTAATTTATGACAGCGTGGGTTCAATTGGCACGCCAGCCGAATTTTTTGCTGGCTTAAAAGAAAGCGGCATTAATGTGCTGGAATTTAACCCGATTAACCCAGCCAATGTGCGCAAAGATTGGAACTTGAATGAGCGCGACCATCGCAAGCTATTGATTGTTGACGGAAAAGTAGCTTTTTTAGGCGGCATTAATATTAGTAGTGTGTACTCTAAAGGCTCTTTTAGTCGCTCAAAAGCGCGGGCATCTATCAAACTGGCAAAAGCCGATTCTAATAAAGCCAAGTCTACAAAATCGAAGACTGATATTCCTTGGCGCGATACGCATTTAAAAGTGGCAGGGCCTGTGGTGGCTGAGTTTCAAAAAATGTTTATTGATACTTGGCAGCAGCAAAAAGGTGAGCCATTAGCCGCTAAAGATTACCTGCCAGTATTGGCGAATCAAGGCAATGAAGTGGTACGCGCCATTGGCAGCACGCCAGATGAGCCATACAGTCAAATTTATGCCACTTTGATTTCCGCCATTAACAGCGCCGAAACGCAAGTGTATTTAACCAATGCCTATTTTGTGCCAGACCCACTATTGCTGGCTACCTTAAAAGACGCCGTGGGGCGTGGCGTGGTGGTTAAATTACTGCTGCCAGAGAAAACCGATTCGGATTTGGTGTATTACACATCGCGCTCTTATTACGATGAATTATTAAGCGCTGGCGTGCAGATTTATGAACATAAAGTGGCGATTTTGCATGCCAAAACTGCGCTGATCGATGGCGTTTGGTCAACCATTGGATCGACCAATTTAGATTGGCGTAGCTTTGTCAATAACCAAGAAATTAACGCCGTGATGCTGGGGCAAGATTTTGGCGATCAAATGCAACGCATGTTTTATGACGATTTAGCCGTATCACAACACATTACCTTAGAAGCATGGCGCAAACGCCCTATTACATCCCGCATTAAAGAGCGCGCCGCACGCGTTTGGGCACGCTTTTTATAGGGGATTTTACCTAACACTTTTTTCAGAATTGGACATACATGCCATTTTTAAAGCAGCAATCTTATGCTGATGATTTACCTTTAAACACACATTTCAAGCGTCATTTTGCCTTTTCGTTTATTTTATTTTTGGCCATGTTTAGCGCGCAATTTAGCGCTTGGGCCGTTAATGCCGAAAAATTCAATGCGGATAATTTTGCCGCGGCATTGCTGAATCAGCATAAATTATTAAGCGACCGATTAGCCGACAACCAATTTAACCGCCCTATTACGCTTAACTCTAGCGAATCGCCACAGCAATTAAAAGGTGAAATTTATGCCGTGCTGGATTATCCGTTTTCGGCCGTGAATGGCGCATTAAATAAGCCTGCGCATTGGTGCGATGCGCTTATTTTGCATATTAATATTAAATATTGCCGCGCCGAAACAAGCAAATCGGGCACTGTTATGCATTTAAATTTGGGCAAAAAAAACGATCAAGCACTTTCTGAAACTTATAAAACGGATTTTAATTATGAACAAATTAGCAATGCCGCTAATTACTTTTCTACCGAATTAAACGCCGCTGAAGGCCCTTTGGGCACTAGCGATTACCGCATTTGGATAGAAGCAACGCCGCTTAACAGCAAGCAAACCTTTTTGCACTTTACCTATGCCTACTCATTTGGATTAACCGGCCGCATTGCCATGAAAGGCTATTTGGCCACAATCGGTAAAGATAAAGTGGGATTCACCGTAAACGATACGTCAAGCAATGGCCAACCCGATTACATTAAAGGCGTGCGCGGCGTGGTAGAACGCAACACCATGCGCTATTACCTAACCATTGAAGCCTACCTTGCCGCGTTAAATCAACCCGCCAACAAACAGCTAGATAAAAGGCTAGAACGCTGGTTTGACAGCACCGAACAATACGCCAAACAATTGCACGAAATGGAACGCAACGATTACCTTGAGATGAAAACAAAAGAATACCAACGCCAAAACGCGGTTAATTAATTGGCTTTAAGCTGATTATGTTTCTACAAGATAATCGCTTTATACAACCCTACTTTTAGAGCCAATCGAATTTACTGAGGATTTTTTACGTAAATTCATGAGTGTTTATTGCGTTAAGTGCATAGGGTTAAATTTTTGCCAGTGCGTATCATGTGAAACATGCAAGGCGAACTTGCAAACTAATTAACTTAAAGGAAACTATCATGTGGACAACACCAGCAGCTACTGAAATGCGTTTTGGCTTTGAAGTAACAATGTACGTAATGAACAAGTAATCAGCTTAATGCTACCAAAAAACCTATTCAGAAATGAGTAGGTTTTTATTTGTCTATATTTTATTTGACTGTAACTAAATCAAAAAAATTTTGCAAAAAAAATTTATAAGATCTCTCTAACTATTGCTTTGTCAAATATTGTTTTGTAATGAGGTCTTGGCTTGATCAAATTTTGTATAAGACACAACACGACGACAAAGTTGACCCTATTAAATCTTGAATATCCAATTCAATGATGAACAATTCAATAATAAAGAGAGACTTAATGATGCAAAAAACAGCGAATGGCCTGTATGCGCAGGTGGTGAACAAAGGCTTAATCATGAGCAAACACAAGGGTGTGCTTGAAGCAAAGCGCATGATGATGAGAGCGGGTTTGCCTGTGGATGCGATTAATAATGTTTTATTGCCAGATAGAACGGTTAAAAAAGACAATACAAAATTTGGTCAATAATAGTTGATTAAATGCAGTGACCAAATCGCGCTAGTTTCTGGCTAGCTTAAAATGCGTTTGGTCACTTTTTAAAAATAAATACAGCCAGCAGGCCATAAAGCCTTGTCTAAATTAAAAATTGTCACAGCTCAACCATCCATCTTTACGCTGTTTTAACGCTAACAAAAATCAATCCTAAAAATATATATCTGGTTGTGTGTGCTAGCACACGCACCCAGTTTGCTAACCCCCCTACACTGAAAATATAGAGCGTTACGCTTTATACAATAAATAAAAAAGTCATTTTTACTTAGGGGTAATGCATGAAAATTAAACTCATATTTACGGCGGTATCAATCGCCATCGCGGCTTGGGCGCCTACAAGCTCTGCGCGCGAAACTGTTGCGCTACCTTATATTTTTGGCGTAGCCCCAGGTGATTCTGTTGGCCAAGCAACGGGTGTGGATACCACTGGCGCTGGCTTGCTAACGGTTAATCCAAACATCAACGTTAATACGCTTAATGATGTGGGCGGCGGCATTACCAGCAATATTAATAATGTAGCCAGCATTTTGTTTGTCGGTAATTCCACTGTTACTGGTTTTACCGGTACCAATTTAATCCGTTTTATCGATATTACCGCAGGTGCTAATGCATCAACGGTGAATTTTAATGGCGATGTGTTTACCACCGCTTTTAATGTAAGTGGCACTGGCACAGTGAATTTTAATGGCAACCTTAACCAAGCCATTGTGGCGGCCAGCACCAATTTTGCCGATGATGGCTTTATCAATGTAGGCAGCAATTCACTATTTAATAGCGCGATTACCACTAATACCGCCAACACTGGCACATTAACGCTTAATGGTGGCAGCAGCGTAATTGGTGCTATTGGCGGCGCTAGTGGTTTAAAACGCATTAACGTGGCTGGTGGCAATGTGTCGGTTACTGGCGCTGTGCAAGCACGTCAGTTTGATTTAGGTGCCAACGTTCTGACCATTACAGGCGCTTTAACCACCAATGCAGCAGGCATTATTAACACCACTTTAGCCAGCGATAGCGTTTTTGGCAAAATAGTGGTCAATGGTAATTCAGCCATTGATGCGGGTGGCGTAACCGTTATCCCTACCGTAACTGGCGCATTAACCAATGGCACCACTTACCGAATTGTAGAAGCGCCATCAGGTACTAATAATGCATTAGTATCAGTCATTAACAATAACCCGCGTTATACCTTTGCTGGTTTGCCAACAACCTTAGGTAATGTGGATATTGTGTTGACTGGCGTTGCGCCATTGGCCACATTAGTTACCGCGCCGGGTGCCTTAGCCATTGCGCCAATTTTAGATACCAACGCCGCTGTGGGCACCGATTTAAGAAGCATTCAGGATGCGATTGCGGTGTTGCCAAATGCAGGTGCCATTAACAATGCATTGCAACAATTAGCACCGGGCAATACCAACTTAGCAGCCCCTTGGATAGCAGGCCAAGCAACCCGTATGTTTGAAGACCAATGGATGGCACGTTTTGATGAAATTCAAAATAATTGCTGCGACACTACTTGCGACCCAAGCAAAAAGCGCGAAGAGCAAAATGCGCAAGCCTGTGGTGATAAAAAACAAGTAAACAATTGGTGGGGCAAAGCCACTGGCATGGTTAGTAGCCAAGATGACACACAAGGCATGAGCGGCTATGAAACAGGCGCGGCTGGCTTGACGATGGGTTACGATGTACCGCTAAGTCAATACTCACGCATTGGTTTGGGTGGCGGAATCACCAAATCAGAAATTGATGACAATAATTCAAACGCCACCACTGATGTCGATTCGTATCAAGTGACTGGTTACTATGAATATGCGCCTCAGCCATTCTTTGTGCGTGCGTCTTTAACAGCGGGTGTTGACCGTTACGATAGCAGCCGTAATATCAATTTCTCTGGCATTAATCGTCAAGTAAACGCCGATTACAGAGGCAAGCAATACAGCGGTTTGTTGGCCGTTGGTAAACATTTTTATTTCAACGAAACCACTATTACGCCACTAGCATCATTACAAGCCACACACATTAAAGTCGATAGCTTTAATGAAAAAGGCGGCGGAGATGTGAATTTGAATGTGGATAGTCAAGATTATGACTTTTTACAATCAAGCTTAGGTGTAAAAGTAGCGCGCGTGATTAAAACATCTAATGGCGCCGTATCGCCAGAAGCGCATGTGCGTTGGTTGCATGACTTTAATTCAACCACCATGGAACAAACCGCATCATTTGCGGGTGGCGGCAATTCGTTCAACACGCAAGGCATTAGACAAGATCGTGATTTGTACAATGTAGGCGCTGGCTTCACCATGTTTTATTGCAATTGCGAAAAAAACGCATGGTCTGTTAAAGGCCTATACGACTACAAATGGAACAATAGCGATTATTCATCGCATCAAGTTTCATTAATTGCCAATTTAAGTTTCTAGCTTTATGCAAAAAACCATCAAAAACAATTGATTAGTCTTTGATGGTTTAATCACTTAAATTTGCAAAATGCATTGTTGAAATGCTTTTTTAAAAAGCCAAACAAAAAACCTATTTAGCGATAAATAGGTTTTTTTGTGCCTAACATTTACTCAATTATTTTGCTAAGTTGGCAAGGGTTTAGCCGTTGCAAATAAACCCTAAAAAAGTATGAATTCTGTACGCTACTGTACAGACTTGATGACATAAACAATTAATAATCCGCCTTAATTAAATCGCTACCATAATAAAAAGTAATGCACTATTTTTTAAAATTACCTAAGATTTTCAAAGCACCTAAGACTTTTAAATTGCCCAAGATTTTAAAGTCATTCAGACCAAGGAGAAAAGTGATGAAAGCTAGAACCAATGATCTTTACAGCCATGTAGTGAACAAAAGCTTAATTATGTACAAGTTTAGAGGCCCAGAACAAGCCATGCACATGATGGTAAAAGCTGGCCTGCCGCGAAACGTGATTAATAGAGTGTTAGATAAAACAGCCGAAGTACGTATTTCGGATTGGAAATAATCAACATGCGTTTTGCTTTGCCGTTTAAATAGTTGAAAGCTTAACTAGCGAATGTGGGCTGCAAGGGCAATTTAATGCCGATTTGTGTGTGCTAGCCCACAGTTGATTTCGCCAAAAGCATCAATAATGACGGATTAATTTAGCGTGAACAATAAATGATGGTCATTAGAAAGAACAAAGATTCTGAAATAATCGTTAAAGCCGCGATTAATTTAGCGTTTAATATTAGTTATAAATCGGCCGCCGAATTAATGGCCAATGCGGGCATTTCTGCATCCATTATTGATCGTATTTTGTACGATCCAAATAACGTGAGGAAAACCGATTTAGATCAATACAAAGCCTTACTGCATTAATTCAATCAGCCAGTTCAGTACTGTTATGCACTTCCAAAAAATGGAAATGCTCAAGAGCAGACAAAATTCATCAAAAAAATCAATACGTTAAAATTTCATAATCCAATAAAAAAATAGCCGATATATTTTTTTGTGCTATGAGTGCTACTTAACAGACAAGTCTTTGCGTTTTCTAAATAATGGATTTAGTTTTTTAAAATCGCATAGGAGAATTAAATGTTATCTAATATCTGCAAGAAACTAGTTGTTTTACCTTTAATTTTGGCATCATCAGCAGCAATGGCAGCCACTTTTAGCTTTACGCCTGTCAATGATAATCAAAATAACCAAATTGTTCCAATTGGCGATTTATTCCAATTAGAAGTGTTAAGTTTGGGCACAAGCCAAGTGACCTTTGAATTTACCAACGATAATACTAGCCCAAGCGCAATTATTGCCGCATACATTGGTGGTCCAAGCTTATTTTCAGCCAACACTTTTGAAGAATCTGCTGGCGTAAATTTTAACGCTATCAGCCAATCGCAACCGCAAACAGGTTTTGCTATTGAAGCCGCATCAAGCTCTTCAAATCAAGGCGGCAATAACTTTTCAAATGGTATTAATTCTGGCACGCCTGAATTTTTAAAATACACATTAACGTTGGCTTCTGGCAACACATTTGAAACGGTTATTAACAGCATCAACTCTGGCGCGCTTTTAGTGGGTGTTACTGGTCAAACGGGTAATCAAGGCAACGATCAATACATTATTAATACAGTATCTGCAGTTCCAGTTCCTGCTGCATTGCCATTAATGGCTGCTGCTTTAGGTGCTTTCGGTATTGCACGTCGTCGCAACAGCGCAAAAGCGGCTTAATTATTGATATTTAAATCAATGTTTTAAGCAAGTTTTAGCGATTAAAAAGCCTCCCAATCGGAGGCTTTTTTGTTTTATAAAGTATTCAAAATCTTAATCAATTTTTAGCAGCGCCGGATTAATGCCATGGCCTTGTACAGCGCTTAACACTTGCTCTGTAAAGCCTATCTAATGAAACTGTCTGGCACTCACGTTAATGGCGATAATAAGCGCCTTAGTGTGCGGTTCTTGCTGCCACGTTTTAAGCTGCGCGCAAGCAGTATCCAGCACCCATTGCCCAATGGGGTTAATTAGCCCCGTTTTTCTGCCAGCGAAATAAAATGGTAAGGTGAAACCATGCCGCGTTCAGGGCGTTGCCAACGGATTAACGCTTCCGCGCCAGTTGGCCAACCATTGGCATTTTTCTATCAGTCACATCCAGTAGCGTTATTTGCCACTCAATATTGCCACCCTCCGTTTTCATTTGCAGTGCACTCACTTCAACATGGCGCAACATGCCGTCTTTATGTTTTATTTGTATCGTGTCAATTTGCGCTGCCGTTTTTTTTCTGTTACGAATCATTTTAAGATGGTACAAACCGACACTTTCGGCCGTCATGTACTTAGAAAAGTGGCTAAATAGCAACTCTTCTCGCTTAGCGTCAAGCAACGTTGCCGCCGATAGATTCGAGTTTTCAATATCACTATTACGGTTGAATATTAAAAAAGCAACAGGGGAAAGTTCGTAAAAGTTTAAATAGCACTTAAGCAGCACCTGCAAAGCGGCTTGAAAGCGCTTAAGCAAACCATTTTGCAAGGCTGGATGGGAATGGTGCAACGGCAAGCAGTTTAAAAGCGAATGTCGCTCTGCATCCGCCAATGTTGTCGATGTATGTTAAATAATTGCTTCATTGTTTACGCGTAACTGTTGAAGGCAATCCTGAAAAATTTTGGATGCTGAAGTATTCACATGAAGTCTTTATAACAGCGTAATGCGCTGTTGCTAACTTAATAAAATAGTCAAGTAAGACTTAGCATGCGCCTTAATGTATATCAAAGCATTTTTTTATACACAAATATTTAGCACAGAATGTTTTAGCTTTTTTAGCTTTTTTAGCTTTTTTAGCTTTTTTAGCTTTTTTGGCTTAAGGATTAAGGATTAAGTTAAAAAACATTTCACTTCACTGCACTATGTAATTAAACGAAGTAATTAAACGAAAAAAGTAAAAGATAATAAAAAAACCCGCACTATGGCGGGTTTTAATGTGTTTCGATATTTCGCAAAACACTAAATTGGTAGGCGTGCGGGGATCGAACCCACGACAAACGGATTAAAAGTTCACAAAAATAGGTTTTAACTGATTTTATTTTGTTTGAATATGTTGTATAAGTACATGATATTATTAATAATATGTTTTAAACTGTTTTAAATTAATTTAGACAGTTTTAATCTTTTGGGCTACTATAGGGCTACTAATTTTTATTTAATAGTCCAAAATGGCAGATAAACTCACCAAGACATTCGTCGACAAAATTCCCTACCCGGAGAAGGGACAGGTATATTACCGCGACACCGAACTAAAGGGTTTTGGTGTCCGCGTGGGTTCCGGGAGCAAGGTTTATATTGCCGAAGCTAAGATCGATCGTAAAACTATTCGCGTGACCATTGGTAGGCATGGTCTATTTGCTCCAGAACAAGCCCGTAACGAAGCTAAAAGTATATTGGCAATGATATCCCGTGGGATCAATCCAAACGATGCCGACAAAGCACGCAAAGCGAAATGCGTTACCCTTGCCGAAGTGCATGCGACATATCTCAAAGCGAGATCTACTTTAGCTGAACGTACTATTTATGATTACAATCGATTCAACAAAACGTATTTCGAGGAATGGCAAAACAAACCACTCACCGAAATTACTAAAGATATGATCGAGCGCAAGCATAGACAGATCGGCGAACGTAGCGAAGCCCAGGCAAATCTTGCAATGCGTTATATGCGGGCAATCTTTAATTTTGCTGCGGGGCAATATGAGGATGCCAATGGCAAACCAATCATTGCCGACAATCCAATTAAACGATTATCGCAAACCCGATCCTGGTATCGTGTGGATCGTAAACAGACTGTTATCAAGCCGTATGATCTCTATGCTTGGTTCGATGCCGTCAATCGATTGCCTAAGCTTTCTCAGGGCGCGAATCGTCATGCAGTGAAGGATTACCTCCTGTTATTAATTTTTACTGGCCTACGACGCGAAGAGGGGCTCGGACTGCAGTGGCGTGATGTAGATTTCAGGGGCAAGACTTTCACGATACCCGATCCCAAAAATAGACAAGCGCATACATTACCCATGACGGGTTTCATTTTCGACTTGCTTAAAAAGCGCCATGCAGATAATTTCGAAGGTAGCCCTTTTGTATTTCCTGGCAATGGTCGCAACGGCTACTTGGACGATCCAAATAAGCAAATGAAGGTAGTCGTTGAGGAATCGGGCGTGACATTTACTCCGCACGACCTTCGCAGGACATTTATTACTATCGCGGATAGCCTTGATATATCAGCATACGCATTAAAACGCCTGGCAAATCATAAAATGACGAATGACGTCACCGCAGGTTATATAATTGGTGATGCGGAGCGTTTGCGCGAGCCTATGCAAAGAATTACAGATTTTTTACTTAATGCGATGAATACAAAGCCTTCGGATCAAAAAGATTAGATGCAAAATAATTACAACTATCGATTTAAATTCTTTGATCCAAAAATTGGCGAATTACCCGATCCATACGCAATAACTTTTGTGGAACTGACCTTTAGAGCTCGCAAAATTCTTGCAGCCTACAGCGCGGAACATATCAGTCAGGCAGCGCTAGCAATTAATAAAATTGTTAGAGACAAGGCTTTCATCGATCCCCTTATTGAGGACTTAAAAAAGGAATCGATCAAAACCAAAATTTTTGGGCAAGAATATGAGATTGTTCCGTCAACAAATGATACCGAAGCCATATACGAAAATATTGGCAGAGTCGAATTGTCGAAATATATTGATTTCCCAGAATTCGGATGGCCTCATGTGTTTGCAACGCTAACGCTGCATAGCTCCGAGCTCATAGCCGAGTTATTAAACTCGAAAGCAACATGGGTGCCGAATACAATATTTACCGCCCCCACAGACGATCAAATAATTAGTTACGCCAATGAGTTTTACGCAGATGCAATACAAGCTATTACTTTCGCTGAGATGCTCATAAATCAAGATAAAAACCAAAAGAGGATGCAATCCGAGCAAAATCGTAAAGCTGCAAATGCCCGTCACGAAAAAGGATCCAATCATTTAAAGGACGCGGTAATTTTGAAATATACGGAAAAGTATTCCAAACGTTCGAATCGGGATGCGGCTGCAAAGATTTTTGCTGACCTTGCCGAGGATGGCAGGCTAACATTTGATGCTAACAGCCATAAACTAGTTTTCGATGGTTTATTAGCTTTGCAGACAGACGAGCCCGAACATCGATTTGCTATTTGGATAGGCAAGTATAAAAAAATGGGGGGATAAGCAAATGGGAAAAGGAAGTCGGCTTTTTGGAAATTTACCAGGCGTTAAAATTGGGGATGAATTTCCTTCATTTACCGCTTTAAATGCAGCAGGCGTTCATAAGCAAAGCCAGTCGGGCATTTCGGGGTCTGGTAGCGAAGGTGCTGATTCAATCGTTGTTTCGGGAGGTTACGAAGACGATCAAGATTTCGGTGGAGAAATAATTTATACCGGCCAGGGCGGTCGCGATGTAAATGGCAAACACGTTAAGGATCAAGAATTAACGCGAGGCAATCTCGCATTAGTGCAAAACGAGCTAGAAGGCTTGCCGGTACGGGTTATTCGGGGCGCGCACAAAAATAATAAAATTACACCACTACATGGCTATCGCTATGATGGACTTTATCGAGTTGATAGCCATTGGCATGAAACCGGGAGAAGTGGTTTCAAGATTTGGCGATATCGATTACTGAAAATCGAAAATAATTCGTCAGATGCACCCAAATCTGTAATTCTTAACGAATTGCACAATGGATCAAATAACAGTCCTACCCGCAAAACTTCGCAAGTACAAAGAATTATTCGAGACACTAAACAAGCTAAAGAAATCAAAAAACATTATGGGTATGCATGCCAAATTTGCAAAATAGTGATTTCAACGGCAGCGGGAGTATATGCCGAGGCTGCACATATAAAGCCTCTAGGAGCACCCCACAACGGACCAGATACTGCGGACAATATCATTTGCCTATGCCCAAACCATCACGTGATGTTTGACCTTGGGGCGTTTTCGATCACGGATGATTTATCGCTCGTAGGTATTGTAGGTAAGCTAATAGTTAGCGATAAGCATTTTATAGATATCGAGCATATCCGATATCATAGAGAGCACTATTTTAATAAAGCTAAGTAGACAAAGACTTTAAATAATCCGCGATATATTCCTGCGCGCAGGAATATATCGCTGCGCGTAACGTCATTCCTTCCCAGTTTCACCTGCCTTAAATTGCGAACCATGTTCATTCAAAAGGAAACATGGTCATGCAAACACAACTACTTAAAACACTAGATGCCGCAAAGTTTTTAGGGCTTAGCAAAGCGTTCCTCGAACGCGATCGCTGGGCAGGCGCAAAAGTACCATTTATTAAAATCGGTGATCGCGCAGTGCGCTATCGCATGGAAGATTTAGAAGCTTATATCAAATCACGCATGCGAATGTCGACAAGCGACACAGGCAAGCACTTATGCTAACCGCGGCGTTACAGGTAAAGCTTCCAGAGGATGCAAGCCATGCCGAGCGCATTGCCGCGGCCCATGATGAAGCGGATGTGCGCGACTGGGTGTTTCGCAGGTTAATACTTAATAAATATCCGGAAAGCTTTGCTCGTGTGATTGCAAAAGAGTATTCACGCATCCATAAAACTCAAGGCCGCCGTCCTGCAAATCTTTTTATGTTGGATATCAAAGATGAACTCTCTAGTTTAAAAATAAGTTTGGCAGCAAATGATGATGACATAATTGCTTATGCTAAACGTAGAGCAGATCAAATGTTCAGCATATATAAGCATTTTCAGAATAATGCCGATGCCTTGCAAGCCCTTTGCAACTTTACCTATTACAAATACGGAATTGCACCGCCCCTAAAAAGTAAATTAGGTCCAGTGAGTATTCCAGTAACGGTAACGGTACCCGGTACTGACGATTCCGTAATGGTAACGGTATCAGCACTAGGGGTTATAGGTCGATTGCTGGACGAACGATGGTGGCGTCGATCGTTACGTAATGTACATATACGTAACGTAGAGAGTAAAGCAATCGAATTGGGCCTAGTACGTTACGGAAAAGAAAAGTATGTCAGTAACGTAACGTTGCAACGTAAAAGGATGCAAAGGCAACGTAACAAGAAAATACTTGAACAATGCATTGCCACGAACGAATTAGATCAATCGTTTACGTTACAGGAATTGGTCGATTTATCTGTATCGAATCCCGCATTGCAACGTAATGAGCTGATGACGCGATTATCTGGTTTTGACAAGATCGCGATCGAGCTCGGCCATTTGGGTATTGTGTTTACGATTACATGCCCCTCTCGCATGCATGCCAGTTTGACCAAAGATGGCAAAAGCTACAAAAACCCAAAGTACGACGGCACTACACCCGCCGATGCACAAAAGTATCTCAATAAATTGTGGGCACGCATACGCGCCGAATTTGCGCGCAAAGGCATTCGCCCTTATGGTTTTCGTGTAGCGGAGCCGCACCAGGATGCAACGCCCCATTGGCACACATTGCTATATATGGAACTCGAACATGCAGCCTTAGCAGAGCAAATCATTCGCCATTATGCACTGCTAGATAGCCCGGATGAAAAAGGAGCCGAGGAGCACCGCGTAGATGTCATTGCTATTGACCGCAGCAAGGGCACGGGCACTAGCTACCTGGCAAAATATATTGCAAAAGGGATCGATGGGCATGGCCTGGATATGGATATCGACGGCGGCGAACCGACGAGTGCAGCAGAACGCGTCAAGGCCTGGTCAACGACCTGGGGCATTAGGCAATTCCAACAAATCGGGGGGCCCGCAGTTACGATATGGCGCGAATTGCGCCGCATTGGGGGCAATGGCCTCACCGGGGTAATTAAAGCGATCTGGGACGCTGCAAATGAAGGATTGTGGGATCGATTTGTGATGCTTATGGGCGGGCCGCAAGCAACGCGTAAAATGTGGCCAATATCGATCGCAAAACAATGGAACGATCAACCTAATCGCTATCAGGAACCAAAAGGTGATGAAATCATTGGTATTGACTATGGCAACGTTATTATTCCGACAAGATTGCACCAATGGACCATTGAGCATAAGCCGAATCTGCAACAAGTCGAAATTCGAGCGATTAGCGATAATGTTGCACCCCCTTTGGTTTTTGATCGGGAACCGATCCGGGCTTTAGCCCCCTTGGAGTTCTGTCAATAACTGTACTGAACCAATATTAAATAAAAACAAACATCCGGTAGCCATAAAATAGCGAGCTACATGCAGTATAAAATATAAAACTCTTGACCAAGTATCGAGGCCGCTAAGCTGCAACAACTGTAATTTGGGTATTCCATTCCAAATAAGCCTCTCAATACTGTAAGGAGAAGCCAATTAATTTTTTTCTAAAAAAATTTACAATTGGCTCATAAACCGTAAAGCAAAAAGTCAACTTTGAAGGTATAAATCAAAAATCGGACCAAAGCGGCCGTTCAACATCAATTTATTAATGTATTAAAATCAGGATAAACCCCGTAATTTGGCATCATCATATTGGTATATTTGGATGGAGTTAATTTATTAAATAGTTAAATTTAGGTGACTTAATCCATGCTTATATGCCAAGTTTTGCAAAACATATTTAAATTGATCTTATAACCTTTGATTAAAAAAAATTGATATAAAAATTCAGATACTAAGAATTTAGAGTAAAAAAATTCATTAAAAAAAACCCACGCATTTACGTGGGTCTTTTTAATTTTTTAGTTGATGGATTGATAGATTTTAGAAATTGTAGATTAATGTAGCGCGACCAGTGATTGGTGAGCCTGGGGTGATGTTTTGATTGTTATGCGCGTACAGTGCATATTCTTTGTTAGTTAAGTTTTCAAGGTTAATTTGTAAACGTAATTTTTCACTAAACTTGCCATAAATGGCCGCATCGTAACGGGTGTAACCGGGCAATAATGTGCTTTGCGAAGCGGTAGGTGATTGCGCATAGCGATCGGACGTGCTGACAATACCTAAAGCCACCGCCCACATATCGTTAATTTCGTATTTATTCCAAAGTGATAATGTGCGGTCAGGCGTTTGCGCTAATTCGGCGCCTTTTAAGATTGCATTTGCGCCAGCGCCTTGCTGTTTGGTAACTTCGCCATCTTGAAACGCAACGCCGCCAAAAATACTCCATTTGTCCGTAATGTCGCCAGCAATGCCCAACTCAATACCTTTGGTTACTTGACCATCTACTAAAATTTGCAAATTTGGATTGTTAGGGTCGGTGACTTGCACATTTTCACGATTCAGTTTGTAAACGGCCGCGGTTAATGCAAGGCTAGGGTTTACATCCCACTTTGCGCCAACTTCATAATTAATAAATTTTTCAGGCTTAAATGATTGGTTGGTTACCGTTAATGAAGTCAGTTGGTCACCAGCACGCGGTACATAAGAGACGCTGTAATTGGTGTAAATTGAAACAGCTTCAACTGGTTTGAAAATCAAACCAGCACGTGGTGATAAGAAATTATCCGTAATGTTAAAGTTTTCAGTCACTAAACTATTAGGGTTTGGATTATTGCCTTTTCGGCGTGTGCCTTCAAAATCCGTTTCAATATGGTCATGACGCAAACCAACAATGGCTTGCCAATGTTCAGAAAGTTTAATTTGGTCTTGTAAATAAACGCCAATTACATCAAGTGTTGAATGATTATCACGAAATGCATTATTGCCATTTAAGGTATTAGGTGCAAATGTAGTCCTTGTATTTGCTGATATCTCTGAGGCGTTATTGGCGTTTAGCGTAGTCTGTGTGCCGTTTGCTGTTGTTGGCACATTGCTAAAAAATGCGGCCAAACGCGAGTTGCTGGTATCTTGAGTGGTCAATTCCAAACCACCTAAAAATTTATGCTCAACAGTGCCCCAATTAGCTGTATATGTTAAGTCAGTTTGATTAATTAAGTTTTCACGATCGGTGCTATCCAAATAACCTTGTACTGCAAAAGTGCCATTTGGGGCTACAGTGCTATTGGCGAATACGTTTTGGTAATATTTATTATAATTGGCGTAACGCGTACTATTTTTAACAGCAACGCCATTATCAAATGAATGTTCAATGCTGGCGTTAAATGCAAATGTTTCTGTTTCTGTAGGGCTTAAATTAGCACTGCCAAAAAATTGCTCATTATCACTAATTCTGTATGGGCGACGATTAAAATCTGGGTTGTTAATTGTGGGCGTGACTGCAATCGTTGATTGTGCTGGCACACCACGGTCTGCCGTGCGTTTGTCTTTGAAATATTCAGTGCCTAAAACAATTTTAGTTTTTTCGGTTGGCTTAATCGTGATGGTTGGGCTAATACCAAAGCGCTCAATATCCACGCCATCACGGTATGAGCCAGAATCTTCATAAACCGCGTTGACGCGAAATGCTATTTCTTCGTTTAGCGCTTGGCCATAATCGGCCGAAATACGTTTGTAATCATAGGCGCCATAGCTGGCAATTAACTCGGCGACTGGATCCCAGCCGGCTTGTTTAGTCACGCGATTAATAGCGCCACCTGCACCGCCACGGCCAAATGCCATGCCGTTTGGGCCTTTTAATACTTCAATACGGTCGGTGGTGTATATATCGCGATAAGTTTGTACATCATCACGCAAGCCATCTAAAAAGAAATCGCCAGTGGTTGCATTGCCGCGAAAAATCAATGCATCGCGATTGCCTTCGCCTTGTGCGGCTTGCACGCCCGGCACATATTGCACCGCTTGGCTGATGCTTTGAATGGATTGGTCTTTAATTAAATCTTGCGGAATAACGGTAATCGATTGCGGCGTATCGCGTAATTCAGTATCTGTTCTGGTAGAGGAGGCGCTTTTTTTAGCGTTGTAACCTTTGACTGATTTGGTGTCGCTTACGCGCGGCGCCGTGACATCCACTTGCGGCAATACAACTTCACCGCCTTCGGCTAAAGCACTGCTAGCACTCAAAAAAATGGCGCTGGTTAACGCTCCATTAATGGCTAATTTTAAGATGGTCACTTTTGGTTTGTTTAAATGCTGCGATGAATTTTTAAATACTGCTAATGCCATTACTATTCCTATCTTAAAGTGAATAAAAGAATCTTCGCGAATAATAATATAAATGATAATCAATATCAATAACAATATCAATTTTTAAACTTTACATTTCTATAGGGACAGCTCGAAGTTTTGATAAAAATCGATGTAATACTGAAAGTGCATTCATCAAAAATAGCATCGAAACATAAAAGTATTCGACGGGCTACTATGGGCAGATAGTTGACATTTAATGCTCTAAACTAATTGGCACCTTTGTATGATAGTCTTAGATAAAAACTAAAAAGTAGAATCTATCGTGACCGTACTCCAAGAAATTCTCCAATGGTCGAAAAATAGTCCCGTTTTGCAGCGCGAAGCACTGCGTTGCCTCATGCAAAAAGGTGAACTTACCGAGGAGATATCTATGCCTTGGCTGAAATCTGCAAGGGCGCCTACGGCATTGCCGAACAGCATGACACCTTGCCGTTTGCAAGGGAACATTTGCCTTATCAAACGGAGGGTGCTCCAGTATTATTAGTTTCGATCTTTCATCATCGTGGTATGAATGCGCTTGCAGAAATCAAACTCTTAAATTCGGTTCTAGCCTCACTTAAGTTTACGGCGACAACGGGGCAGGTAAGACCGGTTATATCCGCGTTCTAAAAAGTGCCTGCCGAGCACGGGGTCCAGAAAAAATCTTGTGCAACGTGGTTTCTGGCGCGACACCTTTTGCGCCAGTCGTTGCCGTCAAATACAAATTCTGCGCGGGTTCCGATATACGCGAATGGGGTAGCGGTGAAGAGGACGAGTTTATTTCGCGTGTAAGCGTTTTCGATACGCAATGCGCAGCAGCATATTCGCCATCAATCAAAAGGTGCGGGCGTTTGTGCGGAAGAACTACCGTGGGTAGAACTTGCTTTAAAGTAGAAAATCTGATACTTCAACAATTGCTGACGGGCCGCCGACACTTTTTCCAGAGAGGGGCATAAAGATGCCTATGAGAAGGAGGCCTAGAATCTTTACTGGTTGCTGCTCGAAGGGTGGAAACGCGCAATTGAGGAGGTGCTTCTTGGAGGCGTGGTCGATCGCTACAGGCCGGGCGTGCAGACACAGCAAATTTTCAGATCGCCGATATCTGCACAGATGATTGCAAGGCCGTGGAAACGGCCATGAGTAAATCTTCGACAGGGCTTCCAGGTCACTACAAGACCTCTGCGGCCCGCGCTCCGTTTCCAGAACCTGAAGAGGTTAAGAATGACATTGAAGCGTTAATTAAGTGGGTTAGTGCGATTCGCAAGTTACTGAGCCTGTAATTTAAAGACAAAAATAACTTTAATTGCACTGCTAGTAGGAAATATCTTTAATTTTTATTAGCAGCAACTATGACAAATGGATAGGATTTAAATATTGGGCTACTATAGGGCTACTAATAAAACAACAAGGGGTTACGCTTTCACGTAACCCCTTGTTTTATATGGTAGGGCGTGCGGGGATCGAACCCACGACAAACGGATTAAAAGTCCGCTGCTCTACCAGCTGAGCTAACGCCCCATTTTGATGCTTACTGCTAATGGGTCTATCTATATTTCTGGTGTTTTCGCACTTGATTTGCATCACCTACGAAAGGGCGCAATTATGCAAGAAACTCTGTGATTGGTCAATGACAACCTGCTAAATATATTAACTTTTTATATTATTTATTTTTGTGCCTATTTTGAACTTTTTTATTGCTTAAAAATAACGCAATGCCATTAGGCATTTTTTGGCCATTTACGATTATTTAAAACGCCCTATTAACGCATGCCAGGCAACTTTCCACCCATCATACCACCCATGCCGCGCATCATTTTAGCCATGCCGCCTTTGCTAAACATTTTCATCATTTTTTGCGTTTCTTCAAATTGCTTTAACAAACGGTTCACCTCTTGCACTTGCACACCGCTGCCGGCTGCAATGCGTTTTTTACGCGTGGCTTTAATTAACTCTGGCTTTTTGCGCTCTAGCGGCGTCATGCTATTAATAATGCCTTCTATGCGGCGTAGCGATTTATCGGCATCTTCATTATTGACCTTGGCCGCCATGCTAGCCATTTGCGCAGGCATCTTATCCATTAAGGCACCCATGCCGCCCATTTTGCGCATTTGCGTCATTTGGCTTTTAAAATCCTCAAGGTCAAACTTGCTACCCGATTTTAATTTATCGGCGACTTTTTGCGCCTCGGCCATATCCACATTTTTGTGCGCTTGCTCAATTAAGCCCAGCACATCGCCCATGCCCAATATGCGGCCTGCCATACGGTCTGGGTGAAATGGCTCTAAACCATCCACTTTTTCGCTCACACCAATAAATTTAATCGGCTGACCAGTGACATGGCGCACGCTTAATGCCGCACCGCCGCGCGCATCACCGTCTAGCTTGGTTAATACCACACCTGTTAGTGGCAGCGCATCACCAAAAGCCTTAGCGGTGTTCACCGCGTCTTGGCCTTGCATGGCATCCACTACAAACAGCGTTTCAATTGGGTTAAGCTGGGCATGCAAGACTTTAATTTCCGCCATCATGGCTTCATCGATGCCCAAACGGCCGGCCGTATCAAAAATCAACACATCGTAATAACCGCGTTTGGCAAACGCCAGCGCGTCATTGGCAATATCCAGCGGCTTTTGATTGGCATTGCTGTCAAAGCAATCAATATCCAGCTGCTTGGCTAAGGTTTGCAGTTGCGCAATCGCCGCCGGGCGGTACACATCGGCACTGGCCAGCAGCACTTTTTTCTTTTGTTCTTTGAGTAATTTGGCTAATTTGGCCGATGTAGTGGTTTTACCAGAACCCTGCAAACCCGCCATAAGGATGATTGCCGGCGGCACAGCGGCTAAATTAAGCCCTACATTGGCCCTACCCATTAATGCGGTTAATTCGTCATTCACCACCTCAATCACGGCTTGGCCTGGCGTTAAACTTGCCAGCACCTCTTTGCCCTGCGCGCGCTCTTTCACTTTAGCGATAAACTCTTTGACCACTGGCAAGGCAACATCAGCCTCAAGCAAGGCCATACGCACTTCACGCATGGCGTCGCTAATATTGTCTTCAGTTAAGCGCGCTTGTCCGCGCAAATTTTTAATAACGCCTTGCAGCCTACCGGTTAAATTTTCTAACATTTTTTAATGACCTAATAAATTGACTATCCACTAATCTTGCCTGATTTTACATCAAGCCGCGCAATTCTTTAACTCTTAACTAGGCACTTGGGCGGAGTTTTGCCATAATCGCGTTATGGTTCATTTTATTCCGTACTTGGTCGTTAGTTTTATTTATGCCGCCGTTGCCGCCGATTTTTGGCGCACCGCTAAATTAAGCAATCAGGCAGAATCGCTTAAATTGCATTCTGCCATGATTGCTTTAGGGCTAATGCTGCACGGCTGGCTGCTTTATCGCGATATTTTTACCATTGGTGACGTTAATTTAGGCTTTTATTACGCGCTTTCGGCGATTTTTTGGTTAACCGCGCTAATTTATTGGCTAGCCAATTTAAAACATCAGCTACACAGCTTGCAGGCCTTTGTGCTGCCACCCGCGGCGGTTTTTGTATTACTGCCTGCGTATGAAATTAAAAATCATTACATTCCGCAAATGGAAGCCGCCTCTGGCTTGTTTATAGCGCACATTGCCATTGCCATATTGGCTTACAGCTTGTTCACCTTTGCCGCCTTGCACGCCCTATTAATGGCCATTGCAGAGCGCAGTTTGCACAACAAACCCACGCCCTTTAAATTGCCTAGCTTTCCGCCATTAATGGTGATGGAAAGCTTGCTTTTTAAGGTGATTACGCTGGGCTTTGTGTTGCTGACCTTAACGCTATTAAGCGGCATGCTGTTTAGTGAAGAAATTTTTGGCAAACCATTGCAATTTAATCACAAAACCATCTTCTCAATCGCCTCTTGGGTAATTTACGGCTGGCTATTATATGGCCGCTATCGCTATGGCTGGCGCGGCATTAAAGCCATTCGCTGGACATTAATTGGCTTTGTATTACTAATGCTAGCCTATTTAGGCAGCAAATTTATTCTGCAAGTATTGTTAAGTAATTAATAATTGTTAGGCCTAAACAGGCTGGCTGGTTTGTTTGTATATTGAATAAAAGAGGGCAAGGCGACTCTATCTAAAACCGATTGATGCACATTTAAAGTATTGTTTAGCACCAAATGCTTAAATTGCCGCTGCCCCAATTTGTTAGTTAGGCCAGTTAAATGAGCCCATGCGCTATGCGCAAAATCAGCAGGGTTACCGGTTAATTTAAATGCGTTATCCGCAAATTTAACACCCAGTTTTTTATCGGCTAGCGCGTCAATCATCCATTTCAAGGCACAATCCGATAATCCTGCCTCTTTATAACCACCGCCCACATCTGAATGCGCGCCTGCAAATAAAGCTTGCTGAATACCATCGCGCTTTTCCCATAAAGTTGGCGTAAATAACAAGCGCATTTCATCTAACGAAACCGCATGAAAGCCATTTTTAACCTTTGCATTCAATACATTATCGGCAAAGGCAAAGCCATCTCTAATTTCAGCTTGCTTATCGTCAAATTCAAAATCAGGAATGCCCAGCGCGCCAACCGTATCCCACACCGCAACCGCTTCAACAGGTACATTTTGAATAAAATCGCCGTCAGATAATGTATTTTGCAACAGAAAATTTTTGATGCTAGTAAACGCGGTGAGCAGATTTTGAAAGTTGTTTTTATAAGTGGTTTGTTGAATGCCATTGCGGTAGCTGTACCAAGCGCGAATCGCCATATCATACGATTCTGCCTCACCTTGGTTGAATTTTCTGGCCAATAAGCCTTTATTGGCAATCAAGCCAGCCAAAGCTCTAGCGGTGTAGGCGCCGCGGCTAAATCCCACAATAAAAATCTTGTCGCCTTCAACATAATTTCTAGAGATAAAAGTATAGCCTCTGGCAATGCGCTCAATTAATCCAAAGCCAAATGCACCGCCAAGAATGCGATTTAATTTAACGCTAGAATTACCTACCCCATTGATATACTTAGCGATTTGCACCGTCTGCGTATCAACAATATAGCTTTTTTCATACTCAGAAATGCGGCCCGTGGCCATATTAAAATGGATACCGTCGCCCTGCTTTCCCGCCAGCAGATTAAATAATTTAAAGACATTAGAAGGCGAATCGGTATCTTGGTCGATTTCTTCAATCGGTTTATTCCAAGTACCATCTGCGCAAAATAGTATGTTTTTAGCCATCACTAATGCCTTTAATCTACTTAAAAACTTAGATTAATCGGCCTTAATAATGCAAACAAGCCCCTAAATTAGGGATTAAACAGCTTAACGCAAACTGATTTCTGGCCAGTTATTGGCTTTTGCAAAGGCCGTCAAAGTAGCGTCTGCGTCTACCGCTACTGGGTTTGTGACTAATTTCATCAACGGTAAATCGTTGTGCGAATCGGAATAAAAATAACTTTTTTCATAGTCATTCAAGGCTTTTTTTCGCTCAGCCAACCATTGATTAATGCGCGTCACTTTACCCTCTTGAAAGCTAGGTACACCGCTCACACCGCCTGTATATTGGCCATCCACCATTTCAGGGTCGGTACCAATTAAGTGTTCAATGCCATAAGCAGCAGCAATCGGTTTGGTGACAAAACTGTTCGTAGCAGTAATCACCACACATAAATCGCCTGCTGCTTTGTGCTGATCAACTAAGTTTTGCGCTTTAGTTGTCATCATCGGCTTAATCACTTTTTGCATATATTTCACATGCAATTCATCTAAGAAGGCCTTGGTATGTTGGCTTAATGGCTGCAATTGAAATTGCAAAAAGGCAAAAATATCCAAGTTGCCGTTTTTGTAATCCAAATAAAATTGCTCATTGCGGGCATGATGCGTTTTAGCATCCAACAGACCTTCATCAATTAAAAACAAACTCCAGTTATAGTCAGAATCGCCTGCTAATAAAGTGTTGTCTAAGTCAAATAAGGCTAGGTTTTGTTTCATATTTTATGTATTTGTTAAAGGTTTAAAATTAATTTTTACCGCCGAAAAACTCAGATTGACGCCGATAAAACCTCACTTAACTCCGTCATTCCCGCGTAGGCGGGAATCTAGGCAAAGTTAATGCTTAGCTTGGTGTGTTTATTGTAACATTCGTGAAGCTGAAAGTTGTCTGGATTCCCGCCTACGCGGGAATGACGATATTGACTAATTCAGCTTTTCCGTGTTGTCACCACTAGCAGAAAGCACCAAAAAAACACCCACTAAAATAACCGCTAACGCGATATATTCAGTTGTAGTCACCTGCTCATTTGCCAGCCAAATACCCACTGCAAACGCTACTATTGGGTTAACAAAAGTATTGCTGCTGGCCACTAGCGGCCTAACCGTTTTTAGCAAATATTGATAAGCGCTGTAGGCAACCAATGAGCCCAATACAACTAAAAACAACATCGCACCCCATGATTTTGCACTAATCTCTGTGGGATATTGTTCACCTTGTAATGCGCTAAAAATCAACAAGGCAATGCCACCCATTAACATTTGACAGGCTGGCGCCATTAAGCCAGACGGCATACTTAAACGCTTACCCCAAACAGAGCCAAACGACCAACTAGCCGCGGCAAAAATCAATAAAAATGCGCTAAAAAACTGGCCATGCAAACTACCGCCAAAATTTAATAATGCAATGCCCACAAAACCCACCGCAATACCCAACCACTCGTGGCTTCTAATTTTGTGTCCCCAAAATGCAGAAAAAATCGCCATCCAAATAGGCGCCGTGGCAATGGCTAATGCCGCCACGCTGGATGAAACCGTTTGCTGCACATAACAAACCGTGCCATTACCCAGCGCAGGCAACAAAATACCCACCGCCGTTGCGCCCAACCATTGCTGCCGCGTTGGGTTTGGCGCACCCAAAAAGCGCATCACCACATAAAGCAAAATACCCGCCACCGTAAACCGTATGCCACCCATCAAAAACGGCGGAAAGCTTTCAATACCAAACCGAATCGCTAAATAAGTTGAGCCCCAAATAAAATAGGTGCAAAACAGCGCGGCTATAATCAGTAAGGATTGTTTTTTCATTGTTTTTGGGATGTTTTTATAGGCAAAATTTATATTTAGAACTTATGTTTAGAGCATATGCTTAAAACTCAAAGCTACATAAACAACCGTCATTCTGAGCCTAGGTTTTATTTAGGCGAAGAATCCAGTTTTGTGAAGATTAATGGCTGGATTCTTCGCTTCACTCAGAATGGCGGAAGCTGTAATTTCTATCATTATTCTGCTTGAATCGCCACACCATGTTGCGGCTCGCGATGGCAGAACACCTTCATTGCGAGTCATAAAATGATGAAGCAGTTCAGCCGCCTTTTTAAAGCTGCGGATTCATCTTTTCATCTTTTGAATACAACTTATTTAAGCCATTTAAATAAGCCTTTGCTGAAGCAATCACAATATCAGTATCAGCGCCTTGACCATTCACAATGCGCCCGCCTTTTGCCAAACGCACGGTCACTTCGCCTTGCGCATCGGTGCCGCTGGTGATGTTATTTACCGAATACAATTGCAACTCGGCGCCACTATTGACCATACTTTCAATCGCTTTAAAGGTGGCATCCACTGGACCACCGCCATCGGCTTCTGCACTTTTTTCTACGCTATTATCCGACAAAGTAACAATGGCATGCGGCACTTCACCGGTAATGGAGGCCACTTGTAAATACACCAATTTGTAATTTTCACTGGCTACGTGCACAAATTCATCGCTCACCAAGGCATGCAAATCTTCATCAAAAATTTCCGATTTTTTGTCTGCCAAGTCTTTAAAGCGCGCAAAAGCGGCGTTCATGGCATCTTCACTTTTTAACTCAACGCCCAATTCTTTTAAGCGCGTTCTAAAGGCATTGCGGCCAGACAATTTACCCAAGGTTAATTTGTTGGCGTTCCAACCTACATCTTCGGCGCGCATAATTTCATAGGTTTCGCGGTGTTTTAATACGCCATCTTGATGAATTCCGCTTTCGTGCGCAAACGCGTTGGCGCCCACAATCGCCTTATTCGGCTGCACAGGGTAGCCAGTAATGGTGGAAACTAATTTAGAAGTGGGCACAATTTGCGTGGTATCAATGCTGGTTTCTAAGTTAAAAATATCTTTACGCGTGCGCAAAGCCATGACGATTTCTTCTAAGCTGGCATTTCCTGCGCGCTCGCCCAAGCCGTTAATGGTGCATTCAACCTGCCTTGCGCCGTTTGAAACCGCCGCCAATGAATTCGCCACCGCCATGCCTAAATCGTTATGGCAATGCGTACTCCAGATTACTTTGTCTGAATCTTTAACGCGCTTAATCAATGTCGCCATGGTTTCACCCCAAGGACCAGGGATTGAATAACCAACCGTATCAGGCACGTTGATGGTTTTAGCGCCCGCTTCAATCACCGCGTCAAATACGCGCACCAAGAAATCAATCTCAGAGCGCACCGCATCTTCGGCTGAAAATTCCACATCGGTCGTATATTCTAAGGCCCATTTCACCGCTTGCACCGCACGCTCAACCACTTGGTCTTCAGTCATGCGCAATTTGTTTTCCATATGAATTTTGCTGGTGGCAATAAAGGTATGAATGCGGCCGCTGGCAGCATGCTTAATCGCCTCACCCGCGCGGCGTACGTCATTCTCACTGGCACGCGCCAATGAGCAAACGGTTGAGTTTTTGATGATTTTGGCAATTTCAGAAATCGCCTCAAAATCGCCCGGGCTGGCGGCGGCAAAGCCTGCTTCAATCACGTTTACACCCAATTTTTCAAGCTGGCGCGCAATACGGATTTTTTCTTCTTTGGTCATGGACGCGCCTGGGCTTTGTTCGCCATCACGCAAAGTGGTATCAAAAATAATAATTTGGTTTTGTTGATTGTTCATGATTTTATAGTCCTAATGTTTGCGGCAAGCATTTTTAAATTGCCGCAAAATGCAATTGCAGTAATTTTACCTGCTGGCCTTCTAACTATCCAGCTAGAAATTATCCAACTAGAAAACTGGCGAGCGTAAAAACTTAATTTTTGGGGTGTGAGTTTAGTGTGCGCTGGCGCGCAGCAGCGTAGCTGAGCGTAGCGCAAAAACAGAGCGCAGCAATGAAGCTGGACGTAACAAAGCAACTTGGCTTAATAATAAGCCAGAGTAAAAAGATGTTACTTGAAATGTGAATGAATTCAACATATAAATAGTATAAGGATTAATGGTTTAGCTTTCAAGCCGTTACGCCAACAAAAGTGAAAATGCTTACTTATACTTTTCTACTCAATTTAGATTTCGCCCAAATGTAATAACCCGATAGCGCATACACCAATACCACGGTAAACAACACCTCTGGCGGGCTGTATGAAACCAATACAAACGCCATTAAAATGGCTAAAATAGCTACAAAAGGCACGCTTTCTTTTAGGTTAATATCTTTGCCTGAGTAAAATTTAAAATCACTCACCATGCTGCCCGCGGCAAATACAGTTAACCCCCAAGCCAGCCATTTGATTTGAATGGCACCAAAAAATATTTCGCGACCATCAATATTATATTCATACGAAACCCACACAAAACCCGCCAACAAAGCCGCCGATGCCGGGCTAGGCAAGCCTTGAAAGTAGCGTTTATCCTGATGTTCATCCTCTAATTTGGTATTAAAACGCGCCAAACGTAAAGCCGCACAAGCACAGTAAATAAAAGCGCCAATCCAGCCCAATTTACCCATTGGTTTTAATGCCCACACATACATAATTAAAGCGGGCGCTACGCCAAATGACACCATATCAGACAAGCTATCGTATTCGGCACCAAACGCGCTTTGCGTATTGGTCATGCGCGCTACGCGGCCATCTAAGCCATCTAGCACCATGGCAATAAAAATGGCAATTGCCGATTGCTCAAAATTGCTATTCATGGCCTGCACAATCGCATAAAAGCCAGCAAATAGCGCCGCCGATGTAAATAAATTGGGCAGCAAATAAATGCCGCGCGTTCTTAATGTATCAACATCTTTGCGTGGGGTACGTGGTTTAACAACAGCCATGGTGGTCAGCCTGCTTAATAAATGTTTACTTAGTATAGCAAAGCACGCTTATTTTGCTCGCTTTGAATAGTGAATTTTAACAATTAGCTTATATAGCGTTTGATTTTGCTGCCTCAATTGAGCGTATATGCGCGCTTATGTTAGTATCGCGACTTAAAATTAATGCTTAAAAATTAGGTTCCAATATGCAATTCACCCTTCACAAAACCGATGGTTTAGCGCGGCGCGGTACTGTTCATTTAGCGCATGGCGATGTGCAAACGCCGGCTTTTATGCCAGTTGGCACTTACGGCACGGTTAAAGCCATGTCGCCGTTAGAGCTGGCCGAAATCGATGCGCATATTGTGCTCGGCAATACCTTTCATCTTTGGCTGCGCCCTGGCCTAGAGGTGGTTGCCGCGCATGGCGGTTTGCACAGATTTATGGGTTGGGATAAGCCAATTCTCACTGATTCTGGCGGCTTTCAGGTATGGAGTTTGGGCGCCATGCGCAAAATTTCAGAAGAAGGCGTCAAATTCAAATCACCCATCAATGGCGACACCTGCTTTTTAACGCCAGAAGAATCGATGCGCATTCAAAAAGTATTGAATAGCGATATCGTCATGATTTTTGATGAATGCACACCCTACCCCGCCACCCACAAAGAAGCCAGCGATTCCATGCAGCTAAGTTTGCGCTGGGCAAAGCGCAGTAAAGATGCTTTTGATATGTTTCAATCGATGTCATTGCAGCAAGTGCTAGACACGCACCCTTCGACCGGCTCAGGGCGAACGAATGAAAAAAACATCTCAGAAATCGTTCGTCCTGAGCCTGTCGAAGGACAAACTAACGCACTGTTCGGCATAATCCAAGGCGGCATGTTTGAAGACTTACGCGATATTTCATTAGCCGGTTTAGTAGATATTGATTTTGACGGCTTTGCTATTGGCGGGCTTTCAGTAGGCGAACCCAAAGAAGATATGCTGCGTATCTTGGCACATACCGCACCAAAATTGCCACCAAACAAACCGCGCTATTTAATGGGGGTCGGCACGCCAGAAGACTTAGTCGCCGCCGTATCCAATGGCGTGGATATGTTTGACTGCGTAATGCCCACCCGCAACGCGCGCAACGGCTGGCTATTTACCCAATATGGCGATATTAAAATTAAAAACGCTTTTTACAAACAAGACACGCAACCGCTAGATGCCGATTGTAGCTGCTACACCTGCCGTAATTTCACCCGCGCTTACTTGCATCACTTGCATAAAGTGGGTGAAATCTTAGGCGCACGCTTAAACACTATTCACAATTTGCATTATTACCAAGTATTAATGCAAGGCATGCGCGGCGCGATTGAGAATGGCAGTTTTGAACAATTTAAATCAGAATTTGCGGCTAAACGCGCACGCCTGAAATCTTAAAATAAATCGAAAATATTTTATATACCAGCAGTAGCAACAATCGCTCACCCTTGTTTGAGGTATTTTTCTACATCGACCACTCCTTTACAATGAGTTTATAGCCTTAGCTCATCTTCTATTTGCGAACAGCTATCCATTTGATATACATGTTGTTTTAGGAGAATGAATAATGTTTAAAAAATCACTGTTATTGTTGTTATTAACACCTCTCATTTCGCAGGCCGATATTTACGCCACCTCAGTCACCAGCATCATAAGGGGTAGTGTACCTGGTGATTTTCCAGGTTTTTACGGCGGCGACCTCAGCAGCTTTCCTGTAGCATTGACATCTGCTCAAGCAGAAGCCGCCGTTTTGGGTGCGCCTGATAACGATTTCTTAAGCTTACCCGGCGCGCCCTCTACAGGTAACGGTTTCCTAGGCGCTTATGTCGAAGTTAGCTTTGGCACCAACTTTGGTGCTGATACGCTGTTAAATATTTGGGAATTGGGCGACAACTCAGAAAGTGCTCAACTGTTTTTATGGACTAGCAATGGCGGCAATATTCAAACCTCATTTACACGAGGCACCAACGACCTTTACACCCTCGATTTATCAATTTACAGTGCAGCTTTAGCTGGCTTGGGGGGCGAATTTACTAAAGTTGGTATTGGCGGATTAGATGTATTAGGCGCTAGCAAAGGCTTCGACCTTGATGCCGTTTCAATTAGCAGCGTGCCAGTACCTGCGGCTGCTTTGCTGTTTGGCTCTGGATTGCTCGGCTTAGCTAGTTTACGCCGTCGTCACCAAGTTTAAAATTCTACCGCTGCATTTCTACATCAAAAGCAATGGCTAAGGCCATTGCTTTTTCATAGCACTTAACTTCCTCTAAATTTATTTTCTACGCAACTTCTCACTAGCCCCTACAATATTTATCAAAGGGCTGCTGTCATGCTAACTAGCTTAAGTCTGTGCTAAAATCCCGCGTTGATTCGAAATCTATTCTTTTGAAAGCTATCACTATGTTCAGTAACTTATTTATTAGTAACGCACACGCCGCTCCAGCTGCCCCAGGTGGCGATTTATTGAGTTTTTTACCGATTTTGGTTATTTTTGCTTTGTTTTACTTTATGTTGATTCGCCCGCAAATGAAGCAAGCGAAACAACAAAAAGCCATGATTGACGCACTTAAAGCGGGCGATGAAGTAGCAACAACAGGCGGTGTTATTGGTAAAATTATTAAAGTGAGCGATAACTTTATTAGCGTTGAAATTGCCGCTAATACAACAGTTAATGTGCAAAAACACGCTGTGCAAACATTATTACCACCTGGCACCATCAAAACCATTTAGTCTTTAAAACCCATTTAAACCAATAACTTACTACTAAATTAATCTGCTAATTTAGTATTTTTGAGCCGCATTTATGAACCGCTACCCTACCTGGAAATACATTCTAATTGCCGTCGTTATTCTGATTGGGCTGCTTTACACCATTCCCAACTTTTTTGGTGAATCACCTGCTGTACAAGTCAGCCCAGCCAAATCGTCGCTTAAAGCAGATGCCGCTTTGTTAAACAAAGTGGAAGCAACGCTTAAATTAGCCAGTGTGCCTTTTAATGGGATTTATTTAGATGCAAGCGGCGTAAAAGTGCGTTTTGCTGACCCTGAAGCGCAAATCAAAGCAAAAGATAAGCTGATTGCTAATTTAGGCAAAGACTACACCGTTGCGCTGAACTTGCTTTCACAAACGCCAAATTGGTTATTAGGCATTGGCGCCAAGCCAATGTACTTGGGCTTGGATTTGCGCGGTGGCGTGCACTTTTTGCTGCAAGTGGACATGAAAGCGGCATTGGATAAATCGGCTGAAAGCAATGTGGGCGATTTCCGCACCGCGCTACGCCGTGAAAAAGTGAATTACTTTGGTATTTCGCGCGAAGGCCAAAACGTGCAAGTGCGTTTTAGCGACACCAAAGAATTAGAAGCGGCGCGTAAAGTATTAAACAAAGACTATCCTGATTTAACCTTTAACGATTCAACCGATGGCAAAGAGTTTGTGTTAACAGCCAGCATTGGTGAAGCCGCTAAAAAGAAAATTCAAGAATTTGCGCTCAAGCAAAACTTGCAAACCCTACATAACCGTATCAATGAGCTGGGTGTAGCTGAGCCAATCGTTCAGCAACAAGGTTTTGACCGCATTGTGGTGCAATTGCCAGGTGTGCAAGATACGGCTAAAGCTAAAGAGATTTTAGGCCGCACTGCTACGCTTGAAATTCGCATGGTGGATGAAGACAAAAAAGATTTAGCCACACTTGAAGCCGCCGAAAAAGGCCAAGTGCCATTTGGCGACGAAATGTTTAGAGATCGCGATGGCAACCCAATTTTAGTGAAGAAAAATGTGGTGTTAACAGGCGACCGTATTACCGATGCAGGCCCTGGCGTGAACAACCAAACAGGTGGCTCAATTGTTAATGTAACCTTAGATGGCCGCGGTGCTGGCATCTTTAAAAACGTAACGCGTGACAATGTAGGCAAACGCATGGCGATTTTGCTGATTGAAAAAGGCAGCACAGAAGTGATTACCGCGCCAGTCATTAACGAAGAAATTGGTGGCGGACGCGTGCAGATTTCTGGCATGGATAATACGCAAGAAGCTACTGATATCGCCTTGCTATTACGCGCTGGTGCATTGGCCGCGCCAATGGAAATCATTGAAGAACGTACCGTTGGACCAAGCATGGGTGAAGAAAACATCAAACGCGGCGTGCATTCTACCCTTTGGGGCTTTGCCGCAATTGCAGTCATGATGATGATTTACTACATGGTATTTGGTGGCGTTTCGGTGCTGGCGCTGGGCATTAACCTTTTATTATTAGTGGCCATTCTTTCCATGCTTCAAGCCACGCTTACCTTACCAGGTTTGGCGGCGATTGCGCTGGCATTGGGTATGGCGATTGATGCCAACGTGCTGATTAATGAGCGTATTCGCGAAGAGTTGCGCAATGGCAATACGCCACAAGCCAGCATTCATGCGGGTTACGACAGGGCGTTTGATACCATTTTAGATTCTAACGTAACCACATTAATTGCGGGTTTAGCGCTATTTATGTTTGGTACAGGCCCAATTAAAGGCTTTGCCGTTGTGCACGTTTTGGGCATTCTCACTTCAATGTTTAGTGCTGTTTTAGTATCTCGCGCGATTGTGAATCTGATTTATGGCTATCGCCGCAAAGTCACCAGCCTTTCAATTGGTCAAATTTATAAAGCTTAATTGCTGCTTTTTTTAGATAGAGTGGATTATGGAATTATTTAGAATTAAAAACGATATCCCGTTTATGAGCTATGGCCGTTTAACCACGGCTATCTCGCTTGTTACTTTTATTTTGGCAGTGTTTTTTCTTGCCACTAAAGGCTTAAATTACGGCGTGGATTTTACTGGTGGCACGGTAATGGAAGTGAATTATCCGCAAAGCGCTAATATTGACAGCATCCGCCAAGCGGTTGATTCAATTGGCTTAAAAGATGCCACTGTGCAAAATTTTGGCACCAGCCACGATGTGCTGATTCGCCTGCCGCTTAAAAAAGACATGTCAATTGCACAACTTTCTGAAACGGTGACTAAAGCCTTAAAAGCGGCTGACTCAAGCGCTGAAGTACGCCGCGTAGAATCGGTTGGTTCTCAAGTGGGTGATGAGTTATACGAAAGCGGCGGATTGGCGTTATTGCTGGTTTGTGCCGGCATTATGGCTTACTTGGCTATTCGTTTTGAATGGCGTTTTGCAGTTGCCGCCATTATCGCCAACATGCACGATGTGGTGATTATTTTAGGCTTTTTTGCGTTCTTTCAATGGGAATTTAACTTAACGGTACTGGCGGCTATTTTGGCGGTATTGGGTTATTCAGTGAATGAATCTGTGGTGGTGTTTGACCGAGTACGCGAAAACTTCCGCAAAATGCGTAAAGCTTCTGTGGTGCAAGTGATTGATAACGCCATTACCCGCACCATGTCGCGCACCGTAATTACGCATTTAATGACACAAACCATGGTTGGCTCTATGTTGTTATTTGGTGGCGAAGTGCTGCATAACTTTGCTTTAGCGCTCACCATTGGTATTTTGTTTGGTATCTATTCTTCTGTATTGGTCGCTTGCCCAATCGCCATGTGGCTAGGCGTTAATCGCGCCAATTTAATTGGTGATGTTGAAAAGAAAGAGTCTGACAAAAAAGACGCAGACAACGCTGCTGAAGCTATTTCTTAATAGCAAAACACAAAAATTAATATCTTAACTTCTTGATTTTTAAATAAATAAACAGGTACACTGCGTACTTGTTTATTTTAGTTTCAACACTCCTTGGATAATATTCCGATTCCCTTCCAGCTTGGCATCCTAGCCTTGCTTCTACTTATTTCTGGCTTTTTCTCTGTGGCTGAAACCAGCCTTATGTCGCTTAATCGTTATCGGTTACGGCATTTAGTTAAAGAAGGCAATCGCGGTGCGCGTTTAGCTAGCAGCTTATTGGCTAAAACCGACAAACTACTTGGCGTCATTCTGCTCTGCAACAATTTTGCCAACGCGGCATCGGCCACACTAGTCACTATTATTACCGTTGAATTATTTGGCGAAGGCGAATGGGTGTTGATGATTGGCACCTTATCTGTCACTTTTGCTATTTTAGTCTTTAGTGAAATATCGCCCAAAGTAATTGCCGCCGCCTACCCCGAAAAATTAGGCATTTTATGCAGTTACGTGTTGTACCCGCTACTTAAAGTGTTGTACCCAGTGGTATGGTTTGTTAACTTGTTTGTTGAGGCTTTGCTTAGGTTATTCAGAGTAAACATCAACTTTAGCGAAAGTACGCAATCGTTAACCATGGATGAATTGCGCAGCATTGTGACCGATGCTGGCCACTTTATGCCTAAAAAGCACCGTACTATTTTGCTGAATTTGTTTGATTTAGAAAAAATTACCGTTGATGACGTGATGACGGCGCATACACAAGTGGAAGTGATTGATTTTGACGCGCCGATTGACGATATTTTGCAGCGCATCTCAAGTAGCCATCACACCCGCCTGCCTGCGCGCGAAGGCGACAATGAAGAAATTATCGGCATTATTCATGTGCGCAAAGTGATTAACCAACTGCGTAGCTATCAGCAAGATGCCGAAATTAGTAAAGAATCGTTGCGCGACATTATCAGTGAACCCTACTTTGTGCCGTCTGGCACACCGCTTTATACGCAGATTCAACAGTTTCAAGAACACCAAGAGCGCATTGCTTTGGTGGTAGATGAATATGGCGAATTTAAAGGTTTGGTGACGCTAGAAGATATTTTAGAAGAAGTGATTGGCGACTTTACAACGCAATCACCCAGCCGCGTTGGCAGCTACCGCAAAGAAACCGATGGCAGTTGGCTGGTGGATGGCAGTAGTGCCTTGCGCGATTTAAACAAAAAACTCAACCTTAACTTTCCGCTAGATGGCCCACGCACGCTAAACGGCTTGATTCTTGAACATTTTGAAGATATTCCAGAACCAAGTACCAGCTTTAGAATCAATAATCATACAATTGAGATTATGCAAACACAGGACAGAATCGTTAAAAGCGTCAAAATCTTTCCGTAAAAAGACTTAATTCAATAGCCCTACTCAAATTAGGCTTGAAATTTTTCGCAGTCGGCTCAAAATACAACTAAGTATTTAACAAACAGCTCTATTTAAAAAGCAATAAATGGCTAACTCAAATCCTAATCAAGACCTTGCAATTAAGCCAAGTGCCGTTAAACCAAAACTGCCGGCGATGTATAAAGTGCTGTTGTTAAACGACGACTACACGCCAATGGAATTTGTAGTTGAGACCATAGAACGTTTTTTTAACAAAAACCGTGAACAAGCAACGCAAATTATGCTCAAAGTTCATACAGAGGGAGTGGGTGTGTGTGGCGTTTATCCGCAAGACATCGCGGAAACCAAAATGAAACAGGTTTTAACATACGCTAAAGAGTCTCAGCACCCGTTGCAATGTGTGACAGAGCCAGCGTAAGCTGGCGGTAGACTAAAAGTACCAGCTGATGCTGGAAGTAAATGTAAAAAGTAAATGAAAGTTGGTACAAAATGATCGCGCAAGAACTTGAAGTCAGTTTGCACATGGCATTTATGGACGCAAGACAAAAGCGTCATGAGCTAATTACAGTTGAACATTTGCTATTGGCGATGATTGATAACCCAACAGCGGCAGAAGTGTTGCGCGCTTGCGGTGCAAAATTCGACGTGCTGCGCACTGAGCTTAACCACTATATTGAAGAACACACCCCTACTGTTAGCGGTACTGAAGAGGTTGATACACAACCAACTTTAGGCTTTCAACGCGTGATTCAGCGCGCCATGTTGCATGTGCAATCAAGCGGCAAAAAAGAAGTGACTGGTGCCAATGTGCTGGTGGCGATTTTTGGCGAAAAAGATTCTCATGCTGTATTTTTCTTGCATCAGCAAGGCATTACGCGCTTGGATGTGGTGAATTTTATCTCGCATGGCGTAGCTAAAATACCAGAGGGCGATGCAAAACCAGAAGGCGCTGAAACCGAATCTGAAGCCGAAGCCGCACCCAATGGTGCGCTAGAAAACTTTACGCTTAATTTAAACGCGCAAGTATTGGCCGGCAAAATTGACCCGCTGATTGGTCGCGGACCAGAAATTGAGCGCGTCATTCAAACATTATGTCGCCGCCGCAAAAACAACCCACTTTTGGTGGGCGAAGCGGGTGTTGGTAAAACGGCGATTGCTGAAGGCTTGGCGCGTCGTATTGTTGAAAAAGAAATTCCAGAAGTATTGGCAAACGCAACCGTGTACTCATTAGATATGGGCGCATTATTGGCTGGCACCAAATACCGTGGTGATTTTGAGCAACGCTTAAAAGCGGTGATGAAACAACTTGCCGAAAAGCCAGAGGCGATTTTATTTATTGATGAAATCCATACCTTAATTGGCGCAGGCGCAGCCAGCGGCGGTACTTTGGATGCTTCTAATCTATTGAAACCTGCCCTTTCAAACGGTACGCTTAAATGCATTGGTGCGACCACTTATCAAGAATATCGCGGTATTTTTGAAAAAGACCATGCGCTATCTCGCCGCTTTCAAAAAGTGGATGTGGTTGAGCCAAGTGTTGCTGAAACCATTGAGATTTTAAAAGGTTTGAAATCACGTTTTGAAGAACATCATGGCGTGAAATATAGCGCCAGCGCTTTAACCACAGCGGCAGAGCTGGCGGCTAAATATATTAATGACCGCCACTTGCCTGATAAAGCCATTGATGTGATTGATGAAGCTGGTGCAGCGCAACGTATTTTGCCTAAAAACAAACAGAAAAAAGTCATCGGCAATAAAGAAATTGAAGATATTGTGGCTAAAATTGCGCGCATTCCGCCTAAAAATATTTCTAGCGATGACCGAAGCGCGCTAAAAACGTTAGAGCGCGATTTAAAAGCGGTTGTGTTTGGCCAAGATAAAGCCATTGAAGTACTGACGTCCGCCGTGAAAATGGCGCGCAGCGGCTTGGGTGCTAACAATAAACCGATTGGTAGCTTCTTATTTAGCGGCCCAACTGGCGTGGGTAAAACCGAAGTGGCCAAGCAATTGGCTTACATTATGGGCGTTGAATTGATTCGTTTTGATATGAGTGAATACATGGAACGCCATGCAGTGAGTCGCTTGATTGGCGCGCCTCCTGGCTATGTAGGCTTTGAGCAAGGCGGCTTGATGACCGAAGCGATTACCAAACAGCCTTACAGCGTATTGTTATTGGATGAAATTGAAAAAGCGCATCCTGATATTTTCAATATTCTGTTGCAAGTGATGGATCATGGCACGTTGACAGACAATAATGGCCGCAAAGCGGACTTTAGAAATGTGACGATTATTATGACCACTAATGCTGGGGCGGAAAATCTATCGAAATCTAGCATTGGCTTCACTAATAGCAAAGAAGCAGGTGACGAAGCGGCGGATATTAAACGCTTATTCTCACCAGAATTCCGCAATCGTTTAGATGCAACCGTATCATTCGGCAGCTTAACGCAAGATATTATCATTCGCGTGGTAGATAAATTCTTGATGCAATTAGAAGACCAATTGCATGAGAAAAAAGTGGATGTGACGTTTAGTGATGAATTAAAAACGTATTTAGGCAAAAAAGGTTTTGACCCGCAAATGGGTGCGCGCCCAATGGCACGCTTGATTCAAGACACGATTCGTAAAGCCTTGGCCGATGAATTGTTATTTGGAAAACTAGCTAATGGCGGCGTGGTGCATGTGGATATTGATGATAAAGACCAAGTTAAACTGGTTTTTTCACAAGACAGACATTCATCGGAGCATTCGCTAGCCACTGCTGAATAGTTAAAATCGTAGTAAAAAAACAGCCAGCTTATGTCATGTAAGCTGGCTGTTTTTGCATAATGCTGATGAACAATTCAGATTCAATCAAGGTGTTTAACCAAGCTTTTAATCGCGGATAAGGTGCAGATTCATACCAAATACTATCTACGCCTGAAAACTGGCGGATAAACGGAAAAATAGCGATATCGGCTAAGCTGATTTGATTGCCTAACAAAAACCGCGACTGACTTAGAAAGTTTTCCAGCTTTTGTAAAAACACTTCACCTTGCACTCTATACACTTGTGCCGACTGTTCAGGAAAGCGAATCGCATATTTATATTTGTCCAATGCCTGCTTAAAGCTACTGTCATTTTCAGCGATTAATTGCTGCGTTAGCGCGCTGTCGGCATTTAGCCAGCCATCATTATCCTGCTGCTGCAAGGCCCAAAGCATAATATCCAAGCTTTGTTCAATCACTTTACCATCGTTCAAAATCAATACTGGCACTGTCGCCTTTGGCGACAATTTCAACATATGAGCAGGCTTATTTCTTAATTCAATTTCGCGAATCTCAACGGCAATATCGGCATATTTTAGCGCCATGCGTGCACGCATGGCATAAGGGCAGCGGCGGTAAGAATACAGGATAGGTTTCAAGCGCTAAAAGCCACTTTCGCGCACCAACACGGCGGCAATACGTTTAAATACACTTGGCAGCCATGCACTGCGCTCACCCTCAATAATCGCATCGCGCGTTTCCATTTGCAGCTGCGGTGGCGGCGTATCTAACGCAACGCGCACTCTATACAAAGTATCGCGCGGCGCATATTTTGGCGTATCTTTATTTTGCATATCAAGCGTCACCACACTGCCGCCAGATTTAGCATCCATAATAGGGTGCGGCAAAACGCTGGCTTTAGTGGTGTCAATTTCAATCACTTTGCCATGCTGAATTTCTAAGCTAGTAGCCTGATGCAGTTTCACTCTATTGCCCACCGCGATGCGTTTTACATCTTCTTCATTAATTAATACGTCGGCAAACCAATTGTTGGGATCAACCACCACGCCCAATGGCTGGTCAGGCTTTACCCAAACGCCGGTTGCCAGCAACGGGTCAACATCCATTAATTTACCCGCAAATGGTGCGCTGATACTTAAGCGCGAAATATCGTCGCTGTACATATTCTGTTCGGCTAAAAATTGCTCTTGTTGCAACTGTAATTGCGCACGATTTTCTTCACCATCTGCTAAGCCAATCAAACCAATCAACTCTTGCTCGCGTGTCTTGGCTTGAATATTGGCCTTATCGGCCGAAACGCTTAAATCGGGTGATTCTAATACAAACAAAGCCTGATTTTCTGCCACCGCACCTGCGTCCGCTATTGAAACTAATCGACCTGGCAATGGCGAATATATGGTCTGCTGGCGCGCAGAATGCACCCAAGCGCTGCCTTTTATGCCCGTTTGAAATGGAATAAAGCCAACAATAATCGCGCCCAACAATAGCGCGCCTAACAGTAATTTTCGATTGGTTTTAATTTCAGCGCTCCTTGCTTTCCATACTTTCATTTCTGTCCAAAAAGGTCTCCAAACAAACCAGAGAATTTCTACCACCATTAAAAAAATACCTAATATTTTAAAAAAGTAAAAATACACCAAAGCGGCAATACCAAGGTACAGCAAAAAGCGATACAGCCAAGTAACAATGGCAAAAGCAATCATCATTCTATTGGTTTTTTTGGGAAAATGCTCTGCATAAGTTTCGTTAAAACCCAGCAAAGTGTTCCGCATCCAAGCTTTAGCCAGCGCACCAGAGCGCTCATGCAAGTTGGGCATATCCAGAATATCGGTCACAATAAAGTAGCCATCAAAGCGCATAAACGGGCTAACGTTAACCGCTAATGTCAGAATCCAGCTGGTAGTCGCCAAATAAAATAGCGCGCTTTTAAGCGATCCTTCCGGGCTTAAACTCCAGGCCAGCGTTGCTAAACCAGCCAGCGCCAATTCAGTAATAATGCCAGCGCTGGCAATGGCCAAACGCTGTTTGTGATTACTCAATTTCCAGCTTTCAGAGGTATCGGTATACAACATAGGGAACATCACCAAAAACGCCACGCCCATGTGCGCCACGCGCACGCCATAGCGCGTAGCCGTGAGCGCATGGCCCATTTCATGCAATGTTTTTGCGAATATTAGCGCTAGCGTAAAGCCAAATACGCCCTGCCAGCTAAGCTGATCAACAAAGGTGCTAGCAAACACTTCCCACTGCCGCATGACTAAAAACAGCCCAAGCAAAGTAGTTATGCAAATTATTAAAGCAAAAGTGGGGCTATATATCCAGCTTATAAATCGTAATAATTTGGCCAGAAAAACTTGCGGGCGCACCAGTGGCACGCGAAAAAACAAATAGTGATGCAATAACCAATTGAAAGCACTACTTTTTGCCTCATTGGCGCGCTGGCTTAGGCGATTTACTTTAGCACTATCGTCGGCCTGCAGTAAATTGTTCAGGTCTAAAAAGTAAACCAAACCTTTAATGTCTTCGGCATCAATGGTAAGTGTGGTTTCCTCACTTACAGAGGCAATAATTTGCTGGGTAGATGTGTAATGCCAGCGCGATAAAATCTCAAAATCCAGCCAACCAATCCTAAAAAAGCGATTATTAACAGGGTCTTGAATCATCCATGCGGGTGTTCCATCATGATTGGTGGCGGCTGGCAGCAGCTTTAATTCTTCACGAATTTTTGGCAGCGATTGGGCTGGTGGGCGCTTTTTTTCAGCCGTTAAACTTGGCAGTTTGCCAAATTGGCCATCACTAGGCTGACCATCATTAGTTGCGGCAGTCATTTTGATTTATAACTACAGGACTGTCCAAGCGCGTAAAGCAGAAATTGGTCTGCGGAAAACGTAATAACCTAAAGTCGTCCATGTGCCAGAAATGCGCGCGGTGCCATGCAAGCCAATTCTGGGTTGATTATCCGCCTCTAAAAATGCCCCTTTAATGCGATACGCCATCACATTTTGCGGGCTTAAACTGGCTTGATAGCTAGTTTCAATCAGCTTGGCAGAAATCGGCTGCAAGGGTTGCGTATTTAAAAATATGCGCATAGGCGCGTCTAATTCCAAATTAATCGCGTCACTAACTGGCAACCACATCAGCAACCCTGCATCTTGCGGATTAGCAATAAACAACACGCGTTCACCGGTTTGCACTGGCTTACCAATCCAATCATTGGCATCGGCAAACACAGCAATTCCGTCACGCTCTGCTTTTACTTCTACCCGCGACATTACTGCTTCAATCGATGCTAACTCGGCTTCTTTTTCGCGCACACGACCCATTGCGCTGGCCAAATCGCCCCTACTTTTATCGTCATCAAAAGCGCGTTGTTCAGCGACTAAAGCATCTGATTTTGCAATGGCTAAGGCTTTTTCGGCCACGATGTAACGGTTAGAAACGGTGGTGTCATCTAAGGTAAACAGCACATCGCCCGTTTTAACAATTTCATTTGGTTTTACTTTAAATGTACCGATAACGCCATCTTGCGGGGATGCTACTGAAAAGCCGTTTAGCGCTACTACTTCTGCTGGCCCAAGTGCTGAAAGCCGCACAGGAATAAACAGGCAAGCCAACAATAGCAATGAAATTAAGCGCAATTTTCGGCCACTTAAAAAGCCGATGATTGATTTGAAAACGGTTTTTTTAGACTTTAATAATGCCGCCAAACAATAGGCATAATTAAAATGCAGCTCATCCAGCTGCTCTACTTCTGGCTCAGTCCAATCCTGCTCGCGCGCGTACATGGCCAAGCCCAGCAAACCGTCTTGTGCAGAATATAGCGGAATCAATAACAAAGCATCTGGCAACCACTCTGCCCAGCCATCTTTGTGCTTGGCTGGTGCATCGTTAAAATGTTGCTCAACGCTGCCGCCGGTTTGTGGAAATGTTTTGGCAAATTGATTCAGCCAAACCGCATAAGGTGAGTCTTCACTTACATTCACCAGACCCGAAGCCGCCGCCAGTTTGTATTGATTATCTACCGAAGAAATGTTGAAAAAAGCCGCTTGGCGATAATGCGCCAGCTGCAATGTTTCATTCACCATAATAAACTGCAAATCTGCCACTTTGGTGGCTTCCATTGCGCGTTTATTCAGGTGAATAAATAATTGCTGATGTTTCATAGCAAAGCTTAATCCAAAGATTAATAGGCTACTTCAGCGTTGGCGCTAAAATCGGCTACTCCGCTCATGCCGGCCAACAATTCGCTATAGCTTTTTAGCAGCTTGGCTTCCACCTCAACCGTTTGGCTTACTGGGTCAATGCGGCTATTCACGGCCGAAACCGATGCCGCATAACGTAAGCCCGTTTCATCAATCACAATAGTAAATTTACTGCCGGTTTTAACTTGCGCTAATAATTTAGATGGCAAATTAAGTTTTAATTTTAATGAGCCATCTTTTACTAGCTCCATTAAAGGCTGACCAGGCGTGACAGACATATGATTTTTAACATTGGCTTTGGCCACGCGGCCAGCCCAAGGTGCGTAAATTTTGCATTGTGAAACTTGCGCCTTGTTTAAATTTAGCTGTGCCTTAGCCTTATTTGAAGCGCTGGCAGCCAATGCCACTTCAATATCACTGGCTTGGTCTAAGCCCTGCATTTTCACTTTAGCTTCATGCTGATCAATCGCACCTGACAGCTCGGCTTTCGACATATCCACCCTAGCCAAGGCCTCTTCACAATCAAACGCAACCAATAAATCGCCCCCTCTAAAACGTTGCCCTAATGTGCCGTTAAAACTGACCAAACGCGCACCAATGGTGCTAGAAATAGTGGTTTCTTTTTCTGGCAACAATAAAACGCGAATAGGCGTTGCTTCTGCCAGCGTTGTAGCCATTTGCAGCGTCTTTTTTACCGCTGGCTGAGTGGCTACTGGCGCTGGTTTTGCAACGGCATTATAGGTGGCGGCAGGTTTAGCTGCTGCTGGTTTAATTACGCCAGCCGCATTTTCAGCGTTAACTGAAAATGTAACCGCCGCCAACATAAAAATCGCGTTTAATTGATTGTTTGTCATTTTAAATGCTTCTTGACGTTAAAGATTTGGATAGTTTCAACTTTGAGCTATCAGCTTGCACTAACCAAGCTTTCATCGTGGTTAACTGCGATGTAGCCGCTGCAATCAAAGTCGCTTGCAAGATTGAATCACGCGAATTTTCTGGCATTTTAGTCATATAAGCCGCCGATTTCTGCACTTTTCCCTTCTTATCGCTTAACTTAATATCCCAAGTCATTTTTTCAATAGCCAAATTGGTGTCACGTTTTAGGCTAAATGTCAGTGGTAAACCAGCCTCATCGTGCACAATTTGGTTGCGTGCTAGTAGCTCAATTAGTTGCTTACGCATTTCAGTGCGCGCCGCATTATCTGGCACGCCTTCAATATTGACAGCTACTTTGGTTTGATTACCAAACAAATTGGATTTCATTTTGAGCGATTCTTTTTCAGTTTCTCCAAAATGTTGTTTCACTTTGTCGGTTAATTCGGTAATCGAATTGCCGTCATAATTGTCTTCAAGCGGGTCAAAACCCAAGGTATTGTACAAACGGCCATACGCAATTTGCGCGTTGGCATACGTGTTGGCCTTTTGATAAGCGCCTAGCACTGCGCGTGCTTGGGTACGAATCGCTTCCAATTCACTTTCTAACTTGGCACTGACCGATGCTTTGGTGTAATCAGCCAAACGTCTATCCACATTGGCGGCGTTATCGGCTAATTTATAGTCTTCTTAGGCTAAGTTATAGCGCTCAACACTCACACGTAACTGCGTTAAAATCGCCATTGATAAAGCAGTGCGGCGCGCTTCATCTACTTTAACCTGTTGTTTCTGTTGCTTTTCTAAAGCAGGCAATGAAAACAATTTCAGTAAATTCCATGTTACGCCAAAACTGGCTTGAGACCAATTTTTATTATACAAGTATTCATTAGAATTACCTTGCCAGCCAGCCGCAAAGTTAAAATTAGGCATAAAACTTAAAATTTGTTTACGTGTTTCATCAGCCGTAATGCGCTTTTTAAAGTCTTCTTCGCGCAATTCTGGGCGTTGCAATAAAGCCATTTCTTCTAACGCTAGCGAATTTCTAGGTGCTGGCGGTAATTTAATCTCTTTCGCTTCAGCCAAGGTAAAGTCTTGGCCTGGAGGCACGCTCATTAAAGCGGCTAATTCACGTTTTGCAAATTCTAAATCTTGACGGCGCTGATTCAACAAAGAAGTCGCATCCAACAAAGCGCGTTGATAATTAAGCGCTAATGCTGGTGAAATAATCTTTTGCGATTCTGCCTCGCGTGATTTACCCAACGCCTTATCTGCGCGCGCTAAAATATCTTTGGCGTCATTGCTTAAACGTTGTGCGCCCAATGCGCGCCAATAAGCAGCACGCACGTCTTGCATCATGTTTTGCACCAATTTACGACGGCGCTCTTCTGCAATTAAAAACTGATCCGCATTTTGTTTAGCGCGGTAATAAGAAACACCAAAATCCAGCATATTCCAGCTAAATTCAGCGCCCGCCTGCGCATATCCACGCTCTTGCGAAGTAGATGGCCTTAATGACTCTAAGCCATCTTCAATACCAACGCTGGTGCCGCCCGAATAATTACTGCGCGCGTTGTAGCCAGCGTTTGCTAACAGTTTTGGCCACATATCGTATTTAGAATAATCCGCAATACCCAATGCCAGTGCTGACTCCATTTGTTTTAAACGGTAATCTAAATTGTATTTAAGCGTGCGCGCAACGGCAACTTCTAGTGAAATTGGCGCCGTAATCGGCTCCTGATTCACATACATTTTTGAAACGTCTTCCTTAACGCGATTGGCTACTTCTTCTTTAGTGGCTTTTTGCGGAATTACCGTACAACCTGCCAAGGTTGCCGCCACCAAAACCAGTATCAGTTTTGGTTTTAAATTAAAGGTTAATAATGTTTTCATGAAAATCTCCTACGTCTTTAGTTATTTTTAGATCAGTTTAATTAGTTAGTTTTTAAGTGGTGCTGCACTTGGTTTAAGCTTTTTAGCGGCATTATTTAATTGATTACTAAAGCTAGCGGCAGAAAGCTGTTTATTCGCTTGCTGTTTAGTTTCGGCGTTAGGCTTTTGCGTACGGTTATCGGTTGCAGAGCGCTCTAATGCTTGCTCTGCCGCTACCGTTTCGGCAATTAAGCGATCAATTTCGGCACGTTGCTTAGCTGATGCCAAATCGTCTACTTTAGGATCGCTAAGCGCTGCTGCATCCGTACCTGTAGTAGATTTTTTAGCAAACTCACCTTGCACACCATCAATCGATAAATCAATCGCGCCATGTGGCGAGCCAATCTCAAACGGATTAAGCATGCTGACCACGCCACTAGTTGCTGTGTTAAAGCTGGTCACACCAATATTGCGCGCCATCGATTCCGCTTGTGATTGACGCACGGCATTTTGCACAAATAAGTTTGGCTCCGGCGTTACTGGCACACCACGCACAGCGTGTTGCACAAATAAGTTAGGGTCCATGCCAACTGGCAAGCCTTTTAAATCAAAGGTGAAATTGCTTAGCTCATTTGCAGTAGGCGCATCCGCATTAAACGTACCTAAAGCACTGTTTTTTGCTACCTGATTTTGCGATTCTTGAACGCTATAAGTAACAAATAAGTCTTGAGGCATGCTTTCTGGTAAGTTAAGCGTTTCCCAATGGTATTCGGCTGGGTAGTAATACTCGCCAAAATTAATTGGATGCGGCAATAATTGCTCAAACAGTACAGCATCATCAACTGGCGCCACATTCACAGCAACAAATGCCCTGCCAATCGCCCCACTTGGATCTTGCACCTCATAGCTAAATTGAATTGGGCCGCTATAATTAAACGCAGGTGTGAATGTAACAACACCTTCAACGCTCACCGTAACCGTACCATTTGGAACATCAATAGTTTGACCGATGCCAGGAGTGATTGGGGTGCCATTAATGCTAGTCAAGGTTAACGGATCACCATCTGGATCGGTATCATTACCAAGCAGGTTCAGCACAACAGGTGTGTCTTCATTGGTTTTAATCACGTCATCCACGGCTACTGGTACGTCGTCTACTGCCGCGACCGTGATGTTAACCGTGGCCGTTGAGGTGCTGCCATCGATATCGGTAATGCTGTAGGTGAAGCTGTCAGCACCAACATAGTTAGCGTTTGGTGTGTAGTTGTACACGCCAGTCGCACTCACCGTGACCGTACCGTTAGTGGCAGGAGTTGCCAATGACCAGACGTTGCCACCGTCACCCGATGGGGTGTCGTTGCCACTTAAGCTACCCGTAATAGGCGTATCTTCTGTGGCGGCGATGGTGTCATCCACCGCGATTGGGGCATCGTTCACGGCCGCGACCGTGATGTTAACCGTGGCCGTTGAGGTGCTGCCATCGACATCGGTAATGCTGTAGGTGAAGCTGTCTGTTCCAACATAGTTAGCGTTTGGTGTGTAGTTGTACACGCCAGCCGCACTCACCGTGACCGTACCGTTAGTGGCAGGAGTTGCCAATGACCAGACGTTGCCGCCGTCACCCGATGGGGTGTCGTTGCCACTTAAGCTACCGGTAATCGGTGTGTCTTCTGTGGCGGCGATGGTGTCATCCACCGCGATTGGTAGGTCGTCTACACTAGTAACTGGCCCCAGTGTCAGATTAGCGGTATCTGTACCACCTAATCCATCACTCACTGTATAAGTAATAACAGGAACCGGACCAAAGTAGTTTGGCGCTGGTGTAAAAGTAAAGCTGCCGTTGCTATTAAGCGTGAGCGTGCCGATAGGACTACCTAAATTATTGGTAATCGGAGTTAGGGTGCCAATTGTTAAAACATCTGGCGTGCCATCACCATTGGTGTCAACTTGCGCTGCAGTCACTGTCAATGGATTGCCATCTGCATCAGTATCATTAGTCAATACATTGCCTGATACTGGCGTATCTTCAGTTACAGGCAAGCTGTCATCAATGGCGACTGGTGGCGTATTTGCACCCATAGTCAGCGTAAGTGTTCCTGTATCTGTTAATGCACCGTCACTTACCGTATAAGTAATGACAGGCACTGATCCAGCATAGTTTGCTGCTGGAACAAAGGTGTAGCTGCCATTAGCATTGAGAGTAAGCGTGCCGATTGGGCTGCCTAAATTATCGGTAATCGCAGTTGCGGTGCCAATTGTTAACACATTAGGCGTGCCATCACCGTTGGTATCAACTAGAGCAGCAGTTACTGTTAATGGGTTGCCATCAACATCGGTGTCATTGGTAAGTACATTGCCTGACACTGAACCGTTAATTGGCACATTATTAGTATCATCAACCGCCACTGGCGCGTCGTTTACAGGGGTTACGGTAATGCTTAAGGTTGAGCTGTCGGTTAATCCGCTGCCGTCGGTTAAGACGTAGGTAATGACTGGAACCGTGCCGTTGTAGTTGGCGTTTGGCGTAAAGCTGTAAGTGCCGTCGGCGTTCACGGTGATGGATCCTACGCCAGTAATGGCGTAAGCAGTACCCACCACGAATGGGCCGGCTTGGCCAGCAACCGCGAAGCTTTGCACCGTTACAGGTCCGTCTACACTGCTAGTACCGGTTAATAGCGTACCAGTGGTCGCGCCTGAGTCTTCAGCAACCGTGAGGCTTTCATCCGCATCGGTAAAGTCGTCGTTGACAGGCGTCATCGTGAGTGTCAGCGTTGATGTATCTGTGCCGCCTGCGCCGTCACTGACGGTGTAAGTGACAACTGGAATAAGGCCGTTGTAGTTAGCAACTGGCGCAAAGCTGTAGCTACCGTTAGCGTTAATGGTGACTGTACCTACGCTAGCAATCACATAGCCAGTGCCTACTACGAATGGGCCTACTTGGCCAGCAACGCTGAAGGCGCTAATGGTGAGAGCGCCGCCATCAACGTCGGTGGCGTTAGCAAGCAAGCCGGCTGCGGCTGCTACGCTTAAGGTTACGTCTTCTGTAACCGTGTTGGTTTCGTTGCCGTCTACTGGTAGGTCGTTAACCGCAGTAATGGTAACGACTTGGTTGGCCGTTGCAGTGCCACCTTTAGAATTGGTAATAACATAAGCAAATGTAGATGTGCCTACATAATTAAGCGTTGGGGTAAAGCTAATTGCGCCACCCGCAGTTACATTCACCGTACCGTTTGGCACAGCAATTATTTGCGCGGTGCCTGGGGTTAAGGTGGTGCCATTAATGCTGGTTATGGTGATTGCTAATCCTGCAGGGTCGCTGTCGTCAACGCCTGTAGTAAGTGGCAGCAATGTTAGCGGGCCGCTATCTTCTGCCATGGTATAAGTATCTGTTACAGCTAACGGCACGCGTTCGCGGTAGGCTACTTCGCTGGTATCGCCATATTGGTTTTCTAGTGATACAGAAGGCGTAGTCACGCTACCGTCTGGATCAACGTATGTAAATACTGTTGTCGCTATAACAGGCGTGTCGTTTTCAACGCTATCTAGCAAGCCATCGCCATCACTATCGGTGTCGCGGTAATCTTGTAAAGTATCAGCGCCTACAGTAAAAGTGCCATCGGTATTAACAGGCGTACCAAAGTTGCCGCCAAATGTGCCACCAACGCCATTTGAGCTATCAAATATATCGACAACGCCGTCGTTATCTAAATCGTCATTGGTATCTACCGTGCCAGTGTAAGCCACGTAACCGGCGGTTAAGCGCGCTTCTACGGCATCGGCAATGGTGTCGTTATCCGAATCTAAATCTAAATAATCGGCAAGTGCGTCACCATCGGTATTAATTGGCGTATTGCCAAGTGAGGCCGCACCTGTGGCGTTGGCTGTATTGGCATCAAATATATCCATTAAGCCGTCATTATCAATATCGCCATCGCCTGTGGCGCCTGCAGCGATTGATTCGGCCAATGAAACAGTACCGTTAAAGTTAGTATCAGCTAGCGCATCACCCACGCCGCCTGTGCTTTCGTACAAATCGCTAATGCCGTCATTATCACTATCTAAGTCTAAATGGTCTGAAACGCCGTCAATATCAGTATCACGCACGGTTGAAGCAGAAATAAAGTAAAGCTCAGCCGTACCACCACCACTAGTACTGACGGTATTGGCGACTACTCTGGAAACTTCTATACCTTGCAGATAAAAATCGATATGTGCGTTAGGTAAAAACGTAAAACTACCAGCGGTAAGATCTCTATTTGTAGTGGTAATCAGCGCACTTTGCGTACCGTTACCGCTTGTTACAGTGTTGGACATATACACAATATAGGGCGTGATATCATCAATCAGCACGCCATTTTTGTCATACACTTCTAGCGAAATCACTTTACCTAAATCTAAGTCGCCGATAGAGAAGATTAAATCAGTCACCACAGGCGCGAAAGCTGTCGTTAGTTTTGCGCCTGCTAAGCCCAAATCAAAACCTGGAATGGTGTTAGACGTAGCGCCAAACGGAATGCTGCCACCGTTAGAGGTGTATAAAGTAACGTTGGAAGTATTTTCTGTGTAAGTGGTGGTAAATGCTCCGTTGGCCACTACTTGCGGAGTTGCTGATGGGTCTAGCGGCGGCCTTGCAATTGGGGTTTGAACAACCAAGCCTTCATTGGTATCTAAAATACCGTCGTTATCATCGTCTAAGTCAGTGCGATTAACAATACCATCGCTGTCGGTATCAGCATTAATAGTCACTGTTGAAGAATTAGAAACATTACCAGCAGCGTCTGACACGCTATAAGTAAAATATTGGCCATCAGTGTAATTAGCGTTTGGGGTAAAAGTAAACGCGCCTGTGGTGGCATTGGTAATAGTTAAGCTGCCGTAAGGCAATACAATGGGTGTACCTACCGTAAAGGTGGCGCCATTGATTCTGTTAATCGTCATGGTATCGCCGCGAACATCAGAATCAACACCTGAGCCATTATTAGCGTATAAGTTAGCTGTAAGCGTGGCACCCTTATTGATTGTAAAGGTGTCGTTATTGGTAACTGGCGGCGCGTCAATCGCCAGTGCCATTTCAAAACCGTCTGTATTTGGTCCATTAACAGAAACTGCGCCGTTAAAAGCGGTTACTGTAAATGTAAGCGTTGTATACGTACCGTTTACTTGCACACTACCTGCAGAAGTACCCGTAGCAGGCGTTAAGCCAGACTGACCAAAGTTCCCCGTTGCTACGCCTGGTGTCTGCTGAATGGTAGTGGCTGTCACTTCAAAATGCGACGACCCGGCCACCTTAGTCAGCGTAGCACCCGCCGTTGTAAGGGTGATAACCGGGCCTATAGTTAAGAAAGAACCACTCGCATTAGAGGTACCTCCCAATCGATCTAAGTGAATAATTGGGTTTGTGACAGCCTTACTAAAAGTAATAGTGATGGTACCTGTGGCATTCGCCGTACCAGTTGTATTAAAAAGCGTTGCAAAATCGGCCGTGTTTTGCGCCCCATTACTAAATGCCGCAATATTATTTAGAGTTTCAGTGGCCGTTGTAGTCCAAGTATTGGCAATACCTGATAATTGAATGGTTGTAGTTATGCCATCGGTAGTATTAGTCAACGTAACTGGCGTAACAGCAGTATTGGCTGGTGCACTTATAGCCCAAGCGCCGCCTACAGAGGTATTGGTATATAAAAGCTCACCTTGCCAATCGGTTAATGCTAAGGCTTGCGCTTCAACAGCAGCGGTTTGCGCTTCTAAATCCCAATCGCCGCCTAAATCGGCTGAACCTGTTGAGTCGGTTGATGCGGCAATATCCGCACCAGTGGCACTGGCAAGCGCATTCACAAAGGCTTGGCCTGCTTCACCTGCGGCTACATCGCAACCATAAATTAAAATATCGGCATCTGCACTTAATGCTTTATTAATCGCCGCTAATTCATCAGCATGCTCACCATTAATGCTTTGCAAATCTACAAGTGCATTACCTAAACTTAATTGGCCTGCTGCACCATGGCTTAAAATATGAATCGCGGTAATATCGGTGCGGCCTGCCAGCACCGCGGCAATTTGCTCTAAGCCATCTTTGGTGCTGTCAATTAATACTACGTCGGCGTTAGGATGATCGGTAATATAAGCTTCTAAATCGCTGACTATCGCATCAATAAAAATAATTTCAGTGCTGGTCAGGTTAGTTGCCGCCAAGGTACCGTCAATGACAGCGCGCTCTTCTGGCGCCAGCGCATCTTGTTCGTTGTCTGAAGTGGTTGTCACTACCTCAACTGTTGGATTTTCAACTATTTCAGCCTCAACTGTTGGGTTTTCAGCATCTGAATCAACAAATTGTGTTGTTGTGTCCATCATATCCACAACCGCAACTGGCAACGCCCCATCAAACACAATTCGTGGCTCTAATACCAAGCGCTGCGTTTGCGTTCTGCTTAAGGCGCGTCTACCCGCGCGTGCTGATGAAACTTGCTGTCCAGCTGCTGTGGCAGTCTCTGGTACAGCAACATAAGAACCTGTGGATTCATTCCACAGTGATTTGTATATTTGATTCATGCCTAACCTCATTTAATGATAAGTTCGATTCAATACATATGTATACATAGGTATATTGAACGCAACAAAAAAAACTTATTGATATAACGAGGATTATGATGCAAATGGCATGCCCGAATCTTGCGCGATTTGGGTAAGTGTCGAGGAATTTACAATTGTTTACAGTTGGCGTTGCTTTTTTGGCACAAATAAAAAGTTGTTATTTAACATATGTTTACATATGAAACTTCAACCAATTGATTGACATATATTATGCACGAGTTTTGGGCCTTTATAGATTAAGCCGCTATAAATCTGCACCAAGCTGGCGCCTGCTGCTATTTTTTCTACTGCGTCAGATCCGCATAAAATTCCACCAACACCAATGATAGGTAGCGAACCTTGTAGCTGTTTTGAAAGCTGTTGAATGACGATTGTGGATGAATTACGCACAGGTGCGCCAGATAAGCCGCCAGCTTGTTCACTATTTGGCATGCCTTTAACGGCATCGCGGCTTAAGGTAGTATTCGCTGCAATTACGCCATCTATTTGATGCTGCATCAGTAAATCGGCAATTTCAATCACTTGTTCTGGCGTTAAATCGGGGGCAATTTTTAAGGTAATTGGCACATATTTGCCGTGTTGCTGCGCCAATTTGGTTTGTTCTAACTTTAAGCTGGCCAGCAAGCTAGATAAGGCTTCTTTCTCTTGCAAGGCGCGCAGATTTTTGGTGTTGGGTGACGAAATATTCACCGTAATATAGCTGGCATGCGCGTACACTTTTCGCATGCCAATCAAGTAATCATCACCCGCGTTTTCCATTGGCGTATCGGCATTTTTGCCAATATTAATGCCCAGCACACCTTTGTATTGCGCGGCTTTTACATTATTAATCAGGTTATCGACACCCAAATTGTTAAAGCCAAAGCGATTAATAATGCCTTGCGCCTGTTTCACTCTAAATAAGCGTGGCTTGGCGTTACCAGGCTGAGCGCGCGGGGTGACAGTACCCACTTCAATAAAACCAAAACCCAGTTTGCTCATGCCATCAATCACCGCGCCGTTTTTATCTAACCCTGCCGCTAAACCCACCGCATTAGGAAAAGCAATACCCATGACTTGGCGCGGTACACAAACTGGCGGATTAGGATACAAGCTTAAAACACCCGATTTTTCAGCCCACTTTAAGCTTTTAAGCGTGATGTCATGCGCTTTTTCGGCATCTAATTGAAATAAAAAGGGTTTGGCTAATGGGTAAAGGTTCATGATGCTATCTTAAGCGAGTTAGTGAGTAAGTGCGATTTGACGTTTATTGAATGCGCACCGTATATATAGCGGCGCAGGCCTTGCATTTAAATTGGCGACCTTGCACCGCTTTGGCCCTTGCTGGTTTATTGCAATTGGGGCAATACACATCATCACCATTTTCGGCACAATAGGCGATTGCTGCAGATTGGGTTTGTGTGTTTTTATCGGAAAAATGGCGTGAAGCAGAGTGGTGAGTAAACGCCCCATAAAACATCACACACAAAGCGGTTAATTCTAATAAAGAATGAGCGTTAAAGCCCCAATACGTTTGCGTATTTAAAAAGCTTAAATGATTAAACGCTGCCGCGCGCAACACAATAAATACACAAAGTAGCAACACGCCTAAACATACCGCTTTGTGTTGACGACAGGCTTTGGCTAATACGCTACGCAATACAACTAGCGCGGTTAAAAGGCCAATACTTAATATAGCGATAAATACGGCTTGCATCATTCTTCGCTGCGCATACCAACCGTGCGATTGCGCTAACTCTTTCATGCTCGCTTCAAATACGGTTTGCAAATCCAGCTGTTTATTAATGCACAATAACAACAAAAATAAGCCAATCACTAGCCAAAAATTGTGATCTATAAATCCGACGTTTACTTTTATGTATTGCAAATAACAGCGGTACACAACCGCCAAATAAGCAAAAAAGATTAACCAACCGGCAAGCGTAGGATCACCAATATGCATGATTAAGCCTTGCGAAGCCGCTGCACAAATGGCGCTTGGCTTGAAACTGTGTTTTAAGTGTTAACTTTACGGTCATGAAGGAACGCTAAAAATAAAAATAGTATCAATAAAGCCTCAGTCCAATCAAACACTCTACCAATACCAAGCTGATAATCGGTAATAGCATCAATGCGGTGATATGACACAAACTGCGTGCCTTTTAAGCCCAACATCAACCAAATGACCACCATAGAGTATTTGGTATATTTATTTTTGATGTAAAACAGGGCCGCAAAAAACAGTAATGCAGTTGCCACCACAATAGCCATAATGATTGAGCGCTGCAGCGGGCCACGATTTTGGTACAAGCCAAACTCAACAAATAGATCTCTAAAAGCCTGTGTGGCGTAAAAATAAAGGCTAAGATAATTGTACAAAAGTAAGGCCAATATCACGGTTGATAACAACGCCCAATAATAGCGCCCATCGGCTTTTGCTAATATTTTCTTAATTGTGGTGGCCAAAACAAGCAAGAAAACGATTAAAGTCGCTGCAATATTAATCCACTCAAGCGTTTGAATGTGAAAACCCTGCCATGCATAATAATTTTTATCGCGCGGTTTCCAATCAGCAGTGTTTAACTTTGGGCTATTAAATGGCTGCAAATTTAGCGATTCATCTAAGCGAACTTTAATAAACTCTGTTGTTTCGCCAAAGTTATTATCGTTTGTAATCAACAAGGTATCTTTATCTAAAATAATAATGGATTCGATGGTTAATTTAGGGAAAGAGAAATCCATATTTCCGTCCTTGTTTAAATCAACAGGGTCAGAAATATGCATTAAATCCACTATTTCCCTTTTCTTAACATAGCCATTTTTTTCTACACCCGCGGTTGAAAGCCAATACACCTTTTTTACTTGAGTGCTTGAATCCCAACTCTCATTTTGTTCTATTGTTAAAAATTCATGGTCGTTAACCGCCACCAGCTCTCTAATTTCGGTTGCGTCGCCATCTACTTTGTAAAGATAATAGCCTTCCTCAAAACGCTCAGCTTCTATATTAAATTCATAAATTCTAAGTGTTTTTTCTGGGTCCCCAATCACTGGCTTTTCTAACATGGGGTAAAGCTTATTGCCTTGGGGATTAATAGCCATGCCCTCTAAACCAGCAGTGGATTTAATGGTGGGGCTATCCCCTACTTTTAGAAACGGATTCTCAGGAGAGGTGATATTAGGCATTGAAATTTCTTGCCGCAACACTTTGCCAGTATTATCCAGCTTAATTAAAAACGGGCCAAACTCGTCGCCAACCCATATATTGCCTCTGTAATCCACCCGCACCGATTCAGGGTCAATATCGCCGCCAGTTAATAACTTACCTTTTTTGATGATTGAATCGACAGGCTTATTCTTCGCATCATTGCCGTAAAATTCAAAATCGGCTTGTTTGGCAAAGCTTAATTTATTGTCGATATCATTAAAGCGGATGAGCTTTAAAACTTCGGTATCTTTATGGTTACCTTGAAAATCGTTGAAATCAACTTTTAAACTGTAAAGCCCTAGCAATGAGCTTAATGACGATGATTTTGGGCCGTAGCCAGTATCAACTAGATAAACATAATGGCCATTAGCGGCTTTTTCGGCCGCCGAAAAACCGCCAATTATTTGAGAGCTTGGAGCCGCCCAGCCACCAGCGGGCTGATGCTGACTAAAGGGGCCTGCCGTATAGGTGTTTAACCCCATGCTTGACCAGCCAACTAATACCGCCGATTGAGTAACATTAGCAAACAGGCAGGCTAATAAGAATATTGTCTTGAATACGCCGCTTTTCATGTTGATATTTTTAAGTCATTCATAATAGTGGCGCGGTACAACAATAGTTTTTATTAGCAATCTTTGCTGGGTTTTACAAAGACGAAATATCGCTTTAATAATTAAGCATTCAGATTTTATTTGCTATCAAATATCGCTGGCTGACAAATCAAATAAAGACTGAATGCTTAAAAAAAGGTTAAATTTTAGTTAAAGCAGAACCTTCTCAATTCCGCCATTATTCACCCGCTCTACATATTCTTCCATCCAGTTTTCACCCAGAATATGTTTGGCCATTTCCACCACAATGTAATCCGCTTCAATACCGGTATCGTCGCCATAGCGCGCTAGGCCTTGCAGGCAGCTTGGGCAGCTGGTCAGTATTTTCACTTTTTCTTCAGGCTTGCCAACCGTTAGGCCCATTTTATGCATGCCTTTTTCCAGCTCTTCTTGCTTACGCATTTTTACTTGCGTGGCAATATCGGGGCGCGCAGCGGCAAAGGTACCGCTTTCACCACAACAACGGTCATTTAGCTGCACATCTTGGCCCATCAGCTTATTGGTCACTTCCATTGGCTTGTAGGTTTTCATTGGGCTGTGGCATGGGTCGTGGTACATATAACGCGTACCAGTTATGCCTGACAGTTTTTGATCTTTTTCCATTAAATATTCGTGAATATCCAATAGCCTGCAACCTGGGAATATTTTCTCAAATTCGTATTTTTGCAGCTGATCCATACAGGTGCCGCAAGACACGATTACGGTTTTAATATCCAAATAATTCAAGGTGTTAGCCACGCGATGGAACAACACACGATTATCGGCGGTGATTTCTTGGCCTTTATCGTGATTACCACTAGATGTTTGCGGGTAGCCGCAACACAAGTAGCCAGGCGGCAATACGGTAATCGCGCCCACTTCATATAGCATGGCTTGCGTGGCTAAACCCACGTTTGAAAATAAACGCTCTGAACCGCAACCAGGGAAATAAAACACAGCTTCACTGTCTTCTGTAACTTTTAACGGATTGCGAATCACCGGAATCATATTGCTATCTTCCACACCCAGCATGGCGCGTGAGGTTTTAGATTGCATTTTTCTGGGCATGGGGCGATTAATAAAGTGAATCACCTGCGCTTTGATTTCTGGCTTACCAACAGTAGCCGGCGGACGGATTTTATCTTTAAGCAAGCCAAATTTTTTCGCTAACGTATGCGCGATATTCTGTGCTTTATAACCCCAACCTATCATGGTGGTGCGTAAAAATTTGATGGTGGCTGGGTCTTTGGCGTTTAAAAACAACATACCCGCGGCCGTGCCTGGGTTAAATTGCTTTTTACCTTGCTCGCGCAAAAAGTTACGCATTTTGATTGAAACATCACCAAAATCGATATCCACAGGACATGGATTCAAGCACTTATGGCAAACCGTGCAATGGTCTGCCACATCGTTAAATTCATCAAAATGTTTAAGTGAAATGCCGCGCCGCGTTTGTTCTTCATACAAAAACGCTTCAATTAATAATGATGTACCTAAAATTTTGTTGCGCGGGCTGTATAACAAATTGGCACGCGGCACATGCGTGGTGCACACTGGCTTACATTTTCCGCAACGTAAACAATCACTTATATCATCGGCAATTTCGCCAATGGCTGATTGTTCCATAATAATAGATTCTTGCTCTAGCAAGCCAAAGCTTGGCGTATAGGCGTTTTCTAACCCAGAACCCGCCAACAATTTACCTTTATTAAAGTGGCCGTTTGGGTCTACTTTATTTTTGTAAGCGGTAAAGTTATCAATTGTGGCTTGGTCCAGATACTCCATTTTGGTAATACCAATACCATGCTCACCAGAAATTACGCCATTTAAGCCTTTAGCCAACGCCATCACGCGGTCTACTGCGTCATGCGCTTGCTTCATCATGCCGTAATCGTCTGAATTAACAGGGATATTGGTGTGCACGTTGCCGTCACCCGCATGCATATGCAAGGCAATAAACACGCGGCTTTTCAGCACGGCTTTGTGAATTTCATCCAAGCGCGTTAAGATTTTTTGGTACTCGCGGCCAGCAAAAATCTCGGCCATTGGGCGTTTTAATTCACGCTTCCAAGAGATGCGCAAATCATACGATTGCACGGCACGGAATACATTTTCGTACTGGCTATGCGGTTTACCTAGCTCGCCTAATACGCTGACTGGTTCATCCAGCGTATTAAGAATTAAGCGCCATTTGGCGCGCAAATCACACAATAATTGCAATGCAATCAATTGCTTAGAGTGCACCATTTGCGCGTCGGCATTGCCATCTTCATCGGCTTGCAGCGGCAATTCGGTTTGCATAAACGCTTCTATGGCATCTACTAATTTAAGCTTATTATCAATAGAAAGCTCAATATTAATGCGCTCAATACCGTCTGAATAATCGCCCAATTTAGGCAATGGAATCACAACGTCTTCGTTGATTTTAAAGGCATTAGTATGCTTGGCGATAGCGGCTGTACGCGCGCGATCTAGCCAGAATTTTTTACGTGCTTCACCTGAAACGGCAATAAATCCTTCACCGTTTTTAGCGTTGCACATACGCACCATGGCAGACGCCACTTCGCCGACTGAATTTTCATCGTCAGAAGCGATATCGGCAATTAACACCATTTTAGGGCGTTGCTGTCTGGCCGCTTTAGTGGCGTAGCCAACCGCCTTAATATAGCGCTCATCCATATGCTCTAAGCCCGCCATAATCACGGCTGGGCCTTCACCATTATTTAAGCCTTTGGCAGTCGCATCCAGATAATCTTTAATTTCAACAATGGCGGGCACGGCGTGTGACACATTGCCAAAAAACTCTAGCGCAATGGTGCGCACATGTTTTGGCATGCGGTGCAAAATAAAGGTAGCGCTGGTAATCAAGCCATCGCAACCTTCTTTTTGAATACCCGGTAAGCCGCTTAAAAATTTGTCCGTTACGTCTTTACCTAAACCCACTTTTCTAAAGCTTGGGCCGGGAATGCTGATAATCTCAGGTTCGCCCAGCTGCGTTTTCATATCAATATCAAAACGGCTGATTTTGAAGCGCGCCATGGCGATATCGTGAATTTTGCCTAAGTTGTGGTCTAAGCGCTCTACTTCCATCCAAGTCGCGTCTGGCGTCACCATGCGGTAAGAAGCCAAATTATCCAGCGCTGTGCCCCATAGCACGGCTTTTTTGCCGCCTGCATTCATGGCCACATTGCCACCAATACAGCTAGCATCTGCCGATGTCGGGTCGCAGGCAAATTCTAAACCAGCCTCAGTCGCCGCTTCCATCGCGCGGCGTGTCACAACGCCAGCGCCACATTCAATCGTGGCCACTTGGCGCGCAACGCCTGGCAGTGTGCGCATTTGCACGCCAGTGTGGCGGTCTAATTTTTCGGTATTAATCACCACTGATAATGGCGTTAACGGAATGGCGCCACCTGTGTAGCCAGTTCCGCCTCCCCTTGGGATGACGGTCAAGCCAAGCTCAATACTGGCTTTAACCAAAGCAGCAATTTCAATTTCCGTATCAGGATTTAACACCACAAACGGATATTCCACGCGCCAGTCGGTGGCATCGGTTACATGTGAAACACGCGCTAGGCCGTCAAACTGAATATTATCTTTACGCGTGATTTTGCTGTATTTGGCTAGCGCTTTTTTGCGCAAATCATACGTTTGGCGAAAATCTTCAGCAAATTTTTCAACCGCTTTGGTAGCCGCAACCACTAATTTTTGTACTTTTTCATTGCCAATGCTATTGCCATTTACATTACGTTCATCAATGGCTTTAATGCGATGATACAACGCGTCAATTAAGGCTTTGCGGCGTTTTGGGTTATCCAATAAATCGTCTTGCAGATATGGATTACGGCTGACTACCCATAAATCGCCCAGCACTTCAAACAGCATGCGCGCGCTGCGGCCTGTTTTGCGCTCGCCGCGCAATTCATTTAAAACATCCCAAATGTGCTCACCCAAAAACCGAATGACAATTTCGCGGTCTGAAAATGATGTGTAGTTATAAGGGATTTCGCGCAGACGTGCAGCGGCAGGCGCTGGCTCGGTTTGCAAGATTTTGGTCGGTATAGGTGCGTTCATTTCAGCTTTAAAATTTAAACTAAATTCAATAAAAGATTATAACATGCAGTAGACCAGCAAATAACTGTAAGCGTTCTATGGTTATTGTGTTTAATTTACATTCAAATATTTCACTAAAAAGCGTTAAAATATGACTATGTCAACGGTTAAAAAATTACTGATTCCTATCGCCATTCTGGCTTTGTTGGTTTTTTTGGGCTTAAGCCTAAGCAATAAAACACAAGCGCCCAATATTACCTTCACCACCATTGAAGGCAAAAAAATCAGCATGACTGATTTAAAAGGCAAAGTGGTGTTGATTAACTTTTGGGCCACCGATTGTCCCGGCTGCATTAAAGAAATGCCGGATTTAATTAAAACTTACAACACCTACAAACCAAAAGGTTTTGAGATTATTTCAGTGGCCATGCCCTATGACCCGCCTGCGCAAGTACTTAATTACACTAAACAAAAAGCGTTACCCTTCCCTGTGATGCATGATGGATTTTCGGAAGTGACAAAAGCTTTTGGTGGCGTGAATTTAACGCCGACTGCTTTTCTTTTTGATAAAAAAGGCCATCGCTTACAGCGCACCATTGGCGAATTGGATTTTGCTAAATTGCATCAATTATTAAATATTGAGCTGGCTAAATAATGTTGTGGGTTAAGGCATTACACATTATTTTTGTCACCAGCTGGTTTGCCGGCTTATTTTATTTGCCGCGATTATTTGTGAATCATGCCATGGTGTCTGATGCCGCCACGCAAGAGCGGCTTGGCCTAATGGAACACAAGCTTTACCGCTTTATGCTGCCGCTGGCTGTGTTGGCCTTAGTGTTTGGATTATGGCTTTGGTTGGTTTACGGCATTACTGGCGGCTGGCTGCATGCCAAGCTGCTATTGGTTGCTGGCTTAATTGGCTATCACATTTATTGTGGCAAATTAATGCGCGATTTTAAAGCCGGCAAAAATACGCATAGCCATGTGTGGTACCGCTGGTTTAACGAAGCGCCTGTAATTATATTATTTGCGGTGGTTATTTTAGTGGTTGTAAAGCCGTTCTAATTGAAACGTCAAGGTTGAATCATTAAGGTTGAGAATGAATAGTGTAGATACCAATATACTGCAATCGGATTGGCTAATTCATATGCTTAAAAAGTCCAGCGCCAAACCCAGCGCGCGGCTTTTAAGCTTATTTGATATTTTAGAAGATTGGCTAGATGCGCCAGTAGTTAACGAGCAATTAAGATTACGTGAGCAATTTAGCCAACAAACATTAGATATTGCGCCAGCTTCTAATCATGCATTACAAGATTTTTTAACGCTGGAAGCGGCTAAAGCAGGCGCTGCCATGCCAGAAATGTTAGCCAGCCAACTGTACTTTATGGCGATTGCGGCTATTCAAGAAAAATTAAGTACGCAAGCTGAAACCAATGCGCATCAATCCAGCTTAATGCATGCCAAAAATGCGGCTAAAGCCTTAATCGCCGCGCAAACCACGCCAGAATTTCGCATTAGCAAAACATCTGTTTATGCCATTGCCGCCAGCTTTTTGGGCGCTTTAGTGGTGGCGGGCAGCTTATTGATACACAATCAATCTGGCTCAACCACTACGCAATATGTAGCGTATGTTGCACCCATTAAAGTAGCTGCAAACACCAGCCAGATTGCCAGCCCAGAACAAACCGCCGCGCTAATTGCGCAAATTGATCAAATGCGTAAAGGCAATTGCCAACTGGTAGAGGCCTTGCAATTACCCGATTCTTACAAAAAAGTATATTTTGAAAATATTGTTTCTGGCCAAATTTCAACCAATGTTCAAGAGCAACAATTGGTACGCAAAATGCTAGACATGGTGCGTTGCAACTACACGCCCATGCTAATGGCCAACTCTACCAATTAAAGCCATTAATAAAAAAGCCAAGCGTTTGCTTGGCTTTTTTAATTCAATTTCAAACTATTAAGCTTTAATTTATTCAGATATTTTTTTCAAATTATCCAAACCACCACGAAACACCGCTTTAATGGTATTTAAAGCCGCCGCATCATCTTTACCAGCAGCTGGCGTGTCAGAAAAATCTTTGCGCGCAAAATTCGCATTCCAAACAACCTCTGAAACATTGGCGCTAATGGGTTTTACCGCAATTTTGGCAGAGTAGTGGCTAACAGGTAATATGCTTTCGTTAATCACATATGAATAAGTCATATTTGCCGCGCTGTAGGCCGTTAAGGTTTCGTTCACAGTGCCGCCATCTTGCAGCGTTAATAAACGCACAGCACCGGTTGTATTGTTAGTGCCGCTTTTAATTTCCGTTTTAGCAACCGCTGGGTGAAAAGCGCCCAAATCGCCATAATTTGAAACCTTGCTCCAAACCTTAGCGGCTGGCGCATTAATTGTTACTTTTTCTTCCACCATTAAATTGGCGGCTTTATCTTTAGGCATAGAAGCACACGCTGTTGATAATACTGCCACCGCCAAAATTGCTGCATTTGTTGACTTATTCACTTGTTACTCCTAATTAAATTGATTATAAAAATTACTATACAGAACTGTATATATTACACACAAATTAAATTATGCGTAATCCAATATTAGTATTTACATTAGTCACTTATGCGCAAAGTAAATTCTGTTTAATAAAACATTATTACTTATAAGTATATTTGACAGAGCAAATTATTCTCATGCTATACTTATTTTATGAGCTTGTTAAAAGACAAAATTTTATTGGTCGCAACCGATTTATTTCACACCAGAGGCATTAATTCCACTGGCGTAGACACCATTGTGGCGGTTGCTGGCACCACTAAAATGACGCTGTATAAATATTTCAATTCAAAAGAACAATTGATTGTTGAAGTATTACAAAAGAGCCAGCAAGATTTTCAAAGCTGGTTAGATGAAAAGCTTAATTCAAACACCAAAAAACCCGCTGATAAAATTCAATACTTGTTTGATTATATTGAAGAATGGGTCAATTCTTCTGCGTTTATTGGCGTGGGTTTTATTAAAGCCTCAGCTGAGTTTCCGAATGAAGAAAACGCCATTCACAAATTGTCATCACAGCAATCGCGTGAATTCAGGCAATTTATTAGCAAATTGGCGACGGACGCCAATATTAAAGATGCGGATGGTTTAGCCTTGCAGCTATCTTTGCTATTTGAAGGCGCTGCCCAAGCTGAGCAAATGAAACGCGGCTCTGGCGCGATAAAATACGCCAAAAAAGCCGCCAAAATTTTGATTGATGGCGCGATTAAGCAATCCTAATTTTTAAGCAATCGCAATAATCGATTGCTAATTATCACCTGCTGTTAAAACATCACTTGCCTAGCTAAGGCGCAGTCTAAGATAATATCGTTTTAAATATTGGTATTATTTATGCACACGCTTATTTGTGGCTCACTTGCCTTCGACACCATCATGGTGTTTCAAGATCAATTCAAAAATCATATTCTGCCAGATAAAATTCACAAATTAAGCGTGGCGTTTTATGTGCCCGAAATGCGCCGTGAATTTGGCGGCACAGCAGGTAATATTGCTTACAATTTGCAATTGCTAGAAGGCAAACCGCTGATTATGGCAACCGTTGGCGAAGATTTTGGCAACTACACCAGCTGGCTGAATAAAAACAAACTTAACACCGCGCACATTAAGCAAATTGATGGCAGCTTTACCGCGCAAGCCTTTATTACCACCGATATTGATGATAATCAGATTACCGCTTTTCACCCCGGTGCGATGGTGGAATCGCATCAAAATAGCGTTAATGATGCCAAAGAAATCAGCTTGGCGATTATTGCGCCAGATGGCCGCGATGGCATGTTTCAGCACGCCAAAGAATGTTTTGAAGCGGGCATTCCGTTTATGTTTGACCCAGGCCAAGGCTTGCCCATGTTTAATGGCGAAGACTTGCTGTATTTTATTGAAATGGCGACTTATTTAGCCGTTAACGATTACGAAGCGCAGGTATTGCAAGATAAAACCGGCTTAAGCTTAGAACAGCTGGCGCAAAAGGTTAAAGCGTTGATTGTGACATTAGGTGGCAGCGGCTCACATATTTATGCCGATGGTCAACGTTTTGAGATTCCATGCGTTAAAGCCGATAATGTGGTCGACCCAACGGGTTGTGGCGACGCTTACCGCGCTGGCTTGCTGTACGGCATTGCCAATGGTTGGGATTGGGTAACTTGTGGCCGATTAGCCTCAACCATGGGGGCGATTAAAATTGCCAGCCGTGGCGGCCAAAATCACAGCCCAAGCCGTTTAGAAATTGAAAATATTTACGCGCAAGCGCTAATATCAGAAGTTTCGGCAGAGCAAGCTGAGCAGCAAAATAAATCGCAAGATAAAGTAGCGGCTAGCAAGCTAACTTAATGTTTATAGCGATATTAAAAGTTTACAAAAGTGGTTTAAATTTTAAGCCATAATAAACAAAACTTAGCTTTTTAAACAAATGTAGCGATGTAAGCGTATGCCGCCGTGTCAATAAAGGAATCAAATAATGAACATTTCAAAATTATTAATTATTGCTTTTTTAACCTTATTAACAGCGGCATGCGCCAGCTCAAACTCTGGCAATGTTTACAAGCGCGATGACGCCAGAAAAGTGCAAACGGTCAGAACTGGCATTGTCGAAAGCGTGCGCACGGTTCAATTAGAAGGCACTAAATCGCCAGTTGGTTCATTGGCTGGCGGTGTTGTGGGCGGCATAGCAGGCAGCTCTGTTGGCGGTGGCCGCGGTAGCGCCATTGCATCGGTTATTGGTGCGGTTTTGGGCGGCCTTGTAGGTTCTGCCGCAGAAGAAGGCCTTACCCGCAAAGATGGTATAGAAATTACGGTTAAATTAGACGGCGGCGCCATGATTGCGATTGTGCAAGAAGCCGATGAACAATTTAACCCAGGCGACCGAGTGCGTCTGGTTGAAAACGCTGACACCTCACGCGTTACTCACTAAAAGTCTATACTTTTAATCTTGGTCTTTATTCTAGGTCTTTAATCTAGACCTTTGATGTAGTACCTGCATTTTTGCTGTCATCATTTAGTCATCTAATTTTCATAACTCATTCATATTCAGCACATAACATCTCTCAAAATATAGGAGAGATGTTATGTTTGATAATAAAACGGCTCAGCAACAAGATCAACAAGCCAGCAACCAAAACAGTAACCAAACCAGCAGTCAGACCAGTAACCAGCTAAACAATCAGCCAAGAGGCTTAAGCATTAGCCTAGCGCGCAACCCAGCCGAAGTAGCCGAAGCACAGCGCTTGCGCTATAAAGTATTTGCAGAGGAAATGGGCGCGCAATTATCTAGCCGCGGTGGCTTAGATATTGACGGTTTTGACGAATTTTGTGAGCACTTACTGGTGCGCGAAACCGCTACCAATCAAGTGATTGGCACTTATCGCATTTTAAGCCCAGAAAAAGCCAACGAAGCTGGCGGTTATTATTCAGCTGGCGAATTCGATCTAACACGCTTATCGCATCTGTTTAAAAGCACGGTAGAAGTCGGCCGCGCTTGCGTGCATCAAAATTACCGCAACGGCGGCACCATTGCTATGTTGTGGGCCGGATTAGCCAAATACATGCAAACGCATAACTATGAATACATGATTGGTTGCGGCAGCGTGCCAATTAATGATGGCGGACATATGGCGGCTAGTTTGTATAACAAACTTAAAGCAGATTATTTATCACCGCCTGAATACCGCGTTTTTCCGCGCACAGCCTTGCCAATTCATGCGCTTAATCAAGATGTGCAAGTGATCTGCCCTCCTTTAATTAAAGGTTATTTAAGATTAGGTGCTTATATTTGTGGCGAACCAGCGTGGGATGCCCATTTCAATACAGCCGATATGCTGGTAATGTTACCGTTATCAAAAATTAACGGACGTTATGCTTCGCATTTCTTAAAATAATTGCCTCAAGCCAGCTTAATCGCACAAATTTTCCGCATTACACGCGTTTTCTTTCACACCATTATTGGCTTAATTATCGCTTCAGTTTTTTTACCCTTTTTGGCTAAAAATACTAAATTGGCGTTAATTAAGTGGTGGTGTGGTGGCTTATTGCGCGCTTTTCATATCAAAGTAGTCACCTTTGGTGATTTGCCGCCCAGCACTACAACGGGCGTGATGTTTGTGGCCAACCATATTTCATGGTCGGATATTCATGCGCTAAACAGTAAAATTGCGCTGCGTTTTATTGCAAAAGCCGAAATTAGAAGCTGGCCTGTGTTTGGCTATTTGGTGGCAAAAGCCAATACTTTATTTATTGATAGAAGCAAAAAACAAGAAGCGGCTAAAATCGTCAATATAACCGCCGCCAGCTTAATGGCAGGCGATAATTTATGTTTTTTTCCAGAAGGTACAACAACCGATGGCAAGCAAGTTTTGCCGTTTAAAAGCAGCGTATTGCAGGCCGCGATTGTCGCCAACAGCACCATTTGGCCAGTGGCCATTCGATATGTGAATACCGATGGTAGCAGCAACACCAATATGGCTTACGCTGGCGAAACAGGGTTAATTGAATCGATGCTTGAAGTAATTAAGCAAAAAAATGCATCGGTAGAATTGCATTTTTTAAGCCCAATTGAAACATCAGGTAAAGACAGGCGGCAGTTAACGCAAGCGGCTTATGATGCGATTGTGGCTAAATTAGCTTAGGCGTATCTCTTGCATCGTGCTGCACCTGTGTAATAGCACCCGTTTCAATGCAAATGGCACTTAACTGAACACCCCATAAACAACCTGTATCAAGACTAGTCACATTATTACGCTGACTTAAACCCAGCGCCGACCAATGCCCGCAAAAGATTCGGGTATTTTCTGATTGCCGATTGGGGGTTTCAAACCATGGCATATAATCCGCAGGCACATCTTGCAGTTGCCCTTTAAAGGCAAATTCCATTTCACCATCGGCCTTACACACTCGCATACGCGTCATGGCGTTGGTAATCACTTTAAGTCGATCAAATCCTGATAAATCATCTTGCCAATTAGCAGGTTGATTGCCATACATATTGGCCAGAAAAAGTTGATAATCGTGCGCCTGCAATGCGCGCTCTACTTCTTGCGAATAAGCTAATGCGGAATCAACAGTCCATTGTGGTAATAAGCCTGCGTGCACCATGGCATAGCGCATTTGATTATCATCCAAATCCGTAATCATCAGCGGCTGGTGACGTAACCAATTAAGCAAATCCATGCCATCAGCGGCGTCCATAATCGCTTGCAAGGTATCACTTTTGTGGGCTTTTTTAAGATGATGCGCAACGGCTAACGCGTGTAAATCGTGATTACCAAGTACCACTTTTATAGCGGATTGATGTTCATAACACCAACGCAACACCTCAAGCGAGCCGCTACCGCGATTAATTAAATCGCCGACTAATCGTAACTGATCATGCTGTGGATTAAACGACAGGCGTGCCAATAGCGCGCTAAAGGCGTGGTAACAGCCCTGAATATCACCAATTGCGTAAGTTGCCATATAGGTTTAATAAACAAAAAAGCCGCTGATATAAGTTAGCGGCTTTTTTTGTTTGATTTAGAATCGATTAACTAGCTGGTGCTGGCTCAGCAACAGGCGCGGCGGCATCAGCTGCTGGCGCTGCTTCTGCAGGAGCTGGTGGCGTAAAGCTTGCACCAGATGCATTAGCCATGTGCGCAACGGCATTAGCCACTTCGCCATCTGTTAAATCAGGGTTACCGCCACGTGCTGGCATATTACGAATACCGGCAATAGCGTGTTGTACCAAAGTTTCGTAACCTAGCGCAATGCGCGGTGCCCATTGTTCTTTGTTGCCAATGGTTGGCGCTTGCATTAAGCCTGCCGCGTGGCACATCGCACATACGTTTTTGGTCACTTCTTCACCGCTTTTATCCACACGCGGGCCTGTACTTGCCGCCGCTACTTCAACCACGGCAACTGGCTTAATCGCCTCTTCTACCTTGGCAGATACTTCTGCAGGCGTAGGCGCTGGTGTTGTTGGCACTTCGGTTTTGCCAAAAAAGTAGGCTAATAGCGAAATTAACAAGGTAAACGCTAAAATAGTACCTGGAATTGCAATAATTAATTGCCAGAAACTAGAACCTGAATAACTATCATCTTTCTTGCTCATTGCTTTTAATCCCTAAATATTAAAAATAATTATAATTTTGCTTTTGTTAATTATACCTACTCACCATCAAGGTTAAAAGCATACAAGCACAGATTGCGCATAAAAACTTTAAAACTAACAATAAATTACATCACTACTAAATGCGCATTATCTTAATGGCACTTGCTTTGTTATAATGCGCCATCACAAGCGCCCGTAGCTCAGCTGGATAGAGTGTTGGTTTCCGAAGCCAAAGGTCGTGGGTTCGACTCCCGCCGGGCGCACCATAAAAATCATAATATTCAATAAGTTATAATTTACGATGCTGCATTGCACTTCACTATAATGCATAATTTAGCGTAATAAATGTGCCAAATTTGTGCCAAACTATCAATTGCGTATTGTTAAATACTTGACAACAGTATCTTACTTGAATATAATAGCATTACAAGCTAGTAAATTGCATGGGAATAATTCCTCCGGATCATAGCCGGCCTGATTATAGCTAAATCAGATAACACCATGCCGCTAGAGACTTCTTATACGCTAACAGGTGGTTAGTGGATTCCGCACTGAAGTTTGGCGTTTAGGGCTTGTGCAGGGCGATGTGGAATGAAGCGCGGTTTTTTTCAATCTTTATGAAAAGAACCTAATTCTATGCCTGCTCGTAAGCTATTAACTGTAATTCAGTTATCACAATTAATTCATAAGTCTCCTGCATCTATTCGTAGCGACACCATCCGTAATCCAAAATCGCTCCCCCCGATTTTGAAAATACCTAATTCTAGACGAATTTTATTTTATGGTTATGAAGAATGGTTAAACACGCTGTGCGCAGATCGCTCGAATAATCAAGGTACTTTAATTTCTGATGTAAAACCAGTCACTGGCCCCGGCAGGCCCAAAAAGGCTGTCCAACTACAACGTCATTTAAATTTTAATAATATCTCTTCAAATGGAGATAATTTATGACGCTAAGTTTACCTATAAAAATCCGTAATGCACGGGGACTAACAGCTTCAGAGAAATCGGTTCTTTACTCTCTATCAGCGCGTCTAAGACCAGGTGTAATTAAATGTTACCCTTCTGTACCAACTCTTGCAGGTGATGCAGGTGTTCATGAGCGTACCGCACAACGAGCATTGCAGAGCCTTGAAAAAAAAGGTTGGCTTACAATTATTCGCAAGAAATTAGCTTCAACGAATATTAATTCCGTTAACGATTACATTATCCATCTTCCCCACCCTACGGTTAATAAATCCCAAGATAGTCAAAATTTAATAATTCCTCACTTAGATAGTGGGGCAATGTCACCACCTGGTGGTGATAAATCACCATCTGGTGGCGGCATGTCACCCGAAGTATCAATGCAAGCAACAAAAGAAGGTACAAAAAACGTATTAAGCACAGGGGAGGAGCCATTACGTCATCATTTTTGTAAGAGTCATGATGCCGTTAAGTTAATTGAATGGTTTAGACATATAGTTGTTAAAGATTTAGAGTTTCAATCACTTAGACGCGACAAATTAACTGGTCGTGGCGTATCAGGACGTTTGATAAATTTAAGCGATGCTAAAGCATTAAATAGTGCTGGTGAAGACATATTCATACGCCCATCACGTGGTGTAAATCAACCAATTATTATGTTAGATGATTTAAACAAAAATCAGATTCAAAGAATATCTTCTATATGGAAATCTGCAGTAGTCGAAACAAGTTCAGAAAATCACCAAATTTGGATAGCAACGAATAGAAGAATAACTGAATCTGAGCGTAAAAATGTACAAAGAATGCTAATCACAACTTATGGAGGTGACATAGGAAGTGTTAGTGGTGAGCATTGGGGGCGTGCTCCAGGATTTATCAATAGAAAATTAGAACGTAATAACTATTTAGCTAAATTAATCAGCGCAGATAGAACTGGAAAATTACTTCATGTAGATTCTGTTTTAGAACAATTGGCAGTATTAGATATGAAATCTAAATTAAATCATATAGATAAAAAGTCTGAATTTAATCACAAACATTTTACAAATATCAGTAATAACAAAAGCGATGACGAGAGCTCAAACGAGTTCGGCTGGTGTTGCGGGGCCCTTCGTTCTGGTATGTCATTAGTTGATGTGGAATCACTTCTTATAGAAAGATCAAGCGAGCGACGTGGCGCAGATGCAGTTAGGTATGCACAAAGAACAATCGCAGCAGCATTGAAATTAGTTTAAACGTGAATAAAAAAATTTAATTTAAGGATAAAAAAGATGGCGAATGTAAATGTACTTGAAGCAAATGAAAAAAATTCATCCGAGGTAATCATTCATCAACAAGAAAGCAGTGATGTAGCGGAAAAAATGCAGGGTAGGGTGATGACAGGTTGGGAATTGCGAGAGGGACGTTTTACTGATTACTGGAAACAAGGTGTGGAATTAGTCGGTGTAGAACTTTTTGGTGATGGTACGGAAAAAAGTTTAAAAAATGCTATTAACTATACCCAACTTTATCCAAAAAAAGAGCTTTTTCAGAAAGCTTTTGCAGGTCCGTTAAGTCCAGGACAAGCCGCTTTTATGGCGTCTATGTTTAGTTTTTATAACCGAAGTTCAGCCGTGGATTTTTGCAAGTCGGCAAAAATTTATTCTATTGGAGACCTTACTAAGCTTGATAGCAATCGTACAAGAATTATCGTTAATTTATTAGTTAATTACTCCGGATGGTAATTGGTATTCAAGGCATGCTTAAGGAGATTAATGTGGTTACAGAGGGTTTATCAACATTTTTTTCTAAGCCAGCACACACAAGGCCCCTCGGCCTTGTGACTGGTGAAGGGAAATAATTTCCCCTCAACCCCTTTGAAATGTAAGTACAAATGAAAAATGATTTAACAACCCCTAGTACAAAAGTTCGTCGCACACGTGTTGTTAAATTGCGCCTGACAGATTCTGAATTGATCGATCTGCGCGACCGCTCTAGCGATACAGCATTGGCAGTATTTATTCGCCAAATACTTTTTGTTAATTCTACCGTGACAACCAAGCAGCACGAAAGAAAAAGAAAAATAAGTGATCAAAAAAATGTTGAACGCATCGCATTAAATAGGGAAGTTGCAAGAATTGGCAATAATCTGAATCAAATTGCCCGTTCCGTTAACATCAGTTCAAAAAATAATAAATCAATAGATATGGTTATTGTCGCCTCTCGGCTGTATATGATATGGGAGGAAATTAATGTTTTGCAAAATATTTAAGCATGGTGAAGGTGAGGCAAATGGAATTGATTATCTAATGAGCGCAAAAGATGCTCAATCAAAGCCAAGGATGCCACCTGCAAAACTGATGAGAGGGAATATTTCTACAACTAAAGGGTTGATTAGCCAAAGCGTATTTGCACAGAAATATACCACTGGCGTTTTATCGTGGGCAGAATCTCCAGACCAAGTTAGTCAAGTAATTCTTGATGAAGTTATGGACAGTTTTCAACAAATGTTAGGAGTTGGATTAGCTCACGATAGTTTGAATTGGCTTTGGGTTCAACATCGTGATAAGGGTCGTATCGAACTACATTGGGTTGTACCAAATACTGAATTAAAGTCCGGTAAAAGGTTTGCAGCATATTTTGATCGCACTGATCGGGCGCGTTTCAGAGCGTGGGAGCGGCTAACAAACAAAAAGTATAGTTTCGCTGATCCATCTGATCCAGCGCGTAGAAAGGATTTACGCTTATCTTCCAATCTCCCGCCATGCAAGGTAGAGGCTATTAATTTAATCCACAACGTAATATCTGCTCTTGTAAGTCAAAAACTTATTAAAAATCGCGACGACATTATTCAAAAATTGAAAGATTCAGGTTATTTAATCAATAGAAAAGGCAAAGATTACTTATCCATACAAGATTCAAAAGGCCAAAAATTGAGGCTTAAGGGCGCATTTTATGAAGCTGGTTTTAATATAAAGAATCAGCTAGATAAAATCTTTCTTGAAAAAGAGTTTCTTGATAGAAATATTCAGAGTCTACAGGATGAGCTCAATAATCAAACTGAAAAACGTGTCGCGTATATTCAAACTCGCCATCCTTCCTCAAATAATATTAATGATCTTGAAATCGCTCCATTAACGAATCAATCATTACATAAATTAAATGTACTGGATTCGAATTTAATTACTGAAGAAAGTGAGATGAAAAATGATTCAACTCGAAAATTTGCTAAAAGAAACATTAAGTCAGATGGACGAATTGCACAACCAACGATACGAAGAGTTGACGAAGCGATTAACACATTTGGACTTACAACTGAAATATTTCACAACAGTTTGCAACGCTTTGTTGATCGAGTTGGACGATCGATAAAGCATTTTAAAAAATCAACTTCCAACAGACTTACTTATTAAACTTTACAGAGGATTTAAATATGACATACCCAATAAAATTACAAATGGCATTAACTCAAGCGTGTATTGAGATTCACAATGCGAGTAGTATCAAAGATATCGAGCATTTACTTGAAATGCCTGAGCTATTCGAAAAAAATGGATATACGTTTCCCTCATGGATCACATCGTGGATGAAAATGCTTGCTGACGATCCCCTTTTAAATGCAGAGGAGCATTTTAATAGGCCCCAATATATATCGGATGTATTTACTGATCTAGGTATGAAATTTCCGAATTGGCAAAACAATGCGGATATTTTGAGAGCCACAACTGCTATCAATACCATATGTAGTGACCATTACTCCCCAAAAAGGTATGCTCTTTTTGCCATTGCAACGGAAATTTTGTTTGGGAAAAATGAATTTAGTGAACTTGCCCATGAATGGCATTGCAATTCAAATGAGTGGTATTCATTAAGTCATCAACCCAATTATTTTTTATTTCTGAGTATTTTAAATAGAGAAATTGCTTTCTGGCAAGATATTGGGAGGAATAGGATCAGCCCCCCTCTTGTACTTAAGCTGAACCCTTCATTCAACTCCATTTGATTGTATGGTAAATAATTTTTCTCTCCAGTATATAAGGGTTAAAAAATTGAAGGCATTTGATAAAAAAATGTTATCAAATGCCTTCATACTTCAAATTATCTTGTGCAGAAACTTAAGTCTGTACGTTAGCAAGCTTAGGTGAGTTAATGACCTGCATGACCAGATGGTTTACGTACATTTAACTCAATCCCAGCTTCAGGTGTCTTAATATCTGAACGCTCAACAGGAGGTAAGTCATTAACAACTTCGCGTGCTATCGTACCTTTAGGATGTTTATAATAGCCAGGGTCTTTAAAATCATTGCGGGCAATACCTTCTCTCACTTTAACTGTAGTAAACATGCCCCCCATTTCAACAGCACCAAATTGAGCCTTACCAGTCATCATAGGCAAGGTGTTTTCAGGTAAGGGCATACCCATCATCTCAGCCATCTCTGTCATTTCAGACATACCAGTTTTGCCCATTGGCATATAATCGGGCACCAAATTACCAATTTTCTTCATCAAGTCGTTTTGATTAACGCCAAGTAATGTAGGAATATCATGCCCCATCGCATTCATCGTGTGATGACTCTTGTGACAGTGAAACGCCCAATCGCCAGGCTCATTTGCTACAAATTCAATCGCACGCATTTGTCCAACAGCAATATCTGTCGTCACTTCTGGCCATCGGGCAGTTGGAGGAACCCATCCACCATCAGTGCCAGTAACCTGAAATTCATGTCCGTGGATATGGATTGGATGATTAGTCATAGTTAGATTACCGATACGAATTCGCACACGTTCATCCTTGCGTACAACAATAGGATCAATCCCTGGGAAAACACGACTATTCCATGTCCATAAGTTGAAATCTAACATGGTGCTTACTTTGGGAGTGTAGCTACCAGGGTCAATATCATATGCATTTAGTAGAAAGATAAAATCACGATCAACTGGCATAAATTTAGGGTTCTTAGGGTGAGTGACCCAACTTCCCATCATACCCATTGCCATTTGCAGCATTTCATCGGCATGCGGATGATACATAAACGTGCCAGCTCGTCTTGCCTCAAATTCATACATAAAAGTCTTACCTGGCGGAATTGGTGGCTGATTAAGGCCGCTAACGCCATCCATACCATTTGGTAATCTTTGACCATGCCAGTGAATACTGGTTATTTCTGGCAACATGTTCGTTACAAAAATTCTGACCTTATCCCCTTCAACGACTTCAATTGTAGGGCCTGGGCTTTGTCCGTTATAGCCCCATAAATGTGCTTTCATACCTGGCGCTAATTCACGTACAACGGGTTCAGCCACCAAATGAAACTCTTTTACTCCTTTATTCATGCGCCATGGCAAACTCCACCCATTAAGTGTTACAACGGGGTTATAGGGTCTACCGGTATTCGGTTGCAAAGGTGCTTGTGTGTTGACTTGTTCCATTGAAACGATCTCTGGCAAAGCGGCCATCGAAACTTTACTCACAGCAGATGCAGCAATGCCAGCACCCGCTAATTTAAAAAAGTCACGTCTGGTAAATTTAGAAAAATCCATGTTAATTACCTTCCATCATATTTTCGTTACCAATCAGCGTCATTTGTAATGTGCTATCGGCCACCCAGAATTCGCGTAAAGACTCGATATAGCTTTTCACACTAGTCACTTGCGCACGTGCGTCTCCAAACAGTTCAAACGGGCTTGTCAGCATACCGTTATAGCGTAGTTGGTTTTCTTGCAGAATTTTTTTGCGAAGTGGCACAATTTCATCCCGTATATGCTTTGTCACATCGTAATTGGTTCGATAGGTGTTGTAGGCCTCACGGATTTCAGATTGCGCATTGATTGCTATTTGTGCGGCCCGATTAACGGATTGCATGTAAATGGATTCAGCCCGCGAAACCCGTGCCGTACCCCAATCGAATATTGGCAACTCGAACGACAGCTCAACGCCTTTTTTATAAGGATCACCACGCCGACCTTCTAACACTCTAGCAGGGCCTATTTCCAGTACATTTATAAAGCGGGTCGTCTTGGTGAGGCCTAATTGTTTAGCTAGTGCATCCGTTTCCAGTTTAATTGACTGTAAATCCAGGCGTTGTTTAAAAGCGGCTTTTTCAAATGGTTGCAATTCTGTGAGTGACTTAGGTAAATCTGGTAAGCGTTCCTCCAAATTCAATTGATCAACTGCTACACCCAATAACCGCGATAGTGCTTCAAAGGTAGAAACTTGCTTATTGGTCGCGCTTGCGTAATCAAGAGCAGCATCTGCATAAAAACTCTGTTCACGCACTTGCTGTAGCTTGTTAAAGTTGCCAGCCTTAAGTAACCTTCTAGCCAATTCAGCACTGGCCTCTGCAGATACTTTTACTTGCTCACTGTAGCGGGCTTGCTCAGTTGCAGCGACTGCATTGAAATAGGCTATGCGGGTTTGATTTGCAATTTTGATTACTTCAAAAGCGGTTCTTTTCTGGGTTTGCACAAATCTCTGACGTTCAATTGCCTGCATTTTAGGCATTGTTAAAAGCGAAAAAATATTGAAAGTCAGCATTTGTTCGATCTTGTAATTACCGTTTTCACGAACGTAGAGCATACCGAACCTAGGATTAGGCAGGCGGCCAGCTTGGACCAATTCTGATTCAGAAATACCAAGATTATAAAAATCTGCCTGTAATCCTTTGTTATTTAGTAACGCTATTTGAACCGCTTGCTCAACATTTAAACGTTTTGAAAGTAACTGATTGACCCGCTCGCTAACTTTGCTCTTCTCGTCATCTGTTTTTGGAAAAACCACATCTTGTTTGATGTATTTTTGAGTGTTTTCTTGAACACCGTTAAAACCACCATCATTAGAAAAAGTTGCGCAGCCACTAATTGCAAAACTGGCACTGATGAGAGCGATTAATGCACGGTATTTGAAAGCTGCATGTGGTGTATTAGTGTTCATGCGATTCTCCTTCTGAATCATGATTCATTTCTGTAAGCTCACCAGATTTTGACTGAGGTGAAGCCTTAACATTTGCATCACCATGGTGAGCATGGCCTGTCCCGCTCAATGGCATGGATAACACGCCTATGCCATGTCGATACACCACTTCACCTCCCAGCCAACCCGTCACCGCGATTGCTTGAGAAAGTAAAAAAAGTAAAAACAGCATAGGTACCGATATCAATTCAGTTACGTGATATTTCCATGCATCCCAGCTAGCTAATAAGACTAAGCCTATAGCCGTTGGAATAGCCCATGAACGGTGCAACAGCATGGCGGCATGTCCAGCATCATCGTGATTAGAAATAGAGTTAAAAGCCAGCCAGCCAAATAACAACGCTGTAACAGCACCAATCGCAGCGAGCCAAAGAACAAAATGACCTGCAGCAGCCAATTGTCCAGAGATAGGATGGCTACGTCGTGCGTGTGAAGCGAAACTCAACAGAAAAGCAATGATGGTTAAAGCAATTGGGAAATGCACCACTATAGGATGGAAGTTAGGAATTATTTGCCAAGATGGAGCTTGAACAGCCGGCGCTGTAGAGGGCATAGACATTCCTGCATGTTTAGACCCTTGGGTAGATGCTTGATCGGGTGTTTTAGATTCATCAAGCACAGCGCCCTCTGTATTGGGCTGCATAACACTCGATTTTGACTCACTCATGTTAGAGTGGTCCATCCCTTCCATACCTGCACCATCGTGATCATGTTCAGACATTTGTCTAGGATCCATCTCGGGCATTTCTTCTTTTTTCATTGCCTGGATTGCTGATTTATTTTTAGGCATGGATTTCATGTTCTCATGATCCATACCGTCCATTTTAGAATGATCCATTCCAGCCATTGGCGGCATTTCATGATCGTGCTTCATTTGGCTATGATCCATGCTTTTCATCTTGTCTGGGGATGCTTTTTCTATGCTCTGCACGTCGTTATGAACCATCCCTTGCATGTTGCTATGGTCCATACCAGCCATATCAGGCATTTCCTTATTATCTGAAGGCATTTTAGCCATCTGCTCTGGGGACATCTTATGTTGCATGTTTGGCATGGAGTGACCCGCATGACCGCTACCATTAGAAGGCACGTTTATGGATTTCCAGTTTGACAAGTTGTCATTGGATAGGGTTTTGTAATCATCGAGAGACGATTGGTAAGTGGAGGACTCTTGAGGTGCATCTGCAGCCCATAGGGGAGGAGATGTTCCTATAACAAGAAAAAATATAGACAACGATAAGTTGAGTAGTTTCATTGAAATCTCATTTCAAAAATAAACGTGGCGAATCAGCAACAGGCTTATAGCCTATTGCTGAAGTGAATTCATCAGTTTATTTAGGAAATGGGAGGTCTTTGAGGTTGGTCACTGATGTAAGAGTAATAACTTGGCTCAAACAAGATAATTTCGGTTGCTTGAAGCTGAGATTGCATTTTGTCTAGTTGACTAGGTGGGAGTACAGTGAAACAAGCCATGCAGTGATCACATTTAGAGCATTGATCATTGGTTGATTGTTTCTGCTCTGCATCATGATGATGGTTTTCATGTTGATTTATATCATGGTCATCATGATTATGATTTTCAATACTGGCTGAATGGTTATCACAAAGTTGGTCAGCAACCATCATTCCGCTCGCGTAAACAGTATCTGTAAGAAATATTGTTAGCATGAGAAAAATGAATACACGAAGTGATCGTAATTGCTTTAATTTCATAACGATTAGTTTACGCGAACTGAAGAAAGTTTGAATAAAATTATTAACACTTTTTTAAAATAATTTTAAAAATGAATGTCTGCGTTGGACCGAATTATGACACATCAATTCTTAACTCAAACATTTTGTTTTAGGTTGCTAAGATTAAAACTCTTTCAGCACCTAAACTTACAGAATCTACAGGGTAAAAAAGTATCCCTTCAGAATCAGCCTCTCTATTTATCTCATCTAGATTAGAATTCAAGGTATACAGTTGCTTTTGAGATAGAGTGGGATCAGTCTCAGAGCTTGTAGCCGTAATAAGTGCAGCTTTAGCTATTGAACCGTAGTCCTTTGCGCGTGCTAACTCCCACAACCTTGCTCTTGAATCTCTTACCCCTGAAGGTTGCCTATTCGCACTAAGCACATTAAAGTGCATAACTGTTGTATCTGATAGATAACCAAACTTAACATTTTGACCATCATCTAAAAGCTTAGCAGACCGATTAAAATAAGGTGTTAAGTGTGAGTTAGTAGAGAGCACCATGTTTTTAACTTCGGTAAAAAACCGCTTATTAGTGTCTTCTTGTGAGGGTGAGTCTTCTGCTTCCAAATCATCTATCCAAACCATATTTGCCAAACTTGAATACATCAATGCAGAAATTCTTACTGCTTCAGTCAAACTATTTGCTGATATGTAGCTAGTTTCACCTGCCGTCAGTCCAAAGATGGACGTTTTAAGCTCAGACATATCAGACTCATTTGCAATGTTTAAACATATTTTTAAAGCAGCATCAATTAGTTTGCTTGGTGAGCTAGTTACTTTTCCATAAAGAGCATCTAAAATTTCATCCCTAATAATTCTGTGAGTAGTAATTTCTGAGCCAAATTTCACGATTACCCCAGCCATCAACCTTTCACCAGTTCCACTTACTGGTTCCCACATAAGGGGTCTAAAAGTTGTTTCAATGGTCATTACACTAAGTCCGTTAATAAATCTTTTGGTTGAGGAAATCTTGATAGCACTTTACTAGCTAATTTTGGAATCCCATCCTCAAGATATGCTGAATATAAGCTAACGTCAATATGATTGCTTTCGATATTTTTCATAATATCAATTGATAACGTAAGTGCGATTGCAACAGCTGACTTTTGAATAGAATCTACATTACTTGAATTAGCTACCAATAAAACTAACTTATTAACATCTCTGTCATTTTCTAATCCCAGACATCTTTCATGATCAATAAACGCGAATTGGCTTCCATCCCAAAGTACATTCCCTAAATTTCGATCGCGATTACCAATTGCATCATCAGCAGATATTACTAAAGGAGTAGCCTCACAGTTACTTAAAATTTCCCCACCAATTTTTACTAACGCATTCTGTTCATGTTCAGATAATTGATCTGTAAAACCAATTTTTTGTTTTAAATTGGGATAGCCTGCATCAATACTTCCATACCTTAAGGGATCCCCTAAAACAATTACTGGCTCTGGTACTGGTACGCCCCAATAACGAAGTAATATTGCACATAAGCATTCTGCCGTAATTTTTTCTAATGGAAGTGATTTAAGTACGGCATTAACAATTTGCCCATCCAATCGTAATACCGCTCGCATAGGAGCAGTTATTCCTTCACCTATTGATTGTTCACTTCCACTTATAAGTTCAGCTGTTCTTATTTTCAATTTAAACGCCTTTAACAAGTTTGTTCAGGTGTTAACGTTATGCTTTTAACATTTTGCAACAATACTTTAAATAATTAAAAACTAAGAATTTAACCCAACTTTTTAGCTAGCTCTTCAGCCTTTGGATGGTAATAACGTTTTAACATTTGGAGGTCTTTATGCCCAGTAATGCTTGCTAACTCAACTAAGTTTGATACTTTGTCTGCAATACGACTAGTAGCTTCATGCCTTAAATCATGAAAATGAATGTCCTTAAGCCAACTTTTATCCACTTTTAAACCTAATTCTTCACAATGACTCTCATATACTCCCCGAGCACGCCTTACAGCTCTGTCAAAAGCTTGAGTGATCGAGTCTGGCTGCAAATTAAAAACCCGACCATTGATCCTTGCTGGTAGCTTCAATAGTAGGCTTATGGCTGTTGTGCTTAGAGGCACATCTCTAGTATCACCATTTTTAGTCTGCTCAAGATGTACAATTGAGCGGGAAAGCTGAATATTATCACGCTCAAGTGTTGAAATTTCCGAACGTCTCATCGCTGTTTCAATAGCAACCCCAATGACAATACCAAGTTCTTGAGATTCACTTGCTGTAATAATTGCATCAATCTCACCCTGCTCAACGCGCCGATCTCGCCCTCTAGGTTTAGTGGGTTTGCGCACTTGTGGTACACCACCTGGAAGCGAGATACCCCAATCGAGCACACAGGCTTTTAGTATACGATTGATTAAATTTAATTCATGAATGACAGACTGACTTCCAACTATTTTTAATCGGTCATCTCTAAATCGAGAAAGAATAGTTGTAGTAATTGCGGCAAGCGGCAGCTTTCCAAGATTCAGTCTGATAGTTTTGAGTCGCGATGCATCTGCAGCCTTACCCTTGAGGGCTGGCAGCATTTCACGCTCATAACGATCAGATGCCTGTAGAAGTGTAGTTGATTCAGCTTCGATTTGAGATATGTAAACTCCGCGATCAATACGGCCCTCAACATCGCGGGCCCATGCTTCGGCGTCATATTTAGTGGTAAATGTTTTAGTTTGAGAAATGTGTTTTCTGCGCACTTGGACGTGCCATTGAAGATCACCTTTTTTCCTAATCGTTGCCATTTTGAACTCCACTGTGCCAAAATCGTGCCAATAATCAGAATTATAAGTAAAATTCCTTTATAAATCAATAGTTTTTTGTTTGGATAATTTAGCTTCCGAAGCCAAAGGTCGTGGGTTCGACTCCCGCCGGGCGCACCATAATATTGGGCTTAAGTTTATATTTTCCAGTAGTGATCCACTAATAGCGCCGCAAAAATCAGCGTTAAATACAAAATAGAGTATTTAAAGGTCGCTTTGGCTAAATCGTCTGAATATTTTCGATATAAACCAATCACATACCATAAAAATACCGCGTTTAATAAAATGGCAGAAACCAAGTAAATTAAGCCGCTCATGCCTAATCCGTAAGGCATGACTGAAACCACCACCAAAATCACCGTGTACAACAAAATATGCAGCAGCGTAAATGCTTCGCCATGCGTCACTGGTAGCATCGGCATGCCTACTTTGGCGTATTCTTCACGTCTGTATAACGCTAGCGCCCAAAAATGCGGTGGCGTCCAAGCAAAAATAATCAAAAACATAATTAATGATTCTGGTGAAACGGCGTTGTTTACCGCGGCCCAACCTAATATTGGCGGCATGGCACCAGATGCGCCACCAATCACAATATTCATTGGCGTTGCTGGCTTTAAAAACACCGTATAGATAACGGCATAGCCGACAAAAGTGGCAAAAGTTAGCCACATGGTTAATGGGTTAACAAAAAGATATAAAATTAATAAGCCAGAGCCGCCTAACAGCGTGGCAAAAACCATGGTTTCAGTGTGTGAAACTTGGCCAGTAGGCAATGGCCTGCCGCGAGTACGCGCCATTACCGCATCAATTTTATGCTCAATTAAACAGTTAAAAGCGGCCGCCGCACCAGATGCAAACGCAATACCAACGGTGGTTGCCAATAAAAGCGGCCATGGCACCATACCCGGTGTTGCTAAAAACATACCAATAATAGCGGTAAACACAATCAGCATGGTGACGCGTGGCTTACACAGGGCGTAAAAATTCTTAAAACTTGCGACAAAAGCCTGCAAGTGATTAACTGTGTTTACATTTGATTTCTGACTCAATTGATACTCACTTTATTTCATTTAATGTGGTTGCAAGCGCTTATGTGCGGTTGACTTTGCTGCCAGTGATTTTTGAATTGAAAATCACTAGAATAATCACCAATAAGGCGGCCCCCAGATTATGTCCCACAGCCAATACCAGCGGTAAATGCAATACTAAATTAGCAATACCAAGGCTGATTTGCGCAAATAGCACGGCGATTAATGCCAAACTTAGGTTTTTTAATTGCGCGTATTTTAAACTATTTAAGGCTAAAAAACCCAAATAAATCAAAGTAATGATGGCGCCAACGCGGTGCGTCCACTGAATGGCGGTAAGGGACGCCAGCGTAAGGTTTCCGCCATCTGCACTTTGGCCTAATTCGCGCACCATGTGAAATGCGTCTTTAAAATCCATGTCAGGCATCCATGCGCCATGGCAGGTAGGAAAATCGGTACATGCCAGTGCGGCGTAATTAGTGCTGGTCCAGCCACCTAAAAATATCTGCATTAACAAAATCACCAATGCAAAACGAATTAAGTTTCTAGAGCCGCGGCTTTGCACAATGCTAGATGAATATTGACCCCAATTTCGGTGTGCAATCCAAGTTAATAAACCTAAAGTGGTCATGCCGCCAAGCAAATGCGCACTGACAATAACCGGCTTAAGAAGCATGGTGACTGTCCACATGCCCAATGCGGCTTGAAACGTAATAATGGCTAATAATGCGGTAGCAAGCCATGGTGATACGTTAATTTGTTGTGGAAATTGGCGCGCTTTTTTCCAAGCCAATATAAATAGCGCCAACACAACCAAGCCCAATGTACCTGCCAAATAGCGGTGCAGCATTTCACGCCATGCTTTACCTGTTTCTACAATACTATCAGGGTAAATGGTTTGCGCTTTTTCAATAGCCGCTTCGCTTTCTGGCACGGTTAATGTGCCATAACAACCAGGCCAATCAGGGCAACCAAGCCCTGCATCTGTTAGGCGCACATAAGCACCCAAAACCACCACACACAAGGCCATTACTGCGCCCAACATTGCTAAACGTTTAAACAACATATTATGCCGCCCAAGAATATCTTAATAATCGCGCTAAATCTTTACGTATATCCGCTGCCGCTGTGTCGGCAGGGTAGCTCATCATAATGTGGCCCAAGGGATCAACGAAATACAGCCTGTTAGACTGCATGGCCACTTCATTCGCCACATTAAATTGTTGACTAAGCGTGCTGATATCAGCCGTGGTTTGATTGATAATATTTAAATCGGGGAAATCTTTTTTAATCGCTGTTACATCTTGCATAGTTGTTACCAGCACACGCTGCGTGCGCGGAATATCTTTGTACATCGACACATGAATTTGGCGCATATCCCTCAGTTTAGCCATGCAATTAGCCTCACAAACGTCTGCCACATAAACCATGGTCCACTTTTCAGCCCAAAAACGGCTGCTATCTTGGCCATCACTATTTTTTAACGTGGCTGTGGTTTCAAGCAATCTTGGCGGCGTCATCAACTCACCGCGGCTTGTGCCTGTTGGCTTAAAATCGTATTTAAACATCAACACAACGGCAATAATTGGCACCACAAAAAATATCAGCATCATCAAAAATACGGTTCTGCCTTTGCGCTGATTCTCTTGATAAGTCGTACTTGTTTGCTCTGTTTGCATAAAAACCTTTACCTATTGATCAAATCTTACTTATAAATCCTAATTTAACTTTTTAATACCTAAATACAAATAAATGGCCAATGCGGCAAAGGCAAATCCAAACCACTGAAAAGCATAGCCCATATGCGTCACGATGCGGTCAGCGGACATTTCCCAATTGCGCACAAACCCACCCGCTGCGCTGTCATTATCCAATTTTACAATGATGGGTAAAATTTTGATTGGTGCGCTTTTTACATATTTCTGCATATCTAAATTTTGCCAAACCAATTGCCACTCTGCATTGGTAGCTGACTGCGTTTTATCTACTGGCGCTTTATTTACTGGTACTTTTTCTAGTGGCGTTTTATCTTCTAGCGTAAATATCTTCTTGGTCGGCAACCATGCCATTCCTTTTACCTTTAGCGCGCCAGCTGGCGTATCAAAAGCGGGTATATCGGCACGCGTTTTACCAGCTTGAATCCAGCCGCGATTGACCAAAACATAGGTATCTGAGTTTTGAATTTTTAGCGGCGTAATAACATGATAGCCAGCTAAGCTATTTTCAACTTTATTATCAATGAGTATCTGGTATTGCTTATAGTATTCGCCATCCACCTCAATTTTTTTAAATTCTAATTGCTCAGAATTCAGCAAAAAGTCTTTTAAATTTGGTGATTGATTAGCATTTGTTTGCTCAAAATTAGCTTGAATCTTCTGCTTTAATGCCGCTTTTTCGTATTGCCAGAAACCCAGCTTGATAAAAGTTGGGATACAGATAAGTGTAATCAGCGTGCCAAGCAATGTCGGCTTAAATTCAACATTCAGAAATCTAAATTGCATTTATACTAGACCAGTCGCATAATTATTTATTTACTTCTCTTGGACATATTAATGTTTATTAAAATTGCAGTTGTATTGGTTTTAATTGTTATTTTGGGCAGTTTATTTTCAGCTTTGTTTTTCTTAAACAAAGATAAATCGGGTAGCGATAGAACGGTTAAAGCGTTAACCATGCGTATTGGTTTATCAATCGCGCTGTTTATTGCTTTAATTATCGCGGCCTACTTTGGCAAGCTTGGTCACGCACTTTAGTTTTAATCGTTTCAAATAAAAAGGGCGATGCAATCAATGCATCGCCCTTTTTATTATGGCTAGTTAAAGCATGTATACAAATATAAACAAACCTAACCAAACCACATCCACAAAGTGCCAGTACCAAGCAACACCTTCAAAACCAAAGTGATGCTCAGGCGTAAAGTGGCCTTTCATGCAGCGAATTAAAATAACAATCAACATGGTGGTTCCAAGCAATACATGGAAACCATGGAAACCGGTCAACATAAAGAAGGTTGCACCGTAAGCGCCGCTACCTAATGTTAAACCCATTTCTGTGTAAGCTTCATGGTATTCCATTGCTTGGCAAACCAAGAAAGTAATACCTAGCAAAACAGTTAACGCCATACCAGCGACTAACTGCGTACGTTTATTTTTAATCAAACCCCAATGTGCCCAAGTAATGGTTGCACCAGAACTTAGTAATAAGATGGTGTTAATTAATGGTAAACCATTCCAATGCATTGGCTTAAAGTCAGCTGGCGGCACATATTCTGTACCTAAAACATTACCACCTGGGCCTAATGAAGGCCATGAACTTAAGAAATCTTTGTACGGTGTAATGTCTGCGTCATAGCCCGCTAAATCTGGCACTGACAATACGCGCATGTAAAATAGCGCACCAAAGAATGCCGCAAAGAAAGCTACTTCAGAGCAAATAAACACAATCATACCAATACGGAACGATTTATCTTCCCAGCTTTTGTATTGTCCTGTGATGCTTTCAGTAATCACTGAACCCATCCATTTAAAGGTCATGGCGATAATAATAGCAGCGCCTAAATACATCATCCACTTACCAAAATGCAGGTTATTCATATTAAAAATGAAGCCTGAAGCAAGTGACAGTAAACCTACTGATAATATTGAAGGATATATGCTGCCATGCGGTACATAATATTGATTTTCTGAATGTGTTGCCATTCGTTTACTCCCAAGCACCTAAATTTTAACTACTTAATTATAACGTTGTATCGCTTTACTGGCGATACAAGCTCCCTTTTTATACTTTATTTTTTAATACTAATTTTTAATACTTTTTAATGCTAGGCGATATTCAAATCACTTTTATTTTTTTGTCGCTTCAAAAAATGAATACGACAAAGTCATTTCACTTACATCTTTTGGTAATGCTGGATCGACAAAAAACCGTAACGGCATTACTTTTGTTTCACCCGGCTTTAAACTTTGGTTAACAAAACAAAAACATTCTACTTTTTTTAAATAAACCGATGCAATACCTGGGCTAACACTCGGAATTGCTTGCCCAACCACCACTTGGCTGGTTATATTTTTTGCTTCAAACAAAACCGTTTCAATTTGACCTGGGTGCAAGGTAATACTGGCTTGCTTAGGGTAAAAATTCCATCCTAAACCCGGCATTACCGCCGAGGTAAACTGTACGGTTACATTTCGGCTGGTATCTACTTTTGCTTTTGATAATGTAGACGCTTCATTATTGGTCTTACCATTTAAGCCAGTAATGCTGCATAAAACATCGTACAAAGGCACTAATGCAAAAGCAAACAACAAAGAACCTGCTGCTACCCACACCATTTTTTTGGCCAATTTAGCATTGGCATTTTCAAGCTCAGCTTTGGTTTTTGGCTTGAGTGAATCTGGATTGTTTACAGGTTCCATATTGTGAACATCGACACCACATACCACACAATGGCAACCGCCCCAAATATCCAAGCTATTTTTTTACTTCTACTACGTCTAGCTACTTCTTGATTTTCCATTTACCGAATACTTCCATTCAATGGAAAAGCCCAAGTAGGCTTGGGCTTTTCTAATAGTCATTATTTAATAATTGGTTGCTCAGTGAAGCTATGGTACGGAGGTGGTGATGATAATGTCCACTCCAAACCTTCTGCACCTTCCCACACTTTGTCCGTTGCTTTTTTGCCACCTTTTACGCATTTGATAATCACGTAAACGAATAACAATTGTGACAAGCCTAGAGCAAACGCGGCGATTGAAGAGATCATATTGAACTCAGCAAATTGCAATGCGTAGTCTGGAATACGACGTGGCATGCCAGCTAAACCAACGAAGAACTGTGGAATAAAGGTTAGGTTAAACGAAATTGCTGTTAACCAGAAATGCCATTTACCCAATTTCTCATCGTACATATTACCTGTCATTTTTGGTAACCAGTAATACACGCCAGCCATAATACCCATGATACCGCCAGCAAATAATGTGTAGTGGAAATGCGCTACAACAAAGTAACTGTTATGGTATTGCGCATCAGCTGCAACGTCGGCTAACACTAAGCCAGTTAAGCCACCGATACCGAAAAGAATAATCCAACCCACCGCAAACAACATAGGCGTTTCGAATGTCATTGAGCCTTTCCACATGGTTTTAATCCAGCAGAAGAACAATACAGCTAAAGGCAATGAAATAGCCATGGTGCTATACATAAAGTAAAGCAAGGCAGGTACTGGCATACCAGCAGTAAAGAAGTGATGCGCCCAAACAACCACTGCTAAAGCACCAATTGCCCATAGTGAGTAAACTTGCGCTTTGTAACCATACATTGGTTTACGTGAGAATGTTTGTAGAATTTGTGGAATGAAACCCCACACTGGTAATAACAAAATATACACTTCTGGGTGACCGAAGAACCAGAATAAGTGTTGGAACATGATTGGGTCACCACCACCAGCCGCATCAAAGAAGTGCGTACCGAAATGACGATCTGTTAATAACATTGTTACCGCACCAGCTAACACTGGAATAGTAGCTACTAGCAAGAATGCAGTAATTAACCAGCCCCATGCAAACATTGGCATTTTCATTAATGTCATGCCAGGCGCGCGCATATTGAATAATGTCACAATAATGTTGATTGACCCCATTACTGAAGAAACACCTAATAAGTGAACCGCGAAAATCGCAAAGTCAACACCAATACCACCTTGCACAGACAGCGGTGGATAGAATGTCCAGCCAGTTGCAATTGCGCCATCACCAATACCAAATAAGGCAAGTGTAAACGGTAATGTTAATAGTATCGCTGAAGGTGGCAGTAACCAGAAACCCCAGTTATTCAAACGCGGCAAAGCCATATCTGGCGCGCCGATTTGTAGTGGAATCATCCAGTTAGCAAAACCAGTGGCCGCCGGCATTAAGGCCGCAAAAATCATAATTAATGCATGCACACCAATTAACTGATTGTAAAAATCAGGATTCATTAACTGCAAACCTGGTTGGAACAATTCGGCACGAATGCCTAAAACCATTGCGCCACCTACTAAAAACATCACCAAAGAAAAGGTCAAATACATCGTACCAATATCTTTGTGATTAGTTGTTGTCAGCCAACGCATAATTCCCGATGGATGATCATGATGTACGTCATCATGTGCTACCGTTGTTGTACTCATAGCGTTCTCCTAATTACCTTAATTTCAACAAATAAATCAAAAATAAACTATTGACGCGCCGCTTGCACTTGCGCCGGCTGTACAATTGGATCAACTGTCGCCGTATTACCAAGCGCTTGGCGCTCATAGGTAATTACCGCGGCAATTTCAGTGTCATTTAGTGTGGCTTTCCATGCTGGCATCACGCCTTTACCGTTAAGCAAACGATCTAAATGACTGTCTTTAAGATATTTGCCATCAGCTCCAAAAATTGGGCCTAGTGCAATTGCGCTACCTGTCATTGCAGGAAAAGCGGGTGGTAAGCCTGCACCATTCACTTGGTGACAAACCGCACAGTTTTTCTCGTATACGCCTTTGCCTTGCGCAACCAAATCATCTTTAGTCATTTCTTTAATTTCGCCGGCTTTAGCTAGTTCTGCTTTTTTAGCAGCAACCCAAACTTTGTATTCTTCCATCGGTACTGCATCTACCACCACTGGCATATAGCCATGGCCTTTACCGCACAACTCTTTACACTGGCCGCGATACGTTCCTGCTTTATCTACCTGCACCCATGTTTCACGGATAAAACCTGGCACTGCAACGCGAGATGAACCAAATTGCGGCACCCACCAGTTATGTAATACATCAGAAGCAGTCATTAGAATACGTACTTTTTCACCTACTGGTAACACTAGGTGATTGTCCACTTCTAATAAATAATTTTCGCTTTTTTCAGCCGCATTTTTTTGCTGATCTTCAGTTGTAGTCAAGTTACTCACAAACTTGATACCTTGCGCTTCACCATCTAAGTACTCATATTGCCAGCGCCATTGTGAACCAGTCACTTTGATCACCATGGTTGCTTTGTCGCGTGTATCTTCCATCATTACCACACTGTGGTAAGCAGGAATACCCATAATTACAAAGTCGATTAACAACAAAATAACGAAAGGCACTAATACCCAGAAAATCTCTACAGCGGTTGATGGGGCTTTATCGGCTACGGCTTTGTAACCCTTGTTTTTGCGATGCGCAAAAATTGAGTAAATCATAATGGCCAAAACTGCCACAAAGATAACCATGGTAATTAGCATAAATTTATTATGCACATGCAAGGTATCTAAAGCCATTGGGGTTACTGGCTCTGGGAAATTCCAACTGTAATCAGCGAAAGCACTGAGCGACATTAGCATTGCTGCTAAACCTAGCCCAATTTTTTTAAAAACTTGCATAAACCGCTCCAAGACTTATTAATAAATAAACTAATGAATACTTTGTAATTTTTGTTTGAGCTCGCGCGCTAAGATTACTCGCTGCTCATCGTCTATAAAATACTTACCAAACTCAACCTCTTTACCACGCGAGCATATAAATAGCCCGTTTTTACTAATTAAACCTTTATTATTAGTCACATCACGCACATGTACTTGAGTCCAATAACGCTGAAACTCGGTAATAGTTGTTTCTTTGAAGTTTCTTTTTTCTACAATTATTTTGTCATCTTCAATCGCTATACTTTCGTAATCGCTTGAATGCAGATTTATATAATAGAAAGCATACGCAAAAGCGGCCAGCTCTAGGCCAGCAAATGGTAAAACTAGCCAAGCACCAATATGGGTAAACCCTAGCGCCACTACGAAAGCAATAATCGCAAGCACCACCATTAGCTTTAAACTATTTTCTGGTGAAAGTGAGTTATTGGGCCTTGCAACGATTTTACAGTCCATTATTGATAGCATAATATTTAGGAAATTTTTATAACCTAAGCCTTAAAGTTCTAATAATGAATAACGACTGTTACAACTTGTTACAAGTTCAATTAATCTAGCATACCTCATTAACCATTTCAAGCACAGCATAATTAGCCAATAAGGCTTTTAAGCTACATTTCGATTTGGTGCCGGGAGGGGGAATCGAACCCCCACGTTGTCGCCAACGCGGGATTTTGAGTCCCGTGCGTCTACCAATTCCGCCATCCCGGCATGAGGTATAATGTCAACTTCATTATTATAACAAGTTTTTTCGTAATGCGAACCCAAGATTTTGACTTTTATTTACCAGACAGCCTAATTGCACAGCACCCCACAAGCACTCGCAATGCCAGTAAGCTACTTTATGTAAGCAGCCAAACGGGTGTTTTAGAGGATAAACAGTTTGTCGATTTTGCCCATTTTTTATCCGCCGGCGACTTGTTGGTTTTTAATGACACGCGCGTAATTAAGGCGCGATTGTTTGGCACTAAAAGCACTGGCGGCCAAGTAGAGATACTAGTAGAGCGTGTTTTAAACGAACATCATGTGTTGGCGCACATACGTGCTTCGCGCGCGCCCAAGGCCGGCAATATGCTTCGTTTGGCTGATGCGTTTGATGCCAAAGTAATTGGTCGCGATGATGATTTATTTCATGTGCAGTTTATGGGCGATATAGCCGTTTTAGATTTGCTGGAAAGTTACGGCGCCCTACCGTTACCGCCCTATATTACCCACGATGCAGACGCGCAAGACGATGAGCGCTATCAAACCGTATACGCTAAACATGCAGGCGCTGTCGCAGCGCCTACGGCAGGTTTGCATTTTGATGAAACCGTATTAAGCGCCATAACGGCAAAAGGCGTAAAAATCGCTTATGTTACTTTGCATGTTGGGGCAGGCACTTTTCAACCAGTGCGCGTGGATAATATTAAAGACCACAAAATGCATAGTGAGATTTACCATATTTCGGATGAAACAGTAGCTGCCATTATATCGACCAAGCAAGCTGGCAAGAATGTGGTGGCCGTTGGCACAACCAGTTTGCGCGCATTAGAAAGTGCGGCGCAAAAGGCATTAAATGATGGCAAAATTGATGCGATTTTAGAAGCAGGTAGCGCGGAAACGTCTATCTTTATTACGCCGGGTTTTGATTTTAAAATTGTTGATAAGCTGCTGACTAACTTTCATTTACCCAAAAGCACCTTATTAATGCTGGTATCCGCATTTGCAGGATTTGATGCGATTAAACAAGCCTACGCGCATGCCGTGGATAAAAAATACCGTTTTTTTAGTTATGGCGACGCCATGTTTATTGAAAAATCTAAACCTGTTATAAAGTAAGCATTATTTATAAGCCTTTTTATGGCTTTGAACTAGAATCGTCAACAAATAGACTAAGCAACACGTTACCAACAAGTTCGTTTAAACAAGAAAGCACTGTTAACTTATGCAATTTATTCAACCATTATTGATTGGCAGCCTTATTTTATCTGGCTTAGCGACTACAAATACCGTATTGGCTGAGGTGTTACCTACCGCTACCGTTGGCATTAAAATTCCATTAGTAAAAAAGCCCACTTCACGCCCAATGACGGTGGCTTATATTCCATTTTTAAAACATTACTACATTGCCGATGGCGGCTTAGCGCCTTTGGCATCGGAATATGAAGCAGCCGTATCAAAATCGCAGATTCATGCTTATGACGATACTGGTAAATACGTGAATTCTGCCAAACCTGGCTATGACAATCGCTCTATTTATTACAATCCAAACTCGGCCAAATTAGAAACCGTTACTTACAATGTTTCTAGTGATGTTGGTTTTTCACCTAACACTGGCATTTATGCATTAGATGTGGCCGAAAATGGCGAAATAAAAGATAGCTCAAACGAAGTGTTTTTGTTTAACCCGGCTTTTGGCGATTCGGCCACCATGCCCAGTTATGACGCTGAAAATAATCGCTATTTTGCCAAGCAAGAACGCGGCAACAAAGTGTTTATTGTAGACCCGAAACAACGCGAAAAAATTGGCGAAATTACCTTAGATTTTACCAAAGCAGCGGTATTGCATGATGATATTAGCGACCACTACATTGCTTACACGGGCATTAAAGGTGAAGAGCTGGTGTTGCTGGATGTAGATCACAAGGCGGCATTAGTTTTTGATTTAACAGGCAAGTTTGTAGCCAAAAGTGAATTACCAAAAGACATGAAATTGCGCTCGCAAAATCATTTTAATGGCTTGGGTTATGCAAACGATATGTTATTTGTGTATCACGAAACCGAAGGTGAATTTGGCACCTATTACGGATTTAAAGTTGTTAAGTAATTGTTTTTAAATAAAAAAACCGCATACAAGATGCGGTTTTTTTGTAACTATAGCTTACCTATTTATAGATAACTACTTGTAGTTAATTATTTGCCAATAGCACCGGCAAGTTTGCCAGAAGCCATGCCAAATAAAGCACCTAGTACTACCGAAATAATCACTAGCAAGACAGGGTTAGTTAAGTTTGCCATGGTTGCATTGCCTGCTGTACCCGCTGTTAAAGCCAAGCCTGCTGTAGCCGCAAAACCATAAACATTGGCCGGCACAACAGAAAGCAAGTTAGCGCCAGCGACAATCACCAAAGCAAACACGGTAACGGCAATGATGACTGGTGCGGCTAAAGCACCTAAACCACCCAACACGCCAGAGCTGACTAAGTACAAGGCAATACCAGCAATAACGGCGCCGTAACTCATACCGGCAATGGTTTTTTGTAATGCGGCAGTATCAGCGCCTGAATGGAAATAGCAACCCCATGCTATAAAACCAACCCACACTAATGTCGCGCTTGCTAACGGATTTAATGCTAAAAATGCCCAAACTCCACCTAAAATAGCGATACTCACTGCCAATGCTGTTAACTTCGACATACTTTTTCTCCCAAAATTAAAAGGTAAAACTCTTATAAAATGATGTTATTGAGTGTTACAGCCAATTAATTTAGCGACTAGCAACAAAGCGTTATTACAAAAACAGGACAATATGACGACGCCTTATAACCAGCTTCTACCTAATTGACTAAGCGTAGTCTAGACTTATTTTTGTCATATTGCCAAGTTTTTTATGTGGGCTAGCGTACATTAGCTAGATTTTGAGGTGCTTTTACAAGCAAAAGATGGCTTTTAAGCCAGAAAATTACAGCTTATTGGGTGGATACTGCCAGTGCTTTTTCCAAGCGCCCAGCACTAAATTGGGGTACTGCGGCCTGCCCAAGCTACCATTGTAACGACCAAGCGCGCGGAATAAATCACCGCGTTCTATATCTAAATAGTGGCGCAAAATGGTGCAGCCGTAGCGTAAGTTTAGCCGCAAATGAAATAAATTATGCTCAGGATTACCAATGCTTTTGACCCAAAATGGCATCACCTGCATATAGCCGCGCGCGCCCACACTCGAAAAAGCGTATTTTTTAAAGCCGCTTTCTACTTGAATTAAGCCTAAAACCAATTGCGGATCTAAGCCTGCGCGGGTGGCTTCATAATGCACAGAGCGTAAAAAATCTTCTCTATAGGATTGATCTGGCATGCGTTTTTGCAAACGCTGTGACATCACAGATAGCCACGCTTTACCTTCTTCTTGACTGGCAAAAATCAATGTTGGTGCCGCCAAATCGCTAATTGATTTCTGCATCAAGGCTTTTACCGAATTGGAAAGCGGCTCTTCACGCTGATTACCCGCCAAGCAGATTGATGCTGCACTTAAAAAGGCAACACCAAACAAATAAGCTAACAGTATTTTTTTTAACATGCTGGCTTAATTATTGAGCAAACCGCTCAAATGATTTACAACACTATCCAACGCCATATTTTGCGCTTCTGCTTGGCTGCGTGATTTGTATTCCACTTTGCCTTCAGCCAAACCGCGGTCGCCAATCACAATGCGGTGCGGAATGCCCATTAAATCGCTTTCTGCAAACATTACACCTGGTCGTTCACCGCGGTCATCAAACATCACATCAATGCCCGCTTTTACGCAATCAGCATACAGTTGATTGGCGGCATTTTTCACCAACTCACTTTTATCCATGCCGATTGGGCAGATAACCAGCGCAAATGGCGCCATGCTTAATGGGAAAATAATGCCTTTTTCATCATTGCCTTGCTCAATCGCCGCGCCAATAATGCGCGATACGCCAATGCCGTAACAACCCATTTCCATCACTTGTGATTGACCGTTTTCATCCAGATACGTGGCGTTCATGGCTTGCGCGTATTTAGTACGCAATTGGAAAATATGGCCGACTTCGATACCGCGGCATAAGCTTAAAGTGCCTTTGCCATCAGGGCTGGCATCGCCATCCACCACATTGCGAATATCCGCCACCAAAACCGGCTCTGGCAAATCGCGGCCAAAATTAACGCCGCTTAGGTGATATTTTGGCTTGTTGGCGCCACACACAAAATCGCTCATATTAGCCACTGTTTTATCGGCAATCACCGTAACATTGGCGCCCACATTTACTGGCCCAATAAAGCCTGGCGGGCAACTTAAATTGGCGCGAATTTCTTCTTCTGTGGCGAATCTAAATTCAGCATTTTGTATCAGCTTACTAAGCGCTTTACCTGTTTTTACTTCATTTAAGCTGTGGTCGCCGCGTAATAAAGCTAAATAAAACTGCTCTGCTTGCGCCTCATTTTTCACCATCAAGGCGATTGATTTCACCGTTTGTTGAACGGTAATGCCCAGCAACTTTGCCACATCTTCGCAAGTGGTTTGTTTTGGCGTTTCAACGTCTGCCATTGCTTGGCTGGCAGCGGCTCTAGCATTAGTTGCTGGCAATGCTTCTGCTAATTCCACATTAGCGGCGTAATCCGAATTTTCGCAATAGGCTAGCGCGTCTTCACCGCTATCGGCCAATACATGAAACTCTTGCGAACCGTCACCACCAATCGCGCCAGAATCGGCTTTTACCGCACGAAATTTTAACCCTAAGCGCGTAAATACATTGCTGTACGCATTGTGCATATCTGCATAGGTATTGCTAAGTGAGTCAAAATTGGTGTGAAATGAATACGCATCTTTCATCATGAATTCCCTGGCGCGCATCACGCCAAAACGGGGGCGAATTTCATCACGAAATTTCATCTGAATTTGATAAAAGTTAAGCGGTAATTGCTTGTAGCTATTGATTTCGCGGCGCGCAATATCAGTAATCACCTCTTCGTGAGTTGGGCCAAAACAAAAATCGCGGTCATGGCGGTCTTTAATTTTTAGCATCTGCGGCCCAAAAACGACCCAGCGGCCCGTTTCATCCCACAGTTCTTTTGGCTGTACGGCTGGCATTAATAGCTCTAACGCGCCTAATTTATTCATTTCATCGCGCACAATATTTTCTACTTTGCGCAACACACGCAAGCCTAACGGCATCCAGCTATATAAACCGCTACCCAGTTTTTTAATTAAACCGGCGCGCACCATTAGTTTGTGCGAAATTAATTCAGCATCGGCTGGGGCTTCTTTTTGGGTGGCAATAAAAAATTGGGATGCGCGCATGGAAATATCAACGAATAAAATTTGAAACAGAATTTTAACGGTAAAAACACTTTAAGTCAGTAAGGACTTAGTTTGTGGTATTTAATTAGCTTAGAAATAATGCGGATTACAACCAGTGACGATTATAAAATAATTGGCTTATTTGGTAATTCATTGTCATTAACGCTAGCCGCTGGAAAATGCGTTTGCAGCAATTGGCTAATCTCATGCAAGCCTTGCAAGACGCCTGACTCAAAATTTCCCTGCCTAAATTCTAGCTCCATGGCATGGCAAATCGCGTCCCAGCCATTGTTACCAACATGCTGATGAATGCCTCTATCGGCCACAATTTCAACATCCCGGTCGGCTAATAATAGATAAATGAGCACGCCATTATTCTGTTCGGTATCCCAAATATTAAAGCGCCCAAATAGCTCTAAAGCGCGTCTTTTAGGTGTTTTTTTGCCGAGTATTTCCAGTGGATGCAAGCACGCTTCTACTACAAATCTTATTTCGCCTGCATGCAATTGCTCACTTTGTTGAATCGCTTTTTCGATGCGACTTAAGGCGCTATCGGAAAAATGCTTGCGCACTTGCCAGCTAGCAGGCAAAGCGGTGCAGATTAGGTGATTAAAAAAGCGGATAACGGGGTGTCGACGTTTCATAATGTAGTTTTTTTGAGCATTTATTTACCAGTCACCAGAAGCCCCGCCGCCGCCAAAACCGCCGCCGCCACCGCCCCAACTGCTTGAACCGCCACCAAAACCGCCGCCGCCCATAGGCATGCCGCCATAACCACCCATGCCACGGCCGCCCATCATCATGGTAAAAAAGAAGGCCACAATAGCAAAAATAACGGCCGCACCTAGCGCCAAGCCCAGCAACCAAACAGCGCCACCAACCAAGCTACCATTTACCGCGCTACCTGCAAAATTGCCTAATATGCTGCGTAAAAACAAGCCAGAAATTAAGCCGCCAAACAATAAAATGGGCAATAAATTTTCAATCGCATTACCGCCAGCAGCGCTGGCTTTAGGCTCAGGCAAAGCTTCACCATTGATCAGCCCAATTAATTTATCTACCCCAGCATCCAAGCCGCCATAGAAGTTTCCTTGCTTAAATTGGGGGGATATTATTTCGTTAATCACGCGCTTGGCGGTTAAATCGGGTATAGCGCCTTCTAAGCCGTAGCCTACTTCTATGCGAATTTTACGATCATCTTTGGCGACTAAAAGCAAAATACCATCATCAATTTTTTCGCGGCCTATTTTCCATTTTTCTACTACGCGAATAGAAAATTGTGCGATGTCTTCTGGCTGGGTGCTGGGCAATATAAATACGGCAATTTGGCTGCCTTTTTGCTGCTCAAATGCGGCTAACTTAGCGTTAAGTTGCGCTTGCTGGTCGGCCGATAAAGTTTGAGTTAAATCGGTAATACGCGATTTAAGTTCTGGTATGGCAACAAGCTCTGCAAAAGCCAGTTGCGAAGATAGCACAAGGCTTAAAAAAACGGCTACTAAATTGAACGACTTCAATAACTTACTGACAGTCGTCATTCCCGCGAAGGCGGGAATCCATTTTGGGGCTGTCCAAAAATTCAAAATCCAATGGATTCCCGCTTTCGCGGGAATGACGGAGAAGTGAGGCATATTAGTAATAATGCGCTGCTGTTCGATACGCTATTCTTTGTTGCCAAAATCGACTTTAGGTGTCACCGCAATCGCTTTTTCGTTTTCTACCGTAAAGCTTGGTTTAGTTTTATAACCAAACATCATGGCAGTTAGATTGTTTGGAAAGCTGCGCACCGCTACGTTGTATTCTTTAATGGTGGTGATATAGCGATTACGTGCAACGGTTACGCGGTTTTCAGTGCCTTCTAATTGCGCTTGTAAATCTCTAAAACCTTGGTCGGCTTTAAGGTTAGGATAATTCTCTGCCACCGCCATCAAGCGCGATAGCGCGCCTGTTAATTGGCCTTGCGCGGCTTGAAATTTAGCAAACGCTTCTGGGTCGTTTAATAACTCAGGCGTTACTTGCATACTGCCCACTTTTGAGCGCGCATTGGCTACATCGGTCAGCACTTCTTGCTCATGCGCGGCGTAGCCTTTTACTGTTTCAACCAAATTAGGCACCAAGTCTGCACGGCGTTGATATTGGTTTAACACCTCGGCCCAGCTGGCTTTTGCTTCTTCGTCTAAACTTTGAAAAGCGTTGTAGCCGCAGCTAGATAAGCTAAAAGCCAACGCCAAAATTAAAAATTTCTGCCAAAAAGTACGCATTTAAAACTCCTTAAAAATCATTTCTATTTATAAAATTGGGCTAAAACTGGTTATTTCAAGTATTGGTATTTAATTGCTTAATGCATCCATTGCAAGGCATAAATCATCCCACGTTTTTGCTTTATTAAGGGCATGTTGCAACAACTCATTTGGGTGGTAAGTCGCCATTGTTGGCAAGGCATTTACTGTATGTATCTTACCGCGCAAGTTTTCTAATGTTTGAGCGCTAGCGAACAGTTGCTGCGCCATTTCTTCACCCATTGCCACAATTACGCCAACATTTAAACCAGCCATATCTTTCATTAATCGCTGAGTTTGGCTAGTTTGCGTTTTGTTGATGTGAAGCGCACGTAAAATATTGTTAAACAAATCAGCCGCTTGGCCGGTTAATTCGGCTGGCAGCACAAATGCCCATTTTCTATCTTCTGATATGATGAATACGGCTGGGCTAGCAATGGCTGGTGAGGGTTCAATAAGCGCTTGTTCAATTATTACTTGCTCAATCGCAACTTCCTCAATAATTTCAAGCGCAGTTGCCTCAACTGGATTAACTTGTATCGGCTCAACAGCGGCTTGATTAACCAGTGGCGCGCGCAATGTCCAAACTGGTAGCAGCTCTAATTCGCGCAAAACGTCTTCACGTGTCATTTTATAAGCGTCATCACGCGATATTTTATAAGCGTCTTCACGTGAAAAAGTCAAATCGCCAACCCCATCAAAACTGCATCTTCGCGGCCATCTAACGCTGGGTAATAACCACGGCGCACCGCCATTTCGCAGAAACCCATATTTTCATACAAAGCGATGGCTGAAATATTACTGGGGCGCACTTCTAAAAACATATTGGCCGCCTTGTGATTTTTAGCGATTTGCAGCATGTGCTCTAACAAATAGCGGCCCAAACCTTGTTTTTGCTGCTGTTTTGCCACGCTTAAATTAAGCAAATGCGCTTCATCTAACACCATCATTAATAGCGCATAACCAATAATTGTTTGATTGGCCTCTAGCACCCAAGCGCTATAGCCAGAGTTTATAGAATCGCTGAAATTCCCGCGCGTCCATGGGTGCGTGTAAATCGTTGGCTCAATCACCATCACCGCATCTAAATCAGCCATTTGCATAGGCCGTAATTGATAATTTGGCTTCAAAACCGCGTTCATTCTAAAATAATCCGTTCGTGGTGAGCCATGAGCCTGTCGAATGGTCGAACCATCATAATCGCAAGCCTTGTTCGCGCTCTAAGGTGGTTAATGCCACACGATTACGAATATAAATCGGCATGGCTTCTATGGCTGGCCTTGCTTGGCCAGATTCAAAAGTGGGTTGCGCTAAACCCAAAATCGCCTCTGCAGTTGGCGTAGTTTCGGCTAAAACATTGGGTAATGTTTGGCTTAAATTATTAGCATAAATTTGCGTTAAAACTTCAGCATACGGCGCCCAGCCACTGCCTGCGCCAACCCAATCAGCAGCATCTAATAATGACGCCGCTTTTGGTTTGCACACTTTGGTTTCACTTATTTCAACCCAAACACCGTTTTGCTTGATTAAAGCCGCATGATAAATCTCACCCATGCGCGCGTCCAAACAAACAATCACTTTTTGTTGACCACTGGCCTCAGCCACGGCGGTTAATGTGTTTATACCCACAACCGGCAAATTGGCGCCAAAACCCAAGCCCTGCGCCACACCGCTGGCAATTCGCACACCAGTAAACGCGCCCGGCCCAGCACCAAAAGCAATGCCATCTAAATCGCTCAGCTTAATATTGGCGCTATCCAACAACACTTGAATTTGCGGCAATACCAATTGCGACGATGCCGAACCAGCGGCATGGTAATGCGTAAAAATTTCATCGCCAAGCTTTAATGCCAGCGATAAAAATTCGGTAGAAGTGTCTAGTGCCAGTAAATTCATGTTGTTTCTTTGTTGGATGACTACTAAAAAGCACGATTCTTAATCACTTAACCGTCATTCTGAGCGTAGAGAAGAATCCATACGATGTGACAACAACTGGATTCTTCGTCCAAACAAGACATTGGTCTCAGAATGACGCGCTGGGAATTTATGCTTAATCAGCCGCTATTTTACCGCGCAATTGCTTCACGTGGCTGCGAATTGTCTTACCTTCTAATCGCCGTTGCTTAGAGCCATAACTCGGCTTAGTGGCGTAGCGCGTGGGTTTTACTTGGTTTGCGGCATTAACAATTTCATGCAAACGCTTAATCGCATCTTTTTTATTCGCCTCTTGCGTGCGATATTGCTGCGCTTTTAATATCAGCACACCTTCATCAGTAATGCGGTTATCTTTGCTGTGCATTAACTTTTCTTTAAGCCAATCGCTCAAACTGCTGGCCACAATATCAAAACGCAAATGAATCGCGCTAGAAACCTTATTCACATTCTGCCCACCCGCCCCTTGCGCGCGGATAGCGGTGAGTTCAAATTCAGTATCGGAAATCGTCAACATTAGTAGTGATAACGCAGCTGGGCAATCAGCAAGGCGTCATTTTCAAGCTTATAAACAATGCGATGCTCATCATTAATACGACGCGACCAATAGCCGCTTAGCGCATGTTTAAGTGGCTCTGGCTTGCCAATGCCAGTAAATGGCTCACGCATAATTTCTTGAATCAGCTGATTAATGCGCTTAAGCATTTGCTTATCTTGCGTTTGCCAATACAAATAATCTTGCCAAGCAGGCTCAGCAAAAATTAATTTCATTCTGCCGGTTTTTCGTCTACTAGAATTTCTTGAAGCAGCGCTCTTTCTGTGCCTTTGCCGACGTTCAGCTCAATCACAGCATCCATTAAGCGTTTAGCGTTATTGGGGCTGCGTAATAAATACGCGGTTTCTTCTAACGCTTGATAATCTTCAAGTGACAACATCACCACCGATTGCTCGCGATTACGCGTAATAATTAGTGGCTCGTGGTTTTGGCAAACGCGATTCATATTGCTGGCAAGCTGCGCGCGTGCGGTTGTGTAAGTGATTGCATCCATGATTTTTTCCTTCAAATATGTACGTGATATTGTACATATATTTATATTCAAGCGATACCTTATTAATGGCTACATAACCCAAATCTTCAAATAGGCGAGTTTATTGTGCCGCAAAAAAAGCTTCAACATCCGCCAACAATTTAGTGCGCTTAAACGGCGGCAAGCTTTGCCAAATGCGCTTGCCATAAGGCTTTGTAATCAATCGTGGGTCGCAAATTACCAGCACGCCTCTATCGGTTTCATCGCGGATCAATCTACCTGCGCCTTGTTTCAAGGTAATTACCGAATACGGCAATTGATATTCCATAAAGGCGTTTTTGCCTTCTTGATTCATTTTATCGATTCGCGCGGAAAGTACTGGGTCATCTGGCGAGGCGAATGGTAATTTGTCGATAATCACGACTGATAGCGCTTCACCGCGCACATCAACGCCTTCCCAAAAGCTCTGAGAGCCAACTAATACGGCGTTGCCATGCGCGCGAAAGCGGTCTAATAATTCGGTGCGCGTGCTTTCGCCTTGCATTAATAATGGGTATTCCATGCCAGCGCTGGCAAACGCATCTTTTAATAGCGCATGCACTTCGCGCATGGCTTTTAGCGATGTGCACAGCACAAACGCGCGGCCTTGGCTAGCTTGAATGACAGGAAAGCTGACTGCCGCTACCGCAGCGGCATACGCACTGTTATTGGGGTCTGGCATATTAGGCGGGGCGTATAACAAGGCTTGATTATTGTAATCAAACGGGCTTTCCCAAAAGCCTGTTTCGGCATCATGCAAACCCATTTGCGCAATGTAATGGCTGAAATCACTTTTTACCGCCAGCGTTGCCGAAGTAAAAATCCAAGCGCGCGGCTGAGCATTTAATTGCTTGCTAAAGCCATCAGCCACACTTAGCGGCGTGGCGTGTAATTGCACCGATTGCGTAAACACTTCTACCCAGCGCACCAAATTAGTATTGGTCGCTTTAATCCAACTGCCCAATTGCGCGCTTAATGCCTCACCGCGCTGCCAGCATTTTTCCAGCATCGGGTCGCGTGCGGCTTGGCTTTCTAGTATTTTATTTAAATCGTTCAGCATGGTTTGCATTTCACCAAAGGCGGATTCAAACTCTTTGAGCGCCAAGGCTTTTTGCACAGGCATGCGTGAGCCTTCAAATTGGAATACCAGCCTAAAATCTTTGCAGGCTTTTTCTAATTTAGGAATGCTTTCACATAGCGCCACACAATCTTTGGCCAGCGTTAAGTGCGCAGCGGTGCAATCGCGGCAAAGCTCAATTAGCTGGCTGGTAGAAATATCTTCACCAAAAAACAAGCCGGCTACTTCGGGCAATTGATGCGCTTCATCAAAAATAACGGTGTTGGCGCTTGGCAGCAGCTCTGCCACGCCTTCATCGCGCAGCATTACATCGGCAAAAAACAAGTGGTGATTCACCACTACCACATCGGCCGCCAGCGCTTTTTTGCGCGCTTCCATCACAAAACATTCTTTATAAAAACTGCAATCTTGGCCTAAGCAATTATCACGCGTGCTGGTCACATTTAGCCAAATGGTGGCGTTTTCGGGCACGTCCACTAATTCCGCTTTATCACCCGTTTTGCTGTTTTCAACAAAGTTTTTAATTAAATGCACATATTTGGCGTCTTCGCGGCTGGCAAAACGGCCGCTTAATGTTGCCGCCTCTAAATGATAATGGCACACATAGTTAGAGCGGCCTTTTAGCATAGCAACCGTCACCGGCACTTTTAGCGCATCGCGCACATTGGGCAAATCGCGATTAAAAAGCTGGTCTTGCAGCGTTTTGGTGCCTGTAGAAATAATCACCTTGCCGCCTGAAAGCAGCGCTGGCACTAAGTAAGCAAAGGTTTTGCCTGTGCCTGTGCCCGCCTCTGCCACCAATTGCTTATTGTCTTTAATGGCGGCCTCAATCGCCAGCGCCATTTCTAGCTGCTGCGGCCGCTCACTAAAACCAGCAATGGTTTCGGCTAACTGGCCATTGGATGAAAAGAAGTTTTCCAGAACTGACATTAGGTGGTTGCTGACATTAAGTAGGCGCTGACTTTAAAGTGTATTAGTTCGTAGTCCTGGTGGACTAGGTAGAACTGTAAAAGGATAAATCATGATGTCATGCAGCCAAGATAATATTTTGTGTGTGAATCGTTAGTGAGCTATTGTTTTTGAGGGTTGTTTGGATTGCGCAATAATTTTATACGCAAACCTGCCTATTAAAACGATTGCATCACAAATTTAATTTTTAAATAGTTTGAATTTAAAAACGCTTCTCGCTTTACCTTTCTCGATTTATTAACGATGAACAAATTTTAATTATTTTATTTACTTGGAGAATCAGATGAACGGATTTAAATTACGAACGACGATGGCTGTGGCCATTGCCGCAACATTAGCGGCATTTGCCGGTAGCGCCAACGCTGTTGGCTTAGTGGCCATTAACAGCAGCAATCAAATTGGCGTTTTTGATAGCAGCAATGTAGAAAATGCCATTTTTAACACCATTACCGGTGCGGCTTTTGGCGAAAACTTTGTTGGCATCGATTTGCGCCCATCCAACAATTTGGTGTATGGCTTAACGCGCACTAACAATATTTACACCATTGACGCCACAACTGGCGTTAGCTCTTTTGTTGCTACTTTAAATAACCCAGTCATCACTTTGGGCAAATCATACGGCATTGATTTTAATCCAGTTGCCGATCGCGGCACAGGTGCATCTTTACGCTTAATTAGCTCTACTGGTGAAAATTTTGCGGTTAATGCGGTAACAGGTGCTGTAACGGTGGCAACATCAATCGCCGCTGGCTTTAACGCTGTGGCTTATAGCAATAGCGATGCCAGCACGCCAACAACGGCGCCAATTTCAACTGGCTTATACTATATTAATAGTGCAAACGACACTTTATCATTTGCCGCAACGGGCTTTAATGCACCTACTATTAACACTGTTGGCGCGTTGAATCATGATATTTTAAGTGCAAACGGTTTTGATATTTTGGCCAATGGCGTTGGCTACGCCGCGGTTAACATGGATGATGGCTTATTAAAATCTAAATTAATTACCATTAATACTGCTACTGGCGCCGCTACTTTAGTAGGCACTTTTAACGGAACGATTAACGGCTTAACCGTTGCCGCCGTGCCAGAACCAGAAAAGTATGCCATGCTAGTTGCCGGCCTTGGTTTTATTGGCGCCGCATCACGTCGCAGAAGCAAAAAAGCGTAATTAAAGAAAATTTACGTTTCAAATAATAAAGTAATTATTAATTATTATTCAATGCATTAGCACAATATTTAGCGCTCTAATTAATGCCACATTCTTAACCGAATGTGGCATTTCTTTTCTAAGCCTTGTAATCGACACTTTTGCCTGCTACGGTAGCGTTGCTGTTGGGTGTGAAATGTGATTTTACTTATGATTATCTCTAGGGAGGATATATGGATTTAGGATTAATTATTCAATTAATTAGTGGTGCTGTAGGCGGCAATCTTGCAGGTAGCTTGCTCAAAAACGTAAGTTTAGGTACATTAGGCAACTCGCTAGTGGGTATTTTAGGTGGCGGCTTAGGTGGCCAATTGCTAAGCATGCTAGGCGTAGGCGGCGCTGCAGCGGCAGGTGGAGCCGATATAGGCTCAATTATTGCGCAAGTTGCGGGCGGTGGTGTAGGTGGTGGTGTGTTATTGGCGGTTATCGGCCTAATTAAAAATGCCATGGCCAAATAATTTATTATAAGCTACTGTTTTAAATAGCCTATTTTGGTGTGTGAATGTCTTTTTAGTAGATTTTGCGCATTTAAAATAGGCTTTAATTTTATTAATCATATAAAACTGGAAATCCATAAAAAATACTGCATGAAGTTTTTCATCTCATTTTTCATTATTTTTCTAAGCATAAGCTTCAATGGCAATGCTGAAGAATCGTTTCTGCAAAATGCAGCAGGCGTGACCATTGAGAGCACAGATGAAGCGGAAGAACTGAACGCCCAAGATTCTACAGACGCTCAAAACAAAATTAGCCGTTGGCAATTACGCGCGCAAGAAGTGTTGGTTAACGCGCTCAGCTTAACCGGCATTCAATATAAATATGGCGGAAAAAGCCCAGAAACAGGCTTTGATTGCAGTGGATTTGTGCGCTATGTGTTTAGCCAAGCCACCAATTTAACCTTGCCGCCAACCGCGCGCGCCATTGCGCAAATTGGTAAAACAGTCAAAAAACAAGAATTACAACCCGGTGATTTGGTATTTTTTAACACCATGAAATCGGCGTTTTCGCATGTGGGAATTTACATGGGCGATAACAAATTTATTCATGCGCCCAGCACTGGCAAAACAGTGCGGGTAGAAAATATGAATAATGGTTATTGGGCCAGCCGCTTTAGTGGCGCACAGCGTTTAGATAAAGAACTCGAAAAATCTACAGAGTAATAAAACAAAACGGCAAATCAGAATCTAAATTTCATTAGTCAAAATACAAAGTCAAAATATAAAAAAGCGGCCAAGGCCGCTTTTTTATATTAAATCAAATTACTATAAACAATTATCAAAAATAAAACTTATTCATTAAATTTAGCAATCTCGCCTGGTTTACGTAGCATTTTATCTACTTCGCCAGAATGCAATTCTTCTTGATAAATCATCTCGCGCGCATATTCTTCCAGCATCACTGAATCGCCCTCAACCAGTTTTAACAATGCTCTATAAGCGTTTAATGCTAGTTTTTCGTGCGCCATCGATTCGCGTAAAATATCGCCAATATCGTGATTATGTGTTTCTAATAATGGGCCAATGGACAAAGATGGATGTCCGCCTAAGTGGGTAATCAGCTCACCTGCTTTATCGGCATGCGCTAAAGATTCAGCGGCTTGCTCACGCAACCAAGAAACAATAGGAATACGGTTGTAGCCAAACACCATTAACGCATAATGCGTATAGCGCACCACACCGGCCAGCTCTAGCTCTAAAATAGTATTAAGCGCTTTGGTTACTGGGGTATCAACACCATGATTATCTGACATTTTCATTCTCCTAAATTAAGTAAATTTGAGTAATTAAATATTGTTTTTCTACTCAACTTGGCGCAGTTTAACCCAAATAAAAATGCCTTGCAGAATTGCAAATAGTTCGCATTGTCACTATCAACCACATTCAACAACCACATTTAAAAAACGCGATTTGTTGCCCTTATTTTTTATCGCTGTGGCCCAAATCACGTGCAGGGTCAATCACATCGCGAATCAGCTGCTTTAATTCTTTCGATTCGGGAAAACGGCCATGATCTTTGCGATTAAATATCACCGCGCCATTTAAACGCACCTCAAATATGCCGCCTGTGCCTGGCTGCAAACTCACCGCTTTTAATTCATCTTCAAAAGTGGTGAGCAACTCTTGCGCCATCCAAGCAGCGCGCAGTAACCAGCGGCATTGCGTGCAATATTCAATATTAATAATATGCGTTTTTTCGGTATTTATAATCAACATATGTGTTTGTATCTTTATGTAAAAAAGCGGTTTTGACCTATTCAACCGACTTGAAATAGCGCAAAATGAACCTATTGTTTTATTGTAAGCTCATAGCTTAGTGTTAACGGTATTTATGCGCACTTATATTGCTGCGTAGTACCAATTATTTTATTGAAAAGGGTTTGCATGCGTTCTTCTTTTGAAAAAATGGGCTTAGTTGGCTCTGGCGTTTTAGTCGGCGTACTTATTAGTCTAAACTTTTCGGCATTGGCCGAAAAAACCAGCGTATCGCAATTGCCATTAGACGATTTACGCGTATTTGCCGAAGTGTTTGGCAAAGTAAAAAGTGATTATGTTGAGCCAGTTGAAGACAAAAAGCTGATTAACGAAGCGCTTACAGGCATGCTAGCTGGCTTAGACCCTCATTCTACCTTTATGGATGCCGATGGCTACAAAGATTTGCAAGCCGGCACGCAAGGCGAATTTGGCGGCTTGGGCATTGAAGTAGCCATGGAAGACGGCTTGGTTAAAGTAGTCACGCCAATTGAAGATAGTCCAGCTTACAAAGCTGGCTTAAAAAGTGGCGATTTAATTTCTAAATTAGATGACACGCAAGTACGTGGTTTAAGCTTAAACGATGCCGTTAAAAAAATGCGCGGCAAGCCAGATACCGATATTTTGTTAACGGTATTGCGTAAAGGCGAAACCAAGCCACTAACTTTTAAATTAACGCGCGCTGTTATTAAATCGCAAAGTGTTAAAAACAAATACATTGAGCCAGGCTATGGCTATGTGCGCATTACACAGTTTCAAGAACATACCGGTGAGGATTTAGCCAAAGCATTAAAAACATTGCGTGAGCAAAACAAAGGCCCATTTAAAGGCTTGGTGCTTGATTTGCGTAATAATCCAGGTGGTTTATTAGATGCAGCCGTTGGTGTATCAGCCGCTTTCTTACCAAAAAATGAGTTAGTTGTTTACACAGAAGGCCGCACGGCAGACGCTAAAATGCGTTTAAATGCGGCGCCCTTAGATTATGCGCGTCGCGGTAAATCGGATTATTTAAAAGATGAATCAGCTGATTACAAAACAACGCCGATTGTGGTGTTAATTAATAACGGTTCAGCATCGGCCTCTGAAATTGTAGCAGGCGCATTGCAAGACCATAAACGTGCCACCATTTTGGGTACGCAAAGCTTTGGTAAAGGCTCAGTGCAAACCATTCTGCCAATGAACAACGGCAGCGCGATTAAATTAACTACTGCGCGTTATTTCACGCCAAAAGGTCGCTCAATTCAGGCCAAAGGTATTGTGCCGGATATTATTGTTGAAGACGGTTTTGACCAATCAAACAATATTCGCGAAGCTGATTTAGCTAAGCATTTATCTAACCCTAAAGATTCTGAAGCGCCAGCAAAAGTAGTAGATGACGCCAAAGATGCCGCCGCCAAAGCAGCCTTAGCTGAGAAGAAATTTGCAGAGCAAAAAGGCCCGATTGAGCCAGCCAGCAAAGAGGACATTCAGTTTGTGCAAGCCATGAATGTATTAAAAGGCTTGCCAGTGCAAAAAACGCCAGAAGTAAAACCGACTGAAGCCAAGGCTACAGAAACAAAGCCAGCCAACGTTAAAAAATAGTTAGTCGCTTTTTAATACCCTGTTTTAAGTCAAAATGTCACCCTGTGGCATCGCTTAAAGCAGGGCTTTGTTTTATGATGTTCACATGTCTTTAAATACCCAACAACTGATTGCCGAAGCCGACCGCTGTGTGGCTTGTGGTCTATGTTTGCCGCACTGCCCCACCTATCACAAAACCGGCTCAGAAGCCGATTCGCCACGCGGTCGTATTCAATTAATGAGCGCCGTTGCGCGCGAAATTTTGCCGGCCAATGCGCGCTATCAACAACACATCAATAACTGCTTAAGCTGCCGCAATTGCGAAACCGCCTGTCCAAACGGTGTTAGCTATGGCAGCTTAATCGATAGCGCGCGCGCGGCTATTGCCAAACCAATCAGCTTGAGTAGCCGATTAGCTAATACGGTTATTCAAAAACCAGTATTAATGCGTTTTGCCGCGCAATCTATAAAATTAACACAGCAATTTGGCCTATTAAAAACGGTTAGTGCGTTGATTCCTAGCCTTAAAAAACCCATCGCATTATTACCGACATTGCCTGTCCAACAGAGCTGGCGTGAGATCTACCCTACTCAGCAAAGCAAAAAAGGCGAAGTAAGCTTATTTTTAGGCTGTATCAGCAATACATTTGATACCGACACTTTGCGTGCCAGTATTTTTGTATTAAATCGCTTGGGTTACGATGTGCATATTCCCAACGCCCAAGCGTGTTGCGGCGGGCTGGCAAGGCAACAAGGCAATAACGCACTTGCGCAAGATTTTATTGCCAAAAATAACGCCGCATTTAATAAAGCAAAGCCGGTAATTACGGTAGCTAGCGGCTGTGGCGCTGGCTTGCAAGATTATGCCGATTTGCCCATACAAGACATTAGTGCTTTTTTAATGCAATGCGATTGGCAAGATGTAGCTTTGCAGCCGCTTGCCAGTGATATTGCCTTGCATGAGCCATGCACCTTACGAAATGTGCAAAAATCGCACACGGCTGTGATGGCATTATTAAAAAAAATTCCATCTGCTAATGTGCAAAATTTAATTGGCAATGCCCAATGTTGCGGTGGTGCAGGTGCGTATATGCTAACGCAGCCTGATATGGCAGATGCGTTGTTAAAAGACAAAGTTTCGGCCATTGATAAATCCAAAGCCATGTTATTAGCCACCAGCAATATTGGCTGCGCATTACACATTGCAGCGGGTTTACGCGCACAAAACAAAGCGGTTAAGGTTGTGCATCCTGTGACAATTATTGCCACACAATTGGGTTATACTGGGTTAATTGATTAGGACGATACATGTTTATTGATAAACTAATTACTACTTTTGATACTGGTTTGCGCACCGTATTTGCGCAGGCCAACGCAGGCAGGCAACGCCCTGATGCGCATATTGAAGAATCGCCGCTTACCGAAACCGAAAAGAAGCAAGCCGCCGCGTTAATGCGCATTAATCATGTAGGCGAAGTGTGCGCGCAGGCCTTGTATAGCGGCCAAGCGTTAACCTCTCGCAATGCGCAAATTGTGCAAAACTTGCAACACGCCGCCAATGAAGAAACTGATCATTTAGCCTGGTGCGAATCGCGCATTAATGAGTTAGGTGGCCGCAAAAGCTGGCTAAACCCTGTGTGGTATGTGGGCAGTTTTACGCTGGGCGCGGCAGCTGGCGCGCTTGATGATAAATGGAATTTAGGCTTTTTAGCCGAAACAGAACGGCAAGTTTCTAAGCATTTGCAAAGCCATTTAAATAAACTTAGCGAAACCGACACTAAAACGCGCAGCATTATTAGCCAAATGCAACAAGATGAAACCGCCCATGCCGAAGAGGCCAAAGACTTAGGCGCCAGTGATTTACCAGAACCGATTAAAGCTGGCATGAAAGTCGCCTCAAAAATAATGACTTCAACGGCGTATTATATATAACTTAATACGCATAGATTGTTATAGGCATAACAACACGTGCCATTACACAAGTAACAAATAGGATAATTGAAATGCAAAAATTTAGTGATGTGCTACAAACATTAGACAGCGTTGACGATATTAAAAAAATTGAATTGTTTTTTGAAAACGGCAAACCAGCTGGCGTGATTGAAAATAAACCCGGCAGCCAAGGCTCACTTAAAGTGTTTAATCATTTATATAAAATGTTTGGCGCTATTACGCTAGATGCCGCGGTAGAAGGCCTGGCCTTGTTTGCAGAGCATACGGAAGATGCCGAAAATTGCCCTGGGAAGCACCCCAATGTGGATCGTTTATTGAGCGTGCTAGAAAATGAAGAACCGCTTGATGTTAAAATTGTGACGCAATAGTATTATTTTCGCTTAAATCCGATCCGAAATGGGCGGATGATAAATCAGCTCTAACAAATGCCCTACCGCATCTAAACAATAAAAACCGTGTGAACCATCTCTGTGGGTTTTGGGTGCTTCGGTAATTTTTACGCCGTTTTCCACAAAATACACATGCCAATTATTCACATCTTGTGCGGTTTTTAGCACAAATCCAATATGGTCTAAACGCTGCTGCGCCTGCGGCACATAACCCACGCGGTGCAAGGCAAACACATCGCCATCGTTGGTTAAATATACATTATCCGCATCTGGCTGCCATTCAATTTTCATGCCCATAATGCACGTATAAAAATCCACCGCTTTTTCTAGCTCTTTTACAAATAAAGCCACATGGCGAATGCCCAGCATGCCTGCTGGCTGATGATTTGGAGTACTTTTTAATTGGTCATTTTGCATTAAGCAATAATCTCTTTAATCACAAAATCGTGTGTAATTTCAACCGATTTAGCCAACATAATCGATGCCGAACAATATTTTTCAGCGGATAATTTTACCGCGCGCTCTACTTGCGTTACGTTAAGATTATTACCGGTAATTACAAAATGCACATGAATTTTAGTGAACACTTTTGGCACCTCATCGGCGCGTGTCGCATCAATTTCTGCCACGCAATCCACAATGGGTTGGCGCGCTTTTTTCAATATAGTCACCACATCAAACGATGTACAAGCACCCATACCAATTAACAACATTTCCATTGGGCGCATGCCAATATTGCGGCCACCATTTTCTGGCGCACCATCTAATACTACCGCATGCCCAGTTTCCGATTCACCCACAAAACTGACATCTTCAACCCATTTGATTCTTACTTTCACGATTTATTCCTACTTTACTTTTAAACGTTACTAACTTAAAAATTATCAGTTTCTAAGCCAGACTAGGCGCAATATAAAAAAATCTCGCGCCGCATACAATTAGTATGTAAGCGCGATTTTTTTATATTGCAACAACGTATGGCGACGAAAATGATGATTTTATTTGACGACCCTATTTCACATCCAAGAGTTCTACGTCGAACACTAAAGTAGCATTTGGCGGAATGGCACCACCAGCGCCACGCGCGCCATAACCCATTTCAGCTGGAATAATCAATGTGCGTTTGCCGCCAATTTTCATACCGGCAAAGCCTTCATCCCAACCTTGAATCACTTGGCCGCCGCCTAAAAAGAAATTAAACGGCTCTTTTCTATCCACGCTGCTATCAAACTTTTTGCCTTTTTTGCCTTCTGCCGCTTCGTCGTACAACCAACCTGTGTAATGCACGGTCACGTTAAAGCCCGGCTCCGCTTCACGGCCTGTGCCTACTTGTGTGTCAATTTTTTGTAATTCGGTCATTGCTGCTGTCATTGCGGGTTTTTCCTGTGGTGATGGATTGGATTCGGCTTGGCAGCCAGAAACTGTTACTAATGCTAATGTTAATGCGCTTAAATAAAACGTTTTGTTCATCAAATTTAACTCCCTAATTCACAATCCAATATCATACTTTAATTTGGTTTTGATTCATCACCTGCATTTTTAAAGACCATAAAAAAAGGCGATGGTTTGCACCATCGCCTTTTATCTCATTAACGGTTAAACGTTAATTATAGTTTTCTACGGCTTAAACCCATTAAACCAACAAGAGCTGAACCGAATAACCAACCTGCTGCTGGTAATGGTACTGCTGAAGGTGTGCCAGTAACGAATGCTTCGCTACCATTTAAACCAGCAATGCCTTGTACATGCAAGCCCAAAGTGAATGCGCCTGAATCAAGACCTGCTAAAACATCTGCAAATGTAACACCAGTAAGTGTTGTACCTAAGAATGAAACATACTCAGTCGAAGCATTTACGCCACTAGCTGTAACACCAGGAGCATTAGATTCACCACTAGCATTAGCACTGAAACCTACATTATTACCAGACGGTAAATTTGCTGGTGATGCACCATCAGAAAAACTAACACCTGTTGAATCGCCAGCTGTACCTAAAACGTTGTTGCTAACTGAACTAAAAAAGCTTGTATTACCGTAATCAAAATAAATATCAGTAATTGATGAAGCAACAGCAGCAGTGTTGTAAAAAGTGAATAATACGTTTGAACCAGATTGCGTTACTTCTGCAGTCAATTGTGTTGCAACAGACTGATTGCCATTACTTGTAATTTGAGTAAAGTTATAGGTGTTAGCTAAAACGGCTGACGAACCTAGCGCAAAACTCAACACAACGGCATGTTTTAATATTTTTTTTAACATGTAAATCTCCTTAAATAAAAAACCAAAAAATTGTTTAATTTCGTGAAACCGATTATCCATTTAATATTTAAGTACCCAATAGCCCGATTGGGCCTATTACGAGCGTTTACCCTTGCTATTAATATTAATTTACAATCCACAAAAAAAATGACGGCTTTTGCCGTCATTTTTATTCAACTTTTTATATTAAGATTTTTTATTAAGCGATTGATTTAACAATCAATTACATTCTACGCCTTAAACTTATTAAGCCAAGTAGTGCTGAGCCGAATAACCAACCAGCTGCTGGCAATGGTACTGCATTAGGACCGCCACCTAAAATATAACTGTCACTATCTTCACCATCAATAGAGCGAACATGTAGTGCAATTTCGAAATCATTACTGTTAATGGCATTTAGAAGATCGTTGTAAGTAAATAAACCACTTAAAACACCTGTCAAAATTAACGAATCCGCAGACTGGTTTAAGCCTGCTCCGGTACCTATATCAAATCCAAAATTCGTTGTAAAATCCGCAACACCTGGAGGATTCTGAGGTGCTAGAGCGGGAGGGGCTATTCCTGGCGCATACGTAACACCAGTGCTTTGACTCAATATACCTAAACTAGCCAAAAAACCACCTGCATCAAAATAAATTTCTGCTATATTTGAAGCGATACCTACATCATTACTAAAGTCAAACAACACAGACCCGCCTGCATCATTAATATCAACTGAAAGCTGACTACCAATATCTAAAGTATTGTTAGTTACATTTGTAAATGTAAAGGTTTGAGCTGATGCCACAGCTGACATTAATACAAACTGAGAAATAACTAATTGTTTCAGAAATATTTTATACATAATTTTACCCCTTAGATTAAATAAAAGTTTTAAAAAAGATTAAAGCATGTACTATCAATCCTACAAAAGACCGTTTGGGTCTCATACTCAATGCAACGAAACTCTAAATGAATATTAAATATTTACTAAAAAAGTTTCTATTGAGCGCATTGCAACAGATTTGATTAGCGCATTAACAATTAAGCTAGATTATACTTTCGCACAAATATATCAATCACCCATTTGGGGGGGTATCTATTAAAGTGGATTCTAGAATATCAATTGGCTTGCTTATAAACCCATTCTATTAAGCTATCTTGCGCCGCTTTACTAGCGGCTGAGTTGCTGTGATTAACCAGTATAACGATTACGTAGCGTTTGTTTTGCGCATCTAAAACATAGCCTGCAATGGCGCTTACGCCATCTAAAGAGCCCGTTTTTAAATGCACGCGGCCTGCGCTTGAGCTAGTTTTTAGTCGCTTGGCAGTAGTGCCATCCAAGCCTAATATGGGTAAAGATGCCATCAATTCGGGCATTACTGGGCTGTGGTAAGCGCTTACTAACATTTGGCCCAAATGCGCGCTATTGATACGCTCGGTTCGTGATAATCCGGAGCCGTTTTCAATGACTAATTCTGCTGTATTAATGTTTTTGCTGTTAAGCCAATCTTTAATTACGCTAGCAGCTTTAGCCTCAGTGGCGGGCGTTCCTTGTTTTTCAAGCGCCAATGTTAATAACAACTGGCGGGCCATTATGTTGTTGCTCCATTTATTGATGTCGCGCACTACGTAGCCCAAAGGGTCTGATAGTTGCTCAGTGACTTTAATCGCTGTGTTTGGTAAATCCTGAACCTTCAATTTTCCTGCAAACGTTCCGCCCAATTCGCGCCACAATTTTCTAAAGGTGTAGAACGCATATTGCTCATCGTTTAACACGCTTAATTCTAAGTAGCGTTCACCACAATCGGGTGCAAAACCACCGTTAAATGTGACCACTGTTTTGCCGTTTATTGGCTTGATTTCATAACGCAGATTGCTGCGCCAATCGCCACATGCTTGCTGGCTTAAGGTGAGATTATTCACAATTTGAATTTCGGCCAGCGCAAATTCTTGATTAATCGCTACTGATGAATCGGTAGCGATAAACTTAAAGCTGGTATTGCGGCCATTGACTAAAAACGCGCTGGGCAATGCGTTGTAAGCGCGCCAAGTTTCGTTATCAAAGGTTTTACTGTTGCCAACATTTTGGGCAAAAACACTTTTATCGATGATTAAATTACCAGTAATTTTGCTAATGCCTGCTTGCTGCACGCTCATTAATAATCGCCAAAATTCTTGCGCATTAAAGCTGGGGTCGCCATAGCCTTTAATAATCAAATTGCCATTTAGCACGCCATTATTAACATCGCCATCGCGATACACTTCAGTTTTCCAGCGGTAGGCAGGCGTTAATAAATCCAATGCGGCATTGGTGGTGACCAACTTCATCACGCTGGCTGGATTAAAACTTTTATTGGCGTTATGGCTAATTAAGGGGCTTGCCGCATCTAACGCCTGCACATAAACGCCAACGCTAGATTGTGGAATTCCTGCTTTTTTTAGCGCTTCCGCCACTGAAACGGGCAATTCTGCAAATGCATTTGCGCTTAATAATAAAGCCAACAATGCACTTAAAATAGCTAGTTTCTTCATAGCACCTTTTGCAACACTTTAACGGTTGCCGCTATCATAAAATCAATTTCTGGCTCTGTAATGGTGTAAGGCGGCATAAAATAAATGGTATTGCCAATTGGGCGAATCAGCAGGCCATGGCTTAAAGCGGCGGCATAACAATCTTTAGCAAAATGTGGATTTTGTGTGATGACATCAAAGGCCGATATCATGCCTTGATGGCGTAAATGCTGGATTGGAAACTGAGTGAGCACTTGCATTTTTGCTTGAATATAAGCCGATTTAGCTTTGTTTGCAGCAATCACATTATCAGATTCGAATATTGCCAACGTGGCTAGCGCGGCGCTACAGGCTAGCGGATTACCTGTGTAGCTGTGGCTATGCAAAAATCCGCGCGCTGTGCTGTCATGGTAAAAAGCTTGGTAGATTTCATCTTTTGTTAACACGCAAGATAATGGCAAATAGCCGCCTGTAATGCCTTTAGATAAGCAGATAAAATCAGCAATTTGGCAAACTTCTGTCTGTTTATTTTCATGCGGCAACCCTTCGACAAGCTCAGGGCGAACGGTGTTAATTTTATCAAAGTCACTCAAAAAGCCGTTCGTCCTGAGCCTGTCAAAGGACATTTCTACTTGTTCACAGGCAAACATACTACCGGTGCGGCCAAAGCCAACCGCAATTTCATCGGCAATTAAATGCACCTGATATTGCGTGCAGATTTCGCGCGCGCGGCGCAAGTAAATGGGGTGATACATGCCCATGCCAGCCGCGCATTGCACAAGCGGCTCAATAATAAAAGCGGCTAATTGCGCATGATTGGCGCTGATATATTGTTCTAAGGCATCCGCACAGCGTAGCGCAAAGTCTTCCGCACTTTCGCCTGCATCAGCCAGCCTAAAATCGGGGCTTGGCATTTGTGCCGATTGCATTAATAAAGGCGCGTAAGTATCTTTAAAAATAGCCACATCGGTTACGCCCAGCGCACCTAGCGTTTCGCCGTGGTAGCTATTTTGCAGGCTAATAAATTGCGTTTTATTGGGTTTACCGCAATTACGCCAATAATGAAAACTCATTTTAAGCGCAATTTCAGTAGCACTAGCACCGTCACTGGCATAAAACGCATGGCCCAAACCAGTGAGTTTGGCTAACTTTTCTGATAATTGCACTACTGGCTCATGCGTAAAACCAGCCAACATCACATGCTCTAGCGTATCAAGTTGCTGCTTAATCGCATCTTTAATACGCGGATTATTATGCCCAAACAAATTCACCCACCAGCTACTCACAGCATCTAAATAACGATTACCATCGGTATCAATCAACCATACGCCCTCCCCCTTTTGAATTGGGATTAGCGGAAAATTCTCGTGCTGCTTCATCTGCGTGCAAGGATGCCACACCGATTGCAGGCTGCGGGTTAAAAGGCTTTGAATGGTCATTAAGTTTGTCTGGTTATAGTTTAGTCAAAAAAGCTATCTTCTCGTTGATGCTTTACTCTTAATATAATGACAATATCGCGCAGTTCATCAAATTCATACAACGCAACATACCCAGTACTACCGCGTGAAATGACCAACTCACGCAGGCCTTTAAATTCTGTTGGTCTGCCTATTTTGGGATGATTTAACAGAAGTGAAACACCATCGTCAATAATAGCAAATGTGTCTAAAGCAGTCTCAATATCTGTTTCGATTAAAAAATCGACCAATCGCGCCATGTCTTGCTGCGCAACAGTGTGATATGCAAGCTTAATCATGCCTGTTATGGATTATTTATATTTCTTGGGTATAAGTGGCGCAGGATTTTGGCCTTGAATTTTTGCGCGAAGGTAAGCGTGCACTTCTTCAGCATCAAATGCTAAACCTGTTTCATCAAAATCTTTTTTTGCAGCTAAGGCGCCACTTATAAAAGCATGACGTTTTTCAGCGCGTTCCGTTTGTTCTGCAATTACATCCACCATAAACGCATGCGGGCTTTTGTTGGCAAGCGCTGCCAGCGCATTCACGCGCTGTTTTAGCTCATCGGGTAGTTTTAAGCTGGTGGTTGCCATGATGTTTTCCTTAAAATAAAAAAGGTGTTACCAAAGTAACACCTTTTTTTCATCGCGTCAAAAATTATTCGCCCAGCGAAATACCAAAGCCAAATACATTTTGCGAATGGTTGTAATCCAACATGGTTTCGCCATAGCCGGTTGAAGCCATTAAATGTAACTTAATATACGGGTTGTTAAACACGCGTTGTTGCACACTAAGTTGTGCAAAACCTTTGTTATCGCTTCTGAGATTATTACGCAAAAGCACTGAAACCGCGGTTTTGCGGCTTTCGGTTTCCCATCGCACGGTCATATCGCCATAACCCATAAATTTTTCAATATCCGGATTATCGTCTTCTTTTTCGCTCTCAGGAATGCGCCACCAAGGCCGCACCAATAAAGAAAGCCTATCCGTTAGCTCAAAACCACTTTCTAAATAAATCCGATTCCAGCTTCTGGATAATGGATTATCGCGGCCATTGGATTGATGCACCAAGCCTAAATTGATCATTCTAGGAATGTAAGCTTTCTCTTCGCCATCCACTTCATTATCAATACCAAGTGATAAGATTAATTCTGGCTCATAATTATTTTCGCGCAGTGGCCTAGAGGCGTTGGCGTTAAAAAGCTGCCAATACGATTGCTGTGTGTAAGCGCCCCACAAGCGCGAACTGGTTACATGCGGCAAATCGCGAATCAGCGGAATATTGTTTAATAATTCTGATTTCAAGCTTAATTGAAACTTTAAATCATTAGGGTCTAAATTACGGTAAGCAGTATTGGCGCGGCTTGGGCTTTGCGGCGAATTATTAATATCGCTGGTATTGGTCACCAATAAATAATTGGATTTATACGTTTCAAAATCGCTAATATCCCAATCACCTTCAGAAGTTAAGCGCCATTTTCTTTCTAAATAACCTAAATCACGATTGGTTTTTTTAATCGCTTTAGCGCCCACTTTTACGGGTATTTCTTCTGCTAAAGGAATTTCGATTTTTGCAGCGCTTGCTTCAACGCTATTTTCTACCGCCTTAACATCGGCAACCGCTTCTTTAACCACGGTTTCAATGGCTGGCGTGCTAATGCTATCAAAACAAGCCAAGCGCTTTTTTGACTCAAATTGCGATGGATACGTCGTTTTGCAGTGAAACATGGCCTGCTCAACCGTTAAAATTTCTTTCGCCTGAAGGCTTAAAGATAGGCCGGCAAAACTGCTTGTCAACATCAGCAATGTTAAAACGTTGTTCATGCGCTGTCGCATAAATATCCTTATTAAAAATCTTTAGGTAATATTTGTATTGTACGCAATATATAACTTTTCATTTTTTATATTGTTTTGCCTTAATAAACTTACATCGATAAAGTTATATCGATAAACTTGCCGATGATTGAACCAAGCCGTAAATTACACGCTCTGAGTATTATCAATTTTGTTGTTAACTCTTTAGGAAATCCATCATGCTATTCAAAAACAAAACATTACCCGCCTTATTATCGGCATCTATTTCGGCCTTTATTTTTTCATCTACTGCCCAAGCCGCGGCTTGCTCAATTGATGTAGAAGTTTCAGCTGGCATGGTTTACAGCGCCAAAAATATTGATGTACCAAAAAGCTGCAAAGATTTTACGATTAACCTGAATGCTGCAGGCACTATGCCCAAGGCTGTTATGGGTCACAATTTAGTGGTTTCTAAAGAGGCGGATCAAAAAGCTGTTTTAGAAGATGGTAGCAAAGCAGGCTTAGCATCAAATTATGTAAAAGCCAAAGATTCACGCGTATTGTTGGCCACCAGCATTATTGGCGGCGGCGAAAAAACATCAGCTAAATTAGATGTTAAAAAACTGAACGCTAAAGATAAATATACGTTTTACTGCTCTTTCCCAGGCCATTCGATGATGATGAAGGGTACTTTGAAATTGGTGTAAAGTTAGTCTAAAAGTTTCTTTAAGTGATTGAAAAAAGGCATATTTATTAATATGCCTTTTTTATTGCCAGTTGTAACCTTATAAATAATCAGGCTTTTTTAACAAATTCCGATTTCAATTTCATCGCGCCAAAGCCATCAATTTTGCAAAAAATATCATGGTCGCCATCCACCAAACGGATATTTTTAACTTTAGTACCCACTTTTACTACCGATGACGAACCCTTTACTTTAAGGTCTTTAATCACCGTAATCGTATCGCCATCTTGCAAAATATTGCCATTGGCATCGCGAATCACTTTGCTAATTTCGCCGCCATCAACAGGCCCTTCTTTACTCCATTCATGCGCACATTCTGGGCAAATAAATTGGCCAGCATCTGCACCAGAACCTTCGTAAGTAAAACTAGATTGGCATTGCGGACAAGCGGGTAATTGGGACATATTGTTTTTTTTAATTAAGATTGAAGCCTGTATTTTACATGCGCAAGCTTAATGCGTCATGTTTGCTTTATGGCGCGGGGTTCATCATGGTTAAGTGTATCTGCTCAATTTCGGCCAATACTTCATCGCTTAATTTCATCTGATACGCGGCTATATTTTCTTGCAATTGCGCCATATTGGTGGCGCCAATAATGGTGCTAGCCACAAACCAGCGGTGATAAACAAAACTTAAAGCCAATTGCGTAGGCGTTAAACCATGCGCACGCGCCAATTTGGCATAAGCGGCGCTGGCGGTTGGCACGCTGGGTTTTTTGTAGCGTTGCGCATAACCCAAAAATTGCGTTACACGGCCAGCCGCTTGTGGGTCATCAATATATTTGGCCGATAAATGCCCAAAAGCCAATGGCGAATAGGCAAGCAAGCTCAATTGTTCGCGATACAGAATTTCGCTCATCCCTGCATCCATGGTGCGATTCATCAGGTTATAGCAATTTTGAATAGTCGCCACACGCGGTAAATCGTGCGCTTTTGCAATGCGCAAAAATTCCATCACGCCCCACGGTTGCTCATTACTTAATCCAACGGCGCGCACTTTGCCCTCTTTAATCAATTCGGCCAGCGTTTCTAATTGCGTTTCAATGCTCACCCACGTTTTTTTCTTGCCATCTGCGTCTAATTCTAATTTTGGATCAAACTGATATTGCCCAAAAAGCGGCACGTTGCGTTCTGGCCAATGTAATTGGTATAAATCAATATAATCCGTTTGCAAACGCTTTAAAGAATCATGAATCGCCGCGCGAATATTGGTTCTGGTCAGCGAATCATCGCCACCACGAATCCACTTTAAGCCACGATTACGCCCTGCCACTTTGCTGCCCAAAATAATCTGGTCGCGCTTTTGTGTTTTTAGCCAATTGCCCAACATGGTTTCGGTGCGGGTAAAGGTTTCGGCCTTTGGCGGGACAGGGTACATTTCAGCGGTATCAATAAAATTAATGCCACTTGCAAGCGCAAAATCCAATTGGCTGTTGGCATCAAGCTGGCTATTTTGGTCGCCAAACGTCATCGTACCCAAACAAATTCTAGATACGTTTAAATCGCTATTTCCTAATTGAACATAGTCTATTGGCTGTACTGAATGCATTAATGCAACACCTTTTTATCGTCATTTTGAATAGCAATTGGGCTTTGCGCAGGCGCGGCCACTGCCGCGCTAATCGCCCAACCCGCCTCTTTTGTGGCTAATTGCAACATATTACACATGGCCAAAGTGAGCTCTGGGTTTAAATTAATGCGCACCGAAACCCCCTCTAAACAAGGCAACTCTAAGCTGGGCCGTTTATTTTCAGCGTGAATCAGCAAAGCATTAATCGCCAGCATCGCGCCATCGTTGCGCACTTCTGGGCGAGGCTGATATTCGGTTTTAAAATCCATTTTTTGCAAGGCATCGGCAGCCTGCATTTCTTGTTTAAATTGCGCTACGGCTTGCTCTGGCGGCGAATCGGCCTGAATGGAATTAGCCGTTGGCAAATGCGCCTCACCGGTTAGCAAAGTCCATAATAACTGGGTGATACGACTGGTTAACCAAACCAACAGTTCAGTATTGTCATTTAGCCCCACGCGAAATAACAGCCTATCTTGCTCGGCGTTATAGCCCAAATTAATCTGCTGAATCGCCGCTACTTGCTGATGTTGGATTGGCTCAATTTCTGTTGTCACAATAATCTTTCAAAATAATCCTAACTTTTAAAGCAAATTTTTAACTAATTTTTAAACGTGTACTTGAAAAAACTAACTTAAACGCAATATTAGCAATCAAGGCATGCGAGTGCTAAAATACCGCATTGCCTAAGCAATTTTATCAACTTTATACTTTGTTCATATTAAACAAAAGCATAACCATTAGGAGAAATTGAATGAAAATTCGTCCATTACACGATCGCGTTATTGTAAAACGCTCTGAAGAAGAACGCACAACAGCATCTGGCATCGTTATCCCTGATTCTGCCACAGAAAAACCAGATCAAGGCGTGGTTACCGCAGTGGGCAACGGCAAACGTGATGACAGCGGCAAAATCAATGCGCTAGACGTTAAAGTTGGCGACAAAGTGTTATTCGGCAAATACGCCGGCCAAACGGTAAAAGTGGATGGCGAAGAGTTATTGGTAATGCGTGAAGAAGACATCATGGGCATCGTCGAGTAATTTGGTGGCCTGCAACGCGTGATTGCGGCGTTGCGTAAAGCCGTTTTGACTCGCCGTACTTAATGTACTGCCTTCGCCAAATTCGTTTTACGCGCCTTGCACTCATCACGTTTCGCCTCACCAAACCGCTTTTCAATTAAGAATTGTATCAATTTTAGGAGTTAATCATGGCAGCAAAAGACGTAAGATTCGGCGATGAAGTCCGCCAAAAAATGACCAACGGTGTAAATATTTTAGCCAATGCGGTTAAAGTAACATTAGGCCCAAAAGGCCGCAACGTAGTATTAGAGCGCTCATACGGCGCGCCAACCATCACTAAAGATGGCGTTTCAGTTGCTAAAGAAATCGAATTAAAAGACAAATTCGAAAACATGGGCGCACAAATGGTTAAAGAAGTGGCTTCAAAAACTTCTGATATCGCTGGTGACGGTACAACAACAGCAACGGTTTTAGCGCAAGCGATTATTCGCGAAGGCATGAAATCAGTGGCCGCTGGTATGAACCCAATGGATTTAAAACGCGGTATCGATAAAGCGGTTGCAGCAGCGATTATCAATTTAAAAGAGCAATCAAAACCTTGTACAACCAGCAAAGAAATCGCGCAAGTTGGCTCAATTTCAGCTAACTCTGACGAATCTATCGGCAAAATCATTGCCGATGCCATGGACAAAGTTGGTAAAGAAGGCGTTATTACTGTTGAAGATGGTTCAGGTTTAGAGAGCGAATTAGACGTAGTTGAAGGTATGCAATTCGACCGTGGCTACTTGTCACCTTATTTCATCAACAATCAAGAGCGTCAAATTGCATTGTTAGATAATCCATTCGTATTATTGCACGACAAAAAAATCTCAAACATCCGTGATTTACTACCGACTTTAGAGCAAGTGGCTAAGTCTGGTCGTCCATTATTGATTATTGCAGAAGATGTTGATGGCGAAGCGCTGGCAACATTGGTTGTGAATAACATTCGCGGCATCTTAAAAACCACAGCAGTTAAAGCACCTGGTTTCGGTGATCGCCGTAAAGCCATGTTAGAAGATATCGCGATTTTAACGGGCGGTACTGTAATTGCTGAAGAAGTTGGCTTGAAACTAGAAAACGTAACGTTAGAAAACTTAGGTTCTGCTAAACGTATCGAAGTGGGTAAAGAAAACACCATTATCATCGACGGCGCTGGTGTTGAAGCCAATATCAAATCACGCATTGCACAAATCAAATCGCAAATCGAAGAATCAAGCAGTGATTACGATAAAGAGAAATTGCAAGAACGTGTTGCTAAATTAGCAGGCGGCGTTGCGGTAATTAAAGTGGGCGCGACAACTGAAATTGAAATGAAAGAGAAAAAAGCCCGCGTAGAAGATGCATTACACGCAACACGTGCAGCGGTTGAAGAAGGTATTGTAGCTGGCGGCGGCGTTGCATTGATTCGTGCACGTGATGCAATTGCACTAGTTAAAGGCGACAACTTAGACCAAGAAGCTGGCATTAAAATCGTATTGCGCGCGGTTGAAGAACCATTGCGTCAAATCACTGCAAACGCAGGCGTAGAGCCATCAGTAGTAGTAAACAACGTGGCAGCGGGTAAAGGCAACTACGGCTACAACGCGGCTAACGAAACCTACGGCGATATGATTGAAATGGGTATTTTAGACCCAACAAAAGTAACCCGTAGCGCATTGCAAAATGCCGCATCAGTAGCTGGCTTAATGCTAACAACAGATTGCATGATTGCCGAACTACCAAAAGATGACGCACCGATGGGTGGTGGTGATATGGGTGGTATGGGTGGCATGGGCGGTATGATGTAATTGCTTTTTGATGTTGCATCAACTTATCTGCCTAGTGGCAGGTTGATGCAATTACGAAATTCAAACTTGCTACTCCGTAGTATTAAAACCTCGCTTCGGCGAGGTTTTTTATTATGATTTACAATTTAAGATAAATAGTAAATCTATTAGGTTATTAATTTTCAGTTAGGACCCATAGAAAATGGAAATCGGTTTTAATGTCCATGATAATTCTTCTAAACGCACAATAGAAAATGAAGAATTGGTTGCATATTCCAAGTTGCACGAATTGGAAAAAATCATACCTAATCGCTATAGCTGGCTTTTCGTTTTTCACTTATTGATGCTTGAACAAAAGAATGGTGTTAGTCCATCTTCCATTATTAATGAGATAAAAATTCTTGAAGGCTTATTGGACGAGCCACCTCAAACAAAACCAGCCTCAGCTTACAAACATGCACCTCTGATTGGTCTTTGGCACAAACACTTTTTTGCACCCCACCCCAGCATACTGGCTCACAATATTAAAAACCAGCTTGCTCGCGGTAAGCTAGAAAAACTTATTTTAGAAGTCTTTGCCCCTAAAAAAAGTGCTGCCGCTACCATGTCTATGATTGATGAAATGGTTTACAGAGTAGTGGTCGAATCACTAGAAAATAGAGCAAAAAGCTCCAAACTTACAGGTGAGTGGATTGTATTTGCAAAGCATGAAGGCCAAAATTATTACCTTTGCATTTCAAATCATGAATCTGGTGATGAAAACATCTCCCACAACGTAAAAGAAGTGTGCATTCCGCAATTTCCATTCTTAAGTAATCATGTGTCTTAGCCTTGTAGGGTGGGTCACTTGTGACCCACGCGCTGCAACTTTTTAATTTCCACATCCGCGTGGGTTCAAGAACCCACCCTACTTAAAAACTATTCACACCAATAATTGTGTTTATTTTTGACCTATTTGGAAAATCTTCTAAAATCGTTGCATGTCACACTATCGACGCGCCAACACGCAAAATGCCACTTACTTTTTCACTGTGGTGACGTATCGCCGCCAAGGCTTTTTATGTGATGAACCTGTGCGTTACGCTTTACGAAATGCTATTACCAAGGTGCAAGCACAATATCCTTTTAAAATGGATGCTTGGGTTTTACTGCCCGACCATATACATACCATTTGGACATTGCCTGAAAACGATGCCAATTTTTCGTTACGTTGGCAATTAATCAAACGCTATGTCACGCGCGAATGTGGCGTCATTTTAAATCGCGCTGAATGGCTAAATGCCTCTAAGATCAAGCATCAAGAAGCGACTTTGTGGCAAAGCAGATTTTGGGAGCACCAAATACGTGACGATAATGATTATCAAAAACACATGGATTATTGCCATTTCAACCCTGTAAAACATGGTTTGGTGAAAAGTGTGCAAGATTGGCCTTATTCATCTTTTCATAAGCAGGTTGCTTTAGGCAGCTATGCAATTGAATGGGCTGGAAATGGTGTAGAACAAACGGCAGAGTTTGGAGATGATTGAGAAGTTAGTTGGATATAAAGTTACTATCCGCTTGGGTCAAAAGTGACCCACCCTACAAAATCTAAAAAACACCATATCATATTATCTTCAATGTAAAAACCTCGCTTAAGCGAGGTTTTTACATTATTTAAATAAAGCCTATACCATGATTACTTTTTTCGTTGGTGCTGGCTCATGCTCACCTTGGTCATCTTCACCTTGAATCGCTAAATTACCGCCAGCGCCTAAGCCGCCTTTAACGGACTGTGTTTTATAGTCTCTTACGGCGCGCACAATGTTGTTGTATGAATCGGTAAATGCCGCGACAATCACTTTGCCTTCTGGCGTTTTAGAGTATCCGCCAGCGGTGCCGCCTAATGAGCTGCCAAACGCGCCACCAAAAATTCCGTAATCGGTGTTTTTGGCGCTGCCTTCTGCTGATGCTAATTGAACGCTTGAACGATTATCCGATAAAGTCAGCATGGTACTTGCCTCTTTAAATTTAAGGCCACCTGCCAATAAGCCTAACCAACCGCCGCCGTAGTTAGCAATTGCAGCACCAACGCCGCCAGTATCGCTACTGCTAAAAGTAATGGATGGATTTAGCGCGTAATCGGCCGCTACAATTTGTCCTTTGTGCATTTTGCTGGTTTTGCGCATTTCGCCAGTATCATCTAATGCGCGCTCACTCATACCCATTTGCAAGCCTGCACCACGGTCTACAATTACAAAACAGTTTGATTGTTGCACCAGTAATTTGATGACAAGCACTGTTGAACCCAAATTATAAGTACGCGTTAATTGGCTGTACCACAACGCATTTTGGTCTTCAATTACGGCTAATGTACCAATTGGTCTGTCGCAATGCTCTAGTTTTGAATTGGCATTTTGTGCGTTGCTGCCAGCGGCAGAGCCTGTGGCGACTGTTTTAGCACCTGCGTCACCCATGCTCATTTGCCCCGCGCATCCAGCTAAACTCATCGATAAAATACTCATGCTTAATATTGTTATTTTTAGATTGTTATTCATTTTAAAACGTACCTTTATATAAATATTGTGTATATATTAATTTAAATGGTTGTCACTTAAAGAAAAATCGCTAAATTAATGGCAACAAACTAGTTAATTTAATAGGCAATGCGGCAATCATTAAAGTCGCTAATCTAGGCGCAATTAATCAATAGAAATAGTTTCAGCCAAGTTTATTTTCGCGCTTTATTGAAGGGTCGCTTTTATGCAACCACCAGACTTTAATAAAATATTCTTTCCTTATCACGATAGGCAGCATCGGCGCATTAAGGATGATGGCGTTAGGTTTGCGCATTACACTTGTGCCGATACGGCTTTTAAAATGATTAAAAGCCAAGAAATTTGGCTGCGTAATGTGGCTTTAATGAGTGACTATAATGAGTTTGAGCATGGCAAACACTTTTTAATCAAGTTGTTTGAAGAGTCTTCAGAAGGCCAAGAAATGAGGCAGGTTTTTAATGAAATCGCTACTGGTACTTTTGATAGTACGTATACCAATTTTAAAAGTTGGGCGCCTATTATTAAAAATGATTTTTATGTGTCTAGTTTTTCTGAGCATGAATTTAAAGAGGATGACATTGGCAAATTATCGATGTGGCGAGCTTACGGTGCCAACACGGGCGTGGCGATTGTGTTTAAACAAGAGTTTTTTAATACTATTTCAAACTATGGCTTAGATTTCAGCTCTGTTGCTTATCTTGAGCCAGCTAAAATCAAGCAAGAAATTGCCCGCTTAACCGAATCCATCACCAATAATATTAGCGCCATTAAAACCTTGCCCAACGCCAGTTTAGAGCTATTTATATTCAACATTTTAAGGTTTGCTGCTTTGTTTAATAAGCACATTGGGTTTGCAGAAGAAAAAGAGTGGCGATTGACAGCCACCGCCTCTATTCACAGCCATTTAATTCATCATGAAATTGAAACCATTAATGGCACACCTCAACAAATTCTAAAAATCAGAGTGGCTGATTCACATCCTTATAATCTGCAATTTAAAGACATGATTGATAAGATTATTATTGGGCCATGCCAATATCCATCGGCCATATTTAACTCCATTGCCAGCGCGCTTAGCGGCATTGGTTGTGATAATCCCAAAAAAATCATGCATATTTCAGATATTCCGTTAAGGATAACTAGCTAAAAATTGGCGTTAACGATTTTTTGCAATGCGCTGTTTGACGCATTTAAATCGCTGAATTAGGATGGCCACTTTACGATAGCGTTTAATACGTTAAAGGTTAAAAATGAAATCTGAAATTGTTGCCGAAGCAGCACGCGCCACGCTTGATGGCAGCATGGCATTTGCAGAGATTGTTGGGCGATTAATTGAAACAGGCGTTGAGTATTATCACGTGGATTATGTGGCCTTGCAAAAAACCTTTTACAGCGCCACTGGCGAGATGATTAAAACGCCAATCTCTTACGAAAACTTACCCAGTATTGCGGCCGATTTTGATGTTGATGCGCTTAAAGCCGCCATTTTAGATAGCCAACAAAATGGGCAACATTACAAGGATTTTACCAAGCGCGTGATGAATGCTGGCGTGCAAGGCTATATGGCTTTTTTGCGCGGCAAACGCGTAATGTATTGGGGTCGTGGCGGCGATAGTCACACAGAATGGTTTCCTGGCGCAAAGCCATAAAATTATTAAACCTAATTACTTGTTACAATCGTTTTACCTTCAATTTTTAAATCCTAATATGACATTACAAAAAACGGGCCAATTGCACCCATCTTGGCTGGCCGTGATAGGCAATGAGCTTGAAAAACCGTATATACAAGCATTGCGGGATTTTTTAAAAGATGAAAAAGCGGCCGGCAAAATAATTTATCCGCCCAGCCCATTGATTTTTAATGCGTTTAATCACACACCTTTTGAGCTAGTGCGGGTGGTGATTATTGGGCAAGATCCTTATCATGGTCAAGATGGTAATGGTATGCCACAGGCGCACGGCTTAAGCTTTTCTGTGCCAAATGGCATTGCACCACCGCCTTCTTTAATGAATATTTTTAAAGAAATTGCGGCTGATTTGAATATCAAGATGAGTCGAAACGGTGATTTAACTCCATGGGCTACGCAAGGGGTTATGTTATTGAATGCAACGCTGACAGTTGAGCAGGGTAAAGCAGGCGCGCATCAAGGCAAAGGTTGGGAAAGTTTTACAGATGCGGCAATTGCGGCTTTAAACGCACAGCGCAAAGGTTTGGTGTTTGTATTGTGGGGCAGTTACGCGCAGAAAAAAGGCGCTTTTATTGATGAAACTAAACATTTAGTACTTAAATCTGTGCACCCTTCACCGCTATCCGCGCATCGCGGCTTTTTTGGTAATCACCAATTTTCACAAATTAATCAATACCTTGTTCAACAAGGCCACTCGCCGATTAATTGGCAGCTTTAATGTTTTGGTTTCGCCCTCTTAACTGCACTCAAAACAATATAAATCGTTAAACAAAGCGCTTGCCATCTATTTACAACTTGTTTACACTTTGTACAAGTTAGTAACAAATTAACGCAAGCCAAAAAAAACCCCGATTAAGGGGATTAAATCGGGGTTAAAAGGCCTCAATGTCTAAGGCTTCCGCTCAGGGAGGAAAGAAGCGGAAAGAAAACTAAGCATCAACTTAGCTTTCATGTAGTTTCAGAGGCCCTAAATCGGGGTTAGTTCAGTCTATCTTTGCTTTTTTATGATTTTTTCATCCCCGCTTTCACCACCTCACATGCGATAATATTGGCATGCAAAATCAAGATTCTCTTCTCACTGGCCTAAATAACAAACAACTGGAAGCCGTTACGCTACCGCATCAATCGGCGCTTATTTTAGCCGGTGCTGGCAGCGGTAAAACCCGCGTATTAACCACGCGCATTGCTTGGTTGATTCAAACAGGGCAGATTTCGCCTATGGGTTTGATGGCGGTTACCTTTACCAATAAGGCAGCCAAAGAAATGCTAACGCGCTTAACCGCCATGTTGCCGATAAACACGCGCGGTATGTGGGCTGGCACTTTTCATGGCTTGTGTAATCGCCTGTTGCGCGCCCATCATCGCGAAGCGGGTTTGCCTTCTACCTTTCAAATTTTAGATACGGCTGACCAATTATCTAGCATTAAACGTTTGATGAAATTGATGAACGTGGATGATGAAAAATACGCGCCTAAACAAGTGCAAGGCTTTATTAATAGCTGCAAAGAAGAAGGCCTGCGCGCCAATAAAGTAGACGCCTATGACGGCCACAGCCAAAAGTTGCGTGAGATTTATGAAGAGTATGACAAGCAATGTAACCGTGAAGGTGTGGCAGATTTTGCCGAATTATTATTGCGTTGCTATGAGCTTTTAAGCCGCGATGAGCGCATTCGCAATCATTACCAAAGCCGCTTTCAATATATTTTAGTAGACGAGTTTCAAGATACAAACAAGCTGCAATACCTGTGGCTTAAATTGTTAGCGGGCACTAACAATTGTTTATTTGCAGTGGGCGATGATGACCAATCCATTTACGGTTTTCGCGGTGCGCGCGTGGGCAATATGCGCGATTTTGAAACCGATTTCAATGTGCAGAATATCGTTAAATTAGAAGAAAATTACCGCAGCCATAGCAATATTTTAGATGCCGCCAACGCGATTATTTCGCATAATAAAAATCGCTTAGGCAAAAACTTATGGACAAGCGCAGGCGCTGGCGAACCGGTTAGAATTTATGAAGCCTATAACGACAATGATGAAGCGCAGTTTATCGTTGATGAAGTAAAAATGTTGCAAAGTGAAGGCACGCCGCTGGCCGATATGGCCCTGTTGTATCGCAGCAATGCGCAGTCACGCATATTAGAGCATGCCCTATTTTCCGCCAACCTGCCCTACCGCGTGTATGGCGGTTTGCGATTTTTTGAACGTGCCGAAGTGAAGCATGCGCTGGCCTATATGCGTTTGATGGCAAATGCCAATGACGATACGGCGTTGTTGCGCGTGATTAATTTCCCTGCACGCGGCATAGGCGCACGTAGCCTTGAACAATTGCAAGAAGGCGCGCGCCAAAATGATTGCAGCTTATGGCAAGCGGCATTAAATAAAGTAGGTAACGGTAAGGCGGGTGGCAAAGGTTTAGAAGGCTTTGTGGCATTAATCCGCGAAATGACCGACCAAGCTTATGGCATTACTTTGCCCGAAGTAGCAGAGCTGGCCACTACATTTTCTGGCTTAAAAGCGCACTACCAAAACGACAAAGACGGCGAAGACCGCATTGAAAACTTAGATGAATTGGTGACGGCGGCGGTAGCCTTTACCAACCAAGCATTTGGCAACCATAACAATGTAGATGGCGACACTGAACAAGATTTGATGACGCAATTTTTAACGCATGCCAGCTTAGAGGCAGGCGACCACCAAGCCACCATTGGTTACGATGCGCTGCAATTAATGACGGTGCATGCGTCTAAAGGCTTGGAATTTAAAGCAGTTTTTATTAGCGGATTAGAAGAAGGCCTTTGCCCGCACGAAAATAGTTTAAGCGAAAACAATGGCTTAGAAGAAGAGCGCCGTTTGATGTATGTGGCAGTTACGCGCGCGCGCCAGCGATTGTATTTAAGCCATGCGCAAAGCCGCATGTTGCACGGCCAAGTGCGTTACGGCATTCCATCGCGCTTTTTAGATGAGATTCCAGAAGCGCTATTAAAGCGGCTAAATAGCAAGCCAATAGCCAGACAGAGTAATAATTACGCTGAAAATTATGCAAAGCCTGTTGCCCAAAACACCAATAATTACCCCTACAAAATTGGCCAAGGTGTGCGGCATAATAAATTTGGTGAAGGCGTTGTGGTGAGCTATGAGGGCAATGCGGCTAATTTGGTGATTAAGATTAATTTTGGCAGTAACGGCTTAAAAACCTTGGCGATGGAATACGCTAAGTTAGAGAAAATATAACTCTAGCCTTCATTTTTAGTTTGAGTTTTATTAGCTGAAGAATCCAGTTTTTGTATCCTTGCTATGGATTCTTCGCTGCGCTCAGAATGACGGTGAGAGTTGATTTTTTTGTTAAAAATTACAATCAAGCGATGGATTAATCCCTTCAACATCTTTGCTTAACAGCGGTTTTTTATCGGCATACGTTAAAACCCACACGCCATCAAAATCTAGCTTTTGCCAATCAGGCGCATCACTCACACCAAGCGCCTCAGCCAATGCCGGTATTTCGCTATGACTCCAAACCATTAATACCGTGCCGGTTTTTTTAAATACGCTGTTAGCGATATCGGCATAATCGGTTTCGCTGTATTTGCTGTTAATGGCAATATCGTATTTAATCGCCAGCGGCGTGGCGGTTTGAAACATGCGGCTGTGAGCTGTCGACTTGGCCGATTTAAGCGCAGGCACATAAATATAATCGGGCTTGCCAAACTTTTTGGTGATAATTTCGGGCAGGTTTGTGGCGCGATTTTGCCCTTGGCAAGATAAATTATCACCGCCAGATGTGGGCTTTTCGGCATGCCGAATAATCACTACTTTTAAATCAGAATCAGGTGAATCTTGCTTATCGGTTAAGCCATCGCAAGCCGCCAAAACACTCAAAGCTATGCCTAAAACAATGCATCGCCAAAGCCCATGCATAATCTAATTAGGCCGCTCTAAACACATCGCGATAGCTAACATATTGGAACGCCAGCATTAATGTGGTGGCCAATAATAAGCAGCCAAACACCAATAATGAGGTGAGCATTTGGCCTAGCAGTGGCGCCAAGCTACTAATGATGCCAACTACAATGCCTACCAACAGCATGGCGCCTACAATACCTGCGGTTAGCATTAACCATGATGCGCCTAAGGCAACCATGTATTGCAGTGAGCCTGCGATGCTGGATTTAATCGCTTTAATCACGCCATAATTGTTAAACGCAATCAACATGGGCGAAAACCAAGTCGCCATCATTAACGGTATTAACATTAAGCTTAATTTAAGCAGCAAGGGAATCATGGCTTGCATCATCAGCATGGCTTGCGATTCGGTCATTTCGTCTTTGCCTTGAGTAAATTTAAGCAGGCCTTCAATATCGCTATTTAAAATAAAACTCACCACGATGCCATACAGCAAACAAATGCCGCCCAGTGCCATTAGTGATGGGATTTTAGGCTTAACCAACTCAATCACTTCGTTTAAGGTTTGCTGCTTTTGCATATCGGCATTGCGGTACAGCATAATGGCTACGGCCAAAAAAACCGGCCACAACAAAATTGAGAAAAAGGCAAAAAACTGCAGGCCAGGAATAGATGGCAGCATCATAAATAGCCCCACATAAGCCAAGCCCAATAGCAGCCATTTACGCGGCGCGGTTTTAAATAATGCCACGCTTTCTTTTACCCAGCTAATGCCTGTTTTAGTGCGCGATTCTAAGATTGCCATGATGATTTCCTGTGCGCTTAATGGCTTTTAGCCAGCGCAATATGTTGCTGTAAAATATGTTTAAAATGGTTTGGGTCTTTGGTGTGCGTTAACGCGCCATCGGCAGGATAATAAAAATCGTATAAACGCGATAACCAAAAACGTAGCGCGGCGCGGCGCAATAAAGTGGGCCACAGTTGCTGCTCTGCCGCTGAAAACGGCTTTACGCGTTGATATTCGGCTAAGAAATGGCTTAATTTTTCATGGTCAATATTGCCTAAATCGCTGCCATTATGATGCAAACACCATTCATTAACCGCAATCGCCACGTCATACGCCAGCACATCGTTGCAGGCATAATAAAAATCAATAAAGCCGCCTAATTGCTCATCGTCAAACAACACATTATCGCGGAATAAATCGCCATGCACCACGCCGCGCGGCAGCTGGCTAGTATCAACACTTAATTGATACACTAATTCTGTTTGCAACAATTTGCTATCACTAGCAGTTAACATTTTTGGCAGCACTAATTCTGCGGTTTTAATAAACCAATCTTGCCCGCGTTGATTATGGCCTTGTTGCGTAAATTGCTGGCCAGCCACATGCATATTGGCCAGAGTAGTCGCCACCTGCGCCACTTGCGCCAAATTGGGTGTGGCAATGTCTTTGCCTTTGAGGCAGCTCACCATTAATGCTGCCTTATTTTTTAGCAGATGCAAGGCAACGCCATTTTTATCCGCAATTGGCGTTGGGCACAGAATATGGTGCTGCGCCAAATGAGCCATTAAATCGACAAAATAAGGCAATTCGTCTAGCGTATTTTTCTCAAAAATCGTTAATACATAGCGATTATTTTGCGTAATGACAAAGTAATTGGTATTGGTAATACCGGCGGCAATGCCTTTAAGCTCTACAATTTCATCAAGCTCAAAATCGCGCAGCCAAGTGCGTACTTCTTCTAAATTAAGGGTAGTAAAAACAGACATTTTGCTCTACATAAAAATTAAGAGGGCACTGCCCTCCTAACACGTTGTTAAATAAGATTATTTTGAAAGATAGCCAGATTAAAAGCTTACTTTAAGTTAAAAGCTGACTTCAAATTAAAAGCTAACATTAAATTAAAACCTGGCTTTAAAATCTAAAAATAATCCATTTTGGTACGCTTAATGGTGGGTTTGGCCCAACGTTTACCCAAGCGCCGTTAGAATCTTCTTTATGCAAATAATAAGGCACGCCATGCTCAGGCGTTACTTTCATCATGTACATTTCACCGTTAATGCGGTATTCCTGAATGGTTTCTTTGCCTTTTTTGCGAATAGTAATTTGCGGCTCAATCGCGGGGTCATCCAACGCCTCGCCATCCATTACTTTTGGTGGTGGTTGCACTTGCTCTAGCGGCTCTAAATTACTAGGCTGCGCAGCAAAGCTAGGGCTTGCAAGCAATAGTGACACAGCCAATATTGGCAGTGCTAATTTAAGTTTTTGCATCGCTAACATATGGATTTTGCCGCCAGAATAATTAAGTTAATTCATTCTAACAAAAGCGCGTTAAAAATGCAGGGTAAAACGGCTGTTGCTTATAAATATAGCTGAATTTTACGTTCAGCTGGCGTCAGCTCAAATCCGGTTAATTCGTAATGTTTAAAGATGGCATTCACAATCTCTTTGGGGTCATCAATCATTTGTATTAACGCCAAATCTTGCTCAGATGCCATGCCTTCCAGCACCATGCTATTTTTAAGCCAATCTACCAAGCCGGCCCAATAATCTTTGCACACCAAAATAATGGGGATTTTGCGCGATTTACCGGTTTGCACCAGCGTAATTGCTTCCATTAATTCATCTAAAGTGCCGAAACCGCCCGGCATCACCACATAAGCGCTGGCGTATTTTACAAACATCACCTTGCGCATAAAAAAGTATTTAAATTTAATATCAATATCTTGAAAATCATTACCTTTTTGTTCAAACGGCAACTCAATATTTAAGCCCACACTTGGCCCAACACCAGCATAAGCGCCCTTATTAGCGGCTTCCATAATGCCCGGCCCACCGCCAGAAATCACGCTAAAACCAGCATCTGATAACAAGCGCGCAATGTCTTCGGTTAATTGATAATACGGGTGATCTGGCTTGGTGCGCGCGCTACCAAATATAGAAACGGCCGGCGTAATTTCTTTTAACCTTTCGGTCGCGTCCACAAATTCTGCCATAATCTCAAAAGCATGCCAGGATTCCGTTTCTGTGCTTGCGCCATTGAGTAATTCTGATTCGGTTATTTGTGGTAATTTTTTTATCATTTTATCGACTCAATAAATTCTGTTTATTAACTAAATATATTATCTCACGCCTATGAAAACGTTATTGCTTGTTGATGGTTCTTCTTATTTGTATCGCGCATTTCACGGCCTGCCCGATTTGCGCAACAAGGCCAACGAGCCCACTGGCGCCATTCGCGGCGTATTGAGCATGCTGCGAAAATTGCACAAAGATTACCCTGCCGATTATAGCGCGTGTGTGTTTGATGCAAAAGGCAAAACCTTTAGAGATGACATTTACCCTGAGTACAAAGCCAATCGTCCCAGCATGCCAGACGATTTACGCAGCCAAGTTGAGCCGCTGCATGAAGCAATTAAAGCCATGGGCTGGCCGCTGTTAATGGTGGATAACGTAGAAGCCGATGATGTGATTGGCTGCTTGGCCAAACAAGCCGAAAAACAAGGCTTGCGCGTGATTATCAGCACTGGCGACAAAGATATTTCGCAGCTGGTGAATGAGCATGTAACAGTGATTAACACCATGCCCAATGCCTTTAGAAGAGGCGATGAAATACTGGATATTGCAGGCGTTGAGGCGAAATTCGGCTTAAAACCAGCATTAATTGTGGACTATTTAACATTGATTGGCGACACGGTTGATAACGTGCCAGGCGTTGAAAAAGTCGGCCCAAAAACCGCCTTAAAATGGCTGCAAGAATACGGCTCGCTAGATAATATTATCGCTAACGCCGATAAATTTGGCGGCGTGGTGGGTGAAAACCTAAGAAAATCATTAGCTTGGCTGCCAACAGGCCGCGAGCTAATAACAATTAAATGCGATTTAGATAAATTTGAAGGTATGCCTGCCAGCTTTGAATCGCTAATGCTGCAAAGCCAAGATAAAGCCACACTGGCGGCGTTGTATGACAGGTTTGATTTTAAAACATGGCAACGCGAATTGGCTGAAGCTAGCCCAGAATTAAAAAGTGATAGCGCAACAAATAGCCAGCAAACAGGCGATTTATTTGGCAATACAACATCACCCTCATCTGTCATTCTGAATGCAGCGAAGAATCCAGCCGCTCATTCACCATCAATAATCCATTACCAAGCAATCACCACCCGCCATTTTGAAACCATATTAACAAATGAACAATTAGACATTTGGCTGGCAAAACTGCAATCTGCAACGCTAATTTGTGTGGATACTGAAACCACTTCTTTAGAGCCGATGACCGCAAAAATTGTGGGTTTATCGTTTAGTGTTGAGGCAGGTAGTGGCGCTTATTTACCGCTAACGCATGATTATTTTGATGCGCCAGAGCAGCTAAATTTTGCAGAAACGCTAAATAAAATTAAACCGATTTTAGAAAACGCTGACATTAAAAAAGTAGGCCAAAATTTAAAATACGACCAACATATTTTAGCCAATCATGGCATTACTTTAAACGGTATTGCGCACGATACCATGCTGCAATCTTATGTGTTTGAATCGCACAAAACGCACGGTATGGATGCCTTAAGTGAGCGCCATTTAGGCATTACGCCGATTAGTTTTGAACAGGTGGCTGGTAAAGGGGCAAAAGCGGTTAGCTTTAACCAAGTGACGGTAGAAGTGGCGGCCGAATACGCGGCAGAAGATGCCGATATTACCTTGCAGCTGCATCAGGCCATGTATCCGCAAGTGGCCGCAGATGCCAAATTAGACTTTATTTACAGCCAAATTGAAATGCCAAGTTCGCAGATTTTATTTACCATTGAGCGCAATGGCGTGTTGATAGACCGCGATATGTTGAATATTCAAAGCAATGAAATTGGCGCAAAATTGGTGGCGCTGGAAAATCAGGCCTATGAGTTGGCGGGCCAGCCTTTTAACTTAGGCAGCCCTAAGCAATTACAAGAAATTTTGTTTGATAAATTAGGCATTAAATCCACCAAAAAAACCCCTTCTGGCGCGCCAAGTACCGATGAAGACGTATTGCAGGAATTAGCGCTAGACCACCCGCTGCCCAAAGTTTTGCTGGAATATCGCGGCTTGGCGAAATTAAAATCCACTTATACCGACAAACTGCCGCGCATGATTAACGCGCAAACGGGCCGTGTGCATACCAGCTACAACCAAGCCGTCGCTATTACTGGCAGGCTAGCCAGCTCAGACCCCAACTTGCAAAATATTCCTGTGCGTAGCGCAGAAGGCCGTCGTATACGCGAAGCTTTTATTGCACCCAAAGGCTCGCATATTGTTTCTGCCGATTATTCACAAATTGAGCTGCGCATTATGGCGCACCTATCGCAAGATGCCGGCATGCTGGAAGCGTTTGCCAATAATGAAGATATTCACCGCGCCACCGCCGCTGAGATTTTTGGCGTTGAACGCAGTGCAGTGGACAACGAACAGCGCCGTTACGCCAAAGTGATTAACTTTGGCCTAATCTACGGCATGAGCGCGTTTGGCCTAGCGCAAAACCTGAATATTGAACGCAGCGCCGCCGCCAGCTACATAGAGCGCTACTTTGCCCGCTACCCAGGCGTGCGCGAATATATGCAAAACACCCGCGAAATCGCCAAAGCCCAAGGCTACGTTGAAACCTATTTCGGCCGCCGATTATGGGTGCCCGAAATCAACAGCCCCAATGTGCAAAGAAGAAACGGTGCCGAACGCGCCGCCATCAACGCCCCCATGCAAGGCACTGCGGCAGATTTGATTAAACTGGCCATGATTGCTGTGGATAAATGGTTAAGGGAAGAAAAGCTGCAAACTAAGTTAATCATGCAAGTGCACGATGAATTGGTGCTGGAAGTACCTGATAGTGAACTTGAATTAGTCAAAAACACCCTGCCAACATTGATGCAAAATGTAGCGAAATTATCTGTGCCGTTATTGGCTGAAGTGGGCGTGGGTAGCAATTGGGAAAGTGCGCATTAATAATGGCTATAGAAATTAGTCCTTTGATTAAGCAAGCTAGAATTGAAGAAAACGCTGGTAATTATGAAAGCGCTATTCAACTGTATTCTGAAGCCATAAATCAAAACCCTCAACATGACTATTACTATCATTTGCATGCAATTCTGTACTACCAATTAGAAAATTTTGAGTTGGCATTAAATGACTTTAATATGGCCATTCGTATATCACCAAAAATAGCTTTAAATTTTTATTTACGTGGCAATACTAATAGCGCTATTGGTAAAAATGAGGATGCAGCTCTTGACTATGATCAAGCTATTGAACTGCAACCAAAATCTCCTTACGATTCATTTGCATATTCAAATAGAGGTTTAATCGAAAATAGGCTTTTCAACTTTCAACTAGCTCTTACTTATTTTGATAAAGCACTTTTTGTTAATCCAACACTTCAAAATGCATTACTTGGTCGAGCAACCGCAAGAGGTGAATTAAATGATTTAGATGGTTCGTTGTCAGATTTAAGCAAATTAATTGAGCTAAATCCAAATAATGATATTGCCTATCAAAACATGGGGAATATTGCTTTTAAAAAGGGAAAATTTAGAGAAGCAATCGAAAATTATAATAAAGCATGTTCTCTCAATCCAAAAAATATAGAAATATTTCATAATAGAGGACTTGCGTATGAACAGCTGAATGAAATTTTTTTAGCAATTTCAAATTACTCAATGCTTATTCCTTACAGCATGGGTTTATTAACAAATAAACAGCACTATGTGAAAATTTCAGAAGTGCTTAAATTCAGAGAAATTAACGAACTAAATATTTTAAGTATTAAAAACCGTCAAATTTGGTTTGCACATCCAGATACTTTTGATGACACCAAAGATGGTAAATATTTATTGCATCTTTTTCCTGAACATGAGGGGGTAAAGCAAGCTGTTGCATCAGTAATTGTATATTCATGTTTTGGTATGTTTTTAAATGAAGCTATTACGGCAGATATAACTTTAGAAAAGAATCAAAAGAAAATGTGGGAGGAGTATGGAGCTAATGGAAAAGGATTTTGTTTGTATTATGAATACAACCCTGCCCTGGCATCAAAGGCTCACAAATTTAGCTTTGATAAAATCAACTATGTTCAGACAGATGAAAAAATAGAAAACACCTCGCTTTACGACACCTTGCAGCAAGGATTTTTTACCAAAATTCATGAAAAATATTATTTTGAAAACGAAGCCAGATTTATAACTATTGCGGAGAAAAGTTCCAAACTTGGTAAAACTGTCAATGAGAGCGAGTTAGGTTTTATATTAACCAAAGTTGATTTTGGAGTTTTTTGCACTTTAGAAGAAGATAGACAGAAAGTAATTGATGCAGTTAATGCCAGAGGTGGGTCAGAGTCTATAGAATTCTACGAACTAACATACGATCACAGCGACCCTTTTAAACTTATTAGAACCAAATTAGCTTTCGGATAACATGCAAAACTTTGGCATCTACATCATTGGCGATGAAATTCTTTCTGGTAAACGGGAAGATAAGCATCTGACGCAGGCGATTCAAATATTAAAAGCGCGCGGTTTAACGTTGGCTTGGGCGGAGTATTTGGGGGATGACCCTGCGCGCATGGTGGCGAGTTTTAAGCGCAGTTTTAGCAGCAACGATATTGTGTTTAGCTTTGGCGGGATTGGTGCAACCCCTGATGATTACACGCGGCAAGCAGCGGCGGACGCTTTAAGTGTACCGATTGTGCACCACAAGGAAGCAGTTGCGGAAATTGAAGCGCAATTTGGTGAAGGGGCTTACCCTAAGCGGGTTTTGATGGCGGATTTTCCGCAAGGTGCGGGGTTAATTCCTAATCCTGTCAACCGCGTTGCAGGTTTTTCGGCTGGCTTGCCTAATCAAATGCATCATCATTATTTTGTGCCTGGCTTTCCGGCCATGGCGCACCCGATGATGGAATGGGTGCTGGATACACATTACTGCCACCTTTTTCACCAGACGCAATATCTGGAACAATCGATTATTATTGAAGAGGGTATTGAAAGCCTGCTGATTGATTTAATGAATGAAACGCTGCAAAAATATCCCGAAATTAAAATATTTAGCTTGCCTAAATTAAAACCCAACCGCCAAGTGGAATTGGGCGCAAAGGGTGAGCCAGAGCAAGTAAAACTGGCCATGGCAAGCTTAAAAACAGGGGTTACCAATTTGGGATTTGTTTGGCGCGATATTGAGAATATTTAGAAAATATTAATTTCTTAACCGTCATTCTGAGGTTAAGATTTTATTTAGCGGGAGAATTCAAGCGCTCCTTAACAATAAAACTGGATTCTTCGCTACGCTCAGAATGACGGCATGTTTTTAATAAGTAACAAATATGGAATGCAGACCAAACTGCGGCGCGTGTTGCACCGCTCCATCAATTAACAGCCCCATCCCCGGCATGCCAAATGGCAAACCTGCTGGGGCTAAATGCTTGCATTTATTGGCCGATTTTAAGTGTGGTATTTTTAATGACATAACGCGCCCCGCCTTTTGCGCTAGCTTAAAACCCAGCTTTGAAATGTGTGGCGAAACGCGTAATGAAGCAATTATCTGGCTGACGCAATTGGAGCGGCTGACTCAACCCAACACTTAGCGATTTAATCGCCAAATTTAGGTTAAAAATGATATATCACACTACCGAGTAATGCTTTTTGCGTATAAAATAAGCAACTCACTTAAGTACGTCGCTAGATACTATCTTTTAGATTGTTTTAGCGAAGCGAGTACAAGGCGACAAAGAATCAAAAATGAAGACAGCACGTGAAGTGCGGCAAGTTTTTGATGATGCAGTCAACGCAGTAATCGTGAAGAAAAAATAATCTAAATGCAAATTGGCAATCATATTCTGAAAAACAATCTGGTCGTCGCCCCTATGGCGGGCGTCACGGATAGACCTTTCCGTCAGCTTTGCAAAAAGTTGGGCGCAGGGCTAGCGGTTTCAGAAATGGTGACATCAAATTCGTTACTTTACGGCAGTGAAAAAACGCTGCGCCGCGCCAATCATGAAGGCGAAGTAGACCCGATTTCTGTGCAAATTGCGGGTTCTGACCCGAAAATGATGGCAGAAGCGGCTAAGCATAATGTGGATAACGGCGCGCAGATTATTGATATTAATATGGGTTGCCCCGCCAAAAAAATCTGCAATGTGATGGCGGGTAGCGCTTTGTTAAAAGATGAGCCGCTGGTGGCGCAAATTTTGAAAGCCGTTGTTGGCGCTGTGAATGTGCCTGTTACGCTAAAAATTCGCACCGGCTGGGATAAAAATAATCGCAACGCCATAATGATTGCCAAAATGGCGCAAGACATTGGCGTGCAGGCGCTGGCCATGCATGGCCGCACCCGCGCTTGTTTATATAACGGCGATGCCGAATACGATACGATTGCAGCGGTTAAGCAAGCGATTCAGATTCCGCTAATTGCCAATGGCGACATTACCACGCCAGAAAAAGCCAAGTTTGTTTTAGATTACACAGGTGCCGATGCCGTGATGATTGGCCGCGCCGCGCAGGGCAGACCTTGGATTTTTCGCGAAATTGAATATTATTTAAAAACGGGCGAGCATATGTTGCCGCCAACGGTTGAAGAAATCCATACCGTGATGCTTGAGCATCTGCATGATTTATATAGCTTTTATGGCGATTTAGCCGGCATGCGTGTGGCGCGTAAGCATATTTCTTGGTATACCAAAGGCTTGGCGGGCTCTGCCAGCTTTAGGCATAACATGAACACCTTGCAAACAATAGATTTGCAACTAGGTGCGATTAACGACTTTTTTGCTGAACTTAAAACCAAACATGAACGCCTTGTTTATGCGGATGTTTTTGATGCCGATAATTCTGAAAAAGTGGAGCTAGCGGCTTAATGAAAACATCGTGCAAACTTTCTACCGCAATTGAAGAATCACTTGAAGATTACTTTACGCACCTTGACGGCCAACCGCCGCATGCCATTTACGATATGGTTTTAAGCTGCGTAGAAAAGCCCATGCTGGAATTTATACTGAATAAAGTAGGCGGCAATCAATCCAAAGCGGCCGAAATGCTGGGCTTAAACCGCAATACCTTGCGCAAAAAAATGGCCGAATACCATTTAAACTAGCCTAATCTATCCACATTTTTACATCCTAAGAGTTTCCCCATGGCAGTCATCAAACGCGCACTTATCAGTGTTTCAGACAAACAAGGTGTTTTAGAATTAGCCCTTGTATTAAGCAAATTGCAGGTAGAAATTTTATCTACAGGCGGCACCGCAAAACTATTGCGCGATAATAATTTTGAAGTAATAGAGGTGAGTGATTACACTGGCTTTGCCGAAATGTTAGATGGCCGCGTGAAAACGCTGCACCCAAAAGTGCATGGCGGTATTTTAGGCCGTCGCGATTTGCCTGAGCATGTGAGCGCGATGCAAACGGCTAATATTCCGAATATTGATATGGTGGTAGTGAATCTGTATCCGTTTGAAGCAACGGTTGCTAAAGCGGATTGCACGCTAGAAGATGCGATTGAAAATATTGATATTGGTGGCCCAGCCATGGTGCGAAGTGCGGCTAAAAACTGGAAAGATGTATCTGTTTTAACCGATTTTAGCCAATATGCCGACGTTATCGCAGAACTTGAAAACAATAGCGGTAATATTAGTGCAGAAACTAACTTTAAATTATCGATTGCTGCTTTTAACCGCATCAGTAATTACGATGGCGCCATTAGCGATTATTTATCATCGTTTCAAGCCGATGGCACACGCAGCGCATTTTCGGCACAAACCAATGGCCGTTTTATCAAATTACAAGATTTGCGCTACGGCGAAAACCCGCATCAGCAAGCGGCTTTTTACCGCGATTTATACCCAGCACCTGGCTCACTAGTCACAGCGCAGCAATTGCAAGGCAAAGAACTAAGCTATAACAATATCGCCGATGCGGATGCAGCATGGGAAACGGTAAAATCATTTAGCAACGATACCGCGTGCGTGATTGTAAAACACGCCAATCCTTGTGGCGTTGCGGTTGGTGAAAGCGCCTTTGAAGCCTACAGCAAAGCCTTTCAAACAGACCCTACCAGCGCATTTGGTGGCATTATCGCCTTCAATAGCTCGGTTGATGCGTCAGTGGCTGAAGCCGTAAGCAAGCAATTTGTTGAAGTGTTAATTGCGCCAGAATTTACTGATGAAGCCTTAGCTATATTTGCCGCAAAAGCTAATGTGCGCGTATTAAAAATCAGCTTGCCTGCAGGCGGTGCCTTAAATTCTAAAAGCACGGCTTGGGAGCAAGGCCGCAACTCACACGACATTAAACGCGTGGGTTCAGGAATTTTAATTCAAACAGCCGACAATCACGAAATTAGCCCAGCCGACTTAAAAATCGTGTCTAAAAAACAACCAACACCACAACAAGTAGCCGATATGCTGTTTGCGTGGAATGTAGCGAAATATGTCAAATCGAATGCCATCGTATTCTGCGGTAACGGCATGACATTGGGCGTGGGCGCTGGCCAAATGAGCCGCGTGGATAGCACCAAAATAGCCGCGATTAAAGCGCAAAATGCTGGCTTAACGCTTAAAGATTCAGTCGTTGCATCGGATGCATTCTTCCCATTCCGCGATGGCATTGATGTATTGGCCGAAGCAGGTGCCAGCTGTGTGATTCAGCCGGGTGGCAGCATGCGCGATGAAGAAGTGATAGCCGCTGCCGATGCGCATGGTTTAGTGATGGTGCTGACTGGCATCAGACATTTCAGACATTAATCGCAATCGCTAAAGGATAATAAAGCATGAAAGTTTTAGTGATTGGTGGCGGTGGGCGTGAGCATGCACTTGCATGGAAAATCGCACAAAATAAGCAAATTAGCCGCGTATTTGTAGCGCCTGGCAATGCGGGTACGGCGCTTAATCCTGATATGGTCAATGTGCCGATTTCTAGCGTTGCAGATTTACTGGCATTTGCACAAAAAGAGCAAATCACGTTGACTGTAGTTGGTCCAGAAGCGCCACTTTCTCAAGGCGTGGTCGATACCTTTAGAGCCAACGGCTTAAAGATTTTTGGCCCTACCAAAGCAGCAGCACAGCTAGAATCTAGCAAAGATTTCGCCAAAGCGTTTATGATTCGCCACAATATCCCTACTGCCGCTTATGCCACTTTTACCGATGCGAAATTGGCGCATGATTATGTGCAAGCGCAAGGCGCGCCGATTGTGATTAAGGCCGATGGATTAGCCGCTGGCAAAGGCGTTGTGGTTGCCATGAGCAATGATGAAGCGCATGCAGCGATTGACGCTATGCTATCTGATAATAAATTAGGTGACGCTGGCGCGCGCGTGGTGATTGAAGAATTTTTAACCGGCGAAGAAGCCAGTTTTATTGTGATGGTAGATGGCAAAAATATTCTACCGATGGCCACCAGCCAAGACCATAAACGCTTAAAAGACCATGACCAAGGCCCAAATACTGGTGGCATGGGTGCGTATTCGCCAGCGCCAGTGGTCACGCCAGAAATTTACGCCAAAGTGATGCGCGAAATTATCCGCCCAACGGTTGAAGGCATGGCAAAAGATGGCATTCCTTACACTGGCTTTTTGTATGCTGGCCTGATGATTTCGTCAGATGGTACTGTGAAAACCCTAGAATTTAATTGCCGCATGGGTGACCCAGAAACGCAGCCGATTATGTTGCGCTTAAAATCAGACTTTGTGGCTTTGGCTGAACATGCGGTAAACGGTACTTTGGATCAGGCAGAAACAGAATGGGATAGACGCACGGCGCTTGGTGTGGTGATGGCATCACACAATTATCCTGATACCCCAAGACTGCATGACGAAATCACTGGTTTACCCAAATTAGGTGATGATGCGCATGTTTTCCATGCTGGTACTCAGCTAGTGGATGGGAAAGTATTGACCACAGGCGGCCGCGTATTATGTGTAACTGCATTAGGTGAAACGGTAAAGTTTGCGCAGCAACAAGCGTATAAAATAGTGGATGAAATTAAGTTTGATGGCGCGCAATACCGCACCGATATTGGTTACCGCGCTGTTAAAGGTTAATTAATTACATGTCGCTAGATAGCCCAGTGAGCAGCCCAATCAATTCAGATGCCGTCTTGCAATATCTGCAAAACTTACAAAGCAAAATTGTAGAGGCGTTAGAATTAGTCGATGGCAAAACATTTTTGCACGATAGCTGGAATCGCCCTGAAGGCGGCGGCGGTACCAGTTGTTTGCTAGAAGGCGGCAATGTTTTTGAGCGTGCTGGCGTTGGATTTTCACATGTATTAGGCAGCAAACTGCCCCCCGCCGCCACAATCGCCCACCCCGAAGCCGCAGGCCGCGCGTGGGAAGCAATGGGCGTTTCGCTGGTATTGCATCCGCGCAATCCTTATGTGCCAACAGTGCATATGAATATTCGTTTTTTTGTAGCCAAAGCGCCTGTGAATTCCGATAGTCAATCGGCAAAGTATCAAGGAGCGAGCCAAGGCGCTGAGGCAGATTTTTCGCAGGCAGCACATCAAGTGCGACCAGAAAAATCTAACGAAAGCAACGATGGCGCAGCCCTTGAGACGCAGCCGATTTGGTGGTTCGGAGGGGGTATGGATTTAACGCCCTACTACGGCTTTGAAGAAGACTGCACGCATTTTCACCGCACCAACAAGTCTGCGTTAGACCCGTTTGATTCTAGCTACTACCCAAAATTTAAAAAACACTGTGATGAATATTTTTACTTAAAACATCGCAAAGAACCACGCGGCATTGGCGGCATCTTTTTTGATGACTTTAATGCGCTGGGTTTTGAGCAAAGTTTTGCTTTACAACGCGCTGTGGGTGATAGCTTTTTGCAAGCCTATTTACCTATTTTACAACGTCGAAAAGATACGCCTTACACTGAAAATGAGCGCGATTTTCAAGCCTATAGACGTGGCCGCTATGTTGAATTTAATTTGGTTTTTGACCGCGGTACCTTATTTGGTTTGCAATCCAATGGCCGCACAGAATCCATTTTGATGTCCATGCCACCGATTGTGAAATGGCGCTACGATTGGAAGCCAGAAAACGGTAGCCCAGAGGCCAAGCTTTATACCGATTTTTTAATTGATAGAGAATGGGTTTAATCGCTTAATGATGTCAATCACCGCAGCTGACCCGATTGTTAAAAATCAAGCGCAAGCTTTATTAGATTTTATTGACGCCAGCCCTAGCCCTTGGCATGCGGTTGAAACGGTTAGTCAGCAATTATTGGCAGTTGGGTATCAGCAATTATTTGAAGCCAACGCTTGGCAATTAGCGCCATCAGGCAATTACTTTGTGGTGCGCGGCGGCGCTTCTATTATAGCGTTTTCAATGGGCAATCAGCCGCTGGTTGAAACGGGTTTTCGCTTGATTGGTGCGCATACCGATTCGCCCGGTTTACGTTTAAAACCGCACGCGGCGTTTGGCAATGGCGGCTTAGTCCGGATTGGCGTTGAGGTGTATGGCGGGCCAATTTTAGCCACTTTTGCTGACCGCGACCTAAGCATTGCAGGCCGTGTGATCGTGAAAAGCATGGTAAAAAACAGCGCAACTATTAATACTCACTTAATCAAATTCGACCAAGCATTAATGCGCCTGCCCAACTTAGCGATTCACATGAACCGTGAAGTGAATGACAAGGGTTTAAAATTTCATAAGCAAGATGAATTGCCGCTGATATTTGGCGAAGCTAAGGAAGGCATTGAAGCTGACCAGCAATTTATGCAGCAGATTGCCGATGCCTTAAAAGTGAATATTGCCGATATTCTCACCTGGGAATTAAACGTGTATGACACGCAAAAAGGCAGCTTTTGGGGTGCTAACCAAGAATTTATGGCCAATAGTCAGCTGGATAATTTAGCCTCATGCCATGCCGCATTGACAGCTTTGCTGGCCAATAAAAATAGCGCCACAACCAATATTGTTGCGCTTTTCGACCATGAAGAAGTCGGCAGCGAAAGCGCCACAGGCGCAAGCGGCAGCTTTTTAAACGACGTTATTAGCCGCATTACTGCACATGACAACTTAAATGCCGCTGACAAACTACGCGCGCTTGCACAAAGCTACTTTATAAGCGCCGATATGGCGCATGCTTATCACCCCAATTTTTCGGGCAGCTACGATGCGCATCACCATGTTTTAGTAAATAAAGGCGTGGTAATTAAATCCAATTGCAATCATCGCTATGCCAGCAATGCCGATACCGTGGCGCGCTTTATGCAAATTTGTAACGAAGCCAATGTACCGTATCAACAATATGTGCACCGCACCGATTTAGGCTGCGGCAGCACTATTGGGCCGATTATTGCAGCACAACTGGGCGTTGCTACCGTTGATGTTGGCTGCCCCATGTGGGCTATGCATAGTTTGCGCGAAAGTGCAGGCGCGCTGGATCATCACTATATGATTCGCGCGCTAACACAGGCTTTCAATACTTAATTTTCAGCTTAATATAAGCTAGATATTGACGCTAAGCCTTTTACTGTTTAGGCTTAAGCCTGATTCATTAAACTGTCATCTGGCAAACCTCTGCCAATTTTTTAGGATTTTTATGCTTGCCAAACTATTACGCACAAAGCCTGTAGAAGCCCATAGCACCAGTGGCTTAAAAAAATGTTTAAGTGCGTTTGATTTGGCTTTATTGGGAATTGGTTGCGCCATCGGCACCGGTATATTTGTGCTGACAGGCATTGCCGCCGCCACGCAATCTGGCCCTGCGGTAGTGTTATCGTTTGTGCTGGCGGGTGTTGCCTCTGGCTTTGCCGCGCTGGCTTATGCCGAACTGGCGGCTTCTATTGGCGGCTCTGGCAGTGCTTATGGTTATAGTTATGTAGCGTTTGGTGAATTTTTAGCTTGGGTAATGGGCTGGATTTTACTGCTGGAATATGGCGTAGGCGCGGCGGCAGTGGCTAATGGCTGGTCTGGCTACTTTGTTAACACACTAGCCAACTTTAATATTTATTTGCCAGAATCGTTAACCAAAGCGCCCATGGTGGGCGGCTTAATTAACCTACCCGCTTTTGCCATTATTTGGCTGCTGACCATTTTGCTGATTGTGGGCGTTAAAGAAAGCGCGCGTTTTAATAACATTATCGTTGTCATCAAACTTTCAACCATTGCCATTTTTATTGCACTGGCAATTGGCCATTTAAATACCGATAATTGGCAACCGTTTATGCCATTTGGTTGGTTTGAAACCTTAGATAACGGCAAAAATATTGGCGTGCTGGCTGGTGCATCATTAGTGTTTTTTGCCTATTTTGGTTTTGATGCGGTTTCTACGGCAGCAGAAGAAGCCAAAAATCCGCAACGCGATTTACCGATTGGCTTGCTGGCGTCATTAGCTTTTTGTACGGTAATTTATATTATTGTGTCTGCCATTTTAACTGGCGTTGTGCCTTACACCGAATTAAATACCGCCTCACCTGTGGCTTATGCCCTTACAAAATTGGGCTACACTTGGGCATCTACTTTGGTTGCAACAGGCGTATTAGCGGGGCTTATTACCGTTTTGCTTGTGTTGTTATATGGCTTAACGCGCATTTTATTTGCCATGAGTCGAGATGGTTTAATTTCACCAATTTTCTCTAAAGTTAACCCTGATAGACAAACGCCAACGCGGATTATTTTAATGTGCGGTTTTGTGGTGTCGCTGGTGGCTGGCTTTTTTCCGCTGGGTGAACTGGCAGAAACAGTGAATATTGGCACGCTAGCCGCGTTTGTCATGGTGTGTGTGGGTGTGATTGTGTTGCGCATTCGTCAGCCTAATTTACCACGTCCATTTAAAAATCCTTGGAATCCAGTAATCCCAGTGTTAGGTATTTTATCTTGCGGCGCGCTGATGTTCTTTTTACCAATATCCACATGGATGCGCTTTGGCTCATGGATATTAGTAGGCATTGCGTTTTACTTTGCTTACTCAATCAGACACAGCAAACTCAACAAAAGTTAATTTGAGCGGTTTTTAAGATAATAAATTAAAACAATAAAAAAGCCAGCTAACAAGCTGGCTTTTAATTATATCGTTGCCTATTAAAGCGTCAAAATCCATTGAACGATTGTTTTGATGTCTTCGTCTTTTACTTGTGGACTATTTGCTGGCATTGGCATTGGGCCCCAAACGCCGCTACCACCTGCTTTTACTTTTGCCACTAATTTAGCTTCTGCTGATTTGTCGCCTTTGTATTTAGCAGCAATATCTTTGTAAGCTGGGCCTAGTACTTTTTTATCAATACTATGACAAGCTAAACAGCCACTTTTTTGCGCTAATGCTTTGGCAGCATCCGCGTTTGCAAAAGCCTGACCAGCTAATAACATGCCAGCAACCGCGATTGTTGATAATAAAACTTTCATGCTATCTCCTTGAATTACTGTGATAATTTTTAATTTAAACCTGCATTTTTTTGCATGCTGAATAATACCTATTATTTAAAAATTCACAATAGCTGTTGCAGGTTTAAAAAGCGCACGCTTGTAAATTTATTCAGTATTGTTGCAAATAAATCAAACTGTTACTAATAAACGTCTTTGCATTAACTAGCGTTGACATTTAATGCATTAAAACACAGCTTTAAAAACAAGGCTTTATAAATCTTCTACACTGTATTCGGCGGTTAAGGTGTGCGTTTGGTTTGGGTTCACTACAATGCTGTTTTCCATGGCATTGGCGGTTTCAATACACACCGTTTTACGCCATTCGTCTGATGTGCCCATATCGCCCATTTGGTGCGCTTTATCGGCCCAAGGTGTCCAAACTACTGTGGCATTACTGCCCGATTTTGCCACGCGAATTTTGCGATTCATACCAGCATCTTCAATCACGCAATCGCTGGTGGTATTAATGTATACGCGATCAAACTCGCTTGAAAATTTGATGCTGCCATGTTGCATGCTGCGCTCATAATTTTGCACTTTGTCGGCATACATCGATTCTTCTAAACCGGTTAATTTAATCTGTGAAACATCACTCACATTAAAATAGGTGTGAAATGCCTCACCAATCATAAATGGATGCGTTCCGTGATTGGTGGTGGATAAATCCATTTTAAGCGTTTCGCCAATGGTCATGGTTAACGTTAAGGTATACGGGTACGATAATTGTTTTTTACCCACTGGCGTATCAACAATTTGCAAAACCAAGCGCGTTGCACCATTTTGTAGTGTGTCTGCATCAATTAAGTGCCAAGGCATGACGCGCGCAAAGCCGTGTGGGCAATAACTGCTATCGGTTGGATGTGCACCAAACCATGGCCAGCAAATAGGCACACCGCCGCGAATAGAGCGGCCTTGCACGTAACGCGCATTGCTAGAAAGCCACAATACTGGATCGGCTACATTTTTTGGTTGCCATTGCATCACATGCGCGCCTTGCAGCGCGATTTTTGCCGTGGCAAGCGTATTGTCGATTTCGATAAATTGTAAACCATGGCTATCTTCACTAAATTTAAGCTCTGGCTTAAACGCAAAATCTTGGTCAAGCAATTTTTGTTCAGCTACTAAATCGGTCATTTTTATCCTTACGCAATGGTATGCATGCGCTATTTATGTAAATCGTTATTGCTGAGCCTGCTGTTATTTCTCAATTTGCGTTACGTCACGCACCGCGCCTCTAGCCGCGCTGGTGGTCATTGCGGCATAGGCACGCAAGGCAAGTGACACTTCACGCGTGCGATTAACTGGCTTCCAAGCAGCCTTGCCTTTTGCTTCCATATGCGCACGGCGATGCGCCATTTCCTCATCGCTAATTGCTAAATGAATGGTGCGATTTGGAATATCAATTTCAATCGTATCACCCTCTTCTACCAAGCCAATGGCGCCGCCTTCTGCTGCCTCTGGGCTGGCATGGCCAATACTTAAACCAGAAGTACCGCCAGAGAACCTGCCATCCGTTAATAAAGCACATTCCTTGCCAAGATCTTTAGATTTCAAATAACTGGTCGGATACAGCATTTCTTGCATACCCGGACCGCCGCGTGGGCCTTCGTAGCGAATCACCACCACATCGCCTGCCACGATTTGATCATTTAAAATCGCTCCTACGGTTGAATCTTGCGATTCAAACACGCGCGCGCGGCCTCTGAATTTAAGTATAGAGTCATCTACGCCAGCGGTTTTCACAATGCAGCCATCTAAAGCAATATTGCCGTACAACACAGCCAAGCCGCCATCTTTTGAGTAAGCATGTTCAATATCGCGAATACAGCCATTGGCACGGTCGGTATCTAAATCTGGCCATAACATGCTTTGACTAAACGCAATGGTGGTTTGAATGCCGCCAGGCGCGGCGCGATAGAATTTCTTTACGTCCTCATCTTGCGTAGTCGTGATATCCCATTTATCCAATGCCGCGCCCAAACTTGGGCTATGCACGGTTGGAATATCGCGGTGAATCAAACCACCACGGCTTAATTCAGCCAAAATGCTCATCACGCCACCAGCGCGGTGTACATCTTCCATATGGTATTTTTGCGTGGCAGGTGCCACTTTACTTACGCACGGCACTTTGCGTGAAATACGGTCAATATCGCTCATGGTGAAATCAACGCCGGCCTCATGCGCGGCCGCTAGCAAATGCAATACGGTATTGGTAGAGCCGCCCATGGCTACATCTAATGCCATGGCGTTTTCAAACGCTTGCATGGTGGCGATATTGCGCGGCAACACGCTGTAATCGTCTTGTTCATAATGGCGTTTGGCAATCTCAACAATCAAACGGCCAGCTTGTAAGAATAATTGTTTGCGTGCGCCATGCGTGGCCAATGTAGAGCCGTTACCAGGCAAACTTAAACCCAGCGCTTCTGTTAAACAGTTCATTGAATTAGCGGTAAACATGCCAGAACAACTGCCGCATGTTGGGCAAGCAGAGCGCTCAATCGCGTCTGATTTTTCGTCTGACACTTTGCTATCGGCCGCCGCTACCATGGCATCCACTAAATCTAGCTTTAGCTCTTCGCCTTGCCAATTCACTTTACCCGCTTCCATTGGGCCGCCAGAAACGAATATCACTGGGATATTTAAGCGCAACGCTGCCATTAACATGCCTGGGGTAATTTTGTCGCAATTAGAAATACACACTAGCGCATCGGCACAATGCGCATTCACCATATATTCAACGCTGTCCGCTATAAGGTCGCGGCTAGGCAAGCTGTACAACATACCGCCATGGCCCATGGCAATGCCGTCGTCAACAGCAATGGTGTTAAATTCTTTAGCCACGCCGCCAGCACGCTCAATTTCGCGGGCTACTAATTGGCCTAAATCTTTTAAATGCACATGACCCGGCACAAATTGCGTAAATGAGTTGGAAATGGCAATGATTGGCTTATCGAAATCGCCGTCTTTCATACCAGTTGCGCGCCATAAGGCACGCGCACCTGCCATATTGCGGCCATGTGTTGTGGTGCGAGAACGGTAAACTGGCATGAGATGCATCCTAAAATATAACGTAAAACGCTATTTTAGCTGATGCAAGCGCTTGAGTAAGCAGGTTTTTACTTTTAACGCTTAAAATTTACGCAATTGATGAAATTTTTAGTGGTATTTAAGCCAAACGCTGTACTAGCTGTTTAAAATTAAGCGGTTTACTAAACAAATAGCCTTGGCCAATATTGCAGCCCCACTCTTTCAGCAAATCGGCTTGCTCTTGCGTTTCTACGCCTTCTGCAATTAGCTCTTTGCCTAAACTTAACGCCATGCCAATCACCGCTTTCACCAATTTGGCATCATTTTCGTCTATGGTGATGTCACTGACAAAACTGCGGTCAATTTTCACCTCAGCAATGGGGAATTTATTGAGGTAAGAAAGAGATGAGTAGCCTGTACCAAAATCATCAATAGCAACTTTTAGGCCTAAATCGACAAATTGGCGCAAGGTGTTTAACACCTGATTTGAATCGTTTAATAATAAACTTTCGGTAATTTCTAAGGTAATCCAAGCAGGATTACACGCTGTAACGCTTAAACTATATTCCACCGCGGCAAAAATATCGTAGCGCAAAAATTGGCGCGCGGATAAGTTAACGGCAAATTTAAGCGGGTTTTGGCGGTTTAAATTCACCCTTACCGCGTCTTCAAACGCTTGCATCATGACCCAGCGCCCAATTTCGGTGATCACGCCTAACTCTTCGGCTAGCTCAATAAATTGGTTTGGATTCACATCGCCCAGCACTGGGTTATTCCAGCGCAAAAGCGCTTCAACACCAATAATTTCGCCCGTTTCAAGCCGCACTAAGGGTTGATAATTTAGATAAAATTCGTTCTTCTCAATGGCATGCATCAGCTCAGTTTGCAGCAATAATCGTTTTGAAATATGCTGATTAAGCTCTTGCACAAAAAACTGGTAATTGTTGCGGCCTTGCTTTTTGGCGGCGTACATGGCCACATCGGCATAGCGCAACAAATCGTCTTCGTTGGTGGTATCTTGCGGATACACCGCAATGCCAATGCTGGCGGTTACATGTAATTCTTGATTCGCGATATTAAAAGGAACGGTTAAAGCCTGCACAATATTGTTGGCCAGCACGCCTAATTCTCTGGCGTGCTTAACATCTTGCACCAGAACGGCAAATTCATCCCCACCCAAACGCGCCACTAAATCGCCTGCGCGTAAGGTATTTACTAGGCGCTCAGCCGCTTCAATCAATAGCTGATCGCCCACTGGGTGGCCAAGCGTATCGTTGATGGATTTAAAATGATCTAAATCAATCATTAATAAAGCAAAGCTATCATCTTGGCGATTTGCGCGCTCAATGGCTTGCGCAATGCCGCGATTAAACAGCGCGCGATTAGGCAAATTGGTTAGGCTATCGTGATACGCCATATACTCAATTTGATTGCGGTATTCACTCACCGCTGTCATGTCGTTAGCCAGCGCCAATGCGCCTGTCACGTTTTTATTGCTATCAAACTCTGGCACAAAGCGCATTAAAAACACCACTTGTTTGCCATCTAAAGTGCAATTAAATTCAAACGTATCAATCTGCCCAGTTTGCATCACCGCTCTTAAGCGCGCTTCAAATTCATCGGCTTTTATGCCGGTTGCGGTGGCGTACCAATATTCAAGCGGCGTTTTGCCCAATATTGGCTCTATTGGCTGGCCAAAAAGGCGTATGCAATAGTCATTAATAAAAATGCGCTGACATTTTAAATTGTAGCGAATAATCGCCAAAGGCAAGTTTTCAACCAGTGAAACATACTCTGATTTGGTTTGCGAAATATCGTCATGCAGCCGTTTTAGTTCGGTTAAATCATGCGAAAAACCCACCGTGCCTACAGCCACGCCATCAATCAAAACGGGCGATTTATAAATCTCGGCCCAGCGCGCTTTGCCGCCATCGCCTTGAATCGAATCCACCATAATTTTAGATTCACCGGTTTGCAACACTTCGCGATCAAACGCTAAATAAGCATTTGCCGCCTTTTGGGGAAAATAATCGTGATCGGTTTTGCCAATCGCTTCTTCTGGATACGTAACGCCAATTAAAGCGGCAAAAGCATTGTTAATGGCTAAATATCGGTTATCGATATCTTTTAGCCAAACCATAAAAGGGAAATTATCAATTAACGCGCGCTGATAGCGCTCTTTTTGTGCCAAGGCTTCAAATTGATGCTGGCGATAATCGCTTAAATCGCGCCCAATCACCAACACACCTAACACCACATTTTGACGATTTTTAATCGCCGTCATCGCAATTAAATCGTGAATAGGGCGCTGCATATGCGAAGGCTGACATTCCAGCAAAAACGTGCTGGGTTTGCCTGTATTTAAGGTGTTAATCAGCGCATCTTGGTACGATTTTATATTGCTTAATAAAGGGTTGTTTTGCGCCTGCTCTATTGTGCAGCCCAGCGTATTGAGTAAAGATTGATTAGCGTAAGCCAGCGCGCCATCCACACTATAAACCGAGGCGCAATCTGGGTGCTCATTAAAAATAGTACTTAATAATGGGATGAAATCGGTAGCCAGCGATGCTGTAGCGGTTAAACTACTGACATGCGATGCCAAGTGCGTGTTTGTAAAACGGTCAACCATATTATTCTTATTCCTTAATCACACGCCACAGCTTTAAACTACTTATTGATTTTATTGGATTTTAAAAGCTTTTTTAGTAGTTAAATGCATTACTAAAACTTAATATAAATGACCTTTGTTTTTGTAATATATTCAGTTTTTTGCAAAATGTTATATAGTTACTATTTTATAGCAACTAAGCTTATAACAGCGTAAAGATTCTTTAAATAACACGGTTAAAAACCATAACAACAGCCCAACAATAAGCCAACTGTAAAAAACTTTAACATACATTTTTTATTCACAGAATCCCTCAAATTGTCAGGTTTTTATGATTTTTACTCATCCTCAAATCAATCCCATTGCGCTTTCCATTACCGATACGTTTGGTATTCACTGGTATGGATTAATGTATCTGGTTGGTTTTTTAGCATTTTTATGGCTTGGCCGTTGCCAAGTTAAACATAAGCCTTGGTTTAATTGGAACAACCAAATGATTGATGACGCCCTGTTTTACGGCGCATTAGGTGTGATTTTGGGCGGTCGCATTGGCTATGTGCTGTTTTACCAATTTGGCAGCTTTATGCAGCACCCGTTAGATATTTTTAAAGTTTGGCAAGGCGGCATGAGCTTTCACGGCGGATTTTTAGGTGTATTGGTTGCCATGGTATTTTTTACCCGCAAATACCCACAGCCTTGGCTAAAAATCATGGATTTTGTCGCGCCCTTAGTGCCTATTGGCTTAGGTGCAGGACGCATGGGCAATTTTATTAACGGTGAATTATGGGGGCGCGAAACACACGCCAACTTTGGCATGATTTTTCCGCAAGTGGATTTTCTGGCGCGCCATCCTTCGCAACTGTATGAATTTGCCTTAGAAGGCATTGCGTTGTTCTGCCTACTTTGGTGGTTTTCGCGCAAGCAACGCCCTATTGGCGCTATATCGGCGCTATTTTTAATTGGCTATGGCAGCTTTCGGTTTTTGGCCGAATTCACACGCGAACCAGATGACTATTTAGGCTTATTACAGCTGGGCTTAAGCATGGGCCAATGGCTAAGCTTGCCGATGATTTTGATTGGCATTTGGATGTGGCTTAAAGCCAACGCAGGTGGTTTTAATAAGGGAAATTAAAGCCTTATATTTTTAAAGGCTAGCGTTTGGTTGAAGTATTTGATGATAAGCGTTTGATGAAAATTAAACGCTTAGCATCAAATTATGACAATCGCGTAAAAAGCGTGTTAACTTTATTATTAATTTACACAATAAAATCAATAGTTTAAATAAACCGTTTTTGTTCTTCACTTTGGCATATTGCTTGCTGTATATCTACTAGCATCAATTCACTTTAGTTTCGGATCGAAAACTTATGAAAAAATTATTTGAACGTTTATTTAAAAAAGAGCCCGAGTTTGATTACATCATTGCGGAATATCAGCCCATTAAAGTAAAAAGATCACGATCAGAATTCAGTTTAAACGAGTTTGACGCCAGCCGAATTGAAGATTCGGACGACATGCAAATTGATAAGATTTACCAGCGTAATTAGTATTAAACTCGCTGTTTTATATTCACTTATTTATCGATGTATTTTGTTGTGTTGTTTAGATTGATGCCTATTAATATCAGCACTACGTAGTTTTAAATGTTTTGTGATTTGGCCATGCGTGCGTTCGCGCCAAAGCTTAAACGAATTTAATTTTAAGTTTTTACGCATGACCTTAATCACACCATCTTGATTTAAGCCAAATTGCACTTCAATCGCCTCAAACGGCGTGCGATCTTCCCAAGCCATTTCTATAATGCGCGAAATATCTTCTTCACTCAAATCTTTAGTCAGCAACAACGTTTCACCCCTGTCCATTTTTGGTCTTGCCATAATTTATAAAACTCTTTGCGCGATAACGGCGCTGGCGCATCTACACTACAAGCATGAAAATCAGCATGATGCTGCAAATATTGCGCATAAGCCGAATCGCCAGAAAGTTGCTGAATTAAGTGCCAAAAATGCTTTATTTTCTTAATCACTACCACCCCCGCTTAACTCAACATCTCTATTTTTAGACTTAGCTTTAACAACAAAAATAACTAATAAAGAACCTATAAACGGGACAAAAACTACTAGTAATGTTTGTAGTATTTTTTGTTTTCCACCACTTAACTCATCCTTGGAAATCAAATGAAATGCTAAACAATCAATCACTAGCATTAAAGTTAAAATAAACCCAATTAACATTAATCCCTCACCCAAGCATTATTTAATTGCGTTTCAGTATGCGCTACTTCAGAGCAAGGCAGCACTTGCTTGCCAGCCAATCGGCGCGTGCAAACTAGCAGCATATCAATGATTACAATCCATAACATGGCCACAAAAAATAGCGTTAAATACGCATCTAATTGTTGATTAAAAATAAGCTGCGGCGCAACGGCGGCTTTTTCTGGCGGCAATAATCCGGCGGCTAATTTTGTGCTTAAATCGTTAGCGGCGGCAAAAAATCCAACGCGAATATCATCGCTAAATATTTTTTGGTAGGCCGCTGTTGTGGTTATTATCACCAACCAAGCCAATGGCAAACCTGTTACCCAAGCGTATTTTAATTTGCCGTTTTTAACCAAAATACCGGTTGCCACACATAGGGCAATGGCCGCTAGCATTTGATTGGCAATGCCAAATAATGGCCACAAAATATTGACGCCGCCATTTGGGTCTATCACGCCGATATATAAAAAGTAGCCCCAACCCGCCACCACAATGGCGCTGGTTAATAAGACAGACGGCATGTAAGAAGTTTCACCGAGTTTTTTATTAAAGTTGCCCAGCATATCTTGCAACATAAATCGGCCTACGCGGGTGCCTGCATCTAAGGTGGTTAAGATAAAAATCGCCTCAAACATAATGGCAAAGTGGTACCACAGCGCCAGCATGCTTTTGCCAAACGCATTGCCAAAAATGCTGGCCATTCCCACCGCCAAGCTGGGTGCACCGCCTGTGCGCGCAAATAGGCTGCTTTCGCCCATGTCTTTGGCAAGTTGATTCATTTGCTCTACCGTTACCGCAAAACCCCAGCTATTAATTTTAGCAACCGCATCAATCGCCTCTTTTCCTACCACGCCTGCTGGGCTATTAATGGCGAAAAATACGCCTGGCTCTAATACGGTGGCGGCTATCATGGCCATAATCGCCACAAAGCTTTCTAGCAACATGGCGCCATAACCAATCATGCGAATATCGCGCTCGTTCGCCAATAATTTAGGCGTTGTGCCTGATGCAATTAACGCATGAAAGCCAGAAATGGCGCCACAGGCAATGGTGATAAACACAAACGGAAACAGTTTGCCGCCAAAAATGGGGCCTGTGCCATCGGTAAATTGGGTGACGGCAGGCATATGAATATCGGGGCGCAGAATCACAATGGCCACTGCCAATAAAATCACTGTGCCTAGCTTCATGTAGGTAGATAAATAGTCGCGCGGGGCAAGTAATAGCCACACAGGCAATACCGCGGCGGCAAAGCCGTACACAATAATGGCAAAGGCTAGCGGCAGGCCATCATGGTCAAAATACACACGCAAGGTTTCGTTATGGTCTATCCAGCCGCCGGCAAACACGCTAAAAAGTAATAAAGCGACGCCAATGGCGGATGCTTCCATGACGCGGCCGGGGCGAATATGGCGCATATAAAGGCCGATTAGCATGGCGATTGGGATGGTGGCTGCGACGGTGGATGTTGCCCACGGGCTGTGCTTCATAGCGTTTACCACCACTAGCCCAAGTACGGCAATTAAGATAATCATAATCAAAAAAGTACCGATTAGCGCTGCTGTGCCGCCAATCACGCCAATTTCGTCGCGCGCCATTTGGCCCAAACTGCGGCCATCTCGGCGCGTTGAGAAAAACAGCGTCACCATATCTTGCACCGCGCCGCCTAAAACAGCACCGATTAATATCCATAGCGTGCCAGGCAAATAGCCAAATTGCGCCGCCAGCGTTGGGCCGACTAATGGCCCTGGCCCTGCAATGGCGGCAAAATGGTGGCCAAACACCACCCATTTATTGGTCGGCATATAATCGCGACCGTTATCTAATCGCTCTGCAGGAGTCGCGCGCGTTTCATCAATAACTAAAACTTTGGCCGCAATCCAAGCCGCATAAAACCGATACGCAATGGCGTAAATACACACCGCCGCGGTGATTAACCATAAAGCATTAATGCTTTCACCGCGATTTAAGGCAATAGTGCTTAGCGCAAAAGTGCCCAATAAACCGACTAAAATCCAGATAATGAATTTGATGTTTTTATGCATGATTATTTCTACAAATTAATGGTGGGTTTTAAGGGCAATCGTATGTTGGCTAGTATAAATCACATCTATAGCATGAACCTAGTGCATGAACCTAAGGCATGAACCTAGCTCATGAACCAAGTGCGGCAATCAAACTCCATTACAACACTGCCAATGCTAAACTAGCCCACTCTTCCAGATAAAAATTCCATGCAAACTGCCGCTCAAAATCCAGCTACAAATAATTCATCTAAAAAGCTATCGCCATTAGCCAATTTGATTCCTTTTTTAAAGCCTTACCGCACGCGGGTAATATTGGCGTTTGTGCTGCTGTGTTTGGGGTCGGCTACCTTATTATTAGTGCCGCTGGCGTTTCGCGATTTAATTGATTTTGGTTTTATTAACAACACCAGTGCGGCCAAGCCCAGCAAAGGTTTATTAGCTAATTTAAGTTTAAACGGGCATTTTTTGGTGATGTTTGCGCTGGCGGCTTTTTGGGCGCTGATGATTGCGCTGCGCTATTACAATATCTCTTGGGTGGGCGAGCGCGTAACGGCGGATTTACGCAGCGCGGTGTATGCGCGCGTAATGACGCAAAGCCCACAGTTTTTTGAAACCACGCAAACCGGCGAAGTATTATCGCGCTTAACAGGCGACACCACCTTAATTCAAACCGTGGTAGGCAGCTCTATTTCAATGGGTTTGCGCAGCGTGTTTCAATTTATTGGCGGCATGATTATGCTGGCGGTAACCAATCTTTATTTGTTTTCGCTGAATATCGGCTTAATGCTATTGCTGATTTTGCCGATTATTTTGATTGGCCGCAAAGTCAAAAAACTATCGCGCGAATCGCAAGATCGCATTGCCGATAGCAGCGCCATGGCAGGCGAAATACTCAACGCCATGCCCACGGTGCAATCATATACGCAAGAACAAGCCGAAATTTTGCGCTTTAAAACCAGCGCCGATATCAGCTTTAACACCGCCTTAAAACGCGTAAAAGTGCGCTCTGCATTAACTATTTTGATGGTAACCGCCGTGCTTGGCACCATTATTTTTGTGTTGTGGATTGGGGCCCGGCAAGTAAACGCAGGCGAAATGACAGGCGGCGAGTTGGCATCATTTGTGTTGTACGCCTTAATGGTGGCGGGCGCGGTGGGCACTATGGCCGAAGTTTGGGGTGAAGTAATGCGCGCAGCTGGCGCCACTGAGCGGCTATTAGAATTGCTGCATTCTGATGTGGCGATTAAAGAATCGGCAACAGCGGTAAAATTAGCCAACCCAACTCAAGCCAGCATTTTGTTTAAAGATGTGGTGTTTCATTACCCATCACGCCCAAAAATTGCGGCTTTAGATGGCATTAATTTAGACATTGCCGCAGGCGAAACCATTGCTTTGGTTGGCCCATCTGGCGCGGGTAAAACCACGTTATTTCAATGTTTATTGCGTTTTTACGAAATTAATTCTGGCCAAATTCTTATTAATAACCAGCCGATTGATTCATTAAGCCTAAAAAGTTTGCGCGACAGCATCGCAATCGTCCCGCAAGATGCGGTAATATTTTCAGCCAATGCGCTAGAAAATATTCGTTACGGCAAACCCAGCGCCAGTGATGATGAAGTACTAGCGGCCGCTAAAGCCGCCCAAGTAGATGAATTTATTCAAAAATTACCAGAAGGCTATCAAACCTTTTTGGGTGAACGCGGTACGCGGTTAAGCGGCGGCCAACGCCAACGCATTGCCATTGCGCGCGCCATGTTAAAAGATGCGCCCATTTTGCTCTTAGATGAAGCCACCAGCGCGCTAGATGCCGAAAGCGAAATATTAGTACAGCAAGGCCTAAGCGCCGCCATGCAAGGCCGCACCACCTTGATGATTGCGCACCGATTAAGCACAGTGCAAAAAGCCAACCGTATTATCGTGCTAGAAAATGGCCGTATTGTAGAAATTGGCAGCCCAGAAGCGTTAAAACAACAAGGCGGTTTGTATGCGCGGCTGGCCAAGTTGCAATTGGCTTAAAATTGATCAGCGCATTTTTAACTACATTAAATTTCTAACTACAAAGTTTTAATTAGTCATTTTTAGCTTCTTTTTAGCTCACAGCAAAGTGCGCTTGCACTTAAGCTGTGCATTTTGCACTAAATCATCTTTAACCAAAAATCTGCAAAAAAGATGATTTTAGTTAGTATATTCAATCACTTAAATGCAACACTAATGCTTGGCATGGTATGTGCTGTTAATTATTTGCGTGCTATTTAACGCTAACCGATTAAGGATATAACCATGAAACACTTTTTAGCTGCATTTTTCCTACTTTCAACAACCTTGCTGCCGATGACGGCCGCACACGCCGAAACAGATCCTTTGGGCAATGACCCAATGCTAAAAGAGGTCAATTCATTGTTGATTGAAAACCGTGTGATTATTGGAAAAATCGCCAATAAATTAGGCGTTTTATATAGCACATCGCAGCAAACTGGCGGCACATTGCCTGAGATGAATAATGCGATTTTTATTCGCAACCAGTTTTTAATTAAGCAAATTGCCGCCAAACTGGGTGTTGCAAGCGATACGCCGCTGCCGGTTTCGGGCAGTTTAAGTGAGCAAAATCAACAAATTATGCTGGGTAATCGCGCCGTATTATTAGCGGTGATGGATACATTAGGCATTGCGCGCAATACGGTGTTGCCTTTTAACGGCAATATTGTGCAGCAAAATCGCGATACGCTTTTGGCGGGTAAAGATTCATTAGAAAAAATTGCTAAAAAACTGGGTATTTAAATAATCTAAATGCGCTTATTAAATTAAGCGCAAACAAAAAAAGCATGCAGCCCTTTGGTTGCATGCTTTTTTTATGCTCTCAAAGTTAAACAACTTTATAAATAAGGCACTTTGTATTTAGCAATCCAGCTTGCTATAACCCATGTCTACGGTGCGTTTGCACCGAATGTGTGCGCTTGGTAGACCAGTTAAATTTAGGCTTAAGGTCAAATTTATGATTTTAATATAAACAAATCAATACCTTAATTAAATAATTTTAAGTGGCACAGCACTTGCTAATACTTAATCATGTTAAAAGTGATGATTATCGATAATGATTTAAAACGCAGCAAACCCTTAAAGCAATCGCTAATTGATAATGGGTTTGATGTAGTGGCACATGTTGAAAACACGCTTAATTTAGAAGCAAAATGTTGTGAAGTAAAACCGGATATTGTCATTATTGATACAGAATCACCCAGCCGCGATACCTTGGAAAATATTTGTGTGATGAGCATGAACGATTCGCGGCCAGTTGTGATGTTTACGCATGATGGCGATAAAGAAAAAATTAAAATCGCAACGCAAGCAGGGGTAAGTGCTTATGTGGTTGGCGATATTCCAAGTGAAAGGCTGATTCCTGTGATTGATGCGGCGGTGGCACGATTTGAAGAATTTAAAAGTTTGCGTTCTGAGTTGAGTATGGCCAATTTAAAATTGGACGAACGCAAAGTGATTGAGCGCGCAAAAGGCTTAATGATGCGCCAGCGCCAGATTGATGAAGAAGAGGCATACACCATGCTGCGCAATATGGCGATGAAAAAGAATATGAAATTAGCAGATTTATCGCATCAACTGATTGAAGCGGCAAAAATGTTGATTGTTTAAGAATTAGTTTCTAAAGTATTAGCAGTAAAGCTTGCCGCCCAATGAAGGGTAACAAGCGGATTAAAAAATAGGCCAACGATGGCTTATTAATAAAATAGTAATAAAAGACAACGGCGTCTTAATAGTGAGGATAACCCCTCTTTATTAAGGCGCTTTTTTAATGGGCAAAACGTTTAGCAACCTATTTTTAGATTCACTTTCGTTAAGGAAAAAACATGCAAGACCAAGACAAAACAACTCCTGTAGTCAGCAGCACGATTGATACCAGTAGCTCAGTAGATGCTAGCCGTCGCCAGTTTTTTAAACACACGATTGCCGGTGCTTTTGGTGCAGCAGCTGCACTTAATATAATGCCAGCGGGGATTAAAAATATGGCTTATGCCGCCGGATCGGACGCACCAGAAATTAAAGAAGTGAAAATTGGTTTTATTCCATTAACCGATTGCGCACCCATTGTAGTGGCGGCTGAAATGGGTTTTGACAAGAAATATGGCATTAAAATTATCCCCGCTAAACAAGCCTCTTGGGCAGCCGTGCGCGATAAAACCATGAATGGCGAGCTGCATGCTTCGCATGTGTTATACGGCTTAATCTACGGCGTGCAAATGGGTATTGGCGGCCAGCAAAAAGACATGAAAGTGTTAATGAACCTAGACCATAACGGCCAAGCCATTACGCTTTCTACCGCATTAAAAGATAAAGGCGTTAAAGATGGCAAATCGCTTAAACGCGTGATGGCGAACGAAAATCGCGATTTCACTTTTGCCAATACGTTCCCCACTGGCACACATGCGATGTGGCTTAACTACTGGTTAGCGGCTAACGGCATTAATCCAGTAACAGACATCAAATCAATTGTAGTACCACCGCCGCAAATGGTAGCCAATATGCGTATTGGTAATATGGATGGCTACTGCGTAGGCGAACCTTGGGGCGCGCGCGCGATTGCCGATAAAGTAGGCTTTACCGTTGCCACCACACAAGATATTTGGGCCGATCACCCAGAAAAAGTATTGGGCACCACCGCTGAATTTGTGGCTAAAAACCCCAACACAACCCGCGCCATGATTGCCGCCATTTTAGATGCTTGTAAATACATTGACGCCACCGAAAACCGCGCAAAAGTAGCTAAATTAATCTCTGGTAAAGCCTATGTGAATACATCAGAAGACGTGATTGCAGGCCGCTTTGTGGGCGACTATGACAATGGTAACGGCCGCAAATGGAAAGACCCTAACTACATGAAATTCTACCAAGATGGTTATGTGAATTTCCCTTACTTGTCTGATGGTATGTGGTTCTTAACGCAACACAAACGCTGGGGCTTGTTAAAGGCAGACCCTGATTACTTGGCAGTGGCCACTAAAGTAAATGAAATTAAATTGTACTCAGAAGCCGCCAGTTTAGTGGGTGCTAGCATTCCAAAAGATGTAATGCGTAGCAGCAAATTAATGGATGGCGTGGTGTGGGATGGTAAAAACCCAGCCGCTTATGCCGCCGGTTTTAAAGTAAAAGCGTAACAAATTTTTGATTAAAACCATACGCCAGCCATTAAATGTGGCGTATGGAAAAAGGAGGCAATATGAGCGCAATCAGCATTAAGCAAGATTTAAAGCCGACCACAGATGCCGCAAAAACCAGTTCTGCAAATACGGTGACAGAACCCGTGCTTGCCGCTAACGAAGATAACACACACATGAAAATGATTATTGAACGAGTGGCTGAACAATCGCAAAAGGTCGCCAAGCCTGCACCAACCGCCTTGCAAATTAAAGTGGCTGAATTTTTTAAAACCGTTATCCCGCCATTTTTTGGCATTTTGCTATTTTTAGGCATTTGGACGTTGCTATCGCATCAGCAACCCATTTTGCCAGGGCCAATCAGCACATGGCATTCCGCGGTTGAGCTGTTTTCGCACCCTTTTCATCAAAATAGTTTAGATGATCAAGGTATTGGCTGGAATATTTTATCCTCACTTGAGCGCGTTTGTTTGGGCTTTGGTTTAGCCGCCATTGTGGGCATTCCGCTTGGCTTTATGATTGGCCGTTATGAGTTTATGTCACGCATGACAGCGCCTGTTATCGGCCTATTGCGCCCGGTTTCACCGTTGGCTTGGTTGCCTTTGGGCTTACTGGTAATGGGTGCGGCTGGCCCTGCGGCTATTTGGGTGATTTTTATCTCTAGCATTTGGCCAATGGTAATTAACACCGCTGTGGGTGTTAGCAAAGTGCCGCAAGATTACATGAACGTAGCCAAAGTGCTGAATTTAAGCGAATGGAAAATCATTTCTAAAATTTCATTCCCCTATGTGCTGCCTTACATGATGACAGGCGTGCGATTATCCATCGGTATTGCGTGGTTGGTGATTGTGGCGGCCGAAATGCTTAACGGCGGCGCGGGTATTGGCTTTTGGTTGTGGGATGAATACAACGCCTCTAATTATGAACACATCATTATCGCTATTTTTGTGGTTGGTATTATTGGTTTGCTGCTAGAGCTGGGCTTATCCATGCTGGCTAAACGTTTCGCCTACGAATAATTTCACCTTATAAATAAGGATTAAACAAAATGAATACTATTTTAACTGAATCGCCCATGCCAACTTTAAGCAATAGCACCGCCAAAATGACCGAACGTTATGTGCATATTGAAGACGTTGGCATGCAATTTACCACCAAAAAAGGCACGTTTGATGCGCTTAAAAATATTAATTTAAGTATTACCCAAGGCGAATTTGTATCGATTATCGGCCACTCAGGTTGCGGTAAATCCACCGTGCTTAATTTGATTGCTGGCTTATTGCAGCCCACCACTGGCAACTTATTTTGCGCTGGCCGCGAAATTGCCGCACCAGGGCCAGAGCGCGCGGTGGTGTTTCAAAACCATTCTTTATTACCTTGGTTAAGCTGCTACGAAAACGTGTATTTAGCGGTTGAGCGCGTATTTGGCAGCGAATCTAAGGTTCAACAAGAAGCACGCACCTATGCCGCGCTTGAGCTAGTGGGCTTAAGCCATGCGGTTGAAAAACGCCCAAATGAAATTTCTGGCGGCATGAAGCAACGCGTGGGTATTGCCAGAGCATTGGCCATGGAACCCAAAGTATTATTATTAGATGAGCCATTTGGCGCGCTAGATGCGTTAACCCGCGCGGGTTTGCAAGATGAATTGATGCGCATTATGCAAAAATCGGGCGCAACCGCTGTGATGGTGACGCACGATGTGGATGAAGCGGTATTACTATCGGATAAAATTGTGATGATGACCAACGGCCCCAGTGCTGGCATTGGCGAAATTTTACAGGTGGATTTACCTTACCCGCGCAAACGTTTAGAGCTGGCCGAAGATGTGCAATACAACCATTTACGCTCTGAAGTGTTGAAATTCTTGTATGAGCGTCATGCCAAAAAAGTCGCTTAACGCAATCACTTAATCACATTCATTCATCAATTACTATAAAGATAACCCAAATGAAAAAAATGCATTTATTAAAACTAAATTTATTAACGGTTAACGTATGTTTGGCATTGGCTGGCAATGCCTTTGCAGAAGAAACTGTTACCGCAGAAGCCCCTGAAGCGGAATACACGTTTTTAGATTCGATTAAAGATGGTAAATCGCTCAGCAGCGTGCGTGCGCGCTATGAGAATGTAGATCAAGACAATAGACAGCCAGCACCAAACGCCAGCAAAGAATTAAAAAACAGCTATGCGTTTACCACCCGCACATTGTTGGGCTGGCAAACAGCGCCGTACAAAAATTTTAGCTTTGGCGCACAACTAACCGATGTGCATGAGTTTAACGATGACTTTAACGACAGACGCGGCAATGTGCCAGAACACAATAATAATACGGCCAATTCGTCATTGTTTAAGCGCCAATACGCCAATATTGTGGATCCTGGCTTTACTGATATTAATCAGCTTTATGTGGATTGGACTGGCATTAAAAACACCAAAGTGCGCTTAGGTCGCCAAGTGCTTAATTTAGATAATGTGCGTTTTATTGGCGATATTGCCTTCCGCCAAAATACCCAAGTGTTTGATGGCGTTTCAATTTTAAATAAAAGCATCCCCGATACAGAGCTGTTTTACAGCCACTTTTACCAAGTAAGGCAAATTAACACCGAAGATCGCAATGGCAACATTGATATTATTAACGCCAAATACCGCATTTCACCATCCGAATTCTTAATCGGCTATGGCTATTTTATAGATGTAGCCAATTTAAGCCAAAACGCCGGTAACCCAGCCGCCGCCGGCTTTGTGGCACAAGGTGGTAACGGTTTAGGCTCAAGCCAAGATGTGCCAAAAGTGGGCGGCGTAGCATTTGCCGATGCTAGCAGTAAAACATTTGGTTTACGTTTAGATGGCGTGCATATTTTTACACCCAACTGGAAAGGCTTGTACACAGCCGAATTCGCCAAGCAAGACGATTATCGCGGTGGCAATTCAGCCATTGATGCGCATTATTTAAAAATTGGTGGTGGCGCCGCTTACAATGCTTGGTCGATTCGTTTAGACCACGAAGTGCTTTCTAGCAACGATGGAAAATATGCGTTTCAAACCCCGCTTGGCACCAACCATTTGTTTCAAGGTTGGGCAGACCACTTTTTAGCTACGCCAAGACAAGGCATTAAAGATACCTTTGTGACCGTTTCTGGTGCAATCGATAAATTAAAAGTTTACAGCGAATTTCATGTATTTAAATCAGATGAAAACTACGAAACACTAGGCAGCACGCCAGCTAGTCGTCGATTTGGTGATAAATACGGTACTGAATTTGATTTAGGCTTAACGTATCCGATTAACGATAATGTGTGGGCTAAGGTAGAATACGCCAAGTTTAACGAAAGCGATGTTTACGGCACAACACTAGCCGCCGCGCCGCGCAAAGCCGATAAAGAAATTGTTTGGCTAACAGCGCAATATAGTTTTTAAGCGCCAAATCTAAAAGCGCACCGTTTTGGTTCATGCAAACGGTGCGCTTGCACTTTTAATGCGCCTGTATTGGGCTAACAAACACGCCAAAACCAGCTAAGTTTTAGCAAGCTAATGTATTTAAATATTATTTAGCGTGTTAAATCATTATTTAGAAGTGGCATATATATTGCCTATTAAACGAATCTAATCCGTAAACCGTATTTAAAATCTTTAAGTCAAAATTATGCAAAAAATGAAACTAGTAGTGGTTGGTAACGGCATGGCAGGCATGCGCGTGGTGGAAGAGCTGCTGAAAATCGCGCCGCACATTTACGATATTACCGTGTTTGGCGATGAGCCTTACACCAATTACAACCGTATTATGCTTTCGCCCGTGCTGGCTAACGAGCAAACCATTAATGACATTATTTTAAATACGCGCGAATGGTATGCCGAAAACAATATCACGCTATATACCAGCGCACGCGTCAATAAAATTGATCGCAAAAACCGCATTTTGTATGCAGAAGACGGCACAAGTGCAGAATATGACCGCTTATTGCTTTCAACTGGCTCTAAGCCGTTTATGTTGCCGATTCCAGGCAAAGAATTAGAAGGTGTGATTGGTTATCGCGATATTAAAGATACCAATGAGATGATTGACGCGGCCAAAAAATACAAGCACGCCGTTGTGATTGGCGGCGGTTTGTTGGGCTTGGAGGCGGCAAATGGCCTAAAAATCCAAGGCATGGATGTAACTGTAGTGCACAAAAATGAATGGCTGCTAGAACGCCAGCTGGATAAAACAGCCGGCAAAATGCTGCAAAAAAACTTGGAATCTAAAGGCCTAAACTTTTTACTGCAAAAAAATACCGAGCAACTAATTGACGATGGCAATGGCCGCGTAAAAGCCGCGCGCTTTACCGATGGCTTAGAAATTGCTGCCGATTTAGTGGTAATGGCGGTGGGTATTCGGCCTAATTTTGCATTGGCCGAATCGGCTGGTATTTATTGCAACAAAGGCATTGTGGTGAATGACACCATGCAAACCTACGACCCGCGCGTTTATGCGGTGGGCGAATGCGTTGCGCATCGCGGCATTTCATACGGCTTGGTTGCGCCATTATTTGAAATGGCAAAAGTGTGCGCCACGCATTTGGCCAACTTTGGCATTGGCTCTTACAAAGGCTCTGTTACTTCAACCAAATTAAAAGTAACCGGCATTGATTTATTTAGCGCAGGCGATTTTAGAAGCCCAATTGAAGCGGCGGATGAAGAACGCGAAGAAATTGTTTTACACGACGCAGTTGGCGGGGTTTACAAAAAGCTCGTCATTAAAAATGACAAAATCATTGGCAGCGTGCTTTATGGCGATACCGCAGATGGCGCATGGTATTTCCAAATGCTGCGCGATGCAAAACCGATTCATGAAATTCGCGATTCATTGATGTTTGGTCAAGACAGTTTAGGCAACACAGGCCATCAAGGCCAAGATAAAGCCGCCGCCATGACCAACGAAATGGAAGTGTGCGGCTGTAACGGCGTGTGCAAAGGCACTATTGTTAAAGCGATTCAAGACCAAGGCTTGTTTACGATTGACGATGTGAAAAAACAAACCAAAGCCGGTTCAAGCTGCGGTAGTTGCGTGGGCTTGGTAGAGCAAATTTTAGCGTCAACTTTAGGCGGCGGTTATGCGCCACCATCCACTAGCAAAGCCATTTGTGGATGTTCGGATAAAAACCATGAAGAAGTGCGTGCTGAAATCCGCAAAAACAAATACTTAAATATTCCAGATGCCATGAAAGGCATGACTTGGCGCACCCCTAACGGTTGTGCGACTTGCCGACCTGCGCTGAACTATTACTTGCTTTCTACTTGGCCGCATGAGGCAGTAGATGATCCGCAATCACGCTTTATTAATGAACGCGTGCATGCCAATATTCAAAAAGACGGCACCTATTCAGTGATTCCGCGTATGTATGGCGGCGTAACTTCGCCTGACCAATTGCGCAAAATTGCCGATGTGGCAGATAAATATGCCGTACCAATGGTAAAAGTGACTGGTGGCCAGCGTATTGATTTGCTGGGCGTGAAAAAAGAAGACTTAGTTGGCATGTGGAAAGACCTAGACATGCCATCAGGTTACGCTTATGCAAAAGGTATTCGTACCGTTAAAACTTGCGTCGGTTCTGAATTCTGCCGTTTTGGTACACAAAATTCCACACAAATGGGTATTGATATCGAAAAAGCATTTGACCATATGTGGGCACCGCATAAGGTTAAGTTCGCCGTATCAGGCTGCCCAAGAAATTGTGCTGAATCGGGCATTAAGGATGTGGGTATTATTGGCGTGGATTCTGGCTGGGAGATTTACGTGGGCGGTAACGGCGGTATTAAAACCGAAGTGGCGCAATTCTTATGTAAAGTGAAAACATCAGACGAAGTGCTGGAATATTCAGGCGCGTTTATTCAAATGTACCGCGAAGAAGCGCGTTATTTAGACCGTACCGTGCATTGGATTGAGCGCGTTGGCTTGGAATACGTAAAACAGCGCGTGTTAGAAGACCATGAAGGCCGTAAAGCTGCTTATGAGCGCTTGCTTTATGCGCTGCAAGGTGCAATTGAGCCTTGGTCTGAGCGCGTACAAAAAAGTGAGCTGCAAAAAGAGTTTGAAACGATTAACGTTTAATAATCTTTTGCCTGAGAAAAAAGCAAAACTCTCACAACTTCGTCATTCCCGCCTGCGTGGGGATGACGAAAAGAATAAATTTTGTATTAACTATTAAGGAATTTCAATGAAAAGCAGTTTTTGGAAAGTTGGCCACACACCAACTTTACTATCGTCATTTTTGTACTTTGATTTAAGCTTTATGGTGTGGGTGTTATTAGGCCCACTGGCCGTACAAATCGCCACCGATTTAAATTTAACACCTGCGCAAAAAGGCTTAATGGTGGCTACACCTGTGTTGGCTGGCGCCTTGTTGCGCATTGTAATGGGTGTGTTGGTTGATCAAATCAAACCTAAAAACGCGGGTACGATTGGTCAAATTATTGTTATCGCCAGCTTACTAACTGCTTGGTTACATGGCTTACAAACCTTTCAACACACCTTGTTGTTAGGCATTGGCTTAGGTTTTGCAGGCGCTGCATTTGCAGTTGCGCTCCCTTTGGCAAGTCGCTGGTATCCGCCAGAGCATCAAGGCACGGCTTTGGGTATTGCCGGTGCGGGTAACTCTGGTACTGTGTTTGCCGCTTTATTTGCCCCTAGCTTGGCTGTAGCTTATGGCTGGAACAATGTATTTGGCTTGGCATTAATTCCGCTAGGCATTGCGTTTGCCGTGTATTTAATTTTTGCAAAAGATAGCCCAGATACGCCAGCGGCCAAATCACTTAGCCAATATATGGCGATATTAAAAGACAAAGACGCTTGGTGGTTTATGTTCTTTTACAGCGTTACTTTTGGTGGATTTGTTGGTTTGGCATCATCACTTACTATATATTTCAACGATTTATACAGCCTTGGCCCTGTGGTTGCTGGCTATTGCACGGCGGCTTGCGTATTTGCTGGCTCATTAGTGCGCCCAATTGGCGGCATGATTGCAGATCGCATCGGTGGCATTCGCACCTTATTGGTGATGTACGCCGTTGCCTCTGTATTATTGGTTGTAATGAGCTTTGGCCAACCGACTTACCAATTAGCGCTGGCAATTATTATTCCAGTGATGGCGGTATTAGGCATGGGTAATGGCGCGGTTTTCCAATTGGTACCACAACGTTTCCGCAAAGAAATTGGCGTGATGACAGGCTTAGTGGGCATGGCTGGCGGCGTTGGTGGCTTTTACCTGGCAGCAAGCTTGGGTTACATTAAACAAGCCACTGGCAACTACCAAATTGGCATCCTCATTTTTGCAGGCTTGGCATTATTGGCCATGATTGGTTTAAGCGGCGTAAAAACTCGCTGGAGAACCACTTGGGGCAGTGCTGTGAATACAGCCGCTAAAGTATAATCGCAGCAATTATTCGTTTTTAAAGTAAAAATATGCCCTTCAAAATCATTCTGTGCTTAATTTCGTTTGCCTGCGCTAGTTTGATTGTGTTGGGTGTGTTTTTAGATAACCCCAAATACTGGCCCGTTTTAGATATGGGCTTGTTTATTTTCTTAAGCTTAAATGGTTGGTTTTGGTTTAAATCCAAGCCATAAACCCCTCTCACACTCTTAATGTCACTCAAATTTGAAATAGGTCAATCTAGCCTAACCGGCCCGCGTGAGCGTAATGAAGATTACGTTGGCGTAGTGACGCCTATTAATGATCAGCTCAGCATTAAAGGCTCACTAATTGCGGTGGCCGATGGCGTCAGCGGCAATGCAGGCGGCGGCGAAGCATCTGAGATGACCATTCGCAATATTTCAACCGATTACTTTGCCACCCCCGATACATGGGAGTCATCTAACGCGCTAGATAAAGTGATTACAGCCGCTAATCGTTGGTTGATTTCACAGGCCAACGCCAATCGCGATTTAGCTGGCATGGCCACAACACTGTCATTAATTATTTTGCGTGGCCAGCGTTATTATTTGGCGCATGTGGGTGATACGCGCATTTATTTATTGCGCGATAATGTTTTAAAGCAACTGACTACCGACCATGTTTGGGATAGACCCGATATGCGTCATGTATTAAAACGTGCGGTTGGTTTAGATGCGCATTTATCGGTGGATTTGGCCGATGGCGCGCTGCAAGTGGGCGATATTTTTGCTTTAATGACCGATGGCGTGTGGGAAATATTGGGCGAAAAAGCCATTCATGAAGGCTTAAAAAAATTCGATAACGTGCAGATGATTGCCGACCATCTCACCAAAGCGGCGATTCAGCAACAAACGGGCGATAACTCAACCGCTGTTGTGGTTAAAATTACCAAATTGGGCGATGACAGCTTAACTGAGCGCATTGCAGGCGGAAAACATCTGGCCTTGCCACATAAACTGGCTATCAATGAATCGATTGACGATTTTACTGTTGAAGATATTTTGCATGAATCGCGCGCCAGTCTTTTATATAAAGTGCGCCAAAACAGCACTAAGCAATTATTTGTATTAAAAACCTTGCAGCCCGCACTTACTAGCGATATTGAAAGCTGTAATGGTTTGCTAAATGAAGAATGGTTGGGCAAGCGCGTCGTTTCGCAATATGTGCCGCAAGTGCTCACTTTATCGTTAGAAAATCGCAGCAAGCTGTACTTTGTAATGAGCTGGCATGAAGGCGCCACATTGCAGCAGCGCTTAGATAATGGCCATTACTTTACAGTAGCTGGCACGGCTAAAATCGGCATGGATGTGATGCGCGGCATAGGCGCATTGCATCGCCTCAATATTATCCATCGCGATATTAAGCCTGCTAATATCCATCAAGCCAGCGATCAACGTTTGCGCATTTTAGATTTAGGCGTAGCTCTTAGTATAGGTGCCGAAATGATTGGCGCCACGCAAAACCCTGGCACACCAAGCTTTATGGCGCCTGAATTGTTTGAAGGCGCCGTTGCCAACGCGCAAACCGATATTTATGCGGCAGGTGTTACTTTATATCACTTGCTCACACGTAAATATCCGTATGGCGAAGTTGAACCGTTTCAGCATCCAAAATTTGGCATACCAACCCCGCTTACCCGCTACCGGCCTGATATTCCGTATTGGCTGGAAAATATCATCTTAAAAGCGGTGGCGCGCGACACTAAAATGCGTTTTGAAACGGCTGAAGAAATGCTATTAGCGCTAGAGCATGGCGAGCTTAAACCACTATTAGCGCCAGCACGCACACCGTTAATTGCGCGCGCTAGATTAGTAAAATGGCAATGGATTGCTATATTTTCTTTTATAATCAATATATTGTTGATTTATTTATTATTAGTATCGTAAAGGTTACAAGATGAGCAATTGGGTAAAAGTAGCACAGTTTGATGACATTCCTAAACTAGGCGCGCGCGTGGTGCGCACCAAAGATAGCGATCAAAAAGAGTTTGATATCGGCGTGTTTCGCACCGAAGATGACCGAATTTTTGCCATCAACAATAGCTGCCCGCACAAAGGTGGGCCTTTATCGCAAGGCATTGTATATGGCGATAAAGTGGCTTGTCCGCTGCATTCTTGGAAAATTAGTTTGGTAGATGGCAAGGCCGAAGAGCCTGATGTGGGCGAAACCGCCTGTTTTAATACCAAAGTAGAAGATGGTATTGTGTATTTAGAATTAAAAAACAAATAATTAAGATAAGCAAAACTAAAGATAAATAAGTAAAGACAAGTAAATTGGACGCTTCAATCAAACAAACTAAAAGTACTTGTTGCTACTGCGGCGTTGGCTGCGGAGTGATCATTCACTCACAAAATGACAAAATCATTGATGTGAAAGGCGATACCGAGCACCCAGCTAACTTTGGCCGCCTATGCACCAAAGGCTCAACCCTGCATTTAACCGCAAAACTGGATAACCGTTTGCTGTATCCAGAAATGCGTTTAAGCCGCGAAGCAACGCGCAAGCGCGTTTCGTGGGATGTTTCGCTGGATTATTTAACTGAAAAGTTTGCTCAAATCATTGAAAAGCATGGCCCAGATTCGGTGGCTTTTTACATTTCTGGCCAACTTTTAACAGAAGACTACTATGTGTTTAACAAGCTGGCTAAAGGCTTAATTGGCACTAATAACGTGGATACCAATTCACGTTTATGCATGAGCTCTGCCGTGGCAGGCTACAAAACCACATTGGGCGCCGATGCGCCGCCAGCTTGCTATGAAGATATTGATCATACCAATTGCTTGTTTATTGCAGGCAGCAATACTGCGTTTGCGCACCCGATTATTTTTAGGCGCATTGAAGACGCCAAAGCTAAAAATCCTGACTTAAAAATCATTGTGGTTGACCCGCGCAAAACCGATACCGCGCGCTCTGCTGATTTGCATTTGGCGATTTTACCGGGCACCGATGTGGCTTTATTTAATGGTTTATTGCATGTAATGCTGTGGGAAGGCTTGCTGGATATGGCCTTTATTAACGCGCACACCAACGGCTTTGATGAATTAAAAGAAACCTTGCGCGAATACACACCCAAAATGGTGGCGGATATTTGCGGTATTAAGCAATCGGATATTATTCAAGCCGCCAAGTGGTTTGGCGCAGGCCCTACTTTAAGCATGTATTGCATGGGCTTAAATCAGAGTATTCATGGCACTGAAAAAAATGCGGCCTTAATTAATTTGCACTTAGCCACAGGCCAAATCGGCAAAAAAGGCGCAGGGCCGTTTTCTCTTACTGGTCAGCCAAACGCTATGGGTGGCCGAGAAGTCGGCGGCATGGCTAACTTATTATCTGGTCATCGTGATTTGAATAACGCGGAACACCGTGCGGAAGTGGCCAAATTGTGGGGTATAGATTCTGTGCCCGAAACCGCCGGTAAAACCGCGGTTGAAATGTTTGACGCGGTAAAAGCAGGTGAAGTTAAGGCGATTTGGATTGCCTGCACCAACCCAGCGCATTCTATGCCAGACCTGAATAATGTACTGGCCGCTTTAAATAATGCGGAGTTGGTTGTGGTGCAAGATGCCTATAACAATACCGATACCTGCGCTTATGCCGATGTATTATTGCCAGCCAGCACTTGGGGCGAAAAAGAAGGTACGGTCACCAATTCTGAACGCCGCATCACACGGGTAAACCCTGCAGTGCCGCCGCCTGCTGAAGCCAAGCACGATTGGGCGATTATGGTGGATTTTGCACAGCGCTTGGAAAAACGCTTGGCCAAACTCCCCTCTACCGCAAGCGGGAGAGGGCGCAAGGAAAATGTAAGCAGTGAGGGCGAGCGTCAGAGCGAGGCGACACCAGCGACCTTATTTGCTTTTAACAGCACTGAAGATATTTTTAATGAGCATCGCGAATCGACTCGCGGCCGCGATTTAGATATTACCGGTTTAAGCTACGGCATATTAAATGAAAATGGCCCGCAACAATGGCCATTTACCACAAGCACCCTCGCCCGCTTGCGGGAGAGGGCGGGGGGAGAGGGAGAGATTGAGCTTAATAATGTCCGGCTTTATGCTGATGGTGTTTTTGAAAAACCAGATGGTAAAGCGCTATTTGCCAATGCTGTTTACAAAGGCACGGCGGATAAAACCGATGCGCGCCATCCACTGCATTTGCTAACAGGTCGCCTGCGCGACCAATGGCATGGCATGAGCCGCACTGGTACCACTGCACAACTATTTAACCATGTTGAAGAACCTGCCATTCAAATGAATGCCGATGACATGATGCGCCGCAGCATTAAAAATGGCGATATCGTTAAAGTGCAAAATAAGCGCGGCAGCCTTGTGTTGCCTGTGCAGGCATCTACGGATGTACAGCCATCGCAAACGTTTATCGCCATGCATTGGGGCAGCCAATTTATGCACGGCTTGGGCGTAAATGCGTTAATGCCGCCCAATTTTGATAAAACATCCAAACAACCAGAACTTAAACATACTGCGATTAAGATTGAGAAGCTAGAGTTGCCTTGGCGCATGACAGTGATGCGCGCGGTAAATAGTTTAGATATGCTGCAAAAAATTCGCGCTTTATTGCCGCATTTTGAATACGCCAGTTGCGGCTTATTTGGGCGCGAATCAGACCATGGCATTGGTATGCTGATATTACGCGCCGCGCATGCTGATACGCCAGAAGGTAATCCTGGAGATGATTTAATCGCGCAAATTGATGCCATTTTAGGCATGACCGATGACATGCCATTGCTTAATTACAACGATGCAAAACGTGGCATTAGCAAACGTATTTTGGTTGAGGGCGACCAAGTAACTGGTGTGCGCCTAATGGGCGAAACGCTGGCGGCCGATTGGTTAAAAGACGTGATGTCTAGCGGCAGCTTTACCGATGAATTACGCCGTTGGGCGCTGGCACCTGTTGTTGCGCCGCCTACCGGCCAAAGAGGCCGCGGCAAAATTGTGTGCAATTGCTTGGATGTTTCGCAAAATGAAATTATCGACAATATTGAATTGGGCGCCGATTTGCTGACTTTGCAAAACAAACTTAAATGCGGCACAGAATGTGGATCGTGCGTGCCTGAATTGAAGAAACTAGTGAAAATGCACGGCAAATTTTAAAGGTGCAAATGGATGGAAAATTCTAAAGGTTAAGATGCACGGCAAGTTTTAAAACCTGCTTATATAAATAATATATTGATAACAATATGCAAACTAACGCACATTGTTATCAGTTTTAAATAAGCTTTAACTATTTTTAATGCGAAACCGCTGGTTTGCGCATGGTCACAAACTCTTCCGCCGCCGTAGGATGTATGCCAATAGTGCTATCAAACACCGCTTTGGTGGCACCTGCGCGAATCGCCACTGCAAAGCCTTGAATTATCTCACCAGCATCTGGGCCTACCATATGCATACCAACCACTTTATCGCTGCTGCGCACCACAATCATTTTCATCAAAGTGCGCTCGCTGCTGCCGCTTAATGTGTTTTTCATTGGTTTGAAATCGGCTCTGTAAATATCAATATCCGATGGATAGGCTACCAAGGCTTGCTGCTCAGTCAAGCCCACTGTGCCAATGCTGGGCTGGCTAAATACCGCCGTTGGAATATTGTCATAATCCACCGCTTTATAGTGGCTAGAATATAATTTATTCACCAAAGCCATGCCTTCAGATGTAGCCACAGGCGTCAAATTCACCCTATTTGTCACATCGCCCAAGGCATAAATAGAAGGCACATTGGTTTGATAATCGTCATTCACTTTAATGGCGCCAACGGCATCCAAATTAACGCCGATTGCTTCAAGCCCTAAATTTTTGCTATTTGGCACGCGGCCAGTCGCGTACATCACTAATTCTGTAGGCACGGTTTCGCCCTTGGTGGTGTGCACGGTTAATCCTTCACAATCCAAATTAATTCTATCTACGCTGGTATTAAACATAAATTTAATGCCTTTTTTGATCATTTCGGCAATTAAAAAGTCACGAATATCTTCATCAAAACCGCGCAATACTTTGTCACCGCGCTCAAAAATAGTGACATCCACACCTAAGCCATGCAAAATGCCGGCAAATTCCACCGCAATATAGCCGCCGCCTACAATTACAATTTGCTTTGGCAATGTCGGTAAGTTAAAGATCTCGTTTGAGGTAACAATATGCTCGCTACCTTCCACTTCTGGCACAAACGGCCAGCCGCCTGTAGCCACCAAAATACGCTCTGCGGTGAACGTTTTATCACCCACTTTTACCGTATGCGCATCAGCAATGGTGGCGCGGCCATTTAGCACGGCCACATGGCTATCGCGCAATAATTTATCGTATACATTTTTTAAGCGATTGATTTCTTTATCTTTACTGGCTACTAAGTTAGCCCAAGTAAAGGCTGAATCGCCCACTTTCCAGCCAAAACCAGCCGCTGCGGCAAAGCTTTCTGAAAATTGTGATGCATATACATATAATTTTTTAGGTACGCAGCCTACATTAACGCATGTGCCGCCAAAATAACGGTCTTCTGCAATGGCTACTTTTGCGCCCAAGCCAGCTGCCATGCGCGCTGCGCGTACGCCGCCAGAGCCTGCGCCTATTACAAATAAATCATAATCGTATTGAGTGGTAGGGGTGTAAGTAGACAATTGTGTTCTCTTTAAATGTTCTTGCAAAAAATCCTGTAAAAATCTAAACAAAAAAGGCGATGTGCATCACATCGCCCATTTTGCGCACTTATTTAATTATTTTTTCAAATAATTCAACATCGTGTCAGCGTCTGAAACTTCAAATGGGTCAGCACCAAAGTTGTCGTCTTTACCTGGCTCAACAAACATTTGTTTTACTTCACCATCTTCAACCAACATTGAATAGCGCCATGAGCGATCACCAAAGCCAAGGTTGTATTTTTGCACTAACATGCCCATGCCGCGTGTGAAATCGCCGTTACCATCTGGCAACATTTTTACGTTTTTAACGCCTAAGTTTTTGCCCCATTGGAACATCACAAACGCATCGTTTACGCTTAAGCAGTAAATATCATCTACACCAGCGGCTTGAAATTCAGCAAATTTAGCTTCGTAGCCTGGCAAATGCGTGCTTGAGCAAGTTGGTGTGAATGCACCTGGAAGGGCCACAATCACTACTTTTTTGCCTTTAAAAATATCAGCCGTTGTTACATCTTGCCAACGGAATGGGTTCTCGCCGCCAATGCTTTCATCGCGCACACGGGTTTTAAAAGTTACGTTCGGTACATTTACAATCATCATTTTTCCTTAAGTGACGTTTTTAAAAATAGTTTAATTACAAAATTAAAATTTGCGTTGTTAGAACACGTTTTGTATTGTGTTGCTTTTTACTTGTGCTGTTTTCTAACGATGTATGAATGATACACAATCAGCCACTAATATTAAATTTAATTATACTTATTTTATTGATAAATAAAATTAATCAATAATGGCATAATCTGTTTTAGATATTGCATAAAGTATATGACAGCTTGTTGAAAAAACTTGCGTACCTTAAAGCAAACCGCGCTCTACAAAAGACATGGTTTGATTGCCCGCCACAATAAAATGATCCAGCACTTTCACATCAACCAAGGCCAGCGCTTGTTTCAGCTGCTTGGTGATTAACTCATCCGCCTGACTTTGTTTTGCCACACCGCTGGGGTGATTATGCGCAAAAATAACCGCGGCTGCGTTGTGATGCATGGCGCGTTTAACGACTTCGCGCGGGTAAACGCTGGTTTGCATTAGGCTACCGCTAAACATTTCTTCAGTGGCCTGCAAGCGATGTTGCGCATCTAAAAACAGCACCAAAAACACTTCTTTGTTTAAATTTCCCAGCTTTAATACCAAAAAATTATGCACTTGCTGCGGCGATTCGAACACATTTTTTTCTTGTAGTTGCTCACCTAGCGCACGCCGACTCATTTCAAATATGGCTTGTAATTGCACATATTTGCTAGCGCCCATGCCGTGCACATGGCTAAGCTCAGATTCAGATGCGCTAAATATGGCATTTAAACTGCCATATTGGCTTAACAAATCGCGCGCTAAATCTACCGCACTTTTACCCACCACGCCCACACGCAAAAATATCGCCAGTAATTCGGCATCCGATAATGCGCCGGCGCCCTGCTCTAGTAGTTTTTCGCGTGGGCGCTCTGCTGCTGGCCAGTCTTTTATAGTCATTGTATATTCACCTTATTAGTTATTATTAACGGTTTTTATCCACCCTATTTCTTGTGCTGTTTTATTGCCAATTACCGTAACACTCAAACTGTGCGGAATTTCTGCTTTACTTTCATTAATTGGAATACGCCCACCCATTAATTCGGCCAATTCTTGCGGATAAAGTGGCTGTTTATCTGGTTCGGCATACCCGTCTGGCAATATGGGCAAGGTGGTTTCTAGGCTGTATTTATCGGTTGCAGATAGCGTATGCAATAACTCGTGCGCCAAAATCACTAAATTTTTATCCGCATAGTGAGCATCGCCAAATAGATTTATGCGGCCAATACGGCCTTTATTTAGCGCGGTGGAATGACTTAAAACAGGATGGGCTTTAGGATTGTGGTATATCAAATATAACTTTATATCGGGCTTAACATTTACTTTTGGACTATTTTGCCAAGCAAATAGTCTAAATTTCAAGCTCCAAATAATCGTTTTCACCATGCTGCCATTGGTTGGCGGGGCTGGTGGAATTTGATTAATGACTTCACCCAGCTGAATCTCTACTGGACGGCGCAAAGGTACGCCATATCGCGCTGCTTGCGCTGCAAAATATTCAGCTACTGGCTCAAAATCATCACGCCTTAATGTTTTTAAGTAAGTGTTTACTTCTGCGCTAGCCTCTGCATTATCAGCATCGGCATTAACGGGATACACCGCTACGTAAAAATTATCTTTCCAATCTAAATCGGCTTTATCTAAAAAGGTTTGCTGCAGCACCGTGCCCAAAACAAGCAGCAAAATAAATATTCTGATTTTTTTCCACATAACGTTAGTCTTTTCTAATTATTTTTAACTATTATTTAGCATTAGTTTATCAGGTTAACTTTAGTTAATCGCAATTGCATAGGCTTTGATATAAAATCGCGTAATGACGATGACTGGCAAAAAATTAGTATTGGGCATTACTGGCGGAATTGCCGCTTATAAAGCAGCCGAGCTGGTGCGCCTGCTGGTTAAAGCGGGGGTGGATGTACAAGTGGTAATGACTGAAGCCGCCTGCCAATTTATTACGCCTGTCACCATGCAAGCGCTTTCTGGCAAGCCTGTATTTGTGGGCATGTGGGATGCATCTATTGCCAATGGCATGCCGCATATTGAACTAAGCCGCCAAGCCGATGCGATTTTGATTGCACCTGCCAGTGCCGACTTTATGGCTAAATTAGTGCACGGTCGCGCCGATGATTTATTGTCTACCTTATGTTTGGCCAGAGATTGCCCTTTACTGGTGGCGCCTGCCATGAACAAACAAATGTGGGAAAACCCTGCCACGCAGCGCAATATCGCGCAATTGCAGGCCGATAACATTGCTGTTTTAGGCCCTGCTAGCGGTGAGCAAGCATGTGGCGAAGTTGGCTTAGGCCGCATGCTAGAAGCAGATGAATTATTACAACTGATTAATGCGCATTTCACACCCAAACTTTTGGCTGGCAAACGCGTAATGATTACCGCTGGCGCCACGCTTGAAATGATAGACCCTGTGCGCGGCATAACTAATTTAAGCTCAGGCAAAATGGGCTATGCCATTGCGCAAACAGCGGCTGATATGGGCGCGATTGTTACCTTAGTAAGCGGTGTTACGGCTATTAAACCACCAGCCAATGTGTGTAATGTTAATGCCAAAAGTGCCGATGCAATTTACAGCGCCGTGATGAGCGGCATTGCTAATCAAGATATATTTATTGGCGTGGCAGCGGTTGCCGATTACACGCCCACTGAAAAGCATGTACAAAAAATTAAAAAATGTGAGCAATCGCTCACAATTAATTTAACTAAAACAAAAGATATTTTGGCGGATGTAGCCAGCTTGCCCAACCCGCCATTTTGCGTAGGTTTTGCGGCCGAAAGCGAAAACCTAATTGAGTATGCCAGCCAAAAACGCATCGCCAAAAAATTAGCCTTAATTGTGACTAACGACGCCACAAGCGCCATGAATGCTGATGATAATCAAGTGATTTTAATTGATGAAAAAGGTACCTACCCCATACCGCGCAGCCATAAATCCGATGTCGCGCAACGCATCTTAATGCACATCAGCACTTTGCTTTAATTAGCCCGCATTTCTGCTGCAAATTCATGAAAATGCTGATGCTTACTATCGGCGTTTAACACTATTATTTTGCTTTATTTTCCCTAACCTATATTTTTTTTCACACCTTTATTAAGAACCTATTATGTCCGCCCAAACCCCGCTTAAACTTAATTTAATTACGCTTGCCGTATTAGCCACTTTCAGTCATTCAGTCATTAGCTTCGCTGCTGATGACGCCTCACAAACCATCAAAACGGCACCAATTGTGGTGACTGGCACGCGTGTAGAGCAAAACAGCTTTGATTTGCCAATTGCAATTGATGTAGTGGATCAAGAAGATATTCAAGCGGGCCAATTGCAAATGACGCTATCAGAAAGCCTAATTCGCATCCCCGGTATTACCGCGCAAAATCGCACACAATCAGCACAAGATCCACAAATTTCAAGCCGCGGATTTGGTTCACGTTCTAGCTTTGGTGTGCGTGGCGTGCGCCTTTATGTAGACGGTATTCCGTTAACGATGCCAGATGGTCAAGGCCAACCAGGCGTGGTGGATTTATCGGCAATTAAAAGTATAGAAGTGATGCGCGGCCCATTTTCAGCCTTGTATGGCAACTCATCTGGCGGTGTTATTCAATTATTTACAGAAGATGCGCCTAAAACTCCCGAAATTGGCGCAACTGTGATGTTTGGTAGCTATGGCACTAAACGTCAGATTATGAATGCGGCAGGCAATGCTGATGGCGTAGACTACTTATTAAATGTTTCTAATTTTGAGAGTGATGGCTACCGCGATAACAGCGAAAGTGATAAACAGCAGGCAACCGCTAAGTTCAAATTTAATATTTCAGATGAAACCAAACTTAGCACCTTAATCAATTGGTTCGATCAAGATGCGCAAGATCCATTAGGCTTAACCCGTTCTGCTGCTTTTAGTAATCCTAAATCGGTACCTAATAGCGCGTTAGCCGCAAATACCCGAGTAAGCCGCAGCCATGCACAAGTAGGCTTTAATCTAGAACATGCATTTAATGCCAATAATCAAATTAATCTAATTGCTTATGTTGGCAACAGAGAGAATCTGCAATACCTATCTACCAGCGCCACCACAACAGTTGGACGCGCCAGTGAAATAACGCGTGATTTCTGGGGTTCTGATTTGCGCTGGGATAACAACGGTAATTTTCTAGGCATGCCATACAACCTATCGCTAGGTGTTAATTATGGCAAATCATCTGATGATAGATTAGACATTAACGCAGACGGCGGCGTTAAAAGAAGCACTTCTGTGCTTAACAATGCCAATTTCGCGCTAAATCGCGATGAAGAAAATATCTCTACAAACTTTGATCGCTATATTCAAGGCAAATTATCGCTTACTAAAAATGTCGATATTCACGCTGGTGCAAGACGCACAAAAGTAAAGTTGCAGGTAAACGATAACTTTGTTTCTGGTCTGGCAAATAATGGCAATAATAGCGGTTCTGTTTCTTATGAAAAAACCACTCCTGTCATTGGCATCATTTGGAAAGCAACGCCAACGCTGAATCTATACGCCAATTATGGCAAAGGTTTTGAAACCCCTACTTTTATTGAGGCGGCGTTTAACGCTGTTAATAATGGCATTCCAAATTTAGATTTAAAGCCAAGCGAAAGCCAAAATTTTGAATTAGGCGCAAAAGCATTTGTAGGTGCCAATACGCAAGTCAATCTGAATGTATTTAAAATCACCACAGATGATGAAATTGTTGCTAGAGAAACCAACCTTGCAAATCGTAGCGTGTTTGCTAATGCAAACAAAACCAAGCGAACAGGGGCCGAGCTTTCAATCGACTCGCAATTTTCAAATAGTATTTCCACTTACTTCTCATACTCTTTGCTTAACGCAAAATTTGATTCTGATTTCGCTGGTGCATCGGGCTTAGTAGCGTCAGGCAATAAAATCCCAGGTACTTATCGCAGCCAAATTTATGGCGAAATCGCTTGGAAATATCAACCGCTTGGCTTTAGCACTGCGCTAGAAGGTCGTCACAATAGCAAATCTTACGTAAACGATACCAACACTGATGCGGCGCCTTCTTATACCATTTTTAATATTCGCGCCGGATTTGAGCAGAATTTAGCCAACTGGCGATTTAGCGAATATTTACGCGTTGAAAATATGTTTGATAAAGATTACATCGGCTCTGTTCGCGTTAACGATGCAAATCTTCGCTTTTTTGAACCTGCCGCTGACAGAAACTATCTAGTAGGCCTCAGCGCTTCTTATAAATTCTAAACTTAACAAAAAGGCCGGTGCCGTTGTACTGGCCTTTTTTAATGCCTAGCGCTCTATTTGCGCAGTTGCACATTACTTCGAAAGATAATCTAGATAAATAAGATATTCCATTCTTAAATTAAGTTTTTTCGTCTGCATTGATCCGTATAGTTGACGGACGGCTTTAAACCACCATCAACAGCAGTCAATACAATGCCGATACTTAATCTAAGGCAGAAATTTCTTCTGCTTCAGTTGAGCTAATGCCGTCCTGATCCAAGCATCATTGTCAGCAGCTTCAATAAAACCTGCGCGGCGAATTTTGCCCATGTCTGAAATCACATTAAACTCGGTGTTGAAGATAAAGTCACCAAAGCCCCAGCTTACTATTCGGTCATATTTAAGTGCTTGCAATTCATGCACTTCTACCAGTTTATTCCAAGCTTTGGCATGAAATGGCATTTGTCGGGCCAGAGATAGTGGCTGAGGTGGTCCAACCTCCATATCAAGTTCATCCGCGATTAGCTGCCAAATACGCTCCCAACGAAAAGGCTCACCAACAATATTAAATGCTTCATTATTAGCCGACGGCGCTAATGCGGCCCATAAACTGGCACGTGCCAACCAACTGGCGTCTGTTATTTGTGCCATCACATCTCGGTAGGTAATCCATGAACCCGGAAACCTTAATGGTAGATTGTTAGCTTTACTCAATGCGGCAAAAACGCCGATCACCATCGCGATATTCATCGGGTTGCCTGCGGCACTGCCAACCACAACATCAGGGCGTAATATCGACCAGCTAAAGCCATCGCTTTCGGCACGTTCACGCAGCAAGTCTTCTTGAGCATAGTAAAAGTTTGGGCCAAGGTGTCTAGGGTCGTCTTCATAAAACGGCGCTTGCGCGATACCTAAATGCACACCATAGACTTTAGCGCCTTGGTAAAGCACAACACGCTGCAATGGCGCTCCTGCCGCCTTAAGGCCATCAAGCAGATTTTGCAGCATCGTTAAATTAACGGTTTCTTCATCTGCCAAATCAGCTCGTGGTGATAATGCCGCATAAAAAACATGGGTAGTATCTCTTGCAGTTAATAAAGCTTTTGCAGAGGCTGTCGCATCCTGTAAATTGGTAGCAATATTGTCATTATCAATATTCGCTGTCTGGCTTAATGCACGCACCTGCCAATCAGCTTGTGTGGCTAAGGTTTCAACCAATGCGTTGCCTATAATTCCGCTTGCTCCTACCACTAATGCGATGTTTCTTTTCGTCATGATCAATTCCTTTATTGTTTACGCAATGCGAGCGCCACCATCAACATGCATTACCGAACCAGTAATAAATCCATTTTCAAGAATAGCGAGCGCTGCATTAGCCAGATCATCTACTTGACCAATTCGCCCAACTGGCAAGGCAGCTGCTGTTGCTGCAAAAAGTGCCTCACGGTCATCATCATTCATGCCAGCCCAAGTAGGTGAATAGACTAGCCCTGGCGAAATGACGTTAACGCGACGTGGTTTTAATTCTAATGCTAAAGATTGTGCAAGGCTTTCTAATGATAAATTTAACGCGCCAACCATTGAAGTGCCTATAGCGGGTCGATAAGCAGCAGCGCCAGAAAAGAATAACAAGGAACCATCTTGTTTAAGTTGCGTAACGGCTGCTCTGGCCAAATTGATTGGTCCCCAAAATTTTGATGCCAGCATAGCGTTAATCTCATCATCAGTTAACTCGGGAAATGGTTTGAACGTTAGTTGGGCGGCTGTCGTGATAATGTAATCGTAAGGCCCAAGTTCACTAAGCGCACGTTGCACTTCATCTGCGTTAGACAAATCTAATGAATAAGTGGCAAGTAAGTTTTGGCCTAGCTTTAAGGCAACGGCGTTAAGCTTCTCTTTTGAGCGACCTGCAATCGCTACTTTTGCCCCGCGAGCAGCAGCCATTAGCGCAATGGCTTCACCCATGCCAGAGTTTCCACCTGCGATAAATATTTTCTTGCTATGCATTGCATCTGTTTGTTTATCTTGTAAGGCTTGTGAAGAGGTTGTCATCTTGTTTATCCATTTAAAATGTAGATAATCATCATAACTTTTCATACTTGGTTCGATAATATACTTATTATTCAAATAACTATTCGATATAATCGAATAATGGACAAACTGGAATCTTTACGAATATTTGTTGAGCTTGCTGAAACGGGCAGCTTTTCAGCCGTCGCTCGCAGTCGCGCCGTCTCTGCATCGACTATCACACTTGCGCTGCAACAATTGGAATTAAGTTTAGACGCAAACCTAATCACCCGCTCTACAAGACGCTTGGCATTAACCAGAGATGGTGAGAGCTTTTTGGAAGATGCGCGTCGCTTACTTAGCGACTGGGATACGGCTGTAGGCCTATTGCATCAGCATGGACCGCTTCAAGGGCCAATCTATATAACTGCGCCGAATGACTTTGGGCGCAACCGTCTTTTATCGCTAATTGATGCATTCATGGCGCTACACCCAGAAGTGCAGATTCAATTATCGTTAAGTGACAGTGTCGTAGATATCATTGAGCAACGACTTGACCTCGCAATACGTACAGGCCCACTGTTAGATTCTAGATTAAAGGCACGACTACTGATGCAAGGCCCCCGTTTGGTTTGTGCTGGTCCCGCCTATTGGCAAAAGTATGGCAAGCCAAGTCATCCCAGTGAATTAGCGCAACATAATTGTTTAGTTCTAGCTCAGCCGGGAACGCTGCAAACGGCTTGGCAATTTGTAGATAATAAAAAGACTTTGTTGGTGAAAGTAGCAGGGAATCGTACTGCTAACGATGGCGGAGCATTGCGTGAATGGGCTATGCGGGGCTACGGTGTTGTACTTAAGGTAAAATGGGATATTCTTGCCGATCTTGAAAATGGTCGGCTTGAAGCTGCTCTGGAAAATTATGTTGATGAGCGGATTGACCTTTATGCAGTGTATGCAGGCAAGGCACCAAGTCGCAGGGTTGCCGCATTTATTGAGTTTTTGGTTTCACAGCTTGACCATAATAGTGTAAATCCCTAAATCGCTCTTAGTTAAAAATCTTACAGCCTAGTGCGCGTCCTGAGTTTTGTGTAAACGTCGGTTAATCACTGTTATGGCATCCGCTCTTCAAACCTCTCTAAAGTGCAACTGCAGAAATGGGGCGATGCCTAGTGATTTTAAGCACTATTTAGTGTTTAATAACGCATTGATTTTAAACTTACCAAAGCAACCAATATGTCTATCTCAGTCGATTTAAAAATTTTAGATAACCGCTTGCATCACATGATGCCTAGTTATGCCACCACAGGCTCTGCGGGGCTTGATTTGCGCGCTTGTGTAGAGCACACGCAAACCATACAACCTGGCGAAACGGTGATGATTCCAACGGGCATGGCGATTCATATTGATAATACCTACTACGCGGCACTCATTCTGCCACGTTCAGGTTTAGGCCATAAACATGGCATCGTGTTAGGTAATTTAGTTGGCTTAATCGATTCTGATTATCAAGGCCAATTGCTCGTTTCTTGCTGGAATCGCAGCAAAGAATCGTTTATTTTGAACCCAATGGAGCGCATTGCACAATTAGTTATTGTGCCTGTGGTGCAGGCCGAATTTCACATCGTGGATGAGTTTACACAAAGCGATAGAGGCGATGGCGGATTTGGTAGTACCGGCAAGCATTAAACGCATTTAGTCATGATTCATCTAAAGGTTTAAATTTATATACAATAAAAAGCGATTTATAGCTTGAAAATCGTTTCGATTTCATACTATAATTGCGGTCTTTCTAAAAAAGCAAAGTATTTGGGGATAACCATGGCACGTGTATGTATGGTAACTGGCAAAAAGCCAATGGTGGGTAACAATGTTTCTCACGCACAAAACAAAACAAAACGTCGTTTTTTACCTAATTTACAAAACCGTAAATTTTGGGTTGAAAGCGAAAACCGCTGGGTAAGCATGCGCATTACTAACAATGCGCTACGTACAATCGACAAAAATGGTATTGATGCCGTTCTTGCAGGTATGCGTGCTGCTGGTCAGAAGATTTAACGTTAACAAGCTTAACGCAATCAATTAAGGTAGAACATCATGCGTGAAAAAATTAAATTAGAGTCAAGTGCTGGTACAGGTCATTTCTATACCACTACTAAAAACAAACGTACCATGCCAGAAAAAATGGAAATCAAAAAATTTGATCCAGTGGTACGCAAACATGTAATTTACAAAGAAACAAAACTTAAATAATAAAGCTATAACTTAGTCTTTTGTTTAAGCAAAAAGCCCGCAATGCGGGCTTTTTTGTTGGTCATCATTTGCTTGATAGGTTTTAAATGTTTTATTTAAAATGCTACTTACAACTTTTCGTTTAACGTTTCAGCTGGCGGTTCTACTGCATCTGTCTTAATTTCGACCGCATTAAGCACTCTAACCTCACGTTGCGGATAAGGAATAGAAATACCCTTTTCTTTAAACGCTTTCCATAAAGCTAAAAAGATTTCGGATTTTAATGCCAGCTGGCCATTTTCCGGATCTGAAATCCAAATAGACAAATTCATATCCACACCACTTTCAGCAAAAGCCTTAATGGTGGCCACTGGCTCTGGCGTTACCAGCACTCTGGCGTTGTCTTGGGCGACTTGCTTCATTAGGGCCAGCACCAGCTCTAAATCACTGTCATAGCCCACTTGCACGTCTAACAGCACCCTGCTGTTGCGGTCGGTAAACGAATGATTAATCACCGCATTGATAATCAACATTTCATTGGGCACAATCACTTGTGTGCCGTCTAATTTTTTTAGCACCAAGTAACGCGTGCGTAAATCGGTAATCACGCCATAATGCTTATCTTCTATGGTCACAATATCGCCAATTTGCATGGATTTATCCAGCAACAAAATAAAGCCGCTGACATAATTGCTGGCTATACGCTGCAAACCAAAACCCAAGCCCACCCCCAAAGCACCACCAAATACTGAAAGCAGCGTTAAATCAAGGCCAGCGGCTGATAGCCCTATCATAATCGCAATAAATAACAGTGCGATTCTGAACACTTTACTTAACACCACGCGCATATTCATATTGATTTGCGCCGCGTTCATTAGCTTATTTTCTACAAGTCGACTAACCCACAGCGCCACAAACAAGGTGGCAAATATGGTCAATAAGGCCTGCAAAATAACCAGCAAGTTTAGGTTGGTTTTACCAACGTTGAATTCAATATCCTTTAAGGTTTGCGTCACTTCTGGCAGCAGACCGCTTAAATAAAACGCCAAAATCACCCAAATGCTGGCTGAGATAGTGTTTTCTAAGGTTTTTAGCAAGCCGCCTGGCGAAACAACATAGCGAACGCCATACACAATCAGGCGAATCACCGCCATGGCAATCAGTAAGCGGCTGGCTAAGTGCAGCAAGCTGGTGTGTTGCCAATAGCTAAGTATGGCTTTACCGATTAGTAGAAAAATTAACGTTGATAACGGAAAAAGCACGCGATTAATGCTGCCAATGCCCAAGCGCCAATTTTCTGGCGCACTGCGCATCACATATCCACGTAGCGCGCCATTAATAAGCCAAGCAATGCTGCACGCAATAACAATGATACCAAGCTGCCACAGCGCTGCTGGTGTTGATAAATCTTGTATGGTTTCTTGCCAAATCAGTTGGATTTCTTGATTCATATCAGCTAAGGCTACTTTTAAATTAGAGGGTTAGGCGAAGTCACGAAACAACTGGCGCGCTATATTAAAAATATGGTGGCAATGCCTAAGAAAATAAAGAATCCGCCACTATCTGTCACGGCGGTAATCAGTACGCTAGAGCCAACCGCTGGGTCGCGACCTAATTTATTCATCACCAACGGAATCATCACACCCATAATGGCCGCTAATAGCAAATTAAGCGTCATGGCCGCCATCATCACCAAGCCTAGTTGATAATTATTATAAAGCGCATAGGCAATCAAGGCTAAAACACCGCCCCAAATCAAGCCATTTAGCAAGGCCACACCTAGCTCTTTGGTGACTAATGATTTCATATTGTGTGTGGACACCTGCCCAAGCGCCAAGCCGCGCACAATCATAGTGGTAGTCTGATTACCCGAGTTACCGCCAATGCCGGCCACAATCGGCATTAAGGCCGCTAAAGCCACAATTTTTTCAATTGAGTCTTCAAATAAACCAATCACGCGCGATGCAACTAGCGCTGTGATTAAGTTAATCGCCAACCAAGCCCAACGGTTTTGTACCGATTTCCAAACAGAGGCGAAAAAGTCTTCCTCTTCGCGCAAACCCGCCATGGATAATTTATCGCTATCCGCTTCATCACGAATAAAATCCATCACCGCATCAACGGTAATTCTGCCAATTAACTTTTTGTTAGCATCCACTACTGGCGCGGTTACCAAGTCATAACGCTCAAACGCTTTTGCGGCATCATCGGCAATATCTTCAGGGCGAAATAACACCGCATCTTCGGCCATTACATCGGCCACATTCACATCTAAATCATTCACCACCATGCGCTTAAGCGGCAAAACACCCAGCAATATATCGTTTCTATCAACTACAAATAGCTTATCGGTATGATCTGGCAAGCTGCCAAGCCGGCGTAAATAACGCAGCGCTACCTCAAGTGTAATATTTTCGCGAATGGTAACAATATCAAAATCCATCAGCGCGCCCACCGCATCATCAGGATAAGACAAAGCCGATTGCAAGCGTTCGCGATTTTGCGAATCAAGACTATCCATCAAGTCTTGCAGCACGTCTTTTGGTAAGTCAGGTGCTAAGTCTGCCAGCTCATCCGTGTCTAGCTGCTCAGCAGCAGCCAGCAACTCTTCTGAATCCATATCAGCAATAAGAGTCTGCCTAACTGAATCCGATACTTCCAGCAGAATTTCGCCATCACGCTCGGCTTTTACCAACTCCCATACTTTAAGCCGCTCATCTAACGGTAGCGCTTCTAAAATATAGGCAACGTCAGCAGGGTGTAATAGATCTAGCTTCTTTTGCAGCTCATTTAGATTTTGCTTATGTACCAGCAACTCAACCAGGTCATGCTTTGGCATATCTTGCTTATGCACCAAATTTTCAACTAATCGATGCTTTTCGAGTATGGCAATCACTTGCTGCAGGCTTTCGCCCAAGCTTTCTTTTTGACTATCTCTAATTTCTGGTCTGTCTGACATACAAAAACCTTAAAGCGGATTGCGGCGTAAAAAATATTATGATTAATTGTATATGGATATGCTGTTTTATAGATGAAATAACTTGAATATTTAGTTTAATATTCAGGCAATTACCAATTGTTCTTAAAATTAATGACAATAAGCAAAACCTTCACGCTTTACAGTACTTCGCATTGCCATTTATGCGATAACGCCATAGCCATATTAAATGATCTGGCTATTAATTCGTTCAAAATTGTCGAAATTACCGAGAGTGAGCCGCTTTTAATAAGGTATGGCACAAGAATTCCAGTATTACGACGTGAAGATAATAAAGCAGAATTAAACTGGCCATTTAATGCACAAGATGTTGTGCAATTTTTACGCGATTAGATAACAAAAAAGCCAGCATATAGCTGGCTTTATTTGATATTGCGCTGACTTAGTCTGCAGTTAAAACTTCTGCTGATCTATCTGGACGATCCACTAATTCAACTAAAGCCATAGGTGCATTGTCACCATTACGGAAACCGCATTTAAGGATACGTAAGTAGCCTCCGTTACGCGCTAAATAACGTGGGCCTAATTCACCAAAAAGTTTACCAACAATATCGCGATCACGTAGACGGCTAAATGCTAAGCGACGATTTGCTAAAGTTGCATTTTTACCTAATGTAATCAATGGCTCGGCAAATTTACGTAACTCTTTTGCTTTAGGCAAAGTCGTTCTGATGATTTCATGACGTAACAAAGATACAGACATGTTGCGGAACATAGCGGCACGATGGCTGCTAGTACGATTTAATTTACGATTGCTATTACCGTGACGCATAGTAATTCCTTAATTTTCTTTAAATATTAAGCGTAAGCTTAATTACACTTTTTCTAGACCAACTGGCGGCCAGTTTTCTAATTTCATACCCAATGTTAAGCCTTTAGTTGCCAGTACATCTTTAATTTCATTTAAAGATTTGCGACCTAAGTTAGGTGCTTTTAATAGTTCATTTTCGCTACGTTGGATTAAATCACCAATGTAGAAAATATTTTCCGCTTTTAAGCAATTGGCTGAACGCACTGTTAACTCTAAATCATCCACTGGACGCAATAGAATTGGATCAACTTGTGGTGCTGATTTCACTTCCACTTCGTTAGGCGAACCTTCTAAGTTGGCAAATACAGATAATTGACCAATTAAAATACGTGCCGCATCGCGAATCGCTTGTTCTGGCTCAATTACACCATTGGTTTCAACATCCATTACCAATTTGTCTAAGTCAGTACGTTGTTCAACACGTGCGCTTTCAACTTGATAACTTACTTTGTTGATTGGGCTAAATGACGCATCAACCATGATAAAACCTAATACGCGGTCTTCTTCATCATTCTTTTGACGCGCAGGAACTGGTTGATAACCACGACCCATTGCAACTTTAACTTCCAAATTCAGCTTGCCACCTTTTGTTAAGTGGGCAATAACATGATTTGGATTAACAATTTCAGCATCATGACCAGTATCAAAATCACCAGCAATCACAACACCTTCTGTAGACTTGCTTAGCGTAAGAATAGTCTCCGTTTTATTGTTTAACTTTAAAGCAACACCTTTAAGGTTAAGTAAAATGTCTACAACATCTTCTTGCACGCCATCAATAGTTGAATACTCATGTACAACGCCATCAATTTTAACTTCAGTAATAGCGAAGCCAGGGATAGATGACAATAAAACACGACGTAGTGCGTTACCTAATGTATAACCAAAACCACGCTCCATTGGCTCAAGCGTAACGCGAGCGCGCAATGGTGTAATGACTTCTACGTCAACAACACGCGGCTTTAAATATTCAGTTGGGTTGTTTTGCATAAAATTCCTTGACGTTATTGGGTGAGTAAGTTTTAAAGCTAAGTAATTAGTTAAAACTAATTACTTAGAATACAACTCAACGACCAATGATTCGTTAATGGTTGAAGGCAAATCATCACGCTGTGGTTTAGATTTAAATGTACCTGTAAAGGCTTTAACATCTACTTCTAACCAAGATGGGAAACCACGTTGTTCAGCCGCTTCAAGCGCGCCTTTAATACGTAATTGCGCTTTTGAAGCTTCTGCAACAGAAACAACATCACCCGCTTTAACCTGGTATGAAGGAATATTCACACGTTTACCGTTTACTTTAATGCTGTTGTGACGCACGATTTGACGCGCTTCAGTACGTGAACCACCTAAACCCATACGGAATGCAACGTTATCTAAACGACACTCTAAAAGTTGAAGTAAGTTTTCACCAGTAATACCTTTTTGACGATCAGCTTCAGCGTAGTAGCTACGGAATTGACCTTCTAATACACCGTAAATACGACGTACTTTTTGTTTTTCACGTAATTGAACACCGTAGTCTGACAAACGTGAGTTACGACGTTGACCATGCTGTCCTGGTGGGAAATTGCGTTTTTCAATTGCGCATTTATCCGTAAAGCATTTTTCAGCTTTTAAAAATAATTTCTCACCTTCACGGCGGCACTGACGGCATTTAGGATCTAAGTTTCTAGCCAAAGTAATTCTCCAGTAATCTTTTTGCGCTTAAATGCGACGTTTTTTAGGTGGACGGCAGCCGTTGTGCGGCACAGGCGTCACATCAGTAATGCTGGTAATCTTAAAACCAGCAGCATTAAGTGCACGTACTGCAGATTCACGGCCTGGGCCTGGACCTTTAATGCGCACTTCTAAATTTTTAACTCCAGACTCTTGTGCTGATTTACCAGCAACCTCTGCCGCCACTTGGGCCGCAAATGGTGTACTCTTACGTGAGCCTTTAAAGCCTTGACCGCCTGATGTTGCCCATGAAAGCGCATTACCTTGACGATCAGTAATTGTAATAATGGTGTTGTTAAATGAAGCGTGCACGTGAGCAATGCCCTCAGCAATATTCTTTTTAACTTTTTTTCTTACGCGTACATTAGCTTTTGCCATGTTGTACTGTCCTTACCTATAAGTCTTACTTAAAACGAATCTTAAAAAATTAAACCGCTAATTACTTAGCTTGCTTAATTGCTTTAACTGGGCCCTTACGCGTACGCGCATTGGTTTTGGTACGTTGACCGCGAACTGGCAGACCACGACGATGACGCACACCACGGTAGCAGCCTAAGTCCATCAAACGCTTGATGTTCATCGATACTTCACGACGTAAATCACCTTCAACTTTTACTTTGGCAACTTCGTCACGCAGTTTCTCAACATCAGCATCGTTAAGATCTTTAATTTTAGTATTAACTAAAACACCAGCTGCAGCACAAATCTTTTGCGCTGTGTTTCTACCAATACCAAAAATCGCTGTTAATGCGATTTCTGCATGTTTGTTATTCGGGATATTAACCCCAGCAATACGAGCCATACTTTAACTCCAAAAACAAATCGCAACTTGTAGCGACCAAAATAAAAAAGCCTTAAATTTTAACAGTTTGTACGGTTTTTTTCAATGCCTAAAAAAGCAAGAAGCACAAACTGTTTATTCCAATTTAACCTTGACGTTGTTTGTGACGTGGATCTGTACAAATAATACGTACCACACCACGGCGACGAACAACTTTACAATTGCGGCACAATGCTTTAACTGATGCACGAACTCTCATAATTTACCTCTACACTACTTAATTTTAAAATATATTACTTTTTAAACCACACAACACAGAAAATAATCCGCGCTCTTGTTAAATCAAAAGATGAATTATTACTATCATCTTATTGTTCAATGCAGCCTTGCATTGAACTAATTAAAATTATTTCGAACCTGGGTTACCTTTAAAATTCGCTTTTTTAAGTAAGCCTTCGTATTGATGCGACATCAAATGAGATTGCACTTGCGTCATAAAGTCCATTGTTACTACTACAATAATCAATAGTGAAGTACCACCAAAGTAGAACGGGGTATTAAACTTCAAGATTAAGAACTCTGGTAACAGGCACACTAAGGTAATGTAAAAAGCGCCTATCAGTGTTAAACGACCCATAATCTTATCGATATACTTTGCAGTTTGATCACCCGGACGAATACCAGGAACAAATGCACCGCTTTTCTTTAAATTATCAGCTGTTTCTTTAGGGTTAAAAACTAACGCCGTGTAGAAGAAACAGAAGAACATAATTGCTGCAGCAAAAAACAAAATGTAAATTGGCTGACCTGGTGACAACACATTACTAATGTCTTTTAACCAGTACAAGCTCTCACTACTACCAAACCAACCCGCTAATGTAGCTGGAAACAAAATAATACTTGAAGCGAAAATCGGAGGAATAACACCTGCCATATTTAGCTTTAAAGGCAAATGCGTCGTTTGACCGCCATAAACCTTGTTGCCAACTTGACGTTTAGCATAGTTAACAGTAATTTTGCGTTGACCACGTTCTACAAACACTACTAAAGCGGTTACCAACAAAATAGCGATAAACAAGAACATCACTAATGGTATTGAAAAAGCACCAGTTCTAGCTAGCTCTAACGTTCCACCAACAGCACTTGGCAAGCCAGCAACAATACCCGCGAAAATAATAATAGAAATACCGTTACCAATACCGCGCTCAGTAATTTGCTCACCTAACCACATCAAAAACATTGTTCCGCTAACTAGCGTTACTACAGCAATCAATCTAAACGCCATACCTGGATCTAACACCAAACCAGCCTGACCTTCTAAAGCAATGGCAATACCTAATGCTTGGAAAGTGGCTAAAACTACCGTGCCGTAACGTGTATATTTAGTAATAGTACGACGACCTGCTTCACCCTCTTTCTTAAGCTGCTCCATTTTTGGAGAAACCACAGAAAGCAGTTGCATAATAATAGAGGCCGAGATGTACGGCATAATACCTAATGCAAACACAGTAAAGCGTGAAAGCGCGCCGCCAGAGAACATGTTAAACATGCCCAAGATACCGCCACTTTGCGAGTCAAACAGTTGTTTTAAAACGGTAGGATCAATACCAGGAACTGGTATATGTGCACCTAAACGGTATACAACCAATGCACCTAGCACAAACCACAAGCGGCTTTTCAGCTCGCTCATTTTACCTACCGCACCTAAAAGACTATCTTGAGCCAATACTATTCTCTAATCTTATTAGTTATTCAGCGTCAACAACTTTACCACCAGCTGCTTCAACTGCAGCGCGAGCGCCTTTAGTCAATAACAAACCAGTTAGGTTAAGTTTTTTAGTGATTTCACCAGACAAAAATACTTTTGCAGCCAACACATTGCCAGAAACCACGTTTGCTTGTTTTAAAACTAACAAATCAATCGTATCAACTGGTAAATTGTTTAATTCTGAAGTACGCACATGTGCGGTATCTTTTTTAGTCATTGATTTAAAACCACGCTTTGGTAAACGACGTTGTAAAGGCATTTGACCGCCTTCAAAACCAACTTTATGGAAACCACCAGTACGAGATTTTTGGCCTTTATGACCGCGACCAGCTGTTTTACCTAAACCAGAACCAATACCACGACCAACACGGCGAGGATTTTTCTTAGCGCCTTCTGCAGGCTTAATTGTATTTAATTGCATTATCCCTCTACCTTTAACAGATAACCAACTGTGTTGATCATGCCACGAATTGCTGGCGTATCTTGCAACTCAACTGTGTGGTGCATACGACGTAAGCCTAAGCCTTTAACAGTCGCTTTATGTGACTCAATACGACCAATTACGCTTTTTACCAACGTTACTTTGATTGGTGTTGCAACTGTAGTTGCTTTTGCATTTGCTTTAACCATCATTAGCCTCTAATTTCTTCTATTGATTTACCACGTTTAGCAGCAATTTCAGATGGTGTGTTCATTGATTCAAGACCATTCAATGTGGCACGCACTAAGTTGTAAGGATTCGTAGAACCGATACATTTAGCAACCACGTTTGTAATGCCCATTACTTCAAAGATTGCGCGCATTGCACCACCAGCAATAATGCCAGTACCTTCAGAAGCTGGTTGAATAAACACTTTAGCAGCGCCATGCACACCAGTAACAGCGTGGTGCAAAGTACCGTTGTTTAAATTCACTTTAAGCATGCCGCGACGCGCTTCATCCATGGCTTTTTGTACAGCAACTGGAACTTCACGTGCCTTGCCTTTACCCATGCCAACCGCACCATCACCATCACCGACAACAGTCAATGCAGCGAAACTCATAATACGACCACCTTTAACTGTTTTACTTACACGGTTAACCGTAATCATTTTTTCACGCAAACCATCGGTTTGCTGTTGTTGTTCGATTTCTCTAGCCATTATCTGTCTCGCTTCTTAGAATGACAGGCCGTTTTCACGCGCAGCATCTGCTAACGCC
>JBKJIJ010000012.1:0-94342 GCA_046598525.1 Methylotenera sp. | reverse complement strand
GAAACTGGGAATGACTCTTACCGTTTTAAGCAACGTAAAAGTCGCGCTCAACATGACAAGAAGGTGGAAACAATTGGACGCTGATTAGTGGAAAGTTTTACACGCCGTTTGACATGCATTACCTTGCTTAGCAACTTTATTATTAGCAATATATTATTTTATTCAATTTATTCACACCAAAAAAAACAGTAGATTAATCGAAAATCATTAATTATAAGTTCTCATTAAATTCCAAGGTTTTTTTACAAATGAATTATCTGACCCAACTAATACCACTTTTGTAATTCCAGTTTTATATGAAATAACTATTTTTTTATGATAGTTAATACAAAAGTTTTTAAATTCTTTCTTATTAATGAAATCATCTAAACTTTCTTCTATTTTAAAAATACGTTTAAAGTCAATGACTTCCTGAGACTCATCATCATATTCCCAAGGTGTAAAGTCATCATTTTCATGAATTAATTTTATTGTATTTATCTGGCGACTAAGTAATTGATTTATGGATGACCTAAAAAAATAATCTTCATTTTCTGAGTCAATCTTGTTAATTAATTCTTTAAGCTCATCTGATGTAATTGCGTTTTTGGTATCATCTTCACTTAAAAGCTTATTTTTAAAGTTTATTATTTCACCTTCTTCAAATTCTATTAAGCTTGATATTTCATTCATATCATCAATAAAAGTTTTTCTAATATTTTCGTGCAAATCAGTTGATTTGATAATTTGTTTTATTCGGTCTAATTCTTTGGTATGTTTCGTAATTTTTAATTCGGAAATTTCGATAAGCTTTGATAAATTAGGTGTAGTGTCTTCATTCGCCTTGAGCAAATCATGAAAATTAATTTCTGAAAAATGTTTGAATAAGCTTGATTCTAAATCTCTTAGTTTCCAATCTCGCATAGTGCAGCCACCACTAAGATTTTTATTACTACAACAAATATATTTTCCTCCTTTTGGGCTATCGCCACGATTTCTAAGAATCATTTTAAAGTTGCAATGGCCGCAATAAATTAACCCACTAAATATATTAGAAAACGTAATTCCTTTTCTTCCCCTATCAGTTTTATTTCTGCGCTCAATCGCTCCTTTAGCGAGTAAAAACGTCTCTTCATCTACTACACTGGGATAGTAGGATTGTATTGGTTGTCCTGCTTTTTTTTTAACACCATCCCTTGAAGTATATGGTTGATACTCACCATAAGTACACGAATTATTGAGAATCTTATTAATGTATGACTTGTACCAAAGTTTTCCAGAGCCAAAAACAGGGATTTTATTCTCATTCAAATATCTGGCAATTCCATGCAAACCACATGAGTGAATACATAAATCAAAAATCAATTTAACAATTTCAGAATTTTGAGGAATCAATTTAAACTTTTTAGAAGTTTCATCATATTGAATCCATGCTGGACATTTTCTTGTAACTATTTTAGAAGTGGCAATCTTTCTTTTATTACTCCATACAGCAGAGAGTCTTTTGGATTTTGTTTCTGATTCCTCATTAGCTCTAATCATTGAACCAAGGCTAATAAAAATTGTGCCTTTATGTTCGTTTAAAATGTCTGATGTATATCTTTGATTATCATTGAGTGTAACAATTTCAATGCCATAACCTATTATTAACATAAATTGGCCTAAAGCTTCAGTAATTTTCTCCCGAGAGAGCCTATCTAAACTTTCAACAAGAAGTACACTATCTTTAGGGATTTTATTAGTAGCTAATGCATCTAGAAATAAACCTAATGCACCTTTCCGTGAATTCTCTCCTTTGTATGCAGAAATTCCAATATCATTTAATAATATGCCGTCTATATTCTCGATTAATAAAAGATTATTACTTTTTGCATAATTTTCGGATAACTCTAATTGACGCCTTTTACTATCACCTTTAAGTTGTTGAAGTGTGGACATTCTTATGTATGAATACGCATGACGCATAAATTTGCTTTGATAAATTAATTATAAATAAATTGTACACGACATTCTCATGAGTGGCCCGCCCGGCACAGGCAAAAGCATGCTAGCAGGCCGCTTTGCCGGCATTTTACCCAGCATGACAGAGCAAGAAGCGCTAGAAAGCGCGGCGATTCAATCGCTCAATGGGGCTTATAAATTAGAGAATTGGAAACGCCGACCGTTTAGAAGCCCGCACCACACCGCATCTGGCGTGGCTTTGGTGGGCGGCGGAGGCATTCCGCGCCCAGGTGAAATTTCGCTGGCACATCATGGTGTTTTATTTTTAGATGAGCTACCTGAGTTTGATCGAAAAGTATTAGAAGTGTTGCGCGAGCCACTGGAAAGCGGCCGCATCACCATTAGCCGTGCCGCTAGGCAAGCCGATTTTCCTGCATCATTTTCAATTATTGGCGGCCATGAACCCGTGCCCTTGCGGTTATTTAGGCCACTTTAATAATAAATGCCGTTGTACTCCAGACAATGTGGCGCGCTACAAAGCCAAAATTTCTGGGCCGCTGTTAGATAGAATTGACCTACTAATAACCGTGCCAGCGCTAAAAGAAGATGAATTAACATCGGCTAGCGTAGCCGAAAATAGCGAAACGATTAGAAACCGTGTTGAAAAAGCACGCCAAATCCAGCTTAAGCGTCAAGGCAAAGCCAATTTTGCATTAGGTAGTTTAGAAATAGACGCGCACTGCCAGCCGGATGACGCAGGTTTAACATTGCTCAAAACCGCGATTTCAAAATTAAACTTATCCGCCCGCGCCTATCACCGCATTTTAAAAGTAGCCAGAACCATTGCCGATTTGAGCAATGAAGCGGCCATTAAACCCGCCCATATCGCAGAAGCCGTGCAATATAGGCGTAATGAAACTTAACTATTTTAGCTGGCGCCCGCGACTTTAGCTGGCGCCAGTGACGAAGCTAAACCATTCGCATGTTAAAATAGTCATTAACTTACCTCTTTTCTAAAGTGTTGTTCATGCAATCAGCCACAGAAGCGCAACTTCGCGATTTACTCAAGCAACGCATCCTTATTTTAGATGGTGCGATGGGTACCATGATTCAGCAATACAAATTGTCTGAGGCGGATTATAGAGGCGGTAAGCCTAACGGTGAGCGCGGACGATTTGCGGATTTTAAAGCGCCAGCAGGTGAGCGCGAGCTGTTTGTTAAAGGCAATAATGAGCTTTTAAGCCTAACGCAGCCGCAAGTCATTCAAGAAATTCATGAGCAATACTTAGCCGCTGGCGCCGATGTGATTGAAACCAATACGTTTGGTGCCACAACGGTTGCGCAAGATGATTACCATATGGCGCATTTGGTGCGTGAGATGAATGTGCAATCGGCCAAGCTGGCTAAAGCGGCTTGCCTAAAATACAGTACGCCCGATAAACCGCGTTTTGTAGCGGGCGCACTGGGCCCAACGCCAAAAACGGCCAGCATCTCGCCCGATGTAAACGACCCTGCTGCGCGTAATGTAAGTTTTGACCAGTTAGTAAGCGCTTACTTAGAGCAAGCGCGAGCACTGGCAGAGGGTGGCGCCGATATTTTAATGGTAGAAACCATCTTTGATACGCTTAATTGCAAGGCGGCATTATTCGCCATTGATACCTTTTTTGAAGAAATCGGCCATACCATGCCGCTGATGATTTCAGGCACGGTGACGGACGCTTCTGGGCGTATTTTGTCTGGTCAAACCGTAACGGCATTTTGGCATTCTGTGCGCCATGCCAAGCCGCTCACTATCGGCTTAAACTGCGCTTTGGGTGCCACTTTAATGCGCCCTTATGTAGAAGAGCTTTCAAAAATCGCTGATACATTTGTGTGCATTTACCCAAATGCGGGTTTGCCAAATCCCATGTCTGACACAGGCTTTGATGAAACGCCAGACGTGACTTCTAGCTTGGTGAAAGAATTCGCCAACAGTGGCTTTTTAAATATGGCGGGTGGTTGCTGCGGTACCACGCCAGCGCACATTAACGCGATTTATAACGAAATTAAAAACTTACCGCCGCGCCTTGTGCCTAGCTTTGCGCCTGTAACCAAATTATCAGGGCTAGAGCCGTTTATTATTGATGAAAATTCGCTATATGTAAACGTGGGTGAGCGCACCAATGTGACGGGCAGTAAAGCGTTTGCGCGCATGATTATTAATGAACAATATGAAGAAGCGCTAAGTGTGGCGCGCCAGCAAGTAGAAAACGGCGCGCAAGTGATTGATATTAATATGGATGAAGGCATGTTAGATGCCGTTAAGGCCATGACGCACTTTTTAAATTTAATCGCCAGCGAGCCTGATATTGCGCGCGTGCCGATTATGATTGACTCTTCAAAATGGTCGGTGATTGAAGCCGGCTTAAAATGCGTGCAAGGCAAATCCATCGTCAATTCAATTTCCATGAAAGAAGGCGAAGCGGAATTTTTGCGCCAAGCCAAATTGTGCCGCCGTTATGGCGCGGCAGTGATTGTGATGGCATTTGACGAAAAAGGCCAAGCCGATACCTACGCGCGCAAAATCGAAATATGCGAACGAGCATATCGCTTATTAGCAGGCGACCCAGAATACCATCGCAATAATTTGGCTCAAGCTGAGATGGATGCAAGGCGGCAAGAAGGAAGCGACGAGATAGTACATGAAGTACAGCGAGGAGCTGACGACGCAGCCAACGCCGCAGACGCTCAGCTTCAGCCAAATTTAGGCATGGGTTTTCCGCCAGAAGACATTATCTTCGACCCCAATATTTTCGCCATTGCCACCGGTATTGAAGAGCACAATAATTACGCGGTAGATTTTATTGAAGCCACGCGCTGGATTAAACAAAACCTGCCGCACGCCAAAATATCAGGCGGTGTTTCCAATGTGAGTTTTAGTTTTCGCGGCAACGACCCTGCGCGCGAAGCGATTCATACCGTGTTTTTATACCACGCCATTCAAGCGGGTATGACCATGGGCATTGTCAACGCTGGCATGATGGGCGTTTACGATGACTTGGCGCCAGAGTTAAAACAATCCGTAGAAGACGTAGTTTTAAACCGCATTACTCACGCTGATAACTTGCTGGCGCCAACTGAACGGCTGATTGAAATCGCGGGTACGTTAGTGGCAGGCGGCAAAAAAGAAGCGGCAACGTTGGAATGGCGCGGTACGCCAGAAAACCCAGTGCCAGTAGAAAAACGGCTAAGCCACGCTATGGTGCATGGCATTACTGACTTTATTGTTGCCGATACAGAAGAAGCGCGTGCTGCATTAGAGGCCAGCGGCGGCCGCCCAATTCATGTGATTGAAGGCCCACTGATGGATGGCATGAACGTGGTGGGTGACTTATTTGGTCAAGGCAAAATGTTTTTGCCGCAAGTGGTTAAATCGGCGCGTGTGATGAAAACCGCTGTTGCGCATTTAATCCCATTTATTGAGGCTGAAAAAGCCGCGGATGAAGCCAGAACTGGCGTGGTTGCTAAGCCAAAAGGCAAAATGGTGATTGCCACTGTAAAAGGCGATGTGCACGATATCGGCAAAAACATTGTCAGCGTAGTGCTGCAATGCAATAACTTTGAAGTGGTGAATATGGGCGTAATGGTGCCAGCGGCGGAAATTTTAGCCATGGCAAAAGCGGAAAATGCCGACATTATTGGCTTAAGCGGTTTGATTACGCCCAGCTTAGAAGAAATGACTTATATCGCCAAAGAAATGCAGCGCGATCCGTTTTTTAAAGATAAGCAAACGCCTTTATTGATAGGCGGCGCCACCTGCTCACGCGCACATACCGCCGTAAAAATCGCCCCGCATTACGATGGCCCGATTGTCTATGTGCCAGATGCTTCGCGCTCTGTAACGGTAATGCAAAACTTGCTAACGCCCGAAACGCGTGGCGCGTATTTAGCCGAAATTCAAGCTGATTATGAAAAAGCGCGCACCCAGCATGCCAACAAAAAAGGTGTGCCGCTATTAAGTATTAGCGACGCACGTAAAAATAAAATGCAGCTGTCATTTGCAGGCGAATTTGCACCTGTAAAACCCAAATTTATCGGCCGCCGCGTGTTTAAAAATATCGATTTAAGCTTAATCGCGCAATATATAGATTGGGGTCCGTTCTTTCAAACATGGGATTTAGCAGGATTTTACCCAGCTATTTTGACCGATAAAGTAGTTGGCGAAGCCGCTACAAAAGTATTTGCTGAAGCGCAAGCCATGCTGAAAAAAATCATCGATGGCCGCTGGCTTACGGCTAACGGCGTCATTGCGTTAATGCCTGCCAATGCGGTTAATGATGACGATATTGAAATCTATACCGATGAAAGCCGCAACCAAGTGGCGTTTACCTATTACGGCATGCGCCAGCAAACGGTTAAGCCAGTGATAGATGGCGTCGCCAGACCTAACCAATGTTTAAGTGATTTTATCGCGCCAAAGGGTGTTGATGATTACATTGGATTATTCGCGGTAACAGGCGGCTTAGGCACAGAGAAAATCGCCGCGCGGTTTGAAACCGATAACGATGATTTTAGCGGAATCATGTTTAAAGCGCTGGCAGACCGCTTTGCAGAAGCGTTTGCCGAATATATGCATGAACGTGTGCGTACCGATTTTTGGGGCTTCAGCGCAGATGAGAAGATGGACATAAGCGCCCTGATTAAAGAGCAATATCAAGGCATACGCCCTGCGCCTGGCTACCCAGCATGCCCAGACCATACCGTAAAGCCGGATATGTTTAATCTATTGCAGTGCGACGAAATCGGCATGCAATTAACCGAATCATTCGCCATGCTACCCGCCGCCGCCGTGTCAGGTTTTTACTTTGCACATAAACAAGCTAAATACTTCAGTGTCGATAAAATTGGCATGGATCAGTTAGAAGATATGGCAAAGCGTAGAAATTTACCAAAAGAATATTTAGAGCGCTGGTTAAGTCCGAACTTAAGTTAATTTTTGATTTTAATCAATATTTTTGATGTATAATTAAATTTATCAAAAAAGGAGTTGGGCATGTCTGCGAAAAAAATAGTTGATAAATTTGGTGGTCAGACTGCACTTGCTAAACTATTAGGTATTGGTCAGAGCAACGTTGCTTACTGGGTGCAGAAAGGTGTAATTCCATCTAAATGGCATACAAAATTATTGTCTCTTGGTCTTCAAAATAGTATTGATATTTCAGCAAATGATTTTATTTCCAGCGACTCAAACAGTTTAGCTCATGAAAATAGTGATTTAAATACAAAAGATTACAATAAGGAAACACCTGTAACTCAAATATCAGAAGCGATGAATTCAAAGTTTATGTTCTATGCATCCGATAATGGTGCTTTGAAAATTCAAGTAATTTTAAATGATGAAACAGTATGGGCTTCGCAAAAGAGCATGGCGGAAATATTTAATGTTGATGTACGGACAATCAGCGAGCATTTACAAAATATTTTTAAAAGTGAAGAGTTGAATGAATCAACAACTATCCGGAAATTCCGGATAGTTGTTGATAGTGGTAATGATTACAACGTCAATTTTTATAACTTAGACGCCATTATTTCAGTTGGTTATCGCGTCAACTCTTATCAAGCAACTCAGTTTAGAAAGTGGGCAACCAGTGTTTTAAAAGAATATCTGATTAAAGGCTTTACACTGGATGATGAAAGACTAAAGCAAGCTAATCAGTTGTTTGGTAAAGATTACTTTGATGAGCTTTTAGAGCGTATCAGAGAAATTAGAGCCTCTGAACGAAGGTTCTATCAAAAAATCACCGATATATATAGCCAATGTAGTGTTGATTATGACAAAAACTCTCCAATCACATTGCAATTTTATGCACATGTTCAAGATAAGTTACATTATGCAATTCATCATCATCATACTTCAGCGGAGTTAGTTAAATTAAGAGCTGATGCAGATAAGCCTAATATGGGGCTAACGTCTTGGGCAACATCAAAAAAAGGTGGGAAAATAGCCAGAACTGATATTAAAGTAGGGAAAAATTATTTAACCCATGAAGAGATAAGCGAATTAAATCGACTTGTCAGCATGTTTTTAGACTTTGCAGAAAATTTTGCAAGACGCAAGAACGTATTGACAATGCAAGATTGGGTCCAGAAGCTAGATGATTTTTTAGCTTTTAACGCATACGAGGTATTAACTAATTTTGGCAAAACACGACGGGAAAGCGCTGAGCAACATGCCATAAACGAATTCGAGAAGTTTAGAGTCATACAAGATAAAACTTATGAATCCGATTTCGACAAAATAGTAGAAAAAATTAAAACGAATAAAAAGTAAAAATTATGCACATTCATATTTTAGGTATTTGCGGCACATTTATGGGCGGCATAGCGGTACTGGCTAAGCAGGCGGGGCATCGCGTTACAGGTTGCGATGCCAATGTCTATCCGCCTATGAGCACACAGTTAGAGGCGCAGGGCATTGAGCTTATTGAAGGTTTTTCGCCAGAGCAAACCAAGCTGAACCCAGATATTTATGTGATTGGTAACGTGGTTTCGCGAGGCAATCCATTAATGGAAGCCATTTTGAATCTTGGCTTGCCTTACATATCAGGGCCGCAGTGGTTGGCAGAGAATGTGCTACAAGGTAAGTGGGTGTTGGCTGTGGCGGGTACGCATGGCAAAACTACCACCAGCTCAATGTTGGCTTGGATATTGGAGTACGCTGGTTTGGCTCCAGGCTTTTTAATTGGCGGCGTGCCTGAAAATTTTGGCGTTTCGGCTAGACTTCCACAACAGCCTAAACAAGATGCAAAAAGCACATCGCCGTTTTTTGTTATTGAGGCCGATGAATACGACACGGCATTTTTTGATAAACGCTCAAAATTTGTGCATTACCGCCCACGCACGGCGGTATTAAACAATCTAGAATTTGACCATGCCGATATTTTTGATGATTTAGCGGCGATTGAAAAGCAATTCCACCATTTAGTACGCACGGTACCGCAGCAGGGTTTGGTGGTGGCAAACGGTAAAGAATCTAGCTTGAGCCGCGTGATTGAAAAGGGCTGCTGGACGCCGGTGGAAAAATTCGGCACCGATGCCGATTGGCAAGCTAGTAATGCTAACGCGGATGGCAGTTTTGACGTTGTATATCAGGGTAAGCCACACGGTCGCGTGAATTGGGATTTGCAGGGTGAGCATAACCGCATGAACGCCTTGGCCAGTATTGCGGCGGCGCGCCATGTGGGCGTGACTACAGAAGTGAGTATTGCGGCATTAACCGAATTTAAGAACGTTAAACGCCGCATGGAAACCAAGGGCGTGGTTAACAATATCACCGTTTATGATGACTTTGCGCATCACCCAACTGCCATTGATACAACGGTTGCGGGTTTACGCGCCAAAGTGGGTGCGGCAAGAATATTGGCAGTGCTTGAGCCAAGAAGTAACACCATGAAGCTGGGCGTGATGAAAGATGCGCTACCAGCCAGCTTAAAAGAGGCCGATTTAGTGTTTTGTTATGGTGCTAATTTGGGTTGGGATGCGGCAGAGGCATTAAAACCGATTGCAAATAAAGCCAAAACGTTTGATGATTTGAACATGTTAGTACAAGCCATTGCCAGTATTGCCAAACCCAATGACCATATTTTGGTGATGAGTAATGGTGGCTTTGGTGGCGTGCATCAGAAAATATTAGATGCATTAAGCGTTTGTTCAAAGGAAAAATAAAGTTTGAGTGCTGTGCTTAAACAAACGGAAATAGAAGCTCAAGCAGCTGTGGTCAAAGCTACGAAAACGATTAGCGCATTTAGCATTGCTGTTGGCATCTCTATTTTTGTGCATGCGGTTATTTTAACCATGCATTTTGAGCCAGAACTTAAAAAACTAGCCAATAAATTACCTTCATTAAATGTGGTGCTGGTAAATGCCAAAACCAAAACAGCGCCCGATAAAGCTGAATTATTAGCGCAAGCAAACCTTGATCGCGGCGGCAATACAGATGCCAATCGGCAAATGAAAACTATGCTGCCAGCGCCTAAGCAAAAAACCACAGAAGTAAAGCTAAGGCCAAGTGCCGAGGCCAGCAGCGCCGCCAAAGCGGCTAAATTGCAAGCGCAAGAAGTGCGTGAACAAAAGCGCGTAGATGCGTTAGAAAAACAAGCGCAAGAGCTGTTGACGCAAATTAATGCGGTTAAAAAAGTGGATTCAAACCCCACCCAAGACGCTGCTTCTGCCGAACCTGAAAAAGGTGACCAAAAAGCCTTGGCTAAAACGTTAAATCGGGCCGATTTAATTGCAGCCAGCATTGAAATCGATCGCTTAGAAGCGCAAATTGCTAAGCAGCAAGATGAAATGCAAAAGCGTCCCAAAAGAAGATTTTTAGGCTCTCGCACCAAAGAGGCAAGTGACGCGATGTATTTAGAGGCTTGGCGGCAAAAGGTAGAGCGGATTGGGAATATGAATTACCCCGAAGCGGCGCGCAATCAAAAACTGTATGGCCAATTGCGCATGACCGTTTCGATTAAGGCCGATGGCAGTATTGAAAAAATTGTCGTTGATAAAAGCTCAGGCTCTAAAATTTTGGATGAAGCCGCCAAAAATATTCTCATTTTGGCCGCACCTTACGCCAAATTTTCAGCAGAAATGCAAAAAAACACCGATATTTTGGATATCACCCGAACGTGGACATTTACCCAAGAAGACGCACTGGCAACACAATAGCCGTTATCTTTTGCTTTTATGCGGCGTTATTTTTTGATTGTCGTAATTAGCGTACTGCCTGCGACTCATATTCTGGATTATTACAATTTTGAAGCAAAATAAGTAGAAAAAACATGGAAAACCACTTTAAAAATCACGTCTTTTTTTGCCTTAATCAGCGCCCAGATGGCGAATCTTGCTGCCAAGATAAAGGCGCAGAAGCGGCGTTTGATTACATGAAATCGCGCGTGAAAAAACTGGGCTTAAATGGTGCAGGCAAGACGCGTATTAATCGTTCTGGCTGTTTAGATCGTTGTGAATTAGGCCCGCTGCTAGTGGTGTACCCGCAGGCCATTTGGTATACGTTTGTGGATAATGACGATATTGATGAGATTATTGAAAGCCATTTAATCAACGGCAAAGTGGTGACTAGGCTAATGGTTGATTAAAGTTGGATAAGCTTTATTCAGCCAATAAAGCGCATTCAATATGCGCTTTTATTTTTTGTTTTAAGCTTGTTTGTGCTGCGGCATCCAAGTTAAAAGGCTGACCATCGCGCATGGCTTGACCCCAATGAGAATTAGGAAAGTGCTTGTCTGTTGTAAAGCGCGGAATTAAATGCCAATGCACATGCGGCGTTTTATTGCCAAGGCTGGCCAGATTGATTTTATCGGCTTGCGTCACTTCCCTTAATGCCAGCTCAACAGCAAAAACGGTTTTCATCATCCGCGCGCGTTGTGTTGGCGCTAAATCTGTCATTTCTTTGATGTGCGCAATTAGTTCAACGCGGCAATAAGCTGGGTAATCGGCATCGTTTAACAGCACCACACGGCAAAAATCATCTTGCCACAGAATTTGGTGCGGGCTTGGCTGGCACAAATCACAAGTCATATGTTAGATATCATATTTAGTCTTTCAAACTCCGTCATTCCCTCGCAGAGCCTGCCCTCGAATGCTTTAGTCGGGGGCGGGAATCCATTTTGACTTTAAATCTCACTAATTTAAATGCATTACTATATTGGGTGCAATAAGCTAGTTAGTGCTCACTTTCACCAGAACTGGATTCCCGCCTGCGCGGGAATCACAAAGAGTATATTGGATACTTTAAGAGGCTGCTAACATTCTATCCAGCGTCAATTTGGCTAATTTTGCATCATGTTCAGGCACTTTAATCTGATTCACAATATTGCCATCTGCCAAGTTCTCTAGCGTCCAAGCCAAGTGCTGCGGGTCAATGCGAGCCATGGTGCTGCATTCGCACACCACATGGCTCATAAATTGCACCAGTTTGCCTTGCGGCTTCATTTGTTCGGCCAAGCGATTCACCAAGTTAAGCTCTGTGCCTACCAGCCATTTGGTATTGGGTGCCGCATCACTTACGGTTTTTAAAATATATTCGGTAGAACCGACAAAATCCGAATTCAAACACACTTCAAACGGCGCTTCAGGGTGAGAAATCACAATGCCATCTGGGTGGTCGGCACGGAATTTGGTGATGTTTTGCAGCCTAAACATCTGGTGCACAGCACAGTGGCCTTTCCACAACAAAATCTTGGCATTTTTGATTTCTTCAACCGTTAAACCGCCCATTGGCTGATCAGGATCCCAAATCGGCATTTGCTCTAAAGGAATGCCCATTTTATGACCAGACCAGCGACCTAAATTTTGGTCAGGAAAAAACAGTACTTTTTCGCGCTGTTTAAAACTCCACTCCAATATTTTTGGCGCGTTAGTGCTGGTGCAAACAATGCCGCCATGCTCACCACAAAAGGCTTTTAAATCGGCGGCCGAATTAATATAGGTAACAGGGGTAATCGTCTCATCAAAATCCAGCACTTTGTTGAGCTCGCGATAGCTGCGTTCCACTTTGGCCAGGTTCGCCATATCAGCCATGCTACAGCCTGCGGCCAAATCGGGCAGCACCACAATTTGCTCTGGGCGACTTAAAATATCGGCCACTTCGGCCATAAAATGCACGCCCAAAAATACAATAAATTCAGCATCTAAATCAGAACAGTAACGCGATAATTTAAGCGAATCACCAGTAAAATCGGCATGCCGATACACGGCCTCGTTTTGATAATGGTGGCCTAAAATCACCAAACGTTTTCCCAGCTTATTGCGCGCCGCAATAATACGACGCTGACAATCGGCATCGTCGACAGCCTGATATTTTTCGAATTTTATCGGAATAGATTTAAGTGCTTCGGTTTGCATGGTGATTTGAGCTTGAAATACTAAAGTAGTTTATTTTATAACTTTATAGTGGATAAAGCGAACGCGATGAATGATAAAAGTTGTGCGCTTATAAAACCCAAGTATTTGCTATAAAGTTAAATTGTGACGTGCGCCTAATCGTTTAAGCGCATCAATATTGGTCCAAGAGAAAACGCGATTCGCCGCCTCACGCCAATCCACCCATTCATAGCGCGTATGCTCATCTGGCGCGAGTGTAATTGGTAAAGCTTGCGGCAGTTCTAAGCCAAATAAATGTTCAACATTTTCTACCACGCCCGGCGCATAACGGTGCCGCCAATGCGGATAAATTTCGTAAATATTACTGCACTGCCAATCTTGCAAATCAAATTGATTAGCGTCCAATCCAGTTTCTTCCAGCACTTCGCGCATCGCTGCCTGCTTAGGCGTTTCGCCCGCTTCAAGGCTTCCAGTCACAGATTGCCAAAAGCCTGCCTTGTCGGCACGTTCCATAATCAGCACTTGTAAATCGTTGGTATGAATCAGCACTAGGGCCGAAATTGGGGTTTTAAACACGCTGGCTTCTTGATTAAGTTTAAGTGCTTACTTGACTATTTTTTAGCTGGCAAAGTTACATTGACTAGATTTTTAGGCAATTGAAACACCACACTTTCAATTACGCCGTGCAGCTCCGTTACATTGGCAGCGCCCAAATTTTCAAGCGCAGCAATCACCTCTTTCACTAAAACTTCGGGTGCCGATGCACCAGCCGATACGCCGATTTTCTTTTTGCCGATTAACCATTCTGCTTTTAAATAGCTGGCGTTATCCACCATATACGCCTCAACGCCTTGGTTTTGCGCGACTTCTCTTAGGCGGTTGGAGTTTGAGCTATTGGGTGAGCCCACCACAATTACCAAATCACAATCTTTGGCCATGATTTTCACCGCATCTTGACGGTTTTGCGTCGCATAGCAAATATCGTCGCTTTTTGGTGCCTTAATGTGAGGAAATTTGGTTTTAAGCGCATCAATCACCAGCGCCGCATCATCCATAGAAAGCGTCGTTTGTGTCACATAAGCCAATTTTTCAGGATTTTTAACGGTTAATTTCAGCACGTCATCAGGCGTTTCAACCAAATACATACCTAAGCTAGCAGCATCATCTTCTGGGTGATCGTCATCTGACGCACCGCGTTCTGCCTGACCCATAGTCCCTTCTACTTCAGGGTGACCTTTATGACCAATCATCACGATTTCCATGCCCGCTTGACGCAATTTACCCACTTCAATATGCACTTTAGTGACTAATGGGCAGGTGGCATCAAACGCTGTTAAACCAAGCGCTTCTGCCTCTTTTCTTACCGCTTTTGATACGCCATGCGCACTAAAAATCACCGTGCTGCCCGCTGGTATTTTATCTAATTCATTCACAAAAATAGCGCCTTTGGCACGCAAACCGTCTACCACAAATTTGTTGTGTACTACTTCGTTGCGCACATAAATCGGTGCGCCAAATTTTTCTAAGGCTTGTTCAACAATAATAATCGCGCGGTCTACCCCCGCACAAAATCCGCGCGGATTAGCAAGCACAATTTCGGCTTTAGTTTCAGTTTGTTGGCTACTATTCAAATCGTTAACACCTTGTTAATTGGGTATAATGACACAAATTTTTTAAAAGAATCACCTGTAAAATTTTATGAAAAATACAGCAACTTTACTTATAACATGCCCAGACACCAAAGGCATCGTGGCGGCGATTGCCGATTTTTTATATCAGCACAATGCCAATATTTTACACGCAGACCAACATCAAGATGCAGAAAATAATCTATTTTTAATGCGCGTTGAGTGGGATGTGGCCAACTTTAATTTATCTGAGGCGGATTTTAGCGCCGCTTTTGCGCCAATCGCGACTAAATTTGGCATGCAGTGGCAGCTAAAAATGTCTGTTCATAAAACGCGCGTGGCTATTATGGTTTCGCAATACGATCATTGCTTGGCCGATTTATTGCACCGCCATAAAAGCGGCGAGCTAGCTTGCGAAATTCCGCTGGTCATCAGTAATCATCGCGATACAGAAGCATTGGTTAAATTTTATGGCATTGATTTTCACTATCTGCCAGTGACCAAAGATAGCGTCACAATTAAGGCTAATAAGGCTGAAGTTGAAGCGGCGCAATTTAAATTATTTGCAGATTACAATATTGATTTGATTGTGCTAGCGCGTTATATGCAGATTTTATCGCCCGATTTTGTGGCACGTTACCCACAAAAAATTATTAATATTCATCACTCATTTTTGCCAGCGTTTATTGGCGCGCGGCCTTATCACCGCGCGTTTGAACGTGGCGTGAAATTAATCGGCGCCACTGGTCATTACGTGACAGAAGTGCTGGATGAAGGCCCGATTATTGAGCAAGATATTGACCGCATTTCGCACCGCGACCAAGTAGAAGATTTGATTCAAAAGGGCCGCGATTTAGAGCGCATTGTGTTGAGCAAAGCCGTGCGCTGGCATATTGAAAACCGCATTTTGTTATACGCCAATAAAACGGTGATTTTTGATTAATCGTGTTTGGCACACAAAAAAGCGAGGTCTGGTGCCTCGCTTTTTTATTCGCATTTATTTACCAAAGTTTTAATTAAGGTAGTAGTTTTACCTTAAGGCAATAAATGCTCTAGCGCAAATAAATCAGCCACTTTTTCGCGCTGGCGAATCAAATGAACTTTATCGCCATCTACCATTACTTCGGCCGCGCGGCCGCGTGTGTTGTAGTTGCTGGCCATGCTCATGCCGTAAGCACCTGCTGATTTAATGGCTAATAAATCGCCTTCTGCTAAATTAAGCGCTCTGTCATGGCCTAAAAAATCGCCACTTTCACACACAGGGCCAACAATTTCGTACACATTGCTTGCGCCTTCACGCGGGTTCACCGCTACGATGTCGTGATAGGCATCATACAAAGCAGGGCGCATTAAGTCGTTCATAGCCGCATCTACAATGGCAAAATTTTTGCTTTCTGTGTGTTTTAAATATTCAACTTTAGTGAGCAACACGCCCGCATTGCCTACCAGTGCGCGACCTGGCTCAAACAACACCTTCACGTTTTTATGAGCCAATTTAGCTAAAATCGCTTGTGCATAAGCTTTGAATTCTGGCGGCGTTTCATCTGAATAAGTAATGCCAATGCCGCCGCCTACATCAATATGCGTAATCGGAATGTTTTTAGCAGCAAGCGCATCCACCAAACCTAAAATCAAATCCAGGGCCTCAATAAATGGCGCTAATTCAGTGATTTGTGAGCCAATATGGCAATCAACACCATGCACGGCTATATTTGGCATGGCGGCGGCTTGTTCATAAACTGCAATCGCATCTTCAAACGCTACGCCAAATTTATTATTTTTAAGGCCGGTCGAAATATAAGGATGCGTTTTTGCGTCTACGTTTGGATTGACGCGCAACGAAACAGGTGCAACTTTACCCATCTGCCCCGCTACTTGATTGAGTCGATTTAATTCGCTGGCAGATTCAACATTAAAGCAAAAAATGCCGGCATTTAATGCGGCACGCATTTCATCAGCGCTTTTACCAACGCCCGAAAAAACAATCTTTTGCGGATTTCCGCCAGCCGCTAAAACGCGCGCCAGTTCGCCACCAGAAACAATGTCAAACCCAGCGCCTAACTTAGCAAATAAATTCAAAATGGCAATATTGGGGTTGGCTTTTACCGCAAAGCAAACCAAATGATTGGTGCCAATTAAACCCGCACTAAAATCGCTAAAAGCCTGCGTTAATGCTGCTTTAGAGTACACATAACAAGGCGTGGCAAACTCTTTAGCAATTTGGTCTAGAGCAATATTTTCGGCGTGCATTACGCCATTTTTAAAATCAAATTCGTTCACGTTTTTATTCTTTAATAATTGGTTGGGTTTGATTAGATGTTGCTGGGTTAGCTTTTTCCGCCTCTAATTTATTAATGTCTACAGCTGGCTTAGCGGCTTCTACCGGATAGCGCTGCTCAGGAATATACAAAGGGCCTTTGGTGCCGCAAGCCACTAGCGCACTGCAAACGGCGCTTATCAAAATGGGCAACAGCAAAAACGATTTTAATTTCAACATGGCTATTCCGAAAATGCATATAAAACATTATTTTAACATTAATGCGTAAACCTGACAGACGCGGATTTTTTGAAAAAAGTCACTAAATAAACGAACATATAAAACCAATAGTGACCGTTTGTTACGGCTATTTTGCCGATTATCGGATACTGCTAGCCTCGCCAATTTAACTTTGGCATGATTCAATCAAGCAAAAAAGGATTTTCAAAATGAACAAATTTAAAAGACTGCAACAAGGATTTACCTTGATCGAGCTGATGATTGTGGTCGCCATTATTGGTATTTTGGCGGCAGTTGCTTTGCCGAATTACAGCGAATATATTAAACGCAGCAATCGTTCGGCTGCGCAATCTCAGATGATGGACATCGCAAACCGTCAGCAGCAATTTTTATTTGCGGATAGGGCTTATGCCAATAAAACTACTTTAGTATCCAGTGGTTATGTCCCGCCAACTGAAGTCAGTGCAAAGTATAGTTATGATATTACGGTTGACAATTCTGCAACACCTCCGACTTACACAATTACCTTCACGCCAGTTGTTGGCAGTGCGCAAGCAAGTGATGGTCCATTAACGTTAAATCATCAAGGGGCTAAAGGCCCAGCAGGTAAGTGGTAATCATGCCATTTATCCAGTGTAAAAATAGTCAAAGTGGTTCCACAATGCTAGAAGTATTGGTAACCATTGCAATTCTAGCGGTTGGCTTATTAGGATTAGCTGGACTGCAATCGCGTTTGCAAGTTTCTGAAATGGAATCGTACCAACGTGCGCAAGCGCTTATTTTGCTGAATGACATGGCTAGTAGAATTTCTACAAATCGCAGTGATGCAGCAAACTATGTTACCACTAGCCCACTCGGTGCAAATATGACCTGCCCCACGGCCATAACCACACAAAAAGATAGAGATAAAAGAGAATGGTGTAATGCATTGCAAGGTTCTGCTGAAACTGTAGGAAGTAATAGCGTGGGAGCCATGATTGGCGGCCGTGGCTGTGTGGAAAATATAAACTCAACCACTGGCCAATATATGATTACCGTTGCATGGCAAGGTTTAGTGCCTATTTCTGCGCCGCCCACCACTGTTTCTTGTGGCCAAGGCAGCTACAACAGCACAGCAACTGGGGCCGCTTGTGTAAGCGATTTATGTCGCCGCGTGGTTACTACAATTGTGCAAATTGCAACGCTTTAATAATTGGCTTACAACATGAATATTAACTATAAAAATTTAAAATCTAAGCCTAAAAATTTATCTTATCAGAGCGGCCTCAGTTTGATAGAGCTAATGGTAGCAATCACTATTGGCTTGATTATTACAGCTGCTTTGGGTGCACTCTTTCTTGGGATAAATCGTACCAACCAAGAAATGGCAAAAGCGAACAGCCAAATTGAAAGTGGGCGCTTTGCCATGCAGTTATTACAATCCGATATTGTACATGCTGGTTATTGGAGTCAATTTGCACCACAATTTGATGATCTCAGTTTTCCAACCGCGCCTGGCGATGTGCCAATTGCAATGCCAGACCCATGCCTAAATTACACATCACCATGGACTGCTGACAATATAACTAACTTTATTGGAATTCCCGTTCAGGTTTATGGCAATACGCCGCCATCGGGTGCGGGTTGTGTAACCAATTTTGCTACCAATAGAAAAGCAAATACGGATTTGCTGGTGGTGCGTCATGCGGATACTTGTGTGCCTGGTGAAGCAAATTGTGAAGCAGATACCGCAGGTAAGCTTTACTTTCAAGCATCACAATGTGAGCAAGAAATTTCATCCAAAGTGAAAGGCGCGACATTAACAACAATAACGTTGGATACTTTTTCTTCAACGGTTAATGATTTTTACAAAGATCGCAGTATTCGTATTTTAACAGGGCCTGGTGCAGGTCAAACACGCTTGATTAGCGCTTATAACGGCAGCACAAAAGTGGCAACACTTGCGCCATCACCCGGCCTACCTTGGGCATCTCCAATACCAACTACAGATTCTACCTATACGTTTGGTTTTGGGTATTTGTTAGACACGGCAGGTTTTGGTATTTTTCATGCAAGAAACTGCACGACAGTTGCCGAAAAGCACAAATTTATTTCTAACATTTACTATATCCGCGATTACGCAAGAACGGTTGGTGACGGCATTCCTACTTTGATGATTTCTCAGTTTGATTTAAATGGCACATCACTTGCACACCAAGCAGCAGTGCCTCTAATAGAGAATATTGAAGCTTTTAAAGTGATGCTAGGGATTGATAATATTAGCGATAACGGAACAAATATTTTCAATATTGACCCTGGTTCATCTCCTCCCGCTCAATACTACACAACCGAAGTTCAATGGTTGGATGAAATGAATAAAACTTCGCCTTTTAACCGTGGCGATGGAATACCAGATTCGTTTGTTAGTTGTACCGATGCTGTGCCTTGCACGGTTGAGCAATTAAGTAACGTAGTAGCGGTTAAGATTTTTGTGTTGGCGCGCGCTGAAACGCTTACGGCTGGCTATACCGATGCAAAAACCTATACTTTAGGCGACAATACACTTACTTTTAATGATCGTTTTAAACGGCATGTTTTCTCTACTACCGTTCGCGTTAACAATGTTTCAAACAGAAGGGAAACACCATGAGGCTAATTGCTTCTAAACATAGCCAACGTGGCATTACGTTATTTGTAGGCCTTATTATGTTGGTGCTTATAACGTTAATGGTGACCAGTGCATTTACTTTAAGTACCACTAATCTAAAATCTGTGGGCAATATGCAAGCCAAAGATGAGGCGATTGCGGCTGCCAATCAAGCAATTGAACAGGTGTTGAGTTCATCTTTTACAACTGCACCCACAGCAGAGGAAATAAATGTGGATATTAATAACGATGGTACAACGGATTATATGGCATCAATTGCCCAGCCTGTTTGTGTTCGCGCATCACTTGATACCGCAGTCGTAAAAACCAGTAAAACATTACCTTTGATGCAATTTTCAAATACTTACAATACCGTATGGGATATTGTGGCGACTGTAGAAGATGCTAAAACAGGTGCAAAAACAATTGTGCAAGCTGGCACGCGCGTTTTATTAACAAAAGCGCAAAAAGACGCGGTTTGTAATTAAGATAAATGAATTGGAAAATTTCATGAAAAATTCACTACTAAAAAAATTATTGATTACTGCCTTACTGACCGTTAATTTATCTGCAATGGCAGAAGATATTGATTTGTTTGTAGGCGCTGCACCTAGCGCAACAGATGTACCTAATGTGCTGATTATTTTGGATAATACAGCTAACTGGAATAGCGCATTCACCAATGAAATGGCCGCTTTATCTTCTGTCGTTAGTGGATTGCCAACCGATAAATTCCGTGTGGGATTAATGGCGTTTACTGAAACGGGTTCTGGCAACGGTGGTAATGATGGTGCGTATGTGCGTGCAGCAATTCGCATGATGAATAGCGTAAATAAGCCTAAATATGAAAGTTTAGTATTAGGCTTAGATAAGCTTGATGACAAATCTAACGGTGGCAAGATTGGTAAGGCCATGGAAGAAGCTTACCTTTATTATTCTGGCGGAGTGCCACATGCCGGTAATAATAAGAATAAAACTGACTTTACTGGTAATACTTCAGGAACCGCAACTTCTAATGCTGTATACGCTTTAGCAGGCAATGCTTTGCTTTCAAAAGCAGGGTCGCCTTATGTAAACCCTGTAATTGCTGGTTGCGCCAAAAATTACATTATTTATATTAGCAATGGCGCAGCACAAGATAATAATTCTGATATATCACAAGCAACAGCGGCGCTTAGTGCGGCAGGCGGCAGTACAACTACGATTTCAATTTCGCCTAGTGGGTCACAAAACAATGTTGCAGATGAATGGTCGCGCTTTATGAAAAAAAGCAGCCTTGGGATTACCACCTACACAGTTGATATTAACAAAGTAACAACGGGGCAAGGGCCTGGCTTTTCGGCGCTTTTAAAAAGCATGGCAGGCGTTAGTAGCGGCAGATATTATGATGTCGCTAGCAGCGGTTCGCAAATTGCTGATGCTTTAAACAATATATTTTCAGAAATTCAATCAGTAAACACCGTGTTTGCCTCAGTTAGTTTACCAGTGAGTGTGAATACACAAGGTACGTTTTTAAACCAAGTATATATTGGTATGTTTAGACCAGATGCCGATTCTTATCCAAGATGGAACGGTAATTTAAAGCAATATAAATTAGGTTTTTTAAATAATGTATTGCAATTATTAGATGCCGATAATAAAAGTGCGATTTCGTCAGGCGGTACCGGCTTTATTGCCGAATGTGCACGAAGCTTTTGGAGCGACCCTACCACCTTTTGGCAATTTAGACCGCAAGGTAATTGTCTAACAACGACTGGTTCAGATGCCTCAGATGCACCGGACGGCAATATTGTAGAAAAGGGTGCACAAGGTTATAAATTGCGTGCGTCTGGTAACGTAACGGGGCGTAATGTTAAAACTTGTTCAAATGCTTTATGTACTGGATTGGCTGATTTTAACGCGCTGAGTGTGACACCAACGATGCTAGGCTTGCCATTAACAAGTGTGACTGAAAGTGTTGCTTTGATTAATTGGCAACGTGGTCTAGATGTGGATGATGAAAACTTAGATGGCATAACTTTGTTGCAGATGAGATCTTCTGTGCATGCTGACGTTGTGCACTCCCGTCCAGTAGCGATAAATCATGGCACAGACGCCTCTCCAAAAGTGGTTGTATATTACGGCACTAATGATGGTTTTTTACGCGCCGTAAACGGTAATCGCACTGCTGATATTGGTACGACAGTAGCAGGTGGTGAATTATGGAGTTTTGTTGCGCCAGAGTTTTTTCCAAAAATTAAACGTATTCGCGATAACACTACTACGATTAGCTTTCCTGGCCACACAACAGGAACACCAACGCCTATGCCAAAAGATTATGGCGTAGATGGTGCAGTAACTGCTTACAAAGCTGCAACTAGTGCCACAATTTTTACGACAATGAGGCGTGGCGGACGATCTGTATATGCGTTTAATGTACCCGATTCAAACCCAACAAACCCTTCTTTACTGTGGAAAATTGGTTGCCCCAATGCGAGTAATGATACTGGATGTAGTTCAACTGAATTTGAGGGCATTGGCCAAACATGGTCTGCACCAAAAATATTGACAGCCAGTGGTTACACGTCAGGCCCTATGTTAATTATGGGTGGAGGTTATGACACTTGTCATGATGCTGATCCAAATTCAAGTTGTACCTCGTCTAGCAAAGGCAATAAGGTCTACATATTAGATGCTGGTTCAGGTGCTTTGCTGAAAACATTTACTACTGATAGTAGTGTAATTGCTGATATAGCCATCGTGGCAGATGGTATTACTTCGCCAGCAAAATACGCTTATGTGGCTGATTTGGGGGGGAATGTTTACCGTATCTCAGGTGCAACTGCTAATGCCCCAATGGGTACTACGGCCCCTGGAAGTTGGACCATCACTAAAATTGCTGCATTTGGTGGCACAGGCGCTAATAATCGTAAGTTTATGTTCTTACCAGATTTGGTTGAGGGTGACAGCGGTGAATATATATTGTTGCTTGGTTCTGGTGATCGTGAAAAACCTTTGAGTACTTACGCATCGGCAGCAGCCGTTCAAAACCGCTTTTATGTGGTTAAAGATAAGCCTACAGATGCTAACTGGTTAACGGCAGAAGCAAGTAATTGCAGTACCAGTGTAATGTGCCATAACTCATTGACTGCTATAACAAGTAGTGCCACGCCCACAGCCGACGATCTAGCTGCCAAAAAAGGCTGGTATTTGGATTTACTTAGTAAGGAGCAGGTAATCACTAGTGCGATTACTGTGTTTAATACGGTGACTTTCAGTACGCATCAGCCAACGCCACCTGCTGCCAATGCATGCACCACGCTAGGCACGGCAAGAGTGTACAACCTAGACTACATCAACGCTAAATCAAAAGTTGGATTTGTGCGCGGTGAGATTATTGCAGGTGGTGGTTTGCCGCCATCTCCAGTAGCGGGAATGGTTACCTTGGATGATGGTCGAACAGTGCCTTTTATTTTCGGTTCTAAGGCAGAATCTGGATTACAGGGAAGTGATCCAATAGCGGCACCTTCTGCTAATAGACCAAAAAGCAGGGTTTACTGGAATATTAAAAAATGATGAGTACTTTATTAGTACATAGTCGAAGTAGTTTGCATCGGAACACTTTGAAGCCAAGTCTAATACAAGGCTTTTCATTAGTTGAATTAATAGTGGCTGTTGCAATTTTGGGGATATTAACTGCAGTCGCTATTCCCTCTTTCAATGAAACTATTTTGAGTTTTAAGTTGCGCTCTTATGCTAATGAATTAGTTGGCCACGCATATTTAGCTAGAGGCGAAGCCATTAAAATCAATGCACCAGTGACCATATGTGTATCTACCAATGGTACAAGTTGTAGCACTACTGACGATTGGGAGGATGGATGGATTGTGTTAAGTGGCCCGACAGTTGTGCAACGCCAAGAGGCGCTAGCGACGGGATATAAAATTACCGAAACAACGGGAACAACTAGCTTAACATTTCAACCAACAGGTATTGGCGCCACGCAAGCAGAGTTAACTATATGCCGAGCAACTCCAACTGCCGGCAGTCAAGAGCGTGTAGTGAGAATTAGTACTACAGGCAGGCCTTCCGCAAGCAAAACAACTGCGGGCTCTTGTGCTTGATAGAGGCTTGATAAAAACTTTATGAAAATTTAGATTTAGAATTATCATAAACAAGTTTAGCGGTAATTAACCCATTAATCATCCCAAACACTAACGCCGCTAGGCAAAAAATCGGGATTAAATAAACAATTCCAGTATGTGGAATTAGCCAAAATCTGACAACAAAAAGTTGCCCCGCAATGTGCGAAAATGCGGCGAGTATGCTTAAGCTGATGGCGCTGAAGTATTTTGATGGCAATTTTTGAGTTAGCCATAAGCATGCCAAACTAAGTAAAGCGCCGCTTAGGCTTAGCATAAATGTGGGTGATAAAAATTGGCCCAATAATAAGCTGCTGGCAAACACGCGTAGCAAGCTTACCCAGGCGGCGGTTTTAAATCCATATTGATAAAGCACGTACAGCGTAACGATATTGGCGATGCCGGGTTTAACGCCGGGTAGCGGCGATGGGATGATTGCTTCTATTAAATGCAGGCCAATCGCCAATGCTGTTAATTGGGCGATTTTGTGATCTTCTGCGCTTGTTTCAATTAATACCGTGCGATTGTTAATCGCGTTTTTGGCGCTAGCTTTAAATTTAGTAATTGAGCGAATCATATGCGTTTTTGGCGCCCAATAATTGCAAGCTAATTTGATTAGGCAAGCAGATTGCCACTTGTCCTGCGCGATTTAGCCAGCCTTGATGCACGCAATATTGGTTGTTGCAGGGCGATTGTTTAAAGCGCACTTTGCCATTTTGAATGCTGATATGCGACTCGCCTTTGGCGCCTTTAATGGATAAATCGCGACTTTGATTTAAATCGAAAATGCCAATAATATGATTGCCTTGTCGGATTTTAAATTGGCTGGCTGGCGCGGTTTGCCAAAATTGCTGAAACATCCAAATGACACTTACAGCGCCAATTAAAATAATAAGCCAATCGCCCGCTAGTGGTTTAGGGTGCTGGCGGAATAGATTTTTTGTCAGATTAAGGCTGAAGTTGCGTAACATACTTTGCAGTAGCCACATCTGTCCATGTAATGCGCTTGGCCATGGCGGCACTGGTGATAATTTTATCGTCGGATTCAATTACCATAAAGTTGTCTACGCCCATTTCTTTAGCCGTTTCGGCACGCAAATTAGGTTTGGCAATAAAAATGGGTTTTGAGGCTACATCGGATAATGTACCTGCGTTTACTTGTGGCGGAATTAGCACGGTAACGGCTTGCACGCCTGTGACTGGGTAGCCGGTTGCGGGGTCGATAATATGGCAATAGCGCTTATCTTTAATCATAAAATAGCGTTGATAATCGCCAGAAGTGCCAATGGCCCAGCCGCTTTCTAAATCGAGCGTGGCAATTGCACTGGGTTTGCGCGGATGCTGAATGCCTACGCGCCAAGGCTTATCGCCATGCTGGCCTAGCGCGATTATATTGCCACCCACGTTAATCAAGGCGTTTCTAACCCCATGTTGGCGCAAGGTTTGCATGGCGCTATCTAATGCGTAGCCTTTGGCATAGCCGCCTAAATCTAGCTGAACATGCGGGTTAGAGCTGGATGCTTTACCATTTTTAATCGCAATATCCACCATGTGCGGGCTGTGCTTTACCAGCTCATTTATTTTTTGGTCATCAATTTTTATGGCTTTTAATTCATCGTTTTGAAAGCCCCAATAATTAATTAACGCGCCAATGGCTGGGTTAAAAGCGCCTTTAGATTGAATAGAAAGGGCCGTGGCATCTGAAATGATGGCGGCAACATCGGGCTTAACGGTGGCGGGTAAATTACTGCGTTTAAATGATAAGTTAAGTGATTTTATTTCACTGGCACGCCAAGCATGCAAGCGATTATGCAGATCTTGAAAATCGCGGATAATTTCACCCGCAATTTCTTGCGCTTCCTCTTCCGATTCGCCATAAATCGTAATATCTACCAGCGTACCAAAAACGTAGCTTTGCGTATTGTGTATCGGTTCTGGTCTAGTGCAAGAATTAAGGAATAAACAAAAGGCAAATAGTGTAAGTAGGCGCATAAACACCACTATAGCGCGACTTGATTATGGCTGGCAAATACCTTCTAGTGCGGCCATAAAAACCTCTGCCGGTTTACAAGATGTTTGAGCGGCAATTTCGACCATGCCAGTGGGGCTGGTCACATTAATTTCGGTTAAATAGTCGCCAATCACATCTAGCCCAACTAAAAACAAGCCTTCTTGTTTTAAGGTTGCGCCCACTGTTGCAGCGATTTCAAAATCGCGTGCGCTTAATAATTGTGCAACGCCTGTGCCGCCTGCAGCTAAGTTGCCACGCGTTTCGCCCGCCTTGGGAATGCGCGCTAAGGCATAAGGCAACGGCTCGCCATTAATCACAATAATGCGTTTATCGCCCTGCAAAATAGCCGGCAAATAGCGCTGCGCCATAATAGTTTGCGCGCCAAATTTGGTGGACGTTTCTAAAATAGCACCAATATTAGGGTCGTTTTCGGTAAGCCTAAAAATGCCAGTGCCGCCCATACCATCTAGTGGTTTAACGATAATGTCTTTATGCTCTGCCAAAAATGCGCGAATCAAATCATCGTTAGCGCTAACCAAAAATTCGGGTGCAAATTGTGCAAATTTGGCGACAGATAATTTTTCGTTCCAGCCGCGAATTGCAGAAGGATTGTTAATAATCCGCGCGCCTTGGCTGCTGGCTAGCTCTAATAAATAGGTGCTGTACAAATATTCGTTATCAAATGGTGGATCTTTGCGCATTAAAATCGCGCTAAATTCGCTAGGCAATAGCTCATGGCTTTCACCTAATTTATACCAATTTTCGCCTTCACTAAAATTAAACGTACAGGCATTAATTTTAACGAATTGGTTGCGTAAAAAAACGTCATGCTGCTGGCAAACGTACAAACTGTGACCGCGTTTAGCCGCCTCCCGCATAATGGCGATGCTGGTGTCTTTGTAGCTTTTAAGGCTGTTTAGCGGATCTAAAATAAAAAGAAATTTCATTTTTTCTTTTAAGTTATGCGTTTAAAGGATCGGATTCTTGTAACTCAATGGCGGCGGCCAATAAGGCCAAACGCGCCACTACGCCATAAGCATAAAAACGATTAGGTACAGTGTCAGGCGCGCCTGTACAGTCAGGTAGGCTACAAGGTTTTTCAAAAGCCAGCGGCTCAAAATGTGAGCCAGGGGCGTTTAAGTTTTCATCAATAGCGCGGCCAGTATGCACGCGGTAAAAACCGCCAATCACAAAGTGGTCCATCATATACACAACAGGCTCGGCCACCGCGTCGTTAATGCTTTCAAAGGTGTAAACACCTTCTTGAATAATCACTTCAGACACTTGCTGACCTTCTTTAATCACAGACATTTTATTGCGTGCTTTACGATTTAAATCGCGCACATCGTCTGGCGATTTCACTGTCATAATGCCCATGCCGTAAGTACCAGCATCCGCTTTTACAATCACAAATGGCTCTTGCGTTACGCCATATTCGGCATATTTTGCTTTAATTTTAGTGAGTAATTGTTCTACTTTTAGCGCTAAACATTCTTCGCCAGTACGCGCATGAAAATCTATTTCGCCACAGGTTTCAAAATAAGGGTTTAATAACCATTCATCAATACCTAAAAGCGCTGAAAATTCTTTCGCTACGCGGTTATAAGCGTCGAAATGTTGCGATTTTCGTCTAACGTGCCAGCCAGCGTGCAATGGCGGAATTAAGTTTTGCTCAAGATTTTTAAGGATATCGGGCACGCCGCCTGATAAATCGTTATTCAGCAAAATCGCACAGCTATCAAAATCGCCTAATTCCTTATTAACCAGCTTAATGCGATTACCAACGCGCACCACAGGCTCTAATAAAAGTTGATGACCATCATGCGTTTCAAACGTCGTCGGCTCAGTGATTTCTGGGTTAATAGTGCCCACGCGCACGTCTAAGCCGGCGGCTTTCATAATATTGACCAGCTCAACCACATTGCGCAAATAATAGGTATTGCGGGTATGGTTTTCGGGAATAATCATCAATCTGTGCGCTTCAGGACAGATTTTTTCCACAGCCACTTGCGCGGCCTGTACGCTTAAGCTTAAAAATTCAGGATTTAGATTATTAAATCCACCCGGAAATAAGTTGGTATCTACTGGCGCTAATTTAAAACCCGCATTCCGTAAATCAACCGAAGCATAAAATGGCGACGCGTATTCTAGCCACTGCGAACGAAACCAATGCTCAATTTTCGGCATGTCTTCCAGCATGCGTTTTTCGATGCTGAGTAGCGGGCCGTTAAGTGCGGTTGTTAAATGTGGAACCATTGTTTTATCCTGTCGTTAAGCAATATGATTTGCTTGCGCGATTATATGACTAGTTGTGCTTTCGCTACTATATAACCTGTTGTGCTTGCGTAACTATATAACCTGCTGCGCTTGCGCGTCTGCGTGATAGCTACTTCTTACCATGGGGCCGCTGGCGGTATTATTAAAGCCCATGGCGTCGGCTTTTTGTTTTAGGCTGTCAAAAATAGCGGGTTCCACATAGCGCATCACCGGTAAATGGTGAACACTGGGCTGCAAATATTGGCCTAGTGTGAGCATGCTTACATTGTGCGCGCGCAAGTCTTGCATCACTTCAATTATCTCATCATCTGTTTCGCCCAAGCCCAGCATTAAGCCAGATTTGGTCGGCACATCTGGATACATGGCGTGAAATTCTTTAAGCAAGCTGAGTGAATTTTGGTAATCTGAGCCCGGCCGCGCTTGCTTATATAAACGCGGCACGGTTTCCAGATTATGATTCATCACATCAGGCGGGGCATTGCGCAAAATATGCAAGGCAACATCTAAGCGGCCTCTAAAATCGGGCACTAAAATTTCAATTTTAATAGTGGGCGAAGCCGCGCGCACGGCGCGAATACAATCCACAAAATGCTGCGCGCCACCGTCTTTTAAATCGTCGCGATCCACACTGGTAATCACCACATATTTAAGGCGCATTTGCGCGATTGTGCGGGCTAGGTTTTCAGGCTCATTCACATCTGGCGCAAGCGGCTTGCCATGTGCCACATCGCAAAATGGGCATCGGCGGGTGCAAATATCGCCCAAAATCATAAAAGTAGCGGTGCCGCCACTAAAGCATTCGCCAATATTCGGGCAGCTAGCTTCTTCACACACTGTGTGCAAATTATTGTCGCGTAATACCTGCTTAATCTCTTGAAAGCGCGCGCTGTCTGGCACTTTCATGCGAATCCATTCTGGCTTGCGTAGCATGGGCTGTGGGATGATTTTAATCGGAATACGCGCGGTTTTTTCAGCATCGATCTGCTTAACGCCAGCGATTTTTTTGGCGGGCAAAGTATTGTTAGGCGTATCGTTTATGGCCATATTAGTTAAATCGGTCATGTGCTAATTTTTCTTTCAATAGTTGCATTAACGCTTGCCCAAGTTGTTGTGGCGATTGTTTAATGCCCAAATCTTTGGTTTGCGTCATTTGTAAACCTGCGTAACCACAGGGATCAATCGCGCTAAACGGGCTTAAATCCATATCCACATTCAAACTAAGGCCATGATAACTGCACTGATTTTTAAGGCGTAAGCCAAGGGATGCGATTTTTTGTTGTTGGCCATCCACCCACACATACACACCTGGCGCGTCTTTTTTGGTGTCAGCATTGATATTATAACGGGCTAATAATTCAATCATGCTGGATTCCATGATTTGCACCAATTGGCGCACATTGAGCTGACGGCGTTTTAAATCAACCAGCACATAAATAATCACTTGGCCAATGCCATGATAGGTAATTTTACCGCCCCTATCGACTGGCACCACTGAAATTGCATTGTCAGGAAAACGAGTACCTTGGCGATTTAGGCCTAAGGTATACACGCTGTCATGCTCGGTTAGCCAGCATTCATCAGGTGTTTCGGCCGTGCGATTGGCGGTAAATGCTTGCATGGCGGCCAATGTTGTTTGGTAATCGGTGCGACCTAAATCGCGGCCAAGCACTTGCATGCTTACAGCACAACTTTTACCATGGGGTGCGATGTTAAGGCGCGATAAATATCATCTAATTGCGGTTTAGAAGTGACATAAACCAAGCAAGTTAAGCTGATGTACTTGCCACCCGAACTGCCGCGCATTTCAATGCTGGATTCATCAAATTCAGGTAGCAAATGGCGAATTGTTTTCACCATCTCTTGCGTAAAATGTTGATGCGTTTCGCCCATGACTTTAATTGGAAAATCACAGGGAAATTCGATTAAGGTTTCTTGATTGCTTGGTTGTTCTGCCATACTTTTAGCCAAAATTACATCAACATTAATCGAATACTATCGGCGATTCGGCCAAAGAATCCAGCTTGTTCAACCGTTTTAGCCGCCAATAAATTTTGCGTATTAATCACTTTGCCGTTCATGCTAAAGGCGATTTTGCCAACCACTTGGCCAGCTTTAATTGGTGCAATTAAAGGCTGTTGGCTGGTCATGCTGGCTTTTACTTTTGCGTAATCGCCTTTTGGTAAGGTTAAATAATAGTCTTTGGCCACCGTGGCGGCCACTATTTTTTCTTGGCCTTTGTAAGCGCGCAGGGTATTAATAATTTGCCCTTGTTTATAAACCAAGGTTGATTCATAAAACTGGAATCCGTAATTAAGTAATTTTTGGCTCTCAGAAGCACGCATTGCCTCACTTACAGCGCCTAATAATACAGATACCAAGCGTGTATCACCACGTTTAGATGATGAAATTAAGCAATAACCAGCTGATTCCGTATGGCCTGTTTTCATGCCGTCTACGTTGGCATCTAGCCACAATAAACGGTTACGGTTTGGCTGTTTAATATTGTTATAGGTGTATTCTTTGACTGAATACAAACGGCGATATTCCAATGGAAAATCGCGAATTAAAGCGGTGGCTAACAAGGCTAAATCGCTGGCAGTTGTGTAGTGATTGCTATCTGGCAAGCCAGTTGCATTCATATAATGCGTATTTTTCATGCCCAATTTTGCCGCTTGCTTATTCATCATATCGGCAAATTGTTCTTCAGCGCCAGCAACGCCTTCTGCTAGTGTGATTGATGCATCGTTGCCCGATTGAATAATCATGCCATGCAATAATTCATCTACAGTAACTGGTTTATTTGGCTCAATAAACATTTTTGAGCCTTCCACTTTCCACGCTTTTTCAGACACGGTAAGTGTTTGGTCTAATTTTAAATGACCTTGCTGAATCGCATCAAATACCACGTAAGCGGTCATGATTTTGGTTAAAGAAGCCGGTTCGGTGCGCTCATCTTTTTTGTACTGCGCAATGGCCGTGCCGCTATTAAAATCTTGCAATAAATAGGCTTTAACGGCTAAAGATGGCGGTGGCGCCACTTGCGCAAGGCTGATAGCAGGTGCCAATAGCAGCGCAATTAGGCATGAAAAATAAAATGAGATACGCATAGGTTTAAATAGATTGGTCATATTATTGATTGATAGTGATTGCGGGTAAATTGAGCTGTCTACGAATGTTAGCGGCGGCAATGTCTGCTTCAGGCTTGTTATCATAGGGCCCAAGTTTTAAGCGATACAAATCATTATTATACACGCTGTTAATCCCGACATTTGGCGCAATTTCCATTGTCATTATTCTTTTAATTAACGCTTGCGCATTGGCTTCGTTTTTAAAAGCACCGGCTTGTACAAAATATTGCAATGCGGCCGATGGGTTGGCCGATGGATTAGTAGATGGATTTTCAATCAGGCTACTGGCTGGTGTAGATGGCACGCTGGCAACAATTGTATTGCTAGACGGTTCTGTTTTTGCAGTTGCGGTTGCAGCTGGCGCGTTACTGGCTGAGTTATTGGGATTTATTGCCTCAATCTCTACCAATGTGCTGCCGTTTGAAATAAAGCGCAATTTATAAGCCGCGGCATACGATAAATCAATCAGTCGGTTACTTTTAAATGGGCCCCTGTCGTTTACGCGCACAATAACAGAGCGGCCGTTGGCAGGGTTGGTCACTTTTACATAGCTGGGCAGCGGTAATGTAGTGTGCGCGGCAGACATGCTATACATATCGTACACTTCGCCACTGGCGGTTTTTTTGCCGTGAAAGCGCTTGCCATACCAAGATGCCACGCCGCGCGCTTTGTAAGGTTGCCACGAAGTCATTGGCCGATAGGTTGAGCCTAATGCTTTGTAAGGTCTATTAGCGCGCTTTAAATAAGGCTCATTTTTTGGCATGGCACTATTAATGCCATCAATATTTTGCGGTGGGTTTTCACCTGGGCCGTCATCTAAATAGTAACCCCCGGGTTTTGTTGCAGTGGTTGAAGGTGTGTTAGTTGCGGGTGGGCTAACTGGAGGTGAGCTGATAGAAGGCGAACTAGCTGTAGGCGCGTCAGCAGTAGGTTCTGTGCTTGGTTGCTTACTGGTTTGCGGGCTGCTTGGTGTTGGCTTAACTGGCTGAGTGCCGCCACAAGCTGCCAACAAAAGCGTGCCTATAACGATTAAAACGAACTTATTTTTCAAAATACTTATCCTGACGCGACTAATTTTTTATGGGTTTGTATGCTCATTAATATACCAAAGCTTATAAAAAGCGTCACCATTGAGGTGCCGCCATAACTAATTAACGGCAAGGGTACACCCACTACCGGCAATATGCCACTGACCATTCCTATATTAACAAAGGCATAAGTGAAAAAAGTTAAGGTGATGCTGCCTGCCAATAATCGGCTAAAAGTAGTCTGCGCTTGGCCTGCAATCACCAGGCCGCGCACGATTATCAGGCTAAATAAAACCAGCAAAATAATATTGCCAATCATGCCAAATTCCTCACCAAAAACGGCAAAAATAAAATCAGTGGTGCGTTCTGGTAAAAAATCTAACTGGCTTTGCGTGCCGTTAAGCCAGCCTTTGCCTGTTACGCCGCCAGAGCCCAGCGCAATGGTGGCTTGAATGGTATGGTAGCCTGCGCCTAGCGGATCTTGTGTGGGATCAATTAAAATTTCAATTCGGCGCCGCTGATAATCATGCAGCATTGACCAGAAAATAGGCGTTAATGCACCAATGGTAACCACGCCGCCAAGCAAAAATTTCCAGCTTAGGCCAGCTAAAAACAAAATATAAAATCCCGATGCGGTGACTAATAAAGCAGTGCCTAAATCGGGCTGTTTCATAATTAACACAACAGGAACCGCCAGCAACAAAGCGGCAAAGAAAAAATCCCGAATGCGCGGGCTTGCTTCGCGTTTTGCAAAAAACCATGCCAGCATCATGGGCGCGGCAATGCGCATAATTTCGGATGGCTGAATTTTAGTAAAGCCTAAATTAAGCCAACGCCGTGCGCCATGGCTAATATCGCCAAATAAGGCAACGCCAATCAACAATAAAACGCCTAGCACATAGATAGGCGGCGCAATGCGTTCTAAAAATTGCGGTTGAATATTAGCCACAACCCACATGGCTGTTAGCGCCACTGCAATATTGATTAGCTGCGCGCTTACCCTGCCAAAACTTTGCCCAGAGGCGCTGTACAGCACAAATAATCCGACTAGCAGCGTAAACAATAAACAGCTAATTAGAAACGAATCGATATGCTTAAAAAAGCGTTGTACCAGTTTGCTAAACATAAAAACCTTTTATTAGCATTGTCGTTACTTGGCCTGCCGCCAGCTTATGGGTAAATGCACGGTTAATCATGATGCAACTCTTCTTCTGGCGCATTTTCAATCGGCAGGTTTGGGTTTGCAGCCGCGCCGCCAGTGGCAGAAGGCACCACTTTTACATCTTTAGGCGGTTCAACCACTGGCAGCTTGCCCAACAAATAATAATCCATCACTTTTCTAGCGATTGGGCCAGCGGTAGAGCCGCCATGGCTGCCATTTTCAACAATGACGGCTACCGCAATGGTTGGATTTTCGGCTGGCGCGTACGCAATAAACAAAGCATGGTCGCGATGGCGCTCATTAATTAATTTTTCGTTGTATTTTTCATTTTGTTTAATGCCAATCACCTGCGCGGTACCTGTTTTAGCGGCAATGCTATAGCCAGCATTAGCGCCCACAGCGGCGGCGGTGCCGCCTGGCAGGGTTACATCTATCATGCCTAGTTTTACAATTTCTAAATTTTTATCATTTAGCGGAATAGTGTTATTAATAAATGTTTTGCTTAAAGTGTTTGCGCCGGTTTTGCTATTGGTAATGCCCGAAACCAAGTGCGGGCGCATGGCCACGCCTTTGTTGGCTAATATCGCGGTGGCCTGCGCTAATTGCATGGGCGTTGCCAGCGTATAGCCTTGTCCAATGCCCACAATCACGGTTTCGCCTTTATACCAAGGCTGTTTAAATCGGCGCTGTTTCCATTCCGGCGTGGGCAATAATCCGCCCACTTCACCGGCAATATCAATCCCACTTTTTTGCCCAAAACCAAAAAAACGTACAAAATCGGTTAATTTTTCAATGCCTAATTCCATGGCTAATCCATAAAAAAACGTATCGCACGAAATAGTAATCGCGCGCCGCATATCTACATTGCCATGGCCGCCCGGTTTCCAATCGCGATAGCGGTGCCTGCTATTGGGCAACATAAAATAACCGGCATCGCTAATGCTAAACGGCGGTTGGCGCTTGCCTGCTTCTAGCCCTGCCAGCGCAGCAAAAGGTTTAAAGGTAGAGCCGGGTGGATAAATGCCGCGCAAAGGGCGATTAATTAGCGGCTTATCAAGTGACTCGTTTAATAATTTCCAATTTTCAGTATCAATGCCATCCACAAATAAATTGGGGTCAAACGTTGGCATGCTGGCAAACGCCAGCACTTCACCCGTGCTGGGTTTAATGGCCACCAGCGCGCCGCGGCGGTCGCCAAATGCGGTTTCGGCAATTTCTTGCAATTTAATATCGGCAGACAATACCAAATTATTGCCAGAAACAGGCGCTGTGCTTGAGAGCACCCTAACCGCTTTGCCATCGGCATCAATCTCAACTTGCTGAAAGCCAGTTGTGCCGTGCAATTCAGATTCGTACGATTGCTCAATACCGCTTTTGCCAATGTGATCCGATCCTTTGTAATTGGATAGCACATCGTTTTCGGCTAATTTAATCAAGTCTTTATCATTAATGCGGCCAATGTAGCCAATCATGTGCGCGCCCATTTTGCCATGCGGATAATGGCGAAATAACCGCGATTTGATTTCAACACCAGGAAAGCGGTAGCGATTGGCGGCAAATTTTGCGGCTTCCACTTCGTTTAAATGGGTGCGAATCGGCACACTTTCAAAGCTATGACTTTGCGCTTTTAACTTTTTAAAGCGCTTTAAATCGCCGCTATTAATCTCAACCAGTTGCGATAATTCAGCAATAATCGCGTTTAAATCGTCAATTTTGGAAGGGGTGATTTCTAAGGTGTAGACAAAAAAGTTATGCGCTAAAACTACACCGTTTCTATCGGTAATTAAACCGCGGTTGGGCGCGATTGGCACAATTGAAATGCGATTATTTTCGGCTAAAGTTTGGTAATAATCGTAACGATTAATTTGTAAAAAATAAAAGCGTGAAGCCAAAATGCTAAAGGCAATTAGTACCAAAAAACCCAGCACTGTTAGGCGTAGCCTAAAGTGATGCAGCTCATTTTGGTGATTTTTAAGTTCGTTGCTATAAGCCATACAAAAAAGTGATTAGTGCTTAGGGCGTGTTAGCGCGCCAAACAGAATAATCATCAAATGCCACAGTAATAAGCCTGAAAATACCGGTAAAAAGTAAGACCAGCCGGGGAAGCTGTTGCCTTCAAACAGTTTTAAAAATAGCATTAATAAGCGCTCAAACATCAGCAAGCCAAACACATAGCCAGCCAATTGCCATGGGTTAAAAAGTACCAATCGGCGTTGATAACTAAGGCCCATATAGGCAGTTAAGGTAAAGCTTAACGCATGTTGACCAAGCAAGCTGCCAGTGGCCAAATCAACCAAAATGCCGGCGATCCAAGCGGTGCCCACATTGCAAAGGTTGGGCGCGCGCAATAACCAATACAACATCACCACCAGCATAAAATCGGGGCGCAAAATCACCCCTTGCCCAACCCACGGAAACAGTTGGCAGATAAGCGCAATTAACAAAGTAATAATAACGGCGACTAAGCTAGTTGGGCGCATTGGGCTTAGCCTTATTCATGGGAGCTGAGTTATTAAACGCTGGTTTTTTAGGTGCGGGAATGTTAGTTGCAGGAATAATGGATGTAGGAATATTAGCCGCAGGGGTATTAGGTGCTTGGCTATTCGGTATTAGTTTTGCCGCTGCTGGCTTTGTAACAACGCTAGCCTCTGCGGCTATTGGCGCTAAAACAGGTAAAGCCGCTTCTTTGGCTTGTGGCAATTCTAGTATCAATAGCTGTAAGTGATTACTTACTTCGGCCACTGGTGTGCTGATAATTTTAGCAAAGGGCGATTCTGGATTTTGTAAAATTTTGGTGACTTCTGCCACCGCCAAACCAGCAGGATAAACGCCATCAATGCCAGAAGTGACTAATTTATCGCCCACTTTAATATCCACATTGGCAGGTAAATAAGGAATATCTAAGGTGTTATTGCCTTCGCCAAACGCAATCGCGCGCAGCTGATTACGCTCAATTTGAATCGGAATCGATAGCTCTTTATCGGTAATCAAAGTGACTTCGCTACTAAAAGGAAAAACGCGCGTAATTTGGCCAATCACGCCTTTAGAATCAGCCACCGCTTGGCCAGCTTTTACATTGTGCTGACTGCCGCGATTAACCACTACAACCAAGCTAAATGGGTCGCGCCCAGTGTGTGAAATTTCACCCAAAATCGCTTTGGGCTGAATCGGAATATCGCCATTTAACAAGCTGCGCAAATGGGTATTTTCGGCCTCAATTGTGGTTAAGCGTTGCAACCTAACTTGGTGTTCAAACGCTTGTTGCTTAAGCGCATAGTTTTCTTGCACCAATTGATTGTGCGCCGAAAAATATCGGTTTACATCGCGCACCCAATTGCTGGGCGCTTTGGCGATCATTTCTAAAGGGTGCAGTGCCGCAATAAAACCTTGGCGTACTTGCGAAAGATAATTTAAGCGTGCGTCAGTCGCCATCATAATGATAGATAGCGCGCAGAAAAAAACCATGCGAGAAAATGGGCTAGCGCCGCGAACAAAAAAAGCAGGTGTTTGTTGCGGCTCTAGTTTTTGATGAACACCCTTAAGCATGCCAACACTAATGGGCGTGTTGATTGATTAATAAGGGATGGAAAACCGACTGCTTACTCATTTGCAAATACGTTGCCTAACTTATCCATTTCTTCTAATGCACGACCACAACCGCGCGCCACGCAAGTGAGCGGGTCTTCTGCCACAATCACTGGCAAGCCAGTTTCTTCAACCAATAATCTGTCAATATCACGCAGCAATGCACCGCCGCCTGTTAATACCATGCCTTTTTCGGCAATATCAGCACCTAGTTCTGGTGGTGTTTGCTCTAAAGCACCTTTTACCGCACCAACAATTGCATTTAGTGGCTCTGTTAATGCTTCTAAAATTTCGTTGCTAGAAATAGTAAATTTACGTGGCAAACCTTCTGCTAAATTGCGGCCTGTTACTTCCATTTCTAATACTTCAGAACCCGGGAAAGCAGAACCAATCTTTTTCTTAATCGCTTCAGCCGTTGGCTCAGAAATCTGCATGCCGTAATTGCGGCGAATGTAATCAATAATCGCTTGGTCAAATTTGTCGCCGCCCACGCGCTCACTTTTAGCGTACACAATGCCGCCTAGTGAAATTACGCCCACTTCTGTTGTGCCGCCGCCAATATCCACCACCATGCTGCCTGTTGCTTCCGCTACTGGCATATCAGCACCAATCGCTGCAGCCATTGGCTCTTCAATTAAAAACACTTGTTTAGCACCAGCGCGCTCGGCTGATTCTTTAATGGCGCGGCGTTCAACTTGGGTTGAGCCAACTGGCACGCAAATAATAATGCGTGGGCTAGGTGAAAACCAACGTGATTCGTGTACTTTGCGGATGAAATATTTAAGCATTTGCTCAGTAATGGTGAAATCGGCAATCACGCCGTCTTTCATTGGGCGAATGGCTTGAATATTGGCTGGCGCACGGCCTAGCATGCCTTTGGCGTCTGAGCCAACTGCTAATAATACTTTTTTGCCGTTAGGGCCGCCTTCTTGGCGAATCGCTACAACGGAGGGCTCATTTAGTACAATGCCTCTGCCGCGCGCGTAAATTAGGGTGTTTGCTGTGCCTAAATCAATGGCTAAATCGTTTGAGAAGTAACTGTTTATAAAACCAAACATATTGTTTATCCTGAGTTTTTGGGTCTTGGCATGCCAGCCACCGATGCAACTTAAGCATGCTTTAAAATCAAGGTATAATAACGTAAATTACGTCGAATATTAAGCCGTAACTGAAGTTTATTATGGCTGTTTGTGACAAACAAACGGCAAATTTTTAAATGCACGTTTAAATAATCCCCTAAATTTTCAAATTGAATCGTTTTTATGGCTCTCAACATCACAGATATTAAACGGATTGCCCATTTGGCGCGCTTACAAATTAGCGATCAAGAAGCAACGGCAACCCTCACCAAACTCACTGGTATTTTAGGCTTAATCGAGCAAATGCAAGCGGTGGATACCACTGGCATCACGCCTATGTCGCATTCGCAAGACGTGACACAAAGATTAAGAGAAGATGCAGTAACCGCCACTAATCAGCGCGAAGCTTTTCAAGCTAACGCGCCTGTTTTGGGCAATGGTTCGTCAGAAAAAGCAGTGGATAGCGGCTTGTATCTTGTTCCAAAAGTGATTGAATAGAAAAATAATATGATTAATAGTAGCCTTATAAATTTAAGCCAAATGCTGGCTAAAAAAGAGATTTCGAGCGTAGAAATGACGCAAACGTTTCTTGACCGTATTCATCAACATAACCCAACAATCAATGCCTATATCGCTTTAGATGCTGACAAAACATTAGCGCAAGCCAAAGCGGCAGATGCTCGAATTGCCAGCGGCACGGCTGAGCCATTAACCGGTATTCCCTTTGCGCAAAAAGATATTTTCTGTGCTAAAGGTTGGCAAACCACTTGCGGCTCTAAAATGCTGGCCAATTTTGTTGCTCCTTATGACGCTCATGTGATTACCCAATTTGATAACGCTGGCGCGGTAAATTTGGGTAAAACCAATATGGATGAATTCGCCATGGGTTCATCCAACGAAACCAGCTATTTTGGCGGTGTTAAAAATCCTTGGGATTTTGACCGCGTACCGGGTGGCAGCAGCGGCGGTAGCGCGGCGGCAGTGGCGGCTAGATTATGCGCGGCGGCCACTGGCACCGATACAGGCGGTTCAATTCGTCAGCCAGCCAGCCTATGCGGTTTTACTGGATTAAAACCTACTTACGGTTTGGTTTCGCGTTACGGCATGATTGCGTTTGCATCTAGCTTAGACCAAGCAGGGCCAATGGCCAAAAGCGCAGAAGATTGCGCGCTAATGATGAACGTGATGACAGGTTTTGATGAGCGCGATTCAACCAGCTTGAATCGCCCTAAAGAAGACTACACGCGCGGTTTAGATAAAATGGTGGGTAGCCAGCCGCTAAAAGGCTTGCGTATTGGTTTGCCAAAAGAGTTTTTTGCCGATGGTTTAGACGATAACGTAGCAAAAGTGGTGCAAGAGGCGATTGCGGAATATCGCAAATTAGGCGCAGAAACAGTGGATATTTCGCTGCCAAATAGCCAATTATCGATTCCTGTTTATTATGTTTTAGCACCTGCCGAAGCCAGCTCTAATCTTTCACGTTACGACGGTGTACGTTATGGTCACCGCGCTGCGGAATATGATGACTTGATGGATATGTACATGAAAAGCCGTGCCGAAGGCTTTGGTGCAGAAGTCAAACGCCGCATTTTGATTGGTACTTATGTATTAAGCGCAGGATATTACGATGCCTATTATTTAAAAGCGCAGCAAATTCGCCGCTTAATTGCCGATGACTTTACGCAAGCGTTTAAACAATGCGATGTGATTATGGGCCCAACTGCACCGTCAACGGCTTTCAAGGCAGGCGAAAAAGCCGATGACCCAGTGGCCATGTATCTGCAAGACGTGTACACCATTGCCACCAATTTGGCGGGTTTACCGGGCATGAGTATTCCTGCTGGTTTTAGCCCAAGTATAGATGGGAAGCGCTTACCAGTCGGCTTGCAATTAATGGGTAATTATTTTGATGAAGCGCGCATGTTAGACGTGGCGCATGCTTATCAACAAGTAACAGATTGGCATCTCGCTATGCCAGAGGGTATTTAAGATGGAATGGGAAGTTGTAATCGGGCTTGAAACCCACACGCAATTACGCACAAAGACTAAAATTTTCAGTGGTGCGTCTATTCAATATGGCGCAGAGCCAAATACACAAGCCGATGAAGTGAGCATTGCTTTGCCAGGCGTGTTGCCTGTGTTAAATAAGCAGGCGGTGGAATGTGCCATTAAATTTGGCTTGGCGATTAAGGCCGATATTCCGGCGCGCTCTGTATTTAGTCGCAAAAATTATTTCTACCCCGATTTGCCAAAAGGCTATCAAATTAGCCAATTTGAATTGCCCGTAGTGGGCAAAGGCGCGGTGACGATTCAAGTGCCAGCAGTAGGCAAAAATGCCGCGTATGAAAAAGTGATTAATATTACCCGCGCGCATTTAGAAGAAGATGCAGGTAAATCGGTGCACGGCGCTGTAGAGGGCATGAGTGGTATCGATTTAAACCGTGCTGGTACGCCTTTACTAGAAATTGTGACAGAGCCAGATATGCGCAGCGCGGCTGAGGCTGTGGCCTATGCCAAAAAATTGCATGAGCTAGTGCAATGGATTGATATTTGCGATGGCAATATGCAAGAAGGCAGCTTTAGATGCGATGTAAACGTATCGGTGCGCCCAAAAGGCCAAGAAAAGTTTGGCACGCGCCGCGAGATTAAAAACCTAAATTCATTCAAATTTATGACGCAGGCGATTGAATATGAAACGCGCTGGCAAATTGAAACCTTAGAAGATGGCGGCACAATTCATCAGGCTACCGTTTTGTTTAACCCAGATACGGGCGAAACAAAAGCCATGCGCTCTAAAGAAGAAGCCAACGATTACCGTTATTTTCCAGACCCCGATTTGTTGCCATTAGAAGTCACCGCCGCTGATAAAGCGCGTGTGCAAGCGACCATGCCGGAATTACCAGCGGCGATGAAAGCACGCTTTGAGGCGGATTATGCTTTAAGCAGCTATGATGCGGCAGCACTCACTGCAAGCCGTGAGCTGGCTGACTTCTTTACTGCTGCTGTAAACGCAGGAAGCGATGCCAAGCCAGCTGCCAATTGGATAATGGGCGCTATTTCGGCTAAATTAAATGCAGAAGAAAAAGCGATTAATCAATCGCCAATTAGCGCCGCGCAATTAGCGCAACTGTTAAAACGCATTGCCGATAACACTATTTCAAACAATGCCGCCAAGCAAGTATTTGAAGCAATGTGGCTGAATGAAGGCGAAGTGGATGCGATTATTGCAGCCAAAGGCTTAAAACAAGAATCCGACAGCGGCGCGATTGAAGCGATTATTGATGAAGTGCTAAAATCCAACCCCGCCATGGTAGAAGAATTTAAAGCGGGTAAAGAAAAAGCCTTTAACGCGCTAGTGGGTCAGGCCATGAAAGCCTCAAAAGGCAAGGCCAACCCAGCGCAAGTAAATGAAGTGCTTAAGAAAAAACTGGCTAATTAATTTAGGGCTAATTAACTAAGGGCTAATTAACTTAATAAGTCACCGTTTTAACAGCGCCAATTGATTCAGTTGCATTAAACGTTTGTTGTTTAAGCGCTTCATAACGGGTTTTTTCGGTCGCAAAATATTGGCTAGTCGCCAGCATATTCAGTTTGCGTTGCTCAATTTGTTTGTTAAGCCTATCGGATTCTGACTGTGCAAGTTTTAACTCATCCGCTAAATAAGCTGGCACTGCTTTGTTTTGATCTTTAAAGCCTTGCGCCGTTTTGTTGTTGCGCGTTGTTCGATTGGCGTTAACTAATTTGTGTTGCATTAAGGCCTGAATAGCGGCTTTATCCGTTTCTAAATGGCGGTCGCGCGCCAAATCGATTTCTTCAACATTGGTGTAAGAGGCCAGCAACACTTTATCGCGGCGCTCTTGCACTAATTTTTCTTGTTGTTTTTGGTAATCTTGTTCGGCCGCTTGTTGATTTAACACAACATTTTTTTTAAGAATAATGCCTCTATTGCTCATTTCTACGTTGCTGCGGCCAATTTCTTGGCTAGGCAATTTATCGCCATAATGCGTTACGCCACTGCTATCTACCCACTTAACGATTTTTTTGCCTTCAGCGCTGGCATTAAAAGTGATTAGGCTTAAGCAAGTACATACAATTAATGTTAAATTTTTCATTTTCAACTCCCCAACTCCATTCTAAGCTTTTTTAATTCTGTCAAATCACACCGTATTGTTTGCGGTATGCTTGTACTAAAAGCAAGTGTTGTGCCATATCGTTATCTTGATGAATGTATTGTAATAAATCGTTTAAATTAGCTATTGCACACACTGGAATCTGATGCAGTTTCTGCACTTCTTGCACAGCCGATAAGTCGCCTAAGCCTTTTTCTTGCCTATCTAACGCTATCGCCACGCCACAAGGTATTGCGCCATTTTTTGTAATCAAATCAACCGATTCGCGCACCGATGTGCCTGCCGAAATCACGTCATCAATGATTAAAACACGACCCTTTAATGCACTACCTACAATAACGCCGCCTTCGCCATGGTCTTTAGCTTCTTTGCGATTGTAGGCATAAGGTAAATTATGACCATTTTTGGCAAACGCAATGGCAATCGCCGCGGCCAAGGTGATGCCTTTGTAGGCTGGGCCAAACAGCATATCGAATTTTATGCCTGATTTTTGGATGCTCTCGTAGTAAAATTCGCCTAGTTTTAATAAGCTTTCGCCATCGTTAAACAAGCCTGCATTAAAAAAATAAGGGCTTAATCGGCCAGCTTTGGTTTTAAATTCACCAAATTTAAGTACCTGTTTTTGAATAGAAAAAGCAATAAAATCTTGGCTTAACTGGTTTTCTTTAGGCTGAGTGTTCATCATTATTAATCAATTGAAAGTCAATATGCGCATTATAACGGCTAATTTAAACGGAATCCGTTCTGCTAACAACAAGGGCTTTTTTGCTTGGCTACAAACGCAACAGGCCGATGTGATCTGCCTGCAAGAAGTAAAAGCGCAAGCGGCGGATTTAACGGCAGAAATGTTAGCGCCAGCTGGCTACTACGGTTATTTTCATTATGCCGAAAAAAAGGGTTATAGCGGCGTGGGTATTTACTGCAAAACCAAGCCAGACTTAGTGATAGAAGGGCTTGGTATTGCGGATATTGACTCAGAAGGCCGCTATATTGAAGCCAATTTTGATGATTTAAATGGGAAAAGTCTAAGTGTGATTTCGCTTTATCTGCCTAGCGGCTCAAGCGGCGAAGAGCGGCAAGCGTTTAAATTTAGCGTGCTGGCGCGCATTATGCCGCACCTTGAGGCGCTAAGAAAAAGCGGCCGCGATGTGGTGGTGTGCGGCGATTGGAATATCGCGCATCAAGAAATGGATTTAAAAAATTATAAAGGCAATAAAAAGAATTCTGGATTTTTGCCAGAAGAGCGCGCTTGGCTAACGGATTTATTTGGGCGTGTTGGCTGGGTAGATGTATATCGCGCGCTGCATCCAAACACTACAGAAGAATGCTATACCTGGTGGAGTAACCGCGGCGCGGCTTACGAAAAAAATGTAGGTTGGCGGCTAGATTACCAAGTATCCACGCCAGAATTGGCCGCGCGCGCTGTGCAAACATCTATTTATAAAGCGCAAAAATTTAGCGACCATGCGCCGCTGATTATTGACTATGCGTAACCCACTATTAAAGCATTGAAATAAATTGTAAGGCTTGGGTGATTACGCCGACAAAAGTGATGTGAAGTGCGCGATAAGTGTTTTGTCATGCCTCATGTAGCCAACAACTCTACCTTTCTAAACTGAAAACGGTAGATTTTTCATCACTTTTAGGAAGGAATCACCATGTCTATTCAAACATCATCAAAAATGAGTAAAGGTGCATTATTGGCAGTAGGCGCAGCCGCATTAATTTTAGCAGGCTGTGCTGGTAACGGCGCTAAATCAGCCAGCAGTGGCTCTGCAACAGTTGCTTGCGTTGGCGTTAACTCATGTAAAGGCACCAGCGCTTGTAAAACAGCTGGCAACGAATGCAAGGGTCACAACGCCTGTAAAACAGCTAAAAATGCTTGTAAAGGTCAAGGTTCTTGCGCTATTGCGGCTAATGCATGTGCAGGTCAAAACTCTTGCGCTGGCACTGGCCATTTGGCGTTAACAGGCGCTGAGTGTGATGCAAAAGGCGGTCACACTGTTTAAGTATTGAATCGTTATGTCAGGCCATTTTCATGCAAAACTGCCCCCAATTTGTGTGAGAATGGCTTTTTAATAGGCGCAAATTTAATTAAAAATGTCTAAAAATCTTCCCTTTCTTGGCTTTGGTCTAGGCTTACGCACAGAGCATTACAACGATATTTTAGAATCCAAACCGAATATCGATTGGTTTGAAGCGCTTTCAGAAAATTACATGATACCTGGCGGAAAACCGCTACAGTATTTGGATCGCATTCGCGAAAACTATCCAGTGGTGTTGCATGGCGTTTCGCTTTCTATAGGCTCAACCGCGCCCATGGATGCTGACTATTTGCGTGATTTGCGCAAGTTAGTAGACCGCGTACAACCCGCTTGGATTTCAGACCATTTATGCTGGACAGGGGTGCACGGCCAAAACATGCATGATTTGCTACCGCTGCCTTACACAGAAGAAACCGCGCTGCATGTAGCTGAACGTGTGGGCATTGTGCAAGATTATCTAGGTCGCCAAATTTTGCTGGAAAATGTATCCAGCTACGCCAGCTATGTAGATTCCTGCATGACAGAATGGGAGTTTATTGATTTAATTGCCGAAAAAGCCGATTGCCTGTTGTTGCTGGATGTGAATAATATTTATGTCAGTAGCTATAACCATCAATTTGATGCAAAAACGTTTATCGATGGCATCCCAAAAAGCCGCGTACAACAAATACATTTAGCGGGTCACAGCAATCAGGGCGATTACATTATTGATACGCATGATGCGCCAGTGATTGACCCTGTGTGGGATTTATACGGCCATGCCTTATCACGTTTTGGTGCCGTATCCACCATGATAGAGCGCGATGACCAAATGCCAGAATTAGATGAATTGGTGCAAGAGCTGCAAATCGCGCGTGATATTGCCGCCAAACAATTAGCGGTGGCAGCATGAGTCAATTGGCGAAATTGCAATCTGATTTTCAAGCCTATTTAATGGATGCAGGCAAAGGTACGGCGTTTAAAAATCGCATCGTTGATGATGCAAAAGTAGGCGCAACAAGACGATTAAGCATTTACGCCGATGCCTACCGATTGCGCATTATTGAGGCGCTGGCCAATAGCTATCCCAAACTAAAAGCCTTGCTGGGCGATAATTTATTTGATGCCACTGCGCGTAGTTTTATTGATGCATACCCATCCACTTACCCAAATATGCGCTGGGTGGGCGATAAAATGCAAACGCATTTAATCAAAACCTTGCCGCAACACCCAATTGCGGCCGAAATGGCGGCTTTTGAATGGGCGCTGGGTTTAGCGTTTGATGCAGAAGATACACCAGTTTTACAGTTGCAGGATTTAGCAACTCTACCACCTGAAGCGTGGGTCGATTTGCCGCTGGTATTTCATCCATCTGTGCAATTATTGCCTTTAAAATGGAATGTATTATTGGTTTGGCAGGCTTTAGATGCTGAAGAAACACCACCAGTGCCAAATCAAATTAATGAATCTTGCTTGGTTTGGCGCAGCGATTTAAGCTCACATTATCAGTCATTGGATAACTTAGAAGAGCTAGCCATTAAGTTGGTGGCAACAGGGGCGAGTTTTGGCGGCTTGTGTGAGTGGCTAGAAGATAAATGCATAGAGCCCACTACGCAGGCTGCACAATATCTATCCAATTGGCTGAATCAAGGTTTAATAGCCAAACGATAAAAATAATTTAAATCATTAACAGCTTTAATCATCAATTCAGCCAATAATATTCTCATTGGCCATTTGCAAACTAAGAATTGCAGAATTTTAGCGCCAAGCTTTGCAAAATTTCGCCATTTTGGCTATTTTGCACAAACACCACAGCGCCCATATTTTCTAATTGGTAGCCGCGATTTTTAAGATTTGGCTTAATGGTAAAGTTTTTGCTGAACGCATTTTTATTGTTGATTTGGTACGCGCCAAAAAACTCGCGCACCACAAAATCATGTTTTAATTCGCGGCCATTGTTTTCGCCAGCGTTCACTTTGCTCACCAATTTATTTTCATAAATCGCCACAAAAATATCGCTATGCTTAATATCACTAGGGCGCACTGCCTGCGCATCTACCGTTAACGTAATTTCGCCATTGGCTTGCGTTGCGGCTTTTAAACTTAAATTGGCGCGCGATGCCAATTTTTGGCTGGATTCAACCATGCTATTTAAGCGTGAACCATCAGAGCCCTTAAAATCGCGGCCATTCATCACAAATTGTGGCGTGTAAACAAAGCCAGCGCTATTAAACGCCGCTATTTTGCGTTGTCTAGCCGAGTATTCAGCGCTAGAAAATTTATCTTTCCAGCCAATATAGTCCCAATAATCTACATGAAAAGCCAATGGAATTAGCTGACTAGAATCTTGTTTTAAGTTGCTTAACCATTTATCGGCAGGCGGGCAGCTGCTGCAACCTTCAGAGGTGTATAGCTCAAGCAAGGGTACTTGTGAGGCACCACTTTTGGCAGAGCATTCAGCGGCAATGGCAGATTGGGTGACGATATTGAGTAAGCTTAAGGCAAAAAATGCAGAGGCAACAATGCGCATGATAAAACTCCTTTTAGGGTAGGAGTTAGTCGCACGGCATCTCAATTACTTACAAAAATACTGTGAAAGTTACAAAAACTAAATAGCGTCATTCCCGCGTAGGCGGGAATCCAGGCAGCTATAAATTTAAATAATTTTGTTTTAACGATTTGCTGAAAGCTAATTAAAGTTTTAATAGTGGCTATGTTTTGAATTGAACTGGATTCCCGCCTGCGCGGGAATGACGGATTTAAAGTGAGGCTTCGTTTTCTTTAATCGTGTTCCAAGGTGCCACTTTAAACAACAACAACATGCCAGGAATGGCGAAAATAAAACACAACATAAAAAATTTAAACCAGCCTAAATTTTCCACCATATAACCGGTTGCGGCATTGGCAAAGGTGCGCGGTACGGCAGCTAAGCTGGTAAATAAGGCAAATTGTGTGGCAGTGTAAAGCGGGTGCGTGGTTTGCGCAATGTAGGCCACAAACGCCGCCGTTCCTAAGCCTACGCCAAATGCCTCTACGCCAATTACAATGCCTAACCACAATAAACTATGGCCAACCGTGGCTAAAAATGCAAATCCCAATATGGCAATCATTTGCACAAAACCAAATACCCATAGCGCGCGATTAATGCCCAATTTAAACATCCAAACGCCACCCAATAAGCCACCAATTACACTTGGCCATAGGCCAGCGTTTTTAGCAATTAAGCCAATTTCGGTTTTGCTGAACCCCATATCTAAATAAAACGGCGTGGCTAGCGCAGTTGCCATGCTATCGCCCAATTTATAAAAGAAAATAAACGCCAAAATAAGTGTGGCGGTTTTTAAACCGTTTCGGTTCATAAATTCTTTAAACGGTTCTATTACAGCCGCTCTTAGCGTTCTTGGTCTGCCTTCTTTTAAGGCAGGCTCTTTCACAAAAATCGTCATCAAAATACCGGGCAACATAAACAGCGCCGTAATGGTAAACACACTGCTCCATGCCATGTGGTCGGCCAAAATTAACGATAAAGAGCCAGGAATTAAACCCGCAATTTTGTAGGCGTTTACATGAACCGCATTGCCCAAGCCCAATTCATTATCAATCAATAATTCGCGGCGATAAGCATCTAAAACAATATCTTGTGAGGCACTAAAAAAGGCTACAACAGTGGCCAAATAAGCGATTGCCCAAATGTCTAGCTTAGGATTAAACGCGCCAAAAGCTGGTATAGAAATCAGCAAAAATAATTGCGAGATAATCAGCCAGCCGCGGCGGCGGCCCATGGTAAATTTGCCTAATTGCGGAATATAGCGATCAAAAAATGGTGCCCACAAAAATTTCCAGGTAAATGGCAGGTTAATTAAAGCAAATAAGCCAATCGCTTTAAGATTAACGCCTTCGCTACGCAGCCAAGCTGGCAAAAGGCTGATTAAAATATACAGCGGCAAGCCAGAGCTAAAGCCAGTAAAAATGCAGATAAGCATTTTTTTGCTCATCAACGATTGCCAAATAGAGGTGTTGTTAATAGACGTAGTGTTTTGCACTATTTTGCTTTTAAGCGATACATGGCTAAGTTACCCAATAGGTTTGGCATAAAGCTCACTTCTTGTGTGTCGGTAATCACTTTACGCTCTAAAATCGTAATATTGTGATTTTTACAAAATTGGTCAAAATCGTTAATAGTACAAAGGTGCACATTGGGCGTATTAAACCATTCGTAAGGCAAGCTTTTAGAAACAGGCATATTGCCGCGCGTGATTTGCAAACGATTACGCCAATAGCCAAAATTAGGGAAAGTCACAATCACTTCGCGCCCAACGCGTAACATTTCTTGCACAATTCCTTCTGTATTGTGCATAGCTTGTAGCGTTTGCGACAAAATCACAGTATCAAATGATTGGTCTTCAAAGCCTGATAAACCGGCTTCTAAGTCCATTTGAATCACATTCGTGCCGTTTTCTAAGCAGGCTAACCAATTGGCATCGTCTTTTTCTACGCCATAGCCTTTGGTTTCTAAACTGCTGCGTAAAAACTGTAATAAGCTGCCATCACCACAGCCTAAATCCAATACTTTAGTACCAAAGCTTACCCAGCCTGCAATGATGGCAAAATCTTGGCGATACTTAGTCATTAAATTTGTATTATTTACATTATTTTGAGTTGGGGTTGACATAATTACACCTCAATTTTTTGTAAATATGAACGTAAAATGGCATGGTAATGCGCGTCAGGCATTAAAAAGGCATCGTGCCCATGCGCCGCAGTTACTTCGGCATAGCTCACGGTTAATTCATTATCCAGCAGCGCTTTAACAATTTCGCGTGAACGCGCGGGTGAAAAACGCCAATCGCTAGTGAAAGAAACTACCAAAAATTGGGCTTTAGCTACTTTTAGGGCGGCACTTAAATCATCATGAAACGTTAGTGCCGGGTCGTAATAATCCAGCGCGCGCGTCATGCGTAAATAGGTATTGGCATCAAACTCGCCAGCAAATTTATCGCCTTGATAACGCAAGTAAGATTCCATCTCAAATTCCACATCAAAACCATACTTAATCGTATCTTTAAGCTTGCGGCCAAATTTTTCGCCCATGGCATCATCACTTAAATAAGTAATGTGCCCCAGCATGCGCGCAATACGCAAGCCACGGCGTGGCACAGTGTTGTGCGCGTAATAATCACCGCCATAAAATTCGGGGTCGGTCATAATCGCTTGGCGCGCCACTTCGTTAAACGCGATATTTTGCGCGGTTAAATTGGGGGCAGAGGCAATAATTAAGGCGTGGCGCACTAAATCGGGGTAAGCAATGGTCCACTGCAAAGCTTGCATGCCACCCAAACTGCCACCCACAACCGCGGCTAATGTTGAAATGCCAAGATACTCTAATAACTTAACCTGCGAATTTACCCAATCTTCAACCGTTACAATTGGAAAACTGGCGCCAAACGGTTGATTGGTTTCAAGGTTGATGCTATTTGGCCCAGAGCTGCCATGACAGCCGCCCAAATTATTAAGGCCAATCACAAAGAATTTATTGGTATCTAGCGGCTTATTAGGGCCAATTAAGTTATCCCACCAGCCTGCATTTTTATCGGTTTCGGCGTATTTTCCTGCCACATGATGATTACCCGAAAGCGCATGACAAATAATGACGGCATTGCTTTTATCGGCATTTAGCGCGCCATAGGTTTCGTAAACCAAATGAAATTGCGGCAAAGTTTCGCCACTTTTTAGATTTAGCGGGGTATTAAAATGGGCGGTTTCGGCTTTTACAATGCCAATAGAATGATGTTGAGACATACGCTAATTATACTATTTAAAAGCCTATAAATAACCCCTTAGCCAAGCCTGTCATCTTGAGTCTTAGCGAAGAATGCAGTTTTAAAGATTATTCAGGTAACGACTAGATTCTACGCGAGCGCTAAAAATGACGATTAGGAAAATTTACCTAGCGTCACACGGTTAATTCCAGCTAAATCTTGTGCATGACTAATCTGGTTAAACCCCGCTTGCTTAAGCAAAGCCGCCACTTGCTCGGCCTGATTGTAACCATGTTCTAACAGCAGCCAGCCTTGCGGGTTAATGTGTTGCGGTGCTTTGCTGATGATAATGCGAATATCCTGCAAACCATCTGCGCCAGAAGCCAGTGCAGATAGCGGCTCAAAACGCAAATCACCTTGTTTTAAGTGCGCGTCATCCGCTTCAATATAAGGTGGGTTGCTCACGATCACATCAAACTTTTGCGTTACATTGGCTTGGCTTAAAGCAGAAAACCAATCGCTCAACATAAAATTTACGTTTGGTATTGTTAAATTTTGCGCATTCTCAGTAGCAATATCCAGCGCCGCTTGCGAAGCGTCAAGCGCGGTTACTTGTGCAAGTGGACGATGTTTAGCAATCGCCAAGGCGATCGCGCCAGAGCCTGTGCCAAGGTCTAAAACGCGGAACTGCTGTGGCAATTCATAATTCTCACCATTAATAGCGTCATTCCCGCGAAAGGGGGAATCCATTTTTTGGTTTAAATTCAAACTGGATTCCCGCTTTCGCGGGAATGACGTAGAAGATTTTGAACTGTATTGTGGAATCTTACCCAACGCCGCTTCAACTAAGGTTTCAGTATCTGGCCTAGGAATCAACGTATCAGCTGAAACCTTTAGTTGTAAACCAAAAAATTCTCTATAGCCTAATATATAAGCAATTGGCTCACCGTTTAGGCGTCTATTAAGTAACGCCTCAAATTGCTCAAGTGTATTGGCTGGTAGAGCATCGCTGTCATGTGCAATCAGCCATGCACGGTTTACGCTTAAAATATGTTGTAATAAAAGTTGCGCTTCAAAATTAGCCGTTATTTTATCTAGATGAATTGTGCATACAAGTTTATCGGATGCGAGAAATAATACATTTTTAATAATCATTAACTTACGTCGGTTTACCTAACCAATATTTAAGCCGCTATTTTAGATTGGCCACTGTGAAATGGTATTAAACCTGCCGCTACAGCATCCAAAATCACCATTTGCACAATGCTATTGTCGGTTGCATAGCTAACATTTACATTCCAATCTTGAGAGGTTTCACGAACAATTTCTTTTTCGCTAAATATAAGTTCTAAAATATCATCTTCTGGGAAGTAAATTGTTTTCATGATTATTCCATTTCAAAATGATGCATAACAGTTTTAATGACTATAACAGACTCTATTACGGCCGCAATACAGAGCAAATTATCATCTCTATCCGCGTAAGATTTAAATACCCAAAAATGCGTATCATCTTTATACTTTGTTGTGCCCGTTTCTAATATATCAAGAATAATAGCTTAGTTTATCTGCCGCTCTAATATGCGAGCCTTAGCGTCATAGCTTATTCTAATGTTTAATGAAAATCTTTTACTATACATTTTATAATAACGCTTAAACTTAAGGTTTAAAAGATAACACGTAGTTAATATTAAATGCAGCTCAAAAAAAACGGCAACCTAAGTTGCCGTTTTTATTTTATTCATTCATTTAAGCAGGCTAAGCCTGCATTAAACTAGAAGAATAAGATTGCGCCTAAAGACACTGTTTTTGCTTTTGAATCTAAAGCACCAAAGTCAGTTTCAACGTTTGAGTACTCAGCAACTAGGTTCAAATGTTTTGTTAGTGGGTGATAAGCACCAACTGTCCACATTGTATTTTCTAAATCAGCAGCTAAAACATCAGCAGCGCCATTACGGTCAAGATTTGATTCACCATATGAAACGCCTAATTTAGTACCAACACCTGGAAGTGTGTATGTACCTTGAACATAGTAACCGTCTGAATCACGACGTTTGCCATTTTGGTCAACAGCACCTAGTAATTGAACAGTAGTGCCTAAGCCTTTACCGTCATAGTAGTAACCAGTTAAACCAAAACCAGCAACATTTACAGTAGCGCCAATGTCGTAACCGCGAACAGTTTCGTCGCCGCCAGTTGAAACTTCAAGTTTTTGTGTGATTGCAGAAGCCCATACTTTACCACCAACATCACCAGCCCACTCGTATGAAGCTTTAGCTTCTAAAGCAGGAACTGAACCTTCACGACCTGCACCACCAGCGTCAGCACCAGTAATATCTAATGCATCCCAAGATTGAGTAACACCAGCTGTGAATGAGAAGCCGTTAAAGTTTGGTGATGAGTATGCGATTTGTGATTTCCAGTCAGCATAGATGAAACCTGTACCGATACGACCTAGTGTAGTTGTGTTACCAGCTAAGAAGCCAGCACCTGAACCAACACCTAATAATGTCATGTCGTTTAAGATAGCGTCAGAAGCGAAAATACCTAAGTCTTTACCTAATTTGATAGAGCCCCATGATTTGTCACCGAAAGTAACAAACGCTTGACGGTTTTCTTGGTTTGAACCTTGAATACCTGCACGAGTTGTTGAAGCGCCTGGGTTGATGCTGATTGTGAAACCAACATCTAAATCGTTTTGACGAGTTTTACCAGAAACTGATAAATAGTTTGGTAACAAACCTGTAGTGATGTTGTTTGTACCAGTCTCACCGTTTGCATTACCGCCGCCAAGGTTAACTGCACTGCCACCAAGAGCAATGTCATCACCGCTTGTACGAGTAGCTGTGTAGTAAGTATTTACAACACCGCCGATGTCTAAAGTCCAATCGCCAGCTGGAATCATGATGCCAGCGTTAGCGCTTGAAGCTACAGCTAGTAAAGCTGATGCAACTGCTAAATTTAATTTTGTTTTCATATGAATCTCCAAAAATTTATTTCTTAAAGTTTGTAACTTAATTTACCCTCATTTTTAGGGGTTAAATTAAATGCTTGTTAGTTTTAACAACATTAACTTAACGCTAAAAACGAGAAAGTTCGCGAACTCCCCCAATAAAACAAATTAACATTCATTTACTAAGAAGGTTTACGTAGTATGCCAAAGATGGCGTTTTAACAGCAAGTGTTTTGTGGTTTTTTGAGTGAGTTGTAACAAATTGTTGTTTTTGTGCAACAGATATACCTTTGTAAAGGGCTTAATTACTTGATTACAGCTGTGATTTACACCTTATAACGATTCTTCAATCGTAAATAATCGGCGATGCTCGCGAATGGCAAAGCGGTCTGTCATGCCAGCAATATAATCGGCAACAGCGCGTGCTTTGTCGGTGTTGGCATTTTGCAGATGTTCTGGCGGCATTAAACTTGGGTCGCTAAAAAACACATCAAATAGCTCGCGAATAATGCGCATGGCTTTTGCGCTCATGCGGTTAACTTTGTAGTGATGGTATAAATTTTTGCGTAAAAACTGCTTTAGCGCTAAGTTTTGTTGCGATATTTCGGCGCTAAAGCTAATTAAATATGGCGCGCTGCGGATATCTTGAATAGATTGCGGCGCTAGTTGCTGAATATTGTGTGCGCTTGTTTCGCATAAATCGACCACCAATATATTAATCATGCGGCGCACGGTTTCATGTATCAGCCGTCTTTGCTCAAGTTTTGGGTGTTTGGCTTTAACGATTTCTAGCTGTGAATTAAATAATGCGACTTCTTGAAGTTGCTCAATGGTGATTAAGCCAGAGCGTAAGCCGTCATCAATATCATGATTATTATAGGCAATTTCATCGGCAAAATTGGTTAATTGCGCTTCTAAGGTGGGGTTGGTTTTATCAATAAAGCGCTGGCCCACATCGCCTAATTGTTTGGCATTTTTAAGTGAGCAGTGTTTAAGGATGCCTTCGCGCAATTCAAAAGTTAAATTTAAGCCATCAAATTCGGCATAACGCTGCTCTAATTGATCGACTACGCGCAGTGATTGCAAATTGTGCTCAAAGCCGCCGTAATCGCGCATGCAATGGTTTAGCGCATCTTGCCCTGCGTGACCAAAAGGTGTGTGACCTAAATCGTGCGCCAGTGCAATCGCTTCTGTTAGGTCTTCGTGCAGGTTTAAAGTGCGCGCAATGCCACGCGCTATTTGCGCCACTTCTAGGCTATGCGTTAGGCGCGTGCGAAATAAATCGCCTTCATGGTTCACAAATACTTGGGTTTTGTATTCTAGGCGGCGAAAAGCAGTGGAATGAATAATGCGGTCGCGGTCGCGCTGGAAAGCGTTGCGCAAGGGAGATGCAGGCTCTTCAAAGCGTCTGCCAAGCGTGGCTTCTGGGTTGGCGGCGTAAACGGCTAGTCTGCTCATAGATTATGTCAGCGAAAGTGTTTCGTTAAGTTTGCTTGCATCGTAATCGCTGGTAATCACCGCTTTACCAATGCCTTGCTGTAACACCAACCTTATTTTGCCATCGGCTACTTTTTTGTCGTTTGCCATTAAATCTAAATATTTTGCCACGCCTAAATTAGGTGCTTGCAGGGGTAAATTACATTTGCTTAATAAGGCATGAATGCGCTTAAATTCATCAGCTTTTAACCAATTCATACGCTGCGATAAATCGGCGGCCATTATGGTGCCTGCCGCTACCGCTTCGCCATGCAGCCAAACGCCATAGCCCATGGCGTTTTCAATGGCATGGCCAAAAGTGTGGCCAAGGTTAAGCAAGGCGCGCTCGCCTGTTTCATGTTCATCTAGCGCCACCACTTCGGCTTTATTTTGGCATGATCGGTAAATGGCATAGCTAATTGTGGCTTCATCCAAAGCCAACAGTTTGCCGATATTCACTTCAAGCCAATCAAAAAAATCGGCATCACGAATTAAGCCGTATTTAATCACTTCCGCCAACCCAGCTGATAATTCGCGCGCTGGTAAGGTTTGCAATGTATCAATATCGGCCAACACTAATTTGGGCTGGTAAAACGCACCAATCATGTTTTTACCCAGCGGATGATTAATACCCGTTTTGCCGCCAACGCTAGAATCTACTTGTGAAAGTAATGTGGTGGGAATTTGAATAAACGGTACACCGCGCAAATAAGTGGCCGCCGCATAACCCGTTAAATCGCCAATGACACCGCCACCTAAGGCAATAAGCGTAGTGCTGCGCTCACAGCGATTTTTAAGCAAGGCATCGTAAATAAGATTAAGCGTTTCTGTGTTTTTATACGCTTCACCATCGGGCAAAATAATCTCAATTACCGTTACGCCTGCATTACGCAAGGTGCTGGTCAATTTATCCAAATACAAAGGTGCAACGGTGGTGTTGGTCACAATGGCGACATTTTTGCGTTTAAGGTGCGGCAAAATCAAATCGGCTTGATTAAGCAAATTTGAGCCAATATGAATGGGATAAGCGCGGTTATCGAGTGCTACTTGTAATGTTTGCATCATAAGGGAATCGTTTATTCTTAAATTTTAGGGCTTGTATTTTTAGGTCTGGAACTTTAGACTAAGTTCGGTTTGTATTTTGGCAATAATGCTACTAACTGGTTGATTTCCGGTATCTATAATATGCGTCGCCACTTCGGTATATAAAGGGTTGCGCTCAGCATAAAGTTGTTCAAGCTTGGTGCGGATATCCACATTTTGCAGCAGTGGCCTGTGTTTATCGTTACGCGTTCTATGCCAAAGCTCTGTTACGTTGGCGCGCAGATAAATAACATGGCCATTGGCTTTTAATAATTCACGATTTTCGGGTGCGATAACGGCACCACCGCCAGTGGCCATTACAATATTTTGTTGCGTGCTAAGTTCTTGAATAACAGCCGTTTCGCGCTTTCGGAAACCGGCTTCACCTTCTAAATCAAAAATTACCGGTATTTTTACGCCAGTGCGTTTTTCGATTTCTACATCGGTATCGTAAAACTGCTTGTTTAAATGTTTGGCCAAAATTTTGCCAACGGTGGTTTTACCCGCGCCCATCAAACCAATAAAAAAAATGTTATTTATTTCGATCACAATATATTGTCGCTTAATTTGTAAGCAAAAATGCCTATCAGGTTAATGATAGGCATTTTAAGGTAAAGCAGCGATTCTGTCAGTTAAGACTTGATATGCTTATCTTAAACCTAAACTTTCATCCATAATTTTAGGTGTGATAAAAATCAACAACTCACTTTTATCATCTTGTTTAGTGCGACGTTTGAATGCATTACCAATAATTGGTAGATCACCAAAGAATGGCACTTTGTCTACGCTATTGCTTTCGGTTTGCTCAAAAATACCGCCTAATACCGCCGTTTCACCATTAGAAACTAACACTTGAGTTTTAACGTTTTGGGTGTTGATCGAAGGAACGCCAGCAACAATTGTACCTGGTGAGTCTTTTCTAACTTCCAAATCCATAATAATTTTGTCATCGGGCGTAATTTGCGGCGTTACTTCTAAACTAAGCTCTGCTTTTTTAAAAGCAACGTTTGCGGCACCACTGCTTGAAGCTTGTAAATACGGAATCTCTACACCCGATGCGATTCTAGCGGTTTGCTGATTCGCTGTTGTAACGCGCGGGCTAGAAACGATTTTGCCTCTTCTATCACTTTCAAGTGCTGATAGCTCTAGATTTAATAACAAACCAGCAGGGAGTCTAAATAAACTAAATGCAATACTACCTGCGCTTGCTAGACTTGAAGGTAGGTCTGAGTTCAGCCCAGTGTTGCCGTTAATGGTGGTAGTGCCTGTTGCTAAGCCACTGGTTACACCATTGTTAAGTTTTCCTCCAACACTTAGAGCGTTTTGTCCAGGCGTAGTGGCACTTTGTACCCCAAACCTTGCACCTAAGCTTTTGCTGAAAGTATCTTCGGCCAACACAAGCCGCGATTCAATCATTACTTGTTTAACTGAAACATCAACTTTATTAATAATTGCTTGAATTTCTTCTAGTTTTTTTGCTGTGTCTTGTATAAAAAGTGTATTAGTGCGGGGGTCATAATTGACATTGCCACGTTTAGATAATATGCGGTTTTGAGTGGTTCCAGCCCCGCCAGAAGAGTTTGTACCATCCAAAATTTTATTAAAATCGGATGCTTTTTGATATTTAAGTGTAAATACTTCTGTGCGTAATGGTTCTAAATCTTCAATTGCTTGAGTGGCTTCTAATTGCGCTTTATCTTTAGCAGTGACTTCTTCTGCAGGGGCAACCATAATTACGTTGCCTGTTTTTCGCATGGTTAAGCCTTTGTTTTTCATGATGATATCCATGGCTTGATCCCACGGTACATCTTTAAGTCTTAGCGTTAAATTGCCGGTTACGGTGTCACTGGTAATAATATTTAAACCAGTAAAATCGGCAATTACTTGCAATACAGAACGCACTTCAATGTTTTGAAAGTTAAGTGATAATTTCTCGCCTGCATAGCCAGGTTTTGAACCTTTGACTAATTTATTTGGATCTTCAATCACTTGGCGCACATCAATAATAAATTTCTTATCGGCTTGATAAGCCGATTGCTCCCAATTGCCTTTTGGCTCAATTGAAATACGGCTATTTTTTCCTTGTTTCATGGTGTCAACATACAAAACAGGCGTATTAAAATTGATCACATTTAAACGGCGTTGCAAATCGGCCGTTACATCGGTGTTAATAAAATCGACAATAATTAATTTGCCTTTTTGCTTGATATTAATGCCTGAGTTGGCATCGGATAAATCCACAATAATGCGGCCTTCACCATTTTTGCCACGGGCAAAATCTACATTGGTAATGGCATGGCTTTGGCTGGTGGCGCGCGCTTCGGCAAAGCGTGTTTCAGTGCTGCTACCGCCAGCGCTGGCTTCATTGCCTTGCAAAGTGATAATGACATCTTTACCGCTGATTACAGTGTTGTAGCCTACATTTTTAGTTAAATTTAGCACCACGCGCGTGCGATCTTTTGCTTGAGCCAATGAAACGCTTTTTAGCGCGCCTTGCTCACTGGTAACGCTATTTTTATTTAAACCGTTAGCGGTATTTGGAAAATCTAAAGCAATGCGTGCTGGGTTATTAAGCGTAAAACCGGCTGGTGGGTTAGTGAGCGCTTCTTTCATCTGCAAACGAATACTTACCCGACCACCAGATAAAGCAGAAAAATCAATGCCTTCAATTTTATTGCTAAGTGATGGATTATCTTCTGCAGCAAAGGCAGTTGCAGAGCTCACACCAAAGCTGAACATTAGCAGCGTCAGTGTAAAAATTTTTGTCATTATTTTAAACATAGTCATTCCCATCATTATTCTTGCAGATTAATACTTGCACTACGCTCAACCCAATCGCCCGTCAGGTCATCTTGCACAATTTCTTTGAGTGTAATATCACCCTCATTAATAGCCGTCACCAAGCCGTAGTTGGGGCCTAAATAATTACCCACTTTAACTTGCTGTACCGTGTTGTCAGGTGTTTTAACTAGCGCATAGGTTAATTTACTGCGGCTCATCGACCCTACGTATTTCAAACTTTCTAAGGGATAAGCTTCAAGCGCTTCTTTTGGGCGATTGGTGTTGGGTTGTAAAGAACCATTTCTGTTGGCCGCTTTGCGTGGTTTAAACGGGTCAGATAATGTGCCATCGGCATTGTATTGCAACGGTGAGTAGGGCAAAACTTCTGGCAAAGGTTCAACACCTTTGCTCATATCGTTAGCAGCCGTTTGCATAAATTTGTCTAAATCGTCACCATCATTGCCATTACAAGCCGCTAAAAGCAGGCTTAATGCTGAAATGGATATTACTTTTAATAAAAGATTAAAGCGCGTCATTTATTTAACGTCCTTCTTTTCAGACGCTTTTTTAGCGGCGATTTCTGAAGAATCTAAGTAGCGGTAGGTTTTTGCTACCGCTTCTAATGTCAATGGACCATCTTTAGTATCCTTGGTTAAAGGTGCAATGGCCATATCGTTAAGTGTCACAATTCTAGATAATCTAGAAATGTCAGTCGCAAACGCACCAACGTCGTGGTAGCTGCCTTTAATTTTAATTTGAATTGGCATTTCGGCGTAAAAGTCGGCAATGGTTTCTTGGCCTGGCTTAAATAAATCAAATTCTAATCCGCGACCTAATCCAGCTTGGTTGATGTCGGTTAATAAGCCATCCATCTGTGATTTATCGGGTAATTGTTTAAGCAGCGCACCAAATGTTTTTTCAATATCAATCATTTGTTGTTTGTAGGCTTCAATTTTTACCGCTTGGCCTTTTTTGGTTAAAAAAACCTGACGCAATTCTTGCTCTTTGGCTTGGGCTTGATCAAATTCATCAATTTGCGGGCTCCATAAGAACCAGTAGCCTAATCCAATCAATATTAAAAACATAAAACCTAGCAAAACCAATTTAACTGGCATTGGCAGGCTGCCGGCATTTTTAAAATCAATATTATTAAAATCATCTAATTTCATATGAATTATGTCCCTTTGATTTTATTATCAGGCGCTTCTTCCGCCTTTTGGACTTTTAAAGAGACATTCAGCGTAAAGTCATTTTGCTTAACGCCGTTCACAATAATCGATTTAATCTCAATTAAATTTGGCGATTCCATCCAATTTGAAACACTTAAATTGCGCACTAAAGTGGCCACGCGTGCATTGGTATCTGCTACGCCTTCTAAGGTAATTAAATTGCCTTGCTGTTTAATGCTTTTTAAATAAAGGCCTTCAGGCAGTTGTCTTGATAGCTCATCTAAAATCACTACCGATTGGCTACGGTTAGTTTGTAGATTCTCAACAATTTGTTTGCGCTCAAGCACATTGTTGATTTGGTCTTTTAAATCTTTAATGGCGGCAATTTCTTTGTCTAAATTATTAATGGCTAGCTCTAGCCTGCCATTGCGCTCAACTTGAGAGTCTTTTTTAGCGCCTAAATATGTCCAGCCGGTAAACACAACGGCAGCTGCCGCTATGGCAGCCATTAGGGCCATTAAACCAAATTGACGTTGCCGCTCGGCGCGCTTAATTTGGCGATGCGGTAATAAGTTAATGCGCATCATTTTAATCGATCCCCCGCATTGCTAAACCGCATGCAATCAGTAATGCTGGCGCGTCTAGTGAGGCTTGCTGCTGTTTAACTTTAGTGGCAAGCGACATGGATTGAAAAGGATTAGCAATAATAGTGTTGACTTGCGTGCGGTCTTGAACCAATACATCAATTGCTGGAATGGCCGCACAGCCGCCTGCTAATACAATGTGGTCAATGCGGTTATATTGCGTTGAGCTGGTAAAAAACTGTAAGGCGCGCGCTACTTCTGTTGAAAGAGATTGCATAAATGGCTGCATCACTTCATTTTCGTAACTTTCTGGCAGGCCACCTTTGCGTTTTGCAATTTCGGCTTCTTCGGCCGATAAGCCAAAACGGCGTTGAATTTCTTGTGTGAGTTGTGTGCCGCCAAAAGCTTGCTCGCGCACGTAAATCGATTTATTGTCGTGCAATACATTAATGTGCATCATCACCGCGCCAATATCCACAATCATTACCGTTTGATCTTTACCTTTATTCGGTATTTGATTGGCAACAAGGCTGTAAGCCGCCTCTGTGGCGTAGGTATCAACATCCATCACAACCACTTTTAAGCCAGCATCTTCTGCTGCGGCAACGCGGTCTTCAATCTTTTCTTTTCTGGCCGCAGCGATTAGCACTTCTACTTCATCTGGGCTGTTGGTTGCTGGGCCAATCACTTGAAAATCAATATTTACTTCTTCTAGCGGGAAAGGAATGTACTGATTGGCTTCAGCTTCTACTTGCACTTCCATGTCTTCTTCACGCAGTTCAGATGACATCATCACTTTTTTGGTAATAACCGCTGCAGATGGTAGCGCAAGTGCGGTGCGTTTTTCGCGTGTGCCGAGTAATTTCCATGCTAGCTTAACCGCATCAGAAACTTGCTCTAGCGCCGCAATATTGCCATCTAAAATAGCATCTTTAGGAATCGTCGCAATTGAGTAGGCTTCAAGGCGATAAGAGCCTTTGCCCGTAGACGAAAGCTCAACCATTTTGACAGCCGAAGTACTGATGTCCACACCGATGAGTGGAGGTGTACTGTCGTTAAAAAAATCGAATTTCAAATTAAAATTCTCTTTCTATATTCATGGGTTACGCACAATAGTGATAATTTACATTAAATCCTAGCAACAAGTTTACGCCCTGTAAAGTAAATTTTAATTTAATGTTTATTCTATGTGCACAATTACAACAGCTGTACCATTTTTAACACAGCTGGTGATAAGTGCTTATTATGGCTAACAATTCACTATTTTTTGCAATCGCTTAAGTTTATTTTACATTCCAAAAATGCAGGTTCCATGCAAAATATCAACTCAGTTTTGGTTAATGTTTATTTAACTTATATACTATGGCTTGTGATTTAAATAATCATGTCTCATTCATTACAATATTTTGATGGTTTTAATGCATATGGCTCCAAAAAAATGGTGGCACTTTTTAATTTTATTTATACTTGTGGGCAGTTTAACGCTAACAGCCATGGCGGCGCTGGCGGTTACTCTAATTTACCCTACATTGCCTTCATTAGAAGCGCTGACCGATTACAAGCCTAAATTACCGTTACGCGTTTATTCGGCTGATGGTTTTTTAATTAGCGAGTTTGGCGAAGAGCGCCGTGCTTTTGTCAGCATTGATAAAGTGCCCAAAAATTTAATTGATGCGGTATTAGCGATTGAAGACCGTCGTTTTTATAAGCATGGCGGAGTCGATACCAAAGGCATTTTGCGCGCCATTAAAAACAATGTCACTGGCAAAAGCCATGAGGGCGCCAGCACCATAACTATGCAAGTGGCCAAAAACTTTTTTACCACCCCCGGTAAAAAACGCACCATGGTGACTAAAGTAAAAGAGGCGTTATTAGCCTTAAAAATTGAACGCACGTTAAGCAAAGATAAAATTTTAGAGCTGTATTTAAATCAAATTTATTTGGGTCAGCGCTCTTATGGCTTTGCGGCGGCTTCACAGGTTTATTTTGGTAAACCGTTGGCTAAATTAACCTTAGCAGAATCGGCCTTATTGGCTGGTTTGCCAAAAGCGCCATCAGGCTACAATCCCTTTATTCATCCTGATCGCGCATCTGCTAGGCAGCATGAAGTGTTGCGCGATATGCATCGTTTTGGCTTTATTGATGAAGCTAAATTTAAAACCGCGATGGCTCAAAAGTTAAAATACAAAACATCCAAACAAGCACGTGATTTAGCGGCCGATTATGTGGCCGAAATAGTGCGCCAAAGTTTGTATGAGCGCTATCAAGATGATATTTATAGCAGCGGCTTGAAGGTATACACCACCATTAAAAAGCCGAATCAAGAGGCGGCCAATAGTGCCGTGTTGCAAGGTATTTTAGAATATCAGCGCAGGCAAGGTTACCAAAAGCCCGAAAAAACCATTCATTTAAATGCCATGCAATCGGATGATTTACCTAAAGCCTTGCAAGCGGAGCTTGAAGATAGTGAAGAGTACAACGGCTTTGTGCCGGCCGTGGTGACTGAGGTTTCGGCCAAATTGGTTAAAGTATTCAGTAAAAGCGGTGAATCGATTGATATTAGCGGTGCCGGTTTAAGTTTATTGCAAAAAAACTTGGCCGATAAAGTGGTTAAAAATCATAAGATTAAAGTGGGCTCTGTGGTGCGCATTATTAAAAGCCAAGGCATGTGGCATATTGTGCAATTGCCGCAAGTAGAGGCCGCTTTGGTGGCGCTAGACCCGGCAAATGGCGCTATAACCGCTTTGGTGGGTGGCTTTGATTTTAACAAAAACAAATTTAATCACGCCACACAAGCTTGGCGTCAGCCAGGTTCTAGCTTCAAGCCATTTATTTATTCTGCCGCGTTAGAAAAAGGTTTTACGCCAGCCTCTATTATCAACGATGCGCCTTTTACCAAAACAGCGGAAGAGGTTGGCGGCAACGATGCTTGGTCGCCTAAAAATTACGATGGCCAATATAGCGGCCCAATGCGTATGCGTGCGGCCTTAACCAAATCTAAAAATATGGTGTCAATTCGTATTATCGAAAAAATTGGCCCACGTTACGCGCAAGATTACATCACTAAGTTTGGTTTTTCGCGCAAAGATCACCCTGCGTATCTGACGATGGCATTAGGCGCAGGCGCGGCAACACCTTGGGGAATGGCCAGTGGCTACGCCGTTTTTGCTAATGGTGGGTTCCGCATTAAGCCGCATTTAATTAGCAAAATTACCGATAGCAAAGGCAATATCATTGAGGAAATACGCTATCCGCGCGCGCAACAAGATGCGCCAAGAGTGATTGATAGCCGCAATGCTTTCTTAATGACATCGATGATGCATGATGTGGTGCAAAAAGGCACGGCAACGCGCGCAAAACAACTAGGCCGGCAAGATTTAGCAGGCAAAACTGGCACCACCAATAATCAGGTAGATGCATGGTTTGCCGGCTATAACCCGCGTCAAGTGGCTATTGCTTGGATTGGCTTTGACCAACCACGCACGCTTGGACGTGATGAAACGGGTGGAAAAGCCGCTTTGCCTATTTGGATTACCTATATGGCAACCGCCTTAAAAGGCATGCCAGATGTGCCAGTCAACGTGCCTGATGGCGTCATGGCGGTGAAAATTAATCCATACAGTGGCAAGCTTGTTGGTGAGGATGATGACGGAATTTACGAATATTTTTACCATGAAAATCCGCCACCAACTGCTGAAGCTTATTTGCCGCCAATGTTAGACCCAATTGATGAGGAGTTTCAAGAAAGCATTACAAATAATCCATTGCAACCGCAGCCGCCTAGTTTGCCAGATGATGCGCAAAATGAGCCTGTGGCGACCAAGCCTAGGGAAGCGCCTGGCGCAGCTACTAATAATCCAGCCGCTAGCAAACCAGCGCAAAGTGGCACCGATGCAGCCGCCAGAGTGTTAAACCCATCTGCTAATTAATAGACTGGCCAAATGGCACGCGAAAATCAAGATCATATTCGGCAGATGATTGCCCAGCAGGCCGCACGAATGATGGCGGAAGACGGCATTAATGACTTTGCTTATGCCAAGAAAAAAGCAGGTAAACAGCTACGCGTAAGTGAGGCCAGCGTGCTGCCCACCAATGCCGAAATTGAAGAAGAAATCAGGCTGTATCATGAGATTTATAACGCCGATGAACAGCCTTTAGAGCTTGAAAAATTACGCAAAGCGGCGCTGATTACCATGCAGCTATTTGAGCGCTTTAATCCGCATTTAACCGGCAGCGTGTTAGACGGCACCGCTGGAAAATTCGCGCAAACTAATATTCACCTATTTGCCGATAGCGCCAAAGAAGTGGAAATGTTTTTGCTAAATATGCAAATTCCGTTTGAAAGCAGCGAAAAGTCGTATCGATTATCAGACAAACCCAGCAAAGATAAAAAAGATAAAGTACGCAAAACCGTGCCTGTTTTTACCTTAGAAACTGAGCTAGGCGTGCAAAAATTAAGCGTATTTGATGTGGACGATTTACGCATTGCCACTAAAAGAACCAGTGATGGGGGTAATGCAGAGCGTGCGGATGTAATTGATTTGCAGGCGCTATTAAACGCTTAAGTAAGGTGCTTTTTGCTAGCACTATCTATTTGCATATATTCAAATTCTTAACCGTCATTCTGAGAGTAGCGAAGAATCCAGCTTTTAAGATTTAAGTAATTCTAATTTCACCACTAAGTCTTCCCAGTTAGGATTTGCAGCTTCAATTAAAGCAATTTTCTTTGCTTTGGTAATACCTTTCAACGCTTTTTCTCTAGCAATCGCGTTTGGCATATCTTCAAACAGTTCAAAATAAACCAGCGTTTTCACATCATACTTTTTACTGAAACCCTCAACCAAACCTTCGCGATGTTGATAAACGCGTTGCGGCAGATTGCTGGTAACACCAATGTATAAAGTGCCGTTATATTTGCTGGCTAACATATAAACGGCTAGTTGTTTAAGCATAAGAAATTAGCAGACTTATCATGATGCTAGCAAGTATAAATCCATTAACACCAAAAACATCACCCCCGTCATTCTGAGCAAAGCGAAGAATCTAGTTTTTAGGTTTTTGCTGCATGGCTAACTGCTGGATTCTTCGCTTTGCTCAGAATGACGGAATTTGAGAGATTTTCTGGTTTAACAATTACAGTGGTATTCGCATGGTTTTGCTTTTGACATTAAATCCCCTTTGCCGCGCCTTCGGCTTGAGCGGCAGATGGATAGTGGTGAGGACTGTTTTAGGATTGAAAATCCGAGTTCCGCAGTCACCACGCAGATGCGGCGCTAAGACCGAAGGAAACAAGCGGAAGCGGGGTAGCTTTTTCTTTGGTTTCTTTCTTTTGACTAAGAAAAAGAAAGAAACTCGCCTAGAGGCGAAAAAATAATTTTTAAACTAATAAACTTTCTTGCGCGGTTTATCTATTGGCTCACCAGATACCAACATTGCTCTTTGTCGCTCTGGCATCAATAAATTTTCTAATGGAATAGCTCTCGCTAAGGGCAGTAATTTTCTCTTTTCAACCTCAATCTCAGATTCAACATACTTAAGGAATATATCTGAGAGCTCTATAATTGAATTACTTTCTGATAAGCTTAATGAAATGACTCGTCCATGATTACACTCTATTCCATATACACCTTCTTCGCTTAGCCTTTCTAGACAAAACCTCGCTACAGGCTGACTTTCTTCAAAAGCATTTACTTAGTGCGCAACGTGTTTGTCGCGCCAATATCGTAGACGTTCATGCTTGGTATTTTGCTCATTGGAAAGTATTGAAAATTTATCGCTATCTAAACGTTCTCTTACCCCTGTAGCAAAAGCTCGGCTATACCTTACCAGCACTGCAACTGACAAGGCATCCAGCAAAGTAGAGTCCCACTTCTCATTCTCCATCTGATTTGCAAATCTAGTTGCAAGCTCTTTAGCACTTTCTAAATCATGTTTTATACCAGTAAGGTCTGCAAGGCGTTTTGCTTCTGGCAAATCAAGAGATGCAAATGTGTGTGTAGCCATCTCAATTAGACTTTAACCATATCGCCACATCCATCGCAAAATAAGTCAAAATCCCATCTGCACCTGCGCGTTTAAACGCTAGCAAGCTTTCCATCACGCAAGCCTTTTCATCTAACCAGCCATTTTGCGCGGCGGCTTTTAGCATGGCGTATTCGCCGCTGACTTGGTAGGCAAAGGTTGGCACGCCAAATTGGTCTTTAACGCGGCGCACAATGTCCAAATACGGCATGCCGGGTTTTACCATCACCATATCGGCGCCTTCGGAAATATCCAGCGCCACTTCCGTCATCGCTTCATCCGAGTTGGCAGGGTCCATTTGGTAAGTGTATTTATTGCCAGTGCCTAAATTACTCGCAGAACCCACAGCATCTCTAAAAGGCCCGTAAAAGGCGGATGCATATTTGGCGGAGTAGGATAGGATTTTGGTGTGAATATGATGCGTGCTTTCTAGGGCTTCGCGGATTTGACCAATGCGGCCATCCATCATGTCACTTGGCGCCACGATATCGGCGCCCGCTTGTGCGTGCGAGATGGCTTGTTTGACCAGCACTTCTATGGTTTCATCATTCAGCACATAGCCTGTGTCGTCAATCAAGCCATCTTGACCATGCGTGGTGTAAGGGTCTAATGCCACATCCGTCATAATGCCTAATTGTGGATAGGCGGATTTTAAGGCTTTAACGGCGCGTTGCACCAAGCCATCGTTATTAAAGGCTTCGGTGGCATCTAAACTTTTAAATTTTGCATCCACCACTGGAAAAAGTGCTAATAAAGGAATGCCCAGCGCAACGCATTCGCCCGCTGTTTTAAGTAGCACATCAATGCTTTGGCGCTTTACACCTGGCATTGAAGCCACCTCTTCAACGCGATTTTTACCTTCTAATACAAAAACGGGGTAGATTAAATCGTTGCTAGTGAGCACGTTTTCGCGCATTAAACGACGCGAAAATTCATCTTTACGCATACGGCGCGGGCGGGAATAGGGGTAGCTCATTTTGTTATCCTTTAAAAACTAGTTAGCCGCAGAGTACACCGAGTACACAGAAAAACCAGCTATATTGTTGCCTAAGGTTTTAACAATGTTTTAATCGGTTTTGTTTGTTGCTATAAATATTAAGCAAATACTTTTGCCAACTCCGCGCCTGGCTCGGCTTGGCGCATAAAGGCTTCGCCCACCAAAAATGTATGCACATGATTATCACGCATTAGTTTGACGTCTTCAGCCGTAAATATGCCAGATTCGGTCACAATAATGAGGTCCGTTGGCAGATTGTCCAGCAAATTTAGCGTGGTTTGTAGGGTGACATCAAAGGTGCGCAAATTGCGGTTATTAATGCCCACTAGCGGTGTTTCCAACTGCAAGGCCAATGCTAACTCTTCGCCATCGTGCACTTCTACCAACACCGCCATGCCCAAATCATGCGCCACTTTTTCTAGCTCACGCATATGGTCTAAATCTAACGCGGCCACAATAAGCAATATGCAATCGGCCCCCATGGCGCGCGCTTCATACACTTGATAGGTATCAATCATGAAATCTTTACGCAACACAGGCAAATTGCAAGCGGCGCGGGCTTGTTTTAAATATTCAGTATTGCCCTGAAAATATTCCGTGTCAGTAAGTACTGACAAACACGCTGCGCCGCCTTGCTCATAGCTTTTAGCAATTTCAGCAGGATTAAAATCAGCCCTAATTACGCCTTTTGATGGGCTGGCTTTTTTAATTTCGGCAATCACCGCTGCATTGCCCGCCGCAATTTTCGTGCGAATGGCACCTATAAAATCGCGCGGTTTGGCTTGGGCACGTGCTAATTGTTGAATGGCTTCTGGGCTAACAATGGTTTTTGCGGTAGCCACTTCTACAATTTTTGTGGCTAAAATTTTATTTAAAATATCGCTCATAGTTGGTATTTATCTATATATTTTGAAATTTAAAGTGTTTTAAAAATTAACCTTTAAGATTAACTTTTAAAAATGTAATCTTATTAATAGCGTTATTGATAAGTGTTGCCATTGTGTTTAATCCAACCATCAAAATGGCGGCCTTGCGGGTCAAGATGTGTCCAATGTACAACGCCGCCTTTGGGGTTGTACACATATTCGCCGCGAAAACGCACGAAATCGCCCACTTGAATATCGGCAATTCGCGGTGCCAAATCGATATTGTGCGCAAATAGCAGCGTTTGCCCGCTTGCGATTCTAACTAAGAATTTTTGATGGCGCGAACCGCGATTATCATCGGCTAAAATTTTCACCACTTTGCCACTATCTTGCACTTGCGCATCGCTAATTTTAGCCAAATACAGCGCATGTGCGCTGCGTAAATTTGGCGCGTCAGCATCACTTTTCGAATCTAATTTAAAGTCTAAATCATCATTTAATGCATTCTTACTATTTAGCGGATTTTCGCCAAAAGATTTAAGTTCTAGATTTTGCGTTTGCGATTTAACCGCAGTGGCCGATTGTTTGCTGGTATTTAAATCGGAGGATTGCTCATTTTGTGAGCAAGCACTTACTAACAAGGTAATTATTAAAATTTTGAATAAATGTAGCATTTAGGCGGCTTTAAGCGCTTCTAATTTAGCCAAAGCTTGGCCGCTATCAATAACCAAGCCTGCAAGATTCACGCCTGCTTGCAAGCTTTCTGCCATGCCAGCCACATAAATTGCCGCGCCTGCGTTCATTAATACAATTTCTCTGGCTGGGCCTTTTACGCCATTTAAAACGGCTAACACCATGGCTTTAGATTGTTCGGCATTTTGAATTTGTATACTGCTTAAATCGTGCAAGTTAAAACCAAATTGTGCTGGGTTAACATTGTATTGGCGTATTTCACCGTTTTTAAGTTCTGCCACAGCGGTATCGCCCGTAAATGAAATCTCATCCATGCCATCCGCCCCGTGCACGACTAATACGTGTTCTGAGCCTAAATTTTGCAGTACTTTTGCTAGCGTTAAAGTTAAATCTTGTCTAAACACGCCCATTACCTGCCGTTTAGCGTTGGCTGGGTTGGTTAACGGGCCAAGCAAGTTAAATAATGTGCGCACGCCCAATTCGCGCCTAACTGGGGCCGAATGTTTCATGGCGCTGTGATGGTTTGGCGCAAACATAAAGCCAATGCCAATGGTATTCACACAATTGGCTACTTGTTCAGGCGTTAAATTAACGTTAACGCCAAGCGCTTCTAAAACATCGGCGCTGCCACAGGTGGATGAAACAGAGCGGCCGCCGTGTTTGGCGACTTTTGCGCCTGCTGCCGCCGCTACAAAAGCCGAAACGGTGGATACGTTAAAGGTTTGAATACCATCGCCGCCTGTGCCGCAGGTGTCTATTAAGTGTGTGTTATCCCCAATGGTTACTTTGGTGGATAGTGTGCACATTACGGTAGCGGCGGCGGTAATTTCATCCACCGTTTCGCCTTTAATGCGTAGCGCAATTAAAAAGCCTGCAATTTGTGCGGGGGTAAGTTCGCCCTGCATCACTTGCTGCATAATGCTTAACATTTCGGCGTGACTTAAATCTTGGCCTGTTAAAAGTTGTTCAAGTGCATGTTTGTAAATCATATTTTACCCTCTCCCTAGCCCTCTCCCTTAAAGGGAGAGGGGATAGTTAGTAGGCTTTCAAAAAGTTATTTAATAGAGCATGGCCATGCTCGGTTAATACAGATTCTGGGTGAAATTGCACGCCTTCTACCGCCAAGGTTTTATGCTTAACACCCATAATTTCGCCAAATTCACCATTGGCATCTTCTGTCCAAGCGGTAATTTCTAAACAATCAGGGATTGAAGCGCGCTCAATCACCAATGAATGGTAACGCGTGGCGGTATAAGGGTTAGGCAAATTTTTAAACACGCCAGTGTTGGTGTGATGAATGAGTGACGTTTTGCCGTGCATTAAGGTTTTGGCCTTAATAATGTTTCCGCCAAATGCTTGGCCAATACTTTGATGCCCCAAGCAAACGCCCAATAATGGAATCTTGCCAGCAAATTCATGAATCAGCGGCACGCTAATGCCAGCCTCGTTTGGGGTGCAAGGGCCAGGTGAGATAACGATATGGCGCGGATTCAAATTTTTGACGGTTGCTAAATCAATTTCATCGTTACGATACACTTGCACATCTTGGCCTAGCTCGCCCAGATATTGCACTAGGTTATAGGTAAACGAATCATAATTATCAATCATTAGTAACATGGCGGCTTTGTCATTCTATTCAATTTTCGTGTAGTTTTTTAGTAAGTGGTAGCTTTGTAAGTGCGGTTTGGTAAATGCAGTTTGTTAATAGCGCTAATTTTATTTTGATTCAATCAGTTTTTCAAAATGGAAAGTTGAAACAGGTTTGCTAAAATAAAATCCTTGAAAATAATGGCAGCCTAAGCGTTTTAGCATCTCAAATTGTTCAATCTTTTCAACACCTTCTGCCACAATATTGCACTGAATGGTTTGGCCGATGGCTAAAATCATCTGAATAATCGCCAAATCATTCGAATCGCTCAGCATATCGTTTACAAATGAACGATCGATTTTAATCTGCATAATAGGCAATTTTTTGAGATACACCAGTGAAGATTGGCCCATGCCAAAATCATCCAGCGCAATCCTAACGCCTAAACCTCTTAAAATATTCATTTTATCGATAACATCATCAATATTTTCAATCACAGCCGTTTCGGTCAGCTCTAACTTTAAAAGATCGGCATTAATGCCAGTTCTTTTAATTAAATCGCGCAATTCGTGCACAAAATGAATATACAAAAATTGTTTTGCGCTGATATTAACCGAAAGCCTGATTTTACTTAATTTTTCTGAAGATTCCCATGCTTTCAGTTGCTGGCATGCTTGCACTAATACCCAGCTTCCAATTTTAATTATTTGATTACTTTTCTCTGCAATGGGGATAAATTCACCAGGGCTTATTGCGCCTAACGTGGGATGTGACCATCTGAGTAGTACTTCGGCGGCGACAATTTCTTGCTGGTCGTTAACAATGCCTTGGTAATTCAAATAAATTTCTTCGTTTTTTAAGGCGTTATGCAAGGCCGAATCTAACACATGTTCGCGCTCTATATTTTCTTGCGTTAGCTCATCGTAAAAACGGAACGTATTGCGGTCAGCGGATTTGGCTTGATACATGGCGGTATCGGCATGTCTTAAAAGATCTTCAAAGGTAAATTGCTCACTGTTGAATAAAGCAATGCCAAGGCTGGCGGTTGTATTAAATTCAAACAAATCAAACATATAGGTTTTATTGAGTTCCATCAATAATTTCTGCGCTACTTCGTTGGTTTGGCTGTAGGCAATATTGGCCAAGCCGTCCAAGTTTTCAATAATAATCACAAATTCGTCACCACTTAACCTTGCCACAGTATCACCCGCGCGCACGGTTTGCTGAATTCTATTGGCCACTTCAATTAATAAGCGGTCGCCAGCATCATGGCCTTTGGTGTCGTTAAGCGATTTAAAGTGATCTAAATCGGCAAAAATTAGTGCGCAATGGGTTCTGGTACGTTTGCTAGAAAGGCAGGCGCGCTGAAAGCGATCAATCAATAAACGCCGATTAGGCAAGCCAGTTAGCGTGTCATAGTAGGCAAAGTTTTCAATTTCTTGCTGTGCTTTTTTTTGCTGTGAAATATCACGAATAAAGCCGGTCACCAACGATATGCCATCTTCTTTTAAGGCAGTAATAGTTAATTCCACCGGAAATTCAGTACCATCTGAGCGCATGGCGATTAGCTCAAGCCGCCTGTCAAAAATATGCTTTCTGCCTGTTAGCACAAACTCGCGGTGCTTAGATTGATGCGCATCGCGTGAGCTTGGCGGAATAATCACTTCGGCCAACGATTTGCCAATGACTTGCTCTTTTTTGTAGCCAAAAATGCGCTCAGCCGCTGGATTAAATTCCACTAAAGCGCCATTTTCGTCAATGGTTACAATGCCATCTAAAGCGCCATTAATCACAGAACGTAATTGTTTCTCATTTTGCAGCAAAGCGATTTCGACTAATTTGCGCTCGGATTGCAATACTGAAATTAACAGCATAATGATAACCAAGGTGACCATTAGCATCCACAGCGAAAATATGCCTTCATTGCCATTAACGCTATAAAAAGAGCCATAGCCGTTAGAGGCAATGATGACGCCGATAACCGATAAAATGATAACGACTAATGACCCGCCAACAATGCCGAAATACATAGACGCCCAAACCAAGGCCGGCAATATTAAGAATATTGACAGCATTAATTGCCTGTTTAAGCTTGGCACAAATTTGGTAATAATCAGCTCGCACACCACAAATAAAGCCAGCCAGCCTACTACCTGATACAGCTGGTGTTTATTAATTTTGAGCGATTTGCGATGGATATTAAGCACTAATGGCAGCGCTAGCAATACGCCAACGGTATCGCCCACCCACCACAAAAACCAGACCTTGCTGATTTGGTCATTTGTGACTAATTGATTTAAATATAAGGTTAATGTACCGCCAGTGGCCGATGCCAGCATACCAATGGCGGCGGCGCCAATCAGTAAGGCAATATCGCGCTGTTTAATTAAGGCATGATTAAATTGAAATTTTTGCAGTAAAAAAGCGCAAATAAACGGCGCTAATGTATTGCCGATAGCAATGCCAGCAGAGCTGGATATCGATAAGCCGAGAGAAATCTCAACTAAAAATGCCGCTAAAAAAATGGCAGGCAATGCAATCTTGCCCCAGCGCATGATTGCCCCAGCCGCAATGCCAGAAGGCAACCAGATTAAGGTCACAATCGATTCTTTGTAGGGCACCATTAAGCCAAGCTTAGCCGTTAAAAAATAGGCAAAAGCAACAAGCAAAAATCTCCCTGCAGTTGAATTCATGTGTGTGAACATTTTGATCATTTCACATTCATTTTCATCAGACCTAAAAGGTTATGTTACTGAATATCTAGCCCCGCTTGCACCAGCTCCGCCGCGCGCAGCACCGCGCGCGCTTTATTTTGCGTTTCAATCCATTCACTTTGCGGTACAGAATCGGCCACAATGCCAGCACCCGCTTGCACATAAAGCCGATTATTTTTAATTACACCTGTTCTAATCGCAATCGCTACATCCATATCGCCATTAAAACCTAAATAGCCCACAGCGCCTGCATAAATGCCGCGTTTGCTAGGCTCTAGCTCATCAATAATTTCCATGGCGCGTACTTTTGGCGCGCCAGAAACCGTGCCTGCAGGGAATGTGGCTTTAATCACATCAATCGCATCCATGCCCGGTTTTAGCTTGCCTTCCACATTACTCACAATATGCATCACGTGCGAATAACGCTCAATCATCATATTATCCGTTACTTTAACCGAGCCAGTAACAGCCACGCGGCCCACATCGTTACGGCCTAAATCCATTAACTGCACATGTTCGGCGCGCTCTTTGGGGTCGGCTAATAATTCATCGGATAAGGCTAAATCCTCATCGCGCGTTTTGCCACGTGGGCGCGTACCTGCAATGGGCCTTGCCGTCACTGTGCCGTTTTCAAGTCGCACTAAAATCTCTGGCGATGCGCCAACCACATGGTGATCGCCCATATCGTAATAAAACATATACGGTGATGGATTTAAGCTGCGTAGCGCACGATAAAGCGACAGCGGCGGTGCGCTAAATTCTTGCGACATGCGCTGGCTTAGCACCACCTGCATAATATCGCCATCTAAAATATATTGCTGCGCGCGCTCAACAGCCGCTTTAAATGCTTCTTCGCCAAATTCAGATTGCGCAGCGGTCACTTTGCCAGCCACCGCTTCAGGAATCGCCACCGATTTACGTAACATTTTTACTAAATCGTTTAAGCGATTTAAGCCTTTTTGATAAGCATTAGCGTCATTTGGGTCGGCATACACAATAAAGTACAGCTTACCGCTTAAGTTATCTACCACAGCTAATTCTTCAGACACCATTAATAACACATCAGGCGTTTCAATCGCATCTGGCTTGGTGGTTTGCGCTAAGCGTTTTTCAATATAACGCACTGTTTCGTAGCCAAAATAACCAGCCAAACCGCCGGTAAAGCGCGGCAAACCCGCATAAGGTGGCGTTTTAAAGCGCGCTTGGTAGCTTTTTACAAAATCTAACGGGTTAATATTATCGGCCGATTCGATTACCGTTTGGCCTTGCAAAACTTGCACATGATTACCATGCGCCACAATGCGCGTTTTGGCTGGCAAACCGATAATGGAATAGCGCCCAAAGCGTTCGCCGCCTTGAACGGATTCTAATAAATAGGAAAATGGTTGATTAGCCAATTTAAGATACAAGGAAAGCGGCGTATCTAAATCGGCAAAGGTTTCTAAAACCAGCGGAATGCGGTTAAAACCTTGCGCGCTAAGCGCATTGAATTGTTCTAAATTAATCGTGCTAAACATAAATTTCCTAACAGTTTCATTGGGTTAATTGCGGTGACTTATTGCTGTAAAAGGCAGAAATTAATCTGCTTTTTTACAAGCTTCGCCACCATCGCCAACTAGATGCATTTTTGTTATTAAGGAAATACATATTTAATTATATTAAGTGTTAATGATTTTTAAAAATTAGTAGTCAGTTGCCATTAAATCCACCGCATCTTGCAGATGATGAATTAGTGCATCAACCGTGCCAATATTCATACTATACCCTTGATTATAGCCATAAGGCACAGCAAATATAAAGCATCCTGCATTTCGTGCGGCGGCAATATCGGTTTTAGAATCGCCAATTAATACCGTTTCGCTAACCAACACATTGAATTTTTCGCAAACATAAAAAATTTGGTCTGGCTCTGGCTTCTTTTTTGGCAAGGTATCGCCCGCTACTACTAAATCAAAATACGGCAATAAGCCACTTTTTTCTAGCAAAGGCACGGTAAAAGCGGCTGGTTTATTGGTAATACATGCCATTTTAACGCCAGTTTGCTTAATGGCCTGCAAGGCTTTTTCTGCTTGAGGATAAGGCTTACTTTCGGCAACAATTTGCGCATAAAAATCAAAAAATAGTGTTTGCGCCTGTGCCAATAAATCGGCTGCTAATAAATCAACCGCCGTTTCGCAATCTGGCTGGCCTGTTAAACAGCGCTTAATCAATATTAAAGCGCCTTCACCAATATAAGACTCTATTAACTTAGCATCTAAAATTGGCAGGTTTAAGCTCGCCAACATGGCATTTGCCGCACGCGCAATTTCTGGCGCTGTGTCAATCAAGGTGCCGTCAAGATCAATCATGACGGCTTTTACCTTAAATTTCATTACTTAACACATTGAAAACTAAAATATCTAAACAAGACTAGGCGTGAACAAAAATTAATTACGAAGCATACAAGAGGTATGTGAGTAGTTAATTTTTGTGCAAAAACGACGTATTGTGAAGAGATTTTAGTTTTTAAACAGCGGCTAATGAAGCACGCATGGCGCTCACAACCGTATCGTAACGATTTTTATCGTTTTCACCAGGGGCACCAAAAATCGCGCTACCTGCTACAAACGTATCAGCACCGGCACGTGCAATTTCGGCAATGTTATTGGCATTTACGCCGCCATCTACTTCAAGCCAGATTTGACGGCCTGTTTTTTCGTAGTAAGCATCAATACGTGCGCGCGCTAGTTTTAATTTTTCTAATGTTTCTGGAATAAATTTTTGACCGCCAAAACCAGGGTTAACCGACATTAATAAAATCATATCGACTTTATCCATTACGTGATCTAAATAGCTTAAAGACGTTGCTGGGTTAAATACCAAGCCAGATTTACAGCCTAATTCGCGCACCATGGCCAAGCTACGGTCAATATGGTCAGACGCTTCTGGGTGAAAGGTAATAATGTTAGCGCCGGCTTTTGCAAAGTCAGGAATAATGCGGTCTACAGGCTTAACCATTAAATGCACATCAATTAGCGCGCCTACTTTTTTAGCTGTTTCGCGAATGGCTTCACACACCAAAGGGCCGATTGTTAGGTTTGGCACATAATGGTTATCCATCACGTCAAAATGCACAATATCGGTACCTGAGTTAATCACATCTTCAATCTCTTGGCCCAATTTGGCAAAGTTTGCAGAAAGAATACTAGGGGCAATTCTAAAAGTTTTATCCATGGCGGCTATCCAATATTTTCTATGGTCATTATTTTATAAGTAATTAAACTGTAACTAAACACAGTCCTAATCCGTTATTTTAACGCCATTTTGCACTTTTAGCACAGGCGCCTTGCGTAACATGGGCCGATACAGCAAAATTAAAGTCGGTATTTTCACCAATATTTCAAAAGGGTAAACGCTTAAAGCGCGCTTTAATATTCGTTAATGTTACTAATATGTTGAATGAGTTGGTAAAATAGCATTATGCAGCTTTATACAATTGGTGTGAATCACACCACTGCCCCTATCTCAATTCGTGAGCATGTCGCTTTTAATAGCGATATTCTGCATCACGCATTAAGCGATTTAACCGCCCATAACGTGGCGGAAGCGGCTATTTTGTCTACTTGTAATCGCACCGAAATCTATGTGCAATCGGCCAATCCAGAACCTGTTGTAAATTGGCTAGCGCAATATCACCGCTTAGATTTAAATAATATTCAGCCATACACTTACACGCTTAGCAACCAAGAGGCGGTAAAACACGCGTTTCGGGTGGCATCTGGCTTAGATAGCATGGTGCTGGGCGAGCCGCAAATTTTGGGTCAATTTAAGCAATCGGTCAAAGTGGCGCAAGATGCGGGCACCTTGGGCACGTTGTTGCACAAGCTGTTTCAGCGCACATTTGAAGTGGCCAAAGAAGTGCGCACTAATACCGATATTGGCGGTAGCTCAATATCCATGGCGGCGGCGGCGGTTAAATTAGCGCAGCGTATTTTTGGCGATATTAAAAATCAGAATATATTATTGATTGGCGCAGGCGAAATGATTGAGCTATGCGCCGACCACTTTGCCGCGCAAAAACCTAAATCCGTGACAGTAGCTAATCGCACGTTAGAACGTGGTGAGTTATTGGCCGCAAAAATCAGCGCGCAAGCGGTAAATGCCGAGGCGATTCTGCTCAACGATTTACCAGCACGCTTTGCTGAATTTGATATTGTGATTACCAGCACCGCCAGCCAGCTACCGATTGTTGGTTTAGGCATGGTAGAACGCGCTATTAAAACCCGCCGCCATCGCCCGATTTTTATGGTCGATTTAGCGGTGCCGCGTGATATTGAGCCAGAAGTAGCCAAGTTGGATGACGTGTTTTTATATACGGTGGATGATTTAGCGCAAGTGGTAAACGATGGCATGGAAAATCGCCAAACGGCCGCAGTTAATGCCGAAATGATAGTGGCCGCGCGCGTTGAAGGCTTTATGCAATGGCTAAAAAAACGCGATGCTGTACCCACTATTAAAGCCTTGCGCGATCAAGCCGAAGCGGTGCGGGTTAATGAGTTAGAAAAAGCGTTAAAGTTGATTCAAAAAGGTGAAAACCCAGCCATTGTATTAGATATGCTAAGCAACGCGCTCACCAATAAATTTTTGCATGCGCCCAGCCACGCATTAAACGCCGCACATGGCGATGAACACGCCAGATTAGAACAATTGTTGCGCCAGTTGTACCATATTAAAAGTTAGTACGCATACCTTACATTTATAGTCACAATCTTAAACAAAGAAACCCAGCATGAAACCCAGCATGATTAGAAAACTCGCCACCTTAAGCGAGCGTTTAGAAGAATTAAACCGCCTGATGAGCAGTGAAGGTGTGACCAATAATATGGATAATTACCGCAAAATTACCCAAGAGCACGCTGAAATCACGCCAATTGTTGAGCAATATCATTTATTTGAAAAAGCCGAAGCCGATATTAAAGAAGCGCAAAGCATGTTGAGCGACCCTGACATGAAAGAATTTGCCCAAGAAGAAATTGAAAATGGCAAAGCCACTTTAGAAAAAGTTGAGCTGGATTTACAAAAATTATTGCTGCCAAAAGACCCAAATGACGATAAAAATATCTTCTTAGAAATTCGCGCAGGTACAGGCGGTGATGAATCTGGCCTATTTTGTGGCGATTTATACCGCATGTACAGCCGCTATGCTGATCGCCAAAAGTGGAAAGTCGAGATTATGTCGGCGAATGAGTCAGAAGTAGGCGGCTACAAAGAAATTATCGCCAAAATTGAAGGCTACGGCGCGTATTCAAAGATGAAATTTGAATCTGGCGTGCATCGTGTGCAACGTGTGCCAGATACCGAAACGCAAGGCCGTATTCATACCAGCGCATGCACGGTGGCGGTGCTGGCAGAGGCGGATGAAATCAACGATACCATTATCAACCCAGCCGATATTCGCATTGATACCTATAGGGCGTCAGGCGCAGGTGGTCAGCATATTAATAAAACCGATTCTGCCGTGCGTATTACCCACGCGCCAACAGGCATTGTGGTGGAATGCCAAGAAGGCCGCAGCCAGCATGCCAACAAAGCGCAAGCTTTAGCGGTTTTGGCGGCTAGAATTAAATCGAAACAAGTAGATGCGCAGAATAGCGCGATTGCCAGTGAACGTAAAAGCCTAATCGGCAGTGGCGACCGCAGTGAGCGTATCCGCACCTACAACTACCCACAAGGCCGCATCACCGATCACCGCATTAATCTTACCTTATATAAAATTGATGCGATTACCGAAGGCGATATGGATGAGTTGATTGGCGCGCTATCAGCCGAACATCAGGCTGATTTATTAGCGAGCTTGGGTGAAGATAATTAGTTAATTAAACTAGACTAGCCTGCAAAACATTAAAACAGTCTTTAAAATCTGCTATTTGACTATCGCTAAAATTAACCAAAAATGAAAAGAAGTTAAATGGAAATAATAAATAAGTTTGGCAAGTTACTTACTGTTGTTGCTGGATTTGCTGTGAGTGCATCAGTAACGTATGGCTTCTGGCTATCTTTGCAAATCGTAAACGTTAAGCTTGGGTTATTTGCCGCAATTGTAAGTTTTTTTATTGCGCCGATTACTATTTTAGCTGTTCCTCTTTGGAGCGGATTTGTTGAGTCTTACTGGACACCTGCTATATATGTTTTTACACCAGTATTAATTTTGACTGTAATTTTTGTGATTGTAATCATTTCAATTTACATACTTAAAAAGATGGGTCTTAAGAATTAAAAGAGATAGCTTCTGAAGCCTAAAAATTCCGTCATTCTGAGCAAAGCGAAGAATCCAGCCATTTGCAGTGTGTCAAAAGCCTAAAACTGGATTCTTCGCTACGCTCAGAATGACGGATGTGGTGTTTACAATAGTAGTTAAGCATTCATCTAATGCCGCACCTAACTCAAATAAATTCCTCTTTAATATCCAACTATTGAATCTTACGCGTTAAGGTGTTGCGGCCCATGCCAAGCTGATTAGCCAAGTAGGGTGGGTTCTTGAACCCACGCGGTTGAGATGTGTCGTTTTTAGCGTGGGGCACAAGTGACCCACCCTACAAAAATTTGATGTTCCGTCATTCTGAGCGCAGCGAAGAATCCAGTAGTTTGCGGTGTGACAAAACCTAAAACTGGATTCTTCGCTACGCTCAGAATGACGGATGTGGTGTTTGCAATAGTAGTTAAGCAACTATCCCTTGCCGCACCTAACCCCAATAAATTACTCTTTAATATCCAACTCTTGAATCTTACGCGTTAAGGTGTTGCGGCCCATGCCAAGCTGATTCGCCGCTTCAATACGGCGGCCATCGGTGTGTTGTAGGGCTTTCACAATCATTACGCGCTCAAAATCTTTGGTGCGCGCTTCTAATACGTTTTGTTCGCCGCGATTCAACGCATCGGATACTTCTTGCGCCAGTGCTTCTTGCCAAGAGTTAGCCGTAATCGTTTTGCTGGTGTCTTCTTTCAATTCTGGCGGTAAATCCACTACGTCTACATTTTGCCCAGGGGCCATCACGGTTAGCCAATGGCATACGTTTTCTAGCTGGCGTACATTGCCGCTCCAATTTACCGCGGTTAAGTAACGCAAAGCCGCTGGCGATAATTGTTTTGGCTCTACTCCCAATTGAATCGCGCTTTGTGCCAAAAAATGTTTGGTTAAATGTGGGATATCTTCGCGGCGCTCGCGCAGTGGTGGCAAGCGTAGGCGAATCACGTTTAAACGGTGAAATAAGTCTTCACGGAATAAGCCTAATTTAACGCGCTCTTCTAAATCTTGGTGAGTGGCCGCAATGACTCGCACATTCACTTTAAGTGGCTGATGACCGCCTACGCGGTAAAACTGACCATCACTTAATACGCGCAATAGTCGCGTTTGCAAATCGGCTGGCATATCGCCAATTTCGTCCAAAAACAATGTTCCGTTATCAGCTTGCTCAAAACGGCCGCGCCTTGCCGCCGCTGCGCCAGTAAACGCACCACGCTCATGGCCAAATAATTCAGATTCTAATAAATCTTTAGGAATAGCCGCTGTATTAATGGCAATAAACGGTTTTTCGGCACGCGGGCTGTGTTTATGCAAGGCACTGGCAACTAGCTCTTTACCACTGCCTGATTCACCGTTAATAAGCACAGTGGCATGTGAGCGGCTTAAGCGTCCAATGGCGCGAAACACTTCTTGCATAGCAGGCGCTTGGCCGATAATTTCTGGCGTTTCTTCCAGCACCACATTATCAACCGCTTGGCGCATGCTTTCTTCAACCGCGCGCTTAATCACGTCAATCGCTTGGTCTACATCAAACGGCTTAGCTAAATATTCAAATGCGCCGCCTTGAAAAGCCGCAACAGCGCTTTCTAAATCCGAATACGCCGTCATGATAATCACCGGAATATCTGGATAACGTTGCTTGATTTCGGCTAAAAACTCTAAACCAGAGCCATTTGGCATTCTAATGTCGCTAACTACCACTTGCGGCTGTTCGCGATTTAAGGCGTTTAATGCCTCGGCTACCGAAGAAAAAGTTTTAAATTCTAGATCGGTGCGCGCTAGTGCTTTTTCAAACACCCAGCGAATCGATTTGTCATCATCCAAAATCCAAATTGGTTTCATATTGCTCTCATTAATACATCAAAATAGTGGCGTTATTATTGTTAATAAATCGTTATTGCTGAATAATCGCGTGCTTCATTACAGTGGTTTCTACAGGCAGCAAAATGGTAAAACAGGTGTTGCCCGGCTGGCTTGTGCAATCAATCATGCCGTGGTGTTGTGTGACAAATGTTTGCGCTAAAGCAAGCCCTAAGCCGCTACCACCTTCGCGCCCTGTTACTAAAGGATAAAAAATCTTATCGCGAATATCAATTGGAATGCCTGGGCCATTATCAATAATTTGTAATTTAATGGCCACGCGATAGCGCTTTTTGGCTAAGGTAACTTGGCGCTCTGCGCGCGTTCTTAAAATTATTTCGGCATTTTCTGTACCGCCAGATTGCATGGCTTGCACCGCGTTACGCGCAATGTTCAGCACGGTTTGAATCAATTTTTCGCGGTCGCCAATTAAATCGGGCAGGCTAGTATCGTAATCGCGTCGCACTTTAATGTTATTGGGCGATTCTGCCAGCAATAAACTGCGTACACGTTCCAATACTTCATGAATATTAGTCGGCTCATATTTGGGCACGCGATGCGGCACCAGCAGCCTGTCCATCAAGCTTTGCAGCCTATCGGCTTCTTTAATAATCACCTGCGTATATTCGCGCAAACTGGGGTTGGGCAATTCGTGCTCTAATAATTGCGCCGCGCCGCGCAAGCCGCCCAAAGGGTTGCGAATTTCATGTGCTAAATTGCGCAATAACTCAGAATTGGCTTGTTGCTGAATCAACATGCGTTCTTCGCGTGCGATGCGTAATTGTTGATCCATTTGCTGAAACTCAAGCAGCATAGTCGCTTCGCTCATTTCAACAGGCGTTACCGTGCAAGTAACCGCAAACGATTGTTGGCGCACGGTGGTAATCGCAAACTCATGCTCACGGTAAGGACTATCATTTTTAACCGCGTTTTCAATGGCAAGCTGCAATATTTCGCAATTTAAAAACACCTCTGAAATATGGCTGCCAGCAATTTGCGTAGCGCTTAAAGCAAACAAGGTTTCGGTGCTTGGGTTTGCATAAACAACTTGATTGGATGGGTTGAGCAGCATCACTGCGGTTGCAAGATGCTCTAAACCTGAAAAACCTGAGGGGACGTTTTGGACCATGTCTTAGATACTACAGCAATAAAATAATTGCTTGTATATAAGCAAGAGGCAAGCCAGCTTTATAGTGCTGGCTAAAGTTTAATTATTGGCACCAATTTCTTTGGTTAATAATTCAATATTACGTTGATGCGCATCCACATCGGCTTGTAATCCGCCCATTTTTTCTTCAAATTTAGGCACATTGCGGAATGTTGAAGTAGTGCCGTTGGCATTTCTTTTTTGATAGACTTCAGGCTTAGATTCGCCCTCAATATAAGCTTCTTTTGCTTTGGCTAACGCTTGTTTTTCGGCTTCTAATTCAGCTTGTAAAATCTCTTTGCGTTTGTTATCACGTTGGTTTTGTGTGCCAGCATCCACCTTGGGAAAGCTGGCTGGCGTGGCTGTTTTGGCTTGCGATGCGCGCTTACTATCGCGAATTGGCGCGCTATTATCACCGCCAAAACTAGTATCGGCAGGCTCTAAATTTAATTTTTTTGCGCCTTTAAGTTTGACATTTGAATAGGTAACCCGGCCTTCAGAATCCACCTGTTTATAAATCTCGGCATGCAACAATGCAGGCATTGTAAATGCCAATAATAGAACGCTTGTAATTGTTAATTGTTTATTCATAGCAATAGTTTAGATGAGACTGTTACAGTTAGCAACGAAGGATTTGTTAAAATGGTTGACGCTTATAAGCTTATGCAAAAGCCAGTGAATCTATCTATTTGTGCACAAAAAGCCAGAATAATTCACAAAATAAAAAAAGGGCAACTTGCGCTGCCCTTTTTTGGTGCTTAAACTAACTTAAGTATTAAATTAGCAGCTGTAGTACAAACCAAACTCAACTGGGTGTGGTGTTTGACGTAACTTAGTGACTTCTTCCATTTTCAATGTAATGTATGAATCAATCCAGTCATCGGTAAACACGCCACCGCGGGTTAAGAACTCACGGTCTTTGTCCAAATGCTCTAATGCTTCTTCTAATGAAGCACAAACGGTTGGGATCAAAGCATCTTCTTCTGGTGGAAGATGGTACAAGTCTTTTGTTGCTGGCTCACCTGGGTGAATCTTGTTTTGTACGCCATCTAAACCAGCCATTAACAAGGCAGAGAATGCCAAGTATGGGTTAGCGATTGGATCTGGGAAACGCGCTTCAACACGGCGTGCTTTATCAGAATGCACAAACGGAATACGAATAGCGGCAGAACGGTTTTTAGCCGAGTACGCTAATTTTACTGGCGCTTCGTAATGTGGCACTAAGCGTTTGTAAGAGTTAGTACCTGGGTTGGTAATGGCGTTTAATGCGCGCGCATGTTTGATAATGCCGCCAATGTAGTACAACGCGAAATCACTTAAGCCAGCATAGCCGTCGCCTGCGAATAAGTTTTTGCCATCTTTCCAAACAGATTGGTGCACGTGCATACCAGAACCGTTATCGCCAAACATTGGTTTTGGCATAAATGTAGCTGTTTTGCCGTAAGCGTGAGCGGTGTTTAATACAACGTATTTAAGGATTTGAGTCCAGTCAGCACGTTGTGTCAATGTGGCAAATTTAGTACCAATTTCACATTGGCCAGCCGTTGCCACTTCATGGTGATGCACTTCAACAGGCACGCCCATCGCTTCTAATGTTAAACACATGGCAGAACGCACGTCTTGCAATGAATCGACTGGTGGAACTGGGAAATAACCGCCTTTAACTGCAGGGCGATGGCCAGTATTGCCGCCTTCAAATTTTTCGCCTGATGACCAAGCCGCTTCTTCAGAATTGATTTTGACAGAGCTGCCGTGCATATCCACAGACCAGTTGATTGAATCAAAAATAAAGAATTCTGGCTCTGGGCCAAAGTAAGCGGTGTCGCCTAAGCCACTTGATTTTAAATACGCTTCAGCACGTTTTGCCAAGCTACGTGGGTCACGGTCGTAACCTTTGCCATCCGTTGGGTCCACTACATCGCAAGTTAAAATTAATGTTGGTTCGTCCATAAATGGATCGATGTTTGCTGTTGATGGATCAGGCATCAATTGCATGTCAGAGGCTTGAATGCCTTTCCAACCAGCGATTGAAGAGCCATCAAACGCATGGCCTTCAGTAAATTTTGATTCATCAAACGCTGAAACAGGCACTGTTACGTGTTGTTCTTTACCACGCGTATCGGTAAAACGAAAATCAACAAACTTGATGTCGTTTTCTTTTACCATTTTCATTACATTTGCAACTGACATTGATCTCTCCTAGATTCTAAATGACGGACTTTAATTGATGCGTAACGATTCGTAATTCGTTGGGTAAATTGTATGGCTTAAATTAATTAGTCAAAAAACGACTGCGCAATTTGTACACAAACTTTTAACAAGTTATTTTAGCAGGAACTGTGCCAGCTAAAAATAGCAAAAAGACGCTTTGTAGCATTCACTTTGCAAATAAAGCCAAAATAACGCGCACATGTATCGAGCACGCAAAGTTATTTTGCACCAAATTAGTGCAAAATTAACGGCTTGCAAAAGTGCGCTACAAACCATCCCGTGGATATGGGTTTTTCGCGCTATAATTTATTCAAATTTTTACAGATGGAAAATTGCCATGCCATTAATGAGTGAGCTGCTTGAAGCGGCCAAACAGCGCGCTGCCAGCAAAAATTTGCCTTACGCGGGCGAATTAAGTCCACAAGAAGCATTTGCCATCTTGCAGCAAGACAGCAATGCTGTTTTAGTTGATGTGCGTAGCCAAGCCGAGCTGGATTTAGTTGGGCGCGTGCCCAATGCGGCGCATATTGAATGGGCGTTTTACCCTGGCATGATTGCAAACGTGGATTTTGCCGCGCAATTGCAGAGCCAAATCAATCAAAATCAAACCATTATCTTTATGTGCCGCACTGGCGGACGAAGCCACAATGCCGCGTTAGTGGCGCAGCAATTGGGCTACAGCCAAGCTTATAATATGCTGGAAGGTTTTGAAGGCGAAGCGAATACAGCCAAGCAACGTACCTTAATTAATGGCTGGAAACACGCCAATTTGCCTTGGACCAACTGATTTATGACAGATAAATATGCTGTCATCGGAAACCCTATTGGGCACAGTAAATCACCACTCATTCATGCCGCATTTGCCAAACAAACCAAACAAGATATTAGTTATGAAGCTATAGAAGCGCCGCTAAATTGTTTTGAAGTAAAGGTTAGGGAGTTAATAGCGCAGGGTTATAAGGGCGCAAACGTTACGGTTCCATTTAAGTTTGAGGCGTTTAAATTGTGCGATGAATTAACGCAACGCGCTCAATTGGCGGGTGCGGTGAATACGTTAACATTTAAACAAAATAAAATTTATGGCGATAATACCGACGGTGTAGGCTTGGTGTCTGACATTACAGAGAACTTAAAAGTCACAATTAATCAAAAATCTGTCTTGTTAATGGGGGCGGGTGGCGCGGCATATGGCGTGGTTTTACCCTTGCTGGAAGCTGGCGCAATTTTATCCGTTGCTAATCGAACGCCTGAAAAAGCCGTGCAGCTGGCCAATACATTCAATCAATTTTCACTTGGTACGGCTAAAGTAAAAGCGGGTGAATTCAATCTTTTCAGAAATCAGCCGTTTGATATTGTGATTAACGCCACTTCTACAGGCTTAACAGATGATTTGCCGGATATTGGTGTCAATAATTTTGATAAAAATGCGTTAGCCTACGACATGATGTATAGCCGCGAAACACCTTTTATGGCATTGGCTAGAGCAGCAAGTGCGCAAGTGGCGGATGGCCTAGGCATGTTAGTTCAGCAAGCGGCAGAAGCATTTTATAGTTGGCGTGGTGTGCGACCAAACACGCAAGCTGTTATTGAAATGCTAAAAGCGCTGCAAATGGAAAAATCTTAAGTGTTACGCTGGCTATTTAACAGCAGGCCGAATGCAAGGCCGCTTGGTTTTTGGGGTTATTTCAATCGCGCCATCGCGGTATTTTTAGCGTGGCTGGTTTTATATCAGCTATGGATTTTTTTGCATATTTGTTGGTGGATTAAGTTTAATCCAAGCTCAAGCGCATTTATGGAAGATAGGCTTGAAATTATTCAAGACACCAAGCCAGATGCCGAATTAAGGCATAAATGGGTGGATTACGAAAAAATATCCACCCATCTAAAACGTGCTGTGATTGCCAGTGAAGATGCAAAATTTAAGCAGCACGAAGGCTTCGATTGGGAAGGTATTGAAAAAGCCTATGAAAAAAATATTAAAAAAGGCAAAATTGTAGGCGGTGGCTCAACCATCAGTCAGCAATTGGCCAAAAATTTATTTTTATCCAGCGGACGCACCCCTTGGCGCAAAGCCGAAGAGGCGGTGATTACGCTAATGCTTGAAAAAATGATGACCAAACGCCGAATACTAGAGATTTATTTAAATATGATTGAGTGGGGCAATGGCGTGTTTGGCGCAGAAGCGGCGGCTAAACATTACTTTAAAACGACGGCTAAAGGCTTAGGTAAACCCCAAGCCGCAAAGCTGGCAGCCATGATTCCAAACCCGCGTTTTTATGATGATCACCGAAATACACGCTATTTAAACCGTCGCACCGCCACTATACAGGCTAGAATGCGGTTGGTAGAAGTGCCATAAAAGCGAGCACTTTAATGCTTGCGCCTATCATTTTTTACATTTTTGTTTTACTTGGCTTAAGCATTTTTTTCTACAATATGGTATTTTTTGATTAAGGTAATTTTGTGCCCAATATTTTTGGCATTTTAGTTTTTTATAGCTGGCCTTTACTTGTGTTTTGGTTGCTATCCAAATACCCCACTAAGCAAGCCATCTTTTTCGCTATTACGCTTGCCATTATGTTTTTACCTAATGGGTATTCAGTGGATTATCCGTTAATTCCACCAATAGATAGAGAAACCATGACCTCTCTGTCATTGGCCATTTTCCTATACATAAAAAATAAAAAATTTACTATTTTCCCATCAGGATTTCCTTCAAAAATATTGATCGGTTATTTATTAGTATTAGTAATATCGACAGAATTAAACTCTGATGCCTATGTGATTGGTAATAAATTTTTCCCTGCCCTCACTCATTATGATGCGCTATCAACCATAGTGCGAGTATTGCTAACATTAATGCCATTTTTTCTGGGTAGGTTTTTCTTAAACAATGTAGAGGACAATGAAAAGATTTTTAAAACCTTAGTCGTTTTTGGACTTTTGTATACGCCCTTTATGCTAATTGAGCTTAGGCTTAGCCCGCAATTTCATACTTGGGTTTATGGATATACCAGTGTCGATTTTGTGCAACAAATGCGCGGCGAAGGCTATAGGCCTACCGTGTTTTATGGGCATGGTTTAGGCTTGGCATTTTGGATTTCGACTTGTGTAATTGCGGCTGTTGCGTTACAAAAAAATAAAATGCGCATTTCAGGATTTTCCGCATCGAAAGTAGTAATTTACTTAAGTATTATCTTAATCTTATGCAAAACTTGGTCTGCGATGGCCTATGCCATGTTAGCGATGTTTTTTATCTTTAAGTTAAAGCCAGTCAAGCAAACCAAATGGGCGTTAATAATAGCGATCATAGTATTCACTTACCCTGCAGCCAAAATTTCAGGAATATTTCCTGATCGCGCGATTATCAGCACTATTCAACAATACAGCCCTGAGCGAGCGCAGTCATTAGAGTTTAGGTTTGATAATGAAACGATTTTGCTTGCACGTGCACTAGAGCGTCCTTATTTTGGTTGGAACGGATGGGGTAGAAACAGAGTTTACGATGAAAATGGCAAAGATATCAGTGTTACAGATGGTAAATGGATCATTGAGTTGGGGATTAATGGCTTTATGGGCTTTATATTCTTTTACGCTATTTTGCTTGTACCTTTGTTTTACGCGCACAAAAATATTGATAATATTGAAAACCCACGACAGAAAGTTTACTTTGCAGCGTTGGCCATTATGTTGGCTATTTGTATTTTTGACTCAGTGCCTAATACAGGGATGGGTTTTATGCACTGGCTTCTTGCTGGAGCATTATTGGGGCAATCAGAACTATTGGCAAAACAGAAAAAGTTAACGGAAAAAATTAGTGAAAAATCATTCAATACAAAAAAATAGAAAACTTACAGTTGCAATTGTGTCGCCAGGTTGGCCACTCAGTCGCTTCCCAAACGGTATTGTTGCTTACACGCATAACCTACTAATTGGCATGGATCCTATTGCTATGTCAACAGTTCTAGCAGCGCCATTAATGGAACCAGAGGTTAAAAATCGATTTGTTGATTTAATCAAACTCGAACCTAAACACAATATTTGGCAAAGGCTGCTAAATAAAATATTTTTTAAAATTCCAAATAAGCAATTGCAGAAAATTCAATACAGACAAAATATAGCTAATAGCGCAAAAAGGATTTTGTGTGCGTTAAATAATTCTGATATCCCATTTGATATTTTAGAAATAGAAGAATCTTTTGGCGCACCTTTTGAAGTGGTGCAAAAAACAAAAGTCCCAGTTGTTACGCGTTTGCATGGACCATGGTTTATTCACGGACCAATTATGAAAATGGATAGTGAGCCTGATTATCAATTCAGAGTTTTTTATGAAGGTGAGGCTATTAAAAACTCTAGTGGAGTGACATCCCCAAGTTTAGATGCATTACAAAAAGTAAGAGATTTTTATGGCATTGCTTTGCCACATGCAAAAGTCATCCCTAACCCAGTATGCGAGGTAGCGCTTGAAAATCAATGGCAGTATCGTTATGAATCGAAACCTTTTATTTTAGTAGTTGCCCGGTTTGATTTGCATAAAGGTGGTGATTTAATTGTAGATGCATTTCAATTAATTGCACAAAAAAATAAAAATATAGAATTAATCTTTGTTGGGCCAGATAGGGGCGTGACGATTGATGGTGAAAATTTTAATTTTGATGAATATGTTGAGCGATTTATTTTAGATAAAGATATTAAAAATCGAATTCAATTTCTTGGACATTGCGATCAAACTAAGATTACAGATTTAAGAAAAACTGCGCTCGTTACAATTGTTTGCTCAAGGTATGAAAACTTCCCACTTTCATTGTTGGAGTCTTTAGCGGCTGGCTGCCCAACAGTCGCGACTGCTGTTGGCGGGATGAAAGAGATTATTATTGACGATTACAATGGCTTGTTAGCCGAATCAGAGTCGCCAACAAGCATCGCGGAAAAAGTGTTGATGCTAATTAATGACCCTGAAAAAATGCAACGTTTATCTAAAAATGCAATTGAAGATTGTAAAAAGCGTTTTTCACCAGAGGTGGTGGCAGCACAAACGTTGGATTACTACCATTCAGTTTTAGATAGGGTAGCTAACACGCCAGCGAATTAAAAAGCTTTAAACCTATTTAAATTCATTTAAATAGGTTTAAAGCATCGCTTTTAAATATTTCCCCGTATAGCTTTGTGTATTTTCAGCCAATGTTTCTGGCGTGCCTACGCCAACCACAATGCCGCCGCCATCGCCGCCTTCTGGGCCCATATCAATCAGCCAATCGGCGGTTTTAATCACGTCTAAGTTGTGTTCGATAATCACAATGGTGTTGCCAGCATCGCGTAAACGGTGAATTACATCCAATAGCAACTGAATATCCGCAAAATGTAGACCAGTGGTAGGCTCATCCAAAATATACAGCGTGCGGCCTGTATCGCGTTTGCTCAATTCAAGTGAAAGCTTCACACGTTGCGCTTCACCGCCGCTTAAGGTGGTGGCCGATTGACCCAAAGTAATGTAACCCAAGCCAACATCCAGCAAGGTTTTCAGTTTGCGTGAAATGACTGGTTGCGCTTGGAAAAAGTCATGCGCTTGTTCCACTGTCATTTCCAGCACTTCGCGAATATTCTTGCCTTTAAAGTTGATCTCTAGCGTTTCGCGGTTATAGCGCTGGCCCTTGCACACATCGCATGGCACGTAAACATCGGGCAAAAAGTGCATTTCAACGCGAATTACACCATCGCCTTGGCAGGCTTCGCAGCGGCCACCTTTAACGTTAAACGAATATCGGCCAGGCCCATAGCCGCGTGCACGGCTTTCTGGCACGCCTGCAAATAAATCGCGGATTGGCGTGAATAAGCCTGTGTAGGTAGCTGGGTTTGAACGCGGTGTACGGCCGATAGGGCTTTGGTCTACGTCTACTACTTTGTCAAAAAAAGCTAAGCCATCAATTTCGCTAAAGGGCGCAGGCTCAGTATTGCTGCCATATAAATGCTGCGCTACAACGCGGTATAAGGTGTCATTAATTAACGTAGATTTGCCAGAGCCGGATACTCCTGTCACGCAGGTAAGTAAGCCAACTGGGATTTCAACAGACACATCACGCAAATTGTTGCCAGTGGCGTTGGATAGTTTTAACCAACGCGCTGGGTCTGGTTTGGTGCGGATTTTTTTGTATTCAATTTGCTTTTTGCCGCTTAAATATTGGCCAGTTAACGAGTTTGGATTGGCTAAAATTTCGGCCGGCGTTCCTTCTGCCACAATTTGGCCGCCATGCTCACCTGCGCCAGGGCCAATATCCACTACATAATCGGCTTCTAAAATCGCATCATGGTCATGCTCAACCACAATCACGCTATTACCAATATCGCGCAGGCGTTTTAAGGTTTCCAGCAATCGGTCGTTGTCGCGTTGGTGCAAGCCAATACTGGGCTCATCCAACACGTACATCACGCCTGTCAGGCCGCTGCCAATTTGACTGGCTAAGCGAATACGTTGCGCTTCGCCACCTGATAACGTTTCGGCAGAGCGCGAAAGGGATAAATATTCCAGCCCAACATTGGTTAAAAATTTAAGGCGATTTTCGATTTCTTTAACGATTTTGTCGGCAATTGCTAATTTAGCGCCTTCTAGCTTTAATGACTCAAAAAATTTGAGCGCCACTTTTAATGGCACTTCGCACACTTGGTGAATATTTTGGCCGCCCACTTTTACATGACGCGCTTCGCGACGTAAACGCGTGCCGCTGCATTCTGGGCAAGCTTGGTTGTTTAAATATTTAGATAATTCTTCGCGCACCGCGGTTGAATCGCTTTCGCGGTAACGGCGTTGCAAATTATTTAAAATGCCCTCAAACGTATGCGTTTTGCTAAAAAATGTACCGCGTTCGTTTAAGTATTTAAAGGCCACTACTTCGCGCCCAGAACCGTTTAATAGAACATCTTGAATCGGAACTGGCAATTCTTCAAACGCCATTTCAAGGTCAAAATTATAGTGTGCAGCCAAGCTTTGCAGCATTTGAAAATAAAACTGGTTGCGTTTATCCCAGCCTTTAATGGCGCCGCTGGCTAACGATAAAGTGGGGAAAGCCACCACACGTTTAGGATCAAAAAAGCTGATATTTCCTAAACCATCACATTTAGGGCAAGCGCCCATTGGGTTATTAAAGCTGAACAAGCGCGGCTCTAATTCGGCAAGTGAGTAATCACACACAGGACAAGAAAACTTGGCTGAAAACAGATGCTCTTTATCCGTATCCATTTCGACTGCTATGGCTTTGCCTTCGGCCAAACGCAATGCCGTTTCAAATGATTCAGCAATACGCTGTTTTAAATCGGCCTTCACTTTAATGCGGTCAATCACTACGTCTACCGAATGTTTCACCGTTTTGGTTAACTTCGGTAACTCATCCATTTCATAAATTTTGCCATCTACGCGCACGCGCACAAAACCTTGCGCTTTTAATTGCTCAAATAAATCTACTTGCTCGCCCTTGCGATTGGCCACCACAGGCGCCAAAATCATCAGCTTGGTTTCTTCTGGCAGATTTAAAACGCTATCCACCATTTGGCTAACGGTTTGTGCTTCAAGCTTAATATGGTGTTCTGGGCATTCTGGGTCGCCAGCGCGCGCATAAAGCAGGCGCAAATAATCGTGAATTTCGGTGACCGTGCCAACGGTTGAGCGCGGATTATGCGAAGTGGATTTTTGTTCAATCGAAATTGCTGGCGATAAGCCTTCAATCAAGTCCACATCGGGTTTATCCATGCGTGCCAAAAACTGACGCGCATACGCTGAAAGGCTTTCTACATAACGGCGCTGGCCTTCTGCATATAAGGTATCAAACGCCAAACTGGATTTACCAGAGCCAGAAAGCCCAGTAATAACGACCAATTTATTGCGCGGAATATCCAGCGAAATGTTTTTGAGATTGTGCGTGCGAGCACCGCGGATTTTGATATATTCCATCTAGCTTTATCGAAAATTAAGGCAACCTGTTAATATACGCAATTATTGTGTTTTCAGCTAAATTTTTCTGTAATAAAAATCGATAACCAAAACCATCCCATGCAAATCTCCGACAAAATGACGCCAACAGAGTTGCGTTCCACCATCAGTTTGGCCTCTATTTATGGCCTGCGCATGTTGGGTATGTTTTTAATTCTGCCTATTTTTTCGGTGTATGCCGAAACATTAAAAGGCGGTAGCAACCACACTTTAATTGGCTTAGCACTTGGCGCCTATGGCTTAACGCAGGTGTTATTGCAACTGCCGTTTGGCATTGCTTCTGATAAATATGGCCGCAAAAAAGTGATTTATATTGGCTTGGTTTTATTTATCATCGGCAGCGTGGTTGCGGCATTGGCAACCGATATTTACATGGTGATAATTGGCCGCGCGATTCAAGGTGCGGGTGCCGTTTCTGCCGTAGTAACCGCGCTGGTGGCGGATTTAACGCGCGAAGAGCACCGCACCAAAGCCATGGCGATGATTGGCGGTACTATTGGTATTACGTTTGCGCTGTCCCTTGTGGCAGGGCCTTTGCTTAATCAATGGATTGGTGTTTCTGGTATTTTTTGGATGACAGCGGTTTTGTCGGCCTTGGCTATTTTGGTGATTAAATATTATGTGCCAGACCCAGTTTTAAGCCAGTTTCATTCCGATGCGCAAGCCGCGCCCGAAAAAATGAAAAGCGTGTTGCGCGATAGACAATTGTTGCGTCTTAATTTTGGTACTTTTTCATTGCATGCCGCGCAAATGGCCATGTTTATTGTGGTGCCATTTGCCTTAACCGAAACCAGCGGCATGAACGTAAATAGCCATTGGCAAGTGTATTTGCCGGTTTTAATCGCGTCTTTTGTGCTGATGTTGCCTGCCATTATTATTGGTGAAAAACGCGCAAAGCTAAAAACAGTGTTTATTGGTGCGGTGGCTTTAATGTTGGTTGCGCAAATTTTATTCGCCAGCACCATTCACCAATTTTGGGGCGTGGTTATCTCGCTTCTTGTTTACTTTACCGCGTTTAATATTTTAGAAGCATCGTTGCCATCATTAATCTCAAAAATGGCACCCGCCGCTTCAAAAGGCACGGCAATGGGCGTGCATAGTACAGCGCAATCTTTTGGCATATTTTTAGGCGCGGTAGTGGGCGGTTATTTATCGCATCGTTTTGATTATTCGGCCGTCTTTATTTTTTGCGCCGTGTTAATGTGCATTTGGTTAGTGTTAACTTTTGGTATGATTACACCACCTGCGGTGCGCACAAAAATGTATCACTTAAACGATTTAAACGCGCAACAAGCAACCACGCTGGCCCAGGAGATATCCCAAATGGCGGGTGTTTATGAGGCGGTAGCGATTGCGCAAGAACAACTGTTGATTGTAAAAGTGAATAATCAACAAAGTACCGATAGCCAAACGTTAATAGAGCAGAATATTTTAAAATTGATAGGGGCAGATAATGGCATCAGTTAATAAAGTGATTTTAGTGGGAAATTTAGGTCGCGACCCAGAAGTGCGCTACATGCCAAACGGCGAAGCGGTAGCCAATTTTAGTATTGCAACGACTGAAAACTGGAAAGACAAATCAGGCGTCAAACAAGAAAAAACCGAATGGCACAATATTGTGATGTACCGCAAATTGGCCGAAATTGCAGGCGAATACCTTAAAAAAGGTCGCCCAGTATATGTAGAAGGCCGCTTGCAAACCCGTAAATGGGAAAAAGATGGCGTAACGCGCTACAGCACCGAAATTATTGCGGATAGCATGCAAATGTTAGGCGGCAAAGACAGCGGCAGCTCAAATACTAGCTATGACGGCGGCATGGATCAAGGCGGTGGCCAAGATGAATTTAATCAAACGCCATCTAATCAAGGTCAACCACGTCAATCCGCACCAGCTAGTCAACCAGCGGCAAAACCAGCCGCATCACAATCTGGCGGCGGCAATTTTGATGACTTTGAGGATGATATTCCGTTCTGATTGATATATAAAATGAAATGTAAAAAGCCCGCAAAATGCGGGCTTTTTTATTTTATGCTTAAATTAACGACCTAACACAACGCTGCCGGATATTTCACCCGCGCCGTTGGTTGT
>JBKJIJ010000003.1:0-74304 GCA_046598525.1 Methylotenera sp. | reverse complement strand
CGACAGCATATCGGGTGGCTGCAAACCACAAGGAGATTTCATGCGACATTATGAAGTAGTTTTTATCGTCCATCCGGACCAAAGCGAGCAAGTGCCAGCGATGATTGAACGTTATCGCGCGCTAGTAACTACCAACGGCGGCACTATGCACCGTTTAGAAGACTGGGGCCGTCGTCAATTGGCTTACCCAATCCAAAAAATCCACAAAGCACATTACGTTTTAATGAACATTGAGTGCAATCAAACCGTTTTAGACGAACTTGAGCATGGCTTTAAGTTTAACGATGCGGTTTTGCGCCATTTAACAATGAGCACTAAAACAGCGGTAACTGCACCTAGCCCAATGATGAAAGAAGAAAAATCTAAATCAGTGTTGGTTAAAGACGCAGCACCTGCATCAGCACCAGCGCCGGCCGCAACTGAGGTTGCAGCAGCTTAAGTTTGAATACGCTGGTGATTAGCGGAGTTGTGCTTTCTATAGAGCCAATACGCTACACGCCAGCAGGTATGGCCCTGTTGAGTTTTGTATTGCAGCACGCTTCAGAACAAATTGAAGCGGGATTAAAGAGAAAAGTAGAATGTGAAGTGAATGCGGTTGTGCTTGGTAATTTAGCGGGCGAACTGGCAAAACTGAATATTCAAGCCGGCACTTTAATCAAAGCCAAAGGTTTTTTGGCCAAACGCAGTGCAAAAAGTCATCAATTGGTCATGCACATTAATCAATTAGAGGCTGTTAAAACGCAGCCGACTATTAAAGAATAGTTAAAGAATATTAGGAGTTACATCATGGCAAGAGAAATGTATAAACGCCGCCGTTACTGCCGTTTCAGTGCAGAAGGCATCAAAGAAGTTGATTACAAAGATGTTGATTTGTTAAAAGATTTTGTTTCAGAAAATGCAAAAATTATTCCGGCTCGTATGACGGGTACAAAAGCAAAATACCAACGTCAATTAACCAGTGCTGTTAAACGCGCACGTTTCTTGGCTTTAATGCCGTACACAGACAAGCACCCAGGTTAATTAGGGCTTAAGGAGAATACTATGCAAATTATTTTATTAGAAAAAGTAGCAAACCTAGGCGTGTTGGGTGATATCGTTAAAGTTAAAGACGGTTTCGGCCGTAACTTTTTGATTCCACAAGGCAAAGCAAAACGCGCAACTGAAGCCAACAAAGCTGAATTTGCCGCTAAACGTGCTGAACTTGAAAAACAACAAGCGGATATCTTGACTGCAGCAACAGCTCGCGGTGCAAAATTAGCTTCATTTGTTTTAAAAGTAGCGCAAAAAGCGGGTGTAGATGGCCGTTTATTTGGCTCTGTAACTAATGGTGATGTGGCTGAAGGCCTTATTGCTAATGGCTTTGAAGTGGTTAAATCTGAAGTGCGTATGCCAAATGGTCCATTAAAAACCATTGGTGATCACCCAGTAACAGTAGCATTGCATCACGATGTTGTGGTGGATATTACCGTAACAGTGGTTGGCGAAGCGGCTTAAGTTTTAAAAAAACGTATTAAGTAAAAAAGGCGACTTAGGTCGCCTTTTTTATTGGCCTAAATAGTTTACAAATAATTATTTATCAATATTGGTTATTAAAAACTAATTATTCAATTTTTTATTAAGCTATTTTTTAGTGAATCAAAACGCTATCATGCCAAAATCGTACCTTACAGGTTTTGCCATGAATTCAACGCCTTTAATTCAAGTTAAACAACTCACATTTGAATATCCCGGAACGCGTGCACTCGATTGCGTTAGTTTTACTATCACCAGCGGCAGTATCACCGCCTTGGTTGGCCCAAACGGCGCGGGTAAATCTACGCTATTGCGCTGCATCGCCGCACTCGAATATCCGTTATCGGGGCAAGTTTTATTAAATGATGTGGATGTGTTGGATGACCCACGCGCTAGTCATGCAAAAATTGGTTATTTATCTGATCATTTTGGACTTTATGATGCATTAAGCGTGCGCCAGTGTTTAACTTTCGCCGCCGCATCGCAAGGCGTAGCGGCTGATCAAATTGATCGACTAGTGAATCAAACGGCCGAAAAATTGGATTTAAGCAATAAACTCAACAACTTGGCGGGCAATTTATCCCGCGGGCAGCGCCAACGTGTTGCTATCGGGCAAGCCATTATCCATTCACCCAGCTTGCTATTATTAGATGAACCAGCCTCTGGTTTAGACCCGGAAGCAAGGCACAGCTTGAGTCAGGTATTTATCGCGCTTAAACAAAGTGGCATGACCTTGATTGTTTCTAGCCATATTTTGGCGGAATTAGAAGATTATTCCACCGAAATGCTGGTGCTAAAAGATGGCAAAATTTTGCAGCAACAAATAGTTAATGAAACGCCTTTGCAACACATGAGCCAAATTGAAATTGAGTTGGTGCATATTGCGGATGCCAGTAAATTAAGCGAATTAGTTGCCAATATTGCTGGTGTTAACCAATTAGAAATTGCATCTAATGTGGCCAATTTGCAAATTAATGAGGCGATAGTTGCGCGCCACCAGTTAATTAAATTGCTGATACAAGCCGATATTTCGATTAATCGATTTAATTTGCGGGAAACCAATATGCAGCAACATTATTTAAAAGCGGTTAATGCAGAAAGTGCCAACCCATGATTAACAATCCAGAATTTAAACGCAATATTTGGCTGGAGCTAAGCGTACAAAGGCTTATCGCGGTGCCGGTATTGCTGGGTTTGATTTTTTATGTTGCGATGCAAAACGATAGTAGTGGCGCTATAAGTTACACCATCGCTAAAAGCATTTTTGTTATTGTGACAATTTTATGGGGTAGTCAATTAGCGTTTTCCAGCGTTAGCGATGAGCTGCAAAACCGCACTTGGGATAATCAGCGCTTATCGGCATTGTCGCCATTTAAATTGGTTTGGGGCAAGTTGTTTGGCGCTACTGCTTTTGTTTGGTACATCGGCTTGCTTTGCCTTGTGATGATGTTATTTACAGCTCAGCTAAATATACAATCAAATCAGTATCAAATCATCATTGGCTTAATTTTAGGCGCGTTAATCACACAAGCTTTCGCCTTTGCTTCAGCGCTCATTGCCGCCAAAAACAATGTGGCCATACCCAGAGGCTTAAACTTATTGTTTATAGTGGTGTTGGTGCCTATTATTGGCCGAATGATTTATGGTTCTAATCAACCAACTCAAGCTTGGTATGGCCAAGATTTAAGCTATTGGGGATTCGTCAATGTATCCTTATTGATTTATACGGCATGGGCATGGCTGGCAAGTTACCGCATTATGCAAACGGCCTTACAAATTAAAACTAAGCCTTGGGCCATGCTAAGTTTTGTATTATTTAGCGCATTTTATGTGCTGGGATTTTACAACGCGCTAAGCATTGGCAACTTTGCTAGTCTCGCATTTGTGTTTGCCATTTTGATGTCTTACTTGGGCGCATTAACCGAAAAGCGCGATTTAGCCAGCTTGCGGCGGTGTATGAATCCCTGGCTTGCAAAAACGCCAGAAAAGGCTTTAAAACACACGCCTTATTTTTTAATTTTGGCCGTTTTTTGTTTAATTGCCTTACCATTTACCAGTTTAGATTCTACATTTAGTAGCTTTTATTCAGCAAAATCACTGCGAGAAGGGCAATCGTTCGTGGTAATTGGCTTAATGAGCTTGTTATTAATGATGCGCGATATTGGCCTGCTTTATTATTTTAGTTTAAGCCAAAAACCGCAGCGCGCCGTGATGACCACGATTTTTTATCTGATATTGCTTTACGTTTTATTGCCATTATTGTTGCCAAGAACATTGGGCTTTATATTTTTCCCGTTGGTTTTAGCGCCAAGTGTTGGTGAAAATGGCGTGCCCATATTGGTTGGTTTAGCACATTGCTTAGCGGTGGCATGGTTACTCTATAGGCAACATCTTGCTAGGCATAAAGCGTTATCCGCTTGAGTTTATAAGCCACTTAAACATTACTTAAGCATAACTTGAGCTTAACTTGAACCTGACTGATATAATTCGCCCATGGCTGATGAACAACTAGATTCCCTTAAACTTCCCCCACATTCAATAGAAGCAGAGCAATCTGTTATTGGCGGCTTGCTGCTTGAAAACGAGGCGCTTGATAAAATTGCTGATCTTTTAAGGGCAGAAGATTTTTATCAGTTTGACCATAAAACGATATTTCAGCATATCGCCAAGTTAATTGAGCGTAATCGCCCTGCAGATATTGTCACTGTGGCGGAATCGCTGGAAAGTACCGCCGAATTATCCACTATTGGCGGCATTGCTTATTTAGCCTCATTAGCGCAAAACACGCCAACGGCCGCCAATATTCGTCGCTATGCCGAAATTGTGCGCGAACGCGCGATTATGCGTAAATTGGTGACGGTTGGTAGCGGCATTGCCGAAAGTGCTTATAGCCCCAATGGCCGTGATGCGCAGCAATTGTTAGATGAAGCAGAAGCCAAAATTTTCCAGATTGCCGAAGGCGGGCAGCGCAACAGCCAAGGCTTTAAAGATATTAAAGAGTTATTGCCGCAAGTGGCAGAGCGTATTGATATGCTGTTTTCGCGCGATAATCCATCGGATGTAACGGGTATTCCAACTGGATTTAGTGACTTAGATTCCATGACGTCGGGCTTTCAAGGTGGTGATTTAATTATTGTTGCAGGTCGACCATCGATGGGTAAAACGGCATTTTCACTCAACATTGCCGAAAACGTAGCGCTAGATACTGGTTTGCCAGTGGCTGTATTCTCAATGGAGATGGCTTCAACCCAACTAGCCATGCGGATGATTGGCTCAGTAGGGCGCTTGGATCAGCATCGCATGCGTACAGGCCGTTTAGAAGATGAAGATTGGGAAAAACTGACCACGGCATTAGGCAAGCTAAATGAAGCGCCAATTTTTATTGATGAAGGCGCAGGTTTAAGCAGCTTTGATGTGCGCGCAAGGGCGCGTCGATTGCACCGCCAATGCGGTAAATTGGGCTTAATTGTGATTGATTACTTACAATTAATGTCGGCCCCTGCCGGTAAACAAGGTGAAAACCGCGCGACTGAGATTTCTGAAATTTCGCGTTCATTAAAAGCCTTAGCTAAAGAGCTAGATTGCCCAGTGGTGGCGCTTTCCCAGCTGAATCGAAGCGTAGAACAACGACCTGATAAACGCCCTGTGATGTCCGATTTGCGTGAATCTGGCGCGATTGAGCAAGATGCGGATTTGATTCTATTTATCTACCGCGATGAAGTATACAACCCCGATAGTGAAGATAAAGGCACAGCTGAAATTATCATCGGCAAACAACGTAACGGCCCGATTGGCCGCGTGCGCTTAACCTTTATTGGCGAAAATACCCGCTTTGAAAACTTTGCCAACGCTGGCTATATTCAAGATAATTATTAGGCTTATTATTAAGCAATATGGCTAAAGCTAAAACCGTTTATACCTGCACAGAATGCGGCGCATCTGAATCTAAATGGCAAGGCCAATGCCCAAGCTGTATAGCTTGGAACACGCTGGTTGAATCGGTCGCCGAAACTAGCACTTCTAATAATCGTTATGCCAATAAGTTTGAAGGTCTAGCGGCATCCAGCCAATTACAAAAGCTTAGCAGCATTCAAGCGGCCGATATTGAAAGAACACCAACGGGCATTAGCGAATTTGACCGCGTGTTGGGCGGTGGCTTGGTTGAGGGCGGGGTGGTGTTAATTGGTGGCGATCCTGGCATTGGTAAATCCACCTTATTGCTGCAAGTACTTTGTCATCTAGGAAAATCCGCACAAGCCATTTATGTCAGCGGTGAAGAGTCACCTCAGCAAATTGCCATGCGTGCCAAACGTTTGGGTTTAGATGCCAGCCAAGTGGAATTATTGGCAGAAATTAATCTTGAAAAGATTTTAGCTACCTTACAAACACACAAACCGAATATTGCGGTGATTGATTCGATTCAAACCGTCTATTCAGAAGCGCTGCAATCCGCGCCGGGTTCGGTGGCGCAAGTGCGCGAATGTTCGGCGCAATTAACGCGCTTAGCTAAACAATTAGGTATTACCGTTATTTTGGTAGGGCATGTCACCAAAGAGGGTTCGCTAGCTGGGCCGCGCGTTTTAGAGCATATCGTGGATACCGTTTTATATTTCGAGGGCGACCAGAATTCTTCTTTCCGCCTGATTCGTGCTTTTAAAAACCGCTTTGGTGCGGTGAATGAGCTTGGCGTGTTTGCCATGACAGAGCATGGCTTGCGCGAAGTATCTAACCCCAGCGCGCTATTTTTATCGCATCATGAAGAACAAGTGGCCGGTAGCTGCATCACCGTGACCATGGAAGGCACGCGACCGCTGTTAATCGAAATTCAAGCATTGGTAGACGAAAGCCATGCACCTAGCCCTAAGCGATTGGCGACAGGCTTAGAGCAGAATCGCTTGGCCATGTTGCTGGCGGTGTTAAATCGCCATGCAGGCATTCCTTGTTTTGATCAAGATGTGTTTATTAATGCAGTGGGTGGCGTTAAAATTGCAGAGCCAGCAGTGGATTTAGCTGTATTGTTATCTATTGTTTCTTCGTTAAAAAACAAGCCATTAGATAACAAACTTATTGTGTTTGGTGAGGTTGGTTTGGCTGGTGAAGTGCGCCCTGTGCAAGGCGGCCAAATGCGATTAAAAGAAGCAGCAAAATTGGGTTTTACTAAAGCCATTGTGCCAAAAGCCAACGCGCCCAAAGCTATAATCGCAGGCTTAGAAGTGATTGCGGTAGAGCGTTTAGAGCAGGCTTTAAATCAATTGCGCAACAGCTAATTTAAAACTATTTTTGAAATTCTAAGTTTTTAAATCTAAACTATTTTAAAAGTCTAGATTACTTCAAAATCAAGTGCGCGCAAGCCAATCCGCTCCTCACCGCCCCTTCAATCGTGGCTGGATAATCCGCATACGTGTAATCTCCCGCCAAATATAAATGCTGGTAAGGCGTTACATATGCAGGTCTTGGTAAATTAACGGTACAAGAAAAAGTGGCGCGTTTTTCAGCGATTACTTTATGCCAAAGTGGTTTAGGCAAATTGGGAATTGCGTGGTGTAACTCTTGTGCCACCTTAAGCGCCAGCATATCCTGCGTGAGTTTTTGATGCTTGCCTTGTGCACTAATCACCACCGCAATTAAGCCATGCTGACCGCATAATTGGCCGCGATCAAACACCCACTGACTGGTTGAATCAACTAAGCCCAGCATGGGTTGCGTTAATGTTATGTTTCTTGGGTATTGCAGATAAATCGTATAAATTGGCTGGTCTTCATATTGTGTTGTTTGCGATGTTATAAAGTCCAATTTAGGCAAATCAACCGTTAGCTCTTTTAATACTTTGGCCGGCGTAGCAATAATTACATGGGTAAATTCATGCGTTTCTAATCGGGTAGAAACATTAAAGCCGTGTTCAGATTCTTTAATGCTGCGAATGCGTTTATTGGTGAATAAATTGACTTCTTTTTCTTGCAAATAGCGCGTAATCGGCGTGGATAAAATTTGCGATAAATCCAATTTTGGGATTAAAAAATCGCTATCAGTTTTTTTATGCCTAAACGCATCACCCATTACATTTAAAAACACTTTGCTGCTGGCCAATTCAATCGGCGTGTTTAAAGCCGCTAAGCATAAGGGTTCCCACAGCACATTGATTGTATGGTGCGATTGCCCATTTTTAAGCAAAAAATTATTTAATGGCTCATCTTCTGTTAAGCGATAGCTGGCTCTTTTGAGCCTAGCCATGAATAAAATGGTTGAAATGCGCTCAATAAAGCCTAAGCCTTGGCAGCCTAAAAAACCGACTAGCAGATTAAATGGATGCGGTAGAAAATTATCGCAATTGAGCTTAAAGCCTTGTTTGTTATGCGCGGAAAGCATATTAAGCGCCAAAGGCAGCCGCGTAAAAGCGGTTTTTTCATCAACGCCCACCTTGGTCAACAGCTTAAGTGTTTCTTGATAAGCGCCTAATAAAATATGTTGGCCGTTATCTACCTGAAAAGTTTGGCTGTTAAATTCAATCGCCACGCTACGTGCACGCCCACCAAAATGAGGCCCCGCTTCAAACAGTGTGGTTTTTATGCCTTGTTCGGCCAGTTCAGAAGCGGCTGCTAAGCCCGCCATACCGCCACCAATAATCGCTATGTGCATTTTATTTTTTTGCACTGTTTTTTTCATAGCTCAACCTCTTATTTTTAGTGTTAACTCCAAGATTGCTTTAACCAAACCGCGTAAACTAACCATAACTTTCTAAAACCGCCCAAGGAAATGCGCGCATTTAACACTTTTTGTGCGCCATCTTGCAAAATCTCGCGCAACAACGTGCGGTAAATCGCCGCCATCATTAAGCCGGTGCGCTGCTGTTTGGCATCTTCACGCGGCAATTCGCGCAAGGCTTTATCATAATAGGTTTCGGCGCGCTCAATCTGATATTCCATTAACTCTTTTACCTGCGCCGTTTCGCGGCTTTGTAAAATATCTTCTTCAGAAACATTGGCTTTTTTTAATTCGTCTAAGGGCAAGTAAATACGGCCACGGCGCGCATCTTCACCTACATCGCGAATAATATTAGTGAGCTGAAACGCCATGCCTAAATCATGCGCATATTTTAGTGTTTGGCGATTTTTGAAACCAAAAATTTGCGCCGATAACAAACCAACCACGCTAGCTACGCGGTAGCAATATAATTGTAATTGCTTAAAATCTTCATAGCGATTGAATTTTAAATCCATTTCCATGCCATCAATAATCTCTAAAAAATGCTCTTTAGCCAGATTAAATGGCGCAATAAATGGCTGTAAGGCCTTAGTAACCGGATGTTGAGGCGTATTGGCATACAAATTATTAATTTCGGTTTTCCACCAATTAAGCTTGGTTTGCGCCACATTAAAATCGGTGCATTCATCCACTACATCATCTACCTCACGGCAAAATGCATACAGTGCCACCATGGCATGGCGTTGAGTTTTGGGTAGAAAAATAAAACTAAGGGTAAAGCTAGAGCCACTTTGAGCAGCTTTTTGTTGGCAATATTGCTGTGGCGTCATGAATGTAAAAAATCTGAAAAGTAAGTGGAAATATTAGGTAAGTAACGCTTTTAGCAAAATCAGCGGCCAATCCCAGGCTTTTAAGTGTGGCCTGTGTTTAAAAATGTCACCTTGAACATTTTTTAATTTATATAAAATGCGGTCGCCGCCGCCAATAATCATGCGCATTTCTAAGCCAATTCGGCCAGGTAAAATATGCTCTAAAGGCTTGCCGGCATCTAACATTTTTTGGGCGCGATCAATATTAAACAGCATAAACCGTTCCCAGTTTCTGTTGACATGCTGGCTGGCGATTTGTGCCTCAGTTACGCCATATTCGCGCATTTCATCTTGGCATAAGTAAATGCGGCTGCGATGAAAGTCATTTTCAAAATCAATGGCAATATCTTGGTAAAAATTAATCAACTGCAAAGCCGTGCACACTTGATTGGAATAGATTAAGTTTTCTGGCGTGGCTTTGCCAAATAAGTGCAACAACAAAGCGCCTATTGGGTTGGCAGAGCGACGGCAGTAATCCAAAAGCTCAAAAAAATTGCTATAACGCGTTTTAGTCACGTCTTGACCAAACGCATCCAGCAAATCGTAAAATGGCGCTAACGGTAGATTGTACTCACGCACCATATCGCCAAATTCGGTAAAAAATGGCGATTTTGTTTTGCTGTTGGCTTGAATTAAATCGAGTTGGTCTTTAAAGCCGTGTAAGTTGGCAAGCCTTGTGGCAGGGCGGTGATTGCCTTCATCGGCAAAATCATCAGCTTGCCGCGCAAAAGTGTAAATAAGCGCGATTGGATGACGCAAACGCTTGGGCAAAAAGTGTGAAGCGACAGGAAAATTTTCGTAATGAGACTGAGAGGCTTCCAAGCTATCAGCCAAACTATCTTTCATTAGGTCAATTGTCTTGTCGTTTGTATTCATAGCGCAAAGTATGCCATAAAACCGCGTAATCCTACAGCGCAAGCCGCTATCATGCGCTACAATAATCGCAAATAATATTGCATATACGTTAGGTTTTTATGTTGGGAATAATTGGTGGTACCGGTTTAACGCAATTGGATAATTTAACCGTCATCAGGCGCCTAATTGCACGCACGCCTTATGGCGAGTCATCGCAGCCGCTTATTTTTGGCGAAATTGCCGGTGAAGAGGTGGTATTTTTAGCGCGGCACGGCGGCGGCCATACTATTCCGCCGCATGCGGTGAATTATCGCGCCAATATTTGGGCGCTGCATTCTGTCGGTGTGACACATCTATTGGCCGTTGCAACGGTTGGCGGTATTAGCAACGATTTAAAAGCGGGTGATATTGTCTTGCCAAATCAAATTTTAGATTACACGCATGGCCGCAAAAATACCTATCACGATGGGATTGAGTTGCCTGTTAAACACATTGATTTCACAGAACCTTATTCCAATTTATTACGTCAATTATGTAAGCAAGCGGCGATAAATATTAATCAAGCCTTGCACGATGGTGGCGTGTACGCTTGTGTGCAAGGCCCAAGGCTAGAAACGGCCGCTGAAATTAATCGTTTAGAGCGCGATGGTGCGACTTTAGTTGGCATGACTGGCATGCCTGAGGCGGTTTTAGCGCGTGAGCTAGGTTTGCAATATGCGGCCATCTGCCCAATAGCCAATCAAGCCGCAGGGCGGGGCGATAGTGCCAATGGCATTCATTATGAAGAGGTGATTACCACTTTAGATTTAACGATGATTAAAGTGCGCGCCTTAATTGAAGAAACAGTGCGCGTGCATCACGCCAATTAATTAGGTCAATATAAAATGGCAATTAAAACAGTTTTACGCATGGGCGACCCCATTTTGCTGCAACAAGCACAGCCTGTTGAGCAATTTAATACGCCCGAATTACATGCCTTAATACAAGATATGCAAGATACTATGGAACACATGATAGGCGCCGGTATTGCCGCGCCGCAAATTGGTGTGAGCTTGCAAGTTGTTATTTTTGGCGTTGGCAGCAACCCAAGATACCCAGATGCTGAACAAGTGCCTTATACCGTTTTAATTAACCCAGTGTTAACGCCCATTCAAGCTGAAATGGAAGATGATTGGGAAGGTTGTTTGTCCGTTCCAGGCATGCGCGGTATTGTGCCAAGGCACATGCGTTTGCATTACACAGGCTTTGATCAGTTTGGAAACCCAATAGACCGACTGGTTAGCGGCTTTCATGCCAGAGTGGTACAGCACGAATGCGACCACTTAATTGGTGTTTTATACCCCATGCGCATCAAAAACTTAAAAGATTTTGGCTTTACTGACGTACTTTTTCCAAATCAGGATATTCAAGACGACTAATTGTTTGCTATAATGCGGTCTTTCGCGATTAACACAACGTTGATTCGCAGATAAGATTGGAAGGGTGGCAGAGCGCGAGGTTTCAATTTCGACATGCTACAGTCCTCAAGACTGTTCTAAAGATAGTCTAAAAGTAACAAAGGTTTTACATTAGGAAGAGTGGCAGAGCGCGAGGTTTAAATGTCGGCATGCTACAGTCCTCAAGACTGTTCTAAAAATAGTCTAAAAGTAACAAAGGTTTTATATAAGGAAGAGTGGCAGAGCGGTTTAATGCTACAGTCTTGAAAACTGTCGTGGGTGCGAGCCCACCGTGAGTTCGAATCTCACCTCTTCCGCCAAATTTTAAATGCCGCTTTAACTATTTAAGCGGCATTTGTTTTTAAAAGTTTATTCATTATTTTTAAGGATTTAACATGAGCCAAATTATCGTTGACCATAACCCGTCAGAAGAGAAATTAAAAGAGCTAGGCGTTGCTAGCTGGTCTATCTGGGAAAAAGAAGTGTCTAAATTTCCATTAGATTTCGGCATGACAGAGAGCGCTTACCTTTTAGAAGGCGAAATTCATGTAACACCACAAGGCGGCGAAAAAGTAGTGATTAAAGCCGGTGATTTCGTTGTTTTCCCAAAAGGCATGAAATCACAATGGGAAGTTGTTAAGCAACTGAAAAAACATTACAAACACTCATAGTTTTAGGGTTTGTAAAAGCTGGTTTTAGTATAAATCCAGCTTGCAACTAAAAGTCTAGCTTCTATTTTAGAGCTAGGCTTTTTTGTTTTTGGGATTGTTATATGAATCAAGTATATGAATCAAGCAGGCAATAATCAAACACATCACGATAAACACTGCTAAGTTAAAAAAGCCCTTATATATTGCTTAAGCTTTGAATCAGCTGCTCAATTTTAGCGGCATTTATAGGCGCATTTTGTTTGGCCGAAATCAAAAAGCTATCTTCGGCGCGATTGCCTAAGGTATTAATTTTGGCGTTATGCAACTCAATATCATGTTGCAACAGCACGTTGGCAACGTAAGCTAAAAGCCCAGGCCTATCACCCGCCACAATTTCTAAAGTAAGGTAGTTGCCTTGTAATTCGGTGGTGATTTTTACTTGCGCTTTAATCGACATATACTTTACTTGGCGGCTAACGCGGCCTTGTAATGGCGCTTCTAACGGATTATCAATTTCTATTTTTTTTGTTAGTTCTAGCTCAATAAATTTTAATAAACCACTGTAACTAACTGATTTACCTGATTGATCTAAAACAATAAAATTATTAAGCGCATAGCCATGATTGGTGGTATAAATTTTGGCTTGCACAATGTTATACGCCATGCGGTCAAAGAAATTACAAATGCGCGCAAATAAATCATCTTGGTTGCGCGTGTAAATCATCACCTGAATACCATCGCCATTTGGGCTTAAACGCGCGCGCACAATTGGCTTTTCAGATAATACATGCGGTGTTAACAAGCGGCTTTGCCAAGCAATTTCATCGGATTCAAAGCGCGTAAAATAACCAGCTCCTACGTTTTGCCATAGCGCCAGATAAGACTCAGGTTTTAACCCATAACGAGTGAGTTTTTCTTTTGCCTCAATTTGGCGACTTGCAATGGTTTGCTGCGTAGTAAAACCCGTATTTTTGAGTAAATGCTGTGTGGCATAAAACAGGCTTTCCAACAGCCGTGCTTTCCATGCATTCCAAACCACAGGACTAGTGCCGCGAATATCGGCTACAGTTAACAAATACAAGGCAATTAAGCGTTTTTCAGTTTTAACTAAATGCGCAAAATGTTGAATCACTTCGGGATCCGATAAATCGCATTTTTGCGCGGTGCTAGACATTTTAAGATGGGCATCTACCAACCATGCCACCAAATTGGTATCTTCTTTGGTCAAGCCATGCAATTTGCAAAAGCGTTTTGCATCAACGGTGCCCAGTGTGGAATGGTCGCCGCCACGTCCTTTTGCAATATCGTGAAATAATGCCGCTAAGTAAAGTAAGTGCGGCTTGTCAAAATCGCTAAATAGTTGACTACATAAGGGAAATTCGTGTTTTAACTCTGGCTTGGCGTAGCGGCGCAAGTTAGCCAGCACATTTAAAATATGCTCATCTACCGTATAAACATGAAATAAATCATGCTGCATTTGGCCGACTATTTTACCAAAAACAGGAATATATTGGCCTAAAATTCCGTACCGATTCATGCGACGTAATGAGTGATTAACGCCGTTTGGCTGCGATAAAATCGCTAAAAACGTGGCTTTGTTATCAGCCGATTGACGAAAATCCACATTGACTATTTTTTTAACGCGCTGTAATTCGCGAATTAAATTAGCGCTCATGCCGTTTAATTGCGGGTGTTGCTGCAACAGTAAAAAACTTTCCAAAATAGCGTTTGGATATTGCTGCAACACATTGGCAGTTTTGATTTCCAGCAGATCGTCATGCGCTTCAAATCGTGCATTAATCGGCATGATTTTTGGTCTGGCTTTATTGGCTATTTTTTCAAACGTTTTAAGCAAAATCTCGTTGATTAAATTGATAAATTTTGCACTGGTGTAATAACTTTGCATCAACTGCTCACTGGCGCGTTTGCGCGGCGTAGTCACGCAGCCTAAATCGCTTGCCAGCTCATTTTGAAAGTCAAACAATAGCCTGTCTTCGCGGCGCTTGGCCAAATAATGCAAGCGAACACGCAAGTTTTGCAGATTACGTTCATGGCGCGTAATTTGCCGTAATTCTGTTGTGGTAATAATGTTATTTTTAGCTAAATCGGCCCAGTTTTTGCCCAAATTTTGGCTTAGCGCCAGCCACAAAATCATGTGCAAATCGCGCAAGCCGCCAGGGCTTTCTTTAATGTTAGGCTCTAAGTTATAGGTGGTATCGTTAAATTTGGCGTGGCGATTATCTTGCTCTTTGAATTTAGCCGCATAAAATTTGGCGGTATCCATGGTTTGAGTTACCGCTTTAAAAAAAGCTTGAAAACCCGATTTTTTGCCGCATAGCAAGCGCGCTTCAAGCAAATTGGTTTGTACCGTTACATCTTGCGCCGATTCGCTGATGCATTCTTGCATGGTGCGTACGCTATGGCCGACATTAAGTCCAATATCCCACAACAAACCAATTAAGGTTTCTATTTTTTGGTTTTGAATCGCAATAGCATCATTATTTAGCGTGCTATCCGGCAGCAAAATCAGCAGGTCAATATCTGAATAAGGGAATAATTGATTGCGCCCATATCCACCAACAGCAATTAGCGCGATATCGGCATCAATATTAGCTTGTAGCCATATTTTTTTAAGCAGTTGGTCAATCAATAAAGATTGCTGTTTGAGTAACTTGGCGGTATTTTGATGCTCAAAAAACGCCGTTTCAAGTGCTTGTTGCTGCGTTTTAAGGTCAAGCCGCCACGCTTGCATTACCTGCTTAGACTGAATTTGCAAATCAGTCATTTTAATTAATTTAATACAGGTGTAGCAGGTGAGCCTGCCGATAAAGTCAAGACTTCAAATCCTGTTTCAGTCACCAACACCGTGTGTTCCCATTGTGCCGATAAACTGCGGTCTTTGGTCACTATGGTCCAGCCATCGGGCATTTGTTTAATATCGCGCTTGCCGGCGTTAATCATCGGCTCAATGGTAAATATCATGCCAGCGCGCAGTTTTACACCCGTATTTGGTCTGCCGTAATGCAACACTTGCGGGTCTTCATGGAATTTTTTACCAATGCCATGACCACAAAATTCGCGCACCACGCTAAAGCCATTTTTCTCGGCAAAACTTTGAATGGCATAACCAATATCGCCCAAAGTTGCGTCTGGTTTTACCTTATTAATGCCCAGCCACATCGCTTGATAAGTCAATTCTGACAAGCGTTTAGCCTGAATAGACACTTCACCCACATGAAACATGCGCGATGTATCGCCGTGATAACCATCTTTAATCACCGTAATATCAATATTCACCGTATCACCAGTTTTTAATACTTTATCACCCGGTACGCCATGGCAAATTACATGGTTAACGGACGTGCAAACCGATTTAGGGTAGGGCGTGTGACCATCTGGCGCATAATTCAACGGCGCAGGAATCGCCTGCTGCACGTTCACAATATAATCGTGGCAAAGCTGATCCAGCTTTTCGGTAGTAACGCCGTTTACAACAAAAGGTGTAATGTAATCAAGCACTTCAGATGCTAGTTTGCCTGCAATTCGCATTTTTGCGATGTCATCTGTATTGTTTATTGTAATCGTCATAATTCTTTGAAAAAATTCAAGTTTTGTTTGAGTTTGGGTGGGAGATTTGCTATTATACGCGCCACTTGGTTGAGGTTTTAGTCAATTAAGTAATTTTTTAGTTTTATTTTATCTAATTTTATCTAACTTAAAACTGTTTTAAATCACTACGTCATCCCGTACAGGGTGTTTGAGCGGCTTAATATACAAAGCCAGCAAATATTGTGGATGAATGTAATGTTAACCCTTACATGGAGCAATACAATGTCAGTTACTATGCGTCAAATGCTTGAGGCCGGTGTTCACTTTGGCCACCAAACCCGTTATTGGAACCCTAAAATGGCTGAGTACATTTTTGGCGACCGCAACAAAATTCATATTGTAAACTTAGAAAAAACATTGCCACTATTTGAAGAGGCAATGAAATATACGCGTACGCTAGCGGCTAACAAAGGCCGTATCTTATTCGTTGGTACAAAACGCCAAGCGCGCGATATCGTTAAAGAAGAAGCGTCACGCGCTGGTTGTGCTTACGTTAATCACCGTTGGTTAGGTGGTATGCTAACTAACTTTAAAACTGTTAAACAATCCATCAAACGTCTTCACGACTTTGAAGCAATGTTATTAGACGGCAGCTTAGAAAAATTCGGCAAAAAAGAAGCCTTAGGTTACAAGCGCGAAATTGAAAAATTAGAGCGTTCAATTGGCGGTATTAAAGAAATGGGCGGCTTGCCAGATGCGATTTTCATTATTGACGTAGGTCATGAAAGCGGCGCGATTACTGAAGCGGCTAAATTAGGCATTCCAGTGATTGGTATTGTGGATACAAACAACTCACCAGACGGCGTTGCTTATGTAATTCCTGGTAACGATGACTCTTCACGTGCGATTCGTTTATATGCACGCGGCATGGCAGATGCCGTTTTAGAAGGCCGTGAGAATGCAATCACTGAGATTGTTAAATCGGCGCAAGAAGAAACAGCACCAGCAGAAGTTGCAACGGCAGAATAATGCATTAAATTAAAAAGGGGCGCATAGCCCCTTTTTCTATTTATAAAATATCGAATACTAATATTTAAGTTTAGGAGCTAAAAATGGCTGAAATTACCGCAAGCATGGTAAAAGAATTACGTGAGCGCACCGATGCGCCAATGATGGATTGTAAAAAAGCGCTTACTGAAGCAGAAGGCGACATGACGCGCGCAGAAGAAATTTTACGCGTACGTTTTGGTAACAAAGCCAGCAAAGCAGCAGGCCGTGTGGCAGCTGAAGGCACTGTAGGCGTTGCTATTTCTGCCGATGGTAAAACGGGTGCGATGATTGAAGTAAACTCTGAAACAGACTTCTGCGCTAAAAATGAAGACTTTTTGAAGTTCGTTAGCGAATTAGCCACTATCGTTTCAAACAGCGACGCGGCTGATATTGATGCCGTAAACGCATTACCAATGCGCGGCGCCACAGTTGAAGAAACGCGTGCGCAATTGGTTGGTAAAATTGGTGAAAACATCACGCCACGTCGTTTTGTGCGCCCAGCTGTGCAAGGCAAATTGGCTAGCTATATTCACGGCAGCAAAATTGGTGTGTTGGTCGATTTAGTCGGTGGTGATGACGCTTTGGCAAAAGATATCGCCATGCATATTGCCGCTGCTAAACCAAAATCGTTAAATGCTTCTGGCATTGATGCAAGCTTGATTGAAGCAGAGCGTCGCGTTGCTATTGAAAAAGCAAAAGAAGCAGGTAAACCAGAAGCGATGTTAGAAAAAATTGCCGATGGTACTGTGCAAAAATTCTTAAAAGAAGTGACTTTGTTAAGCCAAGTTTTTGTTAAAGATGACAAACATACGATTGAATCTTTATTAAAATCTAAAGGTGCATCGGTTGCATCATTCACTATGTTTACAGTGGGTGAAGGCATTGAAAAAGTAGTGGTTGATTACGCCGCAGAAGTTGCCGCCGCCGCTAAAGTTTAAAATGATTTAACTTTTAAAGTGGGCTTAGCGTAATGCTGGGCTCACTTTTTTTTCGTCTATCATTAAACAACATGGCTTAAAGTGCATTAAAACCCAACAATACTAAGGTTAAATGTTCTTGAAATTTAGTAAAATCGCAGGGTTTGTGATTAAATAATCAAACTATTAAAACAGGGTAAACCATGGCAAAACCAGCCTATAAACGCATACTACTTAAACTTTCTGGCGAAGCTTTAATGGGTGATGATGCCTATGGCATTAATCGCAACACCATTACTAATATCGTTGCGCAAATTAAACAAATTGTGGATTTGGGCGTAGAAGTTGGCGTGGTTATTGGCGGCGGCAATATTTTTCGCGGCGTAGCGCCTGCAGCAGAGGGCATGGATAGAGCCACTGCCGATTATATGGGCATGCTGGCCACGGTGATGAATGCGCTTGCTCTGCAAGATGCCATGCGCCATATTGGGGTTGAAGCACGCGTGCAAAGCGCGCTTGGCATTGAATTTGTAGAGCCATATGTGCGCGCTAAAGCCTTACGCGCTTTAGAAAAAGGCCGTGTCGTTATTTTTGGCGCAGGTACAGGTAATCCGTTTTTTACTACTGATACGGCTGCGGCTTTGCGCGGTATGGAAATCGATGCGGATATTGTATTAAAAGCCACCAAAGTAGATGGTATTTACACGGCTGACCCTAAAAAAGACGCCACAGCTACCAAATATGAAACGGTTACGTTTGACGAAGCGATTTCAAAAGACTTAAAAGTGATGGACGCCACTGCATTTACGCTTTGTCGCGATCAAAAAATGCCCATTGCGGTATTTAATATTTTTAAAGCCGATGCTTTAATGCGCGTGGTAATGGGCGAAAAAGAAGGTACTAGAGTAGTTGTTTCATAAATAATTTTGTTCGCATCAATAAAAAAGTAAAGTTGGAGAAACACATGTTGGAAGAAATTAGAAAAAACGCCGATTTAAAAATGCAAAAATCATTAGAATCACTTAAAAATGATTTGGCAAAAATTCGTACAGGCCGCGCGCATATTGGTTTGTTGGACCATGTAATGGTTGAGTACTACGGCTCTATGGTGGCTGTAAACCAAGTGGCAAACGTTAATTTGGGCGATGCGCGCACGATTAATGTTCAACCTTATGAAAAAAACATGATTGGCAAAGTAGAGAAAGCGATTCGCGATTGCGATTTGGGCTTAAACCCTGCCACTAATGGCGATTTGATTCGCGTACCAATGCCAATGCTGACAGAAGAACGCCGCCGCGATTTAACCAAAATTGTGCGTACCGAAGGTGAAGGCGCCAAAGTGGCCATTCGCAATGTGCGCCGCGATGCCAATGATGCGTTGAAGAAACTGCTAAAAGACAAAGAAATTGGTGAGGATGATGAGCGCCGTGCGCAAGATGAAGTGCAAAAAATGACCGATAAAGCGGTTATTGATGTGGATAAATTGTTGCAAGCTAAAGAAACCGATTTGATGGCTGTTTAGCCGATTAGCATGAAGTTTTTTTCTAAATCATCAAAAAGCACGACACAAGCAACTCCTGAATCGGCTGAAGTTCCACAGCATATCGCGGTGATTATGGATGGCAATGGCCGTTGGGCCAGAAAACGTTTTTTACCGCGCGTTGCGGGCCATAAACGTGGTGTAGAAATTGTGCGCGATTTAGTTAAGCAATGCGCGCAAATGGACGTAAAGTTTTTAACGCTATTTGCCTTTAGTAGCGAAAATTGGCGCCGCCCAGACGATGAAGTCTCATTTTTAATGGGCTTGTTTATGGATGCGCTGAAACGTGAAGTGGTTAAGCTAAATGACAATAATATTCGCCTAATTTTAATTGGCGACCGTACACGTTTTAACGCGGATTTGGTGGCGCAAATTGAATCATCTGAGCAATTAACCGCAAATAATACCGGCTTAACATTAAGTATTGCCGCTAATTACGGCGGGCGCTGGGATGTTCTGCAGGCCACTAATAATATGGTTAAAGCGCTTCCAGCCAAGCAGGGCGAGTATACAGAAGAAGATATGGCGCCATATTTATCCATGCATTATGCGCCAGAGCCCGATTTGTTTATTCGAACCGGCGGCGAAAAACGCGTGAGTAACTTTTTGCTGTGGCAGCTGGCCTACACTGAATTATATTTTACCGATACGCTTTGGCCCGATTTCGATTCTAAAGCATTCACATTAGCCATTAGTTCTTATCAGCAAAGAGAGCGCCGATTTGGTCGCACCAGTGAGCAATTAACGGCGGGTAATTAGTTTACATATGCTTAAAACCCGCGTTATTACCGCCGCTGTACTGGTTGCCTTTTTTATCCCTGCATTGTTTATGTTAGGCAATATTAGCTGGGCTTATGCCATGTTGGTTTTTTGCTTGCTTGGGCTTTATGAGTGGGGCGGCATGATTCAGTTAAGCCCTCTGCAAAATAAATTCTATGTAGCAATTGCGGCAGTTGCAGGCTTGTTAGCGGTGTATTTTTTGCGGCAATTTGGCTTTCATTTATTCTTTTTTAAATCGTTGCTGGTTTTTGCTATTGTTGCCATTTTTTGGTTTTTTATCGTGCCAATTTGGTTTAAAACAAAAACGGTTGTTAGTAATAAATTATTGATGGCCACATTAGGATTGCTACTGATTGCGTCACTTTGGTTGGCTTTAATTTGCGCAAAAGGGGCTGACCCATTGCTGCTATTGGTGCTGCTAGCAACCATATGGATTGCCGATAGCGCCGCCTATTTTGCTGGTAAAAATTTCGGTAAACATAAGCTGGCACCCAGCATTAGCCCAGGTAAAACATGGGAAGGCGTTTTAGGCGCCATGATTGCCGTAACCATTTTTGGCGCCGTTATCTACTTTAATGATGGCCTTGGTTTTCATCAATTGTTTGTATTCCCCGCATTATGGCTAATTGCTGGTTTAGGTGTAATGGGCGATTTATTTGAGTCATTAATGAAGCGACAGGCTAATCTTAAAGATAGTGGCCAATTGTTGCCTGGCCATGGCGGTATTTTAGATCGCGTGGATGGCATTATTCCTAGCTTGCCGATTGCGATACTGATGATTTACACCTTCTCTTACTATAATTCGGCTATATAAATTCGGTTACATAATTTCGGTTAATTAAATTGCAAAAAATCACGATATTAGGCAGCACAGGCACCATAGGCTTACAAACGCTGGATGTGATTGCGCGCCATGCCAATTTGTATGAAGTTTACGCGCTGGCGGCTAACTCAAATGTAGAGGTGATGTTGGCGCAATGCTTGCAATTTAAGCCAAAAATTGCCGTATTGCTGAATGAAAAATCGGCGCTGGATTTACGCGAAAAATTAAAAGCGACAGCTAGTCAAACGACGGTTTTATCTGGCATGGCAGGTTTAGAGCATGTTTCTAGCGATGCCGAAGTGGACATTGTTATGGCGGCAATTGTAGGTGCGGCCGGTTTAAAACCAGCAATGGCCGCCGCGCATGCAGGCAAACGTATTTTGCTGGCCAATAAAGAAACCCTAGTGATGGCTGGCAGCTTGTTTATGCAAGCAGTGAAAGCGGGTGGCGCTACATTATTGCCAATTGATAGCGAACATAACGCCATATTTCAAGTAATGCCGCCACAGCAATTAAGCCATTTAAGCGATAGCGGCATTCGCAAGATTCTATTAACGGCTTCTGGCGGGCCGTTCAGACGTTACACTCAAGCACAATTAGAAGCTGTAACCCCAGCATTGGCACTTAAACATCCTAATTGGGTGATGGGTGCCAAAATCACTATTGATTCAGCTACGCTGATGAACAAGGGCTTGGAAGTCATTGAGGCGCACTGGCTATTTAACGCAAAACCTGAGCAAATTGAAGTGATTGTGCATCCGCAAAGCGTCATTCATTCTATGGTGGAATATATTGATGGCAGCGTGCTGGCGCAGCTTGGCAACCCTGATATGCGCACGCCAATTGCTTACGCGTTGGCATACCCCAATCGTATTGAATCAGGCGTGGCATCACTTAATTTGCTGGAAATTGCCAAGCTTGAATTTGAAGCGCCCGATACCAAACGTTTCCCTTGCTTGCAATTGGCTTACGATGCGCTAGCACTTGGTGGCACCGCGCCAGCGATATTGAACGCGGTTAACGAGGTAGCAGTAGAGTCATTTTTAAATAATCAAATTCACTTTTTAAGCATTCCTGTGTTGATTGAAAAGGCGCTAAATGCCATTCAATCTGAACCGGTTTCATCACTTCAGCAGTTGCTGGCCATTGATGCAGAAGCCAGACAATTTGCACAAAAGCAAATCGTTAAACAACAACAGGCAATAATGGCATGATGACCATAATCGCCTTTATCATCACAATCGGCATTTTGGTGACGATACATGAATACGGCCATTTTCAGGTGGCGCGCTGGTGCAATGTAAAAGTGCTGCGATTTTCAATTGGTTTTGGTGAACCGTTATGGAAAAAAACCTTTGGCAAAGATAATACAGAATTCGTGCTGGCAGCAATTCCGCTGGGTGGATTTGTGAAAATGCTAGACGAACGCGAATTAAAGGCAGAGCGTGAATTAAGGGCAGAACGCGAATCGGCAATTGAAAATGGCGAAAATGTAGAAAAAACGGATTATTCTGAAGCCGAATTAAAGCGTGCTTTTAACCGCCAAAACGTTTGGAAGCGCATCGCTATTGTATTAGCTGGGCCAGTTGCTAACTTATTATTAGCCATTTTGCTGTATTGGTTTTTATTAATGCAAGGCGTAACTGGCATGCGCCCAATTGTGGGTGATGTGGCGGAAGATAGCTTGGCGGCAAGCGCTGGTTTTAAAAGCGCTGAAACCATTCAAAAAGTGGCAGGTGAGCCAATTAAAACTTGGACAGACGCGCGTTGGATACTATTAGAGCAATCGCTTGCCAGCAAAACGGTTGCGATTGAAACGCTAAATGAAAATAATGATTTGAACTCGCGTGTGCTGAGCTTTGATGGCATTGATAGCGACCCAGAAATTGATATTCTTAAAAAAGTGGGCTTAGAGATGATGAGCCCGACACTGGCACCTGTTTTGGGTGAAATTTTACCCAATAGTGCAGCGCAAAAATCCAATTTACAGATGAATGACAAAGTATTGAGCATTGATAATGTCAACATGCAAGATTGGGAAAGCGTGGTTAACACCGTAAAAGCAAACCCCAATCAATCGCTACAATTTAAAATACAGCGCGCGCAAGAAACGCTGACTATTTTGGCAACCCCAGAACAAATAAGCGAAAATGGAAAAAAAGTTGGCCGGTTAGGCGCTAGCGTAAAAATTGATCAAGCTGTTTTAGATAAACTATTGATTAAAATACAATATTCACCATTTGAAGGCTTGCAAAAAGCCGTTTTAAAAACATGGGATACCGCCATATTTAGCCTTAAAATGTTAGGTAGAATGCTCACTGGGCAAGTATCGATTAAAGGTATTAGCGGCCCTGTAACCATTGCGACATTTGCAGGCGAAAGCGCTAATTTAGGGCTTAGCACCTTCTTAAGTTTTCTGGCTTTAGTCAGCATTAGTATTGGCGTGCTTAACCTTTTACCAATACCTGTGTTAGATGGCGGGCATTTAATGTATTATATCGTTGAAATATTCAAAGGTTCGCCAGTGTCAGATCAAACGATGCTAGCTGGACAAAAAATAGGGTTTGTGTTGTTAGGTTTGCTAATGACAATTGCCATTTTTAATGACTTCAATCGACTAATTACGGGTTAATCATTTGTTTAAAATCCGCCATATCCCAGCTATTGTTTTTGCACTCTTCAGTCAACATGTGTTGGCGCTTGAGCCTTTTGTTGTAAAAGATATTCGTGTAGAAGGCTTGCAGCGCACCGAAGCCGGCACTATCTTTAATTACTTGCCTGTACAAGTGGGCGATGTAATGAGCGACGAAAAAGCCACGCAAGCGATTAAATCGCTATACAACACAGGCTTTTTTAAAGATGTGCGCATTGAGGCTGAAGGCGATGTACTGGTGGTTACCGTGCAAGAGCGCTCAGCCATTGCTAAAATTGACTTTAGCGGCAATAAATCCTTTCCTTCAGACAAAATGACCGAAGGTCTTAAGCAAATTGGTATTTCAGAAGGTTTAATTTTTGATAAATCGCAGCTAGACCGTGCAGAACAAGAAATTAAGCGTCAATATTTAGCGCAGGGTAAATATGGCGCAAACGTAAAAACCATTGTTAGCCCGCTAGAGCGTAACCGCGTTGCGGTGCGCTTTGAAATTGAGGAGGGCGTAGTTGCCAAAATTCGCGATATTAATATTGTCGGCAATAACGTGTTTACCACAGAAGATTTGCGCGCCGAATTTTTATTAACCACGCCAAACTGGATGAGCTGGTGGAATAAAGATGACCAATATTCCAAGCAAAAACTAACAGCCGATTTAGAGACCTTAAAATCGTTTTACATGAATCAAGGTTATTTAGAATTTTCGGTTGATTCTACTCAAGTGTCGATTTCGCCTGATAAGCAAGATATTTACATTACGGTTAACGTGACCGAAGGTGAAAAATACACCATTAGTGATGTGAAACTGGCGGGTGAGTTACAAGTGCCAGAAGCTGACCTTCAGCCGCTGATTAAAATCGCTAAAAACGATACATTTAATCGTCAAAAAATTACCGAATCAAGCAAAGCGATTAGCGATAGATTGAGTAACGATGGTTATGCGTTCTCAAATGTAAACGCGATTCCCGAAATTAATAAAGAAAATCATACAGCTGCGTTTACTTTCTTTGTAGACCCAGGCAAGCGCGTTTATGTGCGCCGTATTAACTTAACCGGTAATACGCGCACGCGTGATTCAGTATTGCGCCGCGAAATGCGCCAGCTGGAATCGGCTTGGTACGCAGGCGATAAAATTGATCGTTCTAAAGTGCGTTTAGAGCGTTTACAGTATTTTGATAACGTGAATATTGAAACGCCAGCTGTGCCGGGTAGCAATGATCAGGTTGACGTTAATATTAATGTAACCGAAAGATCGACTGGTAGCGTGCAGTTTGGTGCGGGTTTATCTAGTAACGAAGGCGTGGTTTTAGGCGTTACCGTTAATCAGCAAAACTTTTTAGGCACGGGTAATCGTGTTTCGGCGCAAATTAATACCGGTCAAGTGAACACCACTTATTCTTTATCGTTTACCGATCCATATTTTACGCCCGATGGCGTGAGTCGTGGCTTTGATGTGTATAGGCGCGACGTTAATACACAATCGCTGGATATTGGTACTTACAGCAGCTCTTCATATGGTGCTGGCGTGCGCTTTGGTTTGCCTTTGAGTGAGCGTGATTTTTTCAGCGCTGGTTTAACGGCTGATTACACTAAAATTGATTTATCTAGCAACAGCCCAAAACAATATTTAGATTTCTGCGGCAATAGCAGCGGCTGTAGCAATAGCTCATTGCAGCTTTCTTTGGGCTGGACGCACGATTCGCGTGACAATACATTATTTCCAAATGATGGCGTTTTACAGCGATTAACGGCAGAAGCCAGTGTGCCAGGTTTAGATTTGCAGTATTACAAAGTTGAATACAAGCACGCTTGGTATAAAGAAATATTTAAAGACACCACTTTATTGCTTAATGGTGAATTAGGTTTCGCGGATAGTTATGGCAGTGAAGTGTACCCATTCTTTAAAAACTTTTATATTGGTGGCGTAAACTCTGTTCGCGGTTATGACAACGGCGCCATTGGCCCGCGCGATACCGATCCATTAACAGGACAAGATTTTGCAGTAGGCGGCACAAGACGCGTATTAGCAAATGCTGAATTATTTGTGCCAGTACCTTTGGTTAAAAATTCATCGCAATTCCGTTTAAGCGCGTTTTTTGATGCAGGTAATGTGTACGCCGATAGCGAATCGCTAAGTTTGGGTGAGTTACGTTACTCTACAGGTGTTGGTATTAGCTGGTTTTCACCTTTTGGTCCTTTAAAATTGGTGTTTGCAAAAGCGCTAAATGCTAAAGAAGGCGATCAAACGCAAACCTTACAATTCCAACTTGGACAGCAGTTTTAATAACTTGCAGTAATAGCATAGGTTTTAAACGCAATATCAGTAAAATAGCTAAAGTGGGTTATAAACCCATGTTGTGAGGAGATGGAATTGAATCAAATGTTAAAAACCATAGTTTCGGCTAGCTTGTTTGCGCTTGTCGCCAGTTTAAGCAGCCCTGCTGCGGCAGCTGAACTTAAAGTAGGCTATGTGCAAGTAGATAAAATTTTACAAGAAGCGCCACAAACGGCTGAAAGTGGTAAAAAACTAGAGCGCGAATTCAGCCCGCGTTCGCAAGAATTAGACCGTACTCAAAAGCAAATTCGCGATATTGAAGCCAGCTTAGATAAAGAGGGCGTGACACTATCAGAATCAGAACGTCGCAATAAAGAGCGTGACGTATCAAACCTTAAAATTGAATTTCAGCGCAAACAACGCGAATTGCGTGAAGATATTAATTTACGTAAAAACGAAGAGCTATCTGTATTGCAAGACCGCATTAACAAAGCCGTGCAAACCGTTTCTGAAACAGACGGCTACGATTTAGTGGTTTACGGCGGTGTGGCTTACGCCAGCAAAAAAATTGATATCACCGATAAAGTGTTAAAACTATTAGGTAAAAAATAAGCTCATTTCATAATCAAAACATTTTTATCCAGATTTTTTTATGAGCCTTCATTTATCGCTGCAAGAAATTACACAACAATTAGGTGGCTCAGTTTCAGGCTCTAAAGATACTTTAATTACGCGTGTGGGCTCACTTGGCTTTGCACAAGTGGGCGCCATTGGTTTTTTTAGCGATACCAAATACACAGCGCAGCTAAACAATACCGCTGCCAGCGCGGTAATTATTAAGCCAGAACATGCAGCACTTACACAGCTTCCCAAAATTGTAACCGACAATCCGTATGCGTATTTTGCGCGGCTATCGCAATTGTTTAATCCAGAATTTATAGCGCCAATCGGCGTGCATTTAACAGCGGTAATTGATTCATCTGCACGTATTCCAGAAACTTGCAGCATTGGCGCCAATGCTTTAATTGAAGCCAATGTAACATTAGGTGAAAATGTCACCATTGGCGCGGGTTGTGTGATTGAGCGGAATACGATTGTTGGTGATAACACAAAACTAGAAGCAAATGTCACCATTAAACATGGCACTCAAATTGGTCATAATTGCCATTTATTTTCAGGCTGTGTGATTGGCAACGATGGCTTTGGCTATGCCGAAAGCACCGCAGCAGACAATCAAAAAGTGTGGGTGAAAATTCCGCAAATAGGCCGTGTTGTGATTCAAAATCATGTGGATATTGGCGCTAATACCACTATTGACCGTGGTGCTATAGACGATACGGTGATTGAAGAGGGCGCTAAGCTGGATAACTTGATTCAGATTGCGCACAATTGCCGCATTGGCGCGCATACCGTGATTGCTGGCTGTGTTGGCATTGCTGGCAGCGCTATCATTGGTAAGCACTGCAAAATTGGTGGCGCTGCTATGATTTTGGGCCATTTGACGATTGCCGATAACGTGACCATTTCACCTGGCAGCATGATTATGCGATCCATTCAAAAAGCAGGCACTTATACAGCATTAATGCCGTTTCAAGAACATGATGCTTGGCTAAAGACGGCTGCAAATATTCGCCACCTGAGCCAATTAACGGATAAAATGGGCCAGTTAACCGATAAAATAAAAACCTTAGAAGAAGCAATTGAAAAATTAACTTCTCAACGTCAACCATAGAGAATGATATGACCGAGTCAGAAAAAAACGATACCAACGGTATGGATATTCATGAAATTTTAGATCACCTACCGCATCGATATCCATTTGTGTTAATTGACCGCGTTATTTCGATGGAAATTGGCAAAGAGATTACCGCTTTAAAAAATGTCAGCGTGAATGAGCCGTTTTTCCCTGGCCATTTTCCTTATCACCCTGTTATGCCAGGCGTGTTAATTGTTGAGGCAATGGCACAAGCAGCGGCCATATTGTCGTTTAAAACAATGGGCACCAAACCAACGGACGATTCTGTGTATTATTTTGCCGGTATTGATAGCGCGCGTTTTAAAAAACCGGTTTCGCCAGGTGATCAAATTATTTTAAATGTAAAAATTGACCGCATTTTAAAAGGCATTTGGAAGTATTCTGGCGTTGCCACAGTGGATGGAACAGTGGTGGCCGAGGCGAGTATGATGTGCATCTTAAAGGCAATAGATAAGCAGCAATAACAATATCTTACACTGTAAATTTAAAGTAAATAATCACTAATTTTAAGCCAATATAATGTCTGTAAAAATTCACCCAACCGCCATTATTGATCCCAAAGCGGAACTAGATTCCAGTGTTACGGTTGGCGCTTATTCAGTTATTGGCGCCAATGTAAAAGTAGATGCCGGCACCACCATTGCCAGCCATGTTGTGTTGCAAGGGCCTACAACCATTGGTAAAAATAATCAGATTTTTCAATTTTCATCATTAGGCGAAGCGCCGCAAGATAAAAAATACCGCGATGAGCCAACCACGTTAGAAATTGGCGATAACAATACCATTCGTGAATTTTGCACGTTTAATCGCGGCACCATCCAAGATAAAGGCGTCACAAAAATTGGCAACGATAATTGGATTATGGCCTATGTGCATATCGCGCACGATTGCACCATTGGCAATAACACCATTTTGGCCAATAACAGCTCGCTGGCCGGCCATGTTGATATTCATGATTACGCGATTTTGGGTGGTTTTACGCTTATTCATCAGTTCTGTAAAATTGGCGCGCATGTCATTACGGCAGTTGGCTCAGTGGTATTTAAAGATGTTCCACCTTACGTTACCGCCGCTGGTTATGACGCCAAGCCGCATGGAATTAACTCAGAAGGCTTAAAACGCCGTGGTTTTAGCCCAGAAAGCATTACCCAAATTAAACGCGCTTACAAAGCCTTGTACCGCAATGGCTTAAGTTTAGAAGAAGCCAAAGTTGAATTAGCCAATATGCAAAAAGATTGTCCTGAAATTATCATGCTATCCGACTTTTTAACCGTCTCAACCCGCGGCATCGTCCGCTAGTTAGTGTCATCATGCCAAAAATTGCAATAGTGGCTGGCGAAGCCTCAGGGGATTTGTTGGGCAGCCATTTGATCCGCGCACTAAAGGCGCAACGCAGTGATTTAACCTTTGTTGGTATTGCTGGGCCAAAAATGATGGCCGAAGGCGCGAAATCCCTATTTTCAATCGAAAATTTATCGGTTCGCGGCTATGTAGAAGTGCTTAAACACTTATATGGCTTATTAAAGTTACGCAAAAACTTATTTCAGCAATTACTTAGCGAAAAACCCAGTATTTTTATTGGTGTAGATGCGCCCGATTTTAATCTATGGCTTGAGCGAAAATTCAAGCAAAAAGGCATCACCGCTATTCACTATGTCAGCCCATCTATTTGGGCCTGGCGTGGTGGCCGCGTGGCTAAAATTAAGCGCGCGGTAAGTCATGTATTGGCGTTATTTCCGTTTGAGCCCGTTTTATATGAAGCCGCACAAGTGCCCGTGACCTATGTTGGTCACCCTTTAGCTGACGAATTGCCATTAGAGCCAAACACGCAAGCCGCGCGCGAAACGCTTAAAATTAAGCAAGATAAACTAGTGGTCGCCATGCTGCCCGGCAGCCGCCAAAGCGAAGTAAAGCAACACGCCAGCTTGTTTGTAAAAACCGCACATTTGCTCACCAAACAACAAATCGCAGACACGGCACTGCCTGCGGAATTTCATCCTATCCAGTTTTTAGTGCCGCTAATTACGCGTGAAACGCGCGAAATTTTTGAGCACGCTATTCACGATAGTTATGCAGAATACCCCAATGCTGAGTTGAATCTGCAAATACTGTTTGGTCATGCGCACGATGCCATGGAAGCGGCTGATATTGTGATTGTGGCTTCTGGCACGGCCACATTAGAAGCCGCTTTGCTTAAAAAACCGATGGTGATTACCTATCGCATGCCAACGCTAAGTTGGTGGATACTAAAGCGCATGCGCTATCAGCCATTTGTTGGGTTACCAAATATTTTAGCCGGCAAGTTTTTAGTGCCAGAGCTACTACAACACGAAGCAACACCACAAAATTTAGCCGATGCCGCTACAAGACTGTTAAGCGACACCAATTATTGCGCTGAGATTAAGCAAATATTTACGCAAATTCACCTTAATTTAAAACAGAACACAGCCGAAAAAGCCGCTGCTGTTATTTTGAGCTATTTAAAATAAGCTTGGTAAAATGAGTTTGAACCATCATCCCATTATTTGTGGTGTAGATGAAGCAGGGCGCGGGCCTTTGGCTGGCAGCGTTTATGCAGCAGCCGTTATTTTAGATGCTAATAATCCTATTATTGGCCTAGCTGACTCTAAAAAATTATCCGAAAAAAAGCGTGATTTTTTAAACGCAGAGATTAAAGCCAAATCGCTTGCTTGGTCAATCGCCAGCTGCAGCGCGCAAGAAATCGATGAAATCAATATTCTGCAAGCAAGCCTGCTAGCCATGAAACGCGCTATTGAATCACTGGTTTTATCGCCTGAATTGATGGAAAAAGTGAATTTAGGTCAAATAAATTTAGGGCAACTATTAGTGCAAGTAGATGGCAATAAATGCCCTAAAATAAGCTGGCCATGTGAGGCGATTGTTAAGGGTGATAGTAAAGTGCAGGCTATTTCAGCGGCTTCTATTTTGGCAAAAGTAGCACGTGATGCAGAGTTATATGAATTAGATAAAACATATCCGCAATATGGTTTTGCAAAGCATAAGGGTTATCCAACTGCTTATCATGTAGAAATGCTAAAACTCTACGGCGTTACGAAAGTGCATCGTTTAACTTATGCGCCAGTTAAGGTCATATTGGCGGGTTAATCTCTATAAATTTATTTAATTGGAAGTGCGTAAGTTTTCCCTGATTCATCTTTATAAGTTAAAGCACAACCGATATTTTTGTTATCCTGTAAATAACTTTGTACGTTAAAACTTTTAGAGATTAAATCGCCTGATTTCATAAAGTAAAATTGTAACGTTCCAGTACCATTTGATGTGTAAAATTTCTCACCTGCATTTCTTTTGAAAGTTTTTATCCATGTACTACTTTCTTCGGTTATGGTCCGCAGGTAGCATTTCCCCCCATTACTCAAATCTTTATACGTCCCAGAAAAGTTGTTTGCTAAATTATATTCTTCTGAGGAGTTAAATTCAGTTATATGACCATACAGAGACTGTATCTTTTGCCTATCTACTTTATTTGGAAGTGTGATGTGTTTTACTGTGCCCTTATCAATGAAAACGTTCAATGGCACGCTCTCATCAAAATAGGCACCACTTTCAGACTCAAAACGAGTATTTAAACCCTTTACAAATATTGCACCGTCACCAAAGTTTGAAATAACAATATGCAAATCCCCGTAGTATTCATAAACGGCTGCTTTATCTTCCCAGAAAAATTCTTTTTGAATACTTGAATATATGTATGCTCCGGCTGCAATTGTTGCTGTAATTAAGCCAAGTATGCCAGCAACGTAACTTAAACGGTTTTTCCATTCAGCTTGATAGCTGTCGCAGTGAACACATTTCTTTGCTCCAGTTAATAACTTTTCACAACATACAATACATTTATGGTCATTATTGCTAACTTTTATTTTTGGTTTTTGCTGTGTCATTTATAATTAAGAGATAGTGGATTAATTTTATGCTAACAACAGAAAGATTGATGGGCGCTTATGCAAATCGGGTAAAGGTGTTTTTTTCCAATTCGCAATTGTTTTCGTCACAATCAATTCAGTTTCTAAACTAATATCGCAGGCAACACACAGCCTTGTATTAGGCTGGCATGTGCTTAAAATCGCTTCTAACATATGCTGATTGCGGTAGGGCGTTTCAATAAATAGCTGCGTTTCCTTGTGTGAAAGTGAGCGCTTTTCGATTTCTTTAAGTTTGTTATTGCGCGCTAATTTATCCACTGGTAAGTAGCCTAAAAAGGCAAATTGCTGGCCATTTAAGCCGCTTGCCATCAAGCTTAGTAAAATTGAGCTTGGGCCTACAAAAGGCACGACTTTTATGCCTTTTTGATGGGCCAGCTCAACCAGTTTTGCGCCAGGGTCGGCCACACCAGGGCAGCCAGCATCAGACATTAATCCTATATCTTTACCTGCTAATAAAGGCATTAAAAGTGCAGAAACATCTTTATCGGCCGTGTGCTCATTTAATAAATGTAGGGTAAGCTCTCGCACGGGTTTAGCGGTTTTGATGGTGCTTAAAAAGTGGCGCGCAGATTTTTCACTTTCAACGACAAATGTATCTAGTTTTTGTGCAAAAGTAATCACATCAGGCGGCAACACTTGATTGATATTGTCGTCACCTAGCGTGACAGGGATGAGGTAGAGCGTGCCGTATGTAGTGTTGATAGCCATACTGCTATTGTACGCAATACCTAGAACTTCGTCATTCCCGCGAAAGCGGGAATCCACGTTGACTTTAGTGAGGTTTGAAAATGGATTCCCGCTTTCGCGGGAATGACGGAGAGTTTAATACTTAACTTGTGCTCTATAAGTCAGCGTTGTGCTGCTTTCTGCAGGAATATCAATTTTCCAAACGGCTAATTGGCTGTTGGCTTTATTGTGCGGGTGACTTTCAGATAGAATTTTCCAATCGCCACTAATGGGCTCTTGTACAGTTACCGTCACTTTTTCTTTTTTGGCATTTTTTAAGGTTATTTCAAATGCGCTTTCATATAAATTATTGCCTTTAGATGGGCGCGGTAATACTTTAAAATCGGTTTGTTTTTTGTCAGCGGTTACATCAAATGCTTCGCCCAATTTTAAGCGCACGGTTTCATTTTTTGGCGTGTGATCAATATTATCTTCACCGACAAATTGCGCGTTTCCTTGGCTATCTTTTTTATACACGCGCAATATGCCTTTGGGCAATGGCATGCCTAATTTTGCGGCTTCTTTATTTTCAAACTCAATAAACACGCCTACTTTCATTTTGCTGCCAATTTCGCCGTATTGGCCTTGATAATAGTAATCCGCGCCCTGTAGCACCAACTCTTTGCGCACGGGTACGCCGGTTGCTGATAATAAGGCCACTTGTTTGGTTTGGTTTTCGGCAATGGTGGTAGGGCGGTCTAGCGTGTATAAATGGTATTCAAGCAGTGATTCCTCTGCCATCGGCGCAGCGGCTTCTGCCATCATGTCATTTTTGCGCATTTGCATGGCCATGGCGCGTGGCAATTGTTGCACACGGTTAACATCGCCTGCCACCAATTGCAATTTGGCGTTTTTGTAACTTGCACCGCTGGTGTTGCTTAATGTTACCCAGCCAGATAAATCCAGCATATTTTCTTTGCTGTTTAATTCAGCTACGTAATCGGCTTTCCAGCCAAGGCCGCCGGTTAAATAGCTTAATTCAAGAGTTTGATCGGTAGCGCCTTTGTTGTTGATTTGTGTAACCAAAGTAGGGCGATCACGCAAGTTTGCCGGCACATTGTCATACACAATGCGACCATTAATTCCGGTCTCAATGCGGTTTCCCACTTTTAAAACCACACCATTATTGGCCGATAAAACAGTGGCTTGTTCAGCCGTTTCAGCGCCTGTGGTTGGATGCGTTTTAATTAATGTAACGGTTTTACCCACATATTTTTCTAACAATTTTGCAGGGGTAAGTAAATCAAAATCAAAATTTTGCTCTAATAAATTTAAGCTGCCAGGCGCGTTAATACTGCGTAGCAAGGCTGTTTCTGGCCGAATTTGCGCACTTACATCGCGCAATGCCAGCGCGTTTAAGCCTGCATTTAATTGTACTTTACGCGTATCTTTCACCAAGGCTAAGTCACCGTTATATATGGTGACGGCAACGCTTTGTTGGTCGTTTAAAGTGCTGGTCGTTTCAGTAGTCACATTTTCCAAAGCATAAGCTCCCATTGATAGTAGGCTGGTAATCGCTAAAGTGATTGTGTGGCGTTTAAACATATTGAATCTCCCAAATGGTGATAAAAGCGTAACGCTTGCCGCTAGATTACGCTGACACCTTCGTTTTCCAGCATGGTGATCAGCTTGATTAAAGGCAATCCAATCAATGCGTTAGGGTCTTCGCCCAACATGCGTTCCATTAGCGCAATGCCCAAACCTTCTGATTTTGCGCTACCAGCGCAGTGGTAGGGTTGTTCTTTGTTTAAGTAGTTTTCAATTTGTGCATCTGTTAATTGCCTAAAGCGCACTAAATACGGCACAACCTCTGCCTGCATATTGCCCGTGGCGGCGTTAAATAAGCATAATGCGCTATGAAAAGTCACTTCACGTCCGCGCATCATCTGCAATTGTTTAGTGGCATTTTGATGGTTAAGTGGCTTGCCTAATTGCACGCCATCCAGCGTGGCTACTTGATCGCAGCCAATCACCAAGGCATGCTGATATTCAGCGCCTACTTTTCTGGCTTTATCTTGCGAAAGCCTTAAAGCAGTTTCATGCGGTTTTTCGTTTTCTAAGGCGGTTTCATCCACATGCGGCGAAACGCTACTAAACTGAATTTCTAACTTTTGTAAAAGCTCACGCCGGTAGGTAGATGATGACGCTAGGATTAAGGTTTGTTTCATGCTCTATTATCAATAATTTAAATTTATTTGGCTATAAAAAAACAAAAGCCGATAGTGTGTGCTATCGGCTTTTATACAATACAAAAAGCTTACTCTGGCTGAATTTCTAGTAAAGATTCATCCGGCGTTACGGTATCGCCTTTGGCGACATGCACGGCAACCACAGTACCTGTTTTAGATGCTTGAATTTCGTTTTCCATTTTCATGGCTTCAATTACTAAAACACCATCACCAGCGCTAACTTTATCACCCACTTTTACTTTTACCGCCACAATAGTGCCCGGCATTGCGGTGGTTACGCAACCCGCATGGTGTGGACGTGGGCGGCCATTAGCGGTAGAACCCGATTTCTTTTTGCCCACACTTTTGCCACCAGTGCTGCTGCCATTGCCAGAAACTTCAATCTCGCTTAAGGTTTCTACAATCACTTCTTCTGCGATACCATCTACAGATACATAGAAAGGGCGCTGTTCTTCACCTGCATGGCCGCTACCTGTTAGCTTGATGTGGAAAGTTTCGCCATGTAGCGTTACTTTAAATTCATTCGGCGCATAACGTGCGGCACCTGTATTTGCGGCTTCTTTGGTTAATAATGCATCGGCTTTTAACGTGCCAGCGTTGCGTTCCTGCAAAAAGGTTTTGCCTATATCGGGGAACATAGCGTAAGTTAAAACATCTTCTTCAGACTGCGCAATACGATCTGATTCAGCCTGCAATTTTGCCATTTCTGGCTCAATTAAATCAGCAGGACGGCAAGTAATCACTTTTGCATCACCAACTGCTTGTTGCTTAACAGCGGCATTAACAGGCGCTGGCGATTGGCCATATTGACCCATCAAGTAATTCTTCACTTCATTGGTCACCGATTTATAACGTGAACCCGTCATTACATTTAATACAGCCTGCGTACCAACGATTTGCGATGTTGGCGTTACTAAAGGTGGGTAGCCTAAATCTTCACGTACGCGCGGAATTTCAGCCAACACTTCATCCATGCGGTCTAACGCGCCTTGCTCTTTTAGCTGATTGGATAGATTAGAAATCATGCCGCCTGGTACTTGATTCACTAAAACGCGCGTATCTACGCCGGTAAAATCGCTTTCAAATTGCCAATATTTTTTACGCGTTTCGCGGAAATAGGCGGTGATTTCTTGTAACTTAACCAAATCCAAACCAGTATCGTATTCGGTGCCTTTTAATGCCGCGACTATACTTTCAGTGCTTGGGTGGCTGGCACCTTCTGCAAAAGAGGAGTTGCAGGTATCAATAATAGAAGCGCCATTTTCAACACTTTTAAGCATCACCATACTAGCCAAACCAGAAGTAGCGTGGCTATGCACATGAATCGGCAGGCTGACGGCTTCAGTTAGGGCTTTGACCAAATCAGCGGCCACTTGCGGCGTTAATAAACCCGCCATATCTTTAATGCCAATACTGTCAGAGCCCATGCTTTCTAGCTCTTTTGCCATGGCGACAAAATAAGCAATATCGTGAACAGGGCTGGTAGTGTATGAAAGCGTGCCAATGGCGTGTTTTTTTACTTTTTTAACGGCATTAATCGCTTCACGCAAATTCCGTGTGTCGTTCATGGCGTCAAAAATACGAAATACATCCACACCATTATCGGCCGATTTTTGTACAAACGCATGCACTACGTCATCAGAATAATGACGATAGCCAAGCAAGTTTTGGCCGCGCAATAACATATTAATTTGGCTATTAGGCAAGGCTTTGCGCAGTTTTGCTAAACGCTCCCAAGGGTCTTCTTTTAAATAGCGCACGCAGGCATCAAATGTGGCACCGCCCCAAGCTTCTAGCGACCAAAAGCCAATGGCATCCAATTTGCTGCAAATAGGCAACATGTCTTCTGTGCGCAAGCGCGTCGCAATCATCGATTGATGGCCATCGCGTAAAACAAGTTCGGTAAGGTGTATTTTGCTCATAATCAGTCGTTTCTATTAAATGCTTTTTGTCTTAAATGCCTTCGTGTGCTGCAATGGCAGCCGAAATAGCCGCTGCAATCAATTCTGGTGGCAGTTCGGTTGCGTAATTGGTTAGCTCTGGGTGCGTTTCAACAAAGCTGGTATTGAATTGTGCATTTTTAAAATCAGGGTGTTTCATGATTTCTTGATAATAAGGAATAGTCGTTTTAACGCCATATACCACCATATCGCCCAAAGCGCGGCGACCGCGTTCTACAACGCTTTCCCAATCTAGCGCCCATACTGTTAATTTGGCACACATCGAATCGTAATAGGGCGGAATCACATAACCGGTGTAAATCGCCGCATCCATACGCACGCCAGGGCCGCCTGGTGAATAGTAACGCGTGATTTTACCAAAGCTAGGTAAAAAGTCGTTTTTAGGATCTTCTGCGTTGATGCGATATTCCATGGCAAAGCCGCGGAAACTAATTTCACTTTGTTTGTATTGCAACGGCAAGCCATAGGCAATGCGGATTTGTTCTTGCACAATATCCACGCCAGTAATGGTTTCCGTCACCGTATGCTCAACTTGCAAGCGGGTGTTCATTTCCATAAAATAAAACGTATTGTCAGAATCTAGCAAGAACTCAACCGTGCCTGCATTTTCGTATCCAACCGCTTTGGCCGCTTTAACCGCCAAACCGCCAATATAGTCGCGTTGCGCTTGGCTTAGTTGTGGTGAAGGGGCAATTTCAATGAGCTTTTGATTGCGGCGCTGAATTGAGCAATCGCGCTCAAACAAATGAATCACGTTGCCTTGGCTATCGGCTAGGACTTGCACTTCAATATGTCGCGGATGCACCACACATTTTTCTAAGAACACTTCAGGCTTACCAAACGCTTTGCTGGCTTCAGAAATCACACGGTCGTAATTGGTGAGTAAATCTTTTTCAGAATCGCAACGCCTAATACCGCGGCCGCCGCCGCCGTTTGTGGCTTTTAGCATCACAGGGTAACCAATAGTCTTGGCTAATTTAACGGCATCCTGTAAGTTTTCAAGGTTGCCATCACTACCCGGTGTGCAAGGAATGCCTGCACTTGTCATGGCATTGCGTGCTTGAATTTTGTCACCCATTTGACGAATAACAGACGCATTTGGGCCAATAAATTTAATGCCACGGCGCGCGCAAATTTCGGCTAATTCTGGATTTTCTGATAAGAAACCATAGCCAGGATGCAATGCATCGCAGCCAGCCGCTACCGCTACGTTAACAATATTATGCGCATTTAAATAGCCAGCAACTGGGTCAGTACCAATGTTATAAGCCTCATCAGCCTTTTTTACATGCAATGCGTGACGGTCTGCCTCGGCATAGATGGCGACAGATTTGATACCCATTTCGGAACAAGCGCGTACAATACGCACTGCAATTTCACCCCGATTAGCAACAAGAATTTTTTTGAACACTTGAACCCTTAAAGAATTTACAACAACTTTTAAACTGAAATCAGCGAGATTATAACATGCTGAGTGAGTACGCAAAATAAGCGCGTTCTTAAAATTCTATCGTATTGTTATATTTAAACTAAGTAAGCAACTATTATGAAAACACTATCAATTAACAACCTTGAATTCGCACAATCAGAGCAATCTATTACTGGTGCAGTTAATCTTTTAGAGATGGATAGGCTGGTTGATGTGCTTTTTATGCCGCAAACACCTGTTTCTGAACCAAGCATTCAATTTAGTTTAACTGGTCACAATAAAAAATACAGCTCACCTAGCTTGCATTTAAATGTAGATGCGCATTTGCCAACTACTTGCCAGCGCTGTTTAAATGCCATGTCAGTCAATCTAAAGCTAGAATTTGATTATTTGATTACTGATAATGAGCCCGTTGGCTTTGATGAAAATGATGATTTGGATTGGCTTGAAATATCGGCTGCTATGTCAGTGCCAGCATTGGTAGAAGATGAGTTATTGATTGCATTTCCAATCGCGCCAACGCATTCGTCAGAGCAACAAGGCGAGTGCAAGCAGCATAGTATGCAAAGCGGCGAAAAGCCTAATCCATTTGCAGGACTTAAAGATTTAATAAAAAGTAAGATTTAATAAAAAATCGTCATAATTTAAGGTAATTAAACAGTTTAAATAACCGAATTGCGTGATTTAACGCTATATAGTGTGTTTGTGTTTGCAGTTCACCACAAATTAAATTACAATTATGGATTAGCTATTTAACGCATTTGCTTAAAGCATTTTTTGGAGTTTTATCATGGCAGTTCAACAAAACAAAAAGTCACCTTCTAAACGTGGTATGCACCGTTCACATGACTTCTTAGTTAACCCACCTTTAGCTGTAGAGCCAACAACTGGCGAAACGCATTTGCGTCACCATGTAAGCCCAACTGGCTACTATCGTGGTCGTAAAGTGTTATCTACAAAAGGCGAGTAAGCTATTCAATTAGTCTTTTGACTAATTTTGATTGACCGAATTTTGTACTAATAAAGTTGTAATTTGTAAATATGCATTCCGCGCGCCGTACTTTAAAAAGTGCGGCGTTTGCACATTTAACGCGCTTGCGTGTTTATATTGCTGCACAAAGTTGCTGCGAATAGTTTATGTACAAACCCCATCAACAGATGATTGATTGTCTAATTTTATTGACAAACATTTCATCATTACATCTAATGGCTTAAATGGATATTACAATTGCAATTGATGCGATGGGTGGCGATCATGGCCCTCACGTTACTGTTCCGGCCGCTTTAAAAGCGCTTAAGGAAGATAATCAACTCAATATTGTGTTGGTTGGCTTAGAAGATGTTATTCAGGCTGAGCTTAAAGCACATAAATCCGCCATTAGTCCACGTTTACGCATCCATCCAACCACGCAAGTGGTGTTAATGGATGAATCACCCCAAAGTGCCCTAAAAAATAAAAAAGATTCATCCATGCGCGTGGCCATTAATTTGGTTAAATCGGGTGAGGCAAATGCCTGCGTTAGCGCTGGTAATACTGGCGCACTGATGGCTACGGCACGTTTTGTGCTAAAAACTCTGCCAGGTATTGATAGGCCTGCGATTGCATCGTCTTTGCCTTCAGAAAAAGGCAGAACTTATATGCTGGATTTGGGCGCAAACGCCGAATGCACGCCACAACATTTGCTGCAATTTGCTGTGATGGGCGCTATGTTAGTCAGCTGCGTAGAACATATACCAAACCCTACAGTAGGCTTATTAAATATAGGCTCCGAAGATATTAAAGGTAACGAAGTCGTTAAACAGGCGGCTGAATTATTGCGCGCTAGCCATCTTAATTTTTATGGCAATATTGAAGGCGACGATATTTTTAAAGGCACCACCGATTTAGTGGTGTGCGATGGTTTTGTGGGCAATGTGTCACTTAAAACCACCGAAGGTTTGGCGCACATGATGGGCAAGTTTTTAACCATGGAATTTAAACGAAACTGGTTAACTAAATTAATGGCGTTGGGCGCGATGCCTGTGCTAAAAGCCTTTAAAAAGCGCTTGGACCCGCGCCGTTACAATGGTGCCAGCTTTTTAGGCTTGCGCGGCATTGTGGTTAAAAGCCATGGTGGCGCCGATGAATTAGCCTTTCATTATGCCTTGCATGTGGCCATTGAAGAGGCGCGCAGCGGTGTTTTACGCCGTATTACCGAACAATTAGAAATTGAACATTTGCAGCCACAAAGTAACGCATTAAATGCCGATAATTTGGCAGAAGAAGGCATTAACGCATGACCAATTTAAATGGTACCCATACAACAAAAAATGCAAAAATAGCCGGAACAGGTAGCTATTTGCCGCAAAAAATCTTAACTAATGCCGATATAGAAAAAATGGTCGATACCACAGACGAGTGGATATTTAGCCGCACTGGCATTCGCGAAAGGCATATTGCCGCTACTGATGAATTTACCAGTGACTTAGCTTTTAATGCGGCAAAAAATGCGATTGAAAGTGCTGGTATTCAGGCAAATGAGATTGATTTAATTATTGTTGCCACCACCACGCCAGATAAAATTTTCCCTAGCGTTGCTACTATGGTGCAGCGTAAATTAGGTATTGCAGGCTGCCCTGCGTTTGATATTCAAGCGGTGTGCAGTGGTTTTGTGTATGCACTAACAACCGCAAATAATTTTATTAAAGCCGGTAGTGCAAATTGTGTGCTGGTGATTGGTGCAGAAACGTTTTCACGCATCACCGATTACAGCGATAGAGGCAATTGCATTTTGTGGGGCGATGGCGCAGGCGCTGTTATTTTACAAGCGACATCAGAGGTTGGAATTATTTCAACGCATTTGCATGCCGACGGCAATTATGAGCAAATGTTGCATGTGCCACGCAATGCTGATGGACCAGATACAGTCGTCATGGAAGGCAATGCCGTTTTTAAAATGGCGGTTAATACGCTGGACCAAATTGTTGACGAAACATTAGCCGCAAACGGCATGCAAAAGAGTGATATTGATTGGTTGGTGCCGCATCAAGCTAATATACGTATATTGCAAGCAACGGCAAAAAAACTAGACATGAGCATGGATAAAGTAGTGGTTACTGTAGATAAACATGGCAATACCTCAGCTGCGTCTATCCCTTTGGCCTTAGATGTTGCCGTGAAAGATGGTCGTATTAAACGCGGCGATGTGATTTTGATGGAAGCGTTTGGTGGCGGTTTTACTTGGGGTTCTGCCCTAATTAAGTACTAAACCAGTTAATTAGCACCTATAAACTAAAGAACTAGAATATGAATCAATTTGCATTTTTCTTTCCGGGCCAAGGCTCACAATCCGTTGGCATGATGAGCGGCTTTGCTGATAATCCTGTTATTAAACAAACCTTTGTTGAAGCATCTGATATTTTAGGTGTCGATTTTTGGTCTATGGCGACAGAGCCAAACGAATTGCTTAATCTAACCCAACACACGCAACCTTTGATGCTTGCTGCAGGAGTAGCTACATGGCGCGCTTACTTGCAGGCAGGTGGCAAGCAACCTAGCATTTTCGCAGGCCACAGCTTGGGTGAATACGCCGCTTTAGTGGCGGCAGGTGCACTTAGTTTTGCCGATGCTTTGCCGCTAGTTAAATACCGTGCAGAAGTCATGCAAAGCGCGGTGCCAGAAGGTGTAGGTGCTATGGCGGCTATTCTGGGATTAGATGATGAAACCGTGCGCGCGGTGTGTTTAGAAGCCGCACAAAATGAAGTGTGTGAGGCGGTTAATCTAAACTCACCCGGCCAAGTGGTGATTGCAGGCAATAAATCCGCCGTTGAACGCGGTATGGAAATCGCCAAAGCAAAAGGCGCTAAACGCGCTTTGCCCTTACCTGTTAGCGTGCCATCGCATTGTGCATTAATGAAACCAGCCGCCGAAAAACTCGCCGCTTATTTAATGAATGTATCTGTACAAACACCAAACATACCTGTTTTACACAATGCCGATGTGGCCAGTTATGAATCTGCCGATGACATTAAAAGTGCCTTAGTGCGCCAGCTTTACAGCCCAGTGCGTTGGGTAGAAACGGTGCAGGCGGTTTATGCAGCAGGCGCTATTAATAGTGCCGAATGCGGTCCAGGAAAAGTATTAACGGGCTTAACCAAACGCATTGTGGCGGAGTTGCCTTGTGTTGCGTTGGTTTCGAATGAAGCCGTTTCTGAATTTATTAAAAATAATTATAATTAATTAAAATCAATTAGTTAAGAGGTCTATTTAATGTCAAATATTCAATTATTAGCTGGTCAAATTGCTTTGGTAACGGGCGCAAGCCGTGGGATTGGCGCTGCCATTGCGGCTGAGCTTGGTCAGCAAGGCGCGACTGTGATTGGCACGGCAACCAGTGTTAGCGGTGCAGAAAGCATACAAGCCACGTTTACACAGTCTGGCATTAAAGGCGCTGGCATGGCTTTAGATGTGAACGATGCCGCGCAAGTAGCAGCGGTTTTAAAAGAGATAGCGGCCCAATTTGGCGATATTTCAATTTTGGTGAATAACGCTGGTATTACCCGCGATACTTTATTAATGCGCATGAGCGATGACGATTGGGATGCGGTTATTTCGACCAATTTAAAATCGGTTTTCCGCATGAGCCAGGCGGTATTGCGCCCAATGATGAAAGCGCGTACAGGTCGCATTATTAGCATTTCTAGCGTAGTAGGGCACATGGGCAACGCCGGCCAAACCAATTATGCCGCGGCAAAAGCCGGTATGAGCGGCTTTACCAAATCATTGGCATCTGAAGTGGGTAGCCGCAATATTACGGTAAATTGTGTGGCGCCCGGCTTTATTGAAACCGATATGACGGCAGAGCTGCCAGAAGCGATTAAAACCAAAATGTTAGAGCGCGTGCCGCTAGGGCGCTTAGGTAATGTAAAAGAAATCGCGGCAACCGTGGCGTTTTTAGCGTCACCAAATGCGGCTTATATTTCGGGTGAAACCATTCATGTTAATGGTGGAATGTATATGGCTTAAGTTTTATATAAGCTAAACATTATATTTATTTAAAAAGCATTTTTGTTTTATTGTAGAGTTTTGTTAGAATACGCACTTAGCTAGAAGCTAATTTTTAATCAAAGGGGTATTTAGATGTCTGACATCGAACAACGTGTAAGAAAAATCGTTTGCGAACAATTAGGTGCAAACGAAGCTGACGTAAAAAATGCATCATCATTTGTAGATGATTTAGGTGCTGATTCACTGGACACAGTGGAACTTGTAATGGCACTTGAAGAAGAGTTTGACTGTGAAATTCCAGATGACGAAGCGGAAAAAATCACAACCGTGCAACAAGCGATTGATTACGTTAACGCCAATCTTAAGTAATTCAATATACCCTGCATTATCAGCCCTGTTTATTGCAGGGCTGAATTTTGTTGAGTAGTCATTTCATGCCATTCAATCTTCAATTTAACCATGATTTTAAAATCATGAGTTTAACGGTGAAATCTAAATCATGAGCGAAAAACGTCGAGTTGTCATTACCGGTTTAGGTGTTGTTTCACCCGTTGGAATTGGCACACAAACCGCTTGGGCAAACATTGTTAATGGCCAATCTGGTATTGCGCGCATTACCAAATTTGATCCATCTGCATTTTCTTCACAAATTGCAGGCGAAGTTAAAAACTTCAACCCAGAAGACTATTTATCGGCCAAAGAAGCGCGCCGCATGGATACGTTTATTCAGTTTGGATTAGTAGCCGGCATTGAGGCGTTTAAAGATTCAGGAATAGAAGTTACCGAACAAAACGCTGAACGCATTGGCGTTTCAATTGGATCTGGTATTGGTGGTTTAGGCTTAATTGAAGCGACTAATGATGTGTATGACGAAGGTGGAACGCGCAAAATTTCACCATTCTTTATTCCTGGCACCATTATTAATATGATTTCAGGCAATTTAAGCATTATGTTTGGCCTTAAAGGCCCAAATGTGGCGATTGTAACCGCTTGTACCACAGGTACGCATTCGATTGGTGATGCGGCGCGTATGATTGAATATGGCGATGCCGATGTGATGGTAGCAGGCGGTGCAGAAGCCGCTATTACTGAGCTTGGCGTAGGTGGTTTTGCCGCTGCGCGCGCATTATCTAGCCGCAACGATGACCCTACAACTGCCAGTCGCCCATGGGATAAAGACCGTGATGGTTTTGTGATTGGCGAAGGTGCTGGCGTGATGGTGCTAGAAGAATACGAACATGCAAAAGCGCGTGGCGCACGCATTTATGCCGAGCTAATTGGCTATGGCATGAGTGCTGATGCTTATCACATGACAGCGCCTAATATGGACGGCCCACGCCGCTCTATGGTAAACGCGATAAAAAATGCCAAAATTGATGTTACTCAAGTGCAATATGTGAATGCGCATGGCACATCAACTCCGCTTGGCGATGCTAACGAAACTAATGCGATTAAAGCTGCATTTGGCGCGCATGCCAGCAAGATTGTGGTTAACTCAACTAAATCCATGACTGGTCACCTATTAGGTGGCGCAGGCGGCTTAGAATCGGTATTCACTGTGTTGGCGATTCATCACCAAATTTCACCACCAACAATTAATATTTTCAACCAAGATCCAGAATGTGATTTGGACTTTTGTGCCAATACAGCACGCGATATGCCAATTGAATACGCGCTTAAAAACAACTTTGGTTTTGGCGGCACAAACGGTAGCTTGGTTTTCAAAAGAGTTTAAGTTTAAAAATATTTAAGTTATTAATTAAATTAAGCCTAATAACACTTAGCAAAAACTGTTTTAGCCAGAAAGCCTGCAATATAAGCGTTGCAGGCTTTTTTATTGGCTGTAGCTATGGTTTAATTGCGCACATGGCGCATACGCAAACATTTATCGTTAACGGCAGTTTTGAGCAAACAATTTCGCCATTAGATCGTGGATTCGCTTACGGCGATGGTGTTTTTCGTACCATTTTAATGCGTGACGGTTTGCCAGAATGTTGGCCGCAGCATTACCAAAAATTAGTGGCCGATTGCGCCATGATTAAAATTGTGTGCCCAAGCGCTGAATTATTAATGAGTGATTTGCAGCTTTTGTTTTTGCCAGATGAAACGGCTGTTGCCAAAATTATCATCACCAGAGGTGAGGGCGAGCGTGGTTATGCGCCGCCTGCTATCACTAATCCCATGCGCGTTGTCATTAAATCGGCAGTAAAAAATTACCCCGCTAGCTACTTTAGTGAAGGTGTTAATTTGCATGTGTGTAAAACGCCATTGGCCTCGCAACCTTTGCTGGCTGGCGTTAAGCATTTAAATAGGCTGGAAAATGTATTAGCACGCATGGAATGGACAGAACCCAATATTGCCGATGGTTTGATGTTAGATGATGAACATCATGTGATTGAATGCACGGCGGCGAATATTTTTGCTTGTTTTGGCGATACGTTAATTACCCCAAAGCTAGACCGTTGTGGCATTGCGGGCGTGACTAGGCAACGTGTGATTGATATGGCGCATTTGCTTGATTTAAGCGTTAAAATTGAAGACATCACCTTGCCCAAATTGCTATCTGCCGATGTAATTATTATTACCAACAGCGTTTATGGCGCATTGCAGGTTAAAAGTATTTTGCAAGCTGTTTGGCCACCCACATCACTTGCCGCCGATATTAGAAAAGTATTAAAAGTATGATGCGATTGATTCGATTAAGTGTGATTATTAGTGTAATTATGGCTGTTTTAGGCAGCGCATGGTTATTTCAGTACGCCAGAACATCGCTAAAATTAAGCCCGCAAGCGCAAGAAATTAGCATTCAACCCAAAAGTGGCCTTAAAAGCATTGCCAACCAATTAGTAGAACAGCAAGTATTAGGCAGCCCTTGGCCCTTTATTGTGTTGGCTAAAATTTTACAAAAAGAACAAAAATTAAAAGCGGGTGAATACACTTTAAATAAAAACATCACGCCTTACCAATTGCTGTTGTCACTTAATCATGGCAAGGCCACGCAGGGCAGCATTACCTTTATTGAAGGTAAAACGTTCAAGCAAATGCGTGAAAAAATCGCCAAAAATGATGCGATTAAAAATACCACGCAAGAATTATCCGATGCCAAAATTATGCAATTGATTGGTAAGGGTGAAGCGCATGCAGAAGGCTTGTTTTTTCCTGATACGTTTTATTTTGACCGCGGTACGCTTGATACGATTTTGTTAAAGCGCGCTTATGATTCTATGCAGGCCAAGTTAGATCAGGCTTGGAATAATAGGGCGCCCAATTTACCGTATAAAAATAGCTATGAGGCGCTGATTATGGCGTCTATCGTTGAAAAAGAAACGGGCAAAGCCTCTGAGCGACCTATGATTGCAGGCGTTTTTCTTAATCGATTACGCATTGGTATGCGCTTGCAAACCGACCCGACCGTGATTTATGGCATGGGCGATAAGTATGATGGCAATATTCGCCGTAAAGATTTGCAGACGGATACTATTTATAACACCTATACCCGCAGCGGCCTGCCACCAACGCCGATTGCCATGCCAGGCTTGGCCTCTATTGAAGCGGCATTACACCCTGAGCAAACAAAAGCCTTGTATTTTGTGGGTAAGGGCGATGGCAGCCATGCCTTTTCTAATTCATTGATCGAACATAATCGCGCGGTAGCCAAATATCAATTAAAACAAAAGTCTAAAAAATGAGTGATTTAAAACAAAAGGGCAAATTTATTACCTTAGAAGGCATGGATGGCGCAGGTAAAAGTACGCATATCCCCATGATTTTTGAATTGCTACAAGCGCGCGGCGTAGAAGTGGTATCAACCCGTGAGCCAGGCGGCACGCCATTAGGCGAGAAATTAAGAGCAATATTACTGCATGAAACCATGCACCCAGAAACCGAAACGCTTTTGATGTTTGCGGCTAGGCGTGAACATATTGCCAACGTGATTGAGCCAGCATTAGCGCGCGGCGCTTATGTATTATCAGACCGATTTACCGATGCTACTTATGCGTATCAATGCGGTGCAAAAGGCGTGTTGCCAAGCAAAATTAAGCAACTAGAAACATGGGCGCAAGGCGATTTGCGCCCAGATGCGACATTGTTATTTGATGTGCCAGTAGAAATTAGCCTGCAAAGACTAGCTGGCGCGCGTGAGCCAGATAAATTTGAGCGAGAAAATGCACAATTTTTTGAGAAATTACGCCAAGCTTATCTACAAAGAGCCGCCGAAAATCCACATATTTTTCATATTATTGATGCTAATCAGACCATTGAAAAAGTTAAAGTGTTAGTTAAAGAAATAATTGCAAGCATCTAATTAATATGTATATTTGGCAAAAAAATCAATGGCAACATATTATGCAACAACGCGCGACTTTGCCGCATGCTTTGTTGTTGCGTGGCTGTGCTGGCATTGGCAAACAAGATTTTGCCCTAGAGCTAGCGCGTAGCCTGTTATGCAAGGCGCCGGTTGAAACACATGCGTGTGGCGAATGTGCGAGTTGTGGCTGGTTTAGAGAAATGCATCATCCCGATTTTCGCTTAATTAGCCCAGAAGATGCCGAATCATCAGACGATGCGCCTAAGAAAAAAGCCAGCAAAAAAAGCCAAATATCGGTCGCGCAAATACGGCAACTAATTGATTATTTAAGCTTATCGCAACATCAAGCTGATAGTCGCCGCGTTATTTTAATTTCGCCCGCCGAAACCTTAAATATCGCCTCAGCCAATGCCTTGCTTAAAATGCTAGAAGAACCGCCAGCCAATACCATATTTTTATTGGTGAGTAACCAGCCGCAGCGCTTGCTAGCCACCATTACCAGCCGCTGCCAAGCCATTGATATGCCGTTACCCAACAAGCAAGATGGCCTAAATTGGTTAAAACAACAAAATGTGAGCAATTCTGAAACGCTATTAGATTACGCTGGAGGTGCGCCTCTAATTGCGCTGCAAGCCGCGGCCGATGCGGATATAACCGCTGATTTAATTAAGCAACTGGCCTTAGGTGCTAAATTGCAGCCATTTATGTGCGCACCTGTGCTTTTATCGCTAGGAATGGAACGCGCAATTGATGCTTTGCAAAAGTGGATTTTTGATTTAACTACTTATAAATTAACACAAAAATGGCAATATCACGCTCAACACATTAGCGCTTTGCAAGCGTTGTGCAAAAGCGTAAACTTAAATTTACTGTTTAGTTTTCAGCAAAAATTAGTAGATGCAAAAAAGATGGCGAACCATCCTTTAAGCAATGAAATGCAGCTTGAAAATATACTGTTACACTATACAAAGATTTTCAGTAATAAAAGTTAAGATATATAGAGTTAAGATATTAAGAATTAAGTACAAAAAGCAGTTAGCACAAAACAATCAAGCTAATATTTTTTAATTAAGTGATTGTATTAATTAAAAGAAAGGTAATTTTTTCAATTGAGTACACAAACAACCGTTACCCCAGTTTCTGATCAATCTGTTAACAAACCCGGTGTATTATCACTTGCCATTAAAGAAAAATCGGCCTTATACGCGGCTTATATGCCCTATATTAAGGGCGGCGGCTTGTTTATTCCCACCAACAAAGTGTATAAAATTGGTGAAGAAGTGTTTATGCTTTTAAGCTTGGTTGAAGACCCCATTAAGCTAAAAGTGGTTGGTAAAGTGGTTTGGATAACACCAACTGCTTCAGCGAATCGCCCGCAAGGCATTGGTGTGCAATTTAGCGAAAAAGACGGCGGTTTAGAAGTGCGAAATAAAATTGAAGGCATTTTAGGTGGCACGCTTAAATCGAATCGCGCTACACACACCATGTAATCAAGGGCTTCTTGCTTTTATAGTACTGTTTTTGCCGTTTTATTAAATTTATTGTATTTGTTTTTTTGTTATGCTTTGGTCACCTTATGCTTGTAGATTCACACTGTCATCTCAATTTTCCTGAAATTATCGCTAATATTCAGTCTGTTAGACAATCCATGCAAGAAGCGCAGGTAGGGCATGCGCTGTGTGTTTCTGTAACTTTAGACAAATTTCCCGAAGTATTAAACTTGGCTGAGCAATATGATAATTTTTACGCCTCAGTTGGTGTGCATCCGGATTATGAAGATATTGAAGAGCCAGCAGTAGAAACGCTTGTAGCGCTTGCACAGCACTCTAAAATTGTGGCTATTGGCGAAACTGGATTGGATTATTTTAGATTAACCGGTGATTTAGAATGGCAGCGCGAACGCTTTCGCACGCATATTCGTGCGGCGATATTATCGCGTAAGCCATTGATTATTCACACAAGAAGCGCGGCAGAAGACACCTTGCGCATTATGCAAGAAGAGGGCGCAAACAGAGTAGGCGGGGTGATGCATTGCTTTACCGAAAGCTTAGAAGTGGCAAACGCGGCGATTGAAATGGGCTTTTATATCTCGTTTTCTGGCATTGTTACTTTTAAAAATGCAACGCAACTAAAAGAAGTCGCCAAGGCCATACCTTTAGACAAAATGCTGGTAGAAACCGATTCGCCGTATTTAGCGCCAATTCCATTTAGAGGTAAAACCAATCAGCCAGCGTATGTAAGGTATGTGGCGCAAGAGATTGCAACGCTTAGAGGGATTAGTTTAGAAGAAGTGATGGATGCGACAACGCAAAACTTTTTCAGTCTATTTAAGCATGCAAAAATTAACGGCTAATTTGAAATTACTAGTATGAAAAAAACAGCATGCAACTAACAGTTTTAGGGATGGGCTCAAGCGCTGGAACGCCCGTGGTTGGCTGCAGCTGCGCCACTTGCCAATCTGATAATCCGCGTAATAAACGCACGCGCTGCTCAAGCATGATCACGCTAGATTCAGGTGAAAATATCTTAATCGACACAGGCCCAGATTTGCGCAACCAAGCCTTGCGCGAAAATATAAAACGTGTAGATGCCGTGCTGTATACGCATACGCACGCTGATCATTTGCATGGAATTGATGATTTGCGCGCTTTTTGCCAAATTCAACGCGCGCAAATTCCGCTTTATGCAAAACAGGATGCGGTAGCGCATATTCAAACTAAATTTGGCTACACACTGCGCGAACCCTGTGACTTTTGGGATTTACCGGTGTTACGTGCTGAAGCGATTGATGAACGATTTAGCTTATTTGGCGTGCCAATTACACCCATACCAGTGATGCACGGCAAAATTGTTATTTATGGCTACCGCATTGGTAATTTAGCTTATTTAACCGATGTTTCAGAGATTCCAGAATCATCATTCGCGCTATTAAACGATTTAGACATCTTGTTAATTGATTGCCTGCGGGAAAAAGCGCACCCAACACATATTAATATTGAACAAAGCCTTGATTATATTGGTCGTATTAATGCAAAACAAAGTTATATGATTCACATGACGCATGAATTAGAATACCAATCTTTAAATACAAAGCTAGCAAACCACGCTAAAGCCAATGTTTTTGCGGCTTATGATGGTTTGAAGCTAACATTTAGTTAATAACGTCAACACCACACGGGCAGCGGCGTTACTACAAAGACTGTTTGCCAATTTACTTAGAAATAGGAACGAAGACTTATGCAAAATTTTAAATCTCAACTGGTATTAGTAGCAGGCTTAATGGCCTTAACCTTATCAGGCTTTTCTAACGCCGCCGGCAAAATCTACACCGAAAATGAGTTTTTAGATAACTTTAATGGTAAATCCAAAAAAGTAGTCATTGATAAATTAGGCGCACCAATTAAAAAACAATTGGCCGTTAAGCCCACCAATGCAGGATCAGTGATTGGCAAAAACGTTGAAGGCGAAAAAGGCCAAAAGCCAGTTAAAGTAGAAATGTGGTATTACAAAAACAATGTACGCTACGACCCAAAACGCACATACAAAGAAACAGAGATTACCTTTGTAAACGACAGAGTAATGAATATCGCGTTTTTTAATAATCGTTAATCGATAGAGATTAAACGAAAGGGCTGCATTGTTGCAGCCCTTTCGTAATATTCTTAACTTCGTATAATGTATATTATGTTAAATTAAAGACGCACTTAGTTATTCATATTTGAACTAAGAAGCTAAGCCGCTAAGCCGCTATCTGCATTCTCTTCTATCATGGCAGATACGCTTGCGCCTTGTATTAAATCTCTACCCAATACCAAGCGCAAGGCGACATTATTAGGCAAATTATCATTTCTAATTAAATACGGTTTATTTAGTAAATTACGATTTAAATTGATTGCATCTTCACGGTGGCCAGATTTATATTGAATATGCGTTTTCATTTGGTTGAAACGTTTAGCGTCTGCCACTTTTAATTGCATATTGCCAGATTCTTTAAATTTGCTTGCAACGGCTTTTGCAATTCCTTTAATACCATTACCATTGATAATTTCAACAAACTTGTGGTTATCACTGACGTTAAATTTCGCCATGCTGTTGCTGGCTAAATCAAATAATTTGTTTATTGCGGGTGCATGCTTAAAGCTAATGCCGCCTGAAATTGCAGCTAATAGGTTTTTCGGCTGATCATCCGCTACCTTTGTATTTGTTGTTTGCACATTGGTAGAAACGACTGGCTCTACTTTCGCAACACTATTTAATTGCGTATCCATACTGAGCTCATACACACTGCTTGCGGTTTGAACTATTTTTGTTTCAGGTTTGGTTTCTTGCGCAATACTAATGACTGCCTGCGCTTCAATACTTGGCGGAACAGTTTGAGTTGGCTCAATAACCTTATTTATCACAAGTGCATCCGATTCAACATTTGTTTGAACTGGGGCGCTTGTTTCATCCTGCTTTAATTCCGCCACTGGTTGATTATTTGCAACTAATGCCAAATTTTTCTGCGCTTGCACATAGCCAGGGTCCAGTGTAATCGCCTGCGTAAGCACACGGTTAGCTTCTGCATATTGTTGATTTAAATAATACGCATAGCCTAAGTTGTTGAAATTAATCGCATTTGGATCTAACTTGGTTACTTGCTCAAAAAGCGGAATTGACACGATATACAACTTTTGATCGGCAAAAACAGTGGCTAAACCGGTAATACTTTTTGTGTAAGCAGGGTCTAGGCGCAACGATTTTTGATAGGCGATGACGGCTTGATAGTATTTAGCCTTTTTTTGATATGCACGCCCTATTTCATAATATTGATCTGCCGTTTGCGCTTGAATTAAATCCGCCTCGCTGCCCGCCACAATTGTGGCACTGTTTGGCGTGCTTTGATTTTGTTCTGACACATTTTTATTCATCGATGAACAGCTGACTAAGCAACTGGTTGCTAATAAATAGCTTAATAATTTGGATGTCGTTTTCATCATCATCACCTTTAATATCAATACTTTAAGAAAATGCCTCTTTGAGTTGCATTAAAGACGGCACTAAAAGCACAACAAATATGGCTGGCATTAAGAAAAATAAAAGTGGAAACAGCAGTTTTAAAGCAATTTTAGAGGCGGTTTCTTCCGCTTTTTGTCTGCGTTTGGTTCTGGCGGTTTCGGCATGTATACGCAGCGCATCGCCAATGCTGGTACCAAAGCGTTCCGATTGAATCACCATCGTTGCCAAACCATCTATTTCTTCCACTCCAGTGCGCAGTGCCAAGTTTCTTAAAGCGCGTTCTCTGGTAAAACCTGAGCGCACTTCCATTAACAACAACTCTAGTTCTTGGCTTAATACTTCCGATTTAAGCTTGATTTCGGTTGCTACTTTGGATAAGGCCTGATCAAAACTAAGCCCTGCTTCCATGCAAATAATTAATAAATCGGTTGCATCTGGTAAGGTTTCTACAATCTCTAACTTACGTTTTTTAACCACATGAGACAACACCATATTGGGTAAATAATAGCCCAGCGCGGCACAGAAAATTAACAAAAATAAAGTACCAGAAACGTTTTCTGTTTGAATGGATTTATCTAAAAAAAAGTAACAAATTAGTGGAAAACTGATTGTTAACAATGACTTAATGCCAAAATATAGCTTAGGAGCATCTGTTGTGCGCCAGCCTGCATTAACAAATTTTAATTGTAAGGGCGATTTATCCCAGCCTTCGCTAGGCAAAGCTAGCCGGCTGATGGGATCTACCACCCTAACAAGCGTACTCATAAATTCAGAACTATCGCTACCAGATTGCTGATTAATAGCAAAGCTGCCAGCCCTTTTTCTGGCTGGGTCGATGCTGAGCTTATAAATAATCAACGACAGCAAAGAAAACACGGCAATAAATAAAAGCACTAAAAATAAAATTTCTTGTATGGTCATTTTAATTACCTACATTTTGATATTGATAATACTGCGCATCCAAACAAACCCTAATAACATCATTACCGCCGCCACTTTTAAACTATAAATTCCAGTAGGGCTGTTAAACATTAATGGTCCATAGGTGGGGTTTAGGGTGCTCATAATCATCAGCATGATGATTGGCATGGCACCCAGTATTTTGGCAGAAAGCCTTCCCTCTGCTGTCATGACACCAATTTGGCGCCGTAATTTAAATCGCTCGCGCATGATATTGCTAATATTGCTTAAAATTTCAGCTAAATTACCGCCCGTTTCTCTTTGTATCAAAACCGCTACCACAAAAAATTTCAAATCCGTTAACGGTACGCGTTCAGCCAAGTTTTGCATCGCTTCGTTAATATTAACGCCCAGATTATTTTCTTCCATGGTTATTCTAAATTCTGTAGCAATCGGGTCTGCTAACTCTTCTCCTACCAATGTAAACGCACTATTAAAAGCATGCCCAGCTTTTAAAGAGCGGCAAATGGTATCAATTGCTTCTGGTAACTGCTCTTCAAATTTAGCTAAGCGTTTGTTTTTTAACCGTAATATGTACAATAAAGGGATTAACGTAGCTAATAAGGCGGCGATAGCGACTATGCCCCAATTAAAATTAAACAATAGGCATACGAAGCCTGCTACAAATGCACTTAAGGCCGTTAATTTAAAAAATTTTGAAATGGTCCATAATTCGCCAGAATGCAACAGCAAAGCATCCAGCTTTTTAGTGAGCGAAAATTTAAATAAAAATCGATTTAAGCCATTCTGGTTAGCCGCGTAGCGATTTTTAAGAATGCCTTGATAATCACTTCTATCTAAGTCGTGGTTTGTAATGTGCTCAATACGGTTTCTTAAACGCGTAGATTCCGCCCCAAATCGTTTAATCCACCAATAGTAAATGGCTTCTAAAGCAAAAAAAGCGGCAATAAAAACAAATACAATAAATATATTAAATTTGGTGTCCATATTAACCTAACCATTAAACCTCATAACGTATAGCAGGGTTAAACATCGTTTCGGGTAAACCCACGCCAAACGCTTTAAGGCGCTTGTTAAAGTGCGGTACCAAGCCGGTGGCATAATAATGGCCCTTTATCTTTCCATTTTCGCCAACGCCTGTTTGTTTAAAACCAAAAATCTCCTGCATGGTGATTGTTTCACCTTCCATGCCGGTAACCTCTTGAATGCTCACCACTTTTCTGGTGCCATCGGTTAGTCTAGAAACTTGAATGATCATATTCACAGCCGACGCTATTTGCTGACGCACCGCTTGCATGGTCAAGGTAGCGCCTGCCATCGAAACCATATTTTCCATACGCGCAATGGCGTCTCTTGGTGTGTTGGCATGGATAGTAGCAAAAGAGCCTTCATGGCCAGTATTCATGGCTTGCAGCATATCTAACGCTTCTGGGCCCCTCACCTCGCCCAAAATAATTCTATCGGGCCGCATACGCAAGGCGTTTCTTACCAAAGCGCGCTGGGTAACTTCACCTTTTTCTTCAATATTCGGTGGTCTGGTTTCAAGCCGCACAATATGTGGTTGCCGCATTTGAAGTTCTGCCGCATCTTCAATCGTCACAATGCGCTCATCTTCAGGAATAAACCCCGAAATTAAATTAAGCAAGGTCGTTTTGCCGCTACCAGTACCGCCAGAAATAACGGTATTGATTTTAGATTTAGAAACGGCGCTAATCAGCGTAGCCATTTCGGTGGTGATGCTGTTAAGTTTTAATAAATCGTGCACCATCAATGGGTTAACAGAAAACCGACGTATGGAAACCACAGGGCCATCTAATGCAAGTGGCGGGATAATCGCATTCACGCGCGAACCATCGGCTAATCGCGCATCAACCATGGGGCTTGATTCATCAATTCGGCGCCCTACTTTAGATACGATGCGCTCAATAATATTAAGCAAATGTTCGTTATCTTGAAACTCAACTGTGGTGAGCTCTAGCTTACCCCTACGCTCTATGTAAACTTGTTTGTAACCGTTAATCAGAATGTCTGAAATAGTTGGGTCTAACAATAGTGGCTCTAATGGGCCTAAACCGAACATTTCATGCTCAATGTCTTGCGCCAGCGTTTTACGCTCAAATTGATTCAGCGCAATATTTTCTTCATTCACAATCGTTGTGACTAGCTCATTAATTTCTTTTTTAATTTGCAGTTGAGAGTACTGCCTTAAACGCTCAAGGCTAATGCGCTCTAAAACAGTGGTATGCACATGTTTTTTAAGCTCAGAATAGCTATTTTTGCTTAGCACTTGATCATTACCAGACAATTTTGTTTGGTCTACACTTCCACTTAAACGCTCTCTTAATGACATTTTTTCACCCTATTCTATTGATTAACCAAACAATTTTGCCATTAAACCTTTTTCTTTAATTTGGGTTTTGGTGATCTCTTGCGCCATATCAACAAGCGCCTTGCTAACCGCATTATTTTTATACAAGTGATAAACACTTACGCCCTGATTAACCGAATCTGTTACCGCTACATATTCATTGGGAACCGTAATCAAATGGTCTACAGCAATGGCACCGTTTAAATCATTTAATTTTATTTTGCTGGTTTTATCATATCGATTCACAATCATTTGCACCTTATTTTGGCTATAACCCAATGATTTAAAAACGCTTAATAGATTTCTGGCATCTCTAATGTAAGGCAACACCAGCTGCATCACAGCATAAATACTATCGCTTAAATCTAAACCTTTAATGGTTAGCGCATCAATTTGACGCCCTACATCTAAAATAATGTAATCATAATTATTTCTAGCCATACGAATAATGGTGTCTAAATGCTCTGGCTTAACATCTACGGCCGTTTCGGGGCTTTCTGCCGCTGCCAAAATCTTATAATTAGGCGCTACTGTAATTAAAGACGATTCCAAAAACGCAAAGTCCAAACGGTTAATCTGATTGCACACATCAGCCAGTGTCATACCAGCTTTTCTATCCGTTACATACATCGAAGCATCACCAAAATATTGATTAATATCAATGAGTAATACTTTTTTATGAAACAAACTTGCTAAAATGTAGCCCAAATTGGTGGCAATAAAAGTAGCACCACTGCCGCCCTTGCAAGAAATCACACTTATTACCTTAGAATGGTGGCTGGCAGTGCTAGATTGCTTAATTTGGTAGCGTTGCAAAGCATGTAAAAGCTTGTCTTCTGATAGTGGTAATGTAATCACCTCTGAAAAGCCAGATCGAATCGCTTTAAGCAACAGCTCAGTAGAGCTATCATCCGACAACATCATAAATGCCATGTTTTTATACTGAGCATTAAAGCGCTCGGCTAATTCAAATTCGTGATGTCTGCCGTCACTCACATCCAAAATCACCACATCGGGCAACTCGCTAGCGATGCGTTGCGAAGCATTCAGTAAATTGCTGCGCATGCACAAAAAATGAATATTTTTGGGCTTAAAATTCTCATACTTTGCCGCAATTTCAAGCAGTTTATTATTTTCACTTATTAGTAAAGCTTTCATAAACTTCGGCCTTTTTTATTTAACTACATACACTATTGTTGGTACTGTCCATACTCTCGCGAACTAAAGTTGTGCTAAAACCCGGAATCGTGAAGTTACCCAATGGAAAACTTGCAGGTGTTGCAATTGAAACGGTAAAGTTTGAAACAGATGCTGTCACACTTGCACATGTGTTAACGCTGCAGCCACTTGGGTTATAAATTATATTAATGTTTGCGGCAGTCAAATCAGGCACACGAGCAACCATTTTGGCTTTTATATTGGTAGCAGCAGCAGGACTACAAACTACGGCAAGTCGTGCACCTAATCTGGTTGCATTTACAGTGGCGTTATAAACATACATTGTTCGTGCAATGCCTATAATTGCGAAAATTACAAAAAGGAAAAGAGCAGTAATCAAAGTAAATTCAACGCTGACCAAACCGCGTTGATCGTAAAGTATGTTTTTTTTAAAGTATTTCATGTTGTAGCCTGCCGCATCGTTACACTTATGTCATTAAACGCTTTGAATCCACCGCTGAAATAACTAGAAACATATCCGAGCTGATAGCCTGTGGCTCTGACTGAAATAAGTCTAATGACAACTGTGCCTGCGCTTCCCGCAGCAAGTGGGGCCCCATTTCCATTTGTGCCAATCGAAATTTTGGCAGATGTTAGCCCAGGTACAATCGGACTGCCAGTACAGCCAGTATTGCCAAAAGCTGCTATACATTTGGCAATTGTGACTTGTGTTGCGTAGGTTGGGCCTGTGGCACTATAAAGAGAAATATAGCGCGCACTATCTCTAACGCTTTTTGCTAAGGTATTGTATTGAAACAAAACGCGGCTTATTTCTATCGTGCCCAAAACTAAAGGTGCAAATAAAAATGCCATTAAAATTGTAAACTCAATAGCTACCACACCACGCATGGTTTTTGTTCGGAAATATTTAAATGTGGTCGGTTGCATCATTGCACTAATGCCGAAACTGTAGGCCCTGCACCACCACCACCGCCAGCCAAGCCAATTTGAGTGCAAGAGCCAGCACTAGAAGAGCCTAAATACTCTAAGTACAATGTTTTGTTGCCGCCACCGCTGGCAATGGGGTTTAACATTAATACACACATGTAATTTGTCACGGTACTAGTGCCTCCCGTACATGGAATCACTGGTACTACACCAATGCGCCTAGCTGAAGCATTTGCTGGTGTAGGCTGAATAGTTGTGTAGCCAGGCAAATTAGGATTGTTTTGATACCGCGCTAAGGCGGTTTCTTTTGTTGTGTAATTGCTGTATGCATTAATTGCAAAAAGTGAGTTTGCAGGAGTATAAGCTGCTGCTGGAGCATAGGTGGCAGGTGTATAGCCGTATCCAGTAAAATCAGGATTTATAGGATTAGTCCCTTTTTGCACACCAAATCGAGTGTTGTATTCATCGTAAGGTGAAGCCGCAGCGCCTGGAAACTCGGTAACAGATTGTCCTGCCAAATTAATGCCACAACTGTTATTGCCTGTTAACAAATTAGCCAAGTTACTAGCATTTGGGGTTGCGCCGTTATAAACGACCCATTTATAGCAATTTACATTGCCGACACAAGGGTCATTTTTACCAATTTCACCTGATATCCATGCGCCCACATTGTTGTTTACAACAGCATTCGCATTAGAACATACGCCAATTGGTAATACACAAGGGCTTTGAATGGGTAACCTAGATGCAATCGCTTGAGCAGTTACAGTGTCATTACTAGGCAACAAAGGTACATTCAATAATTTATTTGTTGTGCTGCTAGCACTACATTTAACATAGCGATACGTGGCAGCATTTGCAACTGATAACCCTGTTCCTGTTGAAGCAGTAATATAATTACCAGGGGCATCGTTTAAGTTTTGGGCAAAAGTAACCGCACTGTTATTTGGAAAAGCGACGGCCACTTTCTGTAAATTTACCTTATGGGATTCGCCTGCTAGGCGTCCGGCTTCTTGCGCACGGTTGAATTGTGCTGGTGTTCCGTCTAATTCTTGCCCCGCGGAAAGAGCACAAGCATCTACAGAATTTTGCAGCTCAGTTTTAACGATAAACAAATTACCCGTATCAAGTGCTATAGCCATCACACCAAGGATTATGGGTAATACAGCTACAAATAAAATGACAACAAGTCCTGATTGTCTTGTAAAAGGTTTGTGTTTCTTATTTAGTTCAGTTTTCATATCACCCTCTCTTACTGCTGGCCACCCCTGCTACCACTATTATCTGTGCCCACTCCAATATTAAATACATTTTCAGTGGGTTGTGGTTGGGCAAATGATTTCTGATAACTATTAATGGCATCGCGTGCTGCTCGGCCATCTAATCCAGCTACAGGGTCTTGGTTACTACCAGCGTTAGGGTTAATAATTTGTGCATTTAAAGTGGCACGGGTTGCATTGCCAAATTCCGCTTCAAATCTAGGCGCTGGTTGAGTACAGGCGGCAATTAATCCCACGGCGCTTAATGCTATTGCTATTTTTAAGTTAGTCATTTTGTTGTCCTATCTCACATCAAAGCCAGTGTCGTTTACTTGCGGCGGGTTGTTAAGTTTCAGTTCGTTAGGTTTTATTGCCTCTAATTTCTTATCCAGACGTACAGGTGGCGGTGCGTCGGGAGGCAATATGCTTTCTAATTTTCCGCCCAAAAAGATGTCAGCACGACTTGGGTCAACATAACGGTCTGTTGGTAATCGCACCATCTCTTTATTTGATAATGGTTTAACCAAATGCGGCGTTACCACAAAAATAAGCTCTGTTTTATCTTTTTGAAACTCGGTGCTGCGGAATAGCGCACCAATAATCGGAATTTCACCCAAAATTGGGAAAGCCTTAATGTTGGCAGTAGTGTTATTTTTGATTAAACCGCCAATTGCAAAGCTTTGACCATCAAGTAATTGCACTGTGGTAGAGGCGCGGCGGGTAGTAAACGAAGGCAAAATAGCAGTGCCACTAATACCTGTTGCAGTAATGCCAATCCCTTCTCTGTTTAATTCAGATACTTCAGGAGAAACTCTTAAATTAATTCTGCCACCAGCCAAAACGGTAGGAGTGAATTTGACGCCTACTCCAAACTCTTTTTCCTCAAGCGTCACAGTTGGGATACCATTATTATTATTCTGCGATACTGGAATAAAAATGGTGCCTCCTGCTAAAAAACTACCTTCCTGTCCGCTAATAGCCATAATGTTTGGCTCTGCTAGAATTTTAACCAAACCATCACGTTTCTCAGCATCTACCGATATTCCTTTGCCATTGGTTCGTCCAATTGTTGGTCCTTGGGCCCTTACAGCTGCACTTCCACCTATTAATGTTTCAGTTCCCGAAGAAGATATGAATTCAGCTGGGGCAGTTGCTGCAAGCCCAAATATTGCTCCAGCTGTAGAAAAGAATGGCGTTAGAAGTTTAAATTTATTGCCACCTAATACACCTTCAGCACCCAATCTATCCAACAGCGTTTTAGAAACCTCCGCCACTTTTACTTCCAGCATTACCTGCTGTTGCGCACTGACAGATAACATATTAACGATACGCGGATTCACCATATCGGTATTTTGCTGGGTCATATTTTGTTGTTGATTCTGTTGGTTATTTTGATTGCCATTGGCGCTATCTTTACCAACATCTAAAGGCATCACTCTGCGACGCACATAGGCGCTGGCGATATCTACTGCGCGGTTTGCTGTAATGGCGTCTTCTACTGTGCCGGATAAAATTAATGAGTCAGCAGCTGCCGTTACTTTGATATTTTTTTCTTCTGGCATCAACTCGCTTAGCATTTGTTGCAAACCATCAGGATCCATACTGACAGTCACATCGATAATGGTGCAAGTGCCACTTTTACCTTGAATAATCATATTGGTAGAACCAATATCTAAGCCCAATAAATACAAGGTCTGCGGCGTAATTAGCTTAGCCTGAACCACATCTGGGTTACCAATACTGCGTGTGGCAAGCGGCTCTGGCAAATTAATTAATGTGGATTTGCCTAAGGGTAGTATGAGTTTTGCGGGGTTAGCAATTTGGCCTACGCAACCATCTTCTTTGGCAACTGTCATGGTATTTTGCGGTACGTTTGCAGGCGCTGGTTTACGCGCAAAAGTGGGGCTATTAATCAATGACAAACCGATTAACAAAGTAGTTAACTGTAGCGATTTGTTTGAGTTTTTTGCTACTTTGTTATGCTTATATTGTTTTAGCTTAAACATTGTTAACCTCTCAGGCTTGTTTTTAATAATAGTTACATTAGGTTTAAATTATTTGGTTTTAAATTATTACTGATGTTAAAAACACTCTACTGATTCTGTTAAACCAGTAATGACCCTAGAACATTGCTTGTGCACAATTGGCGCAGGCTTGGCGGCAACCATTACTTTTTTAATAATTACTTTTGGGGGTGATTGTGCCGTCACTGGGGCTGCTGGTACTTCCTCTTCAAAATCCAGTAGCGAATTTTTAGTAACACCTTCTGTTTTGGCATTGACCACATCGGCTTGATTGCGTAATACCAGTGACAAATCACCAATGCTACGTGCTAAATCAATCATTTCCGCTTGTTCGGGCGAAACTTCTAACGTCACCGCATTAACCACTTTTGGGGTCGTTTCATCGCGACCGGCTTCTTGTGCAACGGCTAATACTAAAATATGCTCAAGTACAATTTTTGAAATATCTTTGCTGTTTTTATTGTTGCCAGTGCCTTCTTCTTTTTTAGTGTTGACGATAATATCCACAAAATTGCCTGGTAGCGCAAAGCCTGCCACGCCCACAACATCGTTCACCCGCACGGTAATGGCACGTTTACCTTCTGCAATCACAGCTGATAAACCACCTAATGAACCTTCTGGCGCTAATTTGGTGGCTAAAACTGGCTCACCCACTTGTAAAGAAGATTTAGTGACGCGACCATCTAGCTTTTGAAGATCAGAAAAGGATTCTGGCGGCATAATATTGGCAGGCCAGCTCACTAACTTAAACATATTGCTGGTGAGTTTTTGCCCCATATTAATTTCTTGCGCCGCTACCGCCACTTGATTTACCTGCGTAGAGCGCTGTTGCAACCATTTTGCGGCAATAAATACGGCGCCAATGGCAGCGAATAAAGCGATTGAAAACATGACGATGCCACGATAGTTGTTCATTTTTTTTCTCACTTTTTACCAAATATTGTTTTAGAGTGAATGAGCATTTGCTTGTAGATACAACGCTATGGCGGTACCTACTGCAATGGCCAATGCATATGGCATTCGCCCAGCACTATTTTTCATCACATAATCGTCTGCTACATTTACTCCACATGTTGTTTTTATATAAAAATCATTCCACATCACGCGCATGTTTTTTGTTAAAAGCCCTAATCTACCTTTTAGCAAAATAAATATAAGCGCCAATACCCCGCCACTTATAAACACACACGCCACTGCTGTAAAAATAAGGGGGTAGCCTAAAAAGCCACCAACCGCCATCATCAGTTTTACGTCACCTGCCGCCATGCCGCGCAACAGATAAAGCGGTATAAAACACCCAAACCCTATCGCTACCCCTGCCAACCAATTTAAGCCACCTGCTCCTTGTGAGGCTACAATTTGGCAAACTAGACTGGCCATTAATCCAAATATAATCAAGCTATTAGGTATTTTTCGTGTGCTTAAATCTGTTATTACTGCCAGTGTTAGCATCCAAATTAAACCGAATAATAGTGGATTTCTCAATAACTCTAGCCACACGGTATACCCTTGAATTAAGCTACAAAATTCACTTGTAAAACATTTAATTTATAAGCATTCCTTGATAAGGAATGCTTATAATTAATTTTATAAACCGTTGATAATTGAGGTTAATTTTGCTTGCAATGCTGTCCCATATCCAGTGAACAGAACAGTTAAAGCTGCAACAAGCAAGCTCGCAGCAATTACATATTCAATAGCTGTTAAACCATCTTCGTCGTTAATAAAATTTCTTAGTGCAGTCATGCTATATCTCCTTAAAAGTCATCACGTTAGAAAAGGTTAAATTTCGTAAAGATGCTTGACAATATTCGAAAACTAATTTCGTAAGCACGTGGGAATCATCCTACTCCGTCCTACAAAAAATATCACTCCCAAATTGGGGATTGACATACCAAAAAGCCTATTTATTGGCAAAAAACGATAGCCCGAATGGGTATGCCATGACTTTTTAGCTATTTTTTCTTGATTTTTCAGCTTGTATATAACCAAATAAATGTAAATATTATTTAAAAAAATTAATCAAAATAGTCATTAAAAATGATTATTTAGGTGTGAGTCGACGAATTAAATAGTCAATACTTAACTTACCCGCACCATTTAAAACTAACGGAATCAGCATTAAAATATAGATAAGCGGTAGCTTATAATTACCAAAACCATCTTGCTCTGGGTCGGTAATGCGATAGCCTTTTAGCAGTTCAGATAGTGTGTTCCATTGATCTGGCCAGTGCACAGCGGATATGGCCACAATGGTTAATATAAGCAGTGAGATTGAAAAAAATCGTGTTGCCAGCCCAAACGCTAAGGCAAATGCGCCCACAATTTCAAAGAAGGTTGAAATACCCCAACTTATATCTGGGGGCAGCAAATTGAACGGAAATGGGAATGTTAAGTTGGCAAACCAGTTGGTGCCATGTAGTTTTTCAAAGCCTGCTTCGCCAAACTCCCAAGCCAATATTAGCCTTAAAAAAAGCTGTGGCAGCCAAGTTCCCAGCGCTTCGAGTTTTTCGCAAATGAATTGGTAAAATTGGGCAAACTGATTGAGTAATGACATTTTTGACTCCCTTTAGTGTATGTAAAGGGTTAGTCGTGCCACATTGGTAAGCCTTACATGGCTTTGTTAATTTGCATCTCAGTATTGGGCGAGCGCATTTTGTTAACTGATTTGGAGTGCCAATACTTGTAATACAGCCTAATACCCAGCAATACCGCCAGCGCCGCCGCGTAATAAAATGGCTCGGTAACATCTTTTTTAACCAACCACCAAAAATGCAGAATGGCTAAAATGGCAATTACATAAACTAGCTGATGCAGCTTTTTCCAGTTGGTTTTAAGGCGCTTAATCATATAACTATTGGATGTAGCGGCCAGCGGAATGGTCAGCAAAAAAGCGCTGAAACCCACAATTACATAAGGGTGCTTGATGATGTCTTTAACAATATCACCCCATAAAAACGAATAATCTAGCCATACATAGGTGGTGATGTGCAGGCAGGCGTAAAAAAACATCCAAAGGCCCAACATGCGCCTTAGTTGCACTTGCCACACTTGGCCAGTTAGTAAACGAATTGGCGTGATGCTAAGCGTAATTAGCAAACAAATTAGCGTCCAAGTGCCAGTTGAGCGCTCTACAAATTCGACTGGGTTAGCACTTAAATCATCATGCATGCCCAGCCAAACAAGGCGCGCTAACGGCAACAGCGCCAATAACCATATTGCTGACTTAATAAAGACAATATGTTGCTTTTTAATTGCCATGGGCTTATTTGTCATAGACTTAAGTGCCATAAAAGCTAACTAAAAGTTTTTAGTTAAATCTAGGCCAGCGTACATTTGCGCCACTTGCTCGCTATAGCCGTTAAACATTTTTGTTTTAATGCGCCCACCAAACAAGCCGCCACCAATCGGTTTTTCAGATGATTGGGTCCAGCGCGGGTGATCCACATTGGGGTTAACGTTGGCATAAAAACCGTATTCAGATGGCCCTGCTTTTACCCATGTGGTTAAAGGCATTTTTTCGACAAAGCGAATTTTAACAATGGCTTTGCCGCCTTTAAAGCCGTATTTCCAAGGCATCACCAAGCGTACAGGCGCGCCATTTTGGTTTGGCAAATATTCACCATACAAACCAACTGCCAATAAAGTCAGCGGATTAGTGGCTTCATCCATGCGCAAGCCTTCTGTGTACGGCCAATCTAAAACGGGTGAGCGCACACCTGGCATTGTGAGTGAATCATTGGCGGATATAAATTCTACATATTTGGCATTACCCGTTGGCTCTGCCCATTTAACCAAGCTGGCAAGCGGCAAACCAACCCATGGAATCACCATAGACCAGCCTTCAACACACCTCATGCGGTAAATACGTTCTTCAAGCGGCGCAAGTTTTAACAAATCTTCAATGCTGATGGTTTTGGCTTTTTTAACGGCACCTTCAATGCTAATGGTCCAAGGGCGTGGCTTAAACAGCGTGGCTTGCACGGCTGGGTCGCTTTTGCCCGTGCCAAACTCATAATAGTTGTTGTAGGTGGTTATATCGTCATACTTGCTTAATTTTTCGCCTGCGCCATAAGCGGTTTTTGTATAGCCGCTTATTTTTTGTCTGGTGCCTGCTTTAAAGGCAACTTTTTCAGCGGCGGCTGGTGCGTTTGCGCGACCAACTAAGCGCCCTGCACCTTCTGTTACGCCACCGGCAATATTGGCAGCGGCGCGCGCTTTGTTTGAGAGCAATAAGGCCGAACCAGCTGCCAAGCCAAAGCCAGCCGTTTTTAAAAATTCACGCCTATTATCAAAAACATCACGCGGCGTGATTTCAGATGGCTGAATATTGCTGGGGTTAAGCTTGGATTGGTTAAGAATAATCATGTAAAAGTCGCCCTAATGTGAACAGATATCAATATAAATACAGATTTGGTGTTACTTGTTTGATATAACTTGTCTGATAATGCTTGGTCGCCTTAACGATTATTTCCTTACAATTAATTTACGTTAAATTTATTCGATTAAACGCACACAAGTGCCTATTAATCAGGCGCTGATTAATTCAGGTGCTGATTAATTAAGCTTAGCCAGTGTTGTATTCACTTCAGCCGTTAAATCGGCATCACCAACCGTTTTAACCAATTTTTGCGCGTTAATGACATACGCTTTTGCGGCGGCTGAATCACCAGCGGCCATTTTGGTTTGCGCTAAGCCCATATTAGCTTTTACCTCATAATAAGCGCCGCCATTTTCTTGGCTAAATTGCACTAATTTTGTGTAGGTGCGCTCTGCATTTTGCAACTCTTTAGCGGCAATATAAATGCGGCCCATTCCTAAGCTGGCGTTAGCGTATTGATCTAAAGTGCCTGATTTTTTTTGCATAATAATGGCTTTAACCTGAAACTCAATCGCCTCATTATGCTTGCCCAAAGCGCTATAAGTGGTGGCTAAACGCTCAAAATTATCGGCGCGCTCATTATCGTTATAAGCCAGCTTTTCACCTGCCACATAATGGGTTAATGCGGCATTAAAATCTTGCGTGCTGGCATGCACTTCACCCATTAAATTGTGATTAATGCGGGTAAATTTATCGTTATTTTCTTTTTTGGCAATGGTGATGCTTTTTTCGTAGCTGGCCAGCGCTTCTGCATTTTTCTGATTATCTTTATGTAAATTTCCGATTAACAAATGCGAAATAATGGCATCAAAGCCTGTTTTAGCTTGCGCTACTGATAGTTCTAAGGCACTTAAGGCTTCAGCATATTTGCCTTGCGCGCCAAGTGCCCTGCCCTGGCACAATAAACCGTCTCTATTTTTAGCATCGGCTTTTAAAATTTCGCTAGAAACCTCAATTGCTTTAACCAAATTGCCTTTATCTAAGGCTTGCGTGCAGGCAGAAGTTTGCTCTGAAAGCTCAGCTGAGTTAGCATTAAAGCTTAACAAAATCAATGCGATAAATAATGGATTTAATGTTTTTTCTAGTTTAAAAGTAGTGTTAAGTTTCATGGTTTTTACGTTTCAATATTTAAGTTAAAGAAATAAAGTCTAAATAAATTTACTGTTTAAAAAAGCGAAGGTTGAACCGTTACAGCGTCTGACGCATCGCTAGCGGGATTAGTTGCCTGCGTTGCGTTTAATAGCAATTGTTTCAAGCCATCTTCATCAATAACGGCCACATTTAAGCTTTGCGCTTTTTCTAATTTGCTCCCCGCTTCAGCCCCTGCCACTACAAAATCGGTCTTTTTAGAAACGCTGCCACTTACCTTGCCGCCTGCCGCTTCAATCATGGCTTGCGCCTCATCGCGCGATAAGCTTGGTAAGGTGCCCGTAAGCACAAACACTTTGCCAACCAATGCGCCTGTAGCTGTTTGCTTGCCAGCATGCTCTGGCCACGTAAGGCCCAAATTACGCATGGATTCAATCACTTCGCGATTATGCGGTTCGCTAAAAAATTGCAAAATGGATTCCGCCACAATTGGCCCCACATCATTTACTTGCAACAATGCCGCAGTATCCGCATCTAGTAAGGCTTGCAGGCTGCCAAAATGGCTGCTTAAATCTTTAGCAGTGGCTTCGCCCACGTTGCGAATACCCAGCGCGTAAATAAAACGCGCCATGGTGGTTTGCTTGCTTTGTTGCAACGCATCAATCACGTTTTGCGCAGACTTTTGCGCCATGCGTTCTAAACTGGCCAAAGTAGCCATATCTAGCTTATAAATATCATCTAACGATTTAACCAAATTGGCTTCAACCAGCTGATCAGCCAGTTTTTCGCCCATGCCTTCAATATCCAACGCCTTGCGTGAGGCAAAATGCGTTATGGCTTGTTTGCGCTGCGCGGGGCAAATTAAGCCGCCTGTACAGCGCGCAATCGCTTCATCCAATGGCCGCTCAATATGCGATCCGCATTCTGGGCAGTGGCTTGGCATGCTAAATAATTGCGCATTATCTGGGCGTAAATCCAGCAAAACCGAAACCACTTCTGGAATCACATCGCCTGCCCGCCTAACAATAACGGTATCGTTGATTCTAATATCTTTGCGGCGCAATTCATCTTCATTATGCAGCGTGGCGTTGGTAACGGTTACCCCGCCTACAAACACCGCTTTAAGCCTTGCCACTGGCGTAATGGCACCTGTGCGGCCCACTTGAACGGTAATGTCTTCTACAATGGTTTGCGCTTCTTGTGCTGGGTATTTATGCGCAACGGCCCAACGCGGCGCGCGCGATACAAAGCCAAGCGTTTTTTGCTGCTGAAATTGATTCACTTTGTACACCACGCCATCAATATCAAACGGCAAGCTGGCACGTTTTTGGCCGATATTAAGGTAATAATCTTGCAAGCCGCTTGCGCCTAATTTAACCGCACGTAAATCACTCACAGGAAAGCGCATTTCAGCTAAATAATCCATGGCTTGTGCATGCGAATGTAGCAGCGGCACGCCTAAAGCCTCACCCAAACCATAGGCAAAAAAGTGTAAAGGACGCGTTGCGGTAATTTGTGGATCTAGCTGGCGTAGGCTGCCAGCGGCGGCATTGCGCGGGTTAGCAAATAATTTAGCGCCGCTTTTAGTTTGTGCTTGATTTAAACGTTCAAAATCGCGCTTAAGCATAATCACTTCGCCACGCACTTCTAATAATGGCGGTGGGTTTGCTAGCGCTAATTTAGTGGGAATAGCGCGAATGGTGCGCAAATTATGCGTTACATTTTCACCAGTATAGCCATCGCCGCGCGTGGCGCCTTGGGTAAAAACGCCATTCTCATAGGTTAAAGTAATCGCCAAGCCATCAAATTTAGGCTCAACGGCATATTCCACTTCATCAATGCCCAAATAATCACGCACACGTTTATCAAACGCCAGCAATTCATCATCGCCAAACGCATTGTTTAATGACAGCATGGCTTGGCGATGCGTAACGCTGCTAAAGCTACCAATAGCGCTGCCGCCAACGCGTTGCGTGGGTGAATCGGGTGTGATTAATTCATTAAATTGTTGCTCTAGGCTAACTAATTGGCGGTATAAACCGTCATATTCGTTATCAGAAATGGTGGGCGCATCTAATGCGTAATATTCGTAATCGTGCTTGGCAATTAATGCAACAAGATCAGCTACTTTAGTTTTAGCTTCTTGCAAGCGTGCAGATTCTAAACTTGCCATAGACTAAATTTAAAAACTAGTTAAACAAACGCATGCTGGCCACACTGCCAGGCATTACGCCGCGTGCCACCATGGTAGCGTGGATAATTTTAAGCTGTTGCCGAATTTTTTCAATTTGCAAATCGCCCAAAGGCTTTTGATTATCATCCACAATATTGGCGTTTAAGCTGGTGCTTAATTTTTGCGCAACCACAATCATTTGATTAAAGGCTTGCTCACAATTAGGTACTTTAGGAATTTCTAGCTGAAACGTAACGGCTTTAAGCACATTGTTGCGCAAACTATCGGCCGTAAAAGCTTGATGATTGGCTTCTACCGCGCAAAACAGAGGTGTTTTATGCGCGCCGTTATCGTTACTGGCATAAAAATGAAAACGTCCGTCTTCATTCAACACCATGCCGCTGGCCTCTGCTAAGCCTCTAAATTTGGTGCCGTGAATCGGTAACTCACCCTGCGCAACATGCACATTAATTAATTGATCCACCTCAATACAAAATTGATCCAGCTCCAGCGCGCGTTGCAACACATCGCCACTGCCTTGCCATTCCACATGCGCGTTAAGTTCTAAGCCCATGTTTTCTACCGCGTATTGAAATTTATTCAGCGTACTTTTAGCAATTGGGCCACCACGGTCCGCCAGCTGCAAGCTACAAGCGGCTTGTTTGTATTGCGTGTCAGCCGTGCTGGCTTGTGTTTGGCTAGATTGATTCGTTTGCACTAAATGCCATTTATCATGGCTATCTAAACCAAAAATCATCATTGGCAATCGGATTTCGTTTACGCTCTCTGCCATATCGCACAAGGCTTTATGGCTGATTTTATGATTAGCAAATAACATGGCCGCCAAATCAATATGCGTATGCACAGAATCTGGCAACGGCGACGGCATGATTTCTGGCAGATTTTGCACGGCTGGCTGGGGTTTTATAGCCGCTGGCGGTGTAAAAACAACCTTATTTTCGCTAACTTTCGGCGTAATAGTTGCATCATCCGAAAACTGATCCACATAAGTACTATGCTTAAAGGTGCTGGCTGTAAATTCGCTATGTGAAGCCACATTTTCTGCTGCAGATTCTGCTACAAATTCTGATTCTTTAGCTTCAGCTGCTTGCTGTAAAGGCTCATTTTTGCTGGCAAAGCTAGCATTATTAGCTTGTGCGGTTTGAGCTAAATCCGGCTCATCTAAAATGGCATGTGTGAATTTTCGCGGCATTTCGGCCAGCTCTTTTTCCACAAAAGCATCGGTATCAATATAAAAATCTTCTGCCAGCACGTCTTTTTGCGGCACAATAAATTCGTCCATTACTTGAATGCGCAATTTTCTCTCTTGCAGCCAGTTGTAAACCACAACGCCTGCAATAATAAAGGCACCAAGAATAATAAGTATGATTTGTAAATCTGACATGTGTATTAATTTTAAAGGTAAAAGGGTTTTAAAGCTGATTCAATATCAACAAAATTCAATCTGTTTTTTATAAGCATTCATTGTCTGTTTAATTAACAAATAATTCAAGCCTGCACCGCTAAAGCTTACATTGTTTAATCTTGCTTGCATTACTTGGTGACAAGTATATGTGCAATTTCAAGGCTTTAATGCACGGCTAAGATTAAGCTTGCATGGTAAGCGCGGCTTCAATATCCACATCCACCACGCGCGAAACGCCAGACTCTTGCATGGTAACACCGATGAGTTGCTGTGCCATTTCCATGGTGATTTTATTATGGCTAACAAATAAAAACTGTGTGTTAGCACTCATTTTCTTCACCATATGGCAAAAACGTTCGGTATTACTGTCATCTAGCGGCGCATCAACTTCATCCATCAAGCAAAATGGAGCAGGATTTAGCTTAAACAGCGCAAAAACTAAGGCTAACGCGGTTAAGGCTTTCTCACCGCCGGATAATAACTGAATGGTGGTATTTTTCTTGCCAGGCGGCTGCGCAAAAACTTGCAAGCCGGTATCTAAAATCTCATCGCCAAGCAGCTCTAGCCTTGCCTGCCCGCCGCCAAACAAGGTGGCAAATAATTCGCCAAAATGCAGATTAGCGGAATTAAACGTGTGCATTAATTTATCACGCGTTTCACGGTCAATCTTGCGAATCGCCTCTTCAAGTGTATCGGTGGCTTGCCTTAAATCCAACATTTGGCTGTCTAAGTAGGTTTTGCGCTCGGTTTCCGTGTTTAATTCTTGAATTGCCGCCAAATTAACCGCACCTAATGCCAAAATCTCCTGCTGAATTTGATTCGATTTACGCGCTAAATCGCTCACCTTTGCTTGCTCATTCAAACTAGCGGCTAGCATTTGCTCATCTTGACCATTTTCATGCAAACCGGCTTGGCATTGCTCAAACGTTAAGCGCGCTTCTTGCTCGTTTAAACGGTGCTGCTCTAAATTATCCCGCAAAGGATGCAATTGTTGCTCACTTTGCATGCGGCTGCGTTCATGGTTTTGCAAAACCTGCTCTTGCTCCGCCAAATGGTTGCGGGCATTAGCCAGCGCCGCATCACAAGTTTGCTTATTGTTTACGGCATCAAGCAAATTGGATTTTAAGGTATCCATCGGCGTTAGCAATAACACTTGCTCTACTTCTTTTTGGCGCAATTCAATGGCGTTTTTTTCTTCAATAGTTACATTAATTTTATTATTTAACTCAATGATTTTACTATTGATTAGTTTTAAATTAAAGCCAGATTCTTGATGCTTTTTTTCGGCTTGCGCAATGGCATCGCGCGCTAAAAAATATGCTTGCTCTGCTTGTTGCTTGGCCGTTGCATCGTTATTTTTAGCCCGCGTTAATGCCTCAATCTGTGCAATTGTGGCGTCTTGCAAAGCTTGTTTGCCCTGACTATCTTGCAATAATTGCGTTAACTTTTGCTTTGCTGTCGTCAAATCGGCCTGAATACTTTTTTCACGCTCTAAAGCATTTTGCCGCGTTTGCTGCAATTGAGATAATTTAAGCTGTAATTGATGATGATTTTGCGTGGCTTGGCGTAACTGCGCCACCTCTTGTTGCTGTTGCTGGCGCACTAACTGTAACTGGCTTTCTGCATTTTTTAGCTTTTCGCTAATCACGTTTAAATCATTTAATAAATTTGGCTGATTTTTTTCAAGCAATTCTAGCTGCGCCTGCCTTTCCAGAACCCCATGCAAGCTTGATTGCGCGCTGTGATACGACACGCTATGCCGGCTAAAAATATCGCCATACTGATTAACTAATGTTTCACCTAAATCAAGTTTGGCAATCGCTGTTTCAAGCGCGCTATCTGAGTTTAGCAAATCTGATTTGATTAAATAAGTACCTTGCAACCAATCGGCCAATACTGGCTTTAAATCAGCATCGCACTCTTCAATCATCATCATAAGCGGCGTTAAGTCTGCATCATGCACTGGCGATTTAATACCACCAATATTGTCAAACCCTAATACCAGCGAGGCTGGTGGCCTATGCTGAGTTTTGCTATAGGCATTTTTATTAGCAATCAGTGCATTTAATTTCGCGCCTAAAACTGCCTCTACCGCTACCCGCCAGCCTGCATTTATTTTCATCTTTTGCCACACATATGCGCTGTCTTTTAAGCCGTATTGGGCTAACCAATCACTTAGTTTGGATTCTGAATGTAGTGATTGCTGCATTTTTTGCAGTGAATGTATTTCCGCATCAGCCTGATTTAACGCACGCTGCGCTGTATTTTGTGACGCACGCAACTGCGTTATTTTTGTTAGATAAGCCGCTTCATTAGTGCGCAAGACTTGACTGCTTTTTTCAATGGCAAGCACCACGCTTTGCGCTTGCTGCAAGGCCGCTTCAGTATCTGATAATTCTGATTCATTTGGCAAGGTTAATCGTGCTAACTCACCTTCAAACCGCTGTATACGTTGTTGATTATCTGTAATATTTTGGTTAATAAATTGAATAGTATTGCGCTCAACTTGAATGCGTTGATTGGCTTCATTGAGCGCTTGTTGGCTTGTCTGCGCCAACGCGGTTGCCGCTTTTAATTGCGATTCTTTTTCTGGCAAAGTAAGCTTTAATGCGGCCAGCGCGGCGTTCGTTTGCTGCTCATTTGCTTGGGCAGTGGCTAAATCACTATTTAATTGCACTAAATTTTGTTGCAAAGCGGCGCTATTGCTGGCGTTACGTTCTATTGATTGTGATAACTGTTGCAACTGCTGCGCCATGCGTTCACGCGCATCAGCATTTTGCTTGACTTGATTTTCCAAATTCGACACCACCGCATTGGCTTCATAATAAGCGGCTTGCGCGGTATGAATGCCTTCAGAAGCGGCGTAATGCGCTTGGCGGCTTAGTTCTAATTCAGCTTCGCTTTTACGCAAGGCGGCCGTTTGCGCCTCTAGCTGATTAACCAATCGCTCAACCAGTAATTTGGCTTTTTCCCAATTTCGGCTAGCATCACGTTTTTTTAATAGCCACAACTGCCCTTCTGCCAATTTAAAAGATGCCTGCAAGGCATGATATTGCTGGGTTACCACGGCTTGCGATTCTAATTTGGTAATTTGTTTTTGCAATTCGCGGCAAATATCTTCTACGCGAATCAAGTTTTCGCGTGTGTCGCGCAACCTTAATTCTGTTTCGCGGCGGCGTTCTTTGTATTTGCTAATGCCAGCCGCTTCTTCTAAAAATATGCGTAACTCTTCTGGCTTGGCTTCTACAATGCGCGAAATGGTGTTTTGGCCAATGATGGCGTAAGCTCTGCCGCCAAGGCCTGTGCCCAAAAACAAATCTGCCACATCGCGCCTGCGCACAGCGCTGTTGTTAATGTAATAGGTTGAGCCTTTTTCGCGCTCAATTACACGTTTTACAGAAATCTCCGCGTATTGGCTCCAAGCACCTGCCGCGCTGCCTAAGCTATTATCAAAAATAAGCTCAACCGATGCGCGTGATATGGGTTTGCGATTGCCAGAGCCGTTAAAAATCACCGCATCCATGGCGTCTGCACGCATCTCTTTGGCAGAAGATTCACCCAAAACCCAACGCACCGATTCCATTACATTGGATTTGCCGCAGCCATTAGGCCCAACCACCCCGACGCGCTGACCATGCAAATGAATGGTGGTGGGGTCTACAAACGATTTAAAGCCGGCAAGTTTTAAGTGAGTTAAGCGCAAATGAATGTTTTATTATGATTAAGGCTTATATTATGAGAAAACACGTTTTATAATAACGCTATTATTTGATATGAATGGCAATATGTCTAGCACCAACTTGCACGATAGCGTTACATTGCTGGGCGACCTTAGCGCGCAGCCTTCTAAAACGTTAGAAACCTTCCCTAATCCAAACCCCAATCGCGATTTTCATATTCATATGGAAATCCCAGAGTTCACTTGTTTGTGCCCAAAAACAGGCCAGCCAGACTTTGCCGTGATTTACTTGGATTACATTCCTAACCAACTTTGCGTTGAGCTTAAAAGCTTAAAGCTTTACACCGTATCGTTTAGAAACGAAGGCTGTTTTCATGAAGCCGTAACCAATCGCATATTGGATGATTTAGTAGCCGTAACCCAGCCAAAGTTTATGCGCGTAACAGCTAAGTTTTATGTGCGCGGCGGTATCTTTACCAATGTGGTGGCAGAACACCGCCAAAATGGATGGCAACCACTGCCAAAAGTGGATTTGTTAGCATTTGATTCGCAAAGTAATACGCGCGGATAATAATTAATCACTAAAATAGGCGTAAATGCTAACTAGTCGTTGACAATTAGCCGCTGCGTCATTAATATTGCGCCTTCTTTGAGTTGCACGAAATATCAGTGTTAATTTAAAGCCCAAATTAGTGGGTGTAATGGGGGTATAGCTCAGCTGGGAGAGCGCTTGCATGGCATGCAAGAGGTCAGCGGTTCGATCCCGCTTACCTCCACCAAATATCTTGATTAAAACGCTTTTAAGTTAAAATTTCTTAAAGAATTTCATCAAATTGTAGTAAAATGCTGTTGTTGTAAATTAAGTAGTATTTCTTAGGTCCCCATCGTCTAGAGGCCTAGGACACCTCCCTTTCACGGAGGCGACCGGGGTTCGAATCCCCGTGGGGACGCCA
>JBKJIJ010000016.1:0-12826 GCA_046598525.1 Methylotenera sp. | reverse complement strand
GTGATGCAAGTGGTTGAAAATTTAAAGAAAAATGGCATTAGATGCGATTTTGACTTGAGAAATGAGAAGATTACCTATAAAATACGCGAACATTCAATGCAGAAAATGCCTTACTTGGTTGTTGCAGGTGAGCGCGAAATGCAAGCAGGACATGTGGCCGTGCGTACCAGAAAAGGTGAAGACCTAGGATCTATGCCGATTGCCGAGTTAATTGCTCGGTTAAAAGCAGAAGTCGAAGCGAAGGTTTAGCTTAATTTCAAGGTAGCGCGGTTTAATTTTTTTGATTAGGAGCCAGCAATAGCACAAGATAAAGATACACGAATCAACGGCGATATTACCGCTGCCGAGGTTCGTTTGGTGGGCATAGAAGGCGAGCCGTTAGGCATTGTAAGTCTTCGCGAGGCCTTTGCGAAAGCAGAAGAAGCGGATATCGATTTGGTTGAAATTGCGCCAAACGCATCACCCCCAGTGTGCAGATTGATGGATTACGGTAAGTTTAAGTATGCTGAAAGTAAGCGTCAGCATGAGCAAAAACTAAAGCAAAAACAAGTAGTTATTAAAGAAATTAAGTTTCGCCCAGGTACAGATGACGGCGATTACAATATTAAAGTACGTAATATCATCCGCTTTTTGGGTGAAGGCGATAAAGCCAAGATTACACTACGTTTTAGAGGCCGCGAAATTACGCACCAAGAATTTGGTTTGGCTTTGTTAAGACGCGTAGAAGCTGATTTGCAAGAGCATGCCGTGGTTGAGCAGTTTCCAAAAATGGAAGGCCGCCAAATGGTGATGGTGTTAGCACCTAAAAAAGTAGAAAAAGTAGTTGTTAAAGCACCAAAAGCGGCGAAACCTGCTGAAAAGACAGCTGAAAAAATAGAAACACCAGCAATAGAATAAATAATTTTTTTGAGTGATACGGCGAAATGGCATGCCTAGGCACTCTTTATCAACCTCCAAGGAGAAAAAAATGCCAAAAATGAAAACAAAGAGCAGCGCCAAAAAGCGCTTTAAGTTCTTAGGTAACGGTAAAGTGAAACGTACGCACTCACATTTACGTCATATCCTAACCAAGAAAACCACTAAGCAAAAACGTAAGTTACGTGGCACTTCGATCATCTCACCAACTGACATCAAACGCGTTCGCGCCATGATGCCAACACAATAAGGAGACCGATATGCCTAGAGTAAAACGTGGTGTCATCGCTCGTGCAAGACATAAAAAAGTATTAAACGCCGCCAAAGGTTATCGCGGTCGTCGTAAAAACGTTTATCGCGTTGCTAAGCAAGCGGTAATGAAAGCTGGTCAATACGCATACCGTGACCGTCGTCAGAAAAAACGTCAATTCCGTACCTTGTGGATTGCCCGTATCAACGCAGGTGCACGTGAGTTAGGTTTAACTTACAGCCGCTTTATGAATGGCTTGAAAAAAGCTTCAATTGAAGTGGATCGCAAAGTTTTGGCGGATTTAGCTGTGTTCGACAAAGCAGCATTTGCCAAATTTGTTGACTTAGCAAAAGCTGGTTTAGCGGCTTAAGTGTTGCTTGAATTAGTTTGAGAATAAAAAAAGAGGCTACGGCCTCTTTTTTTATGGCATTAATCATTAGTGCAAGTATTTTTAGAGGGTTTTTTAAAAATATATATTCATAATCAATCAGTTAAACATAAACAAACACATTACTTTAAGTTAAAATATCGCATGACTAATTTAGAACACCTCATTTCAGAATCACTTGCCGACTTTAATGCATGTATTGACATGCCCGCCTTAGAAAACGCTAAAGCAAAATATCTGGGTAAAACAGGCGCCTTAACGGATGCACTAAAAGGCTTAGGCAAGCTGTCAAATGAAGATCGTCCGGCCGCAGGAGCCGCGATTAATGTGGTTAAGCAAGCTGTTGAAGCTGCTTTAAATGCGCGTCGTGAGGCCATTTTAAATGCTGAGCAAGCCAAACAATTGGCGGCTGAATCATTGGATGTTACTTTGCCTGCGCGTTCTCAGTCACAAGGCGGTTTGCATCCAGTTACTTTAACCTTACGTCGTATTGAAGAGTTATTTCATTCAATTGGCTTTGATGTGGCGACTGGGCCTGAAATTGAAACGGATTTTTATAATTTTACGGCGTTAAATATCCCTGAAAATCATCCGGCGCGTGCCATGCACGATACGTTTTATGTGGATGAAAATAACGTTCTAAGAACACATACATCGCCTGTGCAAATCCACTATATGGAAAATGCGCTGAAGAATAATCAGACGCCTCCATTGAAGATTATCGCGCCAGGCCGTGTGTACCGCGTAGACTCTGATGCGACGCACTCACCGATGTTTCATCAAGTTGAAGGTTTATGGGTTGATGAAAACATCAGCTTTGCCAATTTAAAAGGCGTGGTTCAAGATTTTTTACAGAAATTTTTTGAGCGTGATGATTTAACCGTCCGATTCCGCCCATCGTTTTTCCCATTTACGGAACCATCGGCTGAGATGGACATGAGCTGGAACGGCGGCTGGCTAGAGATTGGCGGCTGCGGCATGGTGCACCCCGAAGTGTTCAAACACGTGAATATTGACAGTGAAAAATATCGCGGCTTTGCCTTTGGTCTTGGTGTAGAACGCTTGGCCATGCTGCGTTACGGTGTAAACGATTTACGCCATTTCTTTAATAATGATTTGCGTTTTTTATCGCAATTTAAATAGATTTAAAGCCACAAAGTTCACCAAGAAATCCAAACAAGTATTTATAGAATGAAGATAAGGACTAAAGTCGCAGCATATTGAGCTTCACAAAATATTAAATCCAAAAGATTTTTTCTGTGTCCTCTGTGTTCTTTGTGGCTAAAACAATATGCAATTTTCAGAAAACTGGCTGCGCCAATTTGTTAATACTAATTTAGATTCACAAGCCTTAAGTCACGCGTTAACAATGGCAGGGCTTGAGGTGGAAGAAATGACGCCTGTTGCGCCTGCATTTGGCCATATTGTGATTGGCGAAATTGTTGAAGCGCTTAAGCATCCTGATGCAGACCGTTTGCAAATATGCAAAGTGAATATTGGCAAAGAAAACGGTATTGATAAAATCCTGCAAATTGTTTGTGGTGCAAGCAATGCGCGCGTGGGCTTAAAAGCGCCATGTGCGTTAGTTGGCGCAGAATTACCAGGCATCAGTATTAAAGCCGCAAAAGTGCGTGGCGTAGAATCGTTTGGCATGATGTGTTCTGCCAAGGAGCTAGGCTTAGCAGCGGAAGCAAGTGGCTTACTAGAATTGCCAACTGACGCGCCAATTGGTCAAGATATTCGCCAATATTTGGATTTAAATGACCATGCATTAACATTGAAATTAACACCTAATCGCGCCGATTGCTTAAGCATTTTAGGTATTGCGCGTGATGTGGCCGCCATTACAGGCGCGCCTGTCAGCTTACCTACACTTGAAGCAGCCAAAATTGAAAGCACAAAGACACAAGCAGTCAATGTGGATGCTGTTGATGCTTGTCCTGCTTATTATGGCCGCGTCATTGAATCAGTGAATGCGCAAGCTAAAACGCCGGATTGGATGTTGCGTAATTTAGAGCGCAGCGGTATTCGTAGCATTAGCGCGATTGTGGATATTACCAATTTTGTATTATTAGAGCTTGGCCAGCCCATGCATGCGTTTGACTTGGCAAAGTTGAGCGGTGGTATCAAGGTTCGCTTTGCTACAAAAGATGAGCCAATTAAATTGCTCAATGGCACAGATGTAAACCTAGCCAGCGATGATTTGGTGATTGCAGACGACAGCGGTGCGATTGCATTGGCAGGCATTATGGGTGGCGATTTAACATCTGTTACGGATAGCACTATTAATATATTTTTAGAAAGCGCGTTTTTTACGCCAGATGCAATCGCTGGCAAAGCGCGCCGATTGGGTTTAAGCACGGACTCATCTTACCGTTTTGAACGCGGTGTGGATTTTGGCAATACTAAAATGGCTTTAGAGCGTGCAACGGCCTTGGTTTTAGCAATATGTGGTGGTAAAGCGGGCGAGATTACAGCGGTAACCAATACGCTACCTGCCCGTAAAACTGTGCATTTGCGCTACGCACGCTTGTTATCAGTGCTTGGTATCAGCATACCGCAAGCAACGGTTGGCACATTGTTAACGCAGCTTGGATTTGAATTTAGCGTAAACGGCGATGTGTTTGCTGTGCAAGCGCCCACTTATCGCTTTGATATTGCGATTGAAGAAGATTTAATTGAAGAAATCGCGCGTTTGCATGGCTACGATAAAATTGCTGCTATTACGCCGACGGCTAGCTTAAACATGTTGCCAGCCAGTGAATCAGCGCTCAATCAGGCTTGGTTGCGCGATACCTTGCAAATGCAAGGTTATCAAGAAATTATCACGTATAGCTTTGTAGATGAAAGTTGGGAGCGCGATTTATTAGGTAACGCTAATCCAATTAAGTTAAAAAATCCGATTGCCAGCAATCTAAGCGTGATGCGCAGTGGTTTGTGGGGTGGTTTGTTGGATACGCTGACCTATAATTTGAATCGCAAGCAAGAGCGCGCCATGCTGTTTGAGTTAGGCAGCAGTTACCATCAATCTCAACTTGATCAATCACAGCAGGGCGCATACACAGAAAACTTGCGCGTGGCAGGCTTGTTTTATGGCGCATTTCAGCCAGAGCAGTGGGGCGCCGCCACAAAAGAAGTGGATTTTTACGATGTGAAAGCCACTATTGATGACTTAACGCATGGCAAGGCTGAATATCGCGCAGAAACTCATGTCGCTTTGCATCCTGGACAATCAGCACGCGTTTATTTAGATGGCAATCCGATTGGCTGGCTAGGTAAATTGCATCCAAAATGGCAGCAACAATATAGCTTGGCTAAAAATACATTTTTGTTTGAGTTGGAAGCATTTCCGTTAATGCGCAAACCAATTGCGCACTATGCAGAAGTGCCGAAAACCTTAGCTATTCGTCGCGATTTAGCGGTAATTGTGGATGCGGATTTGCCGGTCCAGCACCTTTTAGATGCGATTACAAAAGCAAACATTTCACTTGTGACACAAGTGCAACTGTTTGATATATATCAAGGAAAAGGTATTCCTGAAAACAAAAAAAGCCTTGCATTATCAGTACTTATGCAAGATACTCATAAAACTTTGGTGGATATCGAAGCCGAAGCTGCAATGGCAGAATTACTAAAAATATTAGAAAAACAATTTTCTGCCAGTTTGCGTAATTAACTACCAAACAAAAAATCAACCGTAATAAATTAATGAATAAAAGATGTTCAGGGAGAGCGTATGACCTTAACAAAGGCGGATTTAGCCGATTTGTTATTTGAGCAAGTGGGCTTAAATAAGCGTGAAGCAAAAGATATGGTGGAAGCATTTTTTGAAGAGGTGCGTACTGCTTTAGAAACTGGGGATAGCGTTAAGTTATCGGGCTTTGGAAATTTTGAATTACGCAAAAAATCAGAGCGTCCAGGTCGAAATCCAAAAACAGGTGAAGAAATACCTATCACGGCGCGCCGTGTGGTTACTTTTCATGCCAGCCAAAAATTGAAAAGCAAAGTAGAAGAACACTACGCTCAAGTTTAGGGGTAATATTAACGTATGATAGATCAAGCGCCCAAAGTGCAATTACCACCAATACCCGCCAAACGTTATTTTACGATTGGCGAGGTTAGTGAGCTGTGCGGTGTAAAACCGCATGTGTTGCGTTACTGGGAGCAGGAATTCACCCAGCTTAAACCAGTAAAGCGCAGGGGAAATCGTCGTTATTATCAACATCACGAAGTATTGTTAATCCGCAAAATTCGCGAATTATTATACGAACAAGGCTTTACCATCAGTGGTGCGCGTAACCGTTTAGATGGCGCCGATGCTAATGTTGGAACAGCGGCAACAGCTGCACCAAGCAACTCACCAATAGCCGTACCAAAGCAAACTGAATTGAGTGCGAGTTTTGATATGCTGTATTTTAAAAAAGAATTACGCTCAGTGATTCAATTATTACGCACTTAAATTATTTGTTGTGAGTTAAATAAAGCCGCTTTTATAGCGGCTTTATTTTTTCGTTCCGCCGATTTATAAACCCAACGCTTGTTGGCAAAAGTTTATATCGCGTTTTTAAATATAAAGCCGAATTGGCTTTTGATAGCGTGCGTATTTGATTTATAATACAGCCTCACTACATAACAGTAGTGCGGTTCGGGGCATAGCGCAGCCTGGTAGCGTACATGCCTGGGGGGCATGGGGTCGCAAGTTCGAATCTTGCTGTCCCGACCATCAAAATCAAAGACTTACATCTCAATCGTTGTAGGTCTTTTTTGTTTTCATGTGCTCAGGCATATACAAAGGCATATACACTTTACTTGCTAGGCTAAATAAATTTTTAAGCACACCCATTTAATTTAGCAGGGGGATCTATTCGCGTTTCTCAATAAACCGATCCTCCATACTAAAAATCCAATTTTCATTTTGCCCCATAAGCTTCAAGCTAAGTGTCTATTCCTCTGGTTCTATGTAACTCTTTCTCAGCTCCGCCAAATCTCCAACCATCCCATGGTTGCGAAATCCAAACAACCTAGCATTTTAGGACTCTCTGCAATCACTTCACACAGCCATCCCCATGAATACAATATTGAAAAGTTAGTTGCATGGCTATCTCTACTCCCATTACGTCTATCTAGCAGGTTAAAGTAAAGGTCAAGGTCTCACCTACCGGTGTTGTGTGGCAGTAACGGGGCAAGTCTTTTATACAAACTCAGACTCACTCCGCCTAACAACGAAACATTAAGGGCGACCATCATGACCACATTACACGCAACACCTTATAACATTGACGCAACAGGTTTTTATTTTACTGACGCGTTAGACTATGAAACCAAGGCCACTAGTCTTGTAGATCGCTACGGTAACTTAGTGGAAGAATTTGAAATACAATTTATTGATGGTGACGATGCTGAGCTATTTGAAGCTTGTGGTATTAACCAAACTAATTTAAACCAATGGTTTGATGAGATTGAGTTTTTGCAGGTTGATGAAAAAGTAAGTTTATATTACCTAGTTGCTGTAGCTGGTTACAACCTGGATCAAGCGCTATTGAAAATAGATGAGCCAAGTCTATACCAAGGTAATTTACTTGACGCAGCTACAGAGTTATTCGATGAGTGTTGGTTGCCTAGCATTCCTGACAGCATTAGCTTTTATATCGATTATGCTAAATTTGCGCGTGATTGCCAATATGCTGGTGATCTCACCGAGTTTAACTATGCAGGTAAAACCTATACATGCACCAACGCTAACGGCCTCTGACTAAAACCAAACTACTTGAATGAAAGGCGTAATTAAAAGGGCGCTTTTCATTCAACCCCAACACAGTGCATATTCTCCCCCAAATAAGCTAACAATAAGCATTCAAAAAGGCCACCAATAATTATACATAGCAACCATTCAGAATTCGTAATGTTGAGATTAGTGACCGTATCAGAGGTCCCATTAGCAGACATTCAATGTTAATGGAACTTTAGATGCAGATGAACATGGTTTAATATGTTTTGTTGGTTCTCTGATGCTTAATCCAGAGAAGTAATCTTCATGTTGAATTTATAACCAAATTTCGCACTTCATAATTAAATCTGCTTGATTTGCGGCATTTAAGGTGTCTCTAGCACTTCTAAGCTGATTTTCAATAGTTCGAATTGACTTACCTAACTCATCGGCAATTTGTTTATAACTTAAACCCTTGGCTGCTAACCTAATGGCTGTTAGTTCTGAATGCGTTGGCCTTTTCACAGATTGATATTTTTCTGGGTCGTGCCAATAGTGACTGATACCAAGTAATGGCCCAAGAAATGTCTCACTAAACTCACCCATAAAATGAATTTCTGTAGGCGTCCAAACATGCTGTTCATGCGTAAAGTCTATACATGTTATTCCGACAGGATTTCTATCCCAGATTAATCGTTGAAATAAAATAGATTTACTCTGTATAGACTCGAATTTTCTTCGGGAGTCATTGAGCAAAGGGTTTGACTGTACATTGTCACATGCAACTGGTAGCCGTTGATGCCAAGTCTTTTGAAAGACGCTGTCTTGATTATAAAAAACCGTATCTGTGCAAACTGGCGGTGCAGATATAGCATTGTAATAAATAGAAATAGGCTTATAAATTCTGTCGATTGGTTTTAAAAACCCCATATCAGCACGACAGGCTTGCATTTTTTTGACCATAAATTCTAATGCAATCATCATCATCTCATCAGGGTTTTCAATTGACAGTATGAGATGAGCAACACAGTTAAGTGTATCTTGTGGAAAAGCTTCTCTATTGGCATCTAAAAAATGCTGTTTTAGCGAGCGTTTCGATGGCGGCTCAGACTTATAATCTAATAAGTTCAATTAGTTACCTTAAAATCCATAACTTGTATAAATACACAATTATTAATTCCCTACTTATATATTACTCTCAATTATTGTTTAACTATTAACTAATTTCGGCAATGCTGCATATAACTAATTTCGGCAATGCTGCATACAATTTAGTTACATAAAATTTTAATTTTGTGAAATTTATAGGGGTTAATTGTCAAGTTTTTGCAATCCATTAACAAATATGATATCTCCATTGAAAGAAATCTTTCATAGAAAAATTTAATGGTTTTAATTTAGGAGATGTAAATGAAAAAAACATATTTATTGAGTGGATTAGTAGCCGCTGTTGCGATTTCTTATGCCGCAGTAATTATGGCTCATGGTGTTGAAGTGCCTGCAGGTAGCAAAAAAATGGAGTACTTTAAAAATGCATCAAAGATGAAAATTAAATCCATGAATGTTGCAGGCACTAATGCGTATCTGCAAGATATTGTTGCTTCTAGTGACCCAAAAGCGCCAATTGCTTGTGGCCTTTTTAAAATTGAAAAAGGTAACTCTTTAACCTACACCTATGGTTACGATGAAGCAAAAGTTATTCTTAAAGGTGAAATGAACATAAATGATGGCACCACAAAAGTGAAGGCATTACCTGGAGATGTATTGTTTTTCCCAAAAGGTTCAACAATTACATTTAGTACAGAAAGCTCAGGTTTAGGATTCATCTGTGGACAACGCGCAATAGACGGAGCTTAATTATTCTATAAATTCAACTTGCTAATTAATTAAATTAGCAAGTTCTGAGGATAGCAACATGAAAAAATTACCTACTTATGCATTGCCTTTGTTTGCATCATTGTGTGTTGCCTCAATCGGCGTTAACGCTGGAGAGAAAACTAACCTTGCTGACGTGACTAACGGCGATCCTTTCTTTTATACAAGTGATCAAGATATTAAAGAAGCTGATCCTCTTCAAGTCTTAACAGGAATCGGAAGACCGAACAGGACTCACTCGCAAATCCCTCATCTACCTTTTTATACTGGTTATATGAACACTAACTACACTTATCGCTTCGTTACGATAGCAGAGCAAGTGCTTTCTATGATTGGAGAGGGAAAGCATGGATTATGGAGAGTGCAAGAGAATGGCACTGTTCGTGAGTATTTGAAAAAAGGTGCTAAAGGTTTATCTGCTAAAGCAGAGCTGACTGCTAAAGAAAACTTAGCCAGTATTGAAAGTGACTACAGTGCTTATTTACCTGAGGAAAGTTGGTCTGGTTATAAGTTTCCGGACGAGAAACTGACAAAGGATGGGCAGTTAAACTTTATTGACCTGCCAATTAGCCATCCTAAATACAAAGGGAAATATGCCAAACATGAGCCTATTGAGCTACCTAACTTTTACTGCACCATGTCTGGCAATGATTATCCATACGCTAAACAAGCGATGAACTTTGCTTTTAGTCAACCTGGTGCTAACCAAGTTGGTCCTTTAGGTAAACGCGCTGGACTAGATGTGAAAGAAAACTACACAAATGTCATTAGACTGAATCAATTCCCAGATGGTAGATCTTGGGTGAATGTAGGGCAAAAAGGTAAAGACAATTTGCATGTTAAGTGGGAAGCAATTGACACTACAAAAACTAATGCAGAATTTTACTTAGTTGAAAGACCATTTTTCAACAAGCCCTATCTATTTGTCACAGCAGTCTATGACAACAAAGACAATTCAGATCTTCGCTATGTGCGTCCTGAAGGTGGCTACTACGACAGTTTAAAAAACCAAGGACAACCTTTAAAAACCACTGTGACTGCTCAGCCTCGCTTTCATCTTGAAAACGGAGATATAGGCAAGCCAATAGGTTTACCTATATACGGGGTTCATCATCCCAATCGCGCAGCATTCGGGGGTGGTGGTGCTTGCCCATTTAAAGGCGGTGATTGGGGGCGTTATCCTAACATTACAGGTGGATCTGGGTGGCCAACACAATATGAGGAGGTCACTCCTTTATGCGACTCAGTGTTAATTGATATTAAATTTTATAGCAATTTAGATGGCAGAGATTGGAATGACGCTAACAAGTATTTAGGAAATGCTGGTGTAGGTAAACCTACGGTGACTTATAAAATGCAGCCTGGCCAATATGGTGTATTTGATGATGCATATAATACAAAACGAGGTATAAAAAATGCTGAGTCTGAGAATGTGCCAAATCAAGTAACACTTTCTTATCCAGCTACAGAACCAACAGTAGGGTATGTTCAACCGCCAAAGCTTGCGCAAGCAAATCAAATGGTTCCTTCAGAAAGCACAACTTGTCGACCTGTTCACCAGTAATTAATTAGGAGAAAGACATGAATAAAAAATTATTTATAAATACGAGTTTACTTGCAGCGGGAATGTTATTGTCTTTAAATGTTTTGGCAGCAGGAGCAGACAAGCCTTTAGATGAAGCTGATTCAACAGTTAAAACTAGCTCAGACACAGAAGCGCCATTAGAGGTTAGGGAAGGTAGGGGGGTTGTTCCATCGAATATTTTGGACGACTTTCTTAATAGTGAGACAGTATTTGGAGGCAAGTTTACTACTTGGGTAGAGTTTGCTTCAGATTATATGTTTCGTGGGACCTCAGAAACAAAAGGTGGCAAAATTCCATCATTAAAAGGAGCTATTACATGGGCACACCCTAGTGGTGTTTATGCTGGGGCTTACATGGCAAATAACTTGTTTCCACAACCAGTATCGGCTACAAATCCAACAGGTGACATTCAACGTATCAATGCAATTTATGGGCCTTATTTAGGTTTTGCAAAAAAAGATATACTTGGCACGGGAGTTAATTACAACGGACAGCTTTTTCAATACATTTATCCAGGTGGCAATCAATTTAATTATCTAGAAATGTTTAACTACGTTGATAAGCAGTTTGGTATATGGAACGTTAAGTTAGAATACTCGCCAACTATTACCGACTGGTTCGGCGTGAAAGATTTACAGTCTCATAACATTGCAGTTATACCTAGCGTTGACTTACCGCATTCGTTTAAGCTGACAGCAGCATTAGGCCATAACTATTTTAGCACCCCCAACAGAAGTGATTATAACGGTGATGGCTCTGAAGATTTAGGTTGGACATATTGGAGCTTGACGCTTAGCCGCAAGGTATTTGGATTTAATGTGGATTTAAGCTATCACGATACTGACATCAAACAGGGTCAACATGACTTATATGGCAGACTAGATCAGAAATCAAGTATTGATTCCCGTTATGTTTTCGCGGTCTCTAAGAGTTTCTAACAAAAGCTCAATAAATGGCAAATTTCTTAGATTTCAATCTTTTAAGATTTCCAGTGATTCATGACAATCAGATTGATTTTTTTGGAAGTCCAAAGTGAACAATTTATATTGGGTAATTCTTGAGCGCCTAAAGTATTGTGTCACCATTTACTCAGCTTCAGATTAGCTTGTTTTATTACCCGCCTGACACATATATCAGGCGGGACTTGCAACCTTAACCACCTTATGTCAAAAGTTATAAAATGTTTATTTAGAGCCAAACTTTAACTAATCAGACGACCTCTATGGGCCCGTTTTACGCATTCGGCTTTCACAAATAATTAAATTAAGACAGGCCGCTTTACATAATTATTTGGCCTTTTTGATGATAATACGCACTCGGTATGCTGTTCGGAATTTATACGGTGAAAAAAGCCAAAAATCTTGACATTCCTAAAGCTCGGCAGGTTGGGCCAAATGAAATCGCGGAATAAGTACATTTTTAATATTTTTTGAAAAAAATAATTATGAACTTAGGGTTCTAGAAATTTTATAAAATGGGTACAAGTGAAGAACAAAACTCCGCAAGGTCAAAAGCTTAAACCACCCCCGCCCTACCGGGATTGAATGGCAATAACGCCAACCTATGCATAGGATCACCACCATGTTAAAGTCATTCGCATTAATGTTATCTCATTTTTTTAATGGTTTCGGTAACTTGTTCTCAGCCTTTAGTCATATTACTAAAGTGACTGACATCATGGCAGAAGAGATGGAGCTTACTACTCAACTAGAGTCAGGTTCAACTGTTCGTCAGCTTACCAAGCAACTAGCAATGCTTGAAGCAACCTAAGAAATACCTTTGGCTTTAAACACTACCTTAATTGGTAGTGTTAAGTCTTTAAAGCACACACTTAAAAACATCAGCACACCCTAAAGTCAAGAGCACAGACAGTTTGTAAGATAGATAAGACTTTATATTACCTGTTTGAATTGCTTTAGCAGGTTGTAACAATCTGTGTTGCCATCCGTCACCCTGCTTGCAAATGAACCAAGTGTGCAAGCATTGCACTAGGTTAGTGTAATGTTGTTTGTCAGAGCGCCAGAGGTATAAACACACCACTAGCTTGTACTCCACTTGGAAAGTGTGTCCTCTACGATTCCGCTACCACTTCACCACTGCGTACTT
>JBKJIJ010000008.1:0-340215 GCA_046598525.1 Methylotenera sp. | reverse complement strand
CAGACGGGCGCGCCATCACCACTACAGGACAGCTTGCCAAGATCGTGGCAAGTGCAATCCCCAAGATCGAACCGGGGCAGAACCCTGCAACGCGCACCTTTCAAGCTTTACGGATTTTCGTCAATTCGGAGCTTGAGGAGCTATCGTTAATCTTGCCTAAATGCCTGAATTTGCTGGCAGAAGGCGGCAGGTTGGTGGTAATTAGCTTTCATTCGCTAGAAGACCGAATTGTGAAGCAATTTATTCAAGGTGAGCAAAATCGTGATGATTTGCCGGCGCGTTTTCCGGTTAAGGCGATTGATTTGCCGCAACCAAGATTAAAAGCCGTGGGCAAAGCCATTAAGCCAACCGCGGCTGAAATAAAACAAAACCCACGCAGCAGAAGTGCCGTAATGCGTGTGGCAGAAAGAACAGCAGTCGTTTAATAATTATGACGCGCATCAATTTTATTTTATTTTTTGTATTAATAGCCGTGAGTTTAGGTGTGATTACGTCGCAGCATAAAGCGCGAAAATTGTATTTTGAATTAGAGCAACAGCAAGATTTAACGCGCAAATTTGATACGGAATATGGCCAATTGCAGTTAGAGCAAAGCACATGGGCCATGCATTCGCGCGTTGAAGAATTGGCTGCCAAAAAATTAAAAATGCAGGTGCCCGATGCCACGCGCATTCAGGTGATTGCAAAAGAAGAAGTCACTGTTGAATTAATTCGGTGATGATTAAAAAGAGAATATGGCTTATAACTCCGTACAACATCATATAGTAAAGCTGCCAGCTTGGCGGCGTAGGCTATTGTTGATTGGCATTCTGCTAGGGTTTGCTGGCTTGTTTGCGCGCGGCATTTATTTGCAAAGCTTGCACAAAGAGTTTTTGCAACAAAAAGGCGATGCGCGTTATAGCCGCACGCTTACTTTGCAAGCACATCGCGGCAAAATTACCGATAGAAATGGTGAATTATTAGCCATTAGCAGCCCTGTGGAATCGGTTTGGGCCAGCCCGCCTGATGTCAATATTAATAAAACGCAAAAACAAGCACTGGGTAAGTTGCTGGGCTTAAAAAATAAAGATGTAGACAAAAAATTCGCCAATTTACAGCGCGAATTTGTCTATTTAAAACGCCGTGTTTCGCCTAATTTGGCGGCGCAAGTCATGAGTTTGAATATCCCAGGCGTATTCTTGCAGCGCGAATATAAACGTTTTTACCCAGCAGGCGATGTAACGGCCCATGTGGTGGGCTTTACCGATATTAATGATGTGGGCCAAGAAGGTTTTGAGTTGGCGCAAAATAGCCATTTATCGGGCAAAGCTGGCAGCCGCAAGGTAATTAAAGACAGGCAAGGCCGCATAGTTGAAGATTTAGAAGATGTAAAAGTGCCGCAAGACGGCAAAGATTTGGTATTAAGCATTGATAGACGGCTTCAGTATTTAGCGTTTAGAGAGTTAACCAAAGCAGTTGAGCACCATAAAGCCAAAGCAGGCGCCGCTGTTGTGTTAGACGCCAAAACAGGTGAAGTGTTGGCTATGGTTAATTTGCCTACTTACAACCCGAATAATCCGGTGAATATTGTGGGAAAAACGCGTAATCGCGTGATTACTGATGTGTTTGAGCCAGGCTCTACCTTAAAACCAATGACGGCAGGGGCGGCAATGGAATTTGGCAACTTTAAGCCAGATACTAAAATTCAAACCGCGCCCGGCTATTTAACCATTAATGGCGCCACCATTCACGACGCGCATCCGCATGGCGTGCTAACGGTGTCTGAAGTGATTCAAAAATCTTCAAACGTTGGCTCTGCCAAAATGGCATTAAGCCTAAAGCGTGAAGAAATGTGGAGTACGTTTAACCAGTTTGGTTTTGGTTCGCGCGCCAATATTGGCTTTCCGGGTGAGGCATCTGGCCGTTTAAGGCCTTATAAAAGCTGGCGCCCGATTGAGCAGGCGACTATGTCTTATGGCCACGGCATTAGTTTGACTTTATTGCAATTGGCGCGCGCTTATACCGTTTTTGCCAATGAAGGTGAGCTTAAAAATATTTCGCTGCTTAAATTAAATGAATCCACTGTGGGCCATCAAGTATTTTCGGCACAAGTGGCGAATGACATGAAAGGCATGCTAGAGCTGGCGGTTTTACCAGGCGGCACGGCATTAAGGGCGCAAGTGGCGGGCTATCGCGTTGGCGGCAAAACCGGTACTGCGCATAAGTTGGGCAAAGCAGGCTACGAAAAAGACAAATACGTGGGTTCTTTTGTTGGCATGGCGCCAGCGTCTAATCCGCGCTTGATTATGGCGGTGATGATTGATGAGCCGACCAATGGTGAATATTACGGCGGTACGGTGGCAGCGCCTGTATTTAGTGCTGTAATGGCGGACGCCTTGCGTATGCTGGCTGTGCCGCAAGATGCGCCTAATAATAATGTGGTGATTCCAGCTAACGATGATGACGCTAAGGAAGTGATATGACCAAAGCGAATCAAAATTATCGTATTAAAACTCCCATCAAAAACATCACGGCCGATAGCCGCAAAGTGGCGCAGGGCAGTTTGTTTTTAGCCTACCCCGGTGAAAAAATTGATGGCCGCAATTTTATTGCCGATGCGATTAAAAATGGCGCTAGTGCCGTACTTTGGGATTTAGACGATTTTAGCTGGCCTGCCGAATGGACTGTTGAAAATATTGGCATTAAAAACTTGCGCTTGCAAGCCGGTAATATTGCCGCGCAATTTTACAAAAAACCATCATCAAAATTATGGACTATTGGCGTGACTGGTACAAATGGTAAAACGTCTATCACCCAATGGTTAAGCCAATGCTTTAACTTTTTAAATCGCAAAACGGCGGTTATTGGCACCTTAGGCAATGGCTTTTCTGAGCAATTATCCGAAACCAGCAACACAACACCAGACGCCATTTTGTTGCAATGGATGTTGGCGGATTACCTAAAAAATGGCGCAGAAGTGGTGGCCTTAGAAGTGTCATCACACGGTTTGCATCAAGGCCGCGTTAATGGCGTTGAGTTTGATGTTGCGATTTTAAGTAATTTATCCCGCGATCATTTGGATTATCACAGCACGTTAGAAGAATATGCGGCAGCAAAGCGCCGTTTGTTTAATAGCATTGGTTTAAAAACGTCAATATTGAATTGTGATGATGATTTTGGCCTTCAAATTGAAGAAGATTTAAAGCACGCAGGCGCTACTGTTGTTACATACGGCATAGACCATGGCGATGTGCGTGCCACAAAACTGCATTTTGAAAATACTTTTTTTAGTTTTGTGGCCGATACTCCTCAAGGTAGGGCAGAAGTACGCGCTAATTTAATTGGCCGCTTTAATGTATATAACGTGTTGGCAGTGTTAGCCACTTTGTTGGCATCAAATGTAAGCTTAAAAGATGCCGTTGAGGCGATTTCGCATATTCAATCAGCGCCTGGGCGCATGCAGCAATTGGGTGGCGATAAGTTGCCTATGGTGGTGGTGGATTATGCACACACGCCAGATGCGCTAGAAAAAGTATTAACCACGCTTAAAGCACAGAAAAAACAAGGCGCAAAATTGATTTGCGTATTTGGCTGTGGCGGTAATCGCGATGCGGGTAAGCGCGAATTGATGGGCAAAATTGCCAGTGATTTGGCCGATGCGGTAGTAGTGACTTCGGATAATCCAAGACATGAAAATAAACGCAAAATTATTAATGAAATTTTGCAGGGCATGCAAGGCAATTACTTGATTGAGCAAGATCGTGCAAAAGCAATTAAAGTGGGCATTTTTGCGGCTAAAAGCGGCGATGTTGTGCTAATTGCAGGTAAAGGCCATGAGCAATATCAAGAAATTAAAGACAAAAAACACCATTTTAGCGACTTAGAGCAAGCGCAAAAAGTGCTGAAAAAATACGAAGAGACGCTGACATGATACTGCTCTCTATCATTGCAAACGCCGTTAACGGCCAATTACTAGGCGCCGATTGTGAAGTGCAAAGTGTTGGCACTGACAGCCGCGCCATTGTTGCTAATCAATTGTTTGTGGCGCTTAAAGGCGAAAATTTTGATGGCAATCAATTTGCCGAAACGGCCATTCAGCAAGGTGCGGCGGCAGTTTTGGCATCAGATGCACAAACAAAAGCAAGGCCGGCAATTGTGGTGGCTGATGCGCGTTTAGCACTTGGGCAATTAGCCAAGTTTTGGCGTAACCAGTTTGAACTACCTGTGGTTGCGATTACTGGCAGCAATGGCAAAACTACCACCAAAGAAATGTTAAGCGCTATTTTAGTTGCTGCAACGAAAGATGCGGCAAGTGTTCATGCCACGGTTGGTAATTTGAATAACGACATTGGCATGCCGCTAACATTGCTGAAATTACGCAAACAACACGCTTACGCCGTGATTGAAATGGGCATGAACCATTTGGGTGAAATTGATTATTTAAGCCGTATTGCACAGCCAAATGTAGCGCTTATTAATAACGCAGGCAGCGCGCATATTGGCGAATTAGGTTCGCGCGACAATATTGCTAAGGCAAAAGGTGAGATTTTTAACGGCTTAAGCGCTAACGGAATTGCCGTTATTAATGCCGATGATGCTTTTTGTGCTTATTGGCAATCGTTAAATAGTGGTAAAAAAATCATCACATTTAGTTTAAATAAAGTGGCTGATGTTACGGCCAGATATGAAGAAAAAGATGGCTTAAGCGAAGTGCAACTGACCACGCCAACAGGCGAAGTCAATTTCACATTAAACGTATTAGGCAAACACAATATTGCAAATGCGCTTGCTGCTAGTGCGGCGGCGGTGGCCTTGGGCGTAAGTAATCAAGATATTGCTAACGGTTTGCAAAATATGCAGGCCGTGCATAGCCGTTTGCAGCGCATGGCTGGTTTAAACGGCGCGCTATTGATTGATGACACCTATAACGCCAATCCAGATTCGATGAAAGCGGCCATAGACGTGCTGGCGGCAATGGATGGCGTGCGCGTTTTTGTGATGGGCGATATGGGTGAGTTGGGCGCGGATGCGGCAACAATGCATGCCGAAATTGGCGCTTATGCTAAGCAAAAAGGTATTACACATTTATTGGCTTTTGGTGCTTTAAGTGCAAGTGCAGTAACGGCATTTGGTGAAAGTACGCTGGGTCATGGTGGGACTGAAAGTGCGGCGCAGCACTTTTTAGAGCTTAACGATGTAATCAGCAGCGCAAAAAACTTGATGCAAAAAAATGTAACGGTTTTGGTTAAAGGCTCACGCTACATGAAAATGGAGCGTGTGGTTGCGCCATTAATACAACAAAACCCAGAAAAAAGTTTAATGGAGGATGCTCAATGTTATTAGAACTTGCTCGGTATTTGGCGCACGATATTCGTGGTTTTAACGTATTTAATTACATTACGCTACGCGCCGTATTTGCGACTTTAACCGCATTGCTGATTTCATTTATGGTTGGCCCAACCATGATTCGCAAATTAACCCAATACAAAGTTGGCCAAGCAGTGCGCGATGATGGCCCACAAACGCATTTGGTAAAAGCCGGCACGCCAACCATGGGAGGCGCGCTGATATTGGTGGCAATCGCCATTTCTACTTTGTTGTGGGGCGATTTGCACAATAAATATATTTGGGTGGTGTTGGTTACTACGCTGGGTTTTGGCGCCATTGGCTGGGTAGACGATTACCGCAAAGTGGTCTACAAAAACCCTAAAGGCTTATCGGCCAAAGCTAAATATTTTTGGCAAAGCGTAATTGGCTTAGGTGTGGCGATATTTTTATATCAAACATCTAGCAGCACAGCCGAAACCACTTTAATTGTGCCGTTTTTCAAAACATTGGTGCTGCCATTGGGTGCGGTGGGCTTTATTTTGCTGACCTATTTAGTAATTGTGGGCAGTAGTAATGCGGTTAATTTGACAGACGGCTTAGATGGTTTAGCCATTTTACCAACCGTAATGGTGGGCAGTGCGCTGGCCATTTTTGCTTATGTGGCGGGTCATTTGTACTTCTCAAAATACTTGGGAATTCCTTACGTGGCGGGTGCGGGTGAGCTAATGGTGTTTTGCGCGGCTCTGGCTGGCGCTGGTTTAGGATTTTTATGGTTTAACGCTTACCCAGCTGAAGTATTTATGGGCGATGTAGGCGCGCTGGCTTTAGGTGCGGCTTTAGGCGTAGTGGCTGTGATTGTGCGCCAAGAAATTGTGCTGTTTATTATGGGTGGCGTTTTTGTCATGGAAACGTTTTCAGTGGCGTTGCAGGTGCTGTATTTCAAATACACCAAACATAAAACAGGCGTGGGTCAGCGCATCTTTTTAATGGCGCCGCTACACCATCATTACGAACAAAAAGGCTGGAAAGAGACGCAAGTAGTGGTGCGCTTCTGGATTATCACCATGATGTTGGTGTTAATTGGTCTTGCTACGTTGAAACTCAGATAAGCCAAACCCAAGATAATCAAAAAACAAAATGAAAATTGCATTAAAAGACAAAAAAGTATTGGTGCTAGGCCTAGGCGATACAGGCCTGTCGGCCTTGCATTGGCTTGAACGCCAAGGTGCCATTTTGTCTGTCGCCGATTCACGCACTAATCCGCCTAGCGTGGATCATGTGATGAAACGCATGCCGCAGGTGCAGATTCACACGGGTGAATTTAATGCCGAGCACTTTAAGCAAGTGGATTTAATTGTGATTAGCCCGGGTGTGGCGCTAAGTGAGCCAGCTGTGCAAGCCGCGATTAAAGCGGGTGTACAAGTAGTTGGCGATGTGGAATTGTTTGCACAATACCGCCCAAAACAATCAAAAGTGATTGCGATTACCGGCTCTAACGGCAAAACAACGGTGACCAGTTTGGTTGGCGAAATCTGCAAAGAAGCGGGTTTAAAAACCATTGTGGCCGGCAATATTGGCTTGCCAGTGTTAGAAGCGCTGATGATGGAAGCGCCAGATGTGTACGTGTTAGAGCTTTCAAGTTTTCAGCTGGAAACAACGCATCATTTAGTGTGCAACAGCGCAACGGTGCTGAATATTAGTGAAGATCATATGGATCGCTATGCGGATATTGATGCTTATACGGCTGCCAAAGCGCGCATTTTGGCGCATGCAAAAGTGGCTGTGCTTAATCGCGATGATGCCGCCACAATGGCCATGCCAGCCAAGCATACAGTGACATTTGGTTTAAATGCTGCATCAGACAAACACGATTTTGGCTTAATTGAATCAGAAGGCATGCATTATCTAACTAGCGGACAACGCAAAATGATGAAAGCCAGTCAGTTAAGCATAACGGGCTTGCATAATGTGGCCAACGCCCTTGCTGCAATGGCGCTTTGCAACGCAATTGGCGTTGAAAAAACAGCTATTGTAAAAGCGCTAATTGATTTTAAAGGCCTGCCACACCGCGTGCAATGGGTGGCAAGCATGGATGATGTGGATTATTACGATGATTCAAAAGGCACCAATGTGGGCGCTACTTGTGCCGCTATTGCTGGCATGACCAAGCTAGGCAAGCCGCAAAAAGTGGTGTTAATTGCTGGCGGCGATGGCAAAGGCCAAGATTTTTCACCCTTACTACCAGCGGTTGAAAGCAATGCGCGAGCGGTGGTGTTAATTGGTCGCGATGCGGCATTAATTGAAGCGGTTTTGTTACCCAGCAATGTGCCAATGTACCATGCCGCCGATTTGCCAGAAGCGGTGAATATTGCCAAAAAAGTAGCGCAAACAGGCGATGCTGTATTGCTATCACCCGCTTGTGCCAGCTTTGATATGTTTAAAAATTACGTGCATCGCGCTGAAGTATTTGTTGAAGCGGTAAAACGTTTGCAAGAATTTTCTACGCCGCAGGTGGCAGCATGCTAGCCCCAGTAATGCACAGTCGTGAGCGTATGAACGCCGCCAGTTACGATCAAATGTTGCTATGGGTAACCTTGATTTTGCTGGGTTTAGGCTTGGTGATGGTGTATTCCGCCTCAATCGCCATTGCAGAAGCCGATAAAGCCGTCGGCCATCAAAGTACCTATTATTTAATTCGCCAAAGTATTTTTATTGTGGTGGGTTTATGTGTGGGCGCGGTTTCGTTTCAAGTGCCAGTGGCGTTGTGGCAAAAAATGGCGCCTTACCTATTTTTATTGGGCCTATTTTTGCTGGTATTAGTGCTAATTCCGGGCGTTGGCCGCAATGTAAATGGCAGTCAGCGCTGGTTGTCTTTATTTGTCATTAATTTGCAGCCATCCGAACTGGTAAAGCTATTTGCCGCCATGTATGTGGCCGATTATGCCGTACGCAAAGCGCCCCAAATGGATAGCATTGTGCGCGGCTTTTTACCAATGGCGGCGGTAATGGTGCTGGTTGGCTTTTTACTATTGCGTGAGCCTGATTTTGGCGCCTTTGCGGTCATTGCCGCCGTATCCATTTCCATTCTTTGGTTAGGCGGCATCAACGTCAAAATCTTTATTGCCTTGCTAGCCTTGCTGCCCGTGGCCATTTATGTGCTTATCGTCAGCTCGCCTTACCGCATGCAACGCGTGATTGGCTTTATGGATCCATGGGCAGACCCGTATGGCAAAGGCTACCAACTATCGCACGCCTTAATTGCGTTTGGTCGCGGCGAATGGTTTGGCGTTGGTTTAGGCGCCAGTGTTGAAAAATTATTGTATCTACCAGAGGCGCATACCGACTTTTTATTGGCGGTAATTGCAGAAGAATTGGGCTTTGTTGGCGTGCTAACCGTGCTGGGATTATTCAGCTGGATTGTGATTCGCGCATTTGGCATTGGCAAAGAAGCCGTGGCAAATGAACGCTATTTTGCCGCTTTATTAGCGCAAGGTTTAGGCGTTTGGATTGGTGCGCAAGCGATTATTAATATTGGCGTGAATATGGGCGTGCTTCCAACCAAAGGCTTAACGCTGCCATTGTTATCGTTTGGCGGCAGCGGCATTTTGGCTAATTGCATTGCCATGGCGGTGCTTTTGCGCATTGATTTTGAGAACAGAAGATTGCAGAAAGGGCTGCCAGTATGATGCTTAATAGCCCTGTAACCCAATTTGGCAACTTCACTATCCTAATTATGGCCGGCGGCACTGGCGGCCATGTTTACCCTGCAATGGCGGTGGCCGATTATTTAAAAGAACACGGCTGGAATGTGGTGTGGTTATGCACCGCAGGCGGCATGGAAAACCGATTAATAGAAGGCAAAAACTATAAAACAGCCACCATTACCATGCGCGGCGTGCGCGGCAAAGGCTTAATGGGCTGGTTGTTATTGCCTTATAAATTGGCGATTGCCTTTAAGCAAAGCTTCGCGGCTATCCGTCAGCATCAACCAAATGTGGTGCTGGGCATGGGCGGCTTTGCGGCTTTTCCGGGCGGCATAATGGCTAAGCTGCTAGGTAAACCATTGGTGATTCATGAGCAGAATTCGGTTGCGGGCTTAACCAATAAAACCTTAAGTTTGTTTGCCGATAAAACTTTGGCCGCTTTTCCTTCTGCTTTTGAAGACAAAGCTGTATTGGTTGGCAACCCTGTAAGGCAAGATATTACCCAATTATTATCGCCAAAACAAAGGTATAGCCAGCGTACAGGCAAGCTAAATTTATTGGTGGTTGGCGGCAGTTTGGGCGCCGCCGCCTTAAACGATGTATTGCCAAAAGCGCTGGCAAATTTGCCAATAGGCCAATTCGAGGTTGTGCATCAAGCAGGCGAAAAACATATCGCTGCCCTGCAAGCCAATTATCAAGCCGCTAATGTGCAAGCCGATGCAAAAGCCTTTATCAATAATATGGCCGAAATGTACGCTTGGGCCGATATCGTGATATGCCGCGCAGGCGCGCTGACCGTGGCGGAATTAGCCTGTGTGGGTGTGGCCAGTATTTTGGTGCCGTTCCCATATGCGGTGGATGATCACCAAACCTATAACGCCCAATATTTAAGCGATGCAGGTGCAGCAAAATTGATTCAGCAAACCGAATTTAATGTGCAAAAAGCCAGTGAAATGTTAAGTGGTTTAACGCGTGAAATTTGCCTAGAAATGGCGATTAAAGCCAAGCAACTGGCTAAGCCAGAAGCAACTGCGACAGTTGCGAAAATTTGTATGGGGTTGGCGCTATGAAACATAAGGTAAAAAATATCCATTTCATCGGCATCGGCGGCGCTGGCATGAGCGGCATTGCTGAAGTGTTGATTAATCTGGATTTTCAAGTATCAGGCTCTGATTTAGCCAGCAACGCAACAACCAAGCGATTAGCCAGTTTTGGCGCAACGGTGTATCAAGGCCATGCCACCGAAAACTTAAAAAATGCGGATGTGGTGGTGGTTTCTAGTGCGGTAAACGAAGCGAATCCTGAAGTGATTGCGGCGCGCGCAAAAAATATCCCTGTAGTGCCGCGCGCCTTGATGTTGGCGGAATTGATGCGCTTTAGGCAAGGCATTGCCGTAGCCGGTACGCATGGCAAAACAACTACTACCAGCTTAATCGCCAGCATTTTAAATGAAGCCGGTATGGACCCGACTTTTGTAATTGGCGGCAAGCTAGAAGCCGCCAGCGCCAATGCGCGCTTGGGTACAGGCGAATATATTGTGGCAGAGGCAGACGAATCGGATGCTTCATTCTTGCATTTAACGCCTGTGATGGCGGTTGTTACCAATATTGACCAAGACCACATGGATACCTATGAGCATAGCTTTGAAAAGCTAAAAAGTGCATTTGTGGAATTTTTGCAGCAATTGCCGTTTTGGGGCATGGCGGTGGTGTGTATCGATGACGCGAATATTCGCGAAATTTTGCCGCGCATCACTAAGCCAATTATGACCTATGGCATGAGTGAAGATGCGCGTATTCGTGCCAAAAATGTGCGTGCCGATAACGGCCAAATGCATTTTACGGTAGAGCGTATTAATGGCGTGACGACCACGTTTGACGTAACGCTTAATTTGCCAGGCAATCATTATGTGTTGAATGCTTTGGCGGCGATTGCGATTGCCAGCGAATTAAATGTGAGTGATGCCGCCATTATTAAAGCCTTGGCCGAATTTAAAGGCGTAGGCAGACGTTTTGAGCGTTATGGCGAAGTGGCTGTAATGCAAACAGAGCTTAAACAAGGCGGCACATTTACGTTAATCGATGACTACGGCCATCATCCAGTAGAAATGCAAGCCGTTATTGCGGCAGCGCGCGGTGCTTTTCCGGATAGACGTTTGGTGATGGCGTTTCAGCCGCATCGTTATACGCGCACCCGAGATTGTTTTGAAGACTTTGTACGTGTGCTTTCTACCGCCGATGCGGTATTGCTAACAGAAGTGTATTCAGCTGGCGAAGCACCAATTGTGGCGGCCGATACGCGCAGCTTAATTCGCTCAATCCGTTTGGCTGGCAAGGTAGAGCCGCAATTTGTGGAATCTACCGATGAATTACCCGCCGCTATTTTAAATACCGCACAAGCGGGCGATGTGGTGATTGTGATGGGCGCAGGCTCTATTGGGCAAGTGGCGGCCAAAACCAAAGAGCAAGCCAATTTACAATTTATAGACTTGGTTAGCTAATGACACAGCCCAGCACACAAGCTAAATCGCAACTGCTGAAAAACGAGCCATTGGCACGTTATACCAGCTGGCGCGTGGGTGGCCGTGCAGATCGTGTGTTTATTCCTGAAAGCTTAAGCGAGCTGCAAGCATTTTTGCAAACGTTAGACCATGCCGAACCGATTACTTTTATGGGTTTGGGCAGCAATTTATTGGTGCGCGATGGCGGCGTGCGCGGTACGGTTATTGTCATGCATCAAGCCTTAAATGATTTGCGCTTAGATGGCCAATATATCTACGCCGAAGCAGGTGTGACATGCGGAAAATTAGCGCGATTTAGTGCCAATAACGCAAAAGATGGCGCTGAATTTATGGCAGGCATTCCTGGCACAGTTGGCGGCGCGCTGGCCATGAATGCTGGCTGCTATGGCAGTGAAACATGGAATATTGTGCATCAAGTATTAACCATTGATAGAAACGGCATGACGCATGTGCGCAATGTAGCCGAATTTATTGCCAGCTATCGCCATGTAGAAATGTCAGTGCCAAATGAGTGGTTTTTAGGCGCATGGTTTCAGCTAGAAGTGGGCGATGTGAATGATTCGCTTAAAAAAATTAAAAATTTATTGGCAACGCGTTTGGCTAGCCAGCCACTAAATTTGCCCAGTGCAGGCTCTACTTTTAGAAATCCGCATGGTGATTTTGCGGCAAGGTTAATTGAGGCTAGCGGCTTAAAAGGCTATCAAATTGGCGGCGCCCAAGTATCGCCCAAGCACGCCAATTTTATTGTCAATGTGGGTAATTGTACGGCCTTGGATATTGAATTATTAATTAGGCACATGAAGGACACCGTGTTGGATAAACAGGGTGTGGCATTGCAACAGGAAGTAAGAGTGATTGGAGAATACAGTTAATAGTAGGCAGTCGTTAGAGGTTAGTTGAATTCAACTGCTAATCACTAACGACTAAAGACTAACGACTAATAACTATGAAAAATTTTGGAAAAGTGGCCGTTTTATTTGGCGGCAAATCAGGCGAGCGTGAAGTGTCGATTAAAAGCGGCTCTGCCGTGTTGGCGGCATTAGTACGCCAAGGCGTTGATGCGGTAGCGTTTGACCCAGCAACACAAGCCTTGAGTGAATTAAGCCAATTTGACCGCGCTTTTATTTCGTTGCACGGCCGTTTTGGTGAAGATGGCACGATTCAAGGTGCGCTGGAATTAATGGAAATCCCGTTTACGGGTAGCGGCGTGATGGCGTCTAGCTTGGGCATGGATAAATGGCGCACTAAATTGATGTGGCGCGCGGTTGCTGTTGCCACGCCAGATTTTGAAGTGGTAACTGAAAACAGCGATTTTGCCGCAATTGAGCAAAAATTGGGCTTGCCACTGTTTGTAAAACCCGCCAATGAAGGCTCTAGCATTGGCATTAGCAAAGTGAAAACGGCTGGCGGATTAAAAGCAGCCTATGAGCTAGCGGCAAAAGCTGACCCCTTGGTAATTGCAGAGCAATTTGTGGGTGGTGGTGAATATACGGTTGGGATTTTGGGTGATGAAGCATTACCAATTATTAGAATAGTGCCTAAAAATGAGTTTTATGATTTTGAGGCGAAATACTTGCGCGATGACACGGAATATCGCTGCCCCAGTGGTTTGAGTACAGAAAAAGAAGCGCTAATTCAGCAAGAGGCATTGCAAGCATTCCGCGCCATTGGCTGCAGCGGTTGGGGCCGAGTGGATTTTTTAATGGATGGCGATTCAACTAACGATATGGGCAATCATTATTTCTTAGAAGTGAACACCAGCCCAGGTATGACAGACCATAGCTTGGTGCCAATGGCTGCTAAAGCCGCAGGCATTTTTTTTGATGAATTGGTAGTGAAAATTTTAAGCATGACGCTGGACGATAACAATCAGGATCGTAAAAATGTGGGATAAACCCCGCCTACTCAATTGGTTCGCCAATTTACTGTACGCCATTTCAGTGGTGTTGATGCTATACGCCTTGGTATTTGTGGTGGTGCATTTGCCTATTTTTCCATTGCGTGAAGTAAAAATTGACGGCCAGTTAGCGCATGTTAATCGTGAGCAAATTAAGCTAATTGTAGGCAAACATTTAAAAGGTAACTTTTTTACTTTGGATTTAGTAAAAGCGCGCGATGCGTTTCAAAAGCTTCCTTGGGCGCGTGAAGTCAGTGTGCGTAGACGCTGGCCAGATAAGCTAGAAGTGGCCATTGAAGAGCATCAAGCGCTAGCGCGCTGGGGCAATATTGCGCTGGTTAATACCCATGGTGAATTGTTTCAAGCCGCTACAGATGCCGAATTGCCGGTGTTTTACGGCCCGGGCGACGGCGTGATGGAAGTGACCAAAAGCTATGGCAATTACAGCAAGATTTTGAATCAAGCCGATATCAAAATCGCGCAAGTCACGTTATCGCCACGCCGCTCTTGGGAGATTAAAACTGATAAAGGTTTGTTGATTGCATTGGGCCGCGTTGATATGGATGCGCGATTGAATAAATTTGCAGGTGCGTATCAATCCACGCTTAGTCAATTAAATGTGCAAGTGGCTTATGCCGATTTGCGCTACCCAAATGGTTTTGCCGTGCGCAAACCTGCTGGCATAAACCCAATATCAACAAAAGAATTACCAATAAAAGCAATTCCACCAGCGATTAGAGCAAAGCCAGCAACAAAGGCTCCTGCTAAAGCCGCTAGTGTTTAGGCTAAGGGTTAAAAATGAAAAAGGGAGTAAATAATGAGTAAGGTTCGTGAAGATAAAAACCTAATTGTGGGGTTAGATATCGGCACATCTAAAATTGTGACCATTGTGGCTGAGCTGCTGCCAGAAGGTAGCTTAAAGGTAATCGGCCTTGGTCAACATGTGTCGCGCGGCCTTAAAAAAGGCGTGGTGATTAATATTGATTCCACCATGCAAGCCATTCAGCGCTCTATTGAAGAAGCGGAATTAATGGCGGATTGCAAGATTAATGCTGTGTTTACTGGCATTGCGGGCAGCCATATTAAAAGCCTTAATTCGCACGGCATGGTCAAGATTAAAGAGGCCGAAGTCACGCAAATGGATATTGACCGCGTGGTAGAAACCGCGCGCGCGATTGCCTTGCCGGCCGATCAGCAAATTCTGCATATCCTCACGCAAGAATTTATTATTGATGGCCAAGATGACGTGCGCGACCCACTGGGTATGAGCGGCATGAAGTTGGAAGCCAAAGTGCATATCGTGACTGGTGCAGTTGCAGCGGCACAAAACATTGTTAAGTGCATCAAGCGTTGCGGTTTAGAAGTGAGCGATTTGATTCTGCAACCGCTGGCATCCAGCGTGGCTGTGCTAACAGATGATGAAAAAGATTTAGGCGTGTGCATTGTGGATATTGGTGGCGGCACAACCGATATTGCTGTGTTTAAAAACGGCTCTATTCGTCACACAGCGGTTATACCAATCGCGGGTGACCAAATCACCAATGACGTTGCCGTTGCTTTCCGCACACCAACCCAATCGGCAGAAGATATTAAAGTGAAACACGGCTGCGCACTGCGCCAATTAGCCGATGCGCGCGAAATTGTTGAAGTGCCGGGTGTAGATGGCCGCGAAGCGCGCCAATTATCGGTGCAAACGCTGGCTGAAGTGATTGAGCCGCGCGTGGTAGAGCTTTATGAGTTTGTATTGCAAGAATTACGCCGCAGCGGCATGGAAGAAATGATCGCCTCTGGCATCGTGATTACAGGCGGCTCATCCATGATGCGCGGCATGATTGAGCTAGGCGAAGAGATTTTCCACATGCCAGTACGTTTAGGCATGCCACGTTATGTAGGTGGCTTATCCGAAGTGGTGAGCAATCCGCGTTACGCCACAGCGGTAGGTTTGATTTTGATGGGCAAGCAGCAGTTAGAGCGTCAGATTAGTGGGCAGATGGAATCGAGTTCAATAGGGCGCTTGTTTGAAAAAATGAAGAGTTGGTTTCAAGGTAATTTTTAAGCGGTTTTTTAGAAACAAGTTTTAGAGTCTGTTTTAGAATCAAGTTAAAGAAATAGGGCAGCGTTTAACGCAAGTTAATCGCAAACATTAAAGGCAAATAGGAGATTTAACATGTTTGAAATTATGGAAAAAGATTCACAAGAAGCGGTCATTAAAGTTATTGGTGTGGGCGGTTGCGGCGGCAATGCAATCAACCATATGATTAGCAAAAACGTATTGGGCGTAGAGTTCATCAGCGCCAATACCGATGCACAAGCGTTAAAGAAAAGCTCTGCTACTAAAACCTTGCAAATCGGTAGCGATATTACCAAGGGTTTGGGCGCAGGCGCTAAACCAGAAGTTGGCCGCGATGCTGCTTTAGAAGACCGCGACCGTATTGCGGAAATGATTGATGGCGCTGATATGCTATTTATTACCGCTGGTATGGGTGGCGGTACAGGCACAGGCGCGGCGCCGATTATTGCTGAAGTAGCCAAAGAAATGGGTATTTTAACGGTTGCTGTAGTGACTAAACCATTTGCATTTGAAGGTAAACGCACCAAAGTGGCGGCTGACGGTTTAGAAGAGCTTTCACAGCATGTGGATTCATTAATTGTGATTCCAAATGAAAAGTTGATGGAAGTATTGGGCGAAGATGTGCCTTTTACCGAAGCGTTTAACGCGGCGAACGATGTGTTGCATAACGCAGTCTCAGGTATTGCAGAGATTATTAATTGCCCAGGTTTAGTAAACGTGGATTTTGCCGATGTACGCACAGTAATGAGCGAAATGGGTATGGCCATGATGGGTTCTGCTGAAGCAAGTGGCCCAAATCGCGCCAATATCGCGGCAGAACAAGCCGTTGCTAGCCCATTGTTAGAAGACGTCAACTTAGCCAATGCGCGTGGCGTTTTAGTTAATATTACCGCTAGTGCTAGCTTTAAAATGAAAGAGTACTATGACGTAATGAACACCATTAAAGCATTCACAGCAGATGACGCAACCGTGATTGTGGGTAATGTTGTGGATGAAAACATGGGCGATCGTTTACGCGTAACAATGGTTGCAACTGGCTTAAACGGTGCTGTTGCACGCCGCCAAGCTAAACCAGAATTACGTGTAATGACTACATTGATGACAGGAACGAACAGTCAGCCAGTGTTTGTGGGCGGTGAAGTGGAAGAAGAAGCACCGGCGGTGTTTAGTCAAAACAATCGTCGCGCACAAGTTGAGGCGATGAAAATGTCAGGTGTTGAGGAATATGACATTCCAGCATTTTTACGCAAACAAGCCGATTAATTGGCTTGTGAATTGTTAAAATGCAGGTAAGTTAGGATAAATAATAAAGGGAACCAGCTAGAATTTAATAATTTAAATCTACATGGAATAAAACATTAAGTGCTTAAGCAAAGAACATTAAAAAAACAGATTAGTGCTACTGGCGTTGGTTTGCATAATGGTGAAAAAGTCACGCTGACTTTGAAACCAGCCGCAATCGACACAGGCATTGTATTCAAGCGCGCCGATTTGCCCGAAGCGCCGACCATACAAGCACAACCTGATGCCGTGCGTGATACGCGCATGTGTTCTGCCCTAGAACACAATGGTGCGCGCGTTAGCACGGTTGAGCACTTAATGTCTGCCTTAGCTGGATTGGGCGTTGATAATGTGATGATTGAAGTGACCGCTTCTGAGATTCCCATTATGGACGGCAGCGCTGGGCCCTTTATTTATTTATTGCAGCAAGCAGGCGTTGTTGAGCAGCCTGCGCCTAAAAAATTCATTAGAATCAAAAAGTTAGTTGAAGTAAAAGAAGCCGATAAATGGGTGAAATTTGAGCCATATCATGGCTTTAAAATGGATTTCACCATTGATTTTGCCCATCCTGTTTTTGAAAATTCAGGCAGCAATGTCAAAATAGATTTTAAAGATAATAGCTATATTAAAGAAATCAGCCGCGCCAGAACATTTGGCTTTATGCACGAAGTAGAATACCTGCGCGCCAATGGATTAGCGCGCGGTGGCAGTTTAGATAACGCGATTGTGTTAGACGAATACCGCATTTTAAATCGCGATGGTTTGCGTTACGAAGACGAATTTGCCAAGCACAAAGTGTTAGACGCGATTGGCGATTTATACATGTTGGGCCACCCTTTATTGGGCGCTTTCACCGCTTATAAATCGGGCCATGCGCTTAATAATGCCTTGTTAATTGCCTTGCTGGCCGATAGTGATGCTTGGGAATATGCGACTTTTGAGCATATTGAAGAAGCGCCAAAAGGCTTTCAAGAACAAACTGCTTTTTTCACCCCTAATCTGATGCCGCATTTTAGTTAAAGCCACTCAAGTCAGGCAGCACAACAAAGGTACTGTGTTTATTAAAAACCATGTTTATCATCCGTTTAACGATTATGTTGGTTTTTATCGCTAGCTTGGTTTTACTGGCGATGTATCTGGTTAGCCGCCAACAAAAATATTTAACCCTATTAAAACAAATGCTTAAGTACACAGGCTGGCTGTTTGTGCTTGTAATGCTGTTGTATTTAATCACGAGAGTCATTCGCTTATAGCGAATTTATATGCGCCATTTATCTTTTCTAAAATACGCCGCTTTGCTGCTGGCAACACTTGCAAATATTAGCTTTGCCGCCTCTGGCGATGAAGAATTCTTGCTGGCGCGTGCCGCTTACAATCAAAAAAACGCCATTGCGCTTTCTGAATACACGCAGCAATTGCAACATCAACAGCATATTTTGGCGCCATATGCTGAATATTGGCTGATGTTATTAAGCTTAAATGAAGCCGATAATCAAACCGTTGTCGATTTTATTAATACTTACAGCGAGTATCCATTTGCCGATAAATTACGCGGCGAATACTTAAAAAAATTAGCCAAAGCACAAGATTGGTCTGGCTTTGCGGCTGAACTACCCAACTACACGCAAGAAGATGCCGCCGTTGCTTGTTATGCGGCAGAATCAAACGCGGTTTTTGGCGATGCAACCACATTACAAGCGGCCAAACCTTTATGGCTGCAAGCCAAAGAACAACCCAGCAATTGCAATAATCTATATGACCGCATGCAAGTGGCTAGCGTGTTAAGCGAAGAAGATATTTGGGCCAGATTCAGGCTGGCCGCCTCTGAAAATCGCGTAAGCCTTGCCAAAGGAATTTATAAACGCAGCTATACCTATGAAACTAGCCAGCTTAAATGGATTGATAAAGCCAGTGCTAGCCCAGCCGATTTTTTAACAAAAAAAGCCATTTCAAGCAAAACCCGTTTAGGGCGCGAGCTGAATTTAATGGCGTTAAATCGCGTGGCAAAAACCAGCACTTTACAAGCGCTTGGTTTTTTTAAACAATTAGAATATGACTTGCCAGCCGATGATAAAAAAGCTTTTTATGGCAGATTGGCCCTATTTGCCGCGCAACGCCATGAGCCGCAAGCAATGGATTGGTTTGCATTGGCAGGCGATAATTTAGATAAAGAACAGTTTGCTTGGTATGCACGCGCTGCCTTACGCGATCAAAATTGGCCTGTTGTGGCTGCCGTTATCTCAAAAATGGAGCCTATTCAAGCCGAAGAAGGCGCTTGGCGTTATTGGAAAGCGCGCGCTTTAAAGGCACAAAAGAAAACTTTAGAGGCCAACACTTTGTTTGCAAAATTATCCACCGAGCGGCATTTTTACGGCTGGCTAGCGCAAGATGAGCTAGATGGTTTTATTACCGCGCCGCTTGTTACGCACAAAGTTACAGAGGAGGCCGTAAAAGCCTTTGCCGATATTCCAGCTGTGCAACGCGCCGTTGCGTTACAACAATTAGACTTTAAATGGGAAGCAAAAGCAGAGTGGGCATTTGTCAGCAAAAGCTTTGATGATAGCCAATTATTAGCCGCAGCCGAATTTGCACACCGCAAAAACTGGCACGATATTGCCATTCTTACCGCCGATAAAACCAAAGAAATGCACGATTTTGCCTTGCGCTACCCAACGCCTTACCGCAATATAATGAAGCCAGCGGCAAGCGATCAAGCCATTGATGAAGCGTGGGTGTATGGTATTACGCGGCAAGAAAGCCGCTTTATGCACTATGCAAAATCTGGCGTGGGCGCATCTGGCTTAATGCAACTAATGCCAGCTACCGCAAAATGGATAGCGGGCAAAGCCGGCATTGAAGATTACCGCCAAGACATGATTCATGAGCTGGATACTAATATTGCTTTAGGCACTTATTATTTGCGCTACACGCTAGATTTAATGAATGGCCAAGCAGTAATGGCAACGGCGGCTTATAATGCAGGGCCAAGCCGTGCCAAAAAATGGATGGCGAATGACGCGCTAGAAGGTGCGATTTATGCCGAAACTATTCCGTTTTCTGAAACTCGTAGTTATGTGCAAAAAGTAATGGCCAACGCCCATATTTACGCGCATCAATTGGGTTTAAAATCCAGCACGTTAAAACAGCGTTTAGGTACAATTCCAGGCAAAGCGGTTACGGTTATACCTACTGTTGATAGGGGGAACGCAGAATCGAATGATGCCATTTTAATTAATAATGATCAGCTGGCGCCTAGCCAATAACTTTTAGGCCCAATAGTGATTGCTAGGACCAATAATTATTTATAGTGCCAATAATTATCTTTAGGATAAATGTAATGACAGTAAAAACGGTATGTGTATTAGGCGGGGCAGGCTTTGTTGGCAGCAGTATTGTGGCCAAATTAGATACCGCAGGCTATCAGATTAAAGTATTATCGCGCCGCCGCGAGGCCGGTAAGCATTTGTTTTTATTGCCTAATGTGCAAGTAGTCGAATGCGATATTATGAATAATCACGCCTTAAAAGAAGCGCTAAAAGGGGCTGATGCGGTGATTAATTTAATTGGTATTTTGCACGAAAGTGGCAAAGCAACATTTGAAGAAATGCATCACCAATTACCGCGCCGTGTGGCACAAATTTGCGAAAGTTTGGGTATAGAGCGCTTAATCCACATGAGTGCCTTGCAAGCCAGCAGCAGCGCGCCAAGCCAATATTTAATCAGCAAAGCCAAAGGTGAGTTGGCATTAAGTGATTTTAATAAAAAACTTAATATCACTATTTTTAAACCATCGGTTATTTTTGGTCGCCACGATAGCTTTTTAAATCTATTTGCCAATTTGGTTAAATATTTGCCAGTGGTGGCTTTGGCTAAGCCTAATGCCAAATTTCAGCCAATTTGGGTAGAAGATGTAGCCAGCTGTTTTGTGAATGCGCTGGAAAATATTGATACCTTTGACAAAAGCTATGAGCTGGGCGGCCCAACCGTTTATACCCTGCGTGAATTAGTGCAAAGCGTAATGGATATTTTGGGCAAACAACGCCCCATTCTTGGCCTAAACGATCGCTTATCGATGGCACAAGCTTTTGCCATGGAATTATTGCCAATTAAATTAATGACGCGCGATAACGTGAAATCGATGGCATTAGATAGCGTTACTCAGCAGCCGATTGCAATTGAGCTAAATGTAATTGCCACGCCTTTAGAAGCCATTGTGCCAGAATATTTAATGAACGCCACGCCACGCGGCGCATACGATGGCTTTCGCAGCGCGGCTGGCCGTGCCATTAATGCCAGAAGGTAGTTGTAAGTGACTGCTAACATGCAAGTGTATTGTGTAGGCGGTGCAGTGCGCGATGAGCTATTAGGCTTGAGCATTAAGGATAAAGATTACGTTGTGGTTGGTAGCACGGCTGAACAAATGGTAGCTGCGGGTTACAAGCCAGTAGGCAAAGATTTCCCCGTTTTTTTGCACCCCAACACACATGAAGAATATGCGCTTGCACGCACAGAGCGCAAAACCGCGGCTGGCTATAAAGGCTTTGCCGTGCATGCGGCAAGTGATGTCACTTTAGAGCAAGATTTAGCCCGCCGCGATTTAACCATTAATGCCATTGCCAAAAGCGCTGATGGCAGCTTAATTGACCCATCTAACGGTATTGCCGATATTAAAGCCAAAACCTTGCGCCATGTAAGCGATGCTTTTGCAGAAGACCCAGTGCGCATTTTGCGTGCCGCCCGTTTTGCCGCGCGTTTTAACGATTTTACGGTAGCGCCAGAAACCAATGCGTTAATGCAGCAAATGGTGCAAGCCGGCGAAGTAGATGCACTTGTGCCAGAGCGCGTTTGGCAAGAATTAAGCAAAGGCTTGATGGAAGCTAAGCCTAGCCGTGTGTTTGAGGTGTTGCGTGACTGCGGCGCATTACAGAAAATTCTGCCAGAGTTGGATAAGCTTTGGGGCGTGCCGCAACCACCGCAGCATCACCCAGAGATTGATACTGGCGTACATGTAATGATGGTGATTGATTACGCCGCCAAACAAAATTTCAGTTTACCTATTCGCTTTGCCGCGCTAATGCACGATTTAGGCAAAGGTACAACGCCTGCTGATATATTGCCGCGCCACATAGGGCATGAAATTCGCAGTGTGGATTTGTTAAAAGACGTGTGCAAACGCTTACGTGTGCCAAACGATTGCAAAGAATTGGCGCATATTGTGGCCAAGTTTCATGGCAAATTACATCAAGCCAGTAAAATGCGCGCCGATACTTTGCTTGAATTTTTAATGGATTTAGATGCGATTCGCCAACCTGCACGGTTTGCCGATTTTTTAAAAGCCTGTGAATGCGATTCACGCGGTAGAACAGGTTTAGAAAATTGTGATTTGGCAGAAGCTAAATTGCTTGAAAAAGTATTACAAGCGGCTTTAAACGTAGATGCTGGCGCAATTGCGCAAGGCATTGAAACGCCAGATAAAATTAAAGCCGCCGTGTTTGCAGCAAGGTTAACAGCCGTTCAACAAATGCTTTAACGCTTCAGTCGCCATCTAAATCTTTACATCTATTTACCTAGTCAGATATGTCTGACAGGCTTTTCAGCGTCATCCCGATTTCATCTCAACCGTTATCTAACCATAATGCGTTAACTGCTAATAATTTAATTAGAAGTTAAAACGGCATTTTTTGTAGCAATACAAATTTTGAATACAACGAGGTTTTATGATGAAAAAACATTTTTTAGCATTAAGCGCATTTGTCGCTATCTCTACAATCGGCATCACATCAGCTCAAGCTGGCGTATCAGTTAGTATTGGTCAGCCCGGTTTTTATGGGCAGTTGGATATTGGTGATTATTACCCAAGGCCGCAAGTGCTGTATGCCGACCCGCGGGTTATTTATGTAGAGCCAGCTTATCGTTACGCACAACCTATTTATTTAAGAGTGCCACCTGGTCATGCTAAACGCTGGTCAAATTATTGTGGTCGATACAATGCTTGTGGCAGACCGGTCTATTTTGTGCAAGACAATTGGTACCAAAACGTTTACGCGCCCAGATATCAAGATTATCGCCAACGCGGCGATGACGGAAGACGCTACGATAGGGATTACTGGAGCCGAAATGATGACAGGCATGACCATGATGATAGACGTGATGGCCGCGCAAACGATGGCCGAGGTAATTGGAATCACCCAGGTAATGGCCCAGACAGACATCAAGGCCATGGCTCTAACAACGGCGGCCATGATAAAGGTGGATATGACCGCGGCGGTAATGATAGGGGTGGTAAAGACAAGGGCGGAAATGGCAAAGGTCATGGCCGCGACTAAGTGGATTTAAACTAACAATGTTTGTTTAATGTTGTTTTAACAGTAAAAGTAGTTATAAAAAAAGGAAAAGCTTAATAAGCTTTTCCTTTTTTTTGCAGCGTTAAAACCTATTTTAAATTGGTTGTAACATTAATACAGCATAGCTAAATGTTGCTGCACAAATTCAGTTGGTTTACGTTTAAAGCCACTTTTAGCAAACTGGTGCCAGCGACCAATCACATAACACATCATTAAATTGGCTTTAATCTCAGGCTCGCTTTTAACGCCTGTGGCGGTTTCTGCAATGCGAATGCTCTGTTTTAAGCTGGATTCAATTCTGTCGTAAAGCTGATTAATACGCGTTTGCAGCCATTCTTCTTCGTTCACCAACGCATCGCCAATCAGCACGCGCGTCATGCCTGGATTTTTTTCGGCAAATTTAAGCAACATGGTAATAATCAACTGCACTTGTTTTGAGCCGTCTGTTTCGTCCGTGGTAATTTTATTAATCACGCCAAAAATACTGGCTTCAATAAACTCAATCAAGCTTTCAAACATTTGCGCTTTATTGGCAAAATGGCGGTAAAGCGCGGCTTCCGATACATCTAATTTTGAAGCCAAACTAGCCGTGGTAATTTTCTCGCGCTTTGGGTTTTCTAACATTTTGGCAAGCGCTTCTAGTATTTGTTGTTTACGGTCTGATGCCATGTTTTCCCTTTAATTTTCTTATGTTTAATCATTAAAAGTTCTAAACGAGACTAGGCGCGAATTGTGTTTTTAGTGCGCGGCATATGGTTGATATGTAAGCATTAAAAATGCAATTTGCAACAACGTATCGTGACGAAATTTTATTGATTATTATAGCTTAATGTGAGTGAGTGCTAACACGGAACCAATCCGATAATCCACAAAATTAGGTTTTTGTAATCGTTTAGTCACCCAGATCGTTTTCATGCCCAGCCGTTTTGCGGTCATTAAAGCAGGCAAATTATCTTCTAACATAATGCAATTTTTAGGATGCGTGTTTAAGGTTTTAAGCAGCATTTGAAAGCCGCGAACCGATGGCTTGGCATGAAATTTGGTGGATTCCACGCTAAAAACCAGCTCAAAACAATCTTCAATACCCATAATTGTTAGCACGCGCATGGCGTATTCGCGTGGCGCGTTAGTGAACACACACTTTCGCCCATGCAGGCTTTGCAGCAAATGGCGCAATTGTTTCACCTGCACCACCATATTGGGCAAATCCATAAAGGCATGGGTTTGCTTTAAAAAGTGAAACGCATCAACGCCATGATGGCGCATAAGGCCTTTAAGCGTTGCGCCGTAAATGTGCCAATAATGTTGCCGCAACTGGTGCGCCGCCGTTTCGTCTAAGCTTAATTCATCCATAATATATTGCGTCATGGCGCGATTCATCACCGGAAAAATATGCGCTGAGGCGTTATGCAGGGTATCGTCTAAATCGAAAATCCAGATAGTTTTGCTATTTGTAGGCGACATCAAAACAAATAAGCCATGCCAAAAAATACTTTTGTGTCACCTGCCGCACGCGTAACGCCTTTATACACATTGGCGTCTAATGAAAAAGTGGGCGAAACGGTGTATACCAAACCAAAGTCGATTGTATTTTTCCAAGTAGAGTCGCTGTGCTCAGTGATAGAAGTAAAGTACTCTAAATACCATTTTAGTGATGGGTTAATAGGCCTGCTAACAACTAAAGCATTGATGTAATTAAGGTCACGGCCGCTGCCTTCGCCATCAACCCAATTGATGACTGACATGCCGCCAATGCTCCAATTGTGCGGTAGGTTAACGTTAAAGGGTAAGCCAAGGCCGTATTCAATTTTAGAGTGGCTTAGATTTTTGCGGTTGCTTGCAAACTTAACATAAGGCAACAGCGCAAAAGATACGCTGTCAGCGGGATGGTTGCCTGTTAAATTGTATTTAAAACGCAGCGTGGTATCGCCAAAACCTTGCACGCGTGTATCGGCATTGGTGTCGTTTTCAATCAATTTATTCAAATACACATCGGTAATAAACTGTATATCTGTTTTGTCAGTTAAGCCAATGCGTAAGTTATTGGTGCCAAATACCTCATACGTTTTGCTACGCGTGCAATTGGCATCCAAGCAGCTTTTATCGTAGGTGTAACCCGCCACATTCGTTTCTAATTGGTAACGGTTTGGCGCAACGCTGTAAGGGCTATCCGTTTTGCTAGGTCTTTCGGTAGACATTGGCTTTTCAGCCTCTTGGCAAATGGCGGCATTAGCCCAAACAGATAAACAAACCACTAACCCGCAAGCTGCTAGCTGTTTCAATAGCATGAATTACTTGGCCTTAATCAGCGTGCCCACACCTTCATCAGTCAGCACTTCTAGCAACAAGGCATGCTCAACACGGCCATCAATAATATGCACCGCTTTTACACCGCTTCTGGCGGCATCTAAAGCAGAGCTAATTTTTGGCAACATGCCGCCCGATAATGTGCCATCTGCAACTAAATCATCAATTTGTTTTGGGGTTAAGCCTGTTAATAAGTTACCCGATTTATCTAATACGCCTGGCGTATTAGTTAATAGGATTAATTTTTCGGCACCTAAAATTTCGGCTAACTTACCAGCCACCACATCGGCATTAATATTAAATGTATCGCCATCTTCGCCCACGCCAATTGGCGCCACAACAGGAATAAAGTCACCAGAATCTAAAAAGTTGATAATGCTTGGGTCAATCGCGGTAATTTCGCCAACTTGGCCCACATCAATCATTTTGGTTGGGTCATTCATGTCTTCCATCATCAACTTGTGTGCATGAATAAAATTACCATCTTGTCCCGTTAGGCCCACCGCCTTACCGCCGTGGCGATTAATCAGGTTGACGATTTCTTTATTCACTTGGCCGCCCAGTACCATTTCAACCACATCCATGGTTTCAGCATCGGTTACGCGCATGCCTTGAATAAATTCGCCTTTTTTGCCTAATTTATCCAGCATCTCGTTAATTTGCGGGCCGCCGCCATGCACCACCACAGGGTTCATGCCAACTAGCTTTAGCAAAACCACATCTTGCGCAAAACATTCTTTTAAATGCGCGTCTGTCATGGCGTTGCCGCCGTATTTAATGACAATGGTTTTGTCAAAAAATCGTTTAATATAAGGCAGTGCTTCGGCCAGAATCTTCGCTTTTTGAGCTGGCGCAATGGCGATTTGCGCATTATCTTGAGTGTCGTTTTGCATGTATTTGCCTATTATTTGTATGTAATTAAATTTTGTTTCATTGTATCTAAAAATCACTCAAAGTGATTTAACAAATACCTTAGATTTTCGTTGAAAGTTGTACAATTTTTGTTTTTCTTGCGGCAGTTTTTCAATGGCTTGCTCAATAAATCCGCGCTCTAAAAACCAATGTTCGGTGCGCGTGGTTAAGCAAAATAAATGCTTAAAGCCATTTTCTTTGGCTTGCACTTGGCAATAATTAAATAATCGGTCGCCGCGGCCACCACCGCGATACACTGGGTCAATCGCAAGGCAGGCGAATTCGGCCATTTTTTCAGTTGCAAATGGGTACAATGCCGCGCAACCAATGGTGCGATTATCGTGTTCCATCACATAAAAATGGTCAATTTCCATTTCAATGCGCTCACGTCCGCGCCGCACTAAAATACCATCATTTTCTAAGGGCTCAATCAGTTTTAATATGCCGCCAACATCATCAATATTGGCTTGACGCATGGTTTCTAAGCCTTGCTCTGTCACCATGGTGCCAATGCCGTTGTGCGTAAATAACTCTTGAATAATGGCGCCGTCAATATGCCGTGATATTAAATGCGTGCGCGCCACGCCTTGCTCACAAGCGCGCACAGCGGCAGGTAAATAATAATTAACGTCTTCAGAAAAGTGAATGGGCGTTTCGTTTTTTTGCACATTATTTTGTACATTTTTAAGCAAGTTTTTAGCTTTCTCGGCCGTCATTTCGCGCAATAAATCGCCACGCAAATTGCGCACACCCTCAGAATCCATTAAAAAAATCAGCTTATCGGCATCTAGCGCAATCGCCGCACTTACCGCTACATCTTCTAGGCTTAAATTAAACGCCTCACCAGTGGGTGAATAGCCAAGCGGCGAAAGCAGCACCAATTCGTTATCATCTAAGCGTTTTTGAATGCCTATGCTATCCACTTTGCGCACCTCGCCTGTATGCTGCAAATCAACACCATTGCGCAGGCCAAGCGGTTTTGCAGTCACAAAATTGCCACTGGCCACGCGAATATCCGCGCCCGCCATCGGTGAATTAGCAATGCCCATTGAAAGTAGCGCCTCAATCTCTACCCGCACCGCGCCATTGGCCTCTTTTACCGCTTCCATGGCCGCGTCATCGGTCACGCGCAGGCCGTTATGAAACGCAGGTGTTAATTTATCGCGTTTTAAGCGCTGCTCAATTTGTGGCCTTGCGCCGTGCACTAATACCAGCCTTACTTCTAAGCTAGCCAGCAAATTTAAATCGTGCGATAGCGCAATAAATTGCGCCTCGTTCACCACCTCGCCACCAAATGCGATGACAAATGTGCGACCGCCAAAGGCATGAATATAAGGCGTGGCAGAGCGAAACCACTGCACAAAATCGATGGCAGAAGTTTGGTTTGCAGGGTTGACAAAATTGGCGATTTTTACAAAATTAGCTGGGTTAGCCAAATAAGCTTGATGCGGCTCTTCCACTTTTAGTGTTGCGCTATTAGTTTCGCTTAACGCATAAATCTGCGCAGGGGTTGTATCTAAAGCGCTGGCAATTTTGCGCAACAGCGTTTCAGAAACGCCCAATTCGCCGCGTTCTATGCGCGATAAATTGCCCGCATCGGCATCTACTTTAGCCGCCAGCTGTTGCAAGGTAAGGTTTAGCGATTTACGCTTTTGACGAATGCAATGACCAAGTGACATAAATGTAATCTTTAAATGTAATATTTACACTATGTTAATATTAATTTGTATTTATTACAAATTAATATTTGTTAAATGACCATATTATTGAATGACAATTTTAAAAATCGCCCCACAAGGTTTGCATGGATGAAATGGCTGTTAATGCGGCTGTTTCTGTGCGCAAAATACGCGGCCCTAAAATAATAGATTGAAAGCCTTGTGATGTTGCTGCATCGATTTCATGCTGGCTTAAACCGCCTTCTGCGCCAATTAAAAGCGTAATTTTGCCGTTTGGTTTGGCTAAATTAGCCAATTTTGTTGCGCCCACGGGGTTTAGCAAAATACGCGTTTCATCTTTAGCTGGGTTGCTTGCTAACCATTGCGATAAGCTTGCGGGCGGCAAAATTTGTGGCACAAAGGCGCGGCCAGATTGCTCGCAGGCCGAATTGACGATATTTTGCCAATGCTCAAGCCGCTTTTGCGCGCGCTCTTGGCTAAGTTTTACTACGCTGCGCTCTGTTGATATGGGCTGAATGCAATTAACGCCCAGCTCTACCGCTTTTTGAATGGTGTAATCCATGCGGTCGCCGCTGGATATGCCTTGTAGCAAGGTGATAGTAAGTGGCGATTCATTATTAACAGTTTGGCTGGATAACACTTTTGCCAGCACTTCACTTTTTTTAATGCTAATTAGCGCGCAAGTGTAATCGTTGCCATCGCCATTAAACAATTTTAATTCATCATCAATCGTTAGCCGTAACGCGCGCGTGGCATGGGTGGCGGCGCTGGGCGATAAAGCCACTACGGCACCAATGGCCAGTTTATCGGCGCTATAAAATCGAGTATTAGACATGATGGCGTTAAATGAAAGTGTTAAGATTAATTAATGAAAATGGTAGTACTAAGAATTATAGTTTAATTAAGGAGTAAAGCATGGCAAGTTTACAGCCCCCAGTATGCGATTTTGGTTGGAAAGCGCCGGATTTTAATCTGCAAAATGTAGATGGCACCATGATTTCGCGCGATATGGTGATGGGCAAAAATGGATTATTAGTGATGTTTATTTGTAATCACTGCCCGTATGTTATCAGCATAAAAACGCGCTTGGTGGTTACCTGCCTAGAGCTTGAGCAATATGGCATTAACAGCATTGCCATTCAAAGCAACGATACCGTGCGCTACCCAAAAGATAGTTTTGAACACATGCGCGAAGAGGCTACGCTTAATCGGTTTAGCTTTCCGTATGTGTGGGATAACACGCAAGAGGTGGCCAAAGCCTATGGCGCCATCTGCACGCCTGATTTTTTTGGCTTTAATGCGCAAGGCGAGCTGCAATACCGTGGCCGTTTTGATGCCGCTGGCCGCAATCCAGAAACCCCAGAAAATAATACGCGCGATTTATTTAATGCCATGAAAATGGTTGCCGAAACAGGCCAAGGCCCGCGTGAACAAATCGCCAGCATTGGTTGCAGTATTAAATGGTTTGAATAATCGTAATCTTAACTACGCGTTATTCCCGCCTGCGCGGATACTGACGTTTATGGATGAAGTTGATTTATAAAATATTGAATGACAGAGAAAATGATGAATGATAAAAAATTAAAATGGGGCATTTTAGGTGCCGCCCGCGTTAATGAACGCTTACTGCCAGCCATTATCGAAGCGCCTAATGCGCAATTAATCGCCATAGCCAGCCGCCGCGCTGGCGCTGCTAAAGCCACATTAGAAAAATACGCACCATGTTACCCAAATGTAATTTGCTATGACGATTTACAAAGCTTGATTGATGACACCAATATTGATGCGATTTACTGCCCCATGGCAAATGAAGAGCACGCGGAATGGGCGCTTAAAGCCATTAATGCCGGCAAACACGTGTTGATTGAAAAGCCGATGGCAACCACGCTTGACGATATTGAAGCTATTGAGGCGGCGGCTAAAAAGGCAAATGTTAAAGTGATGGAAGGCTTTATGTATCGCTTTCATCCGCAACATGCTCGATTTAAAGAGATTGTGGAAAGTGGCTTGATTGGCGATGTGCTTTCTGCCCGCGCTAGTTTTTCATTTTTAATGAAACCCGCCCGCATGTATCGCATTAACCGCAGTATGCGTGATGGCGGCGGTGCCATGTGGGACATTGGCCCTTATGCCATTCATAGCCTGCGTTGTGCTATGGGTTTAGCCAATAGCCAAAAAAATGGCAAACCAGCAGAGCCCGTAAAAGTGGTTGCCCACGCCAAACTGAATGAACATGGCGCCGACCTTGTTACCAGCGGCGTTTTAGATTTTGGACAAGATGCCGAAGGACGCGCACTTTTAGGCCATTTCGATATCAGCTTTGAACGCAGCCGTAAATCCGAAATTGAACTAATCGGCACCAAAGGCTGGATAAAATGCCACGCCGCATGGGTATTTCAAAATGATGTGCCAGTGATTAGCTGGGCGCTAGAAGATGGCAAATACGCCGAAGAACGCTTTGCCCCCGCCAACCATTTTAATTTAGAAATTGAGCACTTTAGCGATTGTGTGCTGAATGATAAGCAACCTTTGCTGACGTTTGAAGATGCTAAGGCGAATTGCCGGGCGATTGAATTAGTGCTTGTAGCATTAGTTTCAAGTTAAGTTTCTTTTTAATGTATAGCTAAAGATGGAAGTCATAAATGAGTGATATGCCAAAAGATAATTCTGAAATGCCTGAAGAGGGTAAAGCTGCTAAAGGAGCTCGAGGTGCATTACAAGTGGCAAGTGGGGTGGTACCAATAGTTGGCGGGATACTTTCTGCTATCGCTGGAGCATGGTCTGAAAATGAGCAAGCAAAAGTCAACCAGTTTTTTGAGCAATGGGTTCGTATGCTTGAAGAAGAGATACATGAGAAAGAAGCCACTATTATTGAAATTATGGCGAGATTAGATTTACAAGATGAGAAAGTTGCAGCTAGGGTTGAAAGTAGAGAGTTTCAATCATTAGTTAAAAAAACCTTTAGAGATTGGGCTGGTGCTGAGAGCGAGGATAAGCGAGTTTTGATTCGAAATCTTCTTAGTAATGCTGCAGCAACAGAGGTATCCAGTGATGACGTTTTACGTATGTTTATTGATTGGGTTGGTCTCTACTCTGAACTTCATTTTAAGGTAATTGGTGCAATTTATAATTCTGGTGGCATGAGTCGTGGTGCTATATGGCGAAAAATTGGTAAAAGCCAAGTTCGTGAGGACTCAGCTGACGCTGATTTATATAAACTTTTGATACGCGATCTGAGTATGGGTGGCGTCATACGGCAGCACCGTGAGACAGACTATTATGGAAACTTCATAGCTAAAGCTTCTGCGAAAAAACCTAGTAACGGTGGCACTAAAGTACTGGCATCCGCATTTGATGACTCCGACATTTATGAACTTACGGAATTAGGTGGACAGTTAGTTCATTATGCTATGACAGAATTAACTCTGCGAATCGCATATACATTTACGTCAGAAGACAGCAAAGATTAATTAGTTTAAAACCACTTCTAAAGACGAATGCTTGACTGAATAGGTTGGATGCAATATGATGCAATTTACTACATTTGTGGAAAAAATAATGTCACAATCTATTCGTATTGATGAAAGCTTGCATGAGCAAGCAAAAAACTATGCTAAAGCCGAGCGTAGAACGATTGCTGGGCAAATTGAGTTTTGGGCGTTGGTTGGGAAAGCCGCACTAGACAATCCTGATTTGCCAATTGATTTTGTGCGTGATTTGCTGATTGCAAAAGCGCAGAGCGAATCTGAACTAACACCTTTTGAGCCAGAAAGTGCCCATTAACCTGTGCAAGTTTTACAGCAAAACGGTTTTAAGCGTGCTTATAAAAAATTGCATCCAGCACAAAGGCAGGCTGTAAATAAGGCGGTAGTTGTTGTTTGTGAAAATCCTAGTTTAGTTGAGCAAAAAAAAGGCGATTTAGCCGATATATTTGTTTATAAATTTACTTGTAATACCCAGTTCTATTTACTTGCCTACACCTTCGATCCAGCAACTCTTACTTTGATATTGCTAGGTACTCATGAAAATTTTTATCAAGAACTTAAACGGTAGGCTTTAAGTTTTAGTGAAAATTTGTACAAAAAATAAAACGGGGCATTTGCCCCGTTTTATTTTAACTAAAGCTTAAAACAAAGCGTTTTAATTAATGTGTTACCACAATATCGCTTTTAACCGCGGTTACGCCTTTAACATTTTTGGCTAAAGCAACGGCTTGATCAGCCTCGGCTTGTGTTTTTGCGGTGCCAGATAATTGCACTAGGCCGTTGCTATCTGTTTCCACTTTAATGTAAGACGCGCTTACCATTTTATCTTTTGCAAATTCAGCTTTTACTTTGGTGGTAATTACAGTGTCGCTTAATTTGGTTGCCACTGGGTCGCCTTCGGCTGCAAATGCGGCCATGGGCATTGTTAATGCGCCGATGATTAATAGTGTTTTAAGGTTTGTTTTCATGATGGATTCCTTCTATATAAAAATTTCAACGTTTTAAATCAAGATAAAATTAAAGTCGTTTAGACCATAAACGCCATTCTAGGCATCTCAAAAAAATAGCGAATAAGTTGTTGGCTGATATTGCCGTAGGAATTTTCTGGCAAATTCTTACAGGTGCTAAGCCAAATTTTTTGGTAGAAACTTAATTGACTTGGCTTTGCGATTGAAGCAGATTTTATTGACACTAGTGTCGGAATCGTGACATTAAGTAATCGAAAATATGAAATAACTAATTGATTTATATACATATTGTATTTGGCATTTAATTTGCAATAGCTTAAACCACTTTAAGTGACTGTTTAAAATTGGATGCAAAATATGAAGAAAAAATTTACGATTTTAGTTTTACTGGGCGCTGTTTCTATGGCGCCAACAATTAGTTTGGCTGCGCTTAACGGCGTTTCTCAAATGGGCAGTAGTGCAAAAGTGGGCGGTTCTGCGCCTGTGATTCGGCTAGCTTCAAACGATAGTTTGGCAGCGCAATACAGCAGCAAAAAATCTGCCAGCCAAACAAGCAATAAGGATAATTCCCTTGCCGAGTCATCTAATATTCCAGCACAGGCTTGGTTAATCGTAACGGCTTTGTTTTGCTTTGTGATGAGATCAAGCCGGCGCATTGTTTAATCGTTAGTAATAATTTGTAAAAATAGTAGGCCAAGTACTCAACAGTATTTGGCCTTTTAGACGTTTTTGCTGCGCAAATTAAGCCAAAACAAAGCATTCAATTGCGGTTTTGCTACAAAACATTTTACAAATCTGTTGTATTAATCCCAAATTAAGCCTGCTTGAAACTTGCCGAAAATGGCTAATTAGGCAATAATTACCCTTTTACCAGAAGTGTATTAAACCAAGCTTTAAAACAGCTTTTTTGCAATTTCTATTAGGTTTTAAGTTAGTTTCAATATTAATAAGAGCCTGTTCAGTTTAGCTAAAATTAGGGAGAAAATAATGGCAACGCGTAAAGATTTAGCCAACGCAATTCGTGCGTTATCAATGGATGCAGTGCAAAAAGCCAATTCTGGCCACCCAGGCGCGCCTATGGGCATGGCAGAAATTGCTGAAGAGCTTTGGAATAACCACTTAAGTCACAACCCAAAAAATCCAGAATGGGCAAATCGCGATCGCTTTGTGCTTTCTAATGGCCATGGTTCTATGTTGATCTATTCATTGCTACACCTAACAGGTTATGCATTACCAATGGATGAGTTAAAAACATTCCGTCAATTGCATTCTAAATGTGCGGGTCACCCAGAATATGGCTACGCGCCTGGCATTGAAACAACGACAGGTCCATTAGGTCAAGGTATTGCTAACGGTGTTGGTTTTGCAATGGCTGAAAAACTAATGGCGCATCAATTCAACAAACCTGGCCACGATATTGTTGATCATCAAACTTATGTGTTTTTAGGTGATGGTTGCATGATGGAAGGCGTTTCTCACGAAGCTTGTGCGCTTGCTGGTACTTGGGGCTTGGGCAAATTAACCGCGTTTTGGGATGACAACGGTATTTCTATCGATGGTCATATTGAAGGCTGGTACACAGACGATACCGCTAAACGTTTTGAATCATACGGTTGGCACGTGCAATCTGTTGATGGCCATGACGTAGCGGCTATTGGCGCGGCCATTGCAGCGGCTAAATTAGTAACAGATAAACCATCATTAATTTGCTGTAAAACAGTCATTGGTATGGGTTCACCTAACAAATCTGGCAGCCACGATTGCCACGGTTCTGCATTAGGTTTAGACGAAGTAGCTGCTACGCGCGCTAACATTGGTTGGGCGCATGAGCCATTTGTGATTCCAGCAGATGTATATGCTGGTTGGGATGCAACGGCTAAAGGTGCTGCTGCTGAATCATCATGGAATGACAAATTTGCGGCTTATGCAAGCGCTTTCCCAGCTGAAGCGGCAGAGTTCACACGCCGTATGTCTGGCACATTGCCAGCAAACTGGAAAGAAGCAACAGACGCGATTATTGCTGCAACAAACGAAAAAGCAGAAGGTGTTGCAACACGTAAAGCTTCACAAAACATGATTGGCGCGTTAGCACCATTATTGCCAGAATTCTTAGGTGGTTCTGCTGACTTAACAGGTTCAAACTTAACGTCAACTGGCAGCTTTGTGCACGTTGATGCGAAAAAACCAGGTAACTACATCTCTTACGGCGTACGTGAGTTTGGTATGTTTGCGATTATGAACGGTATGGCATTGCACGGTGGTTTAGTACCATTTGGCGGCACATTCCATATGTTCTCTGACTATGCAAAAAGCGCGTTGCGCATGGCTGCATTAATGAAACAACGCACCATTGCCGTATTAACACACGATTCTATCGGTCAAGGTGAAGATGGTCCTACGCATCAACCAATCGAAAATACCGCTGGTTTACGTTTAATTCCAAATATGGATGTTTGGCGTCCAGGTAACTCTACAGAAACAGCTGTTTCTTGGGTTGCAGCGGTTGAGCGTAAAGATGGTCCATCTAGCTTAGTATTAAGCCGTCAAAACGTGCCAGGCATGAAACACGATGCTGCACAATTTGCCTTAATGCGCAAAGGTGGTTATGTGTTATCTGATGTAGCTGGTGCACAAGTGATTATTATCGCTAACGGTTCTGAGCTTGAGTTAGCGGTTAAAGCCGCTGCTGAGTTGAACGCTGCAGGCACTAAAGTGCGCGTAGTTTCAATGCCATCAACTAACGTATTTGATCGTCAAGATAAAGCGTACAAAGACAGTGTATTAACTCCAGGCGTTGTGCGCGTGGCAGTTGAAGCTGGCGTGACGGATTTCTGGCGTAAATATGTTGGCCTAGAAGGCGCTGTTGTGGGTATCGACACATTCGGTGAATCAGCTCCTGGTGGCGCATTGATGAAACATTTTGGCTTCACGGTTGAAAACGTGGTGGCCACTGTTAAGTCAGTGTTGTAATTATTGAGTAAATAGTACTGAAAAGAGCCTCTGATTCTTGAGGCTCTTTTTATTTGTAAACCTCTAATTCTTGGAATGAGCATGGCAATTAAAGTAGGCATTAACGGTTTTGGACGCATTGGGCGCATGGCATTACGCGCGGTCATACAAGAAGCTGAATTCGCAGATATTGAAGTAGTCGCCATCAATGGCATGCAAGATATTGATTACATGGCTTATATGCTGCAATACGATTCTGTGCATGGGCGTTTTAATGGCACTATCAGTGCTAAAGAAGGCGCTTTAATGGTTAACGGCAAAAAAATTGTAGTCAGCAAAGAACGCGACCCATTCCATATTCAATGGGGTGCCGCTGGTGTTGATGTAGTAATTGATGCGACTGGCGTGTTTTTAACCACCGATGGTTGCAAAGGCCATTTGGCCGAAGGCGCTAAAAAAGTAGTGCAATCGGCTCCTGCAAAAGATGACACACCCATGCTTGTTTACGGCGTAAACCATGATGACTACAAAGGGCAATCAATCGTTTCTGCTGCCTCTTGCACGACGAATGCATTGGCTCCAATTGTAAAAGTGTTAAATGATAACTTTGAAATTAAACGCGGATTAATGACTACTGTGCACGCTGCAACTGCATCACAAATGGTAGTAGATGGCGCAAGCAATAAAGATTGGCGCGGCGGCCGTAGTGTATTTGAAAATATTATCCCATCAAGCACTGGCGCGGCTAAAGCGGTAGGTATGGTGATTCCAGCATTAAATAAAAAACTCACTGGTATGGCGTTGCGTGTGCCTACAGCAAACGTTTCTGTTGTCGATTTAACGGTTGAATTAGTTAAGCCGACTACTTATGTTGATATTTGTGCAGCTATGCATACCGCATCAAAAGGCGCGCTTAAAAATGTGCTGGCTTACACCAACGATAAAGTGGTTTCAACCGATTTTAGAGGCGCTCCAGCCGCCAGCGTGTTTGATGCCGATGCAGGCATTATGCTAGATTCAACATTTGTAAAAGTAGTGGCTTGGTACGATAACGAGTATGGGTATACATGCAACCTGCTCCGTCTAGTGCAACATATTGCGGATAAATAACTGGCTGCGCTAGCGATCTACGGCGTTGCGCGGTACTCAGAATGCTCATGTACCTAATGTACATTCCGCTTCTTGCGTTCCGTGCGCCTTGTATCTCATCTAGCTCGCTCAGTTATTGAATGTGAGCAAATTAAATACTAAATCTTTTGGGAAAAGTAATGAAATTTATCAAAATCACTGACTTAGATTTATCTGGCAAACGCGTATTCATCCGTTCCGATTTAAACGTGCCTGTTGCAGATGGCAAAGTGACTTCGGATGCGCGCATTTCGGCCAGCATGGCAACCATTGAATATGCGTTAAAGCAGGGCGCGCATGTGATGGTGACATCGCATTTGGGTCGCCCAGAAGAAGGCGTTTATTCAGAAGAAAATTCGCTTAAACCAGTGGTTGATGTGATTTCTGCCAAATTAAATAAGGCAGTGCGTTTGGTTAAAGATTGGGTAAACGGTGGTTTTGAAGTGGCCGCAGGTGAATTAGTAGTTTTAGAAAATTGCCGATTTAACGTGGGCGAAAAAAAGAACAAAGACGATACCGCGCAAGCGTATGCAAAGCTATGCGATGTATTTGTAATGGACGCCTTTGGCACTGCGCACCGCGCCGAAGCCAGCACGCATGGCGTGGCAAAATTTGCGCCAATCGCCTGTGCAGGCTTGTTATTAGCAGAAGAATTAGACGCGTTAACAAAAGCTTTACTCAATCCTGCACGCCCAATGGTGGCGATTGTGGGCGGCAGCAAAGTATCAACCAAATTAACCGTTTTAGAAAGTTTGTCTGAAAAGGTAGACCAAATGGTGGTTGGCGGTGGCATTGCCAATACCTTCTTAAAAGCAGCCGGTTTTGAAGTAGGCAAATCGCTGTGTGAAGATGATTTAGTGCCAGTGGCGCGCACCTTAATGGATAAAATGACCCAAAGAGGCGCAGCCGTGCCAATTGCAGTGGATGTGGTTTGCGGCAAAAAGTTTAGTGCTGATGAGATCGCAGTGAAGAAAGACGCTGCTTCTGTTGAAGCGGACGATATGATTTTTGATATTGGCGCGAAATCTGCTAATGAAATTGCAGAGATTATTAAAAACGCCGGCACAGTGGTTTGGAACGGCCCAGTTGGCGTATTTGAATTTGACCAATTTGGTGAAGGCACCAAAACCATTGCGCATGCCATTGCTAACACCAAAGCGTTTACTTTGGCAGGCGGCGGCGACACCATTGCAGCGATTCAAAAATACGATATTTTCGACAAAATTAGCTATATTTCAACCGCTGGCGGCGCATTTTTAGAGTTTTTAGAAGGTAAGACTTTGCCAGCCGTAGAGATTTTAGAAAGCCGCGCAAAAGCTTAACTTTACATATTTTCAGTTCATTTAAAATGGGGCTGTTGCCCCATTTTTTATTGGAATGACATAATTTTGAAGCAAGTTTCTGGTCTATTGATTTAACTACTAAATAAGGACCAACAATACGATGTTACGTAAAACCAAGATTGTCGCCACACTAGGCCCAGCTTCCAGCAGTGAAGAAATGATAGCGCGCCTGATTACGGCGGGTGTTAATGTAGTGCGGCTTAATTTTTCGCATGGCACGGCTGAAGAGCACATTAGCCGCGCCGAAATTGTGCGCAATATCGCGCTAAAATTGGGCCGCCCAGTAGGTGTGCTGTGCGATTTGCAAGGCCCAAAAATCAGAATCGGTAAATTTGAGTTAGGTAAAATCAGCGTAAAAACCGGTGATTTATTCATATTAGATGCCGATTGCGAGCTGGGTAATCAAGACAAAGTGGGTTTGGATTACAAAACATTACCGCAAGAAGTGACAGAAGGCGTGGTGTTATTGCTGGATGATGGCCGCATTACCATGCAAGTGGACCGCATTAAGGGCAATCAGATTCACTGCGTGATTTTAAGCGGCGGCGTGCTGAGTAATAACAAAGGTATTAACCGCGCTGGCGGTGGTTTATCGGCCGATGCTTTAACCTTAAAAGACAAAGAAGATTTAAAAACGGCAGTGGCATTAGAGGCGGATTATATTGCCATCTCTTTCCCAAAATCGGCCAAAGATATTGAACATGCGCGCGCCTTGGTTAAGCAAGCTGGCGGCACAGCCAGCATTGTGGCAAAAATTGAGCGCGCAGAAGCTATTGATAATTTAAAAGAAATTATTGGCGTGAGCGATGCGATTATGGTGGCGCGTGGCGATTTGGGCGTAGAAGTAGGCGATGCCGCTGTACCTGGCTTGCAAAAACGCATGATTCGCATGGCACGCGCGCAAAATAAATTGGTGATTACTGCCACCCAAATGATGGAATCCATGATTAGTAGCCCGATTCCAACCAGAGCAGAGGTTTCTGATGTGGCGAATGCGGTGCTAGACGGCACCGATGCCGTCATGCTGTCTGCTGAAACCGCTAGTGGGCAATATCCGCTAGAAACGGTTAAAGCAGTGCATAGAATTTGCGTAGAGGCCGAAAAAGAATACGAAATTGCCAACGTTAGCCAAAAACGCGCAGAACCGCATCAGCAAACGGATGAAGCGATTGCGGCGGCTACTATTTATGTATCTAAATACCTAAATGTGAAGGCGATTGCCGCATTAACGCAATCGGGTAATGCCGCACAATGGCTATCGCGTGCCGATAGCGGTGCGCCGATTTATGCGTTATCGCCAAACAAAATCGCGCGCCGAAAACTCACTTTGCATCGCAATGTTTTCCCCTACCCAATTGAGCATGAGAATAAAAATAGGGATGAAATTTTGCAAGAAATGGAACAAGTACTGCTGACCAATGGCGCTGTGGCGACAGGTGATACGGTTCTATTTACATTTGGCGAGCCAATTGGCAGCTTGGGTGGCACAAATACACTTAAGATTATAAAGATTGCAAGCAGTTAAGAAAATTAAAATGTAGCAACTTAAAACCAGTCATAGTGCCTAAAATGTGTTGTACACTAATATAAAGTTAACAATAGATACTGGGTATCTTATGATAAAAAAGTTAAGTAGAGTTATAGCCAGGGCCTGCGGGAAACCAATCGATCAAAAGAAGTTAATGGCTAATGGAATTGTTCTTTGTCCAAAAGAAGAGGTGTCATGCCCTAAAGCCATTTACATAGATTCACATTTACTAAGAGTTAAAGGTGCTTCAATTTATTCTTCTATGGAAGTTGAGAATATAAATTTGCACAACACTTTAGCAGTACATGAGCCAACTGTGCTTTACAGTATAGGCTCAACAAATTTGTTTTCAGGTGGATTATGGACAGATAAACGCGAATATTCCATTAGGTTACTCAGTCAAGAAGATCAAAGATTTAAAGTTGATTTGGATCAGGCTGTCTTAGTGGATTCGGACTTATCAAATCATTTTTTTTGGACACTGGTTACATGATGTTGTGCCATCAACGCTGATAGGCACTGTAGAGATGCCATCTCTGGCATTCAAAAAACCAAAATATCCACACGCGGACGATTACCAAAGCATACTTAACTTAGATATAATATATGGCAATAAGGGTAGGGTAAAAAACTTATTTTTTTTAAATGATTTTTCACAAAACTCGCATAAAGCTAAGCGTTATATGCAAGTTAGATCTTTAATTAAAGAAAAGCTTAATCCACAAGACAGTCCATATACTGGGGTTTATATTGCTAGAGGCAGTGCCGGGGCAAAAAGAATGCTTACAAACGAGAGTGCGTTAATTGAGCATTTAGCAAGGCGTGGCTTTGATGTAGTTTACCCTGAAAAAATAACAGCCGAAACTTTGATTAGACAGCTTTGGAACGCACCTATTATTGTTTCTGTTGAAGGCAGTGCGTTGGCGCATCCTATTTATTCAATCGCACAAAATGGTGCATATCTTGTTTTACAGCCACCTTTTAGAGTTAGCCATACACATAAAGGTATGTGCGATGCAATGAATCGACCATATGGCTTTTATGTTTGCCAGCCAAGCGATGATGAGGGGTCTTTTTATGTTGACTCTATGATGGAAATCGATAGGTTGATTGACCAGCTAGAGAATGAAAAGATTAAAAGAAAGTTTATTAATAACTAAGCTTTGGAATTTGATTTGAAACAAATAATATTAAGTAGCAACGTTAAGAGTTTAACTTTAATCCATCAAGGAAAAGTACGCGATATTTATGCCATCGATGACAGCACTATGTTGCTGGTTAGCACCGATAGGCTATCGGCATTTGATGTGATTTTGCCCACAGGCATTGCCAATAAAGGCGCTATGCTGACGCAAATGGCCAATTTTTGGTTTGAAAAACTTAAGCATATTGTACCTAACCATTTAACTGGTATTGTGCCAGAATCCGTTGTTTCTGCAGAAGATAAAGCGCAATTAGGCACAGGTAATTTAAGCCGCGCGGTGGTGGTTAAAAAGCTTAAACCCTTGCCAATTGAGGCGATTGTGCGTGGTTATTTGGTGGGTAGCGGTTGGAAAGAATACAAAGCTAAAGGCACCGTTTGCGGTATTGCCTTGCCAGCAGGCTTGCAAGAAGCGTCAAAATTACCCACACCGATTTTTACGCCATCATCAAAAGCCGCGGTGGGTGAGCATGATGAAAACATTAGTTTGGCCGAATGCGCTGCATTAATTGGCGCCGATATGGCCGAAAAAGTGGCCAAAGTAGCGATTCAGCTTTATAGCGAAGCCGCCGAATATGCATTAACGCGCGGCATTATTATCGCCGATACCAAATTTGAATTTGGGTTAGATAGCAATGGCGTGCTGCATGTGATGGATGAAGTGTTAACGCCCGATTCATCCCGTTTTTGGCCGGCCGAGAGCTACAAAGTTGGCAGCAATCCACCCAGTTACGATAAACAATATGTGCGCGATTGGCTGGAAAGCATTCAATGGAATAAAGCGCCGCCAGCACCTGCTTTACCTGATGAAGTTGCGCAACGCACATCTGAAAAATATTTAGAAGCGTTTGAAAAGCTAACAGGCAAAAAGCTGGTTCAATCTTTATGATGGAAAAACTAAAACAGATTGCAGCGCGCTTAAAAGCCGAATTTGTTTTTTACCAGCGCCTGCAAAAACACCCCCAAACGCCTAAATTGGCCAAAGCGTTGCTATGGCTGGCCATTGGCTATTTGTTGATGCCATTTGATTTAATTCCTGATTTTCTTCCGATAATTGGCCAGCTTGATGAAGTGGTGATTATTCCTTTGCTGTTGTATGGCGCATTAAAATTAACGCCAGCCGCCATTGTGGCGGAATGCAGGGCAGAAATAGCGACGGTACCAACGTAATGGAAATTTGGCAAATGATTCTCAATTTTGATGCGCATTTGCCTGATTTAGTCGCCATGCACGCCAATCTGGTTTATTTCATTTTGTTTGGCGTGGTTTTTTTACAAATTGGCATATTGCCGCTGTTTTTTCTGCCCAGTAATCCATTTTTGTTTGTGTGCGGCGCGGTTTGGGCGGCATCCATGTTGAATATTGGCTTATTAATTGCCGTGCTGATTACAGCGGCGGCATTGGGTAATATCAGCGGCTATTTTTTAGGCAAAACGCTGGGGCAGGCATTTTTTGTGGATTTTTTAAAATGGCCTAATCAAGCGGCAATCGATAAAACCCGCGTGTTTTATGATTTACATGGCGAAAAAGGCTTTTTGTTTTCGCCATTTTTACCGGTTATACGCACGGTTGCGCCGTTTTTGGCCGGCTTAACGCAAATGCACTTTTTTAAATTTGTGCGTTCAGCATCACTTGGGTCTATTATTTGGGTGCTAATTTGCGTTTTGGCGGGTTATTTTTTTGGCAATATCCCATTGGTTAAAAATCATCTGGGTGCAATTACCATCATGGGTTTGGCGTTGGTGATTGTGTTTTTTGTTTTAAGCAAAGTTTGGGTCACATTTTCTAAGCGCCAGTAAGCAAGCGCCCAACAAATTTCAATTTTTAGCAATCAAGCATTTACATTTGTCACGTATAATGCCGTTTTTTACGTAAAGGCTGTTCTCATTATGTCGTTAAACCAAGTGCCATCTGGCTTAGATTTACCCAATGATTTCAACGTTATTATCGAAATTCCTATGCAAGGCGACCCTGTTAAATATGAAGTGGATAAAGACAGCGGCGCGATTTTTGTAGACCGTTTTATGGGTACTGCTATGCAATATCCAACCAATTACGGCTACATTCCGCACACCTTGGCCGATGATGGCGACCCAGTAGACGTGTTAGTCATGACGCCAGTGCCATTGATTCCAGGCGTTGTGGTGCGTTGCCGCCCACTTGGCGTGTTGTTAATGGAAGATGAAGCCGGCATGGACGCGAAAGTGTTTGCCGTGCCAGTGCCTAAAGTTTGTGGTTTATATGGCCATTTAAAAAGCCATACCGACGTTTCAACATGGCGTTTAGAAATGATTTCTCACTTTTTTGAGCATTATAAAGATTTAGACAAAGGCAAATGGGTGAAAATTAACGGCTGGGGCGATATTGAGGCGGCTAAAAAAGAAATTTTAGACGGTGTTGCTAATTACAATAATGCGGAAGTTAAACCAGCATTTTAATCATTTTTGATGGTTTAAATGCGCTTTAAATGCGCAATTAAAAAGGCAGCTTAGGCTGCCTTTTTTGCGTTCGCCATTTTGCGTTCGCCTTTTTGCGTTCAGTTGCCTGCACCTTAATATTAAATCATTGCTTAACTTGCACAAAAAACGTGCAGCTAAAACTGAATTATTAAGCAGTTAAAATATAACTAATTGTTTTTAATGTATTTATTATTGATTTTATGCATGGTGTAGATGTTGCTTATATTGTTTAAATAATAACGTTAAACGGCAATTATATGAACGACACATCAATGCAAGCCATCAAGCTAAATCAACAAAATTCAGGTTTAAAAAATAATATCCGCTATTTGGGCCATGTGCTGGGTGCGACCATTTTGGCTAAAGATGGCCAAGCCACCTTTGATTTAATTGAAAATATCCGTCAGGCGGCGGTAAAGTTTCATCGCGAAAACGATCAAACAGCCACGTTAGCGTTAGAAAAGTTGCTTAAAAATTTATCGCCGCAGCAAACTATTTCGGTGGTGCGCGCTTTTAGTTACTTTAAACATTTGGTGAATATTGCCGAAGATTTATTTGCGCGCCAACAAACGCGTTTGAATGAGGACCAATTAGCAGCTGGCATGCTGGCATATTCTGTCGATGAAATTGCGCGCCAAGCCTTGCCTTTTGCGGCGGTAGAAGCGTTTTTTAAAGACGCGCTGGTTTCGCCTGTGTTAACCGCCCACCCCACTGAGGTTCAGCGCAAAAGCATTTTGGATATTGAGCATAAGCTATCTTTTTTGCTGGCAGAGCGCGCCAATTTAATCTCTAAACGTGAGCTGGAAAATAACGATTTGTTGATTCAAGCCGCTGTTTGCTCACTATGGCAAACGCGCATTGTGCGATTTTCAAAACTCACTGTAGTCAACGAAATTGAAAACGCGCTGAGCTATTACGAAACCACGTTTTTAAATGTGATTCCAGAAATTCTGCAAGATTTAGAGCGCGATTTAAATAAACACTATACAGAACTAGAAAAACCGTTTCAATTGCCCAGTTTTTTACAAATGGGCAGCTGGATAGGCGGCGATCGCGATGGTAATCCATTTGTGAATGGCGCTACGCTTAGCCAAGCGGTTGACATGCAAAGCGCAACCGCGTTTAAGTTTTACCTAAAACAGCTGGATGCATTGCGGCGTGAATTGTCTATTTCTACACGCTTGGTTGATGTTAGCCCTGCATTGTTGGTGCTGGCAAATTTATCGCTAGACCAATCACCACATCGCTTGGATGAGCCTTATCGGCTGGCGCTTAATGGCATTTACGACCGCTTGATTGCAACGTCTAAGCAATTGTTGCCGCAACTGGAATTGCGCGAAAATGCCAACCAAGCGGTGCCATATCCTCATGCCAGTGATTTGCTGGCCGATTTAAATGTTCTGGTGAATTCATTAAAAGAATTTGGTGGCGAGGCGCTGATTTATGCGCGTTTGGGCAAGCTAACCAAAGCCATTGAAACGTTTGGTTTTCACTTGGCGACTGTGGATATTCGGCAATCGTCAGACGTGCATGAGGCGGTGATTAAAGAGTTATTCAATAAAGCGGGCTACGATTTTGAATATGATGAGCTGACTGAAGATGAAAAAATTAAGACCTTATTGGATGAGTTAAAACAGCCGCGCTTGTTGTTTTCACCATATCAACAGTATTCTGAGTTGGTGCACACCGAAATTGATGTGCTGAATAAGGCGCGCGATATTAAGCAAAAATTCGGCAGCCGCACTATTAAGCAATACATTATTTCGCACACCGAAACGCTATCGGATTTATTAGAAGTAGCGCTTTTGCAAAAAGAAACGGGCTTGCTAAAAGGCGTTTGGGGTTCGCAAAAAATCCAGTTGGCGCTGAATATCGTGCCCTTATTTGAAACCATTGCCGATTTGCGCAACGCGCCGATGATTATGGGGCAGTGGTTAAGCTTGCTGGGCATTCGCTATGTGTTGCGCAACCAAGGCAATGAGCAAGAAATTATGCTGGGCTATTCGGATAGCAATAAAGATGGCGGCTTTTTAACCTCTAATTGGGAGTTGTACAAAGCAGAGGTTTCGCTAGTTGAGTTATTTAGCCAAGCTAAGATTAAATTACGACTGTTTCATGGCCGCGGCGGTACGGTTGGGCGCGGCGGTGGGCCCACTTATCAGGCTATTATGGCGCAGCCCAGCGGAACGGTAGACGGGCAAATCCGCTTAACCGAGCAAGGCGAAATTATCGCCAATAAATATGCCGATGCAAAAGTAGGGCGCCAGCATTTAGAAACGCTGGTGGCTGCCACTATTGATGCCACCTTATTGCCAGAAATGTCATTAAGCACGCCCAAAAGGCGCATGTTTGAAGTAGTGATGGAAGATTTATCCACCACAGCCATGACCAGCTACCGCAGTTTGGTTTACGAAACACCCGGATTTGCCGATTACTTTTTTAGCGCAACGCCCATTTCAGAAATCGCTGAGTTAAATATTGGCAGCCGCCCCGCCGCCAGAAAATCCACGCGCCGTATTGAAGATTTGCGCGCGATACCTTGGGGATTCTCTTGGGGCCAATGCCGACTTTTATTGCCGGGTTGGTATGGCTTAGGTAGCGCCATACATCAATATTTGCATCAAGATGAAATTGCATATGAAGGCCGCCTAAAAAACCTGCAAGAAATGCTAGAAGTTTGGCCGCTCTTTAAAACCTTAATCGCCAATGTGGATATGGTGTTAGCCAAAACCGATTTAGTAGTAGCGCGCCATTATGCACACTTGGTAACCGATAAACAGCTAAGAGAGACGATTTTTAGCCGTATAGAAGCAGAGTATGTGCTCACTACGCAGGCGCTTAATTTGTTGCAAGGTTGCACAGAACGCTTAAATAGCAACCCAACGCTGGCTTATTCCATTCGCAATCGTTTGCCGTATTTAGACCCGCTAAATCATCTGCAAGTAGAGCTAATTAAACGCTACCGTGCAGGCGAAGCGGATGATAAATTGAAACTGGCGATTCAATTGACGATTAATGGGATTGCGGCTGGGCTAAGAAATACGGGTTAAACTTGACATCAATAATATCAAGTTCTAATTTCAACAAGTTGAATAAGCTCAGAATATAGTTTTAGTTGGCTATCGCTTGTCAAAAAGTAAGCTGGCAGTGCAAGTGTTTGTGCAATAAGCAATCTATCAAAAGGGTCGCGGTGGTGCCACAACATATTAGCTACCGCAAATGTGTGATTAGATTGTATGGTGAGTTCAGTAAAGCCAGTTTCTATCGCAAGTTTGTGAATATTTTCAGCCGAAAAATTAAAGTCTGCCTTATTTAAGCTGCTTTTAATCGCGATTTCCCAAATGCTTGCGGCGCTAAAATAAATAGTGTTTTCAGCATCGCACAGTATTGCTTTAACACTATCATTTAACCGTTGTGGCGCAATTAAGGCGCACAGCAAAATATTACTATCTAACAGGTAAGTTTGCGCCATACCTAATTGTTGTTTTCAAACATTACTAGTATTTCGTCTGCGTGCAAATTATCAAAATTAGCTGGTAACGTATAGCTAGCTTTACCTAAGCCGAGTTGACGCCATTTTTTTGCTGTTTGAAGTGAGACAAGGCGCGCAATGGGCTTTCCTGCACGAGCAATAATCACTTCTTCACCACCTGCTGCTTGATCTACGTAACGCGACAGTTGAGTTTTTGCTTCATGAATATTCACAGTTTGCATGATATTTTCTTTTAAAGTTAATGTTAGCTAAGTTTAGTCCAGTCGTTTAATGAAAGTCAAGCTTATAACAATAAAAAAGCCAGCTTGAACTGGCTTTTTTACTGCTAACAGCTTTGTAAAACTAAACGTGTAGCAATGGCACAATCAACAGTGCCACAATATTAATAATTTTAATCAATGGATTCACCGCTGGGCCTGCTGTATCTTTGTATGGGTCACCCACGGTGTCGCCAGTGACAGCGGCTTTATGTGCGTCTGAACCTTTGCCGCCGTGGTTGCCATCTTCAATGTATTTTTTGGCATTATCCCAAGCGCCACCGCCTGTACACATTGAAATCGCCACAAATAAGCCGGTCACAATGGTGCCCATTAATAAGCCACCCAATGCCACAGGGCCTAATAGCAAGCCGACTGCAATTGGCACAGCTACTGGTAGTAATGACGGAATCATCATTTCTTTAATCGCCGCCGTGGTCAGCATATCTACCGCTTTGCCGTATTCTGGCTTGGCTGTGCCTTCCATAATGCCTTTAATATCGCGGAACTGGCGGCGCACTTCTTCTACCACTGCACCAGCGGCGCGGCCAACCGCTTCCATCGCCATGGCAGCGAATAGGAATGGGATTAAGCCACCAATAAATAAGCCGATAATCACCATTGGGTCGCTTAAATCAAACTTTACATCAATGCCAGCGCCTTCTAATTTGTGCGTGTAATCGGCAAATAATACCAACGCTGCCAAGCCAGCAGAGCCAATGGCGTAGCCTTTGGTGACCGCTTTTGTGGTGTTACCCACTGCATCTAACGGGTCGGTTACATCGCGCACTTCTTTTGGTAAGCCAGCCATTTCGGCAATGCCGCCTGCGTTATCGGTAATTGGTCCGTAAGCATCTAACGCCACTACAATGCCAGCCATGCTTAACATGGACGTAGCCGCAATCGCGATGCCATACAAGCCACCTAAATGATAAGACGTCCAAATGGCTAAACACACTGAAAGCACTGGCCAAGCGGTTGATTTCATTGAAATACCAATGCCTGCAATAATATTAGTGGCGTGCCCTGTGGTTGAAGCTTGCGCCACATGCTGTACAGGGGCGTACTGCGTACCTGTGTAGTATTCGGTAATCCACACCAACGCGGCTGTTAACACTAAACCCACTGCGCATGAGCCAAATAATTGATTGGCGGAAATGGTTAAATCACCTGCTGTTAAGCCTTGCGGAAACAATTGCTGCGTAACAAAATAGAACGCGATTAAGGATAAAACGCCTGCTACGGCTAAGCCTTTATAAAGAGCTGGCATCACGTTTTTCATGCCAGGTGATGCTTTAACAAAGAAGCAGCCAACAATGGATGCAACAATTGAAACCGCGCCCAACATCAATGGGTAAATAATGCCGTTAGCGCCAGAATCGGTAATCAACAAGCCGCCTAACACCATGGTGGCGATTAAAGTTACCGCGTAAGTTTCAAACAAATCGGCTGCCATACCAGCACAATCGCCTACGTTATCACCTACGTTATCCGCAATCACTGCTGGGTTGCGCGGATCATCTTCTGGAATACCAGCTTCTACTTTACCTACCAAGTCTGCGCCAACATCCGCACCCTTAGTAAAGATACCGCCACCTAAACGCGCAAAGATTGAGATAAGGGATGAGCCAAAAGCCAAGCCAATTAATGGGTCTAGGTTGGTTGCGTTTTCGGCACCCAAAAACCAGTAAAAACCAGCCACGCCTAGCAAGCCCAAGCCTACCACCAGCATGCCAGTTACCGCGCCACCTTTAAATGCCACATCAAACGCAGGGGCAATGCCGTTTGTGGCCGCTTGTGCAGTGCGCACATTGGCTTTTACCGATACATTCATGCCGATAAATCCACATGCGCCTGATAATACCGCTCCTACAACAAAGCCAATGGCTGTAGTAGTGCCTAAAAAGTAGGCCACTAATGCCGCTAAAACCACACCTACAATGGCAATTGTTTTGTATTGTCTGGCTAAATAGGCGGCGGCGCCTTGTTGAATGGCACCAGCAATTTCTTGCATGCGTGCGTTGCCGGCTGGCAAATTGGTAATCCATTTACTCATTAGTACGCCGTAAAGTACGGCCAAAATAGCGGCTGCAATGGTTATTATTAATGCGACTGACATGACTTCTCCCTATCTATTATTGAATAAATCTGAAACGACATCGACGTGCAAATTAATTAAAAATTACGACTTTGATATTGCTAACGAGTTGTAAATAATGTAATTATTTTGTAACAAGCCAAGGCATTATGGCACTAAAAATGCGGCACGACAACACAGTTGATGGGATTGAAACTACTAAAAAAAAACCGATATAAAACAATCGGTTTAAATAATAATATTTGATATACAACTAATTGGGCAGTTAATTTTTTTGCGCCTAGATTGCCTTGCAAATCTAGGCCAATAGCCGCATACATTGATGCAATTTAAGCTTAAAAGTAGATTAGATGTACTTTAGGTTTTATCAGCCAGCGATTTAAGTTGGGTAGCCAGTGGCGATTCGCCTAAATCTTGCGCCAGTTTTTTTAGGCTAATAGCCGCTTGTTCTGATAGCTTTCGCGGCAGCGGGACGACGACCTTGGGATGAGATATCACTTGCACTTTCACACTAATTGCAGTAACTTTACAATCCCTAAACGCTGGCACGGTATTTTGCAATAGTTGTAATTGAGTCAAAAGCTTAGCTTGTGTTAATTTGATTTTATTAGCCACAATTGGGCTGTGCGCAAAAATACTTAATTGACCATTATTTAAGCTGCCAACAGTGCTTAATTGACTTAATAATTGTGGGCAAGCAGCCAACCAAAATCGCTGTAATAACTGGTGAGATTGCAATTGTTGCGTTAAAGCGCCCAGCTGGCTATTTTGCAGGTTTTTGTGATGAAGTAAGCTATCCATTTTGCGCATGTTTGCGATTTTACTGCGATTTTACGGTGACGTGTGCTGTGTAAACTTAAAACATCGCTTTTGATTAGCTAAGAAGTTAACCAAAATTAACAACAAGCCAACCAATACGGATTACAGACCATTATTCAATGAATATTATTTTAATTTCTAACCACATGGCAAAAGCCAAAAGTTTGTCTGCTATGCAGGTGGGCTTGCTATTGGCCGCGCTGGTGCTGGTGCCCGTGATGCTCACCTTGTTATTTATTACGCCGCAAAGCAATATTAAAGAGAAGGGCATGCGCGCTTTATTGCCGCCGCAAATCAGAAGTTCGATTATTTCATCCCAAGTGCATTTAGATGCTTACGCGAAAGAGTTAGGCGAATTGCAGGCGCGCATTATGCGTTTAGATGCGCAAAATCAGCGCTTGGCTAAATTGGCCGGTGAAAATGAGCAAAAAATTATTAATAATCCTAATTTAAAACCATTAACTAGCTTGCAAATTGATGGTCGTGGCGGCCCTTTGGTTAATTCGCATGCCATGTCAGAAACTGAATTAAAAGCCGCCATTTTAGAGTTGACAGAATCGGTGGATGCGCGCGATGAGTTTATGAGCTCGATTGAGGCGAAGCTTTTGCAAAAAAGTGTGCTTAAAGACATGTTGCCTAACAGCAGCCCAGTTGATGCGGCGTTTAATTCATCTAGTTATGGCTGGCGTATTGATCCGTTTAATGGCAATAAAGCGTTTCATGAAGGCTTAGATTTTACCGCTAATTCAGGCACCGCTATTCACGCCGCGGCCGATGGCATTGTGTCCACCGCAGAACGCACACCTGATTATGGTAATATAGTCAAAATTGACCATGGATCTGGTTTAGAAACGCGCTATGCGCATGCTTCTAAACTATTGGTTAAGCCGGGCGAACGTGTAATTAAAGGTCAAGTAGTGGCGCAAGTAGGCAGTACTGGTCGCTCTACAGGGCCACATTTGCATTACGAAATACGGTTAAATGGCAACGCCTTAGATCCACGTAAGTATTTAAATAGATAAATAAAATTAACCATTAAAGTTTGTTAAACAACAGTTTTTGCACGGTTTTGTATTGAAATAAACATTAATTACCCAATATCCATACAATATAATCAATTTTTTCGTCCAATCTCATTTATAGGTTTCCGATTTTTCGGAAAAGCGGTGTTCCTTCATGTTATCCACGTTGTTTAGAAAATTTTTCGGTAGTCGTAACGATAGGCTTGTGAAGCAATATGGCCAAACTGTTAAAGAAATCAATGCCTTAGAGCCAGCCATGCAAGCGTTATCCGATGACGAATTGCGTGCTAAAACGGAAAGTTTTAAACAACGTTTTCAACAAGGCGAAAGCCTAGAGAAACTTCTGCCAGAAGCCTTTGCGGTAGTGCGTGAAGGTAGCGTGCGCGCCTTGGGCATGCGCCATTTTGATGTGCAATTAATTGGCGGTATGGTGCTAAATGCCGGCAAAATTGCCGAAATGCGTACCGGTGAAGGTAAAACATTGGTGGCCACATTGCCAGTTTACTTAAATGCCATCACCGGCAAAGGCGTGCATGTGGTTACCGTGAACGATTACCTAGCCAAGCGCGATGCGGAGTGGATGGGTAAGCTGTATAACTTTTTAGGCTTAAGCGTTGGCATTAATTTATCGCAAATGCAGCATGATGATAAACAATTGGCCTACCTTGCCGATATTACTTACGGTACTAACAACGAATTTGGTTTTGATTACCTGCGCGATAACATGGTGTTTACCAAAGATGAGCGCGTACAACGTGCGCTAAGTTATTCTTTGGTGGATGAAGTGGATTCGATTTTAATTGATGAAGCGCGTACGCCATTGATTATTTCTGGTCAGGCGGAAAACAGCGTTGATTTATATAATCAAATTAATGCCGTTGCCAAACAGCTAACCAAGCAAACGGTTGAAGATGGCGAAGGCGATTTTTGGGTAGATGAAAAAGCGCAAACGGTCACCATGAGTGAAGCTGGTCATGAGCGCGCAGAGGCTATTTTAGCGGATTCTGGCTTAATGGCCGAAAACTCAAGCTTGTATGAGCCCGCCAATATCACCTTGGTGCATCATTTATATGCGTCACTTCGCGCACAAAATCTATTCAATTTAGATCAGCATTATGTGGTGCGCGATGGCGAGATTGTGATTGTGGATGAGTTCTCAGGTCGTATGATGCCGGGCCGTCGTTGGTCAGATGGTTTGCATCAAGCGGTTGAGGCCAAGGAAGGTGTTGCGATTCAAAAAGAAAACCAAACGCTGGCATCAATCACCTTTCAAAACTACTTCCGCATGTATGAAAAATTAAGCGGTATGACCGGTACGGCCGATACAGAAGCCTATGAATTTAATCAGATTTATGGCTTGGAAACAGTGGTCATTCCAACGCATCGCGGCATGTTGCGCAAAGATGCGATGGATAAAGTGTATCGCACCTCGGCTGAAAAATATAACGCGGTAATTGAGGATATTAAGCAATGCCAAGCGATTGGCCAGCCTGTTTTAGTTGGTACTACATCAATTGAAAACTCTGAAATTATTTCGCGCTTGCTTACCAAAGCCAACTTAAAGCATGAAGTTTTAAACGCTAAACAACATGAGCGCGAGGCGCATATTGTGGCGGAAGCTGGCCAGCCAAGTGCGATTACAATCGCCACCAATATGGCTGGTCGTGGTACGGATATTGTGTTGGGCGGTAACCCAGAAGCCAGTATTCATGCGGTTAAATCTGATGCCAGCTTAAGCGATGCCGAAAAAGAAACCAAAGCAGCGCAATTAAAAGCCGATTGGCAAAAGCGCCATGATGCGGTTTTAGCGTCAGGCGGTTTGCATATTATCGGTACCGAGCGCCATGAATCACGCCGTGTGGATAATCAATTGCGTGGCCGTTCTGGCCGTCAAGGTGACCCAGGTTCAAGCCGTTTTTACTTGGCATTAGATGACCAATTATTACGCATATTCTCTGGCGATCGCGTATCGGCGATTATGGAACGTTTAAAAATGCCAGAAGGCGAGGCGATTGAGCATGCCATGGTTTCGCGCGCGATTGAAAACGCGCAGCGCAAAGTAGAAGGCCGCAACTTTGATATTCGTAAACAGCTGTTAGAGTTTGATGACGTTTCAAACGACCAACGCAAAGTGATTTATGAGCAACGTAATGAATTGTTAGAAGCCACTGATATTGGCGAAACCATCAGCGCTATGCGCCATGACGTTTTAAGCAGTATTTTTAGCGCGCATATTCCTGCAGGCAGCGTTGAAGAACAATGGGATATTCCCGCTTTAGAAAAAAATCTAATCGCCGAAACTGGTTTAGATTTGCCGCTGCAAAAAATGCTAGAAGATAACCCAGACTTGCATGAAGAAACCCTGCGTGAGCGTGTTTTTGAAGCGGCGGATGAATCATATAAGGCCAAAGAAGCCTTGGCTAGCAACGACACTATGCGTCAATTTGAGCGTGCTGTGATGTTGCAAAGTATTGATAGCCATTGGCGTGAGCATTTAGCCGCGTTAGACCATTTACGCCAAGGTATTCATTTGCGTTCGTATGCGCAAAAAAATCCTAAGCAAGAATACAAACGTGAGGCGTTTGAGCTATTTGAAGGCTTATTAAATACGGTGAAAAGCGAAGTGACTAAAATCACTATGTTGGTTCAAGTAAAAACACAAGACGACGTTGAAGCGGTTGAAAAACCAGCCGATGTGGCCAATGTGCAATATCAACATGCAGACTTTGATGAAGCGTTGGCGAACCCAACAGGCGATTTTACCGATGAGCAACAGGCGCAAATGGCCAATGGTGACGCCATTATTCGTGAAGGCGTAAAAGTGGGCCGTAACGACCCATGCCCATGTGGTTCTGGCAAAAAATACAAACAATGCCATGGCGTTTTAAGCTAATTTAAACCTTGTTTAAGTAAAACCGTTTTTAAGTTTGAGTGATTAAATAAATTTGAAAGAAAGTATTCAATGTCCGATTTAGACATTCAATCTCCTTGTATTGGTGTGTGTAGCATGGATGATTTATCTGGCTTATGCCAAGGTTGCTACCGCACGCTGGATGAGATTCAACAGTGGTGGGATTTAGATTCGCATCAAAAAAAAGAAGTGATACATAAAGCTACTGAGCGTGAAGCCCAGCTGTTTGATTAGTTAAATTAGTTATTTGGTTAATTAGGCATGACTGCCAATAATCGCTTTTTTATAGGCTAAATCGGTCAAAATACTAAGGCCAAATTCAACAATATCCGCCGTATTCGGATGCTGAATCTCATGGGAAATCTGCGTTAATGCTTGTTCGCCGGTTAAATCTTGTGCTTTTATGATTTTTAGCAAACGATAAGTAATCGGATTTAGCTCTATAAATTTCACTTGAAATTCGGCATCTCTAAAAACAAATAAAGTGGTTTCTTGTGTTTGCGTTGGCTTAAATTTGGCCGATATTTGCTGCACAGGGTAATCATATACCAGCAACATATGCGCCGCCGCAAATGTCGGTTTTTCGTTTAACAAATCTGTTTGCTCACTCAATTGCACTTGCTCAGTTTGCTGCAATGTAATCGCCAGCTCCACCCATTCGTAATGCGCTAGTTGCTTAAAATAGGCCGGTACCGTTTGAATCGGCTCTAAAAACAATAAAAACTGCTGTGGAATTTCTCTAAATATTGGGCTGCTTGATGCATAAGTTGCCACAAATTCACGCATAAGCTTTTGCCATGCGCGTTTGCCAATTACCGTTTGGCACACAGGAAAACACACAGAAACCGACTCTACAATATTATTAAAAACCGCTTTTTTGTAAACCGCCATTCGGTTGCTGTTTACATTGGGCGGTTTTTTATTGCGCGTGGGGTTTCGAATATGGGCGCTAAATTGCGCTTGATACAGCTGAAAATCTAAAAGAGGTTTTTCTAGCATGCCGCCGCCATTTTATTGGCGACTTTAGAGGTGTAATCGGCCTGATAAGCGGCAATTTTATTCACTTCTTGCATCAATATTGGCAAGGGCGGGATATTGCTATCGCGCTCTAGTAATGTGGGGAAAACGCCAAACAATTGATACGCTTGAGCCAACAAATCCCAAACTGGGTCAACTACGTCTTTACCGTGTGTATCGATTAATAAATTAGCCGATTCTTGATAATGCCCTGCAATATGGCTGTAGACAATGCGTTCTTTAGGGATTTGTTGTAAAAAGTTGGATGCTATTTTTGCTGGATTTTGATGCGGCTTGGCGAAATTCACACTATTAACATAAATATTATTAATATCCAAATGCAGCCAGCAATCGGCTTCTTGCAATACCGCATTTAAAAAATCAATTTCGCTTAAGCTAGAAATTGGCGCGGCCGCATAAAAAGAGGCGTTTTCAATGGCTATTTTTTGTTCAAGAATATCTTGGGTTTGCCTGATTCGGCCTGCTACGTATTTAACCGCTTCTTCAGTAAATGGAATGGGCAATAAATCGTATAAATAGCCACTTTTGCCATGATAAAAATCCGTGCAATAGCTTAAATGTTCGGTATAAAGTGGGATTGCATTGGCGCTTAAAAATGACTTCACTTGCTTTAAAAAGTCTGTATTAAGAGGGTCTATGCCACCTAAGGATAAGCATAAACCGTGGCACACAATAGGGTAGCGCTCAACAAACCAGGCTAAGTCTTTTTGCGCTTTGCCGCCTGCGCCAATCCAATTTTCGGGCGCGATTTCTATAAAATTAATATTAGCAATGGATGGGTCAAGGTAGCGCGTTTGGATTTGAGGTATCAGCTCGCGCTTTAACCCCAAACCCATGCCGTTAATATCAGCTAAAGATGACAAAATGATGGATGCATGGCTTTAGTGATGAATTGGAATTTACTTCTTATCGGTACCGCATTTGCCCTCGCCACATTTACCATCATGCGCTTTCGTACCCATTTCTTTTTTCATTTCGGCACCGCATTTACCTTCGCCGCATTTGCCGTCTTTGGCTTTATCGCCCATTTCTTTTTTCATTTCGGCACCGCATTTACCTTCGCCACATTTGCCGTCTTTCATTTTTTCATGGTGATCAGCCACTTGGTAGCCGCTAGATAATGATTTGATGGCAAACGGATTTTCAGCTGCGTTGATGCTGGTTGCTGCGATTGATAAAGCAAATGCACCTGATAATGCTAAAGCGATGGTTTTGTTAGATGTTTTCATGATTTATTTCCTTTTAATATTAAGTTAAACAATTAATTAAGTAACAACATGTGTGATGCAGTGCTTACTAAGTTATACGCCAATTAATCAGCGCTAGATTCAATGGCGCTGAAAATTCGATTTTTAGTTTCGGCTGGCAATCGGATATCGGCGTTATTTTCAATCGATTGCGATAAGCGATTAAGAGCATTACGCATGGTGACGAGTTGCTGACGGAAGCGTTTGCAATACTTGCAAAATAACAGATGTAAACGTACCGCAAAGCGCTCACGCCATGACAACTGACGATCTAACGATTTTGAAATAAGTTGACTTGCTTGCCGACAATCTAACATAACGTAACCTTCACACTCCTAGCCAATTAATTTCCAAACATTTCCGAATACCCATGCGAGCTCTGTATAACATCACCCAAGCATTGGTCGTGCTGATATTGAGTTCCTTACAGATTTCTTCATTATCGGATTCTTGCACATCGCGCATCATAAATAGCGTGGCTAATTTAGCTGGCAATTTATCCATGCAAGTTTGCAACACGCCTAAAAATTGCTTTTGCTCTAATGCGTTCTCTGGCATATCCCAAACCATTGGTTTTTCAGCCCAATGGCCTGTTTCATCAAAAAACTCATCCATATTGGCATCAGCATCCGACATTAAATCGGAGGCGGCAATTTCGCGTACATTCTTGCGCATTACATCAATTATTTTATGCTTTAAAATGCCGGTTAGCCAGGTGCGCGGGGCCGAATCACCGGCAAAAGTTTGGCTTTTAATGGCGGCTAAAAAGGTTTCTTGCACCACATCTTCTGCCAAATGCGGATCGCGCAAACGCGCTAGCGCAAAGCGGTATAAAAAATCGCCATGCTGATTAAGCCAATCGTGCATATTAGTCGTGGTGGTCATATTGAATATTCAAACATGTAAGCGGTAATTAAGCAACAATGCCAGCTTTTTGTTGCAATAGCGTTAAATAGTGCTCGCTATCCAGCCCGGTTTTATTGCGCTGTGCCAGCCAAATGGTTTCACCCAAGCATTCTAAAATGTCATGTTGCGCATCGTGCTCATTTTGATGCTTGAAGAGTAATTTTTGATAAATAGGCGCAATGCCAATGGGCTGATAAATGCTAATTTGTTCTAAAACCGATAGATGCAAACTCATGTGCAAAAAAGGGTTGGTTTCGCCCATTTCTGGGTAATAGGCAACCTGTTTATACTGTTCTGGCGCATTTAAAATGGCGTGATATTCAGGATGCATTTGCATCACATGCACGCCAAGCTTTTCTAAATCGCTTAGGCTGACTTTTTTTTGCGATTTGGCCCAAGCATCAAAAAAGAACTCACGCACTTCATCGCGCGACGGATTAAATAGACTCATTTTGTTCACCAAACAGCCCTAAAACGGCTGAATATTGTAGTAATTCGTTTTCACCTCTAATCGGCGCAATTTCACCATTGCCATAAAAACCAATCAGCGGCAGGTTGGGAAATAAGGTGTTTAGTAGCGCTAAATCTTGATCAACGCCATTGTACAAATAAGGGCCACGCCCAAGGCATGAAAATAACAGCGCAAATTTCGGCGCATTGTTATTGGTTTGTGCGGCTAATTGGCGCCTTAATGTACTGGCGGTTTTCACCAAATCAATTTGCGCCGCATCCATATCGCGCACCGCCCAACTTATCCAATCGCCTACTTGCAAAGGCTTGGCTAAGGTGACTGATTTGGTCACTTCATCACCAATAATAATAGACGCTAAATGGTAATCGCCGCGCTCAATATGCGATGCGCGGTTGGCATAAACCGCCATTAATTGATGATAAGGAATCTCACCTTCTGCATCAAACAAAGCTTCTTTTTCACAGGCTGATTTTAAAGAATCCATTGCTGGCAGATTGGCAATGGACACTATATCCAGTTGATTGCTGGCGGTAATTCGGCGCGGGCTGGTTAATAGTTTTAAGCCATGCGTGGCGCCCACGGCATGTTGCGCGTTTGTTAAGCGCATTTCGCAATAACCTTGCGTAATACCTTTGGCATTTTCCCAAACCGAAAAAGCGCCATGCCCAATCGCATCGCCCGAAACGCCGCCAATTCGTTGCTGTTTGGCATTAAGCCAAACGCTATTAATGGCATTTGGCGCCGCTAATGTCAGCAATAATGCATCATTTAACGTGTCATCCAAACCGTCATCCATTTGCTGTTCTGGCTTTAGCCAAATATTATCCGAAAACACCATCGCAGCGGCGGCTGGGCTATCAATCACCCAATCTTCTTCGGTAAAAATACCAATGGCCGAGCAGCCAATAATATTGGTGCAGCTGGCCGCTTTTGCCGCGGCTTTAATGGCCGATTCTGGATTTAATGCAAACTCAGAGCTTAAAAATAGCAACACACAAGCGGGCGCCGCTAATTCGGCTTTGCTCATGGCGCTTAAAACCGCCTCAGTTGCCAACTCTGGCTCTGCTTTGCTGCCAATGGCTAAACCTGTGGCGATTTTCATAAGGCTTTTTTCATAGGACTGATTTCATAGCATTGATTTCATAGGTTTGCAATTACCGTTTCACCAGCCATTAAATGCGGCGTTGCAATATTTTTATGCGTATATTCGCACAAATCTACAATGCAACATTCGCCGCATTTAGGGCTGCGCGCGGTGCAGGTATAGCGGCCATGCAATATTAATAAATGATGCGCATCGTGCATAAATTGTTTGGGGATTGTTTTTAAATATTTTTGCTCAACCGCCAGCACATTTTTGCCAACCGCCAGCTTGGTGCGGTTTCCCAGCCTAAATAAATGCGTATCCACCGCAATAGTGGGCTCACCAAAAGCAGTATTCAAAATTACATTGGCGGTTTTGCGGCCCACACCTGGCAAGGCTTCTAGTGCGCCTCTGTTATTGGGCACTTCTGATTCATGTAATTGAATTAATCGGTCACAGCAAGCAATTACATTTTTGGCTTTGGCGTGATACAGGCCTATGGTTTTAATATAGAACTCTAAACCTTCAATGCCTAAATCAAATATCGCTTGCGGCGTATTGGCGACAGCAAACAATTTGCGCGTGGCAATGTTCACGCCTTTATCGGTGGCTTGTGCCGATAAAATGACCGCGATTAATAACTCAAACGTACTGCTAAATTCTAACTCGGTAGTCGGCTTGGGAATCGCAACACTTAAGCGTCTAAAAATCTCTGCACGTTTTTCGGCATTCATAAAGTATTTAACTAATTGGCCGGTTCTAGATAGAAGGCTTGAGCGCGCTGGAAGTTAAGTCAGTTGGCAGAGTAGGCGCAGACGTTTTGCGTAACTCTGCCCAATTACGGGCGGCGATTAAACCAGCTAAGCCCAAAAAGGCACCAGGCGGCAAAATGGCTAATAAAAAGCCTTGGTAATCCGGAATAATGGTCAACACATAGCTTTTAAAGCTAGCGCCAAAGGCTAAATCTAAGCCAGAAAACAGCGTGCCTTTGCCAATTATTTCGCGAATACCACCCAATAATCCTAATACTAAAGTTAAGCCTATGCCCATCATAAAGCCATCCCAAATTGCAGGCGCAGGTGGATTTTTAGCCGCAAACGATTCTACACGCGCCAGCACAATACAATTCACCACAATTAAGGGGATGAAAATACCCAACACTTTATGCAATGGCTCTGCAAAGCCATGAATCGTTAAATCGATAACCGTGACTAATGCCGCAATCACCATAATAAAAACAGGTACGCGGATTTCAGATGGCACAAAGCGGCGCACTGGCGATACGGCACCGTTTGAAGCGGCCATCACCAAGGCGGTAGCAAAGCCCAAACTTAGGCCGTTAACAGCTGATGTAGTCACCGCCAAAGTAGGGCATAAACCCAGTAACTGCACTACACCTGGGTTTTGCTTCCAAAGCCCGTTATGGGCGATTTCGTTAAATTGATTCATTTTTTAACCTAGTTTAGGTAATCATTTTTAGGCAAATAAGCTCTTTTTGTTGGCTTCAAAATATTGCAAGGCCTTGTGCACCGCTTTTACAATGGCGCGCGGTGTAATGGTGGCGCCCGCCATATAGTCAAATTCACCACCATCTTTTTTAACTTTCCATTGTGGCTCTGCTGTCTTTAAGAGCGATTCGTTATCAAATAGTTTAATCCAGTTATCTTTGGCAATATCAATATAATCGCCCAAGCCAGGTGTTTCTTTATGCGCCAACACGCGCACGCCGCTAATGCTACCATCGGCCTTAATCGCAATCAGCAGCTTAATATCGCCACTATAACCGTCATGCGCAATCGCTTCAATAATCACCGCCGCTGGCGCATTATCAATACGCGCGCGGTTAGCAATAGTGGGCTGTTTATTTCCCAGCAAATCATTTGGCGCAATGGTTACTGTGTCTGTTAGCAAATCGTTATTGTGCATGCTATGCGGCACAATTTGGCGGAACAAACTTAAGCGCGCAGCCGCTTCACTTTTCTCAATAGGCAGTTTGGTGATTTGAAATACAAACACCAATAACGCGGTAAAAACCACCGCAAACGCAATTAGCGTGATGGCGGTTTTAGAGGCGTGTTTGAGTATGGTTTCAGACATAACAACAATCCAAAAAAATGAAACTAGCAAAGCAATTCAAGGCGCGCGGCAAAAAATATGACGATGCATATGGGTAATATGTTAGGAGTGTTTTTTGACGCGCAACGCTGAAGTGAGAAGCTAGTTTCATTTTTGATGACCAAATACGCGCGGCTGCGTATGCGCGTCTATCAACGGCACACAAATATTCATAAAAATCACAGCAAAGGCAATGCCATCTGGGTAGCCGCCATAAACGCGAATTAAATAAGCAATTACCGCCACGCCAGCGGCAAAATATAATTTGCCGTTTGGTGTGGTTGGGCCGCTGACTGGGTCGGTGATGATAAAAAACGCGCATAACATGCTGGCACCACTAAATAAATGAAACAGCGGTGAAGCAAAATGTTCTGGATTAACCAACCAAAAAGCGCCAGAAATCAAGGCCAGCGCCGCTAAAAACGCCGTTGGCAAATGCCAAGAGATAATTTTTTGTTGCCACAAATACAAGCCGCCTAATAAATAGGCGCCAGTAATCCATTCATTACCTTTGCCACCTAGCACCCCAAAGACTGGCGCTTGCGTGATGCTGCTTACATCGTGCTTTAGCATTAATTGCGTTTTTAAATAATCCAGCGGTGTAGCTGAGGTAATGGCATCGATTTGCACGCCTTGCGGCAATGCACCACTAAAAATCAGGTGTAATTGGTCGCTAAAGTTTAATGGCGTTTGGGCTAATTGCAATGCGGCTGGCCATTTAGTCATGATGACGGGGAACGAAATTAATAACACCGCGTAGCCAATCATGGCAGGGTTAAAAGGGTTGTAACCCAAGCCGCCATATAATTGTTTGGCGATTACAATCGAAAAAAACGTGCCTACAACAATCATCCACCAAGGTGCGATTGGCGGAATGGCAAGAGCCAATAACCAAGCCGTGACCACGGCGCTGTAATCCAGCAAAAACGGTTGAATCGGGCGTTTGCGCATTTTAAGCATAGCCGCTTCTGCCACCAAAGCCGTGATAGTTGCCAATATTAATGTGACCAATATGCCGCCGCCGTACACCCACACATAAGCCGCAATGCCAGGCACCAATGCCAGCAACACTTTAAACATAATGTTGCCAACGCTTGGTGCATTCGAAATATGGGGTGAGCGGTTCAAGTTATTCTTTCCCTGTTTCTGACTTAATATCTGATTGCGTTAGTTCTGATTGCACTAGTTTTGCGGCATCAGCGGCTGCTTTTTGTGCTTTTGCGCGCGCAATGGCGGCGGCGATTAAGGCTTGTTTTTCAGCTGCGGCATCTGCATTAATGGGTTTTGCAGGCTGTGCTAATTTTGTTTCTGGCGTTAACTTTTCATCGCTTATTAAGCCAACCGCTTCACGGCGCGCTTCAATTTCTGCAATTTCTTTTTTAATTGGCTCTGCTGCATCGACCACATTTTTGGGCGCATCACCAGTCGCTAAAGCGGCGGCTTTCTGTGCTTTTGCACGCTCAATGGCGGCGGCAATCAGCGCTTTTTTGGCGGCATCATCGGCCGGTGCTGGTTTTTCAGGCTGTGTTTTTTGCTCAGCTATACCAGTTTGTTCACCCGTGCCATTTTGCGCTGCTGCTTTTAATGCTTTTGCGCGCTCAATCGCGGCTGCAATGGCTGCTTTTTTAGCATCATCGGCGCCAGTTGTAGTTGCTGCGTTTTCATTTGTCTGACTTGTTGGCTCAGTTTTCGCCGCTTCGGCTTTACCTGCTTGCGCTCGCTCAGCATGTTTTTGTGCGCGCTCTTGTTTTTCGCGCTCAATTCTTGCTAGTCTAAAATCGTTACGCTCGCGCGCTAGATCGGCCGCTTCTTTGGCTTTATCTAGGGCAATAATCTCACTTTTGGCATAGCGATAATATTGTACTAATGGTATGTCGCTAGGGCATACATAGCTGCAGGCGCCGCATTCTATGCAATCAAACAGCTTGTAGTCGTTGGCTTTTTCAAAATTATCCGATTTAGCAAACCAATACAACTCTTGCGGCTGCAAATTAACGGGGCAAGCATCAGCACAGCGCGCGCAGCGTATGCACGGCATGGCCGGCGGCGGCGGCGCAAATAAGTTGGGCGATGCGGCAATAATACAATTGGCGGCTTTAGTAATCGGCACATCGGTGCTGGGCAAATCAAAGCCCATCATAGGGCCGCCCATAATAAAATGCGTGGTATTGGCTTTTTCGCCGCCAGCCGCTTTTACCAGATGCAACATTGGCGTGCCAAATAATACATCAAAATTTTGCGGGTTTTGCACATTGCCGGTCATTGAAACAATGCGGCTAATAGACGGCTCTCCCAGCTCAAAATAACGGTATAGCGCCACTACAGTGGCTACGTTAAATACCTGCAAACCCACTTCGGTAGAGCGTTTATCATGCGGAATTTCTGTGCCTAAAACCAAGTGCACCAAGCGTCTGGCATCGCCGCTGGGGTAAAGCGTAGGCACAATTTTAACTTGCATGCTTGCATGGCCATTAATAGCGGCCTGCATGGCTTTGGCTGCTTCTGGCTTATTGTCTTCAATGCCAATAATCACGTTTTCGGCGCCCAGCAAATATTGGGCAATAGTGATGCCTTTGACGATTTCATCGGCAAGTTCGCGCATTAGCATATCGTCACAGCTAATATAAGGTTCGCACTCGGCCGCGTTAATCACCAATGTGTGCACGCCGCTTTTGCCATCAGCGCGCAATTTAATGTGGGTTGGAAATGTAGCGCCGCCCAAACCAACAATGCCGGATAAACGCAGGCTAGCAACTAGCGTTTTGCGCTCTGCATTGCGCCAATCTTGCGGGGTTTTTTCAATCCACTGGTCTTTGCCGTCAGGCGTAATAACAATGCAGCGGTCTGGCAAGCCAGATGGGTGTGGAATAATCGCGTCTTGAATGGCGCTAATGGTGCCAGAAGTGCTGGCATGAATCGCTGCCGACACCGTGCCTTCTGCCTCTGCGATTAATTGGCCTTTTAATACGTAATCGCCCACCTGAACTTTGACTTTAGGAATATTGCCCACATGCTGACGCAAAGGCAGCACGATTTTTTCTGGAATCGGTAATTGACCAATCGGTAATTGGGTGGATTGCGTTTTATTTTCAGGCGGATGCACACCGCCATGAAAAGGAAAAATATCCTTGGCGGTTTTAAATAAATTCACTAAATTAACAATGGCATTCATATTTTAAGCGCTATTTTAAAGCGCCATGCACAGGCGTAATTGCAATGCTTTTAATCGGAATCATCGGATATTTCCACTTCCAATTATCGGGCGTTTCACCAATAGGCTGCATACTAATGCAATCTACAGGGCAGGGCGCCACGCACAATTCGCAACCCGTGCATTCGCTGGCGATAATAGTGTGCATATGTTTTGCTGCACCCAAAATCGCGTCTACTGGGCAAGCTTGAATGCATAAAGTGCAGCCAATGCAGGTGGCTTCATCTATAAAAGCCACCGATTTTGGTTTTTCTACGCCATTTTCGGCGTTAAGCGGCTTGTATTCCATGCCCATTAAATCGGCCAAAGCACGCACGCCTGTATCGCCACCGGGCGGGCATTGGTTAATATCAGCGCGGCCTTCTGCAATGGCGGTGGCATAAGGCTTACAGCCAGGAAAGCCACATTGACCACATTGCGTTTGCGGCAAAATAGCATCAATACGCGCAATCAGCGGGTCACCCTCTACCTTGAATTTAAGCGCAGCATAGCCAAGCAAGGCACCTAAGCCAAGCGCTAAACCAATCATGATGATTAAAGCGGTTAACATCTTATTGCGTTAGCAAATCTTTCTTTAAGAAGTCTTTAAAAATGCTAGTTTCTAAGGCAGACAAGGCGCGCATAAAAAACGTTTGCGCGGCATATGGGTTATATGTAAGCAGACGTTTTTTATAAGCAACGCAGTATGGCTTTGATAATTGCATTTTTAATATTTAACTTAATATTTATCTAGGCCGGCAAAGCCCATAAACGCAAGACTCATCAGCGCGGCGGTTACCATGGCAATAGCAGAGCCTTTGAACACCACAGGCACATCGGCCGCTTCTAATCGTTCGCGCATTGAGGCAAAAAGTATCAACACCAATGAAAAGCCAAGCGCACCGCCAAAACCATATAAGCCAGATTGAATAAAGCCATTGCTGGCTTGCGCGTTTAAAAGTGGAATGCCAAGCACAGCGCAGTTGGTGGTGATTAGCGGTAAGAAGATACCCAGCATTTGGTAAAGCAGCGGAAAGCTTTTTTCCATGACCATTTCGGTAAATTGCACCACACCTGCAATCACCACAATAAACGACAGTGTGCGCAAATATTGCAAATTATTTGGCTCTAACAGGTAAAAGTTAATGGCCCAGCTGGTCATAGAGCCAATGGTTAACACAAACGCCGTGGCGGCTGCCATGCCAATAGAGGCTTCTAATTTTTTAGAAACCCCCATGAATGGGCATAAGCCTAAAATTTTAACCAATACGATGTTGTTGACTAAAACCGTGCTGATTAATATGAAAATATAACTTTCTGACATCGGCAATTTAACCTTAAATTGATGACTTCAAACCAAGTGTGATTATACAACTTTATGCGGCTATTAAGCCTAACCTTAGTCAGCAAAAATCGCATCAAATTCAACCAAACGCTTGTATGCAGCGTTGTTAAAAATAATCAGCTATGCAATTCAAAATCTTTAAACAATGGCTTTTGTATTCACTATTTAATTCGCCTAAACAGCTTGATTGCGTGAGTGATTCGCATTTAGTGGTGAGTTTCGGTTAAAATAGAACTAATTTTTATTTAGCAAGGTTTTATATGTTGCAAGGTAGTTTGGTTGCAATCGTTACACCCATGTTTGACGATGGCAGTTTAGATTTGGACGCATTGCGCAAGTTAATTGACTGGCACATAGACGCGGGCACAGACGGTATTGTGATTGTGGGCACTACGGGTGAATCGCCAACGGTGGATGTGAATGAACATTGCTTGCTGATTAAAACAACGGTAGAGCAAGTGGCTGGCCGTGTTGCGGTAGTCGCCGGCACAGGCGCCAACTCTACGCGTGAGGCGATTGAACTGACGCGAAACGCCAAAGAATTAGGCGCAGATGCATGCCTTTTGGTGGCACCTTATTACAATAAACCAACGCAAGAAGGCTTATATCAGCATTATGCTGCGGTTGCGGCGGCGGTAGATATTCCGCAGATTTTGTATAACGTACCTGGCCGTACCGGTTGTGATATTCATAACGATACTGTCATACGCTTGTCAGCTATTAGCAATATTGTGGGCATTAAAGATGCCACTGGCGGCATAGAGCGCGGCACCGATTTACTGTTGCGTCTGCCAAAAGATTTTGCCGTTTACAGTGGCGATGATGCCACAGGCATGGCGTTAATGCTGCTTGGTGCGCATGGCGTGATTTCAGTTACCGCTAATGTGGCACCAAAATTAATGCATGAAATGTGTGTTGCCGCCATGGCGGGTAACGTAAAAACAGCTTGTGAAATTAATGCAAAATTATTTGCATTGCATCAAAAACTATTTGTAGAGGCAAACCCAATTCCAGCTAAATGGGTTTTACAGCAAATGGGTTTAATAAAAACAGGTATTCGATTACCGATGGTCAATTTGTCTGCGCAGTATCATGACGTGCTAAAAAATGCCATGAACCGCGCTGAAATTTTTAGCTAAATCAATTGCGCTTAATATCGTAATAAATAGCAATGTATAAATGGTGGTAATTAAAATGAAATTTGAAACAAAATTAGTCGCAAAATTAACAGCTTTAATCTTATTAACGTCTTTAGTCGCTGCCTGCGATTCAATTCCGTTTATTGATACAACATCCGATTACAAAGGTGCTGGCCGCGCAAAACCGTTAGAAGTGCCGCCAGATTTAACCAGCATTAAAACCAGCGATGCCTACAATGTGCCAGGCGGAAGCACCAGCTACAGCACTTATAATCAAGGGCAAGAAGGACAAGAAGCGGGTGTTGAGGTGATTTTGCCAAACACTGAGGGTGTGCGCATGGAAAAAGCCGGCGCGCAACGTTGGTTGGTGGTTAATGCACCAGCCGAAAAAATCTGGCCTGCAGTACGCGAATTTTGGATTGATCAAGGTTTTGCAGTACGGGTAGAAAACGCTGAAACAGGTGTAATGGAAACCGAATGGATTGAAGCCGATGCGATTAAAGCAAAAGACGAAAAACGAAATATTGGCGAAAAATTTGATAAGTGGTTAGATAAATTATCGGGTTTGGCTGATAGACGTAAATTTCGCACCCGTTTAGAGCGTGGCGAAAAAGAAGGCACCACAGAAATTTACATGACGCATCGCACAGTAAGCAGTGCGCCGGATGATGGTAAAAACAAAATTCAAACCCAATTAGGCGAAATTGATACAGGCTACCGTCTGGATTCTTCTAAAACAGCAGTAGAAGAAAAAGATGGCGATTTGGATGCTGAATTAATGCGCCGCTTAATGGTAAAGCTGGGTGTTGAAGAAAAACGCGCACAGCAAATCGTTGCTAATCCCGTTTCAGAAAAACGTGCAGAAGTGTTTAAAGAAGCCGATAGCAGCGTAACGCTGAATTTAAATGATCCGTTTGATCGCGGCTGGCGCCGTGTTGGTTTGGCGCTAGATAGAATTGGCTTTGTGATTGAAGACAAAGACCGCTCTAACGGTACATTTTTTGTGCGCTATTCCGATGTGGATATTGATGACGGCCCTAAAAAGAAAAAAGGCTTGTTAGATACCTTGGCGTTTTGGAAAGATGACCCTGAAGCGGAAAATAAATCCAAAGTAAAAGAAGAAACCACCATTATTGATAAGCTGAAATTTTGGAAAGGCACCGATGAAAAAACCGATCCAGCAAAGCAATATCGCATTAAAGTGATTGAAACCGAAAATGGCGGCACGCGCGTGAATGTTGTGGATGCTGAAGGCAATCGCAATCGCAGCTCAACGGCTAATCGTATTGTTTCTTTACTTTACGAACAGCTGAAATAACAAATCTTAATCCATCTTGTTTATACGGATGGATGGGTTTGATGCGCGATGAGATTTGCTTCAATAGGTAGTGGTAGCGCAGGAAATTGCACGGTAATCGAGCAGGAATCAACCCGATTGTTGCTCGATTGCGGCTTTGGCGTTAAAGAAGTTGTCACGCGCCTACAAAAGCTGGATTTAACACCAGAGCAAATAAGCGGCATTTTAATTACGCATGAGCATGACGACCATGCCAAAGGTGCGTTTAAGTTAGCCGCAAAATACAATATCCCCGTTTGGCTATCGCACGGCACATATAAAATGTGTGAGCGCTATCTGCCAGAAAATGCGCCAATTCAAATTAATATCATTGATAGTCATACTATTTTTGAGATTGAAGCGATACAAATTACCCCATACCCAGTGCCGCATGACGCGCGTGAGCCAACCCAATTTTGTTTTTTTGATGGCCAATATAAATTAGGCGTTTTAACTGATGCGGGTTCATCAACGCCTTATATTGAGCAGGTTTTAACGCAATGCGATGCGCTGCTGCTGGAATGTAATCACGATTTAAATATGCTGGAAAACGGCCCTTACGCTTGGACGCTTAAAAAGCGCGTCGGAAGTCGTCTTGGGCATTTAGATAACGCCAGTGCGGCGCGATTACTAGCCAACTTAGATAATTCAAAGCTCAAACATATTATTGCCGCGCATTTAAGTGCCAAAAATAATACGCCAGATTTAGCCAGAGCATCGTTAAGCACGGCGCTTAATTGCGCGCCAGATTGGATTGGTATTGCACAGCAAAATAACGGCTTTGATTGGCGCAGTTTGGCCTAATGGCCTTTTTGATTGTGCCAATGTTGATAACAACAATATTGCAATTGCATTGATAGAAAGTGATTTTAAGAAAATAATGTAACAAAAAAGCCGACACTAGGTCGGCTTTTTGTATTGCTACTAAATCAATTAAATTTTAATTGATAATTAGTTTGCTGGTGTTGCAGCAGCAGCGGCTTCAGCAGCAGCAGCATCAGTTGCAGCAGCAGCAGCGTCTGTTGCAGCAGCAGCAGCATCAGTTGCAGCAGCAGCAGCTTCAGTTGCCGCTTCAGCAGCAGGAGCCGCTTCAGTTGCAGCAGCGGCAGCAGCAGCTTCGCCAGATGCAGCAGCAGCTTCGCCAGCCGCTTCAGTTGCAGTAGCAGCCGCTTCAGCAGCTTCTTCAGCAGGTTTTTCGCCACAAGCAACTAATGCAAGTGCTAATAATGCAGCTAATAGAGCAGAACGTGTCATTTTTATATTCCTTAAACAGAGAGAGTAGACTAAAAGTTGAAACCAATTACGGTGGACCACTTTTAGCCCAACCGAATGGCAGGATTTTACCAGTAATTATAGAAATTTCCAGTTTATTTTTGATTTTAAGCGACTATTTTTGGTAAAAAGCCGTTGATTTGCAACAATTTATCGCCCAAGGCTCATTAAAGTCTTAAATGCTTAGTCCACTTTAATTAATAGTCGGCTGTTTTGACTATTGGATACCGATTGTGAGCCCAAAATTTTATGGCTGATTTCATCTTTATTTTGCATAGTGCCGCCAATATCCAGCCATTCGCCGAGGCTCAAGCTAACAATTGTGCTCAGTTCATTAAAATCAATAAATCCTTGTTGATTCATGCTTGAAATGCGCGGTGTGATTTCTAATTCTACTTGATTACCAATCGTACGTGGACGCACGGCAAAGCCAGTCGTTACTTCTCGCCAATCAGTCAAGCGCTCAATTTGAACATAGCGGCGCGTGATACTGACCCATTCTTGCGTAAACGGCACAATTTGTCCGCTGCTAATAAACGCGCGTTCGCCATCTAATACATTAATAAATTGGTTGCCGGTTTGCCGCGTGCTGCTGGTGTTGCGCTCTACTATTAAGCGCCCGCCAGTGTTTTGCGTGCGCCTAGAGTTAAATATGGTGACATTGCCAGAACGCCCAGTGTCAAGAAGCACAGTTCCGCTTGCTTCCGTGGTTGACGTTTGGCTATTTTGTTGCAGGCTATTGCTCACAGTAATGCGGCGATTCACTCTAGCGGCGTCTAATTTTTCTATTAAAGCTTCAATTTCGCGCATGCGTTCTGGCTGCGCGCGCAAAATAAGCTGATTATTCATACCAGTTGCGGTGCCATCCAAGCCAACCATGGGGGTAATTGTGGGCAATAAGTCACTGGCAAAACGGTGTTGCAACGATATGATTTTAAATTCGGTTTCGGCCAAAACTGGCGCCGATGCCAGCACAGATATTAGCGCAAGGCTTAACATTAAAAAAACGCGCATTGCATACAGGGTCATATTTACAAGCCTAATTTAGTCACTGAAATCGCTTCAGTGGTTTCTGCCAACAATTCTTCAAACCGTAAAAGCAGGCTGGCGCTGGTTTCAACATCATTTAACGCGTATTTAAAACGCGCTTGGTCAATATGAAAACGGCGGCAATAATGCTGCTTATCGGCAATTACAAAACAATCTTTGGCTATTTTGGCAAAATCGTTGGTTTCATATACTGTCATTTTATGGCCGTAAATCTTCAATAAATCGACCAAGCGCGGGCAGTTGGCGCTAAAAAAATGGCTATTTTGTAAAATAATCGTCAGCTTTACCTGCTCACCTTTTTGTAAAAACGCCTGCAATAAATCGTAACGTTTAATGCTAGCGTAATCACCTTTTTCAAAATCTTGGTCAAAAATGCACAATTCACTGTTTGCTTGCGCAATCACAATATCCAAAGCCTGCGCATAATCGCGCTCGCCCATTAATACTGCGTTAGGTAATACAGTCTTAGGTGCTAGCTCTGCTTTGTCCATCGTTTACTCCAAACCAATAAATCCCGCCAAATAACTTTCATATAACACTTCTGCAAGCTGGGTTTGTAAAACACTTGTTTGATTGCTTACATTCAAGTAACGCTGGTTGGCCAAATCTTGCATACAAGCAATTAAATTATCTGAAATAGTGAGCTTTTCACCGTTTAAATAAAAGGCATTATCGGTAAATAGCATCTGCGATTTTAAATCTAGCGTTATTATTTTTTGTTGAAGCTGGGCAGTAAATTTAGCCAAGCTGAGTTTTTTGGCCGGCTCAAAATACACGTCTGGCTTGGGCTCTGTTAAATATTGGCCTAAAAAATCGGCAACCGTTTTGTTATCCCAAGTGATTTTTTGCAGCATAGCGCTAACCTTATTCACCATTAAATCGTCTATTTTTGCTGGGTGATTAGCTAATTGCAAATCGGGGTCGCTATACAGCGCATTTTCAGTGTTGTTGATGTTATCTTGCAAATAGCTTAAAAACTCATGCATTAATTCCTGCGTTTTGGGCGCTCTAAATCCAATCGAATAGGTCATGCAGTTATCGCCCACCGCCACGCCCCAATGCGCAATTTGTGGCGGCAAATACAGCATATCGCCTGCCTCTAAAATCCAATCCTGTTCTGAAACAAAGTTTTTAAGAATTTTCAAAGGCGCGCCTTCAATTAAGCTTAAATCGGCTGGTTTTTTAAAATCAGTGCTGCTTATTTTCCAATGCCTTTTGCCGCTGCCTTGCAATAAAAACACATCATAACTATCCACATGCGCACCCACGCCGCCGCCATCTGACGCATAACTCACCATCAAATCATCCAAACGCGCTTTTGGTATAAAATCAAATTGGCTTAGTAATTCTGCGGCCTCTGGCAAATAATGGTTCACGCTTTGCACCAGCAGCGTCCAATCCCTGTTTGGTAATTTAGTAAAGTACGCATCATCAAACGGACCATTTTTAACCAGCCATTTATCCGGCTTTGTTTGCACAATTCTGGCTTGCACATCTTCCTCACAAGACAAGCCAGCCAACTCATCTGGGCTTAATAAGCCAGTAAAGTTAGGGATAGCATTTTTAATGAGTAAAGGTTTTTTTTGCCAGTATTCAGCCAAAAACTGGCTGGGCGTTAAATTGTTTAATAAAGCTAGTGGCTGATTTTTTGTCGTATTCATGCGGCTATTTTAATCGCGTTTTGAGTTAAATATTATGGGTGGCTCTATTAATTTAAGTTTCTAAGCCAAACAAGGCGCGATTAAAAAATAATGACGCCGCATATAATTTATATGTAAGAAATTATTTTTTATGAGCAACACGGTTTGGCGACGAAAATTGAATTAATAGAGGTGCCCATAAAAAATTGCAGGTCTATACAACTAAGTATATAGTAAGATTTATTGATGCAAAACTGACTAGTTTTAAAAAATTTGAGGAGATTGTTTAAAATGAATGCACATGTTGATTCCAGTGTTAAAACCTTTCATGGCGGCTGCCCGCACGATTGCCCAGATACCTGCAGCATGGTGTACACGGTGCAAGACAAAAAACTCATTTCGGTTAAAGGCAATCCTGATCACCCCATGACGCGCGGCGGTTTGTGCGTCAAACTTAAAGATTACGAAAAACGTCACCATCACCCAGACCGCCTGCTATACCCGATGAAGCGCACAGGCCCAAAGGGTAGCAAGCAATTTACCCGAATCACTTGGGATGAAGCGCTGGATACCATTGTGAGTAAATGGCAAGCAATTATCAAACAAAGCGGCCCGCGCGCGATTATGCCTGCCAGCTATTTGGGCAACCAAGGTTTGGTGCATGGCTTAAACGGCGGCGATGCGTTTTTTAATCGTTTAGGCGCCACAGTCACTGAGCGTACATTTTGCGGCGAAGGCTCATGCACCGCATGGTTGCTCACGGTTGGGCCAACGGCAGGTGTTTGCCCAGAAAGTTTTATCCATTCCAAATACATCATTATTTGGGCGTGTAATTCGGTTTCGACCAATTTGCATCACTGGCATATCATTCACGAAGCGCAGAAAAAAGGCACAAAAGTCGTGGTGATTGATTCTTACGCCTCTAAAACCGCCAAAGAAGCCGATTGGCATATTGCGCCAAAACCTGGCACCGATGGCGCATTGGCAATGGCGATGATGAACGTGATTATTGCTGAAGGCTTAGTTGACCAAGATTATGTAGATAATTACACCGTTGGCTATGCCGAATTAGCCGAACGCGCCAAAACCCGCACGCCAGAATGGGCAGAGCAAATCACAGGTATTGCATCGGAAGATATCCGCAAATTAGCCAGAGAATACGCCACTACGCCACCAGCGGCGATTCGCTTGGGTGTAGCGCTAGAGCGTAGCTATGGTGGCAGCCAAGCCATTCGCGCGGTGACTTGTTTGCCAGCACTTATTGGCGCTTGGCGCCATGTGGGCGGTGGTGCGCTGCAATTCCCAGTGTGGGAGCATCCTTATAAATTCGACGTGATTTCTCGCCCCGATTTGATTCCAGAAGGCACGCCAGTGGTGAATATTTTGCAATTGGGCCGCGTGCTGACTAACGAAATCAAACTAGATGTGCCGATTGAATCCATCATGATTTGGAACACTAACCCTGTCACGCAATCGCCCGAAACCGACAAGATTGTGAAAGGCTTAGAGCGTGAAGATTTATTCACCATTGTGGCCGACCACTTTATTACCGATACCGCCGCCTATGCCGATATTATGCTGCCAGCCACCATGGGCGCGGAGATGGAAGACATGATTCTTTCATGGGGGCATTTATACCTTACCTATAACGCCAAATGTGTAGATGCACCAGGTGAGGCGATTTCGAATAATGAGATTTTCCGCCAGCTGGCAAAACGTTTAGGTTTTGAAGAAGAAAACTTTAAATGGTCAGACTCTGAATGTTTAGAAAATTATGTCAATTGGGATGCGCCAGCGTGTGACGGCATTGATTTAGCCTATATGCGCGAGCATGGTTTTGCGCGATTAAACGTAGGCACAAAAGATAATCGCGCACCACACAAACAAGGCAATTTTCCCACGCCAACAGGCAAATGTATGTTGTTAGTAGAAGGTGCCAAAAACTTTGTAGCAGGGCCGTTCCGCCAAATGTACGAAGGCTTTCAGCCGGGTGAAGATTTAGATTCGTTACCCGATTATGTGGCCTCACGCGAATCGGCTGCTAGCAACCCAGCTTTGGCGGCCAAATACCCCTTAAGTATTATTTCACCCAAAAGCCATGCTTTTTTGAACTCCTGCTATGCCAATGTAGCCGATAAAATTAAAGTGCAAGGTGAGCAATTTGTGATGATTAACGCGGCAGATGCCGAGTTGCGTGGCATTAAAGATGGCGCAAAAGTGCGCGTGTTTAATGAGCGCGGTGCGTTTGAAGGCGATGCGCGCATTACCAAAGATGTGAATCCGGGGATTGTGGTGGCAACGCTTGGTTATTGGCGCCAGCTAAATAAAGGTACAGTGAATTGTATTAGTTCAGCGGAGTTTGGGGATATGGGGCATTCGACTACGTTTTCGGATAATTTGGTGGAAGTAGAATTAGGGTGAAATATTTTGCATTAAAACGATATTTTTTTATTATCGTTTTAATGCTTCCCAATCTTGTTTTTTCTCATGGTGGCAGAACTAATGCTGAAGGTTGTCACAATAATAGAAAAACAGGTGAATATCATTGTCACGGCGGCGGCGCCTCAAAGCCGCCGATGTTAAGAAATAGTAATTCCGGCTCAGGTAATGGAAATTCTTGCGGAAGCAAGTATTTATGTAAAGAAATGGATTCATGCAAAGAGGCGCAATATTACTTAAATGAATGTGGCCTTTCTAGGCTAGATGCTGACAATGACGGTATTCCTTGTGAAAGCTTATGCGGTAATTAGCCTTTAAAAACGTCGCTTTCGCGCGACTGGCGAGTTACTTTCTTTTGCTTGCTCAAAAGAAAGTAACCAAAGAAAAGAGCACCCCCTACCGCTTGGTTCCTGCTCTTCTGTAAAAAGTTGGGCGCTGCGGAACTCGCCCTAACAAGCCACACAAAAAGTGGCTTGTCGCGGTGCTCAAACAGGTCCTCGCTCAAAATCTCCCAACTTTTTACAGCAGCGCAGGCGCGGTAGCAGGGGATTTAAGTTCAACACCATTTCAAGTTTCACGGTTGTTAATTTATTATTTGGCCCTTTCTACTTCCGTCATACCAGCGCAGGCTGGTATCCAGTCAAATATGATGCATAGCTTGGCCATTTAAAATCACTAATCTTTCAAACCCCGTCATTCTGAGGCTAAGTTTTATCTAGGTGAAGAATCCAGAATGTTGATACTTAAAAGCTGGATTCTTCGCTGTGCTCAGAATGACGGTGAGGGGCTTTTGCTTACATTTACTCGGTTTTACGTTTACTTAGCATCTTCAACTAAACAATCAACGTAAACTAATCGCGCTTATGTACGTTATCTAACAAAGGTAAATTTTTAGTTCGACTATAATGGAACTGATAATGAAGTTTTAAGTAGGCTGGTTTTTTTAAACCCATGAATTTCAATACATAAATTTCAATTAAAGGTAAATAAAATGCGTAATAAGATAATCATTAGTTCTGTGTTGGTGGCGTTTGTGTTGAGCGGTTGCGCTAATATGACAGAAACGCAAAAAGGTACGGCAAAAGGTGCTGGTATTGGCGCTGGTGTTGGTGCGGTTGTTGGCGCTATTGCTGGTAAAGGTAAGGGCGCGGCAATTGGTGCGGCGGTTGGTGCTGGTGTTGGTGCGGTGGCTGGTAACGTTTGGACTAAGCGTCAAGAAGAGCAAAAACGCCAAATGGAAGAGGCAACGGCGGGTACTGGTGTGGCGGTTACGCAAACAGCGGATAACCGTTTGAAATTAGATATTCCGAGTGATATTTCGTTTGCAGTTGGCCGTGCGGATATTCAATCTAACTTTAGAACGATTTTAGATACATTTGCTTCAGGCTTGGTAACCAACTCTGCAAGTAATGTAACGGTAATTGGCCATACGGATAGCACAGGCTCTGATGCTGTCAATAATCCATTATCATTAAACCGTGCGGCAAGTGTGCGTGATTATTTATCATCACGCGGCGTGGCTTCTAGCCGTGTTGCTATTGATGGTCGTGGTTCACGTGAGCCAATTGCGGCAAACGATACCGCTGCAAACAAAGCAAAAAATCGCCGTGTAGAAATTTTTGTAGCAGAGCCAGCACCAGTGGCAGCAGCTCAATAATTTAGCAGGTTATTTGTTTCAAATAAAAAAGGGCTTAATCGCCCTTTTTTATTGTCTGTAAAAATATAAAACTTAAATATTGATGCGCTTTGCTTATGGTACAAAACGTTGGTTGCGGGTTTTTACAAAGTACTGATACGCGATAACAATCAATAAAGTGAATGCGACTACAGCAACCAGCGCAAGGAAAGTGACTACAAAAAACTCAACATTTGACGCATCATCCACAGTGTGTGCATTTAAAAGTTGATCAAGCCAATTCCATAGCGCCACTGGAAGTTGGGGAAAGTAATTGGGATTTTCATACCACCAACGGCTTAACATCAATGTGCCAACGCTTAACCATGTTAAAAACCCCATGATAAGTGAGATTTTTTTCATTTTACAATAACTTTTCCATAGGCTTTTAGCTCACTTCCGGGTTAATCACAGCTAGGAACTTCAGAATATCGATTTACATCATTAGTATTTGCAAAATAAAACTCTTTGTATCGTTCTAACCTGTACCTTAATTTTGGTATGGTTTGTATTGAAGCTGAATCTAATGTGTTTTTACTTAGCCTGTAATTTACTTCTTTTGGGAAACTCGGCTCTATTTGCTCAGGTGCCATCCAACCTGACCATTCAGAGGATAAAGTAGTTCTAATTCTATAAATGTAGTATTTTGAAGTTTGTACAGGATTATCATTAATAAGCCTTACGCCAAAGGCTCTGGCGTGAGTATGGTATGACTCGAACAGACTTTGATTAGATTTTGTTCTATGTGGCGGCTTGATTGCCTGCCCTGGGCCTTGAATATTAGGAGTGTAAAATGCAATTTCTGCTGGACGTGATTCAAAGGATGGGTCGCATACCTGAATAACAATTACTCGCTGCTTTCCCATGTTTGTATTCGAAGGGGCGGGTTTAATAATGCAACTGGCAAGTAAAATAACCACTATGGAGAAGAAAGTTGTAGTTCTTTTATTCATAAATTAAATGGTTTAAATATAGTGTGGCACGATTTTAACTGCTAAAAATTAGTAAGCGCAACACGCTACGCTAAAGATGCTCTACAAAAGCATCATATTTTAGCTAAATTAAAACTTTAATTTTGGCTTAAAACGGTAAAAATGCTGCCGTGGCAATGCTTTGCATAATGCGCGAAATAAGGCGTTGCGATTTTTCGGCTAGGCTAATGGCGTATAAATCGGTGCGGCCTATCATTTTGCCAAATTCGCGCTCAAAGCTTAAATTGCGGTCTGTGGTGTTTATTTCGTTGGTTAGCAGATATAAATTGCCGTTGGCATCGCGGCTGGTTGATAGCTTCCATGCGGCAATTTCGATATTGCGCGCGGCGTTGTAAATGTTCTGCGGGTCTATGCTATCGGTTAGGTAAAAATCTTTTTTGTTGCCATGCGCTTTTAGCAGCATGGTGTGCAAGCCCACAATAAATGGCAGCACGCGGTCGCCTTGATAATTGGCGTCAAACGCTAAAAAAATAGCGTCAGTGCCTTGTTTATTATCGATTTCTTTAAATTTAAATTGATGCTGTAACTCGCCGTCAAACACCCAATCCACCATTTTATCAGCAGGGTCAGCTGTACTTTTAGCCAGCTGTTGCGGGTTGCGTTTATATAGTTTGGTCATTAAAACGCGCAAGCTTTGCGTGTTTTCGGCCAGCTCTACATCGGCCATGCGGTCTAAATCGTTTTTAACTAACTGGCTGGCAGAGCTTCTATCGTTACGTTGTGGGATTGGCTTGCCTGTTATTAATGGTTTGGCGGCGCATGCGCTTAAAAACACACACAATATAAGCCAGTAGGTGATTTTCACACAGCAATCTCAGCGGGTTTTTGCACAACGCGCGCCTTGGGGAAGGCAATGCTAAAGGTGCTGCCCACACCCCATTCGCTTTCGATTTCTAATTTGGCTTGGTGGCGGCTTAAAATATGTTTAACAATCGCCAAGCCCAAACCAGTGCCGCCCGTTTCGCGACTGCGGCTGCGGTCAACGCGGTAAAAGCGCTCTGTCAGCCTGTCAATATGTTGTTGCTCAATGCCAATGCCGGTATCGCGCACGCTAAACACCGCTTGGGCATCGCGCAATTGCCAGCAAATAAATATATTGCCGCCTTTTGGCGTATAGCGCACCGCGTTGCTGGTTAAGTTGCTTAAAGCGCTATAAAGCTCTTCTTGCGCGCCTTTTAGGTTGAGGTTTTTGTCGATTTCTAAATAAATAGAATGCTGGGTTTTGTGTAAGCTTTTGCTTAAATTTTTGGCATCGTTTTGTACTTGATTAAGCAATTTTGCCATGTCAATTTCGTGATCGTCTGGGCTTTGCGCATTGCTTTCAATGGTCGATAAAGTGAGCAAATCTTCAATAATGCGGCGCATGCGGCTGGTTTGATCTAGCATCATGCTGAAATACGTTTTAGAGCTTTCTGGCACAGCGCCATCCATATCGCCCAGTGTTTCTAAAAAGCCACCCACCACCGTTAACGGCGTGCGTAACTCATGCGATACATTGGCAATAAAATCGCGGCGCACGGTTTCGGTTTTTTCTAGCGCCGTGACATCGCGGCAAATAAGCAATTTTTGTTTTGAGCCAAACGGAATCAGCTGAATTTCAAGTGTGATTTCTGGATTGCGCCACGATTTTAATTTGATTGGGTCTAGCCTAATAGTGGCTGGCTTGGCTTGTTCTGGCTTTGTTAAACCTTGCTTGGTCAAATCTAGTTTAGCCGATTCAAGTTTAGCCGCGTCACCTTGATCTTGCGCTTGTAAATAGGCAACAAAATCGCTGTGTCGCACCAAGTAATTAATCGGCTGATTTTCATCTTGTTTTAAATTTAAGCCAAGCTGATTTTCGGCAGGCGGGTTGCACCATTCAATTTCATTCTGGCTATTTAAAACCACAACGCCATCGGGTAGCGCGCTGGCGGCGTGCCTAAAGCGCTCTAGCGTAGAGCTTAATTGGGTTTGGCTGCGTGAATTTTTACGTTGCGCTTGGTAGAGTGAGGCGAATATATCTTCCCACACGCCAATGCCGTTTGGCATGTGGTGCAGCACTGGTTTATTGAGCCAAGCGTGAAGTTTATGCAGCCAAAATAAATGGCTTATTAGGTATAAAAACAAGCCGGCGCATAAAATAATCAGCGCGGTAACGGCGTCTGCAGATGCCCACACCATTAAGCAGAGCAGGCTTAATGACAAAATTAACCAAAATGCATTCCAGCGAATATCTTGCACAGTTGCTCACTATCAATTAACTGTCGCTATTATAGCGAGCTTTTTTATGGCTTTTGCGCATAAAGCCGCCAAATCATCAAACAATTTTGGCGGCTGTTTTGTGCGCTATGTAATTTAATTTATGCGGCTTAATTCATTTGCGCCGATAAACGGTAGCCAGAGCCACGCACGGTTTGAATTAAATCTTGGTGGCCAGAAGCGGCCAGTGCATTGCGAAGGCGGCGAATATGCACATCTACCGTGCGGTCTTCTACAAATACGCGGTCGCCCCACACTTTATCTAACAGCTGGCTGCGCGTATGAACACGTTCGGCGTTGCTCATAAAATAATGCAACAATCTAAATTCGGTTGGGCCTAAATCGATATTGGCCGAATTGCCTGTTACGCGATGCGTAGTTGGATCAAGCAATAAGCCTTGAATCTCAATCGGGTCATCGGTCATTTGTGGTGCACGGCGGCGCAATACAGCTTTGATGCGTGCGTTTAATTCGCGCGGGCTAAATGGCTTGGTTACATAATCATCGGCGCCTACTTCTAAGCCGCGTACTTTGTCATATTCATCGCCACGCGCGGTTAGCATAATAATAGGAATCGCTTTGGTTAAGCTGTCTGATTTTAAACGGCGCGCGTATTCAATGCCGCTCATGCCTGGCAACATCCAATCAAGCAAAATTAAATCTGGCATGGTTTCGCGTAGCAATTCTTGCGCATGCTCAACAGATAAGGCGCGCAAGGCGTTGTGCCCCGCTTGGGTAATGTTCAATGCCAGCAATTCTTGAATCGCTGGTTCGTCTTCTATCACTAAAATATTTGCTGGCATTCTTTATTTCCAATCACACTGTATGGATTAATGATGATCATTGATATCTTTTGATATTGATTTATCAGGCGATGCTATTTTGTGACTTTAATATGACATATTCATGACAAATTTTAAATGTTTATTTGACGATGCTATTAGTGCGCTAAATGTAATGCAGTGGCTGGCAATTGCCATTTTTACAATTTTGTAACATTATGGTGGCTAAGTCAGATTAATAAGGCTTACTAAAAGCCAGTCATTTTTTGCGCATCTTTTTTGGGGTCAGCATGGCAGATTTTTTATCAAAAGAACACATTACCGCAAACGCAAATTTTAATCGCTGGTTAGTGCCACCAGCCGCCTTGGCCGTGCACTTATCAATTGGTATGGCTTATGGCTTTAGTGTATTTTGGAAGCCGCTTGGCAATGCCTTAATGGGCGAAGATGGCAAACCGTTAGCCACTTGTGCTGCAGGCGCTGCCAACTTTAGCGAAAAATTAGCTGGCACCGCAAAAGCCTTATTTGCCACCGATTGTAATTGGACCCAATTTGATTTGGGCTGGATGTATACCTTATTTTTTGTGCTGTTGGGTTGCTCAGCCGCGCTGTGGGGCGGCTGGCTAGAACGCGCAGGGCCGCGCAAAGCAGGGTTAGTTTCTACTGTGTGCTGGTGCGGCGGCTTACTTATTTCGGCTTACGGCGTGTACGCGCACCAATTATGGTTAATGTGGCTGGGTAGCGGCGTAATTGGCGGCATTGGCTTAGGCTTGGGCTATATCTCACCCGTTTCCACCTTAATTAAATGGTTTCCCGATAGGCGCGGCATGGCGACAGGCATGGCGATTATGGGTTTTGGCGGCGGTGCCATGATTGGCTCACCTTTGGCCACTAAATTAATGACCTATTTTGCTAGCGCTGGCAATGTGGGTGTTTGGCAAACGTTTGTGGTGCTGGCGGCTATTTACACTGTATTTATGTTGTGCGGTAGCTTGGGTTACCGCGTACCGCCAACCGGCTGGAAACCCGCTAATTGGACACCACCAGCCACGCAAAAAAACACCATGATTGCCAGCCGTCATGTGCATTTAAACAAAGCACACAAAACGCCACAATTTTGGTTGCTATGGATTGTATTGTGCATGAACGTATCCGCTGGTATTGGCATTATTGGTGCCGCCGCGCCCATGTTGCAAGAAACCTTTGGCGGCGCATTAATAGGGGACGCCAGCATTGGTTTTGCCGAAATTAAAAAAGATGAAGCCATGACAGCGGCCGCCGCGGCGGTGGGCGCTGGCTTTGTCGGCTTAATTTCACTATTTAATATTTTTGGCCGAATTGGCTGGGCTAGTTCTTCTGACAAACTGGGCCGCAAGCGCACTTATTTTATCTTTTTTATGCTTGGCGCTATTTTGTATTGCAGCGCGACTTATCTGGCGGGCTTAAAATCATTGGCCTTATTCGTCGCCAGTTTTTGCGTCATTGCATCGATGTATGGCGGCGGTTTTGCCACTATTCCGGCCTATTTGGCTGATATGTTTGGTACACAATTTGTGGGCGCGATTCATGGGCGATTACTCACGGCGTGGTCTACAGCGGGCATTTTAGGGCCAGTAGTGGTGAATTATATGCACGATACGCGATTAGAAGCAGGCGTGCCGTTTGACCAAATTTACGCGCCCATTTTTATGGTATTGGCTTGCATGCTGGTGGTTGGCTTTATTGCAAACTTATTGGTTAGGCCAGTAGCCGATCGTTTCTTTATGACCGATGCTGAATTAGAAGCTGAGCGCAAAGTGGCACATGAAAAATCGCTGCAAAACGGTGGCGTAAAAAGCGCTGCTGATAATCAACAGCAACAACATGGTTTGCTAGTTAAATTGGCTTGGGCCGCTGTGTTAATACCCATTAGCTACGGCATTTGGAGCACAGTGCAAAAAGCCTGGGCTTTGTTTTCTTAACATTTTTAAAAGTGAATGCCCAATTAAATGAACGCATCAAAAGCACTGACGATTTGTGTCACCCAACTTAGGGTAAAATAGACGTTTTTGGCATATATAGAGATTCAAGTGGACAAAATTCAAATCAATTTAGACGGCACAGGCAAAAAAGTAGGCGTGGTTTTGTCGCGTTTTAATAGCAATATTGGCGATGGTTTACTAGCCGCTTGTTATGCTGAGCTTTTAAAATTAGGCGTGGCGGCAGAAGATATTCGCATTGCCACCGTGCCAGGCGCGCTAGAAACGCCACTTATTTTGCAGCACATGGCATTAAGCGAGCGTTTTGATGCGTTAATTGCGTTGGGTGCCATTATTCGCGGTGAAACTTATCACTTTGAAGTGGTTGCAAACGAATCAGCGCGCGGCATTTCAGAGGTTCAGCTGAATACTGGCGTGCCAGTAGCCAATGCTGTTTTAACCACAGAAGATGACGATCAAGCCTTGGCGCGTATGCAAATTAAAGGCGCAGAAGCGGCGCAAGTAGCCATTGAAATGGCTAATTTGGTACGCGCGTTATGATAATCCCAAGAGCTGATGCGTTAGAGCCTGCAAAAACTGAAGAAGCCGTGAAGCCGGCCAAAAAAGTGAAAACCAGCCAAAACCGCCGTAAATCGCGCGAGTTGGTTTTAAAGGCCGTTTATCGTGGCATGATTAATGCTTCAGAATTAAAGCAAATTATTGCAGATGCTAAAGAAGACCCGGATTTTATAAAAGCGGATGAAGCCTATTTTAGGCATTTGTTGGCAGGCGTTACTGAAAAAATTAGTGAGTTGGATAACCAAGTAGCTGAATTTATTGATCGTAAAATTGAAGAACTAAGCCCAGTAGAACACGCGATTTTGCGTATTTCTTCTTATGAGTTGATGTTTGATGCAACGATTCCATACCGCGTGGCGATTAATGAAGGTGTTGAGCTAGCCAAGCTTTACGGTGGCGCAGACGGGCACAAATACATTAACGGTGTTTTAGATAAAGTGGCGGCAGCGGTAAGGCCGCAAGAGTTTAGGCGTTAATTGTTTTTTGTGGCTTTTGCCAATACCAGTTTGGGACTATCTTTTTTCATGGGTTTTATTTAACCTTTCTTTGTTTGCATTTATTTTGTTGCACAAGAACATAAGCCGTTTTTAAACTGGCATTGATCATTTTAAAAATTGCTGCCGTTTTAAACATTGTCAAAAGGTTAACACTTGCCGAAACTGCATTGGAATTCTGACTGGGTTTTAGCCAGTGCGCTATCACTTGCCTTTTTATTGGCAAGTGGTGGTAGCGTTTTGCAAAGCCTTGAGCGCAAAGCTTATGATTTTGGTGTAAACGCGTCTTACCGTGAGGCGGGCGATAAAATCGCCATTATTGCGATTGATGATGAAAGTATCGCCAATATTGGCCGTTGGCCATGGCCGCGCGATATTCAAGCAAAAATGTTGGATAAATTGGCGGCAGCCAAGCCAAAAGTCATCGGCAATACCATCTTTTTTCTTGAGCCTCAGCTAGATCCAGGCCTTGTTCATATCAATAAAATCGCCGATTTTATTGCCAGTTCAAACCATATAGACCCTCAGCTTGATGCCTTAATTTTACAAGCGCAAACACAGCTAAACACCGATGCCACTTTGGCTGCCAGCATTAAAGCCGCTAATAACGTGGTGCTGGCCATGCCGTTTGTGATTGGTGAGCCGCTTGGCAACCCAGATGCGCCATTTCCCGCTTATATCGCTAAAAATCAACTAAACATTGCTGAAGCCAATGAGCAAGATGCTTTGCCGCTTATGCCTGCCAATGCGGCATTTTTGCCTATTCCCGCCATTGCTGAGGCGGCTGCATCGATTGGGCATTTAAATGCCAGCCCAGATATTGATGGCGCTATTCGCGCTGAACCCTTGGTGCTGAATTATTACAATCAATACTACCCATCGGTGGCCTTACAGGTGGCGGCTAAATACCTGAATTTATCGGCAAACGATATACGTTTGCAATTGGGTGATGATGGCCATGCAGGGGTTAGGTTAGGGCGGTTAAGCATTGCAACAAATGCGGCTTTGCAAATGCATCCCTTCTTTTACGCCGGTAAAAATAATCAGCCTGCCTTTGCCATTGATTCGTTTTGCGATGTGCTGAATGGGAAAATTTCTGCCAGCAAATATGCCGGGAAAATCGTTTTAATAGGTGCCACCGCCAATGGTGTGGGCGATAGTTTTGTAACGCCAATTTCGGCCAATATGAAGCCGATTGAAACGCTGGCGCATTCTGTGGCCAGTATTTTGAATGAAGATTTTTATATTTCACCCAGCTGGGCTATTTGGGCGGAATTAGCCGTTTGGTTGCTGATTTCGGCTTACTTAATCTTGTTATTTCCTCAATTAAAAGCAAGCCATGCCGCCATGATTACAGCAGGTTTATTGCTAATTTTAATCTTGGCGCATTATCTGTTGATGACGCAAAAAGGCTGGTGGTTGCAATTGATGATGCCAGCGGCGCTGTTGCTGATTGGCCATGCGGCATTAACCACCAAGCGTTACTTAATGACCGAAAAAGGCAAAGAAAAATCCGATGCGGATTCGGCTGAAAGTAACCGCAATTTGGCGCTGATGTTTCAAAGCCAAGGCCAGTAGGATATGGCGTTTGACCGTTTTAGAAAATGCCCAGTAGACACGCCAGTGATGGATGCCATGTACAGTTTGGGCTTGGATTTTGAGCGCAAACGCCAATTTAATAAGGCAGAAGCGGTATTTAATTATATGGCTAGCCACCAGCCTGATTATAAAGATTTGGCGCAACGCATTTCGCGATCTAAACAAATGGCCGAAACGGTGATTTTTGGCGGCAGCAGTGGGCGCACCAATGAAAGTACATTGGTGCTAAACAAAGACGGCATTGAAAAGCCCATGCTGGGCCGCTACCAAGTAGAAAAAGAAATAGGCAAGGGCGCCATGGGTGTGGTGTATTTGGGGCGCGACCCAAAAATTAGCCGAGTGGTTGCCATTAAAACCATGGCGCTTTCTGATGCGTTTGATGCCGATGAATTGGCTGATGTAAAAGCGCGTTTCTTTCGTGAGGCCGAAACCGCAGGCCGCTTAAATCATCCCAATATTGTGACTATTTACGATGCAGGCGAAGAGCACGATTTGGCTTATATTGCGATGGAATATTTAAAAGGTAAAGATTTAGCGCCATATACCAAAGCCGATAATTTGCTGCCTGTTTCACAAGTGCTACAAATTGTGATTAAAGTGGCGGATGCGTTAGATTACGCGCATGCCAGCCAAATTGTGCATCGCGATATTAAGCCTGCCAATATTATGCTGGAACCAGATAGTGGTGTAGTAAAAGTAACCGACTTTGGCATTGCACGCATTACCGATGCATCTAAAACCAAGACAGGCGTTGTGTTGGGCACGCCCAGTTATATGTCGCCAGAACAATTAACCGGTAAAAAAATCGATGGCCAATCGGATTTGTATTCGTTAGGTGTTACTCTGTATTCTTTATTAACAGGGCAATTGCCATTTGCAGCCGATTCTATGGCGGCGTTAATGTACAAAATCGCTAATGAGCCGCACACCGATATTCGGCAAATTAACCCAAGATTGCCAGATAATTTGGCGATGATTGTGAATAAGTTATTAGAAAAAGAGGCTTTAAATCGTTACCAAACTGGGCAGCAACTAGCTAAAGATTTAAGAAAATGCATTTAAGAAAATTTGTCAGCAAGGTTATTAAAGCATGAACGTAGAAAATGCGATTAATGTGGCGCGCCTAACAGACGTAGGCTTATATCGCGATCATAATGAGGATGCAGTAGCCAGTGATTTAACCATTGGCTTGCTAGTGCTGGCCGATGGCATGGGCGGCTACAAAGCGGGTGAGGTGGCCAGCGAAATTGCCGTGCTAACGCTAACAGCAGAAATTACAGAAGCGATGCAAAGTAAAACGGTGCCGCCGTTTATGCCAGGCTTGCTGCCAGAGGCGCAAATGTTGATAGAAGCGGTTGAGCGCGCTAACGCGACCATTTACCAGATATCGCAAGAGCAGCCGCAATGCTCAGGCATGGGCACAACCTTGGTGGTGGGTATTTTTACCGATAACAAATTGGTGGTTGGGCATATTGGCGATTCGCGCCTGTACCGTTTGCGCGATTCAACCTTAACGCAACTGACAGAAGATCATTCGCTGTTGCAAGAGCAATTAAACGCCGGCTTAATTACGCCGCAACAAGCTAAGGTTTCGCTACATAAAAATTTAGTAACTCGTGCTTTGGGCATTGATAAAGAAGTGGATTTAGAAGTGCAAGAGTTTGCAGTAGAAGTGGGCGATATTTATTTGTTGTGCTCGGATGGCTTAACCGATTTGGTGGACGATGAAATCATTGGCCAAATTTTGATGGATGCCAATGGCAATATTGATAACGCCGCCACGCGCTTAGTGCGCACAGCAAACGAATTTGGCGGCAAAGATAATATTTCGGTGGTGATTGCCATGGTTAAAAAGCCTTTTGTGTTAGAAGGTGGCTGGATGAAAAATCTGTTTACCAAAACAAAAAATCAAAACGGATAATTTTTGTAATATGTAATATTTTTTGTAAAGTACATTAAAATGTTGTGCGCATACTAACTAAAAGATAAGTTTTTATAGACTAAATTTTGGTTGGTTAATAATTAAGGGTCATTATGGCAAAGTTACATTTTTTATTAGATGGCAACCCAATGGGTGAGTTTGAGTTAGACAAAGAACGCATCACCATTGGGCGCAGACCAAACAATCAGATTCATATTGATAACTTGGCTGTTAGCGGCGAGCACGCTGTGATTGTAACCATTGGCAATGACTCTTTTTTAGAAGATTTAAACAGTACAAACGGCACCATGGTGAATGGTAAAGTCATTAAAAAATATGTATTGCAACATCAAGACATGATTGAGTTTGGTAAATATCAACTTCAATATTTAAACGAAAATCAGACATCAAGCGTGCATGACGGCTTTGAAAAAACCATGTTGGTTACGCCTAAACAAGAGCCAGAAGCCGATAGTAACGAAGCGTTAGAACAGCCAGCCGCCGCCAATTCTGCATTTGTATCATCAAACGAAAATAATCAATCAGCTGGAAACTTATCTGGTGCTGCAGAAGATGCCGAAACCGATGAGGCTGAAAAAAGTGAAAGCGCAACAGCAGCGGCCAATAGTATTGGCCGTTTGTTGGTGATTACGGGTACAAGTTCTGGCCGCGAATTGGTGCTGAATAAAACCATGACCACCCTTGGCAAGCCGGGTTCGCAAGTGGCGGTTATTACCAAAAGGCCGCATGGCTACTTTATTACCCATGTTGGCGGCAGCAATCATCCTGTGGTGAATGGCTTGCACATTGGCGTACAAGCGCATGCCCTAAACGATCAAGATATTATTGAATTGGCCGGCACTAAAATGGAATTTCATTTAGCTTAACGCTGGATTTAATCGCGTCTGATTTAATAATAGTTATTGATTGCTTAAAATATGTCGCTTGAATCCATTCAACAAGATGTGCTGAATCAGCTAGAACGCCTTAATTCTATTGGCGTGGCGCTGTCAGCCGAGCATGACCATAAACGCCTGCTAGAGGTGATTTTATTGGGTGCCAAAGAGCTGACTAACGCCGATGGCGGCACCTTATATTCGGTAACAGAAGATGCGCATTTAAAATTTGAAATTTTACGTAATCTAAGTCTAGATATCGCCATGGGCGGCACCACTGGCAAGCCGATTCCTTTTCCGCCATTGCCTATTTATGGCGAAGATGGCCAACCAAACTTAACCATGGTGGCGGTTTACAGCGTTACCAATGCCAAAACCGTTAATATTCCAGATGCCTATTTAACCGAAGGCTTTGATTTTTCGGGCACGGCTAAATTTGATGCCAAAATGGGTTACCGTTCACAATCGTTTTTAACGGTTCCCATGATGAACCACGAAAACGAGATTATTGGCGTTTTGCAGCTGATTAATGCCATTGACCCAAGCACCAAAAAAATTATTCCTTTTTCCGATGCGCATCAGCGCTTGGTTGAATCCTTGGCTTCGCAGGCGGCGGTAGCCTTAACCAATCAAAATTTAATTAACGGCCTTAAAGACTTATTTGAATCGTTTATTAAATTAATTGCCGATGCCATTGATGAAAAATCCCCCTACACAGGCGGCCATTGTCAGCGCGTGCCAGAACTAACCATGATGTTGGCAGAAGCCGCTATTCAAACAGACACAGGCCCATTTCGCGATTTTACAATGACCGAAAAAGAGGTGTACGAATTAAAAATTGCCGCTTGGTTGCATGATTGCGGCAAAGTGACCACGCCAGAATCGGTGATGGATAAAGCCACCAAATTAGAAACCACCTTTGACCGCATTCATTTGATTGATCAACGTTTTGAGCTATTAAAAACGCAGCGCGAAAATGCGCTTTTGCGCACCGCCATGCAAGAAATGCGCGATGGCAAAACGGTTAATGCCAAGCATATTGAGCAAGAATTAAATGTGATTAAACGGCAGCTAGAAGACGATAAAAACTTTATTCGCAGCATCAATTTTGGCAGTGAATTTATGCTGCCAGAAGACCAACAGCGCGTGCGCGATATTGCCGACTATGAATACTTTAGCGATTCTGGGCACTCTGTTAAGTTTTTAAGTAAAAATGAGGTGTATAACCTAACGATTGTGCGCGGCACCTTAACGCCAGAAGAGCGCACCGTTATTAATAATCATATTGTGGTCACGGTGAATATGCTAGAAGCGCTGCCATACCCAAAAGATTTGCGCCGCGTGCCAGAATACGCTGGCGGCCATCATGAGCGTATGGATGGTAAAGGCTACCCAAAGGGTTTAAGTCGCAATCAGATGTCGATACCCGCGCGCATGATGGGTGTGGCGGATATTTTTGAAGCGCTTACTTCTAAAGATAGGCCATACAAAAAAGCCAAAGCCTTATCCGAAACCTTGCATATTTTGGGCAAAATGAAATTAGATAATCATATCGACCCGGATGTGTTTGACTTGTTTATCCGCGAAAAGCTGTATTTAAAATATGCGGAAAAATTTTTAGAAGCGGCCCAGATTGACGAAGTGATTGAGGAAAAAATTCCTGGTTACAACAATCAGGCTACGGTTTAAGTAATATTATTAGATTTTAAAGGGTTATCAGTAGCCTCTAAAACGTCACCATCCGATTCTAAAGCAGCACAAATTATTGGGCTTAAATCGGATTCCATAATCCCATGAAAAAATGCGCCATTTGGCACCAAGTGGGCATTAGGGCCAATCTGGCAAAAACCCATACAAGGGCTTTCTTCAATTGTAATCGCTAAATGATTGTGCAAACAATGTTGCAATAAAACGCTTAATAACGATTTGCTGCCGCGCGCCGCGCATGATGGGGTGTTGGGGTTGCCGCGATAGTTGGTACACACTAACAATTTTTTCATGGCCAATTTTTCATGTTCACACTAGCTTAACCATGCTAAAAAATCGCTTAATCATTCTGCTACAAACGCTGCGATTGGCAGCCGCTTTCATCTAGCTTTAAATAGCTGCCTTGCTCATACCAATCGCCAAGCACCCAACGTTCACAGGTGTGATTATCAACAGTAATTTGATGGGAATTTGGCCGATGCGTGTGGCCATGAATCAAGATTGGCGGGTAAGCATAATCGCGAAGCATCGTTTCAACCGCTTGCTGATTCACATCCATAATCTGCATGCTTTTGCGCGATTTTTCTTGCTCGCTTTTTAGGCGAATCTGTTCAATATAGGCAATGCGTGTGTCTAGTGGTTGGCTTAAAAACTGGCTTTGCCAATCCGCATGGCGCACTTGGGCACGAAATTGTTGGTAGGCAATATCATCGGTACACAATATATCGCCGTGGCTTAATAAAACCGGTTTGCCATAAAGAGTTAACAAACTTGGGTCTGGCAGCAGTGTGCCAAGTATGGCTTGCGCAAAGCCATCATCCAGCAAGAAATCGCGATTGCCGTGCATAAAGTAAAGCGCAACACCTTGGCTGCTTAAGGCTTTAAGTGCGGCAATAACCGCTTGTTGATGACCCGCTTCAATCGCGTCATCGCCTGCCCAATATTCAAACAAATCACCTAAAATATACAGTGCTTGCGCTTTTACAGCGGTTTCTTTTAAAAAACCGATAAAAGCCTGTGTGATATTGGGCCGCGAATCACATAAATGTAAATCAGAAATAAATAGGCTGTAAGCATTGTTTTGCATGGGCAAACGCGGATTACTTAAAGCCTATTTTATTCAGTAAAAATGTAAAAAATAAATTAGTAAATCACTGCGCTATTAATAATTACTGGCTCTACTGGAACATCTTGATGGCCTGCTTTGCTGCCTGTTTTAACGGCTCTAATCTTATCCACAACATCCATGCCTTCAACCACTTTGCCAAATACACAGTAGCCCCAGCCGCTAGATGTTGGCGCGGTATGGTTTAAAAATTCGTTGTTGCCAACGTTAATAAAAAACTGGCTGCTGGCTGAATCAGGAATAGATGTACGCGCCATTGCAATGGTGTATTTATCATTGGTTAAGCCGTTATTGGCTTCATTTTTAATTTCAGCAAGCGTCTTTTTTTGTTTCATAGTGGCGTCAAAGCCGCCACCTTGAATCATAAAGCCATCAATCACGCGGTGAAAAATCACATCGCTATAAAAACCACTTTCCACATATTGTAAAAAGTTAGCAACCGTAATCGGTGCCTTTTCTGCGTTAAGTTCAAGAGTAATATCGCCAAAATTGGTAGAAAGTTTAACCACGGGTAGATCCTTTAAAAAACAAATAAATTGATAATGATTGACTCGATTTAACGAGTTATTTTACTTCAGGTTTTGCGGCCGATTTAACGTCAGGCTTTGTTTCAGTTTTTGCTTCTGCCGAAATCAGTTTTGCACTTTTTATGGTGATCGGTTTAACAGGAACGTCAGAATGTCTGCCCATATTGCCTGTTGCGCTTAGTCCAATTTTTTGCACGACATCTAAGCCGCTGGTCACTTTGCCAAACACGCAGTAGCCAATGGCTTCTGGGTCTGGGCTGGTGTAATTTAAAAATTGGTTATCGCCTAAGTTAACAAAAAACTGCGCCGTGGCCGAATCAGGGTCAGCCGTGCGCGCCATGGCAATCGTGCCTAGCTCATTTAATAAGCCATTATTCGATTCGTTTACAATTGGTGCGCGGGTGTTTTTTTCCGATAAATCACGCTCAAAACCACCGCCTTGAATCATAAAACGATTAATAACGCGGTGAAAAATGGTGTTATCGTAAAAGCCATCTTTTACATATTGCACAAAGTTGGCCACGGTTTTTGGCGCTTTTTCAGGGTAAAGTTCTACCGTAAAACTGCCTTGGCTGGTTTGAAACTCTACGCTAGTGGCGGCTTGCAAGCTGCCAGATAATGCTAAAAAGATACTGCTTGCGGCAAAAAACTGAGTGAGTAATTTCATTGGTTTAAACGGCGCCTTCATAAATAATTTTCCATTGATTGTTTTCGTTAATCCAATATTGGCGTTTACGCATTTTATTTTGTAAATTGTAGCTTCTAAAATCTTGCTCAAAATCCACCACCACAATATTTTGTGGCACATTTTGTTTCAAACTGGGGTAGCTAAACATGCTGATATCGTTGATATTAATCGATACTTTAGGTTTTGTGGCTTGAATGCTGCGTTTGTAATCCGCCCACTTTTGAAAGCTGCCACCATCGTAAAAAAACTGTTGAGAATAATGGCTTAAATACTGTTCAGCATCTTGCGCGGCCCAATCTTTACGCCAATCTTCGATTGTTTCTGCCAGGGTTTTTTGTTCATCCGATTGAAAGTCTGATTTATCTTTATTTAGCCATTCAATGTTGTCCGAAATAATCACAGGCGTTTTGCCCGATTGCAAAGCCGGCGCTAATGATTTTAAATCGGGATTGCTTAACACTACGCAACCATCACTGGCGCGCGGTGGGCGGCTATAGGTGTTAGTAGGCGTGCCGTGCAGCCAAATGCCATAACCGTTTTTTTGCTGATGGGTATCTAATTCGTTCGGGTAATTAAGCGGGTAAGCGCCATCGCCATACATATCGGCCAACGGTTGCGTGAGCTTTTTGCCGGCAAAATACACGCCAACAGGGGTGCGTTTATCGCCTTGCACTTGTTTGCCTGCGCCGTTTTTGCCAATAGTCACGTAGTAATCGGCCGTGTATTGCAAATTACCGTCTACATTTTTATATAAATACAAACGCGATTTAACCGTATCCACCACAATCACATGCGTTTGTTCGGGTGTCAGTTTGATTAATAAATTGGGTAACTGATCAATTTTTTTAACAGATAAATAGTAATTGATGCGTGTGCGCGCTTCATCGCGCAAGCCTTCAATCAAATCATCTTTAACTTTAGAGGAGTAGCTGTTCGCGCTGCCAATCGCATCAATAGGACGGCCTTGTGCACTAAGTAAATCGCCACGAATTAAATGGGCTAGCTTGAAGTTGGGCGCGGTACGGATAAGCTCGTTAACTGTTGCAAAGGCTTGTTTGGTATTGCCTTGCGTAATTTCTACAAGGCTTTTTACCAATAAACTTTCAACCAATGATTTGCCGAATTTTTGTGCAAGCAGCAAATCCGTCATGCTGGCATGATTCACCGCTGTCGCGTTCCACGGCAATAAAACGCAACCTAAAATAGCGATACTTTTGAATACTATTAGCTTTAAATTAATCTGCATTGCCTTTTTTTGCCATTGATTCTGTTCATAGCGAGTTCAAACATTAGTTTGATGCCACTTCTTGCTCAATCAACCAATTGCCATTTTCTTTTTTAAGTAACAAAGTTTTGTCGGTGCGAATTGCATTGCCCGCGCCTTTGTAAGATTGTTTAAACGTCACTTTTGCATTGTTGTTATCTACAATGGTTACGTTCTGATTTGACAATTCTACGCTAATACTTTTAGGTGCGCTAATACGTTCGCGACGTTGCTGCTCCCAAGCCTTGCGGCTTTCACCTTTTGGCGTTTTAAAGTTATTGGCATAACTGGCCAAATACTTATTCACATCTTGGTTAGACCAAGCATTTGCCCAATTAGATACAGCATCATTCACGCTTCTTTCGTCATCTGCCGTTGTATCCACAGGCGCTTTGGCTGGCTCAACCGTTTTGGCTGGCTCTGCTTTTTTATCCGCTGGGCGAATCGGCATAGTGCCCGTTTTAGGGGATTTAGCTGTGTCGGCCTTTGCCACCATTTTATTGCCTGTGCCAAACAAATCTTTAATTAACGATAATTTGCTTTGCGCGCGCGAATTGCCGTTATCCAGTTGCAAGGCTTTATCATAAGCTTCAGAAGCCATGCGGGCATAAATATCGCCTAAATTTTCGTGCGCTGTGGCATAGCTTGGATGCGTTTTAATGGCCGTTTCAAGCGCTTTTTTCGCTTTGTCATATTCGCCAGAATCGGCATATAAAACTGCCAGATTATTGTAAGGCTCAGGCAGGTTTGGATACTTGCTGGTTAAATCGGTAAAAGTTTTAATTGCATCGTCACGTTTGCCGCTTTCAACTAGAATAATACCTTTCATAAACATGGCTTGTGGATCTTTTGGATTAGCCGCTAAATAAGCATTAATACGCTCAAGCGCTGCGGCTTGTTGACCTTGGTCAGATAGGTTGGAAATATCTTTTAATTCATCGGCAAACACATTAGAAGTGATAACACTCAACGCAAACAAAATCTGAATGGTGAGCTTATATATCAGGCGGTTAGGAATATTCATTGTGATATACTCGAATCCATAATTAAAACGCCATTCTATCAATAGCGTCGCTAACATCCAATAGCCCGTTTGCTTACAAAAGCCAATTGAATCGCCTTTTATTACAAATTTACGTAAATTTATAACAAAACACCATTTTTAACTTTATTCGATGCTAAAAATCTACAACACGCTAAGCCGCGACAAGCAAGTATTCACCCCAATTGAGCCTAATAAAGTGCAAATGTACGTGTGCGGCATGACCGTGTACGATTTTTGTCATTTAGGCCATGCGCGCGTGATGGTGGTGTTTGATATGGTTTCGCGCTGGCTGCGCGCTTCTGATTATCAAGTGACTTATGTGCGAAATATCACCGATATTGATGACAAAATCATCAAACGTGCCAATGAAAACAATGAAACGATAGGCGATTTAACCCAGCGTTTTATTGACGCCATGGATGAAGATTCGGCCAAATTAGGCATTATTCGCCCCGATATTGAGCCGCGCGCTACCCAATATATTGATGGCATGATTAAGATGATTGCCGCTTTAATTGAAAAAGGTCATGCCTACGCCGCTGCCAATGGTGATGTGTTTTACAGCGTGCGCAGCTTTGCCGATTACGGCAAATTATCCGGCAAAAGTTTAGACGATTTACGTGCAGGTGAACGTGTGGAAATCGATACCTTAAAAAAAGATCCGATGGATTTTGTGTTGTGGAAATCGGTAAAACCAAATGAGCCCAATTGGGATTCACCGTTTGGCGGCCCAAATGGCGGCAAAGGCCGCCCAGGCTGGCATATTGAATGCTCTGTGATGAGCGCTGCGCATTTAGGCGCGCACTTTGATATTCACGGTGGCGGCCAAGATTTACAGTTTCCGCATCATGAAAATGAAATTGCCCAATCCGAAGCGGCGCACAGCCATGACGGCAAGCCCTGCCAAATGGCCAATTATTGGATGCATAACGGTTTTGTGCGAGTAGACGATGAGAAGATGTCTAAGTCATTAGGCAACTTTTTTACCATTCGCGAAGTTTTGAAAAAATACGATGCCGATGTAGTGCGTTTTTTTATCTTAAGAGCCCATTACCGCAGTCCTCTCAACTATTCCGATGTGCATCTAGATGATGCGAAACAAGCTCATGATAGATTGTATATAACTCTTAAAAATGTACCGCCGGCAAATATTGAAATTGATTGGGCTAATCCTTACGCGCTAAGATTTAAAGCTGCAATGGATGATGACTTTAGTACCTCAGAGGCCATGGCTGTACTTTTTGATTTGGCAAGTGAAGCTAATCGCACCAAAGATGCTAAAGTTTCTGGGCTGATGAAAAAGTTGGGTGGCATTTTTGGTTTGCTAACACTAGACGCTGAGCCTTATTTACAAGGTGTAAGACAAGTAACTGTTGCATTAACAGGAGTTAGCACGCAATCTAAAGTAGGTAATTTAAAATCAAAAGCAATAATTGAGCTTTTAGGTGTTGAGAAAGCCGTGGAAGAATTTATTCAACAGAGAGCGGAAGCTAAAAAATCCAAAAACTTTGCCGAAGCCGATGCCATTCGTAAACAGCTAGCCGATGCAGGTATTATTTTAGAAGACACTGCACAAGGCACCACTTGGCGCAGGGCTTAATGTTTTTCCCGTCATTCTGAGCAAAGCGAAGGATCCAGCGCTATATTTTAGAATCAATTAAATTCTTCGCTGTCCTTAAAATTTTGTGCATAACAATTAAACGCATTCAAGCACAATAAATCATCACATGATTTCGCCCGCCATTTTTGGCTAAATACATGGCTTCATCGGCATGATGCAATAAATCTTCAACCGTTTCGCCGTGGGCAGAAACGCCAAAACTAGCCGTCAGCGAAAGTGAGTTTTCATCGGCCAATGCAATCGTCGATGTCATCATAATATGCTTGAGTGTATTGGCCATTTCGCAAGCCTCGGCGGCCGTTGTATTGGGCAATAAAATAACAAATTCTTCGCCACCAAATCGGCACGATAAATCAGAGTCGCGCAGATTATTTTTCAATAATCGGCCTAAATTGCGCAAGGCTATATCACCAGCAGAGTGGCCAAAGCTGTCGTTGATTTTCTTAAAGTGGTCAATATCCAGCATTAAAGCGCTTACTGGCTGATTATTGCGCTTGCAAAAAGCAAACAGAGTTTCGGCTTTATCAAAAAACGCGCGGCGATTATTTAAGCCTGTTAACACATCGGTGCTGGCTAAGTCTTCAGCATTCTTTTTTGCCACTTCTAAATCGTAAGCCAATTCTAAATTACCATTAAAGGTTTTTTGCAACAGCATGCTGGTAATCATACAAGACACATACAGGCAACTAGCCGCAACGCCAACCCACAACGCCTCATCACGGCCAAGGGTTAGCAGCACAATAATCATAGGGATTAATGCCAGCGAAATGCTCGACATTTGCAAATAGCGCGACGGGCTGTACCAAGAAATGGCAGCGCCTGCCAAGCCGATAGAAAAGGTATTGATGATAAATACCGCGCTTAAATTGTCTGTAGGCATAATCCAAAGCAGGCCAATGCTCCAAGACAAAAACACGATTAATAAACTAATGGAATACGGTTTTTCCCACTTTAATACCGCCTCATTTTGTGGATTTTCATGCTGAAACATGGAAATGAGGATGACGCGAAGCAGAGAAAGTGACAATGTGACTACCAACCAAATGAGCAAATGCTGCTGATTAGCGCTTTTCCATAACGCCGCCACCAAAAACAGCCCAGCCACGCCGCTTAAAACAGCTGGAATTAAACTATGCAAATACAATAGTTTGATTTTTTCAATATGAATGTTTTTTTGCTTTTCTTGCATATTTTTGTATAGAACTAAAATATATACTTGCGTACAAGTTTAGCACAAAATAATTATTTTTATAAAAGCGCTAATCTCTAAAAATGTTTAATTCAAAAAACGCCATTCTGTTAAATCTATATTGCAAGCTGAATTGTTAAAGTAAATTATCTTTAAGCCAAATACTCAATTAACGGCTCAATGGCTTAAAATAAGCGTCAAACATGTAAAATCAACAATCAATTTTTGTAGGAAACGTGATGCCAGTTAAATTATCAGCTCCAGAATCTGCTGCTTTATTGCCTGTTAAGGGCGTTCAATTGGGCTTTGCCAAAGCGCATGTGCGCAAGCCAGACCGTAAAGATGTGTTGGTTATTACTGTGCCAGAGGGCGGCAGTGTGGCGGGTGTTTTTACCTTAAACCGCTTTTGCGCGGCACCAGTTATTTTGTGTAAAACACATTTGGCCGAAACGGCTGGTATTCGCGCTTTGTTGGTGAATACGGGTTGCGCCAATGCGGGGACCGGTGAAGATGGCTTAAAGCGCGCCAAGCAAAGCTGTGAGGCCTTAAGCGCGCTGCTAAATATTGCGCCAAACCAAGTATTGCCGTTTTCAACCGGTGTTATTTTAGAGCCGCTGCCAGTGGATAAGGTAATTGCAGGCATGCCAGCGGCGATTGAGAATTTAAAAGAAGATAATTGGCTAAATGCGGCTGAAGCGATTATGACCACCGATATTGTGGCCAAAGGCACATCGCGTCAAATTCAGCTAGCTGGCAAAACGGTGACGATTACAGGCATCAGCAAGGGTAGCGGCATGATTCACCCCAATATGGCGACCATGCTGGGTTATATCGCTACCGATGCCACCGTAAGCCAATCGGCGCTTGAGGTGATTATTCAATATGCGGTCAAAAAATCGTTTAACTGCATTACGGTGGATGGCGATACATCAACCAACGATAGCCTGATTATGATGGCGACCAATTTGGCAGGTAATGCTGAAGTGGCGATCGGCAGCGATGATTTTATGGCCTTGCGTGATGCGTTAACCGATGTAGCGATTGAGTTGGCACAAGCCATTGTGCGCGATGGCGAAGGTGCAACCAAGTTTATGACAGTCACAGTTGAAGGCGGAAAAGACGAAGTAGAGTGCCGCAAAGTGGCTTATGCCATCGCCCATTCACCGTTAATTAAAACCGCGTTTTTTGCCAGCGACCCAAACTTAGGCCGAATTTTAGCGGCGATTGGTTATGCCGGTATTGATGATTTAGATGTGGATAAGCTGGATTTATACTTAGGCGATGTTTTAGTAGCCGAAAAAGGCGGTCGCGCCGCAAGCTATCAAGAGAGCCAAGGCTCAGCGGTTATGAAAGAATCGGATATTTTGGTGCGTGTAGTGCTGAATCGCGGCGCTGAAAATGTTACGATTTGGACGTGTGATTTTAGCTATGACTACGTCAAAATCAATGCCGACTACCGCTCATAAGTCATGTCTATGAGCGAACTGCGGCGTTGCTTCAACAAAAATAAAACTTGCCGTACTTTATGTACTGTCTGCGTTTTATTTTTGTCTCGCGCCTTGCATTTCATCTCATATCCACGCCTTCTGAGTCAATTAGCGATGAGCAGTTAAAATATGAGTCCATTAGAAAATTTAATCACCCGCGCAGAAGGCTTAATTGGCAAGCTGGAAGGCTTTTTGCCACCTGCTAAAGCTCAAATAGATTGGACTGTGCTTGCTTGGCGCTGGGTAATGCAAAATGGCAAGGGCCATTTGCAGGCAATTGCGCATCCGCATCATATGCAGCTGGCGAATATTCATTTTGTGGATGCACAAAAAGCTGAGATTGTGCGTAATACACGGCAGTTTTTAGCGGGATTGCCGGCTAACAATGTATTGCTAACAGGCGCGCGCGGCACAGGTAAATCGTCACTTATTAAAGCATTGTTAACGCAATATTCGGCGCAAGGTTTGCGTTTGATTGAGGTGGATAAACAAGACCTGATTTATTTGGGTGAAATTGTCAGCCTGATTCGTGATCGTGCTGAAAAATTTATTATCTTTTGCGATGACTTAACATTTGAAGCCAACGATGCCAGCTACAAAGCATTAAAAGTGGTGCTGGATGGATCCGTAGCCAGTATTTCAAATAATGTGTTGGTGTATGCCACATCTAACCGCAAAAATTTAATGCCAGAATATATGGTGGATAATTTGGCGGTTAAACATGCTGATGGTGAAATTAGGCCAAGCGATACCATTGAAGAAAAAACCGCGCTGGCTGAGCGATTTGGCCTGTGGCTATCGTTTTATGCGTTTGACCAAGATGAGTATTTAGCCATCGCCAAAAATTGGTTAGAAACGTTTGGTTTGAACTTTGACGATGCGGCACAAAAAGCGGCGCTACAATTTACGCATACGCGTGGCGCACGCAGTGGCCGTGTGGCCTATCAATTTGCGCGTGATTACGCTGGAAAAATTGGCCTGACGAAGCAATCATTACATGAGTAAAGTTGTGCAAGTCGCGGTTGGTATTGTTCAGCAATCCGATGGTCAATTTTTAATGGCAAGCCGCCCCGCAGGTAAGGGTTGGGCTGGTTGGTGGGAATTTCCCGGTGGAAAAATTGAAGCCAACGAAACGCCAGAACAAGGCTTAAGCCGTGAGTTGCAAGAAGAGTTGGGTATTACGCCTACCAAAACACAAGCATGGTTAACACGCCGCTTTGATTATCCGGCCACGCATGACTCTGCTGCTAAAATCGTTAAGCTATATTTTTATTTTGTAACCGAATGGCAAGGCATATTAGCGGCAAAAGAAGGCCAACAATTAAGCTGGCAAACGCCTGCCAACATTACCGTTTCACCCGTTTTGCCTGCCAATGCGCCGATTATGCACGCGCTGGCATTACCCACTATTTATGCCATTACTAATTTGCATGAAATGGGTGAGCAGGTATTTTTGAGTGGGCTTGAAAGCCAATTAAAACAAGGTTTAAAGCTAATCCAAATTCGCGAAAAGCAGCTTGCAAGCACCGATTTAAAAAACTTTGCCGAAAAAGTGATTACGTTAGCAAGACCATATAAAGCAAAAGTGTTAATTAATAGTGATATTGAATTAACGCGACAATTGGGTGCAGATGGTGTGCATTTAACCAGTGTACAGCTGATGCAATTACAGGAAAAGCCAGCCGATTTGATGGTTGCTGCTTCTTGTCATGATGCTTTAGAGTTAGCGCATGCTGAAAAATTAGGGCTGGATTTTGTGGTGCTATCACCAGTAAAACCCACCAAAAGTCATGATGACGCCGTGCCATTAGGCTGGCAGAACTTTGCGCAAATGATTGAAAACTGCAATTTGCCTGTTTATGCGTTAGGTGGAATGCGTGAATCCGATTTGCCACAAGCGTTGCAATGTGGCGCGCGTGGCGTGGCGATGCAACGCGCGTTGTGGCGATAATTAATTTCTAATTAATTTCTTTAATAGGCAACACTACAGTTTGATGCGTAATGTTGCCTGCTTTGTCTTTAAAGCATAGTTTAAAAGTGGCTTTTTCGCCTGCTTTTAAAGGTTTGGCCAAATCAAATAACATCAAATGAAAGCCGCCCGGTGCTAGTTTCTCTGTTTTGCCTGCTTTAAGAGTTAATTCTTCCAACATACGCATTTTCATTACGCCGTTATTCATGCTCATGCTATGAATCTCAACTGAGCCTGCCGCGGTTGATTCTACGAATACAAGTGTGCTGTCTTGCGGGCTGTTAAGTGACATGTAAGCCGCGCCTACCTTTTGGCCGGGCACATTGGCACGCACCCATGCATCGCTAATTTTTACTTCGGCTTGTGCTTGAAAAGCGGTCAATAAGCACATAAAAACAGCGGATTTAAATAGATTTTTCATGATATTGGTCAGCCTTATTAATTCATATTTAAATGACAAGTATGTATCAACATAATTGCATAAACTCAACATTTAGCTGTGATTTTAATTTAATTCATCATCCAAGGTAGGCGGTGAATTGTCAGGAATTTTATAATTTTCGTTAGCCCAATCGCCCAAATCAATTAACTGGCAACGCTCTGAGCAAAAAGGGCGAAATTTATTATTGATGCTGTATTCAATCATTTTTTTGCAATGAGGGCAGGCAACTAGACGGGGACTTACTTCTGACATTTGGCAATTCCTAAATTGGTATGCCGTATTATAGATTAGCTGGATTACAGATTGCGAATTTAACCGATTACAAAACTACAGATTGCAAAGCGTGATGGTGAAATCAATGGAATGGTCACATTGCTTGGGTTTTTGCACAAAATCTAGGCCGTTAAAACGCACATTAATCGCGTATTTATTCGCGCTGACTTCAGGAAAACAAGGGCAATCGTCTGCCATTTGAATAATCAGCATTTGTGCTGGTTTAGCGCCGCCTAACATTTGCTGAAAAAAGCCGCTATCGGCATGGTGTTTAGTCGCCACACCGCTACCACGCAAAATATGCAAAATGGTTTTAATGGCATCGTACATGGGCATTAATTTGGCCAGCCAGTTATCAAAATCTTGCCTGCGCTTGGCGCAATCCAGATTAAGCCAGTGGTGATACGAAGGAATATCAAATTGACACACGCCGCCAGGTATGCCAGCGCGTTGCTTAATGCTCATTAACCACTCATTTTCGCGCAGATGCTGGCCCAGCTTGGCGCTATCGCTTCTTAAAGTGGTAGAGCAGGCGCCAATTTGTTTGAGTATTTTGTCTAAAACGGATTCTGCAATAACAGGATTACCACGTAAATTTTGCATGGACGCACGCTGTCGGTCTAATTCTTGCACCAAATCCATTTTAAGATCGGCGCGATCGATAATATCCAGCATTTGTAACAAGGAAATAAGGGCGCTGTGGTGATTATGTTGATGTTTGGAATCAACATTGAGCAACACTTTAGAAAAGAGGTCTTCTAATCGTAAAAGTGTGCGGATGCGTTCGTTAAATGGAAATTCGTAGCTAGACATCTTGTGGGATTAAAGTCTGCTTACTTATAGAGTTAAATTGAAGCAGATTATGAGATTGTTTTGCTAAGTATGCAAGTATTAATGTAATTTTCGTGAATTGATAATATTTTTTTACGTAAATTTTCCACATTTTCGTTATTTTCAATCACATCATCAGCTAGCTCTAAACGTTTTTGCCTAGGCGTTTGCGCGTTAATAATGGCCATAATTTGCGCTTCAGATAATTGGCTGCGATTTTTAATGCGTGCAATTTGCGTTTTTTCATCGCAATCAATCAATAAAATACGGTTAATGTGTTTTAAATAACGCGGGCTTTCAAATAACAGCGGAATCACCACTATTTGATAAAGCGAATCTGCTTGTTGCTGCATTTGCGCAACAGCTTCTGCATAAACAGCGGGGTGCAAAATAGCGTTTAATTTAGCTAGTGCATTTTTGTCGCTAAACACCAAATCGCGCATGGCAGGCCGGTTCATGGCGCCTTCTGGCGTTATATATTCACTGCCAAATTGGGCTTCTATTTCTTTAACTAGCGGCTGATTAGCGGCTGTTAGTTGGTGCGAAATCACATCAACATCGGTGACTGGCACGCCCAGTTCAGCAAAAATCTTGGCGGCTTCTGATTTGCCGCTGCCAATTCCGCCTGTTAAAGCAATAACGGTCATACCTAGCCTAAATAAAACGCCGCTAATTGTTGGCCAAAAAATAAGGCCGCAATGCCGCCCAGCGCTAAAAATGGCCCAAATGGAATGGCTGTGCTACGGCCAGTGCCTTTAAATACAATTAAGCCAATGCCAATTAACGCGCCCGCCACTGAGCTAAGCAAAATAACCGCAGGCAATAATTGCCAGCCAAACCAAGCGCCAATTGCGCCTAGCAATTTAAAATCGCCATAGCCCATGCCTTCTTTGCCAGTGACCAATTTAAATAGCCAATACACGCTCCACAAAATTAAATAACCCAGCATGGCGCCAATGACCGCCGATTTTAAATCGGTAAAACCGCCATTTAGATTGAATAATAGCCCTAACCATAGCAATGGCAGGGTGATGTCATCTGGCAATAATTGCGTATCAAAATCAATAAAAGTAAGTGTGATTAAGGCAAATATAAAGATAAACGCAAATAGCGCGGAATAAGTGTAGCCGTAATGATATGCCGCGGCGCCAATTAGCGCGCCAGATAGCGCTTCGATTAATGGGTAGCGCAAACTTATTTTTGTTTTGCAGCCTTTGCATTTTCCGCGTAAAAACAGATAACTAATGACTGGAATATTCTCTAGCGCACTGATTTGGTGCCCACAGTTAGGGCAGGCTGAACGTGGAGTTACAATGGTGTATTTACTTTGTTCGGGGATTTCTTTACCTTGAAGCTCAAGGCAGTTGGCATGCCATTCGCGTTCCATCATTTTGGGCAAGCGATGAATCACCACATTAAGAAAACTGCCCACCAAAAGCCCTAATATGACAGAAAGTGTCATAAATACAGTCGGCTCGCTACGCAATAAATCCGAAATTGGCATTAAAAAATCAAACATACTGTCCCCAAATGAGTCATAAAGTTAAGGTAAACTAAGCATATCATCGCATCGTTAAACCAAGTGTGCAACTTGGTAAGCGCTTATTAGTTGCTAGGAATTACGCAATTGGCGCTAAAATTGCTTGTAATAAAACGTTTAGCCGCCATGTAGTAATTAGATGTTGTAGTAAAACGTTTAGGAAATAATATGAACAACCAAAAAGAAACATTAATTAATACCAGAGAATTAATCGAGCTGAACAATATTGATCATCCTGCTTGGGATGAGCCGATTATTTGCCGTGTAGAAGTAGATTTGCCGGGCTGGTTAAAACAATTAACCGGTGGCAAGCAGTGGGAAGTGTATGGCGAAGACGAAGCCGAAACTTGCATTAGCTTTGCGCTGCGCGAATTGAATAAGCATGATCACGCTAAAAACAAAACCAGCGCTTCTAAATTGGCGCAAAAACTGGCCGAAGTAACGCTTTACCATAATGGTTACGCGGTAGTAGATGTGGACGGCACAGCGCTTTTTGACGGCACATTGACCAATGGCACTAGCGATTGCGCGCATTTAAGTTATTTTAATGCTGAAAGCGGCGAGCCGATTACTTTAAATTAAGAGTTTAAAATCAGGACTTTAAAAGTAAAACTTTAAAAGTAAGATTTTTTGAATTTAAGGTTTATTAAAACTTCGGCTTAATTCAATTTAAGGCTAGTTAACTTGTTTTTAACTTGGTGAGGCGTTTTAAAAGTTACGCGTCACTGCGAAATCGGCTAAATCCAGCAGCGATTGCTTGTAAATAGAATCAGGGAAATGCGCAATTGCGGCGCATCCCTCTAGCGATTCTTGTTTCGCCAGCTTTAATACGTATTCATTGGCCTGCGTGGCTTTTACCGCCGCTAATACCTTATCCAAATCATCTAAACCACCCGCTTTAATGGCTTTACGCAAGGTTTCCGCTTGTTCTGGCAAGCTGTTTTGCATGGCGTATAGCAAAGGCAGTGTTGGCTTGCCTTCACTTAAATCATCGCCTAAATTTTTGCCAATCTTATCAGGGTCGCCGCTTAAATCCAGCACATCATCCACTAGTTGAAACGCTGTGCCTAGCTTCATGCCGTATAGCGCCAATGCGTCTTCATCTTGCCTAGATGCATCATTTATCACCGCACCTAAACGCATGGCGGCTTCAAACAATTTAGCCGTTTTATAATGAATCACTTTTAAATATTGTTGCTCAGTAACATCGGCATTATGGATATTAAGTAGCTGTAAAACTTCGCCTTCGGCAATCACATTGGTGGCTTCGGATAAAATTTCCATCACGCGCATATTTTTTAATTGCACCATCATTTGAAAAGCGCGCGAATATAAAAAATCGCCCACCAAAACGCTGGCTGCATTACCAAATAAATGATTGGCGGTGCTTTTACCGCGCCGCATTGCCGATTCATCTACAACGTCATCATGCAATAAAGTAGCGGTATGAATAAATTCTACAATGGCGGCTAATTGATGATGTGGCGATTGAATAGGGCTAAACAAGCCGCTAGAAAGCAACACCAGTGCGGGCCGCAGACGTTTGCCGCCACCGTTAATGATGTGTTCGCCAATCGTATTAATCAAACTAACTTCAGAATAAAGAGAGTTACGAATAACCGTGTCGACTGCTTGCATATCAAGCGAAATGGATGATTGAATAGGGTTTAAAGCCACGCGATGCGCCAATAATAAAAAGCTAATATAATGTGCCATATTTTAACACAGGCAATCGCCGTCTATATTCATCACTTGCAATCTATTCAGTTAAGACAGGCAATCTATTCAGTCAAGACTGGCATTCAATGCAATGCAAGTTTTTTGAATGCATTAAACATGTGACTAATTGTGATTTAAGGTTTGCAATGTAGGTTTATTTAAGTATAATGCGCGATTCATTTGAACGTGTTGAAGCAAGGCTTAAATCATGTATGCAGTAATTAAAACAGGTGGCAAACAATATAAAGTAGTTGCCGGTGAGAGACTTAAAGTAGAAAAAATTGTGGGCGATGTTGGCGCTACAGTGGTTATCGACAAAGTGTTGATGATCTCTGACGACGCAAATACAACAATCGGTTCACCATTAATTTCTGGTGCTACAGTGAGTGCCACCGTGCTTTCACATGGTCGTGCCGATAAAGTGATGATTTTTAAATTTCGTCGCCGTAAACACTACCGTAAAACGCAAGGTCATCGCCAAAGCTTCACAGAGATTCAAATTGGTGAAATCTTAGCGGCTGGCGCGTCTGCCGAAAAAGCAGCGCCAAAAGCAACTAAAGCAAAAGCGGCCAAAGTGGCAGAAGCTTAAGTTACAAACTAATTAAACGCTTATTCATTTAAGTCATTAAATAAGTATTAAAGGATTAAATCATGGCACACAAAAAAGCAGGCGGTAGTTCACGTAACGGTCGCGATTCACACTCACAACGATTAGGTGTTAAAGCATTTGGTGAAACAGTTGTTAGCGCAGGCAGCATCATTGTGCGTCAACGCGGTACTAAAATGCACGCTGGCGAAAACGTTGGCATGGGTAAAGATCACACACTATTTGCAAAAATTGAAGGCAAAGTAACATTTGCAATCAAAGGTGCTTTAAGACGCCACACTGTAAGTATTGTTGCTGTTTAAGTTAAAGTAATCTCATTAAAGCCTCATCGTTTGATGGGGCTTTTTTGTTTTTAGGTTAAATGATTTAGAATGACTGCTCTGTGCATAATGCAAACGCGTCTAGAAACTTATTTTTTAAGATGCAGCGCAAGGCGCATGGGGCGAAAAGCCGGAGCGTACATACGCTTGCAACTTAGGCTAAGTGAGGACTTTGAGTGACGCGCAACATGATGTTGAATCTGTTGGCGATGCGCTTAAAAAATAAGTTTACAAAGGTATTCGAATGAAATTTATTGATGAAGCAACCATTAAGGTTTACGCAGGTGACGGCGGTAACGGCGTTGCTACGTTTAGGCGCGAAAAATATGAGCCGATGGGCGGGCCGAATGGTGGTGATGGTGGCAAAGGTGGCTCAATTTACGCCATTGCAGACCGCAACATCAACACCCTAGTTGATTATCGCTATACGCGTACTTTCCGTGGTCAGCGTGGTGAAAACGGTCGCGGTGCAGAATGTTATGGCGCAAAAGGTGAAGATACCATTTTGCGCGTGCCGGTTGGCACCGTTATTTCAGATAAAGCCACAGAGCGCATGATTGTCGATTTAGACACGCACGGCCGCAAAGTGATGCTGGCAAAAGGCGGCAATAACGGTTTAGGAAATGTGCATTTCAAATCTTCTATCAATCGCTCACCGCGCCAATGCACAAAAGGTGAGCCAGGTGAAGAGTTTGAGCTGTACATGGAGCTTAAAGTGCTGGCCGATGTTGGCTTGTTAGGCATGCCAAACGCTGGTAAATCCACCTTTATTCGCTCTGTTTCTGCTGCAAAACCAAAAGTGGCCGATTATCCATTTACCACGTTGCACCCTAATTTGGGTGTGGTTCGCGTGGATTCAGAGCGCAGCTTTGTAATTGCAGATGTGCCAGGTTTAATTGAGGGCGCGGCTGAAGGTGCAGGTTTAGGGCATCAATTTTTACGCCATTTAGCGCGCACTTCATTGCTATTGCACTTGGTGGATATTGCGCCGTTTGACGAAGCGACTGATCCTGTCGCTGAGGCTAAAGCGATTGTGAATGAGCTAAAAAAATATGATGAAGAGCTTTATAACAAGCCGCGTTGGTTGGTATTAAATAAAACCGATATGCTGCAAGATAGCAAAGACATGGTTAAAAAATTCGTCAAAGATTATGGCTGGACAGACCCAGTATTTGCGATTTCTGCCATTAGCGGCGTTGGCTGTAAAGAGCTAACCTACGCCATGATGGACCATCTGGATGCGGTTAAAAAAGCGCAAATCGAAATAGAAGATTCTGAAATAAAAGACTCGGTAATAGACCAAAAAGAACCACAAGAGCAAGTTAAAAATGAGCCAATCATTACTGATTAATTCCAAAACATTAATCGTAAAAGTCGGCTCTAGCCTTGTCACCAACAATGGTGAAGGCTTAGATAGGGCGGCGATTGCGGCGTGGGCGGCGCAAATTAGTGAGCTGGTGAAACTTGGCAAGCAAGTGGTGCTGGTTTCAAGCGGCGCGGTGGCAGAAGGCATGCAGCGGCTTGGCTGGAAAAAGCGCCCTGTAGAAATAAACGAGCTACAAGCCGCCGCTGCAGTTGGGCAAATGGGTTTAGTGCAAATGTATGAAAGCTGTTTTGCGCAACATGGCCTGCACACCGCACAGTTATTACTCACGCATGAAGATTTGGCCGACAGAAAGCGTTATTTAAACGCGCGCAGCACCTTAAAAACCTTACTCGATTTAAACGTAATCCCAATCATCAACGAAAATGATACCGTGGTGACGGAAGAGATTCGCTTTGGCGATAACGATACGCTGGCCGCATTGGTCGCCAACTTGATCGAAGCCGATACACTGGTAATCTTAACCGATCAGCAAGGTTTGTATTCGGCGGATCCGCGCAAAGATAAAACCGCGCAATTTATCAATTTTGAAACCGCTGGCAATTTAGAATTAGAAAAAATGGCAGGCGGCGCCGGCAGCAATGTAGGCACTGGCGGCATGCTGACTAAAATTTTGGCCGCTAAACGTGCTGCTAAAAGTGGCGCACACACCATTATCGCATCCGGGCGTGAGCCAGATGTATTGCTGCGATTAAGCGCGGGTGAGGCCATTGGCACGCATTTAAAAGCCACGCAAATGAAAACATTAGCCAAGAAACAATGGTTGGCTGATCATTTACGTTTAGGCGGCAAGTTGGTGTTGGATGCAGGCGCGGTAAAAGTGCTTAAAACCGACGGCAAAAGTTTGCTGCCAATTGGCGTGATTGATGTGCAAGGCAGTTTTGAGCGTGGCGATGTGGTAGCGTGTGTGAATGAAGCTGGCGTTGAAGTGGCGCGCGGTATTGTGAATTATCATTCAAACGATGCCAGCCGTATTAAGCGCAAATCCAGCAGTGAAATTGAAAGTATTTTAGGTTATGTTGAAGAGTCTGAATTGATTCATCGTGATAATTTAATTTTAGTTTAAAACCAAAAAATCGTCATACCCGCCTACGCGGTAATGACGGATTAAGCTAAGTTGTGGTCATAATGCCAGCTATTAAGAAGGGTAATAATCAATGAGTAAACCAAAAGTCGCCATTATCATGGGTTCCGATAGTGATTGGCCTGTGATGAAAAATGCCGCACAAATGCTGGCCGATTTTGGTGTGCCTTATGAAGCTAAAGTGGTTTCTGCGCATCGTACGCCAGATTTGATGTTTGCCTTTGCCGAAAACGCGCAAAAAAATGGCTACCAAATTATTATCGCAGGCGCTGGTGGCGCCGCACATTTGCCGGGTATGGTTGCGGCTAAAACCACCTTGCCAGTATTGGGCGTGCCTGTGCCTTCTAAGCATTTGCAAGGTCAAGATTCATTATTATCAATTGTTCAAATGCCAAAAGGCATACCAGTTGCCACCTTTGCTATTGGTGATGCGGGTGCGGCGAATGCCGGCTTATTTGCCATTTCAATTTTGGCGAACCAAGACGCTGATTTAGCGAAAAAATTAGCCGAATTCAGAACCAAACAAAGTGAAAAAGTGCACGCAATGGAGCTAAGTGAGAAACCATGACAATCAGCAACACTATTAATGCGCCAGCCATGCTGGGTATGTTAGGCGGCGGCCAGTTAGGTCGCTTTTTTGTGACTGCCGCGCATGAATTAGGCTATAAAGTCACGGTTTTAGATCCTGACGCAAATAGCCCAGCGGGCAAAATTGCCGATGTGCATTTATGCGCCAATTATGATGACGCCAGCGCCCTAAAACAAATGGCAGAAACCTGCCAAGCGGTAACCACTGAGTTTGAGAATGTTCCCGCTAGCACGTTAGAACAATTGGCTGAACGCGTGACAGTGCGCCCCAGTGCGGCTTGTGTGGCCATTGCGCAAAATCGCGTATTAGAAAAAAACTTTATTAAACAAGCTGGCTTGCCAGTGGCGCCTTTTGCCGTCATTAATACCATGAATGATTTGCCAGCAGATGATAGCGATTTATACCCTGCTATTTTGAAAGTAGCGCGTTTTGGTTACGATGGCAAAGGTCAGGCGCGGGTTAAGAATCAAGCCGAAGCGCAACAAGCTTTTACCAGCTTTAAGCAAGAAATTTGCGTATTAGAACAAATGTTGCCGCTTGATTTAGAGGTTTCTGTAGTATTAGCGCGCGATGCACAAGGCAATATTGCTGCTTTCCCGACTGCTGAAAATAGCCATCTTAATGGCATTTTAGATATTAGCATTGTGCCGGCGCGCTGCAGTGAGGTGGTTAAAGCCAACGCGCAAGAGCTGGCGAAAAAGTTAGCTGAAAAACTGGATTATGTTGGCGCGTTAGGCGTTGAATTTTTTGTGGTAGGCAAACAGTTGCTGGTAAATGAAATTGCGCCGCGCCCGCATAATTCGGGCCATTACACACTTGATGCCTGCGTGACCAATCAATTTGAGCAACAAGTGCGCGCATTGACTGGCTTGCCGTTAGGTGATTCTGGTTTGCATAGCAATGCGGTGATGGTGAATATTTTGGGTGATAGCTGGGTTAGCGGTGTAGAGCCAGCTTGGGATAAAGCTTTGGCGCATAATAATCTTAAACTACATTTATATAGCAAAGAAGAGCCACGCAAAGCAAGAAAAATGGGCCACTTTACCGTGATTGGACGTTTGAAAGTGCAAGATAAACAAGCGCTCCTAAATACAGCGTTAATTGCACGCAGCCAGCTTAATATTGGTTAGAGTGGCTTTATATTGAGCTGATTTAAATCCTAGTAATGAAATAGTACTGGTAATAAAAAAGCCTCGCATGCGAGGCTTTTTTATTGGTTAATTAAAGCTAACTAAATTAGCTAGTTTAATTAAACTGTTTTTGCTTTTGGCGCTGCTTTAGGTTTTGCTGCCGATTTAGCAGGAGTGGCTGCTTTTGCCTTTGGTGCTGCTTTCGCTTTAGCAGGAGCGGCTTTTTTAGTTAGCATTACAGGGCCATCAGTTGATAGCGCTTTAATAGCAGCAGTTAAACGGCTTTTATGACGCGCTGCTTTATTTTTATGAATAATATTTTTATCAGCAATGCGATCAATCACGCTAACGTTTTCTTGATAAGTAGCCATTGCAACAGCTTTATCGCCACCTTCTACTGCTTTTAAAACTTTTTTAATTGCAGTACGTAAAGTTGAGCGTAATGCAGAATTATGTGCATTTACTTTTACAGATTGACGTGCGCGTTTGCGTGCTTGTGCGGTATTTGCCATGTGTTGATTGTCCCAATGCTTTTGTCAGAGTATGAGTACTGTGACTAATGTAAGTTAGTGTTAATACGAAACCGTGCATAATAGTGTTTTTTAAGTTCTTTGGCAAGAACTAATCACGAAAAAGCATGTAAATAAAGCCATGCTGCCATGTTAAAATGCACACTATTAAAAATAAGCATTTATCCATAAGAATAATCTGAAAAATATCCAAGTCATCCATTCTAAATAAAATGAATCTACTCAACGCTTTAGCTAAAGTTGGCAGCATGACGTTTATCTCGCGCATATTAGGTTTTGTGCGCGATACGCTGATTGCACGTGTGTTTGGTGCGGGCATGATCACCGATGCCTTTATTGTAGCGTTTAAAATTCCTAACTTATTGCGCCGCATATCGGCTGAAGGCGCGTTTAGTCAGGCATTTGTGCCGATTTTGGCCGAATATAAAAGCCAGCGCACGTTTGATGAAACGTATAGCTTAATTAATCGCGTCGCCACCTGGTTAGGCATTATTTTAGTGGGCGTGACTATTTTGGGCATGTTGGCCGCGCCTTGGATTGTGGCGTTAATCGCGCCTGGATTTAAAGCAGAGCCTGACAAGATGCAACTCACTATTGAGTTATTGCGCATCACATTTCCCTATATTTTCTTTATTTCGCTGGTTTCCATGGCCGGCGGGGTACTTAATACCTATAACAAATTTGGCATTCCCGCATTTACGCCCGTTTGGCTAAATGTTGCCATGATTGCCGCGGTATTGTTTTTTGCCGAGCATTTTGCAGAGCCCATTAAAGTGCTGGCTTGGGCCGTATTTGTGGGTGGCTTTTTGCAATTAATGTTTCAAATTCCGTTTTTAAAGCAAATCGGTTTATTGCCAAGATTTGAAATGAAGCGCGACGATGAAGGCGTGTGGCGCATATTAAAATTAATGGGGCCAGCCGTTTTAGGCGTTTCAGTGGCGCAAATTTCGCTGATTATTAATACTATTTTCGCTTCATTCTTAGCCACTGGCAGTGTGAGCTGGCTTTATTACGCTGACCGCTTAATGGAATTCCCAACAGGCGTATTGGGTGTGGCTTTAGGCACTATATTATTGCCAAGCCTATCTAAGGCCTATGCGGGTAGCGATGATAGTGAATACTCACAGTTGTTAGACTGGGGCTTGCGTTTAACCTTTATTTTGGCCGCGCCTGCAGCGGTAGCGTTAGCGGTTTTAGCCACACCTTTAGTGGCTACCTTGTTTCACTACGGCAAATTTACCGCAATTGACGTAGCCATGACGCAACAAGCGCTGATTGCTTACAGCATTGGTTTGTTAGGCTTAATTTTGGTGAAAATTTTAGCGCCCGGTTTTTATGCGCGCCAAAATATTAAAACGCCAGTCAAAATTGCCATATTTACCTTGGTGGCAACGCAGTTAATGAACCTGATATTTATCTTTGGCTTGCATTTAAACCATGCCGCATTGGCCTTGGCAATTGGCTTGGGCGCGTGCATCAATGCCTCATTGCTGTTTTATCACCTGCGCAAAGCACACATTTATAAGCCGCAAACGGGCTGGCTGATTTTTCTGCTGAAATTATTGTTGGCATTGGGTGTGATGACCGTTGTGCTGTATTTTGCGATGGGCGATGCCAGTGCGTGGCTTAATTTCAGCTTAATCAAGCGCTTAATTAATCTTGGCGGTTTGGTTAGTTTGGGCGGATTAAGTTACTTTTCCACCTTGTTTGTATTAGGTTTTAGACCTAAAGACTATATGCGCAGGGTTAAAAGTTAATGCAAGTTTTTAGGCATATTCCAGCAACGGATAATGGCGCGCTTGCATTAGCGATTGGCAATTTTGACGGCATGCATTTAGGCCATCAAACCTTGTTAAAGCGCTTAATTGAAGTATCGCGCGCTAAAAATTTAACGCCTGCGGTGATGACGTTTGAGCCGCATCCGCGCGAGTTTTTTACGCCATTAAATGCACCAAGCCGTTTATGTAATTTGCGCGAAAAACTAGAATATTTTGTTGAAGCTGGCGTGCAAAAAACCTTTGTATGCGCCTTTAATCAACGCTTTTCAGCCATTAGCGCGCAAGCTTTTATGGATGAAATGTTGCGCAAAAAAATGCAGGTGAGCACAATTTTGGTGGGTGAAGACTTTAGATTTGGCGCCAAACGCACTGGCACAGTGGCCGATTTTAAAACCAATGCTTTTGATTTGATTGATTTTGCGCCCATTAATTTCGCCAATGAACGCATATCCAGCACGCGTGTGCGTGATGCTTTATCGTATGGCAACTTGCAGTTGGCATCAGCATTACTGGGCCGCGCTTACAGCATTAGCGGAAAAGTGGTGCATGGCGCTAAACGTGGCCGCGAGCTGGGCTTTCCCACGGCTAATATTCATATCAAGCATGAACGACCTGCCTTAACCGGGGTATATGCAGTAAAATTGGACGGATTAAATGCGGTAGCCAATTTGGGGGTACGCCCAACCATTGCCGGCGTGCCCAAGCTATCGTTAGAAGTGCATATTCTTGATTTTAATGAAGATTTATACGGCAGACATGTGCATGTAGAATTTTTGCACAAAATTCGCAATGAAATGAAATTTAGCGGATTAGACGCTTTAAAAGCGCAAATTTCGCAAGATATTGTTGTGGCAAGAAATTTTTTCAGCATCGTCATTCCCGCGTAGGAGGGGATGACAAAATAAGAAATAACTAGAAATTTAAGATTTTTTAAGATTTTTTGAGATTTAAGATGACAGAACAAACTAAAGATTTGAAATATAAAATCAACCAGCCTGAAACGCCTTTTCCTATGCGCGGCGATTTAGCCAAGCGCGAACCTGCTTGGCTTAAACAATGGACAGATAAAAAGCTGTATGAGCGCATTCGTGCGTCACGCAAAGGGGCCAAGAAATTTATTCTGCATGATGGCCCACCCTATGCCAATGGCGATATTCATATCGGCCACGCGGTGAATAAAATCTTAAAAGATATCATTGTTAAATCTAAAACTTTAAGCGGTTTTGATGCGCCATATGTTCCAGGTTGGGATTGCCACGGCTTGCCGATTGAGCTGGTGGTAGAGAAAAATCATGGCAAAAATATAGACCCTGCCAAATTTCGCGAATTGTGTCGCGCCTATGCGGCTGAGCAAGTCGAAAAGCAAAAGAAAGATTTTATCCGTTTAGGTGTGTTGGGCGATTGGAATAATCCATACCTCACCATGGATTTCAAAACCGAAGCCGATATCATGCGCGCTTTGGGCGAAATTCAACAAAACGGCTATTTGTATCAAGGCAGCAAGCCTGTGCATTGGTGCGTCGATTGCGGCAGCGCGTTGGCAGAGGCTGAGGTGGAATACGAAGATGTGAATTCGCCTGCGATTGATGTAGGTTTTAAAGTGGTGGATAACGCGGCATTAAGTAAAGCGTTCGGCGTAGATGTGGTGGGTGACGCCTATGCGGTGATTTGGACGACTACACCTTGGACATTGCCTGCAAACCAAGCGGTGAGCGTTAATGCTGAACTTGATTATGATTTAATTCAAACCAACAAAGGCTTATTAGTTTTAGTGCATGAGCTTGCGGCGAGTACGTTGGCGCGTTATGCAGAAGAAAATTATAAAGTAATTGCCACATGCAAAGGCGTTGCATTAAAAGGGCTACAACTTAACCATCCATTCGATAATCGCCAAGTGCCAATTATTACAGGCGACCACGTGACAACCGATGCCGGTACAGGCTTAGTGCATACCGCCGCCGCGCATGGTAATGATGACTGGTTGGTAATGCGCGCCAATTTCCCTAATGAAAAACCGCGTATTTTAATGGGTGGTGATGGGAAATTCTTTAATAGCGATTTGGTGGAATTTGAGGCGATTCGCGGTTTAAGTCGTCAAGATGCCAATAAAGTGATTTTGGCTAAAATGCTAGAAACGGGCAATCTGCTGGCCAGTGCGCGCTTAAATCATAGCTTTCCGCATTGCTGGCGCCACAAAACGCCGTTAATGCAATTAGCCACTCACCAATGGTTTATTGGCATGAACGCACAAGATTTGGCTGGCACAAGTTTGCGTAAACATGCTAATAAGGCGGTGGATGAAACCGAATTTTTCCCCAGTTGGGGTCGTGCACGCTTAGAGGCGATGATTAAAAATCGCCCTGATTGGTGCGTTTCGCGCCAACGTAATTGGGGCGTGCCAATGCCGTTTTTTGTGCATAAAGAAACGGGCGAGCCGCATCCGCAAACGGCAGAATTGTTAGAACAAGCTTGTTTACTAGTTGAAAAAGCAGGTGTTGAAGCTTGGTTTAGTTTGGATAGTGATGCTTTTTTAAGCAAACACGCGCCTGAAAATATGGCGGAATATAAAAAAGTCACCTATACCTTAGACGTTTGGTTTGACTCAGGAGCCACGCATGCGGCGGTTTTAAAACGCCGCCCAGAGCTAAATTTCCCTGCTGATTTATATTTAGAAGGCTCTGATCAGCATCGCGGCTGGTTTCAATCTAGCTTACTCACTGGTTGCGCTATTGATGGTCGCGCGCCTTACAACGCCTTGTTAACGCATGGTTTTGTGGTGGATGGCGCAGGCCATAAAATGAGTAAATCGAAAGGCAATGTAGTGGCGCCGCAAAAGGTGATGGATACCTATGGCGCGGATATTTTGCGTTTATGGACGGCATCAACCGATTACTCAGGCGAGCTAACGATTTCGGATGAGATTTTAAAACGCGTGGCCGAAAGCTATCGCCGTATTCGCAATACCATGAAGTTTTTATTGGCGAATTTGGCGGATTTTGATGCCAGCAAAGATTTATTGCCAGTGGATGAATGGCTGGAAATTGACCGCTACGCTTTATATTTAACCGAAAAATTGCAAACAGAAGTATTGGCTGATTATGACCGTTACGAATTTCATTTGGCGGTGCAAAAAATCGTCAGTTTCTGCTCTGAAGATTTAGGCGGTTTTTACTTAGATATTTTAAAAGATAGGCTATACACGGCAGGTGAAAATTCACATGCACGCCGCGCGGCGCAAAGCGCTTTGCATCATATTACCCATGCCTTTATGCGCTTAATCGCGCCAATTTTAAGCTTTACGGCTGATGAAATTTGGCAGATTTTAGAAGTGAATAATCAAAAAACCGTGTTTGAAGACGTTTGGTATGACTTGCCTAAACATGCGCTAACCGAAAAAGAAATTTTGGCTTGGCAAGATGTGATTAGTGTTCGCGGCCTTGCAAATAAAGCAATTGAGGAAAAACGCGCGCAAAGTTTGGTTGGTTCATCACTGCAATCAGAGATTGATATTTATGCCGACGGCCAATTGTTTGAGTCGTTAGAAAGCTTAAAAGATGATTTGCGTTTTGTGATGATTACATCGCGCGCAAAAGTGTTTAAGCAAGCGGGTTCAAGTGTGCAAATTGATGTATCACCAAGCGCGCATGTTAAATGCGACCGTTGCTGGCATTACCGCGCCGATGTTGGCGCGCATGCTGAACACCCAACTATTTGCGGCCGTTGCGTGAGCAATTTATTTGGGTCGGGCGAGGTGCGCAAATATGCTTAATTGCCTTATTTATCCGCTATATCGTCATTCTGAGCCCAAGATTTGTTTGGGCGAAGAATCCAGAACTTTGGTGGCAAAAACTGGATTCTTCGCCTTGATAAATCATCCGGCTCAGAATGACGGTGGTTTGATTGTTGAGAGTATGAAATGAACAAGGTTTTTTACAAATGGTTTAGCATCAGCGCCTTTATTGTCGCGATAGATTTATACACCAAGCATTTGGTACAACGCGCTTTTGAATACGGTGAACATTTAAAAATCACTAATTTCTTTGATTTAGTGCGCTATCACAATGAAGGTGCGGCTTTTAGCTTTTTGGCGGATGCGGGCGGTTGGCAAAAGTGGTTTTTTAGTGGTGTTTCGATGATTGCAGTGGTTGTGATTACTTATTTGATTAAAAAACATCAAAACCAAAAACTTTTTTGCTTTGGGCTGGCCCTAGTATTAGGCGGCGCAATTGGTAATTTGTATGACAGGCTTACTTTAGGGTATGTGGTGGATTTTCTGTCATTTCATGTAAACGATTGGTTTTGGCCAGCTTTTAATGTGGCCGATAGCGCGATTTGTGTTGGGGTTGCGCTTTTATTGTTGGATAGTTTTAAGAAGCCTGCGATATAAAAATTAAAATAGCAGTGCCTTAAGCGTGAGGAGATTGCAGTGCCAGATTGGAAAAAGCTGATTGCCGGCAAGATTGCTATTGCCAAAAAGGGTAGTGCGCCGGGTAAGACAAATCAAGATATTCGCGTGCCTGCGGGCCAAACCGAAGTTAAAAATTTTCCGATTTTAGATTTAGGTATTCTGCCTGATATCAATAAAGATAATTGGCAATTGCGCGTGTATGGCTTGGTTGCAAATGAGCTAAATCTGGATTGGGATGCTTTTCAGACCCTGCCACAAACAAGCGATGTGTCGGATTTTCATTGTGTAACGCGCTGGACGCGTTTAGACATGGATTGGGTGGGCGTTAAGGCGCAAGAGTTGCTGATGATGGCAGAGCCGCTTGAAAACGCGCATTACGTGACTTTGCATGGTTACGATGGCTATACCACCAATTTACCGCTAGAAGCCTTGCTGGATGACGATGTGATGGTTGCGCATTCGGCGTTGGGTTATCCGCTAACCACTGCGCACGGCGGCCCGGTACGCATGATTGTGCCAAAACGCTATGCTTGGAAAGGCGCCAAGTGGCTAAAAGCCATTGAGCTGCATGAGTATGATAAACGCGGATTTTGGGAAGTGCGCGGTTACCATAATGATGCTGACCCGTTTAAAGAGCAGCGTTTTTCCGATGATGAATAAGCAAAAAATATTTGTGACAATTTAGATTTGAAAATCTAGTCTTATCGGCGCATAGCCTTGTGTTTAATGCTGACATACCATGCAATTAAACATAAAAAAGGGTATGCCATGCTTATAACAACAACCAAAACCGCCATAGCAATTAGTCTTGGCATCGCCTTAATTCCACAGCTAGCATCGGCCACTAGCCTCAGCTTTAGTTGCAGCTCAAACTTAGTAATTTCGCTCGACAATGGCTACAGCACTAGCTGCGGAGCTGATGCTTTGATTGCAGAAGATGTGTTACAAAACAAAACGTTAAGTTTTGTTAGACCTATTTTAAAAAGTGAACAGCTAACGTTAACTTCCAACATAGAACTACAGGCTGGGCGCGACATTAAAACTAGTATCATTCTAGTTGAGCCAAAGCCTGTTCTTAATGGTCTTGGCGGCAGTATCTTACTAAGTTCTAACTCTGGTTTAGTTATTAATGGTGGTGGTGGCAATAACGCTTTAGTTACGCTAGTGCCTGAACCGTCCACTTATGTAATGATGATTTTGGGCTTAATTCCACTTGGTTTTATGCGCAAACGTCATCCAAATTAATGCTTTTTTGGCAGTACTTTTTTAATTAATTCAAACCCTGCCACACAAATGGCACCCACAATTAAGCCAATAATTGCATCAACTATAATCGGCGAAATAAAGGCTAAGGTGCTGCCAACTGCTGGCAACTTCTGTAAATAAGCAGAAACGCCTTCGCTAAAGTGATGCAGCGCAGGCACGCCATGGCCAATAATACTGCCGCCCACCATAAACATAGCGGCGGTGCCTACAACCGTTAATGTGCGCATTAAAATAGGCGCAAATGCCAATAGTTTTTGGCCGATTTTCCGCTGCAATTGTTTATAAAAACCTTGGCCTTTTTTAAGCATTAAATGCAAACCTAAGTCATCTAGCTTAACAATGCCGGCTACCAAGCCGTACACGCCAACCGTCATAATGAGTGCAATGGCTGAAACAACGGCAATTTGTTTGCTAAATATTTCGGTAGAAACCGTGCCCAAGGCAATGACAATAATCTCGGCCGATAAAATAAAATCCGTTCTTATCGCACCTTTGATTTTATCTTTTTCTAAAGCCACCAAATCAACCGTTGGGTCGGCAACCGCTTTCTCAATCGCTTTGTTGTGCGATGCATCGTCTTTGGCATGTAAAAATTTATGCGCTATTTTTTCAAAACCTTCAAAGCATAAAAAGGCGCCGCCTATCATTAATAATGGCGTTATGGCCCATGGCGCAAAATAGCTGATGGCTAAAGCGGTGGGCACTAAAATGACTTTGTTGATAAACGAGCCTTTTGCCACCGCCCAAACTACAGGCAGCTCGCGCTCTGCCGATACGCCCGAAACTTGTTGTGCGTTTAATGCTAAATCATCGCCCAACACGCCTGCCGTTTTTTTGGCGGCTACTTTAGTCATCACCGAAACGTCGTCTAAAATGGTTGCAATATCGTCTAAAAGCGCTAGTAAGCTGCCAACTGCCATGGTGAGTTTTCCTAAAAAGATTAAGGCGAATTTTAACCTAATTTTTACAAATTCCTCTTTTTGTGTTTGTTCTATATATGAAAATGTGATTTGCCTTGTGTGTGTGGCAAAAGTACAATGCGCACATGTTGTCTAAAAGACTATTTCGTTTTGTGCATTTTATTGCCTTATTGGCGATATTCTTTGCGTCGGTTGCGCCCAGCATTTCGCATGCGTTAGCCGCACAAAACAACAGCAATAGCTTTGCGCAAGAGGTGTGTACTAGCAACGGTGAAAAAGTGGTTATTCAAGTGATCACCACAAAAGGCAAGCAATTAGCGACTGAATTTACGGTAACTAAAGTAGCGCCTAAAACCATGAGCATGCACTTAGAACATTGTCCGTTTTGCGCCAATGCAGCCACAGCCGCCAGTTTGCCTGCCAGCAATGCTTTAATTATTGCTAAATTAGAGGCCACAGCACAGCAACTTGCCGAATATAGCCGCCCCATTGTTGTATCTCATTCTTACGTTTCACCCCCTTCGCAAGCCCCACCTAGCACGCTTTAAAAATTCAAGATTTTTGTCGCCATTTAATGGTGATATACCCTTATTTTTTGGAGTTTGACATGATAAAAACAATAAATTTATGTGTGCTAAGCGCACTAGCCGCCGGATTTTCGCCTAGCGTATTGGCTGATCACAACGAAGCATTACAGCTAGAAGAAATAAGCGTAACCGCGCCGATTGATAGCCGTATTGTTAATCACCCAGCGGCGGTTGAATCGTTTAGCAAGCAACAAATTGAAGACACGATTAATGCCACTACATCGCAGCAAACATTAAAATATTTGCCTAGCTTTCAGGTGCGCGAGCGCTATATTGGCGACCGCAATGGGCCGATTGCCACGCGCACAACAGGCACGCTATCAAGCGCGCAAACGCTGCTATATGCCGATGGCGTTTTGTTATCTAATTTATTGGGTAACAATTTTGGTTTTGCGCCGCGCTGGGGAATGGTAAGCCCAGAAGAAATTGAAAGTGTAAATATTTTATACGGCCCGTTTTCGGCTTTATATGCAGGTAATTCACTAGGTGGTGTAATTAATTTAAATACGCGCATGCCAAGCAAGCTTGAGGCGCATGCCAGCGTGCAAGGCTTTGCGCAAAATTTTAAGCAATATGGCACCGATAAAACCTTTGATGGCCATCATGAAACGTTTTCTGTTGGCAATAAAATCAATGATTTAAGCTTTTTGTTTACGGCTGATCGCTTAGAGTCTACTAGCCAGCCTATGCAATTTGCCAATAGCATTGCCTTAGGCACAGCCGCAGGCTCAAGAACCGCGGTGACTGGCGCCTATTTAGATAAAGACCCATCAGGCAAAAACCGCGTGACATTTGGCGCAACAGGCATTGATAAAAGTGAGCAGCTTAATTTAAAACTAAAAGCCGCTTACGATATTACGCCAACCATTAAAGCCGCTTACACCATTGGCGTGTGGGATTTAGATAGCCGAAACGATGTAGAAAGCTATATTAAGGATGCGGCCGGCAACGCGGTTTATAACGGCCGCGTGACATTTAATGGGCAAAATTATGATGTAAACGGCTTTAACAATCCAAACGAAATGCAGTCTATGCATATCATGCAGGCTTTAGATATTAAATCCAACACCAAAGGTTTGTTTGATTGGCAATTTACTTTATCGGATTATGACTATCAAAAAGATAAAAATAGTACATCTAATGTACCATCAGGCGGCACGGTAGCGGCTGGTAATCCTTATCTAAATAAAGTCGGCCGTGTGGTAGATCAAAGCGGCACAGGTTGGACAGTGTTTGATGCGCGCGGCACATTAAGGCCGATTGATGGCAATAATGATCAGCATACGATTGAGTTTGGCTACCATGTGGATGATTACAATTTAAGAAGCAACACCAATAATACGGCGGATTGGTCAGTGGGCAATAAAGGCGCGCTATTTGCCACATCGCGTGGCGAAACTCAAACCCAAGCGCTGTATGTGCAAGATAAATGGCAATTAAATCCGCAGTGGGCAATAACACTGGGCGCGCGGCAAGAATACTGGAAAGCCAGCAATGGTCGCAACCAAACCACCACTGGCGGCAGCTTTCAAACCAGCCAATATCAAGATAAATCAGACCATAAATTTTCGCCCAAAGCATCCATCAGTTTTGAGCCGAATATAGACACTAATCAGGCTTGGGGTTTTAGGGCATCGCTGGGGCAAGCGTTTCGATTTGCAACCGTGGGCGAGCTTTATCAGCAGGTGCTTAATGGCACGTCTTTAGTGCAAAACAACCCGGATTTAAAAACCGAAGAGGTGATTTCAGGCGAATTTACCGCAGAACGGCGTTTTGCCAGCGGCTTAATTCGCGCTAGTTTGTTTACCGAAAATAAATACGATGCGCTAATTTCGCAAACCGTTCCCACAGGGCCAGGCTGTTTAGGCACGCAATGTACGTTTATTCAAAATATTGATCATGTGCGCACGCGCGGCATTGAATTATCGACCGAATGGCAGGATGTGTGGGTGCACGGCTTGGATTTATTAGGCAGCATTACGTTGACCGACGCGGAAATTTTACGCAATCAAGCCAATCCTAATATTGAAGGCAATAAGCCATTGCGCATCCCCAAAAGCCAATTTAAAGCGGTGGCCACTTATCATCACGGCAACAAGCTAACTTATAGCCTAGCCGCGCGTTATAGTGGCAGGCAATACAATACACTGGATAATTCGGATACCAATCCTGAAACGTTTGGCGGCGCAAGTAAGTTCTTTTTTGTGGATGTAAAAGCCAATTATAAGTTTGCCGATAAATTGACGGCAAGCGTGGGTGTTGATAATTTGAATAACGATAAAGCCTATATTTTTCACCCGTATCCGCAGCGAACAGGCTATGTGAAATTAAAGTTTGATTATTAAGAATCGGCTAAAACAGCGCATTGCAGCTCTGCTCAATGCGCGTTTAATTAAGTAATTTTTAAGGTAAAAAATGAAATATTTGATGTTTATAATGCTGTTTTTAATGGGTTTGCAGGTACAAATGAAGGTGCAGGCGCATGAAGAACACACCATGCCGCAGAAATCTAATTTAGCGATTAGCGTGGCTTTTGATGCGCAAGGTAAACTATGGCGCGCAAGCGTTAAAGACGGTTTTGTGCAGGTGGATGCCAGTAGCGATTTAGGCAAAAGCTTTTCTAAACCTGTGCAGGTAAACAAATCAGCGCAAAAAATTGGTGCCGATGGCGAAGCCAGACCTAAAATTGCCATTAGCCCAGAAGGCCATATTTACCTAACTTGGACAGAAGCATTAAAAACGCCATTTTCGGGCTATATCTGGTTTGCGCGATCGATTAATGCGGGTAAAAGCTTTGAAAATCCGCAAATAGTGCACACAGACCGTGCCGAAATTACCCATCGATTTGACGCGCTGCATGTGGCGCCTAACGGCAAAATAACGGTTACTTGGGTAGATAAGCGCGATTTGTTGGCGGCTAAAGCGGGCAATAAAAAGTATGATGGCGCTGCAATTTACTATGCATCTTCAAATGACAAAGGCGCTAGTTTTGTGCCAGAGCAAAAGCTAGCCGATAATAGCTGCGAATGCTGCCGAATTGTCACCACCAATAAGCCAGACGGTACAGTTGTCGCCATGTGGCGCCATGTATTTGAAGGCAGCGAGCGTGATCATATGATTGCTGAGATTCCTGTGCCTGTGGTTCGACAGGCTCACCACGAACGGAAATTAAATGACAAGCAGCAGAAATCGGACGTTCGTCCTGAGCTTGTCGAAGGACAAGCGGTTAAAACGCATCGTGCTACGTTTGGGCATTGGAAAATTGATGGTTGCCCACATCATGGCGCGGCTTTGGTCGCAGGCGGAGTGGGTAAAGATTGGTGGGGTTACCATATGGCCTATTTTGATGGTAATGATGCTAACCCTGGCTTGTACTATAGCCGTATGGATGGCGTGGCTTGGGCATCATCACCCGCTAAAAAATTTGGCAATAATAATAATCAGGCTGGCCACCCTGCCATTTTAAGTGTGTCTGGCGCAAAAGATGAAGAGCATGTTTGGCTTGTGTGGCGCGAAGTGGAAGCCAAAAACAGCAAAATTATGGGTATGTTTTCGGATAACGGCGGCAGAAATTGGAATGACGCCAAAGTGCTTGCTAATGTAAGCGTTAAAGCCGATTACCCTGCATTAATCAGCCAAGCTAATCGCGTATATTTATCTTGGAATACGGCAAATGGCTACCAATTAATTCCGCTGAATTAATCACAGCAGCGAAACCACCCATATTGAAAAATCACACATTTCGCCCCATCTTAAAGGTAACTAGACTTTTAAGGAGGCGAATATGCGTTTCGATAAATTAACCACTAAATTTCAACAAGCTCTGAGTGATGCGCAAAGCATTGCGGTGGGCGCTGACAACACGGCGATTGAGCCGCCACATTTATTATTGGCTTTGCTGCAAGAGGATAATGGCGGCGCATCGTCACTATTGGCGCGGGCTGGCGTTAATTTATCGCCGCTTAAAACGCAATTAACTAGCACCATTGCCAATCTACCCAAATCCACGGCTAGCAATGGCGAAATTGCCATTTCGCGCGATTTAAATAATCTGCTAAACGTAACCGATAAATTGGCGCAAAAACGTGGCGATGCTTACATTGCCAGCGAAATGTTTTTGTTGGCGCTGGCCGAAGATAAAGGCGAAACGGGTAAGCTGTTAAAACAAAATGGCTTAACCAAAAATGCACTAGAAGCCGCGGTATTAGCCGTACGCGGCGCTGAGCATGTTAACGACCAAGAAGGCGAAAGCAATCGCGAATCGCTAAAAAAATACACAGTGGATTTAACCGAGCGCGCCAAATTGGGCAAGCTAGACCCTGTAATTGGCCGCGATGATGAGATTAGGCGTGTGATTCAAGTATTAATGCGCCGCACCAAAAATAACCCTGTGTTAATTGGTGAGCCGGGCGTTGGTAAAACTGCCATTGTAGAAGGCTTGGCGCAACGCATTATTAATGAAGAAGTGCCAGATTCGCTAAAAGGCAAAAAGGTTTTAAGCCTAGATATGGCGGCATTGCTAGCTGGCGCTAAATACCGCGGCGAATTTGAAGAGCGCTTAAAATCGGTGCTAAAAGAATTATCGCAAGATGAAGGTCAAACCATTGTATTTATAGATGAATTACACACCATGGTGGGCGCAGGCAAAGCAGAAGGCGCGATGGATGCTGGTAATATGCTCAAACCCGCGCTGGCACGCGGCGAGTTGCATTGCGTAGGCGCGACTACATTGGATGAATACCGCAAATACATTGAAAAAGATGCCGCCCTAGAGCGCCGTTTTCAAAAAGTATTGGTCGATGAGCCAACGGTTGAAGCCACCATTGCGATATTGCGTGGCTTGCAAGAAAAGTATGAATTGCATCATGGCGTAGAAATTACCGACCCCGCAATTGTGGCAGCGGCTGAGCTTAGTCATCGCTATATTACCGACCGTTTTTTGCCTGATAAAGCCATTGATTTAATTGATGAAGCGGCATCACGCATCAAAATGGAAATCGACTCGAAACCAGAAGTGCTGGATAAACTTGAGCGCCGATTGATTCAACTTAAAATTGAGCGTGAAGCCGTGCGCCGCGAAAAAGATGAAGGTAGCCGCAAACGCTTTGCTTTGATTGAAGAAGAGATTGAAAAGCTTGAGAAAGAATATGCCGATTTAGAAGATATTTGGACATCTGAAAAGGCGCAAGTGCAAGGCACAAGCCATATTAAAGAAGCCATTGAAAAAGTAAAGTTTGAGATGGAAGAAGCCACAAGAGGTGGCGAATGGCAAAAAGTGTCTGAACTGCAATACGGCAAATTGCCTGCTTTAGAAGCGCAATTAAAAGAGGCAACAAACTCAGAATCGAATGCATCGCCAACTAAAAACAGAATGCTACGCACCGAAGTAGGCGCAGATGAAATTGCTGAAGTAGTGAGCCGCGCCACTGGCATTCCAGTTAGCAAAATGCTAACTGGTGAACGCGAAAAATTACTGACCATGGAAACCAAACTGCACGAACGTGTGGTTGGTCAAGATGAAGCGGTGCGCTTGGTTTCAGATGCCATTCGCCGCTCAAGAAGTGGTTTAAGCGACCCTAATCGGCCGTATGGCAGCTTTTTATTCTTAGGCCCAACAGGCGTTGGTAAAACGGAACTTTGCAAAGCATTAGCTGGATTTTTGTTTGACTCAGAAGACCATTTAATTCGCATTGATATGAGCGAATTTATGGAAAAACACAGTGTGGCACGCATGATTGGCGCGCCGCCAGGCTATGTGGGCTATGAAGAAGGCGGCACGCTGACAGAGGCTGTGCGCCGCAAACCATATAGCGTGATTCTGCTAGATGAAGTGGAAAAAGCGCACCCAGATGTGTTTAATGTGTTGCTGCAAGTGCTGGACGATGGCCGCTTAACCGATGGCCAAGGCCGCACGGTGGATTTTAAAAATACCGTGATTATCATGACGTCCAATCTTGGTAGCCAGATGATTCAAAGCATGGCTGACCAAGATTATCAAGTAGTGAAGCTGGCGGTGATGGGCGAAGTGAAAACGCATTTTAGGGCAGAGTTCGTCAACCGTATTGATGAAGTAGTCGTTTTCCATAGTCTGGGTGAAGCACAAGTGAAATCGATTGCACAGATTCAAATTCAATTGCTGGCTAAGCGATTAGCGGCCATGGATATGACCTTGAACATGAGCGAATCGGCCATTGCAGAAATTGCCAATGCTGGTTTTGACCCTGTGTATGGCGCAAGGCCGCTAAAACGCGCGATTCAAAGTGAGATTGAAAACCCATTAGCTAGGGAGATTTTGGCAGGCAATTTTGTGGCGAAAGACACCATTTTGGTTGATAACAAAAGCGGCAAGATGACGTTTACAAGAGCTTAATTAGCGCGCAAGCTAGCATTGATGAAAACACCTATTATTATTGTTGTAGTGGCATTTTTAAACCTAATAATAGGTGTTGGCAGCAGCGCGGCTTATTCGCAAAGCGAGCTTGAGATTTTTGATAACGAACCGCCGATTATTAAAGATTTACTTGAACGTGCAACCGTGTTGATGGGCGATGCAGACAATGTAGATTCGGCTTGGAAAGCGGCTAATTTATATTGCGAAGCGGCGCGTTATGGCAGCGCAGAAGGCGTTTATCGCTTAGGTATGTTGTATGCGTTTGGCCGTGGCGTGCCAGCCAACCGCGATTATGCGGCTAATTTGTTTGGTATTGCTTCTACGCATGGCCATTATGAAGCGCAGAAAATGCTGGAAACCATAGAAATTAAAACATCTGATACACCTATTTGCGTGTTGGAAGCGGTGGCGCCAGAAAAGGCATCAAGGCAAGAAATTGCCACTGCGCAATCGCCCAAAATTGATGCTTATATTGCCAGCCTGCCCAAAAATAAACGCTGGGTGGTGGATTTAGTAGGCACGATTGCGGATTGGTACAAAGTAGATGAAAAGCTGGTTTTATCGATTATTACCGCTGAATCTAACTTTAAGGTAACGGCTAAATCCAACAAAGAAGCGCAAGGTTTAATGCAATTAATACCCGCCACGGCCGACCGCTTTAATGTAAAAAATGCTTATAGCGCCAGCCAGAATATTAAAGGCGGCGTAAAATATTTGCGTTGGTTGTTATCTTATTTTAGGGGCGATGTCACCTTAGCGGTGGCGGCTTACAACGCAGGCGAAGGCTCTGTAGATAGATACAAAGGCGTGCCGCCTTACAAAGAAACGCGCGCCTATGTAAAAAAAGTATTGGGTTTGTATGAAGCCAAACGCCACGATTTTGATGCCAGCATTGCGCATGCATCACCCGCTTTAAAGAAAGTGAGTACTAAATGAAAATGGTATTAATGTTAATAATGAGTGTAATGCTAGTGACAGGTTGCGCCAGCACAGGCCAGCAACCCGCGCATGTTAAACGTATTACGCCAGAAGAATTGGCAAAATTATTGCCGCCACCTGTTGCCACGGTGAGTTTAGATGAAATTATTAATGATTCTAAACAAAACAAAACGCCAGATGAAATTATTGCCAAAATTAAAGCCAGCAATTCACGTTATGAGTTAACGCCTGCGCAAACGCTAGATTTAAATAGGCAAGGTGTTAATACCAAAGTGCTTGATTATATTCATCAAAGCAATGAATTAGCCAAACAAAATGCCATTGCAGATGAAATAAATAAGCGCGAAAAAGAACACGCAACAGCCGAAAAAATGCTCAAACGCGAACGCGATATGGCGCGTAATAGTTATTACGATCCATTTTGGGGCCCACGTTTTGGCGCTTTTTACGGCCATCCTTTTTACCGATATGGCAATCGATACAATAGAGGTTTTGGCAGCCGCTTTGGCTTTGGATTAAATTACGGCTATCCATTTGGCTGGTAAGTATAGTTTTTATTTACAAGCTTTTATTTAAAAAGTAGTGATTTAAATAGCTTTTATTAGCTTATGTATAATTTTAAGGCGCCTGTGCTAACCAATTGTTGCACAGGCGTTTTTTGATTTTTACACAAAGCCTTATGTTTTAAGTGTTGCCGTTTTTAATTATCGCAACTAGCTGGTCTAAGCACATTCCCCACCCCTCTTTAAAACCCATTTGCTCATGTTTAATGCGCGCATCTTTATGCGCATGCATTACTTTAGCCGTGTATTTGGTGCCGCCCGCAACGGTTTCCAATAAAATCATCGCCGTCATCATAAATTCTTCACAGGGATGGTCTGGATTTGGTAGCGCTTGTTTGGCGGGCCTAAATCCCGGCTCTATGGCATTAGTCCAAACCAATTTTTGATTCGGCATAATCTCTAAATAACAGCCTGCATTATCAAATTGCTGGCCTTCTGGCGATTGCATGACGGTGCGAAAAATGCCGCCAACGCGTAAATCAATTTCACAATCCAACGTTTTCCAAGGCAATGGGCAAAACCACGGTTTTAGCAATTCTGGAGTCGTCCAAGCCGCCCAAATCGCCTCTTTTGGCACATCAACTATGCGCTCAAACATTAAATCTAAATCGGGATTATGGTTTTTTATTGCAGCGTTCATGTTCATTTCAGCGCCTTTCAATAATCAAAATTAGCATTAATTTGCGCTTTATTTTATACCTAATAGTGCGAATTCACTACATAGACCCCATTTGGGGGATGGCTTGTGAGTAGGCTTAACGCTTGCCTGAACACAGCCAGAGTGCTTGGTTTTATTGGCATGCAGGGCGATTGCAAAACAATGTTAATCCCTAGTTTAGGGGATTTTGGGATTATTTTGCAGGTATAGACTGCATTTTCTTGACGATTTAAGAGCTTAAGGAAAATAAAAATGAATAACACCATTAATAGCAACCCCAACAGTAACCCCTTGACGCCAGCGCTGAATAAATTAATGCACGCTTGCTTTTATTTAAAGACCACCGATGCCAAAGTGATTGCGCAACACCTAAATAAATCGCCTTCCACCATTCGTACCGAATTTCAACGCACCATGGATTTATTGGATGTGCATTGTCGTTATGCGGCGATTAAAACGGTAGAAGAGCAAGGTTGGTTGTTATCAAAAGAGGCCTAAAGCACAACAAATGTATGTCCTGTGTATGCATATGCAGACTATTTAATCCAACGTTAGCCGCGTAATCTAAAAATGAAACAGGCAGAGCATTACCTTTTATTGCCTTTCATTTGAATTGTTTTAAGTTTTAAAACATGTATAGGTTAACGCTAACTTTTGGAGAAAAATCATGAATAAATTACCTTTTAGTCGACAAGTTATTCACGCCGACTTAATAAAACACCGCAGCAATTTTACCAAGCTGCTTATTTCAAACCCCAATTACTTTGGCAATTTAGATGCGCAAAATTTGCCCAAAGCGGTGTTTCCCATTAAAGCTAACACGCAGTATGAAATTTAGGCTGTATAGGTTTAGAGCCACAATTCGATTTGCTCAAAACAGTGCTGTATATCAACCAAGATACAGGCTATTCGGGTGAGCTATGCTCAGCTGGTTCGCAAGAATATGTGCGCTTTTATTTGTCTTACGATGATGGCGCCACTTGGCAAGATCAAGGCGTTACCAGTATTACGGTGCATGATGTAAAGCATGATGGCCGCTTGGAATATGCATTAGAAATGGCGATTAAGCCGGAAAAAAATAAGCTGCAAAAAAGTTAATCAACTTTTGGCGCGCGCTATTTTATCTTGGAACGTGCCGCCACCGCCTAATACGCCTGATTTCACGCCAATTTGGGGTAACGCGGTAGAAGCTTATGTGCTGGTGCGCCCAGCCAGTCAATTTAATCTAAAAGATATACTTTCACCCGATTTTATCAAAGACTTTAGTTCAGCCATTATTCCAGAACAAACCATTACACTTAAGCCCCAACCAGAGCCGTTGCACGCTGTGCTGGCTTCTTACGAAAAACAGGGTGTAGAGCTGCACCGTGCGGTTTTTCCTATGTTTAGCGAGCTTACACAAAACCCAGTGCACTTGAGCAAGTTGCAATCACCGCTTTTAAACTTACAACAATTGCCAATACTTGGTGGGTTGAATATTGATTGGACCAAAGTGCTTGGTGCGATTGAAAATACCGATGGCAATATAGATTTTGAAGAGCTTAATTGTATTGGCCTGCAACCACGCGCATCGGTCGATCACTTGGTTGGCATTTTAAAAGTAAAAAAACCACTAGGTTATTCTGGTGATCTTTGCAGCACAGGCAGCCAAGAATATATTCGCTTTTATATGGATTTTGGCGCGGGTTGGCAAGATATGGGCTTGTCTTCTGTGCAAGTGTACGATTTAAATGAGCTACCAAAAAGCGGTTTGCATTATGCTGTTTTGCTGCCGGTTAATTTAGATCAATACCGTAATCCATGCCAAAAAGGCCCTGTTTTTGCCAAGATGCGCGCCATCATGTCTTGGAATTCGCCGCCACCCGCCAATACGCCTAATTACAAACCTACTTGGGGCAATGCAGAAGAAACTACAGTTTTACTTAGCCCTAAAAATTCTAATAGCACTGGTTTGCCAGCGCCTGCGATTACCGCTGTTTGTGGTCAAAGTGTTGCCGAAATTAATCAATTTACAGGTTTATTAACGAATGGTGGGTTTAATAAAGCACCTTTTGCTAATTCATTATGGATTAGCGGCCACATTGGCAATGCGCCAGATGCCAGCAGTGGCGCCATTAAATTGAAATACCGCTTAATGGTGAGCAATAAAGAAACCCCTGTAATTGAAACTGATTACAAGCCAATCACCAATTCATTTGATATTCGCACAGAGCAATTAAGTGGCGGCGTTTGGACATTTCCACCAGCCATTAGCCAAACTCCCGATGCTGATGGTTGGGTGGCATATCAAGAAGATTTAACGAACCCAGTTCAAACGTTTACTAACTTGGATATTTTAGGCGTCGTTCATACCGTTGGCGATGTTAACCTTTATCGCTGGCTGCGGATAGACGTTCAGGATGCGCTAAATCCTGCCACTATTTATAAATCAGTAGTGGTTAAAGTACGTGTTGATAATGCCGCGCCTACCGCCACCATCACCATGGATCAAGGCCCTTGTTCAGATATTAATATAGGCGCCGAAATTACAGGTAGTTACGTCACTGCAGATGAACATTACAGTCACGTAGCCATTTCTGTATTAGGTAATGGTGGTGGGGTCGCGCATTTAACACCATCATCAGCAAGCGCAATGGGCGAATCCGGCACCTGGAGTTTCTCTACAGCAGGTATGACAGCTTGCGGTTATGTGGTGCAACTAACCAGTTGGGATAGAGCCATTATCGGCTATGTATCTGGCACGGCCTATGCCGCAAGTGGTGGCCATCACTACCAACCCTTGGCTATTGGTTTTTGTTTAAGAAAGCTTTAATTTTAGGCATTAGCTTAGCAATAGGGCTGTAGCTTGCCCGTTGCTAAGCGCCATTTAAAATAACAATAAAAAGGAGAATTATCATGGACGAAAAACATACAGCTACCATACCTTGCTGCCCAGAATTAATCGAAGATAATCATTGCGATATCATCAACTTTAGTCGTGTATTAACGTATCCCACCACTGTAGAGGGCCGCAATGGCAAGGTTAAAGTAGAAGTGATTTTGCACTTTAAGTTTTCGCGTTGCACCTTGGGATTAACGCTGGGTGACCCAGTTTATAGCACCATATTATTACCAGGCGAAAAAGTGCGATTAAGCACTACCGATAGAAGAAGCCGCTTTAGTTATGATAGCGAAAGCAAGGTAAGCTACCGCAGCGAGCAAATATCAGAAGAACAATACTTTATGACGGCCACGCAGAAATATTTAGCCGATGCTTCTGCAGCTCAATCCGGACATGCTGAAAGCTCATCTGAAGGGCATTGGGATTTTCATGGTGATGCAAGTGGTAGCGTTAGCCCTTTTAGTTTAAGCGCCAGCGCCAGCACCAACGCAAAAGGCAATCACAATAGTAGTTCAGTGTCTGATTATCTAAATCAGCAACGTACGCATGTTCAAAGTGCTGCAACGCAAGCGGTGGGTGCGGCGCGCAAAGCACATTCTGTTTCAATTGGTGAGGTGTCAACCCGTACCCATATTGAAGGCGAATCAGAAGATCATTTTGAGGCATCATCGCGTGAATTTTCTAATTTTAATAAATGCCATGCTGTCACGTATATGTTTTACCGCTTAAATAAAAAGCAAAAAACCACGTTTGAATTGGTATCAATTGAACGACGCGTGTTAGATGACGTAGCGCCGATTGGCGGCGTGATGCAACCTTCTAAACCGCGCACACCAATTGCATTTGTACCGCAAGATATTCCAGCCACCGCTATGCTAAAACGTAGCACAGTTGTTGCCAATATGGCCGCTACCAATATTATTAATACCCAGCTGGATACCAGTAGTTTATTGGATTCAACACCAAATTTGGTGCGCCCAATATTAGCCACCAATAGCGATTTAAGGCCACCAATTGACAATGAAATCAGGCAAAAAGCATTAAATGAGGTAACCATGCAGTTGCAAGAAAAAAACCTGCTGGATAAAGAAGGTAAAGTGAGCAAAGAAATCAAACTAAGCATGGATTTTGAATCGGAATTTTCGCTACCCACACCAGGCATTATCGTTAAAGGTTGTTTAGATGAATGCGATGTGTGTGAGCCAGTGTTGCACGAACGGTTACAGCTAGAGAATGATTTGTTGCGCAAACAAATTGAATTGCTCGATAAATCGCAAGAATACAGATGCTGCCCATTGCCAGCGACTGAATAATTACAAATTGGCAAGGTGTTTAGCCTAATACGTCTGCATTAGGCTTTTTTATAAATTGCTGTATTCCCACTATTACAGCGATTAATAAAAAATAATAGATTGTGCTAATCTAGACATTGTCTAAAATCAGGGCATTAAATAAATGCAGCAATACACACAACAAATTAGCGTTAATGCGCAGGGGCGCAAGTTGTATGACATTACCCCGCAAGTGCTGGATTGGGCTAATCAATTGGGGTTTGATACGGGTTTGCTCACGTTGTATATTCAACATACATCGGCTAGTTTGTTGATTAATGAGAATTACGATGCGGATGTGTTGGTAGATATGGAGGCGTTTTTTAAGCGCTTGGTGCCAGATGGCGATGATTTATTTATTCATACCGTTGAAGGCCCAGACGATATGCCAGCGCATGTGCGCAGTGCGCTAACGCAGACTAGTTTGTCGATTCCTATTTTGCATGGCAAGTTAGCGCTTGGTCAGTGGCAAGGCATATTTTTATTTGAGCATCGGCATATGCCAGCAAATAGGCGCGTTATTTTGCATGCTTTAGGCGATTAATTTTAAGTGATTAAACAAGGTAAAGGCAGGCCATTAAGCCAGCAAGAGCGCGCTTTATTTAGCCCCTATTTTGCGCAGATTGTGATTAACGAAGCGCGAATTTTAGATGGAAAAGTACCTTTTTGGCTGCGCCGTAGCATGTGCGCGGTGGTGTTGGGCCGCACTATTTATTTTCGCCACGGTTTTTATCAACCCAATACCAAGCGCGGCGCAGAACTTTTAGGGCACGAACTCACCCATGTTTCGCAGTTTTTGCATGGCATGAGTTTGTTAAAATATGTGTGGTCATGCCGTTATGGCTACTTTAAAAGCCCTTATGAAGTAGAAGCTTATGCAAAAGGGCGCTTAATCGCTGCTAATTTTGCAACAAATGCATAAATATAATGCATTAAAACAACACAATGCGGCTGGCGGTATGACATTAGCGCGAGTTTTGATATGATTGCAGATGCAGGTTAAATTTAACCTTTTTTAGAACAACTCAGGGGTATAAGATGAAATTAAACGCAATGTTAGTAGTTCCAGCTTTATTAGGCGCATTATTGTTAACAGCTTGTGGTGAAAAACCAGCTGAAGAAGCGGTAGCACCTGCTGAATCAACAATGGAAGCAACTCCAGCGCCAGCAGCAGAAGCAGCACCTGCTCCAGCAGCAGCGCCAGCTGAAGCATCTTCAGGCGGCGGCTATGAGCCAACAGCTGAAGAGCGCGTTCCTGGCATTACAATTGATGCAGCCGCTGCACCAGCTGAAGCAGCACCTGCAGAAGCCGCTGCACAATAGTTTTCAATAATAGTTTTTCAATATTTAGTTTTCACTGATAAGTGATGGCTAGTATTAAAAAAGCGTGCCGTGGCACGCTTTTTTATTACCTTTATTTAAATAAAATACTTCAAATAAAAAACTTAATTTTAAAGTTTTAAAATTTATGCCGTTAAGTTTTAAGCCGCAAATTATTGCTTTAGCGAATCACGCTCCAGCTTAAAGGGTCAAACGGTTTGCTGGCACGGCGCAACTCATAATACAAGCCATTACTTTCGTTGCCACCAGTGTTGCCAACCGCCGCAATATTGTCCCCAGCATTCACTTCATCGCCCACTTGTTTAAGCACCGCTTGGTTGTTGCCGTATAAGCTCATATAACCGCTGCCGTGGTCCACAATTATCAAATTACCAAAGCCGCGCATCCAATCGGCAAATACCACGCGCCCGCTGGCGACTGATTTAACATCAGCACCTTCATTGGCGCGGATAAATAAACCTTTCCACGAAACGCCGGTGTCAGAGCGGCTGCTGCCAAAACGGTTGGTCACATCGCCGCGCACCGGTAAATTTAGCTTGCCTTTTAAGGCAGCAAAATTGCTGCCAGCATAAGCGTTGGTCGGCGTCTCTTCGTTTTTAGCAATGGTTTGATTTTCAGATTTTTCGCTAGCTTTGTCAGATTCATTAGGTTGATCAAATTTATCTGCCTTGCTCGATTTTTTGGCGATTACCTTAGGCTTTGGTACTTTTTTTGGCGGCTTTTTAGCCACAATTTTGGCTAAACGCTCTACCAAATTGGATAAACTTTGCTCATCGCGTTTAAGCTTTTTAATTTCATTGCGCTGCGCAGCAATTTCGCTAGAAAGCGATTTTACTACTTTGGATTTTTCTTGTTTTTGTTGCACCAATGCTTGGCGCTCAGCCAATTGCTTGGCTTTTAAATCGGCCACCGCTTGCAGGGTAGTAGCCGTTTTATTGTTCAACACTTTAACTTTTACAAGGCTACCTTGCATTTCATCAATTAATTTGGCGTGCGCCTTGGCAATGTATGAATAGTATTGAATATCGCGCGAAATTTGGCTGGGATTTTTGTTTTGCAGCAAAAGTTTAGTATAGCTTTGATTGCCATGCACATATTGCTGCCTAACTAAGCGGCTTAATTGCTTTTGTTGCGTGGCTAATTTCTCATTTAAAGTGAGCGATTCTTTTTTTAAACTAACCAGCGCGCTCTTGTTTTGTTGCTGCTTTTGATTAATTTCAAATAGCTTTTTATTGGCTTGGCTAATCGCACTTTCAGAATCTTTTAGCGCATCGGCGGCGTCTTTATGCGCCGCTTGATTACTATCTAATTCTTGCTTTAACGCTTGTATCTTTTGTTGCAAATCGCCTAAATCTTCTTTGGCAGCATCGATTTTTTTGGCTGCAAAAGTGTTGCCAATTAGGGCGCCATTAAGCAACGCAACAGCCGCCACAACGTATAAAGCGCGATATAAATTAAACATTAAATGACAGCTTTACTAGAAACCAATTTAACCATGAAAACTTAAAAATTCGTCATCCTCGCGAACGCGGGGATCCATCTTGACGATTGATTAAAATGGATTCCCGTCTGCGCGGGAATGACAAGATGTGATATTTTTGTTAAATACTGCGCCATATTTCGTTTTGTAAAAATCACTTTAAATGCAATTAAAAATGTCACAATCAATTTTACTGGCCTTAAAAGCTAATCAAGCTTTTGCCTGTCATTTCAACCGGTTGCGGCAATCCCATCATGGTTAATAAAGTGGGCGCTAAATCAGATAACGCGCCGGATTCAGCCAATTTAACTTTGCGCCCCACATAAATCATGGGCACTAAATTGGTGGTGTGTTGGGTGTGCGCTTGATTATTAATGCCATCAAACATCATTTCGGCATTGCCATGGTCGGCGGTAATAATCACTTCGGCGCCGTTTTTCTTGGCGGCTTCTACCACGCGACCTACGCAAAAATCTAAGGTTTCTACCGCTTTAATGGCGGCGGCTAAATTGCCGGTGTGGCCAACCATATCGCCATTGGCATAGTTGCAAATAATCGCGCTGTATTGTTGGCTATCGATGGCCGCGACCAGTTTATCGGTTAATTCTGGCGCGCTCATTTCTGGCTGCAAATCGTAAGTGGCCACTTTGGGTGATGGCACTAAAATACGGTCTTCACCGGCAAATACCGCCTCATCACCGCCATTAAAAAAGAAGGTCACATGCGGGTATTTTTCGGTTTCGGCAATGCGCAATTGTTTTAAACCTAAGCCAGATACATATTCGCCAAACGTATTATGCACGCTGGTTGCGGCAAAAATAGGTGTGGCTTTTTTCTGGTTTTGATCGTATTGCGTTAAGGTGAAATAGCCAGAAAGTGTTGGTACGCGGCTGCGCGTAAAACCCGCAAAATCGTCATTTAACAAAGCATCGGTTAATTGGCGCGCGCGGTCACTTCTAAAATTCATATACACCACACAATCGCCATCTTCTAGCCGAATCGCTGGTTCATCCGCTTGGCGAATTGCTGTGCACTTCACAAATTCGTCTTGCTCACCTCTGGCATAAGCGTTATGCAAAGCCTCACTGGCGCTGGCTTCCGTAAATTCACCAATGCCATCCACAATCATATTATAGGCAGGTGTTACGCGTTCCCAGCGTTTGTCCCTATCCATGCTGTAAAAACGGCCAGAAATAGAAGCAATTTTACCCACGCCCAGCATTTGCAATTTGTCTTCTAGCATGGCGATATAAGGCACAGCGCTAATTGGCGGTGTATCGCGGCCGTCTAAAAATGCGTGTACATAAACGCGTTGCAGGCCTTGCTGGGCGGCCATTTCTAGCATAGTTAAAATATGATTAATATGGCTGTGCACGCCGCCATCGGATAATAAGCCGAAAATATGCAAGGCTTTATTGCTGGCTTTTAGGTTCTGCAAGGCCTTAACCAATGCAGCATGTTTGAAAAATTCGCCATTGGTAATGCTATTATTAATGCGCTCAAAATCTTGAAACACAATGCGCCCCGCGCCAATATTTAAGTGGCCCACTTCAGAGTTGCCCATTTGCCCGTCTGGCAAGCCCACATAATGCTCAGACGCATTAATTAGCATATGCGGAACGGTGCGTTTTAATGCATCTAAATTAGGTGTTTTAGCCTGCGCAATGGCGTTATTGGCCATATCTTCGCGGTGACCAAAGCCATCCAAAATTAATAAAATAGCGGGCGTTACAGCAGCGGTGCTTGTCATGGCAAATTCTTCCAAATCAACTTGGTGTTATTCAATATACTTGGTGTGTTTGATTATACTTGGGCTGATTCATTATACTTGTGGTGAATCATAATATAAGTTATCCATTATAATAGTTGGCTGTGTAATGCGCATGCAATTGCGCATTTAAATAATGGCTTGCACGTAATCTTGGCTCACACCTAATAAAGGTGCCGATACATCAATTTTTGGAAATAAGATGACCGAATTATCCCTGTTTGAATTTGTGAAAGAAAATGCATTGCTAATGGGCTTGGCTATTGGCTCTGGCGTTGCTTTGTTATGGCCTATGTTTAACCGTGGCGCTAGTGGCGTGAATAACTTAACCGCGACAGAAGCCGTATTAATGTTAAACCGCGGCAAGCCGTTAATTTTAGATGTCCGCGATGCCGCTGAATTTGCCAGTGGCCATATTCAAGGCGCTAAACATATTCCTGTGGCCGAGTTGGCAAGCCGCTTAAAAGAAATTGAAAAGTTTAAAGACAAGCCAGTTTTAGTGCATTGCCAAGGCGGTGTGCGCTCTAAAACCGCTTGCACCATTTTAAAAGCGCAGCAATTTAGCCAGTTAAATAATCTGCAAGGCGGCTTAAACGCATGGTCTGAGGCTAAATTACCTTTAGTAAAAAGCTAGGCTTTTTTAATAATGAATAGCGAAAACACCCCTAATGTATTGATGTACGCAACGGCTACTTGCCCGTATTGCATCAATGCCGAGCGACTTTTAACGGCAAAAGGCGTTGTTATCAATAAAATACGTGTGGATTTACAGCCAGAATTAAGGGCCGAAATGACGCAAAAAACCGGCCGCCGCACCGTGCCGCAAATTTATATAAATGATCAACATGTGGGCGGCTATGACGATTTGCGCGCGTTAGATGTGGCTGGCAAGTTAGATCCAATGCTTAATCTTGCTTAATCGTGCGCAATCACGGCAAATTGTCACAATAATGTAATGAACAAAAATCAATTAAAAGCTAAAATACTTCAGCATAATTTTTAATCCAACTTAATTTAAAAACAAAACCATTTTAGGAAAATAATATGGCAACAGCAGATAACGCAACAAACCAAGAACCGCAAGAAGCACAACCTGGCTTTGCAATTGAAAAGCTGTATGTAAAAGATGCTTCATTAGAAATCCCCAATGCGCCGCAAATTTTTACCGATCGCACCGCCCCGCAAGTAAACGTAGAGCTAGGTAATTCGGCACAAAAGCTGGATGAAGGCATTTACGAATCAGCGATTAAAGTGACTGTTACAGCTAAAATTGGCGATAAAGTAGCCTTTTTGGTAGAGGTAACGCAAGCCGGTATTTTTGCCATTCGCAATATTCCAGAAGAAAATATTGAAATGATTATGGGCGTAACTTGCCCGAATATTTTGTTCCCGTATGCGCGCGAAGTAGTGTCTGATTTGGTAACTCGTGCTGGTTTTGCACCGGTTTTATTAAACCCAATCAACTTTGAAGCTTTGTTTATGCAACAAAAACAACAAGCTGAAAATGCCGCAAAAGCCAACTAATTTAATGCTCAAGTATTTGCTAAGCCTAACGGTAGGCTTAGCAATTTCTTCATTTGCGTACGCGCTTGAGTATCGCTCAATTGTGCCTGCAAAAGCCATTTTGTATGATGCGCCATCGGTTGAGGCCAGCAAGCTGTATATTCTTGGCCAAGGTTATCCTGTAGAAGTGATTGTGAATTTAGGTGAATGGATCAAAATTCGCGATGCAGCAGGCAGCTTAAGTTGGGTAGAAGGCAAGCAATTAAGTGCAAAACGCACGGTGCTAGTTATGGCTAAAACCGACATCAAATCGGCAGAAGATGCCGCTTCTAACTTGGTTGCAACAGTGGAAAAAGATGTAGTGCTAGAGTTATTGCCCACCAGCGCTAAAACAGGCTGGGTAAAAGTGAAACACCGCGATGGCGCTACGGGCTTTGTGCCTAGCAGTGTGCTTTGGGGTTTGAATTAAATAGTGGTTTAAATTAAAAGTGGTTTGAACTAAAAAGCGATTAGATTTGAAATCGGCTTAAATAAAAAGTATTAAACAGTCTATCAATAAGTGAGCATCAATCAATGGCTAAAATCGCCGGCTCTAAAATTGCTGTTTTGGGCGCAGGTGCTTGGGGTACAGCACTTGCCATCCAAATTAGTCATCAACACAAAGTGTCATTGTGGGCGCGCAACAGCGGCCATGTTTCTGGCATGCGCAAAGCGCGCGCTAACCCCATGTATTTGGGCGATTTTAAATTTAACGATAACTTGCAGGTTGAAGATGATTTAGGCTTAGCTATTGATGGCGCCGATATTATTTTGTCTGTGGTGCCTACTGCAGGTTTCCGCGATATCTTAAAACAAATCAAAGCCTTAAATTCCAATCAGCCCATTGTGTGGGCGCACAAAGGCTTAGAGCCGCAAACCGCAAAATTACCGCATGAAGTCGCTTTAGAAGAATTAAGCCAAAATCAAAAATGGGGTGCATTATCCGGCCCAAGTTTCGCCGCCGAATTAGTGCGCGGCTTGCCAACAGCGGTTACTTTAGCGGCAAATGATGCCGATTTTGCCATTATGGCGGCCAATTTAATTCACGGCAGTAATTTACGCGTTTATAACAGCACCGATGTAGTAGGTGTTTCAGTAGGCGGCGCCGTTAAAAATGTGATGGCGATAGCCGCAGGCATAAGTGACGGCATGGGTTTTGGTAACAACGCACGTGCCGCCATGATTACGCGCGGGTTAGCCGAAATCACCCGTTTTGGCGTGGCGCTGGGTGCTAAAACCGAAACCTTTATGGGTTTAGCTGGTGCGGGAGATTTAATTTTAACTTGCACTGGTCAATATTCCAGAAACCGCGAAGTAGGTCTGCAACTGGCCAGCGGAAAATCGCTAGAAGATATTTTGCAAGGCTTGGGCCATGTGGCCGAAGGCGTAAATACCGCACGCGAAGTAATGCGCCGCGCAGACGGCATGGGCATTGATATGCCGATTACTTTTGAAGTCAATCAAGCCCTAACCCACGGCAAATCAGCGCGCGATGCGGTGATGGATCTGTTAGGGCGCAATCAGAAAGCCGAGGGCTTTTAGAAAAACCGCATCTTCGTCGCCATACGGCGTTGCGCGAAATAAAATAACGGCTTACAAAACTTATATTTACTTGGTATATGCCGCTCTGGTATTTTATTTCACGCGCCTTGTCTGGCTTAGAAGCTGCAATTTTTATCAGCAATTTTGTAGCATATCTTTCATTCCGTACTTAATACGGAATCCAGTGAATCTAAACCCCGCCCTCAAACCCAATCTGTCGCCAAGCTTCGTATAGTAAAACCGCCGCGCTATTCGATAAATTTAAACTTCTACTGTCTGGCAACATGGGCAAGCGCAATCTATGCTCTGGTGCAAATTCCGCGCGAATTTCTTCTGGCAAACCGCGCGTTTCTGGACCAAACACAAATACATCGCCCGCTTTAAACTCCACTTTTGCATAATTTTGGCTGCCCTTGGTAGTAATCGCAAACAAGCGTTTGCCTGCCATCGCCTGTTTAAAATCAGCCCAATTTTTATGCACTTTTAAATTGGCATATTCGTGATAATCCAAGCCAGCGCGCTTTAATTGCTTATCTTCTAATTTAAAACCAAGCGGCTCAATTAAGTGTAAATTGGCGCCAGTGTTGGCACATAACCGGATAATATTGCCAGTATTGGGTGGAATTTCGGGTTCAAATAATACAATATGAAACATAAATACTTTCTTGATACGCAGATTTTTTAAGGCGATATTGGCATTAAGTTTAGATGCTGAATATGTGGACCATGCCTCCTCTTGCGGCTGGCAAGACAGAATAGCCACACCAATAGTCATCAAAAAAAGTTAATGAACGCTCAATTGTGTGCGATTGGGAACCAAGTGAACAAGCTAGCTTAACTGGTTCCCCCCAAAAGGATTGCCCAAAATATGACCTAAGCCCACCCAATCCAGCCATTACGCCAATATATTGTTTACCATTATGATGGTAACTAAACGGATTACTTGATATTGGCACACCTGCATTAAATTGCCAAAGAGTTTTGCCATTGGCAGCATCTACTGCTTTAAACCAGCGATTGCCTGCATTATAAAAAAGCAGGTTTCCAGCTGTTGCTAATAGTCCGCATGTTGATACAGAAGGCTCTTGATTGAACCAGCTTAGTTTTTGAGTTGTGGCATCATAAGCTGATAAACCACCATATACATCATTAATAAAGCCAAACTCTGTTGTGGTTGCCCCAGCCCATGGTTCACCTTGCTTATATTTGGTCTGCACAGGTTCATAAGTCATGCATGTGTGTTTTAAAGGTATATACAGCAATTTAGTTTTAGGAGAGTACGCAGCAGGGCTCAACCCTTTTGCACCCTTGCTGATGGGACAAATCTCTTTCGTATTTACATCCTGATGCGTGTTATACCTTGCATCCTTAGCCGGTACCCCCGTTTTTAAATCCACACTGGTTGCCCAGTTCACAAAAGGGTGAACTTTTTCTGCGGCAATCAACGTGCCGTTACCTGCTTGCCACGTATAAATAAAACCATTTTTATTCACTTGGGTTGCATAGGTTTTGTTTTTACCTTTGTTATTTTTCTGCTCAAATAAAATCACTTCATTGGTCGCATCGTAATCCCACTCGTCATGCGGTGTAGTTTGCATCGCCCATTTGGCCATGCCTGTATCGACATCTCTGGCAAATACACTGCTGGCCCATTTATTATCCCCTGGCCGCACATCTGGGTTCCACACGCCGGGGTTGCCTGTGCCGTAGTAAATCAAATTGGTTTTGGGGTCGTAACCAAAATAGCCTGTAACAGCACCGCCACCGTTTTGCCAGCCATCTTTTTCTTGTTGTGGTTTAAGTCATGTTCTAACCCCAAGCTCTGGCTCATTTATCTTAATTTTATCCAAGCCTAGCGGTTTAAAAGAGCCGCCTTTTATATTGCCGCCATTCACATCTTCATAAACGCTTAATGCGTTATATTGTGGATTATCTTTATTGAAATCTGCGCCTATTAATACTTCCGCATCTGGGCCAGTAGAGTAAGCCTTCCATGCTAATCCGCCATCATTGAGGTAATACGCTGCCATAAAGCAGCGCACGCCAAACTCGCCACCTGCACAGCCTGTTAGCACTTTATCTTTCACCACCATGGGTGCATTGGTATTGGTTGCGCCTGTTTTTGGGTCGGTTACTTGCGTTTGCCACACCACTTCGCCTGTTTTGGCGTTCAGCGCCACCAATATTCCATTATTTTGTTGCAGGTAAATCTTGCCATCGCCAAACGCTAAGCCACGGTTGACATTATCGCAGCACATCACAGCTTGTACGTTAGGCTCTTGTTTAGGAAAGTAACGCCATATGATTTTTTGGTCGTTGTTTAAATCTAGCGCATAAATATTATTAGGAAAGGCCGTGTGCACGTACATCACGCCATCAATCACCAATGGCGCGCCTTCGTGCCCACGATTCACGCCTGTAGAGAATGTCCAAGCCAATTTTAGATTTTTTACATTTTTGGTGTTGATTTGACTGAGCTGGCTGTAACCTTGATTGTTGTACTGGCCACGTGCATGTGCCCAGTTGTTGGGGTTTGCCATGGCTTTGTCTAAATCTGGTGCGGCTTGCAGTTGCAAAGAAATAAGTAATGCCGAAATTACGTAAATATTATTTTTATTCATTTTCTTTGTTCCGTTATTAATTATTAGTGAGGAAGCGTCCTTGCAATTACCCAGCATTCTACATGCGTTGCGCCTGCTTTTTTTAGGGTTTTAGCTAGTTCATTTAGGCTAGCGCCTGTGGTCATTACGTCATCTACAATGGCAATGCGTTTGCCGCTTAAGTTGGCATTTACTTTAAATGCGCCTTGAATATTTTTAACACGTTCTTTAAGCGGCAGGCTGGCTTGGGGCGGGGTTAGGGTTTGGCGGGTGACGATTTTGTAATCCAATTTTGTTTTAGCGTTTTGGTTTAAAATCTTGTCTGCAATTTTGGCTATTTCTAATGCTTGATTAAAGCCGCGTTGCTTTAAACGCGTTGGGTGCATAGGCATGGGGATGATTAAATCGATATTTTCAGCGATATGAATCAAGCTAATTTTTTCACTGAGAAGTTGCCCAAACGTGTGGCTTAAGTTAAGTGTGTTGCTATATTTATAGCGTTGTATCATGGCATCCATTGGGTAATGGTATAAAAATACAGCATAGGTGGCATCGAAATAGGGTGGTGAACTAAGGCAGCTGCCGCACACTTGGCCGCTTGAGCTTAAGCCGCATTGGGGGCAGCTATTGGCGGGCAGCCAAGGTAAATCTTTTAAGCAGGCTTGGCATAAGCCGTGGTTTTTGGTGTGATTAGCGGCACATAAAAAGCAGTTTTCGCGCAATATAATTGGCGAAAAAACCTTTAATTTTGACAATTGACTATTTTTTAACCAGTTGTTTATTGTTTGCCTCATGATGCCTTTACAGCTTATAATTTAGCGCAAATAGTCATTGAACATATTAATAAAAGTAGCCAGTTTTTAATTGTGTTACGCCAAATATAAGCCAAATCTACGTATTATCAAAGGGATGCATCATGCTTGAAACGATTAAACAGCCAACACAGGACTCAGCGTCAGAATCGGTTATTAACACAGACGCACTGAAACGTGGCGCATGCCAAAGTGGTGTTGAGCACAATACGGTTAATCGCTGGAGTGTGGATGAAATTGTGGCTTTATTTGAGCTGCCGTTTAGCGATTTAATGCATCAAGCGCAAACCATTCACCGCACCAATTTTGACCCGAATGCCGTACAAGTGAGCACGCTTTTATCCATTAAAACAGGTGGTTGCAGTGAGGATTGTGGCTACTGCCCACAAGCCGCGCGCTACCACACTGAAGTGGAAAACGAGCCATTAATGAAGTTGGACGATGTGCTAGCGGCTGCGCAAGAGGCCAAAGATAATGGCGCTAGCCGTTTCTGCATGGGTGCTGCTTGGCGCGGACCAAAACAGCGCGACCTTGAGCCTGTGTTGAAAATGATTCAAGAAGTGAAAGCGATGGGTTTAGAAACTTGCGCTACCTTAGGTATGTTAAAAGAAGGCCAAGCCGAGAAATTAAAAGAGGCGGGTTTGGATTATTACAATCACAATTTAGACACCGCGCCAGAATTTTATGGCGATGTGATTACCACGCGCACTTATCAAGACCGCTTAGATACACTTGGTCGCGTTAGAAGTGCTGATATTCATGTGTGTAGCGGCGGCATTATCGGCATGGGCGAATCGCGCAATCAGCGTGCAGGCTTGTTGGCGCAGCTGGCCAATATGGAATTGCCGCCTGAAAGTGTGCCGATTAATTTGCTGACGCAAGTAGAAGGCACGCCTTTGCACGGCACCGAAGAATTAGACCCAATTGAATTTGTGCGCACCATCGCGGCCGCGCGTATTACCATGCCAAATAGCTATGTGCGTTTATCGGCGGGCCGCCAAAGTATGAATGAAGGAATTCAAGCGCTATGCTTTTTAGCCGGTGCTAACAGCATTTTCTATGGTGAAAAATTATTAACAACGGCTAACCCAGAAGCGGCAACGGATAAAAAGTTATTCGCTAAACTTGGTATTAATAAAATTTAATCACCAAGTTTGATAAATAAAAAACAATGTTAGCGGCATCAAACCAAGTGTTAAGCCTGTTCTCAGGCTTGCAAAAAGAGCTTATCCAGCGCAAAGCGGACGGCTTATTGCGCCAGCGCAGGCTATTAGATTCGCCACAAGCCGAGCATATTGTTGCTAACGATAAGCCTTATTTATCGTTTTGCAGCAATGATTATTTAGGCTTGGCGAATCGCCCAGAGCTAATCGCCGCCATGCAAAAAGCCGCTGGTGATTCTGGCGTGGGTAGTGGCGCGTCTAATTTGATTACCGGCCATCATCGCTACCACGATGCGCTAGAAAAACAATTGGCATCGTTTGTTGAAATGCCTGCCGCGCTATTATTCTCAACTGGTTATATGGCCAATATTGGTGTGATTGGCGCGTTAATGGGCAGGCATGATGCGATTTTTGCCGATAAATTAAATCATGCTTGTTTAAACGAAGGCGCGTATTTATCGCGCGCCGCGTTTCATCGCTTTGCGCATAATGATGTGATTGCGTTAGAAAAACTGCTTAAAGAAAGCACGGCAAACCATAAGTTAATTGCCGCTGATGCCGTATTTAGCATGGATGGCGATATTGCGCCATTGGCGGAATATTTAGCGTTATGCGAAAAATATGATGCCTATCTTTATATAGACGATGCGCATGGTTTTGGCGTTTTGGGTGAACATGGTAAGGGTAGTTTGAGCCACTTAAATCTGAAATCGCCGCGCATTATTATGATGGCAACCTTAGGCAAAGCGGCAGGCGTTGCCGGCGCGTTTGTGGCGGGCGAGCAGGTGGTGATTGATTACTTGATTCAAAAAGCCAATAGCTATGTGTATTCAACACCCGCACCGCCAGCGCTTTCAGCCACATTATCGGCAGCGGTAACGCTGATTGAAAATGGTGACGATTTGCGCGCACATTTGCGCTTATTAATTACCACTCTTAAAGCAAATTTAAATTTAAAAAACTGGCAGTTATTGCCATCCGATACCGCGGTTCAGCCATTGGTGGTTGGCAGTAACCACGCGGCTTTGGCCTTAAGTGAGCACTTGCAAGCGCTGGGTATTTTAGTGCCAGCCATACGCCCGCCCACAGTGCCTGTAAACACAGCGCGGCTACGTATTTCATTATCGGCCGCCCATTCTGTTGATGATGTATTACGCTTGGCAAACGCGATTAACGAGGCCGAAAAGTTGATGACTGAAAGTGTAGAAATCGTATGAGCGCACATGTTGAAATAATTGGGCAGGGCCAGCCGCTGGTAATGTTGCACGGTTGGGGCATGCACAGCGGTGTTTGGCAGCCGCAGATAAAAAAATTATCAGCGCAATATATGCTGTATTTGGTGGATTTACCTGGCATGGGCAACAGCCGCCCGCTTGAGCCGTATCACCTACATGCGCTGGCCGATGAAGTGGCGCAAGTTATTCCTGGTGTTTCTGATGTGCTTGGCTGGTCGCTTGGTGGCTTAGTAGCGCAACGCATTGCTTTAAATCAGCCTGACCGCGTCAAGCGCTTGGTTTTAGTTGGCTCAAGCCCCTGTTTTGTGAATAAAGCCGGATGGGATTTGGGAATAGAACCCAGCAATTTTGAAACCTTTGCCGAAAACGTAAATAGCGATTACAAAGCCACTATATTGCAATTTTTAACCTTGCAATGCATGAAAGCAGACGATGCCCGCAGCACGCTTAAACAGCTGCGCGCCAGTTTTAACACACGTCCAACACCCACGCAAACAACGCTGCACCGCGCTTTGCAGGTTTTATTAGATTCCGATTTGCGCGATGAAATTGCTAATATTCGCAAACCCACTTTGTTAATTCATGGCGATCGCGACACGTTAGCGCCGGTGCAAGCTGCGCACTGGATGATGCAACAGCTACCGCAAGGGTTTTTGCGCGTTATTTCAGGCAGTGCGCATGCGCCATTTCTTTCCCATTCTGAGCAATTTATTACCGCTCTAAATCAGTTTTTAGAACCTTAATTATCATCCCACCCAACAATAGATTGCCCTAATGTCAGATTTAAACGCACAAGATAGTTATTGGATGGATAAAGCGCGTGTGCGCAAATCGTTTGATCGCGCCGCGCAAACATATGATTCCGCCGCCATCTTGCAAAAATTGGTTGGCACCGAAATGCTGAGCCGTTTAGATTTAGTTAAAATTAAGCCACAAGTGATATTGGATGCGGGCTGTGGCACAGGACATGGCAGCTTTGCATTGCAAAAAAAGTTTAGTAGCGCACAGGTAATATCGCTGGATATAGCGTTTGGCATGCTACAAAAAACGCAGCAACAGCAGCCTTTGCTGAGTAAAATTTTTAAACAAAAAAACTTAATCTGCGCCGATATTGAGCATTTGCCAATTGCCAGCAGCAGCTTGGGCATGGTTTGGTCAAACCTTGCTTTGCAGTGGTGCAATGATTTAGACGGCGCTTTTAATGAGATATCCCGCGTTTTGCAGCCCAACGGCTTATTAATGTTTAGCACGTTTGGGCCAGATACGCTAAAAGAGCTGCGCACCGCCACAAATAATGGCAATACCCATGTCAGCCGATTTATTGATATGCATGATATTGGCGACGCCCTAACCCGCGCTGGCTTTAGCGCCCCAGTGCTGGATGTGGAACATTACACATTGACTTATGATGATGTAAAAAGTGTGATGAAAGATTTAAAAGCCATAGGCGCGCACAACGCCACGGCTGGCCGTGCACGCGGCTTACAAGGGCGTGGTTTTTTGCAGCAGTTAGCGCAAAATTATGAGCAATTTAGAGTGGATGGCAAACTGCCCGCTACTTTTGAAGTGGTGTACGGTCATGCTTGGAAATCAGAATCCAAACCAGATTTAGGCATTGGCGTTTCACCGATTACCTTTAAAACCTATAAATAATGAAACAAGCATTCTTTATTACAGGCACCGATACTGGCATAGGCAAAACCTATATTGCGTGTAAATTGATTCAGCAATATGTGGCGCAAGGCTACAAAGTGGTTGGCATGAAGCCAGTAGCCGCTGGTTGCGATTGGGTTAATGGCGAGTGGGTAAATGATGATGTGCTGAAGTTAGAAGCAGCCAGCAACGTAAAAGCACCGCGCGCATTAACTAATCCTTATAGTTTTAAGCAGCCCATCGCGCCGCATATTGCTGCTGAGTTAGAAGACAAAACCATTGAAATTGTCGTAATTAAACAAGCGTTTGATGAATTGTGCAAGCTAGCCGATATTGTGATTGTTGAAGGTGCTGGCGGGTTACTGGTGCCTTTGAACGATGAATGCGATACGGCCGATTTGGCAAAGGCTTTAAACATCCCTATAATAGTGGTTGTTGGCATAAAGCTTGGTTGTATTAATCATGCATTACTCACAGTGGATGCCATTAAAGCGCGAAATTGCCTTATAGAAGGCTGGATTGCTAACAAAATGGATTCAACAATGCTGTGCTGTGAAGAAAATATCGCCAGTATTGCAAAAAAATTAGATTTTATTAAAAAGATTGACGTTTAGATTTTAACTGAATTTTAATTAAGTGCTTTAAAATCAGTTGGTTATAAATTTAGTTCGCATCACAAATTATCGCATCCTATCTATTGGCCCATACGGGCTATTGCCGCAAACTACCCACCTCCCTATCATTGGAACTGTCGAATTTAGTTAGTTAATTAATAAGTTTTAGCAGGTTCAATTTTTAATTTTTATAGGGGTTTACAATGAAAAAGATTTTAATCGCATTAGGTTTCACATTAGCAGCAATGTCAGCACAAGCAGCAACTGTTACTCAAGGTAACTTGTCATTAGATTACGATGCAACAGCTGTTGACTTTACAGACGCTACTGTTTTAGCTCCGCTAGCAGGAAACGATGTAACAGGTGATACGCAAGGTTATAACGGTCAACTTTCAGCCTTAACTGATTCAGTTTTTACTATTACTTACTTAGGTAAAGAAGCTGGTAACACAAACTTTTACCTACAAAGCGGCTCATCAGTTTTTAGTACTGCAACTGCCATAGCTGGACAAACATACGAGTTCTTCGTTAGTGGTGGTGTAATCGATTTTGGCTTCACTGGCAATGGCGGTATTACAGCAGAAAACAAAATTGGTGGTACGGATATCAACAATATTTATTATTTGTTAGATTCATCTACACCAGGCAGCTTCAACATTGGCTTCAATGACGGTGGTTCACTAGATTTAGATGCAGATGACCTAGTTGTTAGAGTTAGTGCTGTTAGCGCTGTACCAGTTCCAGCTGCATTGCCATTATTGGCTTCTGCATTAGGTGCTTTCGGTATTGCACGTCGTCGTAACAAAGCAAAAGCAGCTAAATAATTGATTTTTAAATCAATGGTTTAAGTTAGTTTTGCAATAAAAGAGCCTCCAATTGGAGGCTTTTTTATTTTCATCAGCACTAAAATATTAAAAAAGTGTAAGTCTTAATAAAGCTGATGTAATTCAATATAGTGAATCACGTTTTCAGGCATTAAATAATGCGGTGTAAGTTTGTGATGAAAGGCTGCTCTAATCGCGGTGGATGATATATCCAATGCAGTAACAGACTGCATGTGAATGCAGCCAGCGGTTTGCGCGGATAAATCGTCTAAAACTTCTGTGTAATGCTGATGCAGAAGCGCTTCTAGCGCGTTATCTAAAGGCTGTTTTATCAGGCTATTTGGCCTTTGCACTAAAATAAGATGGCAAAAATTGAGCAATTCTTGCCAGCGATGCCATGTGTTTAGCTTGGTAAAAGCATCACTACCCATCATTAAACTCAAAGCTACATCGTCACCAAGCTCAACGCGGAGCGATATTAAGGTATCAATTGTATACGATGCGCCTTTGCGATTTAGCTCACGCGTGTCTAATTTAAACTGAGGATTATTCTGAATGGCCAATTGCACCATGTGGCATCTGTGTTCCGCAGATACGCTTGGCGCTGTTTTATGCGGTGGATTGGCGGATGGAATAAAGCGCACTTCATCCAAATTTACCGCATCTGCTAGTTCTTGCGCCATGCGCAGGTGGCCAAAATGGATGGGATTAAATGACCCACCCAATATGCCTACGTGACGCATAGTCTAACTTAGCTGCGCACTTGGCCATCGCCAAGCACGATATATTTAAGCGATGTTAAGCCTTCTAAACCCACTGGGCCGCGCGCATGCAATTTGTCTGTGCTAATGCCAATTTCAGCACCCAAGCCATATTCAAAGCCATCGGCAAAGCGTGTTGAGGCATTTACCATTACGCTGCTAGAATCCACTTCGCGTAAAAAGCGTCTGGCTTTAGTGTAGTTTTCAGTCACAATCGCTTCGGTATGCTGGCTAGAGTGTTGATTAATATGCGTAATCGCTTCGTCCAATCCATCAACTACTTTGCAAGAAATGATCGCCGCTAAATATTCCGTATAGAAATCTTCATCCGTAGCAGGTTTTGCATTGGCTACTAAAGCCAATGTTTCGGCACAGCCGCGAATTTCAATGCCTTTTTCAGTCAGCATGGCAGCTAGTTTTGGCAGCATGGTTTTAGCCACAGAACGCGCAATCAGCAATGATTCTGCCGTATTGCAAGTGCCCAAACGCTGTGTTTTGCTATTCTCTAAAATAGGCAATGCTTTGGCAAAATCAGCCTCATCGTCAATATATACGTGGCAATTGCCGTCTAAATGCTTAATCACAGGAATGCGCGCATCGTTACTAATTCGCTCAATCAAGCCCTTACCGCCACGTGGCACAATCACATCCACATATTGTTTCATGGTGATTAATTCGCCTACCGCGGCGCGGTCAGTGGTTGATATCACTTGCACGGCAGATGTTGGTAATCCTGCTTTTTCCAAGCCTTCGTGCACTAGTTTTGCAAGCGCTTGATTGCAATGAATCGCTTCACTTCCGCCACGCAAAATGCAGGCATTGCCCGATTTAATGCAAAGCCCAGCCGCGTCTACTGTTACGTTTGGACGTGCTTCATAAATAATACCAATTACGCCTAATGGCACACGCATTTGGCCAATTTGAATACCGCTTGGGCGGTAATTAAAGTTGCTCATTTCGCCAATTGGGTCGGCTAAATTAGCAATTTGTTGCAAACCTTCTGCCATGGTGAGAATGGATTTTTCAGATAAGGTTAATCTGTCTAGCATCGCATCATCTAAACCATTGGCGCGCGCGGCGGCTAAATCTTGCTGATTAGCGGCAATTAAGGCGGGTTTTTCGCGCAAAATAGCGCTGGCAATATTTAAAAGGGCTTGGTTTTTAACGCTGGTTTCCGCCGCTGCCATTAGGCGTGATGCGGCGCGCGCGTTAATACCAACCGTTTGCATGTAATTTTTGATGTCCATGATTTTAGTATCCATATTCGGCATTATACGGTTTTGCTAAGCACTAGACTAGCTAGGTGAAATTTGAGTGGGTTAACGCCCGCGCACTTTGGCTAAACCAAAACACAATCTTGATAGCTCAAGCCAAGCATCGCCTTGCATCATGCCTTTGGCGGTTTTATCTATATCGCATAATTTTTGCAGAGCCGCTTCTAGCTGGCGCAGATTTAAACGGCTAAGCGCACGTTTTACCAACGCTTGCCTATCGCCATAAATGCGCGCATTAGTCATGGCCGAGCTGATATTTTCATTGCGCGCTTCGGCTTGTTTGATGCGCAACAACGGCCGCAGCACCCACATTAATGGATTCATCACCGCCACCGCATTTTCGCCTTCATCTTGCAAGCCCTGCAAAATAGCGGTAACACGCGCGGTATCGCCTGCCAGTATGGCATCACCCAATTGAAACGCATCAAAGCGCGATACATTTAAAACCGCCTCACGAATCGCTTCATGGCTAATTTCGCCAGCAGGATGCAGCAAGTCTAATTTTTGAATTTCTTGATGCGCTGCCAGCAAATTTCCTTCTACTTGATGCGCAATAAATGCCAGCGAAATAGCATCGGTGGATTGATTTTGCAGTGCTAATCGGGCGGCAAGCCATTGTGGTAATTGGGCTGGCGCTATTTCTTTTAAATCAATCACCACCGCTGCTTTTTGCAAAGCGCCAAACCAAGCACTGTTTTTGCCATCGCGCTCAAGCGCTGGCAAAATAATGATGGTGGTGGTATCAGGGATTAAGTTGGCACACAACTCAATTAACGCTTTGCCGCCATCAACGCCTGGTTTGCCATTGGGAATGACTATTTCTAAAATGCGTAATCTAGAAAAAAGCGATAATGCCTGCGCAAATTGGTGGATTTGTTGCCAATTAAAATTACGCTCAACAATAAAACTATTGCGTTCATCAGCGCCAGCTTTGCGCGCGGCTTGGCGAATATAATCTAGGCATTCACTCTGTGCCAGCGGCTCATCGCCCACCAGCACATACAAAGGCGATAATGTTTTGCTTAAATGTGATTTAAGTTGGTTGGAATCTAACTGCAACTTTAGCTCATGAATATTTTGTATTGGTTAGTTTAATTGGGCTAAATTATTTTTTAATCGCCGATAATCGACGCATTAAATTGCTCAACACATCGGCTTGCATATTCTCGTTTAAGCGTTTTTCTTCACCTTGTTTCGCTAATAAATTCGCATCGCTGTAAGAGAAATCACGCCGCGCCTCAATCGTTTGCACTGGGCTCCAAAGTGCTGCGCTGGCTTGTCTGGTGCGATAATGAACACGATAAAACAATTCAAACTCGTTTACTAATCCGCTGCCGCTTAAAGAAAGAATGCGTTTTTCACTTTCTTCGCCCATTAATTCCAGCAATAAATCGGCATTATCGGCGCTAGGTAACACTTTTACGTCATTCAGCTCTAGCGATTTAACCAGATTTTTTGAGATGGTTAAGGTGCTGCCTTGGATAAATATATTGTCAAAAGCAATATTCGCTGCGCCGCGTAATTGAAACCCGCAACTAGTTACCAGCGCCAACAAGCAAAGGTAAAAAAAGCCGCGAAACATTGCATTCGTTTTCAAAATATTCAAGTTTTATCCAATCACCACATTGACCAATTTGTTTGGCACAACAATTATTTTACGCACAGTTAAGCCATCTACCAAAAACTTTGTAATGCAAGTTTGTGAAATGGCCAATTGCTCAATCGCGTCTTTAGGCGTTTGTTTAGACACAATCATGCTGCCACGCAACTTTCCGTTAACCTGCAACACCAATTCCACTTCATCTTGCACCATCGCGGCTTTATCGGCAGCTGGCCAGTTAGCATCTAAAATGCTACTGCTAGGTTTGAGTTCCGCCCAAAGCGCTTGGCAAATATGCGGCACAATTGGTGATAATAATAGCGCCACATTTTGCAGCACTTCTTGGCGTACGCTTCTGGTTAAGTCATCCGCCGCCTCAATTTTGGCCAGCGCATTCATTAATTCCATCACGCTAGAAATCGCGGTATTAAAACTGTGGCGGCGGCCGTAATCATCGGCTACTTTTTCAATGGTTAAATGCAATTGCAAACGAATCGCTTTAAGTTCAGCGTTCAAATCGCCCGCCGTGTATGCGTCAATTTCGCCCAAACTTAAGTGTTCATAAACCGCTTTCCAAAGCCTGCGTAAAAAGCGATTCGCTCCTTCAACGCCGCTATCAGCCCATTCCAAACTTTGCTCAGGTGGCGCGGCAAACATCATAAATAAGCGTGCGGTATCGGCGCCATAAGTATCAATCAAGGCTTGCGGATCAACCGTGTTACCTTTTGATTTGCTCATTTTAGTGCCGTCTTTTAGCACCATGCCTTGCGTTAGCAAGTTGGTAAAAGGCTCATCGTTTTTAATCAAACCCACATCGCGCATCAATTTGTTAAAGAATCGCGCATAAAGCAAATGCAAAATCGCATGCTCAATACCGCCCACATATTGGTCAACTGGCAACCAATAATTGGCGCGCTCATCACACATTTTGTCGGCATCAAAGCTGGCGTAGCGCGCAAAATACCAAGACGATTCAAAAAAGGTATCAAGCGTATCGGTTTCACGCGTGGCTTTGCCGTTGCAAGTAGGGCAGCTGGTTTCATAAAAATGCGGGTCTTTTTTAATTGGTGAGCCAACGCCATCCATCACCACATCTTCTGGCAACACAACTGGTAGCTGCTCAGCTGGCACAGGCACTTCGCCACATTTTTCGCAGTGAATAATGGGAATTGGGCAACCCCAATAACGTTGGCGCGAAATGCCCCAATCGCGTAAGCGAAATTGAGTACGTTTTTTACCTAAATTTTCGGCACTTAAAGCAGATGAAATGGCATCAGAAGATTGCGCAAAATTTAAGCCATCAAACTCATTAGAATTAAACAAAACGCCATGTTCGGTCATCGGCAAAACATCAGAATCTGTATTTTTAATAACGGCTCTAATCGGCAAATTATATTTATTGGCAAATTCAAAATCGCGCTCATCATGCGCTGGCACCGCCATTACAGCGCCTTCGCCATAGCTAGCAAGCACATAGTTGGCAACCCAAACTGGCAATTGTTCACCATTTAGCGGATGCGTTACAAATAGGCCTGTATCCATGCCTTTTTTCTCAGCCGTGGCAACATCGGCTTCTGCAACGCTACCGCGTTTGCATTCAGCAATAAAATCAGCCAAAGCTGGATTGCTTTGCGCGGCTAAAGTCGCCAGCGCATGCTCAGCAGCAACAGCCACGTAAGTCGCGCCCATCAATGTATCTGGGCGGGTGGTGTACACTTTTAAATTGCCTGGTTTTGAATTATCAGGCCTGCCGACAATTGGAAACTCAACTTCGCAACCGTAGCTTTTGCCAATCCAGTTACGTTGCATGGTTTTTACTTGTTCTGGCCAGCCGTCTAATTTATCTAAATCGTTTAGTAACTCTTCTGCATAAGCGGTGATTTTCATAAAATACTGCGGAATATCGCGCTTTTCGACCAGCGCGCCACTGCGCCAGCCGCGGCCGTCAATCACTTGCTCATTGGCTAAAACCGTGCCGTCTACAGGGTCCCAATTGACAGTTGAGGTTTTTTTGTAAATTAAGCCTTTTTTGAATAATTCAGTAAAAAGCCATTGCTCCCATTTGTAATATTCTGGCTTGCAGGTGGCAATTTCGCGGTTCCAATCCACACCCAAACCCAATTGTTTTAACTGGGTTTTCATGTGCTCAATATTTTCATACGTCCATTTGGCAGGCGCGGTATTGTTTTTAATCGCCGCGTTTTCCGCAGGCAAACCAAACGCATCCCAACCCATAGGCTGCATCACATTAAAGCCCTTCATTTTATGAAAGCGGCTTAGCACATCGCCAATGGTATAGTTGCGCACATGGCCCATATGCAAACGGCCGCTTGGGTAGGGGAACATGGATAGGCAATAATACTTAGGCTTATCGGATTGCTCAGAAGCGGCAAATGTTTGATTGGATTCCCAATAGGTTTGCGCGGCTTGTTCAATTTCTTTGAATGGGTACTGCTGTTGCATGGCTGGGTGTCTTATTTAGTTAATTTTAATAGGAATATCGAAATTATACTTGAAGGCACCGCCTTTGGCATGGCTAGCGATACTTGTGTGCGGCTGAATTATTGTGCGCTAGGTTAGGCAATTATGCAGGGAATTTGCATAAGGGATTTAAGCTGTAAACAGCTTGCCCTTAAGTGATTAGGGCAAGCTAACGTTAACTATTAGTTTTGATTAGGAAACTTAGTTTCTAAACGGTCTTCAAGCTCACCAATATAGGCCGAAAGCGAAGTGCCAGATTGGTCAATGGCGGCGTGAATATTGGCGCCTAGCGTGTCTAATTTTGCCATTAACGCCAATTTAGAATCGGCTTGAATAGCGGTTTGTTTTTGGATTTCCGCATCCATAAATTGGCGCAATTCGGTAAAACGCGATGCTTCTGCTTTATCGGCTAATTCGCGATTTGTTTGTAACTCTTTGGCATGACGACGCGCCTCAAACAGCACGGATGTTTGCAAATAAACGATAAAAGTTAAAAATACCGCCGTTAACACACCTAATATACCTAACATCACCAAACCAAGTGGCGCGTTAACTTCGGCTACTGCTAAATTAAGCGTGGTTGGCGCCATAATTGTGGACCAATTCAGTATCATAAATACTAAAAATAGCGCCAAAACGCCCAATAAAATCAATGCGCGAGCTTTCATGTTTACATCCTTGCTAGAAAATAATAAAGCATTAAAAATGCAGGGTTACCAAATAAACTGGTGAGAAATCCCCCTACAGTTTAATCGCAGTTACGCACAATTAGCATGTAAATAAGCGTTAAATCACTTATTTTAGCGCATTAAAAATATTGGTTTTAATCGCTTCCATTTCACCAATGCCATTTACAAACACATGCTTAGGCGCGCCAGTTAAGCCGCTATTAGCCCAATCTACATAGTATTTAACCAGTGGTTTTGTTTGGCTGTGATACACGTTTAAGCGGTTTTTAACCACTTCTTCTTTGTCGTCATCGCGTTGCACTAAATCTTCACCGGTTACATCATCTTTGCCAGCCACTTTTGGCGGATTAAATGTGACGTGGTAAGTGCGGCCACTGGTTGGGTGGCTACGGCGGCCGCTCATGCGCTCAACGATGGCTTCATCTGGCACATCAATTTCAACTACATAATCAATGCCAACACCTGCGGCTTTCATGGCTTCGGCTTGTGGAATGGTGCGTGGAAAGCCATCAAACAAGAAGCCGTTTTTGCAATCGTCTTCTTTAATGCGCTCGCTCACCAAGCCAATAATCACCGCATCTGGCACTAAACCGCCGCTATCCATAAACGCTTTGGCTTCTAAGCCCAATGGCGTGCCGGCTTTAACCGCGGCGCGCAGCATATCGCCGGTAGAAATTTGCGGGATATTGAATTTTTCGCGTAAGTGGGTGGCTTGTGTGCCTTTGCCTGCGCCTGGTGCGCCAAGTAAGATGATTCGCATGGTGGTTTCTCTAGCTTTAAGTTAAGGAATTTTGGGAATATTGAATTTGGGAAAAGTGGATTATATCAAACAAGCGAATCGCCAACATTGTTGCTGCCAAGATAGTTACTAATGGTAACAAACTCGGCAACGCTTAAATTTTCGGCGCGCAATTGTGAATTAATGCCTAGCGCGGTAAAGCCAGCGTCATCCAGCAAACCTTTTAGTGTGTTCCGCAGCGTTTTGCGGCGCTGACCAAATGCAGACAATACTACTTTGTAAAATAATGCGGTATCGTTGGCAACAAAGGGCAGCGCGGCATGTGGCACGCAACGTACAAAAGCGGATTCCACTTTTGGTGCTGGGTCAAACGCTTCTGGCGGAACAGTGATTAAATATTCCATCGCCAAATAATATTGCAACATCACCGAAAGCCGCCCATATGCTGGTGTTGAAGGCTGCGCCACCATGCGCTCTACCACTTCTTTTTGCAGCATAAAGTGCATATCGGTAATGTGGCTGACGTTATCCAGCAGATGAAACAAAATAGGCGTGGAAATATTGTAAGGTAGGTTGCCCGTCACCCTTAATTTCTGCAAACCAATAGCGCCCGCTTCGTTAGCTTCGTTGTTGGCGCCTCGCCGTACTATTTGTACTGTCTCGTTGCCGCCGCCTTGCTGCCTTGCGCTCATCTCTTGCTTTGCAGAAATGTGATTTGCAACAAGTGAGCTAAAATCGAATTTCAGCGCATCCACATTGTGAATGTTTAAGGTGTTTTTGGCATAGGCAGGTTTTGCATATTCGGTCTGCATCCAAGCCACAATATCGCGGTCGATTTCAACCACATGCAAATGTTCGATTTTTGCTAAAAGCGGTTTGGTAAGCGCGCCTAAGCCCGGCCCAATTTCGACAATCACTTGATTATGTTGCGGATTAATCGCATCAATTAAGCTGCTAATTACACCTTGATCGGTTAAGAAATTTTGACCGAATCTTTTTTTTGCGACGTGTTTCATTTATATATCTTGCCTTTTAAAGCGATTGCCTGCAAATTCAATGGCTAAGTTGATGGCACTTAGCATGCTGCCGATGTCAATTTTTCCTGTGCCGGCTAAATTTAAAGCCGTGCCGTGATCAACAGAGGTACGGATAATCGGCAAGCCAAGCGTGACATTGACGCCTTCGCCAAAGCTGGCGTGTTTTAACACTGGCAAACCTTGGTCGTGATACATGGCCAGCACGGCATCGGCTTGGCTTAAATGGTGTTTGGCAAACAAAGTATCGGCTGGCAATGCGCCAATTAGCTGCATGCCTTCACCGCGTAGTTTATTGAGCACAGGGTTAATCACTTCAATCTCTTCACGGCCTAAATAACCATCTTCACCCGCATGCGGATTAAGCCCAGCCACCAAAATACGCGGATTTTTTAGGCCAAATTGGCTGATTAAATCGTGATGCAAAATACGGATGGTAGTTTCTAAACCAGCTTGCGTAATGGCGGCAGGCACATCTTTTAGCGCTAAATGGATAGTGGCTAATGCTACACGTAAGCCGCTACCCACTAACATCATCACCACATGCGGCGTGTTGGTGTGTTCGGCTAAAAATTCGGTATGGCCGGTAAAGGCAATACCGGCGTCATTAATCACGCCCTTGTGCACAGGCGCCGTTACAATCGCATCAAACGCATGACTAAGCGCGCCATCAATCGCGCAAGTGAGTGTATTTAACACATAGCTGCTATTGGCTGGGTTTAACGTACCGGCTGTAACAGGTGAATTGCTTGGAATATGCAATACTTTAAGCTGGTTTTTAATGTGCGGCTGAATCTCTTGCGAAATTTCATAAGGCACAATACCCAACGCAATATTAAGCTGCTGTGCGCGATTTTTTAGTAATTCGCTATCGCCAATTACGGTGATATCGGCCGCAATTTCTAGTTGTGATAGCAGTACGCAGATGTCAGGCCCAATGCCTGCGGGTTCGCCAGAAGTAATTGCAATGCGCGGTATATGTGTGCTCAAAGCGTTGTGTTACTAGAGATAATTAAAACTTATCTTCTAAACGCATTTCAACAAAAGCGCGGTCGCGCAATTCGCGCACCCAATCTTGATACGCTTCATCGGATTTGCGGGCGCGGATTTCTTGGCGCGCTTTTAAGCGGGCGGCTTCTTTGCTCATGTCTTGTTTGCGGCGTTCTATTACTTGAATAATATGCCAGCCGAATGGTGAGCGCACTGGTTCGCTAATTTCACCTGGGCCTAAATCGTTCATGGCTTTTTCAAAGGCAGGCACAGTGTCGCCAGGGTTTACCCAGCCTAAATCGCCGCCACTGCTTGCACTGCCATCTTCCGAATATTGGCGCGCCATTTCTTCAAACTTAACACCATTATCCAAACGTTCTTTAATGGTATCCATTTTTTGTTTGCCATCTTTTTCAGAAACCACTTCGGTTAATTTAATTAAAATATGGCGCGCATGTGTTTGGTCTATCATCAAGGTAGAAGCGCCACCGCGGCGATTAGTCAGTTTTAAAATGTGAAAACCGTTTGGGCTGCGCAAGGGTTGCGATATTTCACCCACTTGCATGGATTTTACGGCTTCTAAAAATAAGGCAGGCATTTGTGTGCTATTTTTCCAGCCTAGTTTGCCGCCTTCTAAAGCGTTTGGCGCGTCTGAATAGCTGGCTGATACTTGCGCAAAGTCTTTGCCGCTTGCCAACTCTTTTAGTGCTTTATCGGTTTTGCTGCGCACTTTTTCTAGGTCTTCTGGTGAGCTATCTTCTGGTGAACGCACTAAAATATGGGCAATTTCAAACTCATCCTGCACCTCACCGCGATTGGCCTGAGTGGTTAAATAGTTGTCAATTTCGCCATCTGAAACGGTTAGTTTGTTATCTACATCGCGCTCACGTAAACGCGCAATGGTGATTTCGCTACGGATATCTTCGCGAAATTTACGCATGGTTAAACCGTCTGCTTCTAAGGCTTTTTTAAACTCATCCACCGTTAATTTGTTTTGGGTGGCGATACGCTCAATGGTTTTATCCAGTTGCGTGTCATCTACTTTAATGCCAGTTTGGTTAGCCAATTGTAGTTGCAGGCTATCCACAATTAAGCGCTCTAAAATTTGTTTTTGCAGCACATCGGCTGGTGGCAGGGCGGTGCCTTGCTTTTCTAGCTGAGCGGTTACCGTGTTAATTCTATCGGCTAATTCTTGCTCAGTAATCACACTTTGGTCCACAACGGCAATAATGCGATCCATCTTAACGGCGCTATCGGTGTTGGTTGCAGCCATTAGCGTGTTGGATGCTAACAGCAGGCTTAACAATAAAGGTTTAAAAAATTGAATCATATGGGTTAATTTCATTGGTTGTAATTTTGCTGCCTGTAAATGTTTGGAATCTCGCTAGAGCTTAAATAGCCAGGAATATCGCGGCGTAATAAGTTGAGCGGGTTTGAGCCGATTGATGCTAAGCCACCTAGCTCTAGTTGTAAGAAAAAGCCGTAGTTGGCGTCCGCAGTGGCGGTTTCTACGCGTTGAAACACGCTGCGAACTTGCCAACAGCCAGCATCGTACTCAAGACCAGCCAAGCTTTCAATTAAGGTTTTATCGCGAACGGAATAGTTAAGTCTACCCACGCCATACCAGCCGCGGCTTAACGGCCATTGGCCTGATACGTTAATTTGCTCTAAAAATTCTTGAGTGTAGCGATAGCCTACATTCATTAATTTGCCTGGCTCTGGGTTGTATCTGGCCAAAATATTAGAGCGCACAATGCCTGCGCCATCGGTGTTGTATTGCCAAAAAGCATCTAAATTCCATTTATTTGAAAGCCTAGCTGTTACGGCAGCAATCACATCAGAAGTATTGCTTTGAGATTGTATGCTACCCGGCAAAGTAACATTTTGATCGGCAAAATAATAGCGTTGCCCAATGGTGGCGGATAAACGCTCAACACCTGTATTTTTATCAATCATGCGCGATGTAACCGCCATACTGAGCTGATTGGCATCGTTAACTCTATCATTACCGGTAAATTGATTTTCGGTAAATAAAGAAGTCATATTTAAATCGGATAAAGCCGAATCAAACACAGGCAGTAAATCTTGTTTTTTATCGGGTATGTACACATAAAATAAACGTGGCTCAATGGTTTGCGTGTACCTATTCTTTACAATTTTTACATCGCGCTCAAAATATAAACCGCTGTCTAGACTAAATACAGGCAATGTGCGCGTGGCAGAATTATTGCTAACATTGCTGCCATTAACGGTGTAATCGTTATCGTTAAGATTGTAATAGCTTGCGTGCACGCCAATTTTTGGTGTGATAAAGCCATATGGCCTAGTAAAAGGCACGCTAATGGTTGGATACACAGTCAGGCGGCTGCCGGTTGGTGCAATTGGCGCATCGCTATTGCGGTCGAAATGCACCCATTGGCTGTACAAATTGGTATTAACGCCACTCCAGTCTTTATCGGCGGTTAATGTTAATTGCGGTAAACGTTGGTAGGCGTAATTAACCTGATCCAAGTTTTGATAACGTTGCACTAAACCGTTAAATCGCCACACATCGCCCACATAATCAATGGTGCCTTGTTGAGGCAAATTAACGCGGCTGGTGCTAACAATGCGTGTAGATGTTTCAGAGAAATATTGGTTATCGGATACTTTTTCAATGTTGTAGCTTGCCGTCCAGCGATCGCTTAATCGGTGGCTATGGCTAAGGTTAGCGTAATAGCGTTGCTGGCCGGTTATGCTATCGTTGTCCGAATACTCAACATTGCTTATGCCAGAGAAATTTTCGTTTAAATAGCGCAATTCACCTTGCAATTGTACCCCGCGCTTGCTTAGGTAACGCGCGCCTACTGTGGCATCTACATTGGGCGCAATATTAATATAATAAGGTACCAGTGTTTCAAAACCACTGCGGCTGGTGGTGCCAACGGTTGGCGCTAAAAAGCCTGATTTGCGTTCATTGTTAAATGAAAAGCTCATGTATGGCATATATAAAAGCGGCACGCCTTTAAATTCAATGTGCGCATTGGTAGCGGTGCCCGATTGCGTGTAATCGTCTAAAACGATTTCACGCGCTTTAATGTACCAATCATCAACGCCAGGTTCGCAAGTGGTATAGCGCGCATTTTTTAAACGTTTTTTATCTTGGCCTTCAAAAAATACCGCTTTGGCATCGCCGCGCGAAGTATTAAATTTTGGATCAATAGACGATTGACCAATAGGCGTTGCTGGTTCGCGGTAATTGTCTTGGTACAGCCTTGGGTCATCGGTTAAGCTGGTTTGCGAGTTAAGCAATTTAGATTGTGTGTAGACACTGGGGCCAGTTTTAGGGCCATAAGGCGTAACGCTATTGCTAATGCTTTTATTCAATATAATTGATGCATCTTGCATTTCGCCAATGCTATCCGACATGCGCATTTTAAGCGCAGGCCCAGAAATTTGGCCTTCGCCAAGCTCAATGCGCGCATTGCCATCTACTTGTAGCTCATCGTTTTGCACATCGTATTCAATGTTATCGCCATAAATTTTTTGATTGCCTTTACTGATGGATGCATTGCCGCTAGCGCGCATTTTGCGGTCTAGGTACATATCCATTTTATCGCCTTCAATTTCAATGGCGCCTGGCTGGGCACTAGTTTCGGCGCTAGTAAGGGTGGTTTCGGGTATTTGTAAAGCATCGGTTGCAACAGATTCGGCAGACGCCATGATGCCAAAGCTAGATAGCAAAACAGTGGCGATTAAGGCGCAATAATGCTGGGCAAAATCAATTATGCAACGAATTATGTTTATAAAAGTGTTGTGCAATGGCGTATTCTTTTAAGCGCAATCGGCATTAAACACCGAATTAACGGGCGCTGGTTAATAAATGATTTTTGTTTACACAAAACCTAGACTGTCTATTTTACAGATGAATGATAAAATCGTATATAACTGGTTTTAAGTTGCAAGTTTTTAAATTGCTAATTTAAGGCAATTGGTTTGCTTGTAATGAAAATAACAATATAAAAAATATTTTAAAGGTTTGCTGTGGATAGATTATCAGAATTAACACATTGGTTGAATGCGGAATTAAAGCAGCCATTTACCTTAACCGTTGCCTCAGCCGATGCCAGTTTTAGGCGCTATTTTAGGGTGCATTTGGCTGATACGTATCCGCAAAGCAGCACCCTAATTGCCATGGATGCGCCGCCACCGCAAGAAGATTGCACGCCATTTGTTAAAGTGGCGCAATTATTATTAGACGCTGGCTTAAATGTGCCCAAGATAATCGCGCAAGATATTAGCCAAGGCTTTTTGCTGATTAGCGATTTGGGTGATGAAACTTATTTAAGCGTGCTTAATAATGAAAATGCCAAAAAATTCTATTCAGACGCCACCGATGCGCTGATTAAAATGCAGCTGGTTAGCAAAGAGGGTGTGTTGCCTAACTACGATGCGGCTTTGTTGTTGCGTGAAATGCAGCTTTTTTCTGATTGGTATATCAACAAGCATTTGGGCATTACTTTAAGCGCAGAGCAAGAGGCGGTGCTGCAAAATACGTTTTCGGTATTGATTGAAAATATTTTGGCACAAGGCCAAGTAACGGTGCACCGTGATTATCATTCGCGAAACTTGATGATTTGTGAACAAAACCCAGGCGTGCTGGATTTTCAAGATGCAGTGCACGGTGCCATTACTTACGATTTAGTATCACTATTAAAAGATGCTTATATAGAGTGGGATGAAGAGCAGGTTATTGACTGGGCGGTGCGCTATTGGCAGCCGGCCAAAAAAGCGGGCTTGCCAGTGCCAGCCGATTTTAGTGAGTTTTACCGCGATTTTGAGTGGATGGGCGCGCAACGCCATATTAAAGTGCTGGGCATTTTTGCACGGCTTTATCACCGCGATGGCAAAGACGGCTACTTAAAAGACATGCCATTAGTGATGCATTATTTGCGCAAAGCGTGTGAGCGCTATGTGGAATTGCGCCCAATGCTAAAATTGTTAAATCAGCTAGAAAACGTCAAGCCACAAGAAGGTTTTACCTTTTGATTTTTTGCCAGCCAAAACACAAAGAGGTTTATTTCAGTAAAGCCGCGTGTTGGATTTATCTATGAACTCTGTGCACTCTGTGGCTATGAAAGAAGCAAAATGAAAGCGATGATTTTAGCCGCAGGCCGAGGTGAGCGCATGCGCCCACTTACCGATCATACGCCAAAGCCCTTATTAAAAGTGGGCGGCAAAGCCTTAATCGTTTGGCATTTAGAGAATCTGGCCAAAGCAGGCTTTAAAGAAATAGTGATTAATCACGCGCATTTAGGCAGCCAAATTGAGGCCGCATTGGGCGATGGCAGTCAATGGGGTTTGCAGATTAGTTACAGCCCAGAAGAAAAAGCCCTAGAAACGGCAGGCGGCATTGCCTACGCGCTGCCTTTGTTAACGCATAATGGCAATGAAAATGCGCCGTTTTTAGTGGTGAATGGCGATATTTATACTGATTTTGACTTCGCAACCCTAACTCCCTTGCCCTTAAAGGGAGAGGGTGGGATAGAGGGTGAAATCCCACAAACTTTAGCTAATCTAGTGCTGGTTGACAATCCACCACAACACAGTCAGGGCGACTTTTCGATTGAAAATGGCTTACTAACAAATCAAGGTGCACCCATGCGCACTTTTTCTGGCGTAGGTGTGTTTCACCCCAGTTTATTTTCATCAATTAAACGTGGCGATGCCGCCAAATTAGCGCCATTATTACGTCAAGCTATCTTAGAAAATAAAGCCAGCGCGCAATATTATCAAGGCGTGTGGCATGATATTGGAACGCCTGAGCGATTACAGGCTCTGAATGAATTGATGATTTAAACCATTTGAATTTTATAAAAACTATCTTATGTTTAATACAACCGAATTTCAGCAACGCCGCAGCCAGCTTTTAAGCAAAATGGGCAGCGGCATTGCCATTATCCCCACCGCGCCAGAAGTGGTGCGTAATCGCGATAGCCATTATCCATACCGTTTTGATAGCTATTTTTATTATTTAACTGGCTTTACAGAGCCAGAAAGCGTGCTAGTTTTAATAGCGGGCAATGCGGCCAAAAGTCAGCCGCCAAAAAGCATTTTATTTTGCCGCGATAAAGATATTGAGCGTGAAATTTGGGATGGCTTTCGCTTTGGCCCTGCGGCGGCTAAACAACAATTTGGCTTTGATGAAACTTATAGCATTCAAGAGCTAGATGCGCTGATGCCAAGCTTAATGGCTAATCAAAACCAATTGTTTTATAGCTTGGGTTTTGATGCGGCTTGGGATAAACGCGTGACCGATTGGCTAAATAAAGTGAAAGATTTGGCGCGCACAGGCGTTTCGGCGCCAGAGGCGATTTTAGATGTGCGCCAATTAGTGGATAAACAACGTTTGATTAAAACGCCTTTTGAAATCGATTTAATGCGCCGCAGCGCCAATATTGCGGCGGCTGCGCACAATCGCGCTATGCAAATGACGCAGTCTAATCAAAAAGAATATGAAATTGAGGCCGAATTTTTGCACGAATTTTATCGCAATGGCGCACAAGCGCCTGCGTATACCAGCATTGTGGCAGGCGGCGCCAATGCTTGCACACTGCATTACAATGCCAATAATTGCCCTTTAAATGATGGCGATTTATTGCTGATTGATGCGGGTTGCGAGTTGGATGGCTATGCCAGCGATATTACGCGTACGTTCCCTGTAAATGGTAAATTTACCCCTGCGCAACATGATTTATATGATGTCGTTTTGCAATCACAATTAGCCGCAATTGATGCCGCTAAACCGGGTAATCATTGGAATGCGCCGCACGAAGCGGCTTTGAACATTTTAGTACAAGGCTTTATTGATTTTAAATTGTGCAAAGGCAGCGTTGAAGAAGTGTTAGAAAATGCCAGCTATCGCCAATTTTACATGCACCGCACTGGCCACTGGCTGGGTTTAGATGTGCATGACGCAGGCGATTACAAAGATAAAAGCGGGAATTGGGCCATATTAGAGGCGGGCAATACCTTAACGGTTGAGCCTGGTTGTTATGTGCGCCCAGCTGAAAATGTGCCTGAACATTTTTGGAACATTGGCATTCGCATTGAAGATGATGTGCTGATTACTGCAACGGACAATGAAGTGCTGACCAAAAATGCGGTAAAAACGATTGCTGATATTGAGCAGTTAATGCAGCACTAATGCAAAAATTATTAAAATGATGAAGCAAGCAGATTCTATAGTTATCGTTGGCGGCGGGCCTGTTGGTGCTGTTTTAGCACTTAGCCTGCAGAAAAAAGGCGTGCCTTTTACATTGCTAGAGGCGCGTGCAAAAGGTGCTTCGCATTCTGACACGCGTGCGCTGGCGTTATCGCATGGCAGCCGCTTGATTTTAGAAAAACTTAATATTTGGTCTGAAATTGAAGCGCAAGCGACTGCCATTAAAACCATTCATATCTCTCAACGCGGCGGTTTTGGCCGCACTAAATTAGAAGCCGCTGAACATCAATTGCCCGCACTGGGCTATGTGCTGCCATACGGCGCTTTAACCAAAGCGCTTGATGCGGCGCTAGATTTGAACCATGTACTTTATGAAGCCAATGCCACTGAAGTGCGCAATCAGGCAAACGCGGCAGAAGTTTTCTTTAAGCAAGCCGATATTGAAATCAGCATCAGTAGCCCCTTAGCGGTAATCGCCGATGGTGGCCGTAGTTTGGACAATATCCCCAATATTGAGCGCGAAACTAAAGATTACGGCCATGATGCCTTGGTGAGCAAAGTGAAAACTGAGCGGCCGCATGCTAATGTGGCGTATGAACGCTTTACGCCAAACGGCCCAATGGCTTTGTTGCCCAATGGCCAGAGTGCTGATTCGCATGAGTTTTCATTGGTGTGGACAGGCGAAAAAGCTAAAATTGATGGCTTGATGGCCTTAGATGATGCTGCTTTTTTAAAGGCTTTGCATACAGCGTTTGGCGATCGCGTTGGTCAGTTTTTAACCATTGAAAAACGCAACCGCTTTCCGCTTAAATTAAGCACATTAAAATCAGGCGTTATTGCGCATGTGGCGATTATTGGCAACGCGGCACAAACCATGCACCCAGTGGCGGGGCAAGGCTTTAATGTGGGCTTGCGCGATGCTGAAGTGTTGGCGAAATTATTAACTTCTGTGCCAAAAAACCAATGCGGCAGTGAAACTATGTTGCAAGAATATCAAAAACAGCGCGCGCGTGATGCGCGCGGCAGTCTTAAATTTACCGATGGTTTGCTTGAGCTGTTTTCCAATGATTTGATTGGCGTTTCTGGCGCGCGTGGTTTAGGTCTTGGTGCGCTATCCATTTTAAAGCCTGCACGCGAATTTCTAGTCGGCAAAATGAGCTATGGCAAATAAAATGGATTGCGATGTCATTGTTGTTGGCGCTGGCTTGGTGGGCCTTGCAGCGGCAATTGCCTTAAGTTTGCAGCATAAAAAAGTGGTGCTGGTGTCTGATAAATCGATGCCAGATGCAAGCGCAAATTTAAACCCTGATAGCTGGGATGAGCGCGTATACGCTTTAACACCAGCCACAGAGGCTTGGTTTAAAGATGTTGGCGTATGGCATTATGTAAATGAAAATCGGGTTAATCCGATAGATGATATGCATATTTGGGGCGCGGAAACCGATTTGGTTTTAAACGCAGCCGATGCAAATGTGGCTAAGCTGGGTTTAATCATCGAAAATCAGCAGTTAATGGCGGCGCTGTGGCAAAAATTGCACACATTGGATGTGACGATAATTTCTGACGCGCGTTGCACAAAAATTGAACAGTTGGCAAATGCGGTCATTTTGCACACAGAGCCAACCTTGCAAATTAACGCCAAACTAATTGTGGCGGCGGACGGCTTGCATTCATGGGTAAGGCAGCAAGCGAATATTGCGGTAAATGTAAAAAATTATCATCAAGTGGCGGTTGTGGCTAATTTTGTGGCCGAAAACCCGCATAATAATGAGGCAAAACAATGGTTTGGCGTGCATGATATTTTGGCGCTGTTACCTTTGCCTAATCGCCACGTATCCATGGTGTGGTCAATGTCAACCGAAAAAGCCGCTCAACTGTTAGCATTAACAAGTGAGCAATTGTGTGAGCAAGTACAGGCGCAATCGCAAGGCTTAATGGGAAAATTAACCCTAATTGGGCAGGTAAAAAGTGCCGCGCTTAATCAACAAACTGCATCGCCACTAATTGGTGAGCGCGTTGTTTTGGTGGGCGATGCGGCGCATCAAGTACATCCTATGGCTGGGCAAGGTGTGAATTTGGGTTTTAGAGATGTAATGCAATTGGCACAATTAACGACTAAGCTACATCAGATGCAAGACATTGGTGAGCGCGCATTTTTGCGACAATACGAGCGTGCTAGAAAAGCCGATGTGATGAGCATGAATAGCTTAACAAGCGGCTTGGATTATTTATTTGCAACAGAACAAACGCTGCTAAAAAAACTAAGCAATTGGGGTTTAAAAGCCATTGCGCGGCAATCTAGCCTTAAGAAATTACTGATTAAACAAGCCGTACACTAGTACCGTTTTACCTATTTATAATCTTTTGAAAGTAAACATGAAGCTAAAAATGAAGCCACTTAAATCATTGCTATTGTTATCAATGCTGGCTGTAAGCCATTTTGCAATGGCAGATGAAGCAAGTCTTAAAAAGGCTATCGAAGTTGCTTACCCAAAATTTAAAGTGGATAGCGTTGTTAAGACGCCATACGCCGGCCTATACGAAGTATTTATGGGCGGACAAATTATTTATACGGATGAAAAGCTCTCTTTTATTATCGCGGAAGGCCGATTGGTTGACCCAAAATCGAAGAAAGATGTGACTGGTGAGCGTTTAGAAGAGTTGACCAAAATTGACTTTAACAGCCTGCCGTTAGACAAGGCGATTAAGATTGTTAAAGGCAATGGTAGCCGTAAGTTGGTGGTATTTTCAGATGTGGATTGCCCCTATTGCAAGCAATTAGAGCGCAAAGAGCTGAGCAATATTACTGACGTTACTATTTATACGTTCTTATACCCCATCGATCAATTGCATCCAGATGCTGCCAATAAATCCAGAAGTATTTGGTGCGCCACAAACCGTGAAAAAGCCTGGACAGATTGGATTATGAAAGATCAATTACCTTCAAGCACTGGTAAATGTGAAGTACCATTAGAGAAAGTCGGAGAATTAGCACGTAAATTTGGCATTACTGGTACGCCAGCATTAATTTTTTCGGACGGTAAACGTGTACCAGGCGCTGTGCCACATAAACAAATTGAGCGGTATTTACAGGCGGCAAGCGGAAAAGGATCTGGTAGGTAGCAAGCAAATTAAAAAAACAAAGAGCCACATTAATGTGGCTCTTTGTTTTAACAGATGAAATAATTCTTTAACTATAATTAATTTAATACTTTTTGGTTAAACCACTTGCTTTTTGATTAAACTACTTGCTTTTTTGATTAAACCACTTGGCCCATTTTAAAGATTGGTAAGTACATAGCAATGACTAAGCCACCAATTAACACGCCTAAAACCACCATAATTACAGGCTCCATTAGACTAGAGATTGCCGCAACGGCATCATCTACTTCTGCTTCATAAAAATCAGCTACTTTACTTAACATAGAATCTAGCGCGCCAGATTCTTCGCCAATCGCCGTCATTTGTAGAACCATATTAGGAAAAACCTGTGTATTTTGCATGGCAACAGTAAGGCTGGTACCCGTGCTAATTTCACTTTGTACTCTTTTGGTGGCTTCAAAATAGACGTGGTTTCCTGCGGCTCCAGCCACAGAGTCTAGTGCTTCAGCTAAGGGTACACCAGCTGCAAACATTGTGGATAATGTGCGCGCAAAACGTGCAATAGTCGCTTTGCGAATTAAATCGCCAAAAATTGGCATTTTAAGCATTAATCTATCCATGGTTGCTTGCATTTTTTCTGAGCGTTTCCATGTGTAGAAGAAAAACCATAAACCAAAACCAATTGAGCCAAAGATTGCCCACCACCATTCTACAAAAACATCTGATATAGCCATAACGACTAATGTTGGGCCCGGTAAATCGGCACCAAAGCTACTAAATAACTCTTTAAATGCGGGAATTACAAAAATCATAATAATCGCAGTAATCGCAAATGCCACCACTAAAATAGATATAGGATAGGTAAGTGCGGATTTAATTTTGCTTTTAATGGCCTGAATTTTTTCTTTATAAGTAGCTAGGCGGTCTAATAAAGTATCTAAAATACCTGCTTGCTCACCCGCACCCACCAAATTGCAAAATAAGGCATCGAAATACAATGGATATTTACGGAAAGCGGCGCTTAAGCTGCTGCCCGTTTCTACGTCGGCTTTAATGTCGCCTAATAGTTTGGCGACTGCAGGATTATTATGGCCTTTACCTACAATATCAAACGCCTGTAATAGCGGTACGCCAGCTTTCATCATGGTGGCTAATTGGCGCGTAAAAAGGGTAATGTCTTTGTCAGTAATTTTACCTTTACTGGCAAAAGCGCTTTGTTTTTTTACTTTTGTAACGGTAATGCCTTGACGACGTAAGGTAGCGTTAACAACCGCCTCACCAGCGGCGCGAATTTCACCTTTAAGGACTTTGCCTTTTTTATCTTTACCTTCCCACAGGAAAGTGATTTGTTTATTAGCAGTTACAGCCATAGTGCATCCTTATTTGATTCGGCATGTTTATCAACAATTAATTCGCCAATTTATTCATTGGTACAAGCTTCTACTTCAGCAACAGAGGTTAAGCCTTGCATGACTTTTAAAATGCCAGAGCGGCGCAAATCGTTCACGCCTTCGCGTTTGGCTTGGTCAGCAATATCAATCGCGTTACCGTGCGACATAATAATACGGCTGATGGCATCCGTAATTGGCATCACTTGATAAATACCCACGCGGCCCTTGTAGCCGCTGTTGCACATTTCACAACCATCCACATTTGGGCCGTATAACTGCCAAGTTTCATTGAAATCTTCTTCAATAAAACCTATCTCTAATAAAGCTTCTTTAGGTGCATCGATAGGCACTTTACAGTTTTTGCATAATCGACGCGCCAAACGTTGTGCGGTAATTAACGATACCGCTGAGGCAATATTAAAAGGCGCAACGCCCATGTTGAGCAAGCGCGTTAAAGTAGATGGCGCATCATTGGTGTGTAAGGTGGACAGCACCATATGGCCCGTAGATGCTGCTTTAATAGCCATATCGGCTGTTTCAAGATCGCGAATCTCACCAATCATGATGATGTCAGGATCTTGTCTCAAGAATGATTTAAGTGCGGCGGCAAAGGTTAAGCCTTGTTTATCGTTTACGTTAACCTGATTAATGCCTGCTAATGGAATCTCGCAAGGGTCTTCCGCTGTGGCGATATTCACACCTGGATGATTTAAAATATTCAGGCAAGTGTAAAGCGATACTGTTTTGCCAGAGCCTGTTGGACCAGTTACTAAAACCAAGCCATAAGGGCGGCTTACCGCGCTTAATAAGCGCTCTTTTTGCAAGGGCTCATACCCCAATGCTTCAATCCCCAGCGTGGCGCTAGAAGGATCTAAAATACGCATCACGATTTTTTCGCCATGAATAAGTGGCAACGTGCTCACCCTAAAATCAATGGTACGGGTTTTAGAAAGCACCAACTTCATGCGGCCATCTTGCGGAATGCGCTTTTCCGAAATATCCATGCTGGAAATGACTTTGATGCGAGAGGCAAGCTTATCTTTAATGGCTAGTGGTGGCCGGGTAATGTCTTTTAAAATGCCATCGACGCGGTAGCGCACGCGATAAAATTTTTCGTACGGTTCAAAATGCAAATCGGATGCGCCCATATTAATCGCGTCAATCAACATTTTATTTAAAAACTTAACAACAGGCGCGTCATCTACATCTTGGGTGATTTCAGTTTCTTGTTCTAAGTCATCACCACCCATGTCCAACTCAAAATCGCTGTCCATATCCAGCGATTTCATGCTGACATCTTTTGATTCAACTACTTTATCAATCCAGCGGCCCAATTTGTCGTCTTCTACCACTACTGGCGACAATGTCATGCCCATTTGGAATTGCACACTATCTAAAGAATGCAAATTGGTCGGGTCTGAGATGCCCACAAACAAGACATTGTTATGGTTTTGCAACGCAATCACACGATTGGTTTGCATAAGTTTTAAGTCAATGGATTTAGCAGGTAGGTAATCTGGATTAAATGCATCTAAATTAAAATAGGGAAAGCCAAACGCGTGCGATGACACTTCGGCAATTTTTTCGGCTGAAATTCGTTTGCCCGCAATAATTTGAGTAATAAAAGGCACGCGTAAAGTGTTGGCTTGCGCTTGTGCTAAATTGGCCTCTGTTTCAGAAAGCAAATTTTCTTGCACTAACATTCGCGCTAAGCCACTTAATTTAATTGTAGTTGCATTTGCAGCCATTATTGATTGCTCACCGATGATTAATTAATTGTTGTTGCTTTTAATCTAGTTTTTAATTAGTGCTATTTAAACTATTGTAGTTAAACAATATTTTATTGTCTACAATAATGCTCTTTTTAGAATTTTTTTGTAAATTTAATGACCATTTTGCCCATTAAATTTTGTAAATTCAAACTTTTTTACAACAACAAAAAATCCGTAATTGTGTCTACATGTAACATTATGCTTGACTTTTTACAATTTGTAACATATAAAGCGCGAAGGTGTTTGTATTTAAGTTTTTAATAAACGATCGCTTTAAACATTGAGATAAATGCTTATTTGTTGTTGCCAATTAGATGGCTTGAATCAAACTTTTTGGGGCGCATCAGCAAGGTGCGCCTAGTATTATGTAAGGAATGTATAAATGGCATTAGGTACCGTAAAATGGTTTAACGATTCAAAAGGCTTCGGCTTTATTACGCCAGATGATGGTGGTGACGATTTATTCGCACACTTCTCGGCAATTGTTGAAGCTGGCTATAAAAGTCTTAAAGAAGGTCAACGTGTGAGCTTCGAAGTGACTGATGGCCCAAAAGGTAAACAAGCTTCTAATATTCAAAAGGCTTAAGTTATTTGCTTTTGATTAACAGGCTTTAAATTCAAAATGGCTCGCAGTGCGAGCCATTTTTTTATGCTTTTTTACCGGTTTTTTTAAAACTTAATTTTTAAACCATATTAGCAATAATTTCATCACCAAATTCAGCCGTACCCACTTGTGTGGCATCATCCATTTGGCTTGAAAAATCGCCTGTTACGCGTTTGGCTTGAATGGCTTTACCCACGCCGCTTAAAATTAAATCAGCCGCTTCAACCCAACCCATGTGGCGCAGCATCATTTCGGCTGACAAAATAATTGAGCTTGGATTGGCCAAATTTTTACCAGCAATTTTTGGCGCTGTGCCATGAGTGGCTTCAAACATGGCAACTGTATCGCTTAAGTTAGCGCCTGGCGCAATGCCAATGCCACCCACTTGTGCGGCCAAGGCGTCACTCATGTAATCGCCATTTAAATTAGTGGCTGTTACTACGTCGTATTCGCTTGGATGCAATAAAATTTCTTGCAAGAAAGCATCTGCAATGCAGTCTTTAATGACGATGCCGTTAGGAAGCTTGCACCATGGGCCGCCATCAATTTCAACCGCGCCAAATTCTTGCTTGGCTAATTCGTAGCCCCAATCTCTAAATCCGCCTTCGGTAAATTTCATGATATTACCTTTGTGGGTAATGGTCACCGATTTGCGATTATTATCAATGGCGTATTGAATCGCCTTACGAATCAAGCGCTTACTGCCATCAATTGAAACAGGTTTAATGCCAATGGCTGAGTTTTCTGGGAAGCGGATTTTTTTACGCATGCCCATATCGCTTAAAAATTGAATCACTTTTGCCACTTCATCTGTGCCAGCTGCCCATTCAATACCGGCATAAATGTCTTCTGTGTTTTCACGGAAAATCACCATATCGGTTTTTTCTGGGTGTTTAACTGGGCTAGGTACGCCAGTAAAATATTGCACTGGGCGCAAACAAACGTATAAATCCAACTCTTGGCGCAATGAAACGTTTAATGAACGAATGCCGCCGCCAACAGGCGTAGTCAGTGGGCCTTTGATTGAAATAACATAATCGCGCACCGCTTGCATGGTTTCTAGCGGCAGCCAGCTATCTTTGCCTTCTTTATCTTTACCGTAGGTTTTAACCGCTTTTTCACCCGCGTAAACTTCCATCCATGCGATTTTGCGTTCGCCTTTGTAGGCTTTATTCACCGCTGCATCTACCACTTTTTGCATTGGCGGCGTAATGTCCACGCCTATGCCATCGCCTTCAATAAATGGGATAATAGGGTGGTTGGGCACGTTTAGCGAATTATCGGCGTTGACGGTAATTTTGTCGCCAGCAGGAATCACTATCTTTGAATCAACTGTTTTTGAAACCATTACATTTCCTAACATGATAATTTTATTTAATAAACCTTTTAACGTCGTATGCCAGTTTAGTCCGCATGACCCAAAAAACGGCCAATCAGGGCATCCCACGTTAAAAGACTTTATCGATATTCCAAATGTATACGCTGCTGGACGTTTAGACACGGATTCCGAAGGTTTACTCATTTTAACCGATGATGGCGCATTGCAACACCAATTAAGTCACCCAAAACACAAAGAAATTAAAACTTATTGGGTGCAGGTAGAAGGTGCTGCGCAAGATGCGGATTTGCAGCAGTTAAGAGCAGGTGTTGATTTAGGCGATTTTGTGACAAAACCAGCCGAAATTAGCGTGATTGAGCAGCCTGCCAACCTTTGGGCGCGCAATCCGCCAATTCGTGAGCGTAAGGCGATTCCCACCAGTTGGTTGGAAATTAAAATTGCCGAAGGCAAAAATCGCCAAGTGCGCCGCATGACCGCTAAAATCGGCTTTCCTACTTTGCGTTTAATTCGCTACGCCATTGGAAAATACAGTATTGACGATATTGAAAACGGGCAATTTAAGGTTATTAAATAAAGATATAAATTATATGAAGCCAAGTATATGAAACCAGTCATTATTTTTAGATTTATTGCGCATGAAGGCCCTGGCTATTTAGGGGATTTTTTAGATGCACATCAAATTGCTTGGCAGCTGATTAAAGTGGATGAAAATGAGCCGCTGCCAGCCTCTATATTAGCTTATAGCTGCATGGTGCTAATGGGCGGGCCGATGAGTGTGAATGATGATTTGCCTTGGATTGCGCCACTGCTGGATTTAATTCGTGAAGCCGATAAAAATGCCATTCCATTATTAGGTCATTGCTTGGGCGGGCAGCTAATTAGCAAGGCATTGGGTGCAATTGTCACCAAAAATGCGCTAAAAGAAATTGGCTAGGGCCAAGTAACAGTTAGCAATAATTTCATTGCAAAACAATGGTTTACTGATATTGAAACGTTTAATAGCTTTCATTGGCATGGTGAAACATTCAGCTTGCCGCAAGGCGCAACGCATTTGTTGGCCAGCGCATATTGTCACAATCAAGCCTATGCCGTTGGTAAACATTTGGCTTTGCAATGCCATGTGGAAATGACCGCTGATATGGTGAAAAAGTGGTGTGACGAAGGTGAGCAGGAGTTGCTTGAATCTGCACATAGCCCAGCGATGCAAACGCCAAATGAAATGCAGCAAAACTTGCCGCTGCATATTTATTTTTTAAATAAAGTGGCGCATCAACTTTATACGCAATGGGTTAAAGGTTTAGTTTAAGGCTTATTTTAAAAGCCTAGTTTAAAACTTATGCCTTTAAATGCTGCAATAAAAACTCATTCAAATCAGCCTGAACGCGCCCCAATACTTCATCCCAATCGCCAATAATTGTTTGCCGATACAGCTTGGCCGATGGATACCATGGGCTGTCACTTCTATTTAAAAGCCAGCGAAAATCAGGCGCAAATGGCAGTAATATCCAAGTCGGTTTGCCCATGCTGGCGGACAAATGCGCTACTGAGGTATCCACAGTAATCACTAAATCCATGCGCGCTATTAAGGCAGCCGTGTCGGCAAAGTTGGCCAATTGCCGACCAAAATAATGAATATGTGGGTTGTTATCTAAAAACTTGGCATTGTCTGGCCTAAATTCTTTTTGCAGACAAAACAAGTTGGCCTCAAGCGATAAAAATTTGACTACCTGCTCAAACGTTAATGATCGCGCTAAATCGTTTGAGTGTTTCATATTGCCGGTTGCCACAAAGCCAATATTGGCTTTGTGCGCAGTATGAACAATTTTTTGATTCACTTTTTCGGCCCAAACCGCCTCATTTTTAGCATCCGCTTTAAATAGTTTTTTAACAGGCGGAATCGTTTCAAGCGTGGTTTTAAACGCCATTGGCAGGCTCATCAGTGGGCATTGCACATCAAATTCAGGCAGCACACTTTCTTTGCCAATTACGTCAATATTGGTGTTATTTTTAAGCAAACGCAAAATGGCGCTATTCACTTCTAGCGTCACACGCGCGGCTTTGCTGGCCACTAATTCTATATATCGAAACATTTGCAGCGTATCGCCATAACCTTGTTCGGCATGCAGCAAAATATGCTTGTCGCTAATATCTTCGCCCAGCCATAAAGGTTGTTTAAAATTGCGGTAATGCTTGGCCGAAACCGCTACCCAGCGCCCCTCATACAATTGCCAGCCCAGTTGATAATGGCCTTTAAGCAGCCAAATCATGCTTTCAGAAAAATCCGCAATGGCGCGATCCTGCTTATGCCGCTTGCCTTCGCCCAGCCGCCCCCATAAGCGGTAATATTCCAAGGCATCATCTAATCGGCCTAAAGCGCGATAGGCAAACGCAACGGCGTAATAATATTGATACAAATCACCATCAATCGATAACGCTTTTTCGTAATCAGTAATAGAGTCGTTTGGCCGATTGATGCGCGAATAAAGCTCACCTCTTTTTTGATAAGCCAAGGCGCTGTTTTCATTGAGTGCAATGGCGGTGTTAAAGCAATCTAGCGCTTGTTTGGCCTGATTATCCACTTTATGTAGCATGCCCAAACGAATATGCGCTTTGGCCGCATTGGGGTAGCGCTTAACCGCCTCTTGATAATGCGCTAGCGCCAATTTGCTTAAGTTAAGCTGCTCTAACTTTTCGCCATGCGCTAGTAAAGCGGGCAGCGTTTGCGTGCTTAAATCGGTGATATTAACGGCAGTGTTTTTAGTATTTTTCGATAAATTAAGTGCATCTTGCGCGTATGTTAAATGGGTTTTAGCGTCTAAAAATTCGGGCGATAGCGCAATACAATGTTCATAATTGGCAATTGCATGCTTAAAATCATTTAACGTTAGCGCAACATTCGCTTTTTCAAAATAAGCCATTGCATGCTTAGGGTTTAGCCGAATCGCTTCATCAAAACTGGCAATGGCATCACTAAAACGCTTAAGATTAACCAGCGTAATACCTTGGTTATGATAGGCCTCCGCATAGTCAGGATTAATGCTAGTGGCCTTTACATAACACTTTAGCGCTTCATCAAATTGTTGCAGCTGGTTAAGCGTATTGCCTCGTGCATTGTGCGCTTCAGCGTGATCTGGCGATAACAAAATAGCTTGGTCTAAGTATTTAATGCCATCTGTTAACTGCTGTGTTTGGCAATACAAAACACCCAATAAATAATGCGCTTTAATGTGCGTTGGGTGCTGGGCAATAACGTCTAAATAGCGTTGGCGCGCGCTGTTAAAATCATTAAGTTGATGCGCTTTTAAGCCAGCTTGGTAAATTTGTTCAATTTGTTGGTCTGTATTGGTGGCTGTTGCTGGCTGTTTAATCGCGCTGATAGTAGACATAGTTAAACATGATAAAATGTTGAAAACTTAATTTAGATGAATTCATTATGTCTGGCAACACATTTGGCACACTTTTTACCTTAACCAGCTTTGGCGAATCGCACGGCGCAGCAATTGGCGGTGTGGTGGATGGCTGCCCACCGGGTTTAAGCCTATGCGCAGAAGATTTGCAGATTGATTTAGACCGCCGCAAACCCGGCACATCGCGCCATGTAACGCAGCGCCAAGAGGCCGACGCGGTAGAGATTTTATCCGGCGTGTTTGAAGGCAAAACCACAGGCGCGCCAATTGGTTTGCTGATTCGCAACACCGATCAGCGCTCTCAGGATTACAGCAAAATCATGGATACGTTTAGGCCAGGCCATGCCGATTACACGTACAGCCAAAAATACGGCATACGCGATTATCGCGGCGGTGGGCGCAGCAGTGCGCGCGAAACCGCGGTGCGTGTGGCCGCTGGCGCCATTGCCAAAAAATGGTTATTTGAACGTTTTGGCGTAACCGTGCGCGGCTATATGAGCCAAATGGGCGAAATTGCCATTCCGTTTCAAACTTGGGATTGCGTCAATGACAACCCGTTTTTCTCACCTAATACAGAAATCCTGCCGCAATTAGAAGCTTATTTAGACAAAGTTCGTGCTGAGCGTGATTCAGTTGGCGCACGTATTACGGTGGTGGCAGAGGGCGTGCCAGTGGGTTGGGGTGAGCCAGTATTTGACCGTTTAGACGCGGATATCGCCCACGCCATGATGAGTATTAATGCGGTTAAAGGCGTGGAAATCGGTGCAGGCTTTGAATCTATCAGCCAGCGCGGCAGTGTTCATTCCGATGAAATGACGCCGCAAGGTTTTGTGACTAATCACGCGGGTGGTATCTTGGGCGGCATTTCAACTGGTCAAGAAATTCGCGTCAATATTGCCTTAAAACCCACTTCCAGCATTCCGCAAGAACGCCGTTCGATTGATAAAAATGGCAATGCCGTTACCATGCAAACCACCGGTCGCCATGACCCCTGCGTTGGTGTGCGCGCCACGCCAATTGCAGAGGCGATGTTAGCGCTCACTTTGATGGATCATGCGCTGCGCCATCGCGGTCAAAATGCCGATGTGGTTTCGATTGTGCCTAAAATTTAATCGTTATATTGCGTAAAACTTTCAAACTTCGTCATTCTCGCGAAAGCGGGAATCCATTTTGAACTAAGCTACAGAACTGGATTCCCGCTTTCGCGGGAATGACGGGTTAGGTGGCTTGAGTTTTATTAAGGTTTTAAGAAAATTAAATTTTGAGCCACGCCCTACACGCCAACCTTTCCCGTTTTTACTTTATCTACTACTTCTTTGTAGGCGCGTTTGTGCCTTATTGGGGTTTGTATTTGCAGTCGGAGCAATTTTCGGCGGCTGATATTGGCATCCTCATGTCGCTATTTCAAATCAGCCGCATCTTTGCGCCCAACTTTTGGGGCTGGCTGGCAGACCACACTGGCAAGCGCGTTACATGGATTAAGCTCACCGCTTTTTTGGGATTATGCGGATTTGTAGCGGTATTTTGGGCGCATAGTTTCTTTTGGCTATTCTTTGTGATGGCATCCCTTAGCCTGTTTACCAGCTCAACTTTACCGCTTTCAGAATCACTCACTTTGGCACATTTAGCCACTACCAACGGCCATTACAGCCGCATTCGCATGTGGGGCTCATTAGGCTTTATTGTGGCGGCGGTAATATTAGGCTTTTTAATTGATGCGTATGGTATTAAAAGTTTGTTATGGTTTTTGCTAGGCGTGCAAATTTTGCTGTTTGGGCTTACGTTTAAATTGCCAGAGGCCCTTATTGCGCCGCATGCGCACGATACATTTTCTATTTGGCAAATTATCAAACAACCCGCGGTAATTGCCTTGCTGATTGGCTGCTCATTAATGGTGACAGCGCATGGCGTGTTGTATAACTTTTACTCTATTTATTTGGCCGAACACGGCTACAGCAAGGGCATGGTTGGCTTGCTATGGGCGGTTGGCGTGGTTTTTGAGATTGCCGTTTTTATGCTGATGCCAAAATTAATGCAGCGTTTTAGCTTAAAAAATATTATGCTGGTGAGTCTTGCGTTGGCGGTAATCCGATTCAGCATGATAGGCGTTGCTGTAGATAACCTTGTGCTATTAATTATCGCACAAAGTTTGCACGCAGCCACATTTGGCAGCTTTCATGCCGCCTCGGTTGAGGTGATTACGCAATTCTTTAATGGTCGCCATCAAGCCAAAGGCCAAGCCATTTACAATAGTGTGGCGTATGGCGTAGGCGGCACTATTGGCGGCTTGGCGGGTGGATACGCCTTGCAGTTTTTAGGCGGAGAGAATACATTCTTACTAGCGGCGCTATTTCCGCTTGCTGGTTTTATCGTCATCGCATTTGGTTTAAAGTTAGCAAAAACACACGCGCAAGCTGGTATGTTTGGCTAATGTTTAAGAAAGGTCACTATGTTTATAACTACGTTTAATGCTTTTTTTAGAGGCGCTTTATTAAAAGTAATGGCTGTTTTGATGTTAACGACAGCAACCTTATCCTTTGCCGGCACGCAAATTAACGTGGTTGGATTATTCAACAATAAAGCCTTGATAGCCATTAACGGCGGCGCACCACAAAGCATTGCGGCTGGCCAAACCAAAAATGGCGTGAAATTAATTTCGGCCAATAGCGAATCGGCCACTTTTATGGTTGAAGGCAAACGGCAGACGCTTAAAATGGGGCAAGCGGTTTCAGTGGCCGCCACAGCTGGCCCTGTTAATAACGACCCAGTGAGCTTATATGCCGATAGCCAAGGTCATTTTTATGGCAATTTAAACATTAATGGCGCATCGCTAAAATATGTAGTGGATACGGGCGCCACCAGCGTTTCAATGAATAGTGGTGATGCAAAATTTGCCAAAATTGATTATTTAAAAGGTGAAAAAATTTCCATGTCTACCGCCAACGGTGAAGTTGGCGCGTATTTGGTCAAATTAAATACACTAAAAATTGGCACCATTACATTGAATAATATTGACGCTGTGATTACAGAAGGCGGCTCTCCACCTTATGTATTGCTTGGTATGTCGGCATTAAACCGTGTGGATATGAAGCGTGATAATTCGATTATGACGCTGACTAAAAAGTATTAAAAGATAGCTGTGAACAATAAAAAAACGGGCTAATCAGCCCGTTTTTTGTTTGCATTAAACACTATTTAACGCGTTTATCATTCTCAATTAAGGCATAAGCGCTGTGATTATGAATGCTTTCAAAATTCTCAGATTCTACGGTGAATTTATCAATGCGTTTTTCGTTGTTTAATTGTGTGGCTACATCGCGCACCATATCCTCAACAAATTTAGGGTTGTCATACGCGCGCTCAGTTACAAATTTTTCATCTGGGCGTTTAAGCAAGCCATATAATTCGCATGACGCTTGTTTTTCAACCAGCGTAATAATATCTTCAATCCAAATAAAGTCATTAATCAGCGCGGTAACCGTCACATGGCTACGTTGATTATGCGCGCCATAATCGGATATTTTTTTGCTGCATGGGCATAGGCTAGTAACAGGCACTAACACTTTAACCGTAATATCAAATTTGCCGTTTTTGATTTCGCCAATAAAAGTCACATCGTAATCGAGCAAGCTTTTAACGCCAGAAATGGGTGCTGATTTATTGACAAAATATGGAAAGCGCATTTCTACATAGCCAGAATCCGCTTCTAAACGTCTTACCATTTCGCGCAAAATAGATTCAAAAGACTCAATCGAAATAGCATGCTCGTTGGTGTTGAGAATCTCAACAAAACGTGACATATGCGTGCCTTTAAAGTTGTGCGGCAAAAACACATACATATCAAACACCGCTACAGTGCTTTGTTCGCCGCCACTTTTATCTTTAACCACCACTGGGTGGCGAATCGATTTAATACCCACTTTGTTGATGTCTAAATGACGCACATCATGCAAATTTTGCGTATCTTCAATGCTGGTGCTGGCAACGTCTGGTAAAGGTAAATTCATTTTAGGTACTCACTCGAAATTGGCGCAATGTTAAATCGCTGATTGCAATAACCGCTAAGGCAATACGCTTTTGGACTAATATTGAATTTCAATTTAACATTAAGTTTACTCGCTTGCGCAAATGAGTAAACTGTTTTAATAGTAGGTTTAATATTGAGGTTAAATTTAATTAAATCAATCCCTCATTGTGGTGTAAGGCTTATTTTTTAATATTTAGTTTCAATTGAATGGCATTAATAATGCCAGTTGCATCTAAGCCGCATTCCGCCAGCATGTTTTCATGCACGCCATGCTCAATAAACGTATCTGGCAAGCCCAAGCATAAAGTCGCATTGGTCAAATTTAGCATTTGCATGGCTTCCAGCACCGCGGCACCAGCGCCACCCATCAGCGCGTTTTCTTCTATGGTAACGATTAAATCATGGCTATTGGCCAATTGCAGAATCAGCGCGGTATCCAGCGGTTTCACAAAACGCATATTGGCAACGGTGGCATTTAGTGTTTCAGCCGCCTGCAAGCTTGCCGTTAACATGCTACCAAAACTTAAAATAGCGATTTTTTGAGTTGGCTTATCAAAGAGCGCACTAGATTCACGCACAATTACACCTTTACCAATTGGCAATGTGCTTAAAGCCGCGTCAATCGGTGTATTGGGCCCTGCGCCACGTGGGTAGCGCACAGCCGCAACGCCGTTGTATTGATAGCCCGTTGTTAGCATTTGGCGGCATTCGTTTTCATTGCTTGGCGCCATAATGATGATATTGGGAATGCAGCGCAAAAAGCTCAAATCAAAAGTGCCTGCATGCGTTGGGCCATCGGCGCCCACTAAGCCAGCACGGTCAATGGCAAACAGTACGTTTAAATTTTGAATGGCAATATCATGAATCAGCTGATCGTAAGCGCGCTGTAAAAACGTGCTGTAAATGGCCACCACTGGTTTTAGGCCGTCGCAGGCCAAGCCTGCCGCAAAAGTAAGCGCGTGTTGCTCTGCAATACCTACATCAAAATAGCGTTTTGGGTATTTTTCGGCAAAAGCGTTTAAGCCGCTACCATCGCACATGGCCGGCGTAATCGCCACTAATTGGCTATCGGTATCGGCCATATCGACCAGCCAATCGCCAAACACTTGCGTGTAGGTTTTGGCGTTAGATGTGCTAGTTGAAACGCCGTTGCAAGGGTCGAATTTGCTTACGCCGTGATATTTATTAGGGTCATCTTCGGCAGGTTCAAAACCTTTGCCTTTTTGCGTAACAATATGCAAAAACTGCATACCTTTTAATTCGCGAATATTGGCTAAAGTATCCAGCAAAACGGGTAAATCATGTCCATCAATCGGGCCAATATAGTTAAAGCCAAATTCTTCAAATAGCGTGCCTGGCGTCACCATACCTTTGGCATGTTCTTCGGCACGCTTGGCAAATTCTTTTACATTGGGCATTACATCCAATACTTTTTTGCCGCTGCGGCGCACGGTATCGTAAAAGCGGCCGGATAATAATCGCGCTAAGTAATTATTCAGCGCGCCAACGTTATTCGAAATGCTCATGTCGTTATCATTTAAAATAACCAACAAGTTGGCGTCCATGTCGCCCGCGTTATTTAATGCTTCAAATGCCATGCCAGCGGTCATGGCGCCATCGCCAATAATCGCTACGCTGCGTCTATCTAAACCTGCTTGCCGCGCCGCAATTGCCATGCCAAGTGCCGCTGAAATTGAGGTGCTAGAGTGGCCTGTGCCAAACGTGTCAAATGGGCTTTCGCATCGGCGCGGAAAACCGGCAATGCCGTTGGGCTTGCGCAAATTGGCCATTGCCTCGCGGCGGCCAGTTAATATTTTATGCGGATAAGTTTGGTGGCCAACATCCCACACTAAGCGGTCGTCTGGCGTATTAAAGACATAATGCAGCGCAATGGTGAGCTCTACCACCCCTAAATTAGAGGCTAAATGGCCGCCAGTTTTAGCCACGCTTTCCACTAAAAAAGTGCGTAATTGGCTGGCTAATACCGCTAATTCGTCGCGGTTTAGCTTGCGCAGGTCTACCGGCGACTGAATCGAATCTAACAAATTGAACATGCGGGAGGTTTAGCTAAAAGCTACGTTGCGTAATGAAATTTGCTAACTGACGGAGTAAATCAGCCTCGCGACCGAAATAGGATAAAGCCGCCATGGCATTAGCGTGCAGCTCTGCCGCCAGTTGTTTGGCAGCCGATAAGCCTAATATAGTCACATAAGTTGATTTATTATAACGCGCATCTTTACCAGCCGTTTTGCCTAAGGTTTGCGTGTCTGCTTCAGCGTCTAAAATATCGTCTACCACTTGGAAAGCCAAGCCAATGGATTTGGCAAAATGGTCAATGGCTTTTAATTTGTCTTCAGCAGGCGATTCTGCACTATAAGCACCCAATAAAGCCGCCGCACGAATCAGCGCGCCGGTTTTATGGATATGCATATGCTCAAGCTCTTCACGCGTAAGCGGTATGCCAATGCTATCTAAATCAATCGCTTGCCCACCAGCCATGCCGCGTGAGCCGCTGGCTAATGCCAAAATATGCAACATTTGCACTTTTTGCGTGGCGTTTTTAAGTAATTTATCTTGTGAAATTAATTGAAAAGCCAAGCTTTGTAAGGCATCACCCACCAGCAATGCCATCGCGTCGCCATATTTTTTATGGGTAGAAGGCTTGCCGCGACGCAAATCGTCATCATCCATGCACGGCATATCGTCATGCACCAACGAAAACGCATGAATTAACTCAACTGACGCGGCTGGTAAATCGATTGCGCTTAATTTTGCACCGCAAAACTCGCCAGCCGCATAAGCCAGCAATGCGCGCACGCGCTTGCCGCCGCCCAAAGTAGAGTAGCGCATGGCTTCATGCAATCGGGTTGGAATCGTGTCCGCGCTTGGCATTTGCGTGCTTAATACATCTTCCACGCGCACCTGCAGGCTTGCCGCCCAAATATTGAATGTTTCTTTTTGATCTAAATTATGTTCAGTCATTCAGTTGGCCATTGTGGTTAATTGGGCGTGTATTAATGATTTTCAGCTTGATGCATTTTCGGCGTTAAACGGCGCTAATTTACCCGCGTCCGTTAAAATTCGCACTTGTTGCTCAACATTATTTAAAGACGTTTGGCATGTTTGCAGCAATTGGGCGCCGCGTTTATAGGCGTTAAATGATTCATCCAACGCCAAATTACCCATTTCCATTTGCTGCACAATGGTTTCCAACTCTTGCACGGCTTGCTCAAAACTAGGCGCAATATCGCCAGCATCAGCAGCGTTTGCTTGTGTTTTTTTAGCTGATGATTTTGTCGTTGATGTCATTTTTTAATAATTGTGTGTGCAAAAAAAGAAGTTTTTTGTGGCTAAAACCGATTTACAGATTTTAACAAAACAATCGAACGTTGCGGATTAATTCCTAATTTATTCACGTTTTATTATGTAAAAAATCACTAAATAGTCGCTTCATTTAAAAGCTGACTTAAAAATTGCTGAATATCGGCGATTTCTGCCATACAAACCGAGTGTGCCATTGGGTATTCGTGCCAATCAATAGGGTAATTTTGCGCCTGTAAAACCGCCAGCGAGTCTTGGCAGCGTTCCATGTTGATAATATCGTCATCTACGCCGTGCGCCATAAAAATGGGAATAGGCTGATTAGCGATGGATTTTTCAGCGGCTAATTTATCTTTTAACGGCAAATAAGTAGAAAGCGCCAAAATGCCGGCCAGCCGCTGCGGATAGCGCAAAGCAGCATGCAAAGCAATGGCGCCGCCTTGCGAAAAGCCAGCCAGCACAATGCGTTCTGGCGCAATGCCACGGATTATTTCTTGCGCAATCAATGCGTTAATCGCTGCTTGGCTTTCACTAATACCTGTTTCGTCTTCGCGACTAATCGGCGTTAAGCCATAAATATCGTACCAAGCGCGCATTTCATAGCCGTTATTGCACGTAACATTTCGGTAGGGCGCATGCGGCAAAATAAAGCGCACATGCGGCAAATTTAGCATTTCAATTACTGGCACAAAATCGTTGCCATCGGCGCCTAAGCCGTGCATCCAAATTACGCTGGCATTTGCTGGCAGCTTGCTGGCTATTTCTATTGGCTTTTCATTCACTGGTTGCTTAAGCATAATTTTGGAGTTTTTCTATCTATAAAATGGTTGTTAATCATTATAAACCGCCTATTCACTGCACAGTTTATCCGCTATGCTATTGATTATAAAAGTTATAAAACAACATTAAAATCAATTAATTAAACATCATGCTTTTATCGTCACTTTTAAAACAACATGGCGTACGATTTGCGCTGAGTATCGCTATTATTTTACTCATGTTGTTGCACATTAGTGGCGGCTTGCCGCTGGGTTTTGTTCAAAAATTAGAAAATTTTAGCTACGATATGCGGCTTAATTTTTTAATGCCGCGCACACAAGATAATCGCATTGTGATTGTGGATATTGATGAAAAAAGCCTGAAAGAACAAGGTCGCTGGCCGTGGGGGCGCGATAAAACGGCCAGTTTGGTTAATCAGCTATTTGATTATTATCACATTAATACGCTGGGTTTTGACGTGGTATTTGCTGAGAAAGATGAAAGCTCTGGCCTTAAAAATTTAGAGCGCATGCAGCAGCAATATTTTAATGGCGACGCTAATTTTGCCAACGCCTTGCAAGCCATTAAACCCATGTTGGATTATGACCAAACCTTTGCCAATAGCTTAAAAAATCGCAAAGTGGTGCTGGGTTACTTTTTTAATAACACCAATACCAATCGCGTTGGACAGTTACCCAGCCCAACTTTTGATGCAGGCAGTTTTGGCCGAAATAACATCGATTTTGTTGAGGCGGCGGGCTATGGCGCCAATTTGCCACTGATACAAAATGCCGCGTTAGCCGCTGGCCATTTTAATCCAGAGCCAGACGCCGACGGCATTAGCCGAAAAATAACCGTATTAATCAAATTCGGTCATCAATATTACGATTCGCTAGCCATTGCGATTGCGCGCGCTTATTTTGATAACGCGTCGTTAAAAGCCGAATTTGCTAACTTGGGCGTAAGCCAACAATATGCCGGTTTAGAGTCGTTTAGCTTGGCGGGCAGGCAGATTCCGGTGGATGATAAAGTGGCCATGCTGATTCCGTATCGCGGCTTGCAGGGCAGTTTTCAATATGTGTCAGCTACTGACGTGATGAATAAAAGAGTATCACCCGCCAGCCTAAAAAATAAAATTGTATTGGTGGGCACCACCGCGCAGGGCTTAATGGATTTGCGCGCCACGCCGGTACAAAATATATATCCAGGAGTAGAGGTGCACGCCAACATTATTGCCGGCATTTTAGATAACAATATTAAAGCGCGCCCGGGCTATGTGCGCGGCGCCGAATTTTTATTGGTATTGTTGGCAGGCTTATTGCTAGCCTTCACTTTGCCAGCGCTTAATCCGCTAAAAGCAACACTGATGACGCTTGCGGTGCTGGTGGCGATTTTGGTGATTAATGTGCTGAGCTGGCAATACGCTAATTTGGTGTTACCCATTGCCGCATCGTTACTAATGCTAGGCTTAATTTACTTGGTGAATATGAGTTACGGATTTTTTGTTGAATCGCGCGGCAAGCGCCAATTGACGGGGCTTTTCGGCCAGTACGTTCCGCCAGAATTGGTAAGCGAAATGGCGCTAAATCCAGAGTCGATTAATTTGACTGGTGAGAATCGCGAAATGACGGTTTTGTTTACCGATATTCGCGGATTTACCAACATTGCCGAAGGTTTAGACCCCACGCAATTAACCCAAATGATGAATGAATTTTTGACACCTTTGACGCAAATCATACACAACAATCGCGGCACGATTGATAAATACATGGGTGACGCGATTATGGCTTTTTGGGGCGCGCCGCTTAAAGATGAAAGCCATGCGCAAAATGCTTTAAATTCGGCAATTGAGATGAAAGCCGCGCTTAAAACAATTAACGAAAAGTTTATTAAAAAAGGTTGGCCTGCTATCAAAATTGGCATTGGCATTAACACCGGCAATATGGTGGTGGGCAACATGGGCTCTAGCTTTCGCATGGCCTACACCGTGATGGGCGATTCGGTTAATTTGGGATCGCGCTTAGAAAGTTTAACCAAGTATTACGGCGTGGATATTGTAGTGAGCGATAAGGTGAGATCGCAAACGCCACATTTTGTGTACCGCGAGCTAGATTTGGTGCGGGTAAAAGGTAAAGATATTCCAGTAGCGGTGTATGAGCCGCTTAATACAAAAAGTGCGATATCAGCAGACATTATTGATGAGCTAAAACTGTACCGCGAAGCATTAAAACTATACCGCAATCAGCAATGGGATTTAAGCGAAATACAGTTTATTAATCTGCAAAATAGGCAACCGCAACAATTGCTTTATGCGCTTTATATTAAGCGAATTGGGCAGCTAAGGCAGGCGCCGCCAAGTGCCAATTGGGATGGCGCTTATAATGTTGAAACGAAATAATTAGAAATAAGTGGAAATTAAAGTAGCAACAAATTGCGACTAGATAATATAAAGATAATCAAATGCAAATTAAAATTTTAGGTTGTAGCGGTGGTATTGGCGGCAATATGCGCACCACATCCATATTAGTAGATGACGATGTGCTGATTGATGCAGGCACTGGCGTTGGCGATTTGCCGCTAGATGCCTTGTTAAAAATTGATCATATTTTTGTTACGCATTCGCATTTAGATCATATTGTGTCTATTCCTTTGTTGCTAGATACCGTTATGGGTTTGCGCAGCCAACCTGTTACCGTGCACGCTACGTTAGAAGTAATTAATATTTTAAAACAGCATGTTTTTAATTGGCTTATTTGGCCTAATTTTAATTTAATCCCCGATCCAGCCACGCCGTTTTTAAAATACAATGAAATTTGCGTAGGCAATAGCGTACAAATTAACAGCAAAACCATTACCGCCGTGCCAGCCAATCATGTGATTCCGGCTGTGGGTTACCACATTAATAGCGGTGAAAATAGCTTGGTATTTACTGGCGACACCGCTGGCAGCGCCGCTTTTTGGCATGATGTGAATCAGATTGATAATTTAAAAGTGTTGATTATTGAAACCGCCTTTAGCAACGCCGAGGCCGAGTTGGCCAAGCTTTCCAAGCATTTATGTCCGGCCACTTTGGCCACCGAGCTAGCGCATATGCAAAGCCAGCCAGAGGTATTTATTACGCATTTAAAACCGGGTGAAGATATCACTATCATGCAAGAAATTGCCGCAAATCCACAAACAGCGCACTGCAAAGCCTTGCAACAACAACAAATTTTTAATTTATAAGATTAAAATCAAATGACGCAACTTCCAGAATCAGCCGCCCCAGCCATTAGCAAAAACATATTGCTGCGTTTTGAGCCAATCGCCCGACTATCGCCCAGCCGCTTAGATGAACTCACACCGCTGTGCATTGTGGAACATATCAGCAAAGATTTAGACCCCACGCGCATGAACGCCGTAACCCAGGCTTTGTATCTGGTAAAAGGCGATTTAGGCATTCGCTACGAAAACGGCAATAAACTAATACTGCGCGCAGGCACCGATGCGGCTAAGTTTCCGCTGGATGTTGAGCGTTTAAAAGTTAAAGACACCATCGCATTAACGCCAATTGAAATCATGCGTATTGATTTGGATTTGCTGGATATTATGATGACCTGGGATCAATTATCAGGCTTTTCACCTGTTCAAAGCAGCGAAAAAGCTAATCAAGAGCCCAATTGGCATTTAGATACCGGCAGCTTTAATGCGTTTCAAGTGCATAGCGGCGTGTTTAATCGCCTACCGCCACCCAATATCGAAGCCATGTTTTCGCGCATGACCGCCATTAATGTAGAAGCCAACCAAACCATTATTACGCAAGGCCAAGAGGGCGATTACTACTACCTTATTAAACAAGGCACAGCCGTGGTAACCCGCATTACCGATATGAGCCAGCCGCCAGTAGTGCTGGCCGAAATATCCACCGGCGCAGGCTTTGGTGAAGAAGCATTGGCATCTGACAACAAGCGTAACGCCACGGTAACCATGAAAACCAACGGTGAATTACTACGCCTTAAAAAACAAGACTTTATAGAGTTATTAAAAGCACCCATCGTAAACAGCATTAGCCGAAAAGCAGCCGATACCAAAGTAGCCAGCGGCAACGCTGTGTGGGTAGATGTACGCTTTGCATCTGAATTCAAACACGAACACATAGATGGCGCCATTAACGCGCCATTGCACGAGCTACGAGAATGTGCCATTAACCTAGATAAAACCAAAAGCTATATCGTCTATTGCCAAACTGGCCGCCGCAGCAGCGCAGCCGCGTTTATTTTGGCGCAGTGTGGGTTACAAGCAGAAGTTTTAGAGGGCGGCACAAAAGCCAGCAATTAATTGCGATAACGCATTAAAAAAGTTAGTCTTTCGAATGGTAATGCGAAACATCAAATATTTTTTCTTGCTAATTATTAATCTGCACACTCATAAACGACCTTAGCTTTTCTTATGGGGTCGCTGCTATTATCAAGTACACTGGTCTATTTTAGTTAACGCATTTTTTTATTAATATCATCTTGTAAAACTTGATTGTTAAATTGATATTCATACAGCAAATTATCTCGTTAAGAAAGGCATTTTTTGGGTTCAAGCTGAATCAATATACTCAAAAAAATAACAACTTTTGCACAGACAATCAGATTTAAAGAAAACTATTACTGCTTATTATTTATAAAATCACAAAGTGATTTTCAATAGATTAAGCTTGCTCAACTGCTTTCAGTTTGTATAAAGACAAGGATGATGTTTATATCAAAATGATTGCAGTAGTTGTAGTGCGTTTAACTAAGTAAGCAATTAAGTAAGTTGACATTTAAAAATAAAAAAAGCCCTTCAATTGAAGGGCTTTTTGTAACTTGTAATGAACTGTGTCGATTAGCTATGATTTACAAATAGTTGTTGGGCAAGTACCACCAACTGCAAAATTAATCGTTGAATCACCAGCTGCTGGAGCAGTTGGTGTAACCGTGTAAGTAAATCCACCTGCTGCAGCTGTGGCAGTTGCCGTTATAACGGCTGTAGTAGCTGCAATTGCGATTGATGTAAGGTCAGTCGTTGCTGAAGGTAGTGTGATGCCGAGTTCAGTTGCTGTATCACAGCTAGCTAAAGCACCGTTTTCTTGCAAACAAAGCGCCATAGCACTTTTTACTGCACTGGTAGCAGAAATAACATTTGACATGCGAGCTTTAGTTACATAGTCGCGGTAAGCTGGAATTGCAACAGCTGCCAAAATACCAATAATAGCTACCACAATCATTAACTCGATTAAGGTAAAACCTTGTTGTGCTGATGTTTTCATTTTGTTCATGTTCATTTTAAATTCCTTTAAATAATTTAATTTAAGTTGCTTACACCACGTAACCAAACACGGTTTTAGTACTTGTTACCAGTGCTTAAAAACATATTAGCAATGGCTGTGCCAACTTTTGTAATTTTTATTTAAGCTATTGAATTTTATAGTCATATTAAATTAATTGGGCTGATTTTTGAGCGATTTACCTAATATTGATAGTTTAAAAAATAATAAAAAGTAAGTTCTATATAAAATAACATGACAAAAAGTGTCAATTGTTGCAAATTGTGTCACCAATTTTGGTGTTCATTTGGCAGCGGCTGCATAATAGAAGTTGAAAATGAAAATTAATGGGCTTTAAGTTTTGTCTTAATTTAAGGTTTTTGCCTTAAATTGCAAGGTAATGTGTATAAATGCCACCCACAAAAAAAGGATTGTAATCACTTACAATCCTTTTTATTTTAGGCTAAGTTAAGGTTTAATAATTTACCAAAACTTCCACCATGGTTTTTTAGCTACTGCGCCAGCTGCCTGGCTTGTTACTTTGAGTTTTCAAGTACCTTTTTTAAGTTTGTTAGACCGCCGTCGTACACGCCAGTTACAAATTTCACGGCTGTTTCGTCATCTTGGCCAGCAGGAATTGGTGGGTTTAATTTATATGTGCGGTAAAAACGACCTACCCAAGTAACGGTGCTTTCGCCAGCGCCAGGGCCAGGTGTTACTTGAATAAATGAGTTGTAATCAGCCACTGGTGCAACGCCGCCAGTAATTTCATATTTTAATTTCATTTCTTTGTCATCGGCTGAACGTAATTTTTCAGTGATTTCGCCACCACCTTTTAAGGTTAATGTGCGATGTGTTTCTTCGCCTTTTTTCTCTAATTTTGTGCTGGCAATAGCTGGGTGCCATGCTTGTAAATTGCCAAAGTCTTTTACCATTGCCCACACTTTTGCTGGCGCTGCTTTAATAACTATGGTTTTTTCTACTTTTTGTGGCGATGGGCCGTGTGCTGCCGCATTAAACGATAATGTCGCAAGGGCTAATAATGTTAAAAACTTTTTCATGCATGCTCTCCATTAAATGACAAAAATAAACTGACAAACTAACTATTCAACTAGGATAGCGCACTATTATAAATGAGTTAGCTAAATAAGCCTATGTTTAGCCTTAACGCGTGGTTGGGCGCGGCGTTGACTTTAATGCGGCGCGCTATTTAATAATTAAGAAGCACGTAATTTAAACGTTTATTGATGCTAACTAACCATTACTTACCCAAATTAAATGGTGATTTTTATTATTTAGCTAATATAAATTGGCCAAATGCGCGGCTTTTATCGCCCGTTTTAATGGTCGATATTAGTTTGTTCGTATTGGCATTAATCACGCTAACTTGGTTCTGCCCCCAGCTGGCTACAAGCACCTGATTACTCGCGGCATCAAAGCTAATCCCCTCTGGCGTCATGCCCACATCAATCGTCGCCAGCGTTTTTTTACTGGCTAAATCCATCACCGAAACCGTGTCATCTTGCGTGTTGGTTACGTAAATGGTTTGATTATTAGGGTTAAGCGCAACGCAATAGGGGTGTTCACCCACTTTTATGGTGTCAACTTTAAAAGAATCGGTATTGATAATTGAAACAGTGTTGTCGTAAACATTTACGCTAATCAGTGTTTTGTTATTTGTACTTAACGTTAAGCCAAAAGGGTGTTTGCCTACAAGTATGCGCTTTGTAACGCTCAGGCTGGCGGTGTCAATCACCGCAATATCATTAGTATCGCGCGCGGCAACGTATAGCGTTTTGCTATCAGCGCTAACCATTAAGCCGGCAGGCGCTTTGGCCACAATCACTTCGCGCTGGTTTTTATAATTGTTGGTATCAATCGCCAAAATGCGGTCGCTAAACCAATCAGCCACGTATAAGGTTTTATTATCAGGCGCAAGTGCAATGCCTACTGGGTCGCCTTTAATGGCAATTGTTTCAATCACAGCGTTTGTATTGGTATCAATCACCGAAATACTTTGGCCTTCTACATTGGTAATGTAAGCCCGATTTAATGCACCTGAAACCGCAACCCCAACTGGCGCTTTTCCCACATTAACCGTTTTTATTACTTTAGATTCGGCAATATCAATCACCGAAACGGTGTGATCACCTTGGTTGGAAATATAGGCAAAACTGGATTGATTTTTGCTGGGTGCGCACGCGATTAATGCAAATAGCAGGCTAAATGCCGCCATAAATTTTAAATTGTTCATAAATAAGGAGTTTTAAGCGTTAATTAGGCTGCGTTTGCAAATGCGTGCTTTCAATAGTGGCAAAAATATGAAAAAATTGCACTAAATATTTTAGGTAGTTTGCAATATGTTAGATCGTGACGGATTCCGTCCCAATGTTGGGATAATCCTGTGTAACGCTCAAAATCAAGTTTTTTGGGGCAAGCGTATTAGAGAGCACGCTTGGCAGTTTCCGCAGGGTGGTATTAAATATGGCGAAAGCCCAGAACAAGCCATGTATCGTGAGCTGATGGAAGAAGTTGGCTTAGAGCCTAAGCACGTGGAAATTTTGGGTCGCACGCGTGATTGGCTGCGTTATGAAGTGCCCAGTAGCTGGATTAAGCGCGAATGGCGCGGCAGCTATAAAGGCCAAAAGCAAATTTGGTATTTGTTGCGTATGGTTGGGCGCGATACCGATGTTTCCTTGCGCGCAAGCGAGCATCCTGAGTTTGACGCATGGCGTTGGAGCGATTATTGGGTGCCGCTAGAAGATGTGATTGAGTTTAAGCGCGATGTGTATAAAGCGGCTTTAAATGAGCTGGCAACACATTTGCATCACAAAATTAAAACGCATCCTTCTAAACATATATAACGCAAATATATCGCATTTGAAATTAAAAAAGCCTGCTTAAATTAGCAGGCTTTTTTGTTTGTATCTGAAACGTTTACAGAAATGCAATTCAATCTAAAATGCTCACATTCGTCATTCCCGCGCAGGCGGGAATCCAGTTAAGTGGTTGATTAGCCTAGATTCCCGTCCCCGACTAAAACACTCGAGGACAAGCTCTGCGCGGGAATGACAGATTTCTTATTTTTTGTGTTAATGAGAAACCAATTAGGTTTATACAAAGCTCTGTGGCTATTTTATAAAGTTTGTTTATTGCCCATATTTTCACCCAACTTGATTGCGCGTGCAGGCTGCCAATCGCTATTAAATTGCAGGGCATCTTTTTCAAATAACATCACCACGGTTGAGCCTAGTAGAAATCTGCCCATTTCATCACCTTGTTTCAGCACGATATTTTTATCAGCATAATGCCAATTGCGGATATTTTTGCTACGTGGCGGGTTAATCACTTTATTCGCCGAATCGTGCCAAACGGTTGCCATGCTGCCCACAATGGTGGCGCCTACCAATACCATCACAAATGTGCCGTGCTGTGCCGATTCAAACTCACATACCACGCGCTCATTGCGAGCGAATAAATTGGGCACATTGGCGGCGGTGTTTGGATTCACTGAAAATAAATCACCTGGCACATAAGCCATACTTTTTAATGTGCCATCACACGGCATATGTATGCGGTGATAGTCTTTTGGGCTTAAATACAGGCAGGCAAAGCTACCATTTTGAAATTTATTGGCTAGTGCTTGGTTGCCCGCCAGCAAGGTTAAGCTTGAATAATTGTGATTTTTTGCCTGAAAGATTTGGTCTTGCTCAATATGGCCAAATTGGCTAATTGCGCCGTCAACTGGGCAAATAAAGTCGGCATTGGCAAGCGGACGTGCGTTTGCTTTTAGTGGGCGCGTGAAAAAGTCATTAAACGTTTTGTAGCTGGAAATATATGGATTAGCCGCCTCTGCCATATTCACTTGGTAGCGTTGCACAAACCACGCAATCACTTTGGTGGTCGTTGTGCCGCATGGCAGGTTGGCAAGCTTGCCTGCAAGGGCAGTAATGGCTTGTTTAGGGAGCAGGTATTGTAGGATGATGGAAAAAGGCATTCAGAAATAATCCGTTAGATTGTCATTCCGACGAAAGTCGGAATCTAGTGACTTTAAATTATACATCACTGGAATTGTAGGCCGCTGGATTCCGACTTTCGTCGGAATGACAGTGGAAAATTTAAAAGGGCAAAGCGTTTAACGATTTGCCCTTTTTAGCTATTAAAACTAAAGTCTAATCACTGATGACTAGAAACTAGTTTTGCCTAGTTTTTAGATTGATCCACTAATTTGTTTTTCGCAATCCAAGGCATCATGGCGCGTAATTGACCGCCCACTTGCTCAATTGGGTGCGCAGCATTTAAGCGACGACGTGCTACCATTTCTGGGTAGTTTGTGCGGCCTTCTAAAATGAACTGTTTAGCGTAGTTGCCGTTTTGAATGTTTTTGAGGCACTCTTTCATGGCAGCGCGCGCTTCATCACCAATCACGCGTGGACCAGTTACATACTCACCGTATTCCGCGTTGTTTGAGATAGAGTAATTCATGTTGGCGATACCGCCTTCATACATTAAATCCACAATCAATTTTAATTCGTGCAAGCACTCAAAGTAGGCCATTTCTGGCGCATAACCCGCTTCTGTTAATGTTTCAAAGCCCGCTTTTACTAGCTCAACTGCGCCGCCACATAAAACTGCTTGCTCGCCGAATAAATCGGTTTCTGTTTCTTCACGGAAATCTGTTTCAATCACGCCACCTTTAGTGCCGCCGTTGGCTGCTGCGTAAGAAAGTGAAATTTCTTTAGCTTTGCCAGATGTGTTTTGATATACCGCGATTAATGAAGGAACGCCGCCACCTTTTAAATACTCAGAACGCACAGTGTGGCCTGGGCCTTTTGGTGCAATCATAATCACATCTAAATCGGCACGTGGCACGATTTGGTTGTAATGAATATTAAAGCCGTGTGCAAACGCTAGTGCCGCGCCTTTTTTAAGGTTTGGTGCTACTTCTGCGTGAAAAATGCCTGCCATTGTTTCATCTGGCAACAAAATCATCACAACGTCAGCTTCTTTAACAGAATCCGCAATGTCCATTACCGTGTGGCCAGCGCCAACGGCTTTAGCCCATGAGCTGCCTTCTTTGCGTAGGCCAATAGTCACTGTTACGCCGCTATCTTTAAGGTTAGCCGCGTGGGCGTGACCTTGCGAGCCGTAACCAACGATTGTTACTTTTTTGGCTTTAATAATGCTTAAATCTGCGTCTTTGTCGTAATAAACTTTCATTGCTTTTCCCTTTAAATACAATTATTTATTAATAGATTACTTAACTTGCTTAATTACTTTTTAAATCAAACCTAAATCTTTAAAATCCTATCGCCACGACCAATGCCAGAAGCGCCCGTGCGCACCGTTTCTAAAATCGCGGTTTTATCAATCGCTTCTAAAAACGCATCTAATTTGCTGCTTGAGCCGGTTAGCTCAATGGTGTAACTATTGTCTGCCACATCGATAATGCGGCCTCTAAAAATGTCACACATGCGTTTCATTTCGTCTTTAAAGTTAGCACTTGCTTTCACTTTAACCAGCATCAATTCACGTTCAATGAATTTCCCGTCATTTAAATCTAACACTTTGACTACATCAATCAATTTGTTGAGTTGTTTAATGATTTGCTCAATCACTTCATCTGAACCAGCCGTTACGATGGTCATGCGCGATAACGTTGGGTCTTCAGTCACCGCTACTGTTAGCGATTCGATATTGTAGCCACGTGCTGAAAATAAACCGGCCACGCGCGATAAGGCGCCAGCTTCGTTTTCCATTAGCAAAGAAATAATATGTTTCATACGATTGGACTAAATTAGTCCTCATGCCTTTCTTTATTATCTTTTTTAAGCACCATATCGGCTAAGCCTTTGCCAGCGGCAATCATTGGGAACACATTTTCGTCTTGGTCGGTAATAAAGTCCATAAACACGAATTTGTCTTTTTTGGCGAATGCTTCTTTTAATGCACCTTCAACATCAGCTGGGTTGGTGATTTTCATGCCTACATGGCCGTAAGATTCGGCTAATTTAACAAAGTCAGGCAAGCTATCCATATACGATTCTGAGTAGCGATTTTCGTAGAAAAACTCTTGCCACTGGCGCACCATGCCCAAGTAACGGTTATTCAACATAATCACTTTAATCGGCAAGCCATATTGCGCGCAGGTTGAAAGCTCTTGAATATTCATTTGAATACTACCTTCACCCGTCACACAAGCTACTTGCGCATCTTTATCGGCAAATTGGCAGCCCATTGCATACGGCAAGCCAACGCCCATGGTGCCCAAGCCGCCAGAGTTAATCCAACGGCGTGGCTTATCAAATTTATAATATTGCGCGGCCCACATTTGGTGTTGACCAACGTCAGACGTAATATATGCGTCACCCTTGGTCACTTCCCACAATTTTTCAATCACGAATTGCGGCTTAATCAACACGTCAGAATTTTTGTACACCATGGATTTAACGCCACGCCATTCATCAATTTGTTTCCACCAAGCGCTAATGTCGTTTGTGGTTTTTTCCTGCGCTAGTGCTTCGTTCATTTCAGCCAGCACCGATTGCACATGGCCAACAATTGGCACATCTACTTTTACGCGCTTAGAAATGCTAGACGGATCCACATCAATGTGAATAATTGAACGTGGTTTGCTTAAAAAGTCTTTTGGGTCGCCAATCACGCGGTCGTCAAAACGGGCGCCAACGGCGATTAACACATCACAGTTTTGCATTGCCATATTGGCTTCATAGCTGCCATGCATACCTAGCATGCCAACAAACTGTTTGTCTGTAGCAGGGTAGCCACCTAAACCCATTAAGGTGTTGGTTACTGGGTAGTTAAGCGCGCGCGCTAATTTTACTAATTCGTGGCTGCCATCACCCAATACCAAGCCGCCACCTGTGTAAATCATTGGGCGTTTGGCTTCTAGCAATAATTTAATGGCTTTTTTGATTTGTCCGCTATGGCCCTTTAATACGGGGTTATACGAACGCATTTCTACCGTTTTTGGGTAAATATATTCAGCCAAGTGCGCGGTAATATCTTTTGGAATATCCACAACAACTGGGCCAGGCCTGCCAGTGGCGGCAATATAAAACGCTTTTTTAATAGTGGCCGCGATATCTTTAACATCTTTAACTAAAAAGTTATGTTTTACGCAGGGGCGCGTTACACCAACCATGTCTACTTCTTGGAATGCATCTAAACCAATAGCGGGAACGGGCACTTGGCCGCTAATCACCACCATTGGAATGGAATCCATATAGGCAGTAGCAATGCCGGTAACGGCATTAGTAGCGCCCGGCCCGCTGGTGACTAACGCCACGCCAACGGTACCAGTGGCGCGCGAGTAGGCATCGGCGGCGTGCACAGCCGCTTGCTCATGACGCACTAAAATGTGTTTAAAGCCGTTTTGCTTATAAATTTCATCGTAAATGTGCAGCACTGCGCCACCAGGATAGCCAAATACAAATTTGACTTTTTCCTCGTTTAAGCAGCGAATGACAATTTCTGCGCCTGTAATCGTAGGGTTGGTGCTGATTACGTCTTTGTTGGCAGATGTCGAATTACTATTTTGTGAATCCATAAAACCTTGATTTTTTACGATTAAATGTTGAACCCTAAACCTTAACCTTTTACGTTAATTTGGTCAAGTTTAGTGCATTGTAATTACGCGATTAATCGTATTAAGAAATGAAAATTGAAACCGACAGTTTGATTTGAAAGTTAAGCTTGCCATATTCCGCAAGCTAAAAAGTTTCTGATTTAGGACTCTAGCGGTGGCGCGACCTTTAACAATTCTTCAACCGTGGTTAAGCCTGCCGCCACTTTTTCGGCGCCATTTAGCATTAACGGTTGCATGCCATCTTGATAAGCCATATTTCTAAGCATAGGTAAATCGGTATCTGCGCTAATCAATTTGCGCAATTTTGGTGTGATGGTGAGCATTTCATAAATGCCACTACGGCCACGGTAGCCAGTGTTGCGGCATTCAATGCAGCCAACCGCTTTCATGCAGGTGGTGGGTTTGGCGGCTTTAAAAGGGTGGGTGATGGATTTCCATTCATCATCCGAAATATCATGTGGCGCTTTGCAAGCGGCGCATAAAGTACGCACCAAACGCTGGCCCATAATGCCCAACACGGTAGAGTGAATTAAATAGGGCGCAACGCCTAAATCTAACAGCCGCGTAATGGCCGCTGGCGCATCATTAGTGTGCAATGTAGATAGCACCAAATGGCCTGTTAAAGCGGCTTGAATCGCCATATCGGCGGTTTCAATATCGCGAATTTCGCCCACCATAATAATATCTGGGTCTTGCCGCATTAAGGTGCGAATGCCGTCGGCAAAGTTAAGCCCAATATTGGTAGTCACTTGCATTTGGTTAAACGCAGGCTCTACCATCTCAATTGGGTCTTCAACCGTGCTGACATTCACTTCTGGCGTTGCCAGCTGTTTAAGGGTGGAATATAAAGTGGTGGTTTTGCCAGAGCCTGTTGGGCCTGTGACCAAAATAATGCCGTTAGGCGATTTAGTCCATTGCGCCCATAAATCGGCTTGTTTTTTAGAAAAACCCAATTGCACAAAATCTTGCACAATCACGTCTGGCGTAAAAACCCGCATCACCAATTTTTCGCCAAACGCGGTAGGCATGGTGGATAAGCGCAATTCAACTTCAGTACCAGTATTACTCACGGTTTTAATGCGTCCATCTTGCGGACGGCGTTTTTCCACCATATCCATACGGCCCAGCAGCTTAATGCGGCTGGTAATGGCGTTCATAATATTGCTGGGCAATTGATACACTTGATGCAAAACGCCATCGATTCTAAAGCGCATCATGCCCATGTTGCGGCGCGGCTCAAGGTGAATATCACTGGCGCGCTGTTCAAATGCGTATTTAAAAAGCCAATCCACAATATTCACCACATGTTGCTCATTAGCGTCTAAATTTTTATCTTTGCCTAGCTCAACCAATTGCTCAAAATTTTGCACACCAACAATTTGGCCCGCTTTGGCCACGTTAGCTTGGTTAATCGAGCTGGCAAGGCTGTAAATTTCAGGCAGATAACGGTTGATTTCGAGTGGATTTGCAAATACCAGTTTGATGCGCATATTTAAAATGCGTTCTAAATCGGGTATCCAGTCTAACTGGTAAGGCTCTGACGTGGCCACAGTCGCTTCATCGCCTTGTATCGAAATCGGCATGATTCTAAGGCGCTCGGCATAGGCTTTTGAAACAATTTGCGCGGCAGAGGTAAAATCCAATTTTAATGGATCAATATGATAAAAATCCAAGCCTGTTTGCAGCGCTAGCCAACGGCTTAAATAATCCACCGTTAATGATTTATGAGGCGGGCGTAAATCTTTCCATTTTTGTTCGCCAATCACCACCACTGGGTGCAAATTAGAGCTATCCAGTTGGCGATCTTTATACAGCTTTTCGGCTTGCACTTTGTCTAATCGGCCATCGTTAACCAGCATGCGCAGCACGTCGCCCAAGCTTAACTTGGATTTTCCACCCGATTTTGTAACGCCTGCAGGCTTGCTAATAGCATGGCCTGTTTGCCTGGCATAGCTAGCCGCATTGGGCAGGGTGGGGTCGGTGACGGTATCTGGTGATTTGGTCATTGATGGCTTTGTTTAAAATGGCTTAATAGTCATTTTATATGCAAATAACTATATCCAAATATTCATACTTAAGTATAAACACACCTTATTTGATTCTGAGTGATAAATCAATGGCGCGAATGTGTTTAGTGAGGCTGCCAACAGAAATGCGGTTAACGCCGGTTAACGCAATGGCGCGTGCTGAGCTTAAATCCACGCCACCTGATGCTTCTAATTGCGCGCGGCCTGCGTAATGCTCTACATTAAATTGCACGGCTTTTTTCATTTCAAGCAAGCCGAAATTATCCAATAAAATACTGCTAGCGCCTGCGTCTAAGGCTTGTTTTAATTGCTCTATATTTTCCACTTCAATTTGCGTGCTAACGTTTGGGTATGTTTTAAAAGCATGCTCAAGCGCCGCTGCAATGCTGCCTGCTGCGGCAATATGGTTTTCTTTAATCAAAATGCCATCGTATAAAGCCAAGCGCTGATTTTCACCGCCACCCACAGTTACGGCATATTTCTGCGTTAATCGTAAGCTGGGAATCGTTTTTCGCGTATCTAATATTTGCGCTTTGGTACCAGAAACTGCCATGACAAATTTGCGCGTTTGCGTGGCAACGGCTGACATAAGCTGTAAGAAGTTAAGCGCGCAACGCTCGGCTGTTAATAGTGCGCGCGCGTTGCCTGTAATTTCGCATAATAATTGATTAGCCGAAATTTTTTCGCCTTCGTTTACCAGCCATTTTATTTTCACATCGGCGTCCAGCGCTTTAAAGCAAGCATTGGCCCAATCAATGCCGCAAATCACCGCATCTTCACGCGTAATAATGCTAGCTTGTGCCATATTGGCGGCGGGTATTAGCGTGGCGGTTAAATCGCCTGTGCCAATATCTTCTTCTAGGGCGCGCTTAATATCTTGCTCAATTAAGGCGTTAAATGCGGCTGATCCGCGCGGGTAAGTTTGTGTAAATAGGGGGGTTAGCATAAATCTATTATAATGCAATTTAATTACGAAACTGTTTTACTCTTTTAATGCGGAACCCATTTTAACAAAACCAATATGAAGCTTTTATACACATTAAATAGTCCTTACGCGCGCAAAGTACGTATTGTCGCACTTGAAAAGCATATTGACCTTGAGCTACAAGAGATAGTGCTGGCCGACCCAGATTGCCCTGTGAAAAATTATAATCCACTGGGCAAAGTGCCGGTTTTGGTTTTAGATGACAACGACAGTGTTTATGATTCAAAAGTGATTGTGGAATATTTAGACAATCGTGCGCCAGGTACGCATTTAATTCCGCAAGATAACACCAGCAAAATGATCACGCGCCGCTGGGAATCGTTAACCGATGGCATTTGCGATGCGGCAGTAGCCGCCATGTTAGAGGGCCGCCGTGAGCCAGCGCAACAATCGCAAGCCAATATTGATAAACAATTGGCCAAAGTAATGCTGGGTTTAGAAGTGCTTAATTTGGATATTACCAAGAAAAAATGGTGTGTAAACGAGACATTTAGCCTGGCCGATATTGCCTTGGGTTGTATGCTGGGTTATGTCGATTTGCGATTTAAGCATTTGCAATGGCAAGATAAATTCCCTAATTTAGCCAAGCATTACAGCCTGTTGGTGAAACGCCCCAGCTTTAAACAAACCATGCCAGTGGCCTAGTTTGTTTAAATTGGTTTATTTAAATAGCTTTGTTTAAATTTTAAATAAATTTTCATCTATTAATGTAGAAAGTTGAGTCTTTTTGCGCATTAATTGCCTGTCGTTAAGCCGTTTTTGAGCGGCAGGCGGAAAGTCAGTAAATCGAATCACATCTCTTTCAGTCAGAATATTGATTAAATCTTCTAGCACGCGCGCAAGTTGCAAGTCGCTTTCTCTAAATGGCGCGTTTTTAATCAAAATTTGTTCTAAATATTCCACATATTCTTTGGCATCGTCTTCAATAAAAATCCAACCATCGCCAAAGTTTTCAGCTGGGCTACTTGCAATTATTTTGCCCTCATCATTTCTGTATACGTATGCCATGTCTGTGATGTTAATCTATCGATTCCTGTAAAGTATACTTATTAGTATACTCCGGCAATCATTTAAAAGTAGATTAATCCCAGCTTAATGCGCCACCCGTTTGATACTCGGTTACGCGCGTTTCAAAAAAGTTTTTCTCTTTCTTTAAATCCATCATTTCACTCATCCAAGGAAAAGGATTGGTCGAACCTGGGTACAGCACGTCTAGCCCAATTTGCGTGCAACGGCGATTGGCAATAAAGCGCAAATATTCTTTAAACATGGTGGCATTTAAGCCCAGCACGCCTCTAGGCATGGTGGCTTCGGCGTATTGATACTCTAGCTCTACGCCGCGTTGCATTAGGGTTTTAATTTCATCACGAAATGCCGCTGTCCATAAATGCGGATTTTCAAGCTTAATGGTATTTATCACATCAATACCAAAATTGCAGTGCATGGATTCATCGCGCAGAATATATTGATATTGCTCTGCCGCGCCTTGCATTTTATTTTGGCGGCCAAGCGCTAAAATTTGCACAAATCCCACATAGAAAAACAAGCCTTCCATAATGCAAGCAAACACAATCAAAGAGCGTAGCAATTGCTGGTCGGTTTCTGGCGTGCCGGTTTTAAATTCGGGGTCAGTTAATATATTGATAAATGGGATTAAAAAATCATCTTTAGCTTTAATGCTGGCTACTTCTTGGTAGGCGTTAAACACTTCACTTTCATCAAGCCCCAAACTTTCTACAATATATTGATAAGCATGGGTATGAATCGCCTCTTCAAAACCTTGGCGCAGCAAATATTGGCGGCATTCTGGCGCGGTAATATGGCGGTAAGTACCCAGCACAATGTTATTCGCTGCCAATGAATCGGCCGTGGTAAAAAAGCCTAAATTGCGCTTCACAATCAGGCGCTCATCATCGGTCAGCGCGGTGCTATCTTTCCACTGCGCAATATCGCGGCTCATACTAACTTCTTGTGGCATCCAATGATTGGCGCAACCCGCTAGATATTTATCCCAAGCCCAATGGTATTTAAACGGCACCAATTGATTGACATCGGTTTGGCCGTTAATCATGCGCTTATCAGAGGCGTTTACCCGGCCTGAAATGGATGGTTGATTGGCGGCTGTTGATTTAATCTCAATATCCGTTACTAAAGTTAAATTGGGTATTGCTTGCGGTTTTGCCAAAACTTCTGGGTTTACCCGATCTACTACTTCATCTTCAAATGAAAGCATATTAATTTCCTTAATTCTTTATTAATTTCGTCATTCTGAGTCTAGGTTTTATCTAGGCGAAGAATCCAGTATTTTGTTACTTGGTGCTGGATTTTTCGCTTTGCTTAGAATGACGCTTTAGGGTGATTGCAATATAGTCGCGTTAATTTACAGTGGCGTTAATCAATAGTTGCTATAATTAAGCGCTCCCAAAACTATTGGCAAGACTCACACTCTGGGTTATCAATTGAGCACATTTTTGGCAATTCTTCAGGTGCATTATTGCCAGCCGAAACCGCATTCAATTCGCCACCTGAGCCAGTCGATTTCTCCGCCGCTGTTGCGCCTAATGAGCGCAAGTAGTAAGTAGTTTTTAAGCCACGTTGCCAAGCCAATAAATAGGTATCGTTGAGTTTTTTGCCAGATGGCACAGCAAAATATAGGTTCAGCGATTGTGCTTGGTCTATCCATTTTTGGCGGCGCGCGGCGGCTTCAATTAACCAAGTGGGGTCAACATCAAATGCCGTAGCGTAAAGTTGTTTTAAATCAGCCGGCACGCGGTCGATTTTTTGCAATGAGCCATCAAAGTATTTCAAATCCGATACCATCACCGCATCCCATAATCCGCGCGCTTTCAGGTCAATCACCAATTGCTCATTCACAATAGTAAATTCGCCAGATAGGTTGGATTTAACGTATAAATTTTGATATTCCGGCTCAATACTGGCCGATACGCCGACGATATTGGAAATGGTCGCAGTAGGCGCAATCGCCACGCAATTAGAGTTGCGCATACCTACTTTTTGAATACGGGCTCTTAACGCATCCCAATCCAGTGTTTGGCTTCTGTCTACATCTACATTGCCGCCGCGCTCATTTAGCAATAAATCCAGCGTATCTAACGGCAAAATACCTTTATGCCAAAGACTATTTTTGAAGCTGGAATACGCGCCACGCTCTTCTGCCAATACGCTTGAGGCGTAATAAGCGTTATAGCAAACCGCTTCCATGGCGCTGTCTGCAAATTCCACCGCTTGCATGCTGGCATAAGGAATACGCATGGCGTGTAGGCAGTTTTGAAAGCCCATAATGCCTAATCCCACTGGCCTGTGGCGTGTATTGGCGTTTCTTGCTTTGCCAACAGGGTAGAAATTAATATCCACCACGTTATCTAACATGCGCATGCCCACTTTAATGGTTGCCTGCAATTTGTCGTTATCTAGCACTAACATGCCATTAACTTCGGTTAAATGCTGCAATAAGTTTACAGAGCCTAAATTACAAACCGCAATTTCAGTTTCAGATGTATTCAGTGTAATTTCAGTACAAAGGTTAGAGCTATGCACCACGCCCACATGTTGCTGCGGCGAACGAATATTGCATGGGTCTTTAAAGGTAATCCATGGATGGCCGGTTTCAAACAACATTGAAAGCATCTTGCGCCACATTTGTAAGGCGGGGATTTTCTTAAATAGTTTGATTTCGCCATTTTCAGCGCGGCGCTCATATTCAACATAAGCGGTTTCAAATGCTTTACCATATTTATCATGCAAATCGGGCACGTCATTTGGCGAAAATAATGTCCAATCAGCGCTTTCCGTTACGCGGCGCATAAATAAATCAGGAATCCAATGCGCGGTGTTCATATCATGCGTGCGGCGGCGGTCATCACCAGTGTTTTTGCGTAAATCTAAAAATTCTTCAATATCTAAATGCCACGTTTCTAAATAACCACACACCGCGCCTTTGCGCTTGCCGCCTTGGTTAACCGCCACAGCCGTGTCGTTCACCACTTTTAAGAAGGGAATTACGCCTTGGCTTTTGCCGTTTGTGCCCTTAATGCGCGCGCCTAATGAGCGCACAGGCGTCCAATCGTTGCCCAAACCGCCTGCGTATTTTTGCAGTAATGCATTTTCTTTAATGCCTTGGTAAATGCCTTCTAAATCATCGCTTACAGTCGTTAAATAGCAGCTGGATAATTGTGAATGCAAGGTGCCGGCATTAAATAATGTTGGCGTTGAGCTCATAAAATCAAAGGTGCTCAATACATTGTAGAACTCGATAGCGCGCGCTTCGCGGTCAATTTCGTTAATCGCCAAGCCCATCGCCACGCGCATAAAAAATATTTGCGGCAGCTCAATACGGCGTTCTTCAATATGTAAAAAATAGCGGTCATACAAGGTTTGAATACCTAAATAACCGAATTGAAAATCGCGGTCTTTATTCAGCGCTGCGCCTAATTTGCTTAAATCAAATTGCGCTAAACGCGGGTCAAGCAGCTCGGCGGCAATGCCCATTTTGATATAGCGCGGAAAATATTCAACATAATGGGCATCCATTTGCGCATGGCTAATGCGCTCAGACCTGTTTCCGCCTAGCACTTCGGCGCGCACTAAATCCAGCTGCAAGCGCGCCGTTACATAGTTGTAGGCGGGTTCTGTTTCAATCAAACTGCGTGATGATAAAATCAGCGCTTTGTACACTTCGGTAAACGCAATGCCATCGTACAAATCGCGCACCGCTTGCTCAACTACAATATTAGGGTTTACGGCATCACCTAAGTTTAAGCAGGCTTCTGCCACCATTTCATTAAGCTCTGCAATATCCAGCGGCGTTAATTTGCCATCCATATTCACATTAAGCGTATGCACAGGCTCAGGTGAAACGGCTTTTTCAGCCGCGCGTTCAGCGTTACGTTTTTCGCGATATAGCACATAAGCACGTGCCACATCGTGGTTGCCATTGCGCATCAGCGCCAATTCAACCTGGTCTTGAATATCTTCAATATGAATAGAACCGCCAGCAGGCAAGCGGCGCATCAATGCGTTATTCACTAGTTGGCTCAAAATAGCCACTTGGTCGCGCACGCGCGCAGAAGCCACGCTTTGATTGCCTTCTACCGCTAAAAAAGCTTTGGTAATGGCAATTGAGATTTTGTCTAGGTTAAATGCAACAGCCGCGCCATTACGGCGAATTACTTGCAGCGCAGGCAGCATAGTGTCGGTGTTAGATGCTCGAATATCATCCATGTGGTTGGTTCCCTTTTTAAAAAGGGCAGGTACGCTTTTATTTGCTCTATATTTAGAACAAAAAAAGACCAGCAAGAGAAGATGCTTTTATGATTAAGCACTTCCATCTGCCGAGGACACCCCGCCTCAAACGTTATAAAATAATTTTGCGTCTTAATTAAAGGCGCAAAACAGTCACACGGCAGGTCTCCTGGCTCTCAGGTCATCATTATTTTGTGGCCTTCCCAAGTGGATTTTTTAAATGGATATTTAAAATCTTACTCAGTGGCACTATGCTATAAAAAAATAGCGTACAAAATAACTCGCTGATTACAGTTGCGGGGGCAGCTTTGGCATTGCTGTTAAGGTTAATTAAACAGCGCACCATATTCCCTTTTATCTTACATTTTGATTAAAACGCAAGAACCGTGTAACCACACTATAGCGCAATATAAAGTGAAAGCTCAACATAAAAACACTACATATAGATAAAATTTTCTATATGACTGTTTTATATACTATTTTTAATTCCCTTAGATTCGTCATGCCCGCGCAGGCGGGAATCTAGGCAGAATACAAACTAGCTTATTATTTTTAGTGCTAATTAAAGTGTGAATTTAGGTTTTTCTAACTTTTAGTCAAAAATTATTTTGTATTAACGCAATAAATAAACTTACGTTGAAATGCTGCTTGTCTGGATTCCCGCCTGCGCGGGAATGACGTATTAGGAGAGTTAAGCCTAGATAAATATAACTTGGATAAATATAGCTTAGATACATTTAACGTTGATGTATGTAACCTTGATAAAGATAACTTGGCTAAATAAAAAATTAAGCCAATTGCGCGCGCAATTTTTTAGCCACACTCACCATATTTTGCAACGCCAATTTTGTCTCATCCCAGCTGCGCGTTTTCAAGCCGCAATCTGGGTTAATCCATAAACGCTCTGCTGGAATCACCTCAAACGCGCGCTTGATTAGTTTTTCCATGGCCTCTGTGCTTGGCACGCGCGGTGAGTGAATGTCGTAAACGCCAGGGCCAATGGCATTTGGGTAATCAAATTCGCCAAAAGCATCTAGCAATTCCATGGCAGAACGCGATGTTTCAATGGTTATCACATCGGCATCCATGGCCGCAATGGCTGGCAAAATATCGTTAAATTCGGCATAGCACATATGCGTATGAATCTGCGTTTCACTGCGCGCAACGCTGGCCGATAGCTTAAATGCGCGTACCGCCCAAGCCAAATAGTGCGCCCAAGCCGCTTTTTGTAAGGGCAAGCCTTCGCGCAAGGCGGGTTCATCAATCTGAATAATCGCAATGCCGGCCTTTTGCAAATCATCCACTTCATCGCGTATGGCTAATGCCAATTGCAAAGCCGTGGTTTCGCGTGTTTGGTCATCGCGCACAAACGACCATTGCAGCATGGTAATTGGCCCTGTTAACATGCCTTTTACAGGGCGTTTGGATAGCGATTGCGCAAAGCTTGCTGTATCTACTGTCATCGGATTTGGTCTGTGCACATCGCCATAAATAATAGGTGGCTTAACGCAGCGCGAGCCGTAGCTTTGCACCCAGCCATTTTGCGAAAACGCATAGCCAGCAAGCTGCTCACCAAAAAATTCCACCATATCGTTGCGTTCAGCTTCGCCATGCACCAGAACGTCCAAATCAATTTCTGTCTGCTGATCAATGGCGTAAGCAATGTGCGATTCCATATCGGCATCGTATTTGGCTTGGCTGATTTCGCCTTTTTTAAAAGCTGCGCGGCTGGCCCTAATATCAGCCGTTTGCGGAAAAGAGCCAATGGTGGTGGTTGGCAGCAATGGTAAATTCAATTTTTCTTGTTGAATTTCTTGGCGAATATTAAATGGTTTTTCGCGATTTTCATTTACATTAATCAGGTCTTTAATGCGCTGTTTTACATCTAAATTGTGCACGCGCAATGATTGTTGACGCGCAGAAATTGCAGCACGCGAAATAGCTAATTCATTGATAATCGAATCAACGCCACTATTGAGCGCTTTGGTAATAATGCGCAATTCGTCTAACTTTTCATCGGCAAACGCTAGCCAAGATTTAATCTCTGCATCTAAATTCACTTCATGCGCCAAAGTAACCGGCGTGTGCAATAAAGAGCAGCTTGGCGCAAGCCATAGGCGCTCACCCAGCCTTTGTGCCCAGGGCTGTAATAATGCCAGCGCCTTATCTAAATCGGTGCGCCAAATATTGCGGCCATCAATCACGCCAGCCGATAACACCCAATAACTGGGGATTGCATTGACCCACGGCCCCAATTGCTCTGGCGCACGCACGCAATCAATGTGTATTCCATCAATTGGCAATTGCGTGATAAAGCCTTGATAGCGCGATACGTTAGCAAAATAGGTGGTTAGCAATAATTTGGGGCGACCAGCAGGGAAATGCGAAGCACGGAAATGCGCATAGGCGCGCTCAAACGCTTTTAGCCATGCATCATCTAAATCCAGCGCAAAAATAGGCTCATCTATTTGCAGCCATTCTATTTTTTTGGCATGCAATTCTTGCAGTAAATGCGCGTACTGTTCGGCCAAGCTATCTAATAAATCCAACTTATTAACGCCACGCGCTTTGCTTAAATATAGAAAACTCACAGGGCCTAACAACACAGGCTTAACGTTTTTTGATCGCGTTAAAGCTTCATCAACTTGGCTTAAAAAAACCTGCGCATTCATTGCAAACTGCGTATCGGCATTTAATTCCGGCACGATGTAATGGTAATTGGTGTCTAGCCACTTGGTCATTTCCATGGCGGGCTGCTCTAAATTGCCGCGCGCCAGCGAAAAATAAGCGTTTTCAGGCGAAATAGTCTTTTCACCAAACGGCAATTTTGCAAAGCGTTTTGGCTGCGCGCCAAACAACACGGTGTGATCCAGCACATGGTCATAAAGCGAAAAATCATTGCTAGTGATAAACGCTAAATCGGCGTCTTGTTGCTTTTGCCAATGCGCTTGGCGCAAATCAGCGGCTGTTTTTTGTAAGTCGCCAGATGTAATTTCTTTGCGCCAGAATGATTCTAGCGCAAATTTTAATTCGCGCTTTTCACCCATGCGCGGATAACCCAAAATATGGGCTTTAATGGTTTTTGTTGTCATTTTATTACCTTAATCTGTATAAGGCGTGCATTCTCTAATGGCAAATTAATTTAATAAAGCGAAAGTTTTTGTGATAAATTTGAATTAAATTCATATTGGTAAAATACACCGTCATTCTGAACAAAGCGAAGAATCTAGCTTTTTTGCACCTAAATTCTGGATTCTTCGGTAAATAAAACATCTGCCTCAGAATGACGGGTCTGGTAGGGTTTAACCGCAAATTAACAGAAATGTTGCAGTGAAAAAGGTCAAATAATGCTAGAAATCCGCCACTTAAAATCGCTAAAAGCCATTGCCGAGACCAGCAAACTTGGCTTGGCCGCTGAGCGTGTTTTTTTAACGCAATCGGCGCTTTCGCATCAAATCCGCGCCTTAGAAACGCACTATGAAATCACCCTTTTTAAGCGCAGCGCGCAAGGCTTGCGCTTTACACCAGCCGGCCAGCGTTTGCTGGATTTAGCCAATGAGTTGTTACCGTTGATTGAAAAGTCGGAGCGGGATTTGATTCGGCTAAAAAGTGATCAATCGGGTGAGCTGCGGATTGTGCTGGAATGCCATACCTGCTTTGATTGGCTAAACCCTGTGATGGATGCATTTAGGCGCGCTTGGCCAGAGGTGGAAATTGATTTGGTGGCCGGGTTTCATAGCGACCCTTGGCAATTATTGCATGCTGGTAAAGCGGATGTGGTGATTGGCGGCTTGCCAAATAAGCTGGATAATTTAGCCTATTTGCCCTTGTTTAAATTTGAAATCATGGCGGTATTGCCAATTGACCACGCTTTGCGCGATAAGCCACGATTATTAGCAGAGCATTTTAGTAGCGAAACGCTGATTACTTACCCAGTGCCAGAAGAACGGATTGACCTGATTCGGCAAGTGTTAACGCCTGCCAATATTCAATTTAATCGCCGCACCGCCGAGCTCACCATTGCCATTATGCAGCTAGTCGCCAGCCGCCGTGGCTTGGCAGCGCTACCCAATTGGGGCATTCAAAGCTATGTAGAGCATGATTATGTGCTGGCCAAACCCATTAGCGCCAAAGGCTTGTGGTCTGAGCTGCATGCCATTGGCACCAATGAAATGATGGCGCGCCCATATGCCAAAGATTTAGCGCGCATTATTCGCGATGTTTGTGCCGAAAAATTAGCGGGCATTAAATTGTTATAGCAAGTTAACATGTTTTAAAACAAGCAATCGTTTACCTTGCTATAACAATTTTGTCACAAAGCTGTCACAAAAAATCACTATTCTCTAAGCAATTAACTTAGCTTAGAGACTGTAATGAATTTAAATGACGCCGAATTGATACAGCGTATTCAAGACGATTTAATCGATAGCTTGGATGAAGAATTAGAGCTAGAACTAGAAGATAGTCATTTAGATGCCATTTCAGGTAGCGATGCCAACAACAATAAAGAATACCGCCGCGTCTACTTTAAAGAGCTGTTTCGCTTGCAAGCCGAATTAGTTAAATTGCAAGATTGGGTAGCCGCCACAGGCCATAAAGTGGTCATTATTTTTGAAGGCCGCGATGCAGCAGGCAAGGGTGGTGTAATCAAGCGCATCACGCAACGTCTTAATCCGCGTATTTGCCGCGTGGCTGCTTTGCCAGCGCCTAATGAGCGTGAGCGCACGCAATGGTATTTTCAGCGTTATGTGTCACATCTACCAGCCGCTGGCGAAATGGTATTGTTTGACCGCAGTTGGTACAACCGCGCGGGTGTTGAGCGGGTAATGGGGTTTTGTGATGATGAACAATATGAAGAGTTTTTCCGCTCAGTACCTGATTTTGAAAGAATGCTGGTGCGTTCAGGCATTCAAGTCATTAAATATTGGTTTTCAATATCGGATGAAGAGCAACATTTGCGCTTTTTAGGCCGCGCGCATGATCCACTTAAGCAATGGAAACTCAGCCCAATGGATTTGGAATCGCGCCGCCGCTGGGAGTTATACACCAAAGCCAAAGAAGTGATGCTAGAGCGCACGCACATTGAAGAAGCGCCTTGGCATATTGTAGAAGCGGTTGATAAGAAAAAAGCGCGCCTAAACTGTATTCACCATTTGCTGAATCAAATGCCGTACGAAGAGATTAAACGGCCAGTGATTGAGCTGCCAGAACGCGTGCATCATGACGATTACGTGCGCCAGCCTGTTCCACAAGATATGTTTGTGCCAGAGGTTTATTAATAACTAAATTCGTTACTTATCAATCGTTTCCGCCGCCATTTAGAGACGATTTCGATTAAATGGCGGCGGTGATAATGCCACCACCTAGGCAAACATTGCTTTCATACACCACAGCCGATTGACCTGGCGTAATCGCCCATTGTTTCTGGCCAAATTTAACGGTTACTTCATCGCTATTTAAAGCATCAATTTCGCATGGCGCATCAGGCTGGCGGTAGCGCGTTTTGGCGGCGTACACCCAATTGGTTATTGGCTCTTCATTATCAATCCAAGTTAATTGGCTGGCTTTTAGGCCATCGCTTAATAACAACGCATGCTCATGGCCTTGCACCACAATTAACTCATTTTTTTCCATATCTTTGGCCGCTACAAACCATGGCTCGCCATTGCTATCGCGGCTGCCGCCGATTTTTAAGCCTTGGCGCTGGCCTAATGTGTAGTACATCAAACCTTCATGCTGACCAACTAATTTGCCTTCGGCATTTTTAATATCACCCGGTTTTTTGGGCAAATAGCGCTGTAAAAATTCTTGAAAAGGCCGTTCGCCAATAAAGCAAATACCAGTCGAATCTTTCTTTTCGGCATTAATTAAGCAAGCTTGGCGCGCAATCTCGCGTACTTCAGTTTTTAAATACTTACCCAATGGAAACAATGTTTTGCTTAATTGCGCTTGATTTAAGCGATATAGAAAATAGCTTTGATCTTTGCTACCATCATCGGCTTTTAGCAATTGAAATAAGCCCGGTTTAAGAGGGTTTTCGCGCACTTGCGCGTAATGGCCAGTGGCAATTACATCCGCGCCTAAACTCATGGCATGGTCTAAAAATGCCCTAAATTTAATTTCGGCGTTGCACAGAATATCCGGGTTTGGTGTGCGGCCTGCTTCGTATTCGCTTAAAAAATTAGCAAATACGCGGTCTTTGTATTCGGCACTAAAATTCACCGCTTCAATATCAATACCGATTTTGTCTGCGATTGAAACCGCGTCAATTAAATCTTGCTTGGAAGAGCAATATTCATCGTTGTCGTCGTCTTCCCAATTTTTCATGAAAAGACCAACCACATCGTAACCTTGCTGCTTTAATAATAGCGCGGTAACGCTAGAATCGACGCCGCCAGATAAGCCAACAACTACACGTTTCTTACTCATAAAATTAAACCTTGTCGTCATGCATAATTTACTCCTTCCCTCTTAAGAGGGAAGGTTGGGATGGGGGTGTATGTTTAATATAAAGCTACAAGCCCCCACCCTAGCCCTCCCCCTGAATGGGGGGGAGGGAAATTTCTGTTATAAGTTAGTAATCACTTCTAGCGGAAAGCTTGTGCCGCTTAAATAATCTTCAATACAGGTTAACACTTGTGGGCTGCGCATCAGTGCGGCTTTTTCACGGATTTCTTCAAGCGTCATCCACACCGCGCGAATGATGCCATCGTCCAATTCTTGTGTTTCATAATGCACGCCAACGTTGCCAATAAAGGCAAATCGCAAATAGGTGGTATCGTTGTGCGGGTGTTTCCAATGGTAAACGCCAAGTAATGCTGTGGGCACAAAATCGTAGGCTGACTCTTCTAAGGTTTCGCGAATCACTGCTTGAATCAGCGTTTCGTTATCTTCTAAATGGCCGGCAGGTTGGTTAAAACGGTTGCCTCTATCGGTTTTCTCTTCTACCAATAAAAACTTGCCGTTCTGCTCAATAATGGCAGCAACGGTAGAGTTGGGCTTAAATTGTTGTTTTTTCACAAGATTGCTTTGTTTAAATTAGACGACTATTTTACCTAAAAAAATAAGTTTGGGCTTTGTTAATTAAGTGCTGGCTAATTAAGCGCTGTCTAGCTAAGCGCTGTCAAACTAAGTGCCAGCCAATTATGCGCTGACCAATTGCGGAAACAAACCGGTTAATCCGTGCGCAATAAATTCAACCGCCATGGCCGCCAAAATCAGGCCCATTAAGCGCGTGATGATGTTAATACCAATGGTGCCAAGCCGTTGCGTGATGTTATCGGATAATTTAAGCACCAGCCAAATGATGCTGCTAACCAGCAAAACGGGGATAATCAGCGTTAAATGACCTGAAAAAGAAGGTTGTTGCTGCGCGCTTAAAATCATATTCGAAATAGCGCCTGGCCCCGCCAATAAAGGAATGCTGAGCGGCACAATGGCAATCACTTCGCGCTCGGCCATGCTTTGCGCTTCTTCTGCCGTTTGGCGCGTGCCGCCTTGTTTGCCGTGCATCATGGAGATTGAAATTAGCATAATTAATATGCCGCCACCCACCTGAAACGATGGAATGGAAATGCCAAAAAAACTCAACATGCCATCGCCCACAAAAGCGGCTAAGGTTAATACAATAAATACTGTAATCGCCACAGTGCGCGCGGTTCTGGCGCGGTCTGCTACGCTCCAGCCATCGGTTGCGCTAATAAATATAGGCAAACTGCCAATGGGGTTAACAATGGCCAGCAGGGCAATGGTGATTTTGAGTAAATAACTAAAGTCTTGATTAAGTAAATCCATGAATTTCACTCGTTATGAATAGGTTAAGGTTTGTGAACAGCTAAGGCTTTGTTAGTATGGTTTAAGTTTATATTAAATGAAAAAGTTATTTTGGATGAAAAGAACAACTCAATGCAGACTAGCCCTCAAAAAATTATATTAGCGTCACAAAGCCCGCGCCGTGTGGCGATTTTAAAACAAATGGGCATTGATTGCGTCGTTATGCCAGCCGACATTGATGAATCGCAATTGGCTAATGAAGCGCCAACCGATTATGTGTTGCGCTTGGCTAAACAAAAGGCGCTGGCTATTCAAGATAAATTACAAGCGCAATTAAATGGCCAACATGCAGAAATGCCTATTTTGGCGGCGGATACCACGGTGGCGTTGGGCGATAGCATTTTTGGTAAGCCAGAAGATGACGCAGACGCTATGCAAATGCTTAAAAAGCTATCCGGCACGCCACATCAAGTGCATACGGCGGTGGCCGTGGTTTTTAATCAGCAAATAGAGTTGGCGCTAAACACCACATTGGTAGAGATGATGCCGCTTAGCGATGCTATGATAGAGGCGTATATCGCAAGCAATGAACATGCTGATAAAGCAGGCAGTTACGCCATACAAGGCTTAGCGGGTAATTGGATTAAACGCATAGATGGCAGCTACTCAGGTGTGATGGGTTTGCCCGTGCATGAAACGGCGATGTTGCTTAAAAAATTAGGTTTTTAAATATAACAGCTCAAAAAAGAAAACAAGGTAAGCAAATTGGGACAAGAAATATTAATTAACGTAACGCCACAAGAAACGCGCGTAGCCGTGCTAGAGCAGGGTATTGCGCAAGAGTTGCATATTGAACGCAGCTCATCACTTGGCATTGTGGGCAATGTGTATCGCGGCAAAGTGTGCCGCGTATTGCCTGGCATGCAATCGGCTTTTGTCGAAATTGGTTTGCAGCGCGCCGCTTTTTTGCATGTGGCCGATATTATGGAATGCCATATTGACGGCGAACCGCCAACTGAGCGCTTGATTCAAGATGTATTGCGCGAAGGTCAATCGATTATTGTGCAAGTGATTAAAGAGCCGATTGGCACCAAAGGTGCGCGCTTGACTACTGAAGTGAGTATTGCTGGGCGCTTTTTAGTATTTTTGCCGCATCAAGATCATATTGGCGTTTCGCAGCGCATTGAAGATGAAGAAGAGCGCGAAATGCTACGTAACCGTTTGCTGGGTTTGTTGCCAGAAAAACGCTCTGGCGGTTTTATTATTCGCACCATGTCAGAAACCGCTAGTGATGCCGAGCTGTTGGCGGATATCGATTATTTGCAAAAAGTGTGGGCTAAAATCCAGCTAGATAGCCAATCGGCAGGTGAGCGCTCATTGGTTTTTTACGATTTAAGTCTGCCGCGGCGCATATTGCGTGATGTAGTGAATGACGAAACCGTGAGTATCCGCGTTGATTCAAAAGAAACGTATTTGCAGCTAAAAGAATTTGCCGATTTGTATGTGTCAAAAGCGGTAAAGCCGCTTTACCATTACCAAGGTGAGCGGCCAATTTTTGATTTTTACAGCATTGAAATTGAAATTACCCGCGCGCTGGCGCGGAAAGTGGATTTAAAATCGGGTGGCTATTTGATTTTTGATCAAACCGAAGCGCTAACCACCGTGGATGTAAATACCGGCAGTTTTGTTAGCGGCAAAAGTTTATCGGACACGATTTACAAAACTAATTTAGAAGCGGTGCAATGCATTGCGCGCCAATTACGCTTAAGAAATTTAGGCGGCATTATCATTATCGATTTTATTGATATGGATACCGACACCCAGCGCGAAACCGTGTTGGAAGAGCTTAATAAAGCCGTAAGCATTGACCGCGCGCGTATTAGCGTGAATGGATTTACCTCGCTTGGGCTAGTGGAAATGACGCGCAAACGTACCAGAGAAAGTTTGGCGCATTTGCTGTGCGAGCCGTGCGATGTGTGCCAAGGCCGTGGCGAGCACAAAACCGCACAAACCATTTGTTATGAAATTATGCGCGAATTACTGCGCGAATCGAAGCAATTTAATGCCAAAGAATTTAAAGTAATTGCCTGCACGCGCGTGATTGATATGTTGCTGGATGAAGAATCGCAAAGCTTGGCGAATTTATCCGACTTTATTAAAAAACGCGTTACCTTGCAGCCAGATAGCCAATATGCCAAAGAAGCGTTTGATATTATTTGGATTTAACTTTTAATGGCTATTTGTGAAGGTGAGTAATGCTAGTGCTTTGTTTTAGAAGGCACATTTAAAAACGGCATAGGCGCTAATTGAATGGTTTTTTCAAAATAATCGTTATCTTTTTCAGTTAAATCCGATTTATTGCCGGGTTTAACCGCTTTAATCAATTGCAATAGCATTAAATCTAAATTTTGCGCTTGTTTTAATATGGCGGCATAGTCTTTTTCAACCAAGGCTAATTGGCTATCCAGCGTATCGGCGCTAATTTTAGCTTGCATCAAATTTTTGGTACGCTGATCTAAACTGGCTTTGCGCTCAGCCATTTGATTTTTTAGCGTAATCAACACATTTTGCAGCCAATGTTTGCAATCTCTCTCAGCTTGAGAAAAAATAGCGCGCGCTTGCGTGCCAAGCCCCAAGTAAAATTTGCGCACTAAAAAGTGCTTTTCAGTCAGCACATTAACCGGGTCGGTGCAAAAATCGTTGGTAATTTTTTCTAACGCACGCATATTATTCATAAAGTTAGACATATCCAGAGACGGCGGATTAAAAGCCTCAAAGCCGTGTTTGGTTTGAAAAACTTGATAAATATTATCGGCCAGCGATTTAATATCTTTGCTTTCTATTGAAACATGCGTCGCTAATTCAGTTGCCTGTTTCATCAAATTGCGCATGCCGCGATTTAAGCCAACCGTGGTCCAGCTATCACCAATTTCTTGGCGGCTGGTGGCCAGCGTGGTTTCTAAATACGCTTGGCTTAAATGACGCAGCAGTTTTTTACTAATCAGGTTAATGTTGTCGTTAGCGCTATTAAAAGTAGGAATAGACGATTCGTAACGTTTTCTATCGCTCACTACTTGCGCCAAAATAAATTTAGACGCATCGGCATTTTTGCCCCTTAAGCTACGCAATTCATCGGCTTGCGCGCGCAAGCTAGTCAATTGCTGCTGCACTATTTTGCGCGATGCCTTAATCATTTCGCTGCATTCGCTGGCGATTGTGCGGCCTAAAATTTCATGCTTGGCCTGAACCATTTGGTTGCCCAGCACGGTTTCCAGCTCAATAATGCCGCTTTGTTTAAGCAGCGTTTGATTTTTTTTGATTTTGGCAACCAAGGCTTTTTGTGCAGAAACCGCAAACACGCTATCGGCCGAAACGCCTAACTGGTGAGATGTTACATTGATTTGTTTAGCAATCTCGTTAGCCACATCTTGGTCGGATTTTAGCGCGTCCCACAACATATCAATTTTGTTGAGCAACACCAATTTGTATTTGGTGCGGCCTTTAATAAACGCATTCCAAATCTGCATATCCGATTGTGTAATGCCAGTATCGGTGGCGGTTAAAAACAATACCGCGTGCGCATTGGGGATAATATTTAGGGTTAATTCTGGCTCTGCGCCCAGCGTATTTAGGCCCGGCGTATCAATTACCACCAAGCCGCTTTTAAGTAGCGGATGCGGATAATTAATAATAGCGTGTCGCCAAACAGGAATTTTTAGTAAGCCTTGCGTTTCAAGCTCATTAACCATGCTGATGTCTTGCGGATTAAAAAGCCCAAGCGCTTCCGCGTCATTTTGCGTTACTTCTTTTTGCTCAATTAGCTTACGCAATATGGCCTGCATTTCAGCTGGCGAATCCATATTTAGCCTGAATTTTTCCCAAGCATTTGGCGTGGTTTTTAGGTAAGTCAGTGAATCATCAGAGGCGCGCGTGCCGATAGGCAATAATTTAATACAAGGTTCTTCGTTGGCATCCCAAAAAATTTCGGTAGGGCACATGGTGGTGCGGCCTGGCTCGCTGGGTAGCAAGCGCTGATTAAAGTCGGCAAAAAACAGCGCATTAATCATTTCAGTTTTGCCGCGCGAAAACTCGGCCAAAAACGCCAGCACTAATTGGTCGCGATTTAACATTTCTAAGATGTCATAAAGCCGCAATTCTTGAATGGCATCGCTGTATTGGCTTTTGGCCAGCCAATCGCGATAATCCGCAATGGTTTGTGTAAGCGAGCTACGCCATTGTTGATACTCTTGAACTTTGGCTTCTAATGGTTGCGTAATCATACTAATATTATAGTGATTAAGTCAGAGCCAACATTGCCTAAGAATAGTGTGAACTGTAAACATTTATTATTTTCTTGATTGTTTATAGTTTGATTCTAATGCGTTTTTAGTAATTAAAATAGCCCTATTAACTGCATCTCTAAGCTTTTAAATACCGAAATGTTCACCATTTGCAATAAAATTAAGGCAACCAAGGGTGAGAAATCCAACCCATTTGTGCTGGGAATGATGCGGCGGATTGGGCTTAAAATCGGTCTGGTTAAGGTATCTAAAACGCCTGAAAATGGCGAGTGCGGGTTAACCCAGCTTAAAATCACTTGCAGCAAAATGGCATAAAAGAACACATCTAACGCGGTACGCAATACCCCTAAAAAACTTAAGCCAATCAAGCCTAGCCAAGCGCCTTCTCCCGCCACAAATAATGGAAAATCGCGCAACATTAATAGGCTAAATTGCAATAATAATTGCGTGATTAGGGCCAAAAGCAGTGTTGATAAATCAATTTTTTTAAAGCTGGGAATAATTCGGCGCACTGGCTTGACGGCAAAATCGCTTAATGTCATCACCATTAAGCCTAATGGATTGTTAAACGGCGCTCTTAACAGTTGCATAAAAAAGCGCAACAAAAATACCAAGGTGAGTAAGTTTAAAATGGTGGTGAGTAAAAATTGTAGCGCGGTGCTAAGCATATTGATATAAGCCTTGTTTTGATACTTGTTGTAATAATGATGAGTTTAAACGCTAATCTTTGCCTAGCTCAATACCCAATGTATTGGCGCGTTCGCAGGCTTTTTGCGCTGCCAGCATAATGGCTTGCTTTACTTGCGAGTTTTCTAAGCTCAACACACCTTGTTCTGTTGTACCACCTTTTGATGTCACTTGCATGCGCAAGGTTTCAATCGGCGTGGTGCTGGCATCGGCCAATAAACTGGCGCCTTTAAAGGTGGCAATGCTTAATTCTTTAGCTTGCTGCTCATTTAAGCCTAAATCTAGCGCGGCTGCTTGTAAGGCTTCTATAAAATAAAAAACGTAAGCAGGGCCGCTGCCAGAAATCGCAGTTACCGCGTCTAATTTCTCTTCAGAATCTAGCCAAATAGTGCTGCCAGCCGCTTTTAAAATTTGGTCAGCCAGCGCGATGTGTTTTTTAGATAAGTTGGGCATGGCAAATAAGCCAGTAATGCCTGCCTGAATTTGCGCGGGTGTGTTGGGCATTGCGCGCACAATTGTTTGATAATCGCCCAGCCAGCGGCTTAAATCCGTTAAGCGAATACCTGCTGCGATTGAAATAATTAAAGGTTGCTTGGCGGCGCTTATTAGTAATGGCGTTAAGTTTTTGGCCAAAGCCGATAATTGCTGCGGTTTAATCGCCAACACAATGGCGCTGCAATCAGCAACAGTGTTCAATTTGGCGCTTACCTGCACGCCAAGCTGCTCTAATGTGGCCCATTTGCTCACATCGTGTTCTACCACCACAATATCAGACATGCTGAAATTTTTATTTTTTAAACCCACAATCAAGGCAAATGCCATGTTGCCGCCACCAATAAACGCTAATTTCATTTAACTTAATCTCATTCTATTGTTCTGGTTGAATGGTTAACGCAGGCCGCGCGCCAAAGATGGCCGAACCAACCCGTATGATGGTAGCACCTTCGTGAATCGCTGCCACAAAGTCATCCGACATGCCGATGGATAGCGTGTCTAGCAAGAATCCTTGTTGCTTAAGGCTATTAAAAGTATCGGCTACGATTTTAAATTGCGCGCGTTGCGTTTCATAGTCACTTGCAGGCGCAGGAATCGACATCACGCCGCGTAATTTTAAATTAGGTAATACATTAATCGCTGTTGCCAGCGCCGCCGCTTCGGCTAAATCTGCGCCACTTTTAGTGGCCTCAAAACTGCTATTAATTTGAATACACACATTTAGCGGTGCCAATGTGTTTGGTCTGGCGTCTGATAATCGTTGCGCAATTTTAAGCCGATCAACCGAATGCACCCAAGCAAAATGTTGCGCAATCAGTTGCGTTTTATTGCTTTGAATTGGGCCAATAAAATGCCATTCAATGTCTAAATCGCTTAATTGCTGCTGCTTATTAATAGCCTCTTGCACATAATTTTCGCCAAATAGGCGTTGCCCGTTTTGGTAAGCTTCGCGCAGTTTTTCGGCCGTTTGCGCTTTGCTAACAGCAAGCAGTTGCACATCATCATGGCGATTTGCAGAACGTAATGCGGCATGAATTTTTACTTGAATCGCTTGCAAGGAATCCGCAATTATGGTCATAATTCAAACAGTTTAAGTAATTTGTTTAATGTAACTTATTAATAGTGATAATTTATAGTTTAAACACTCTGGCAAGCCCATATTATAGCAGGAGCCGCACGTGGATATTTCAGATTTACTGGCCTTTTCGGTTAAGAATAAAGCATCGGATTTGCATCTTTCAGCGGGTTTGCCACCAATGATTCGTGTGCATGGCGACATTCGCAAAATTAATGTTCCCGCGCTTGATCACACCCAAGTACACGGCATGGTGTATGACATCATGAACGATGGCCAGCGCAAAGTGTATGAAGAAACATTAGAATGCGATTTTTCGTTTGAAATACCCAATTTAGCGCGTTTCCGCGTTAATGCGTTTAATCATAATCGTGGCTCTGGCGCGGTTTTTCGTACCATTCCTTCTAAAATTTTAACGCTTGAGCAATTAAATTGCCCTGCCATTTTTAAAGATATTGCTAATACCCCGCGCGGCATTGTCCTTGTTACTGGGCCTACGGGTTCAGGTAAATCGACCACTTTGGCAGCGATGGTGGATTATATTAACGAAAACGAAATGGGCCATATTTTAACGGTAGAAGACCCAATCGAATTTGTGCATACCTCTAAAAAATGTCTGATTAATCAGCGCGAAGTTGGGCCGCATACGTTGTCTTTTCAAAACGCCTTGCGATCTGCCTTGCGTGAAGACCCTGATGTGATTTTAGTGGGCGAGATGCGTGATTTAGAGACGATTCGCTTAGCATTAAGCGCGGCCGAAACAGGTCATTTGGTATTCGGTACACTACACACCAGTTCTGCTGCTAAAACGGTAGACCGTATTGTGGATGTGTTTCCAGCGGCTGAAAAAGAAATGGTGCGTTCAATGCTATCTGAATCGCTACGCTCTGTGATTTCGCAAACTTTATGCAAAACTAAAGATGAGCAAGGCCGTGTGGCGGCGCATGAAATTATGATTGGTACGCCAGCGATTCGTAATTTGATTCGCGAAAATAAAGTGGCGCAAATGTACTCGGCGATTCAAACAGGCCAAAGTATTGGCATGCAAACATTGGATCAAAATCTGCAAGATTTGGTGCGCCGCAATGTTATTTCAGTCAATGAGGCGCGTAGCAAAGCATCCAATAAAGATTCGATTGTTGGGTAACAATAAAAATTAACAATAACGCAAGGAATGCATGATGGAAAAAGGTCAGGCCGAAAAATTTGTATTTGATTTATTGCGCTTAATGATTGGCAAAAAAGCCTCGGATATGTTCATTACGGCGGGTTTTCCGCCAGCCATGAAGATTGACGGCAAAATGACACCCATTAGCCAGCAAGTATTAACGGCGCAACAAGCGCGCGAAATTGCCCGCTCAATTATGAACGATAAGCAAGCATCCGAGTTTGATGCCAGCAGCGAATGCAACTTTGCCATTGGCTTGCCAGGCGTGGCGCGTTTTAGGGTAAATGCCTTTGTGCAGCGCGGTTCTGTTGGTTTGGTGTTTAGGACTATTGCCACCAAAATCCCTAAATTTGAAGATTTAGGCTTGCCCGAAGTCTTAAAAGACATCGCTATGACCAAGCGCGGTTTGGTGATTTTTGTCGGCGGTACTGGCTCTGGAAAATCCACCTCTTTGGCGGCTATGGTTGGTTATCGCAATGAAAATAGCTATGGCCATATTATTACCATTGAAGACCCGGTTGAGTTTGTGCATGAGCACAAAAACTGCATTATTACCCAGCGCGAAGTGGGCGTAGATACTGAAAATTGGCATATTGCTCTTAAAAACACGCTGCGTCAGGCGCCCGATGTAATTTTGATTGGCGAAATCCGTGATCGCGAAACCATGGATTACGCGATTGCGTTTGCCGAAACGGGTCACTTATGCATGGCCACATTGCACGCTAACAGCACCAATCAAGCGCTAGATCGCATTATTAACTTTTTCCCAGAAGAGCGTCGCCATCAGTTATTAATGGATTTATCATTAAACACGCGTGCGTTTATTTCACAGCGTTTGATTCCTAAGTCTGATGGTATTGGCCGCGCGGCAGCGATTGAGATTATGATTAATTCGCCGCTGATTTCGGATTTAATCTTTAAAGGCGATGTGCACGAAATTAAAGAGATTATTGGTCGTTCGCGCGAAATTGGTATGCAAACATTTGATCAAGCGCTATTCGATTTGCATGAATCGGGCGCGATTAGTTATGAAGATGCGCTTAAAAACGCCGATTCAGTGAATGATATACGGCTTAAAATTAAACTACACGGTAAGGGCGCGCATGAAAAAGATGTGTCTTCTGGCTTAGATCATTTAGGCATTGTTTAGTATTAAAGTTGTTCAGTATTAAATAAATTAAAAAAGCCGATGCATGCATCGGCTTTTTTAATGGCTACGTTTTGGAACTATAAAGTTCTGTAACTATAAAGTTTGCAGTTACCAATAATTACTCAATAGAAACCTCTACCCGTCTAGCTTCCGCTAAGTCTGTGCCGCCATCCACGCTTTCAGGTTTGCGTTTATCGACTCTTTCTTCATCAATTCCCGCTGCCTCTAAGGCATCTTCTACAGCTTCAGCACGCTGTTTTGCTAGCGCTTCATTAAAGGATTGATTGCCTTTTGGGTCATGATAGCCAGAAAGTACCGCTTTTGATTCAGGGTGTGTTTTTAACCAATCGACAATTGCCGCTAAACTAATAGTAGCATCCGCTGGTAGCGTGGTTTTGCCTGAGTCAAAATAGAGCTTGATTGGCGCGGGTGGTGAGTCGGTTGCCATTGATGTGTCAGATGCCATTGTTGTATCCGCTTGTACCAGCAACTGGTTATCAATGACCACATCGGGGCCTAAAAACGCCTGTAAATCAGCGGCTTTTTGTTGCTTAATCGCCTCAGATGCCACAGTGCCAGTTAGTACCACAGTTTTGTCATCGCCTTGCAAGCTTAAGCCTTCAGCGCCTAAAATGCCGCCCAAAGCTGTTGCTTGAGGCAGCCATGACACATTGCTGCCGTCACCCGCGCTATTAAAGTTGTCACCAGTTGCATTAAAACTAAACGCGGTATTCGCCATTGGTTCGGCCGAGCTTGCAACGGGTGCCGTTTCTGCCGAATTGCCGCAACAGGCGCTAGATGGCCCGCGACCTGTTAGCAGCATCCACAGCAAAATAAGCGCAAGAATGATGACCACAACCCATGTCCAAAAGGTGTAGCTGGGTTGATGATGGCCGGATGAGTGATGCATAGATTGATGATTCATTGCAACTCTCCCTATTATTTTTTAACGCCACCAGAAAGTTTATCTTGCAGTTTTTTTAGCTCTGCCCATTTGTTTTCAGCCGCCAGTGCCGCTTGTTGCGCCCAAGTGCTAGGGTTGGCAATGCGGAAACGTGAACCGCCAGTATCTAAAATAGCGCGCATTTGTGCTTGGGATGTATTGGCTAACTCAGCAAACGTTTTAATGCCATTGCTATGGAATAGCTCATTGATTTTTGGGCCAATGCCTTCAACAATGGTTAAATCGTTGGCATTTTTTAGTGCAAAACCCGCTGCTTTTGCCGCTGCAATATCAATCACTGTTAATGCTTTAGACGCAGGAGGCGTTACCGCTGCAACGGGCGCCGCTGTTTCGACTAATTTACTTGGGGTGCTGGTATGGCTTGGTGTCGGCGATTTATCAGCCATTGAATGTGACGTTTTGCAGCAGCATTTACACAGCCATCGATTCAGTAACCAGCCTAGTAAAATACCTAATAGTAGCCAAAACCAACAGCACGATAACGTACTAAAAAAAGCACTCATTTTTACTCCCCAATAAAATGATGAATCGACACAAAAGGCGCGTAAATACAAAACGGTACAACGCTGTGGTGACTATCGGCCCCTTTTATACAAACGTCAAGTAGTTGTCAGGCCGTAACGCGCCTAAACATAAAAATTAACATTGCTTAATGCGGGGGTGATTAAATGGTGTAATTAAATGGGGCGTTTAATGGCTTGCTTGATAGGTGATTTGCCCATGCAATAAGGTGTAATGCACTTTGCCCAACATTTCTAAGCCCAAAAATGGCGTGTTTTTACCTTGGCTATGCAATTGGCTAGGTGTCACTGTCCATATTTGTTCTGGGTCAAATATTGCAATATCGGCATCGCTACCAATATCAAGATTGCCGCCCGCTATACCTAATATAGCCGCTGGCTGATGAGTAATTTTACTCAGCGCATCCATTACCGATAGCTTGTGATGGCTAGCCCATTTTAGCGCAAGTGGTAACAGTAATTCTAAACCGCTAGCTCCCGCTTCGGCCTCAGCAAAAGGCAGCAATTTTGCATCATCATTTACTGGCGTGTGGTCAGAGCAAACCGCGTCAATAGTGCCATCTTTTAATCCTGCACACAGCGCCTCTTTATCGCGCATGCTGCGTAATGGCGGTTTTAAATTAGCGTGCGAATTAAAATAACCAATATCAAAATCGGTTAAATGTAAGTGCTGTGCGCTTACATCGGCGGTTACTTGTATGCCTTGTTTTTTAGCTTCGCGCACCAGCGCAACGCCTTCAGCGCTGGATAATCGGCACAAATGTATTTTGGTGTTGGTTTCTTGCGCAATGCGTAAAATGCTGGCAATGGCTAAACCTTCGGCTGCGGCTGGAATGCCTTTTAAACCCAGCCTGCTGGCTATTTCGCCATCATGTGCTACGCCGTTTTTGGCTAAATATTCGTCCTCGGCACGTAAAAATAAAGTGTAGCCAAATGTGGCGGCATATTCGCAAGCGCGCCATAACACTTGTGTGTCAGTAATCGCGCTATCGGCTTGGCTAAAACCAACGCAGCCAGCCTCTGTTAATTTGCACATTTCTGTTAATAATTTGCCATTTAGCTGACGCGTTAACGCGCCAAGCGGATAAACATGCGCCAAATTAATTTGTTTGGCGCGATATTTAAGCATTTCAACCAAGCCGGGTTCATCCAGCACGGGCTGTGTATCTGGCGTGCAGGCAAGGCTGGTTACACCACCAGCAGCGGCGGCATGCAGCTCTGTTACTAGTGTGGCTGAATATTCAGAGCCCGGTTCGCGTAAGCGTGCGCTTAAATCCACAAAGCCTGGGCTTACGATTAAGCCAGTGGCATCAATGGTTTGATTGGCGGTAAAGTCAGCTGGCTTACTGCCAACGCCGACAATTTTGCCAGCGGCAATAAAAATATCTTGTTTGGCGTTAATATTATTTTTAGGATCAATTACCTGACCATTTTTGATGTGAATTTTCATGCGTTGCCTCCGCCTAAAATCGCCATCACCGCCATGCGCACCGCAATTCCGTAAGTAACTTGTGGCAAGATGACAGACTGGCTGCCATCCGCTACGCTAGAATCAATCTCTACGCCGCGATTCATGGGGCCGGGGTGCATGACAATGGCATCTGGCTTGGCTAGTTTGAGTTTTTCTTGCGTTAAACCAAAGGTTTTAAAGTACTCTTGCGCGCTGGGCAGCATGGCACCGCTCATGCGCTCGTTTTGCAGGCGCAACATCATAATCACATCCACATCTTTTAAGCCTGCTTTCAAGTCATGAAACACTTGCACACCCATTTTTTCAATTCCTGTGGGCAATAATGTTTTTGGTGCAATCACGCGTACTTCTGGCACGCCTAAAGTAGTAAGTGCATGAATTTCGCTGCGTGCAACGCGTGAGTGCAGCACATCGCCCACTAAAGCCACGCGCAAATTATGCATATCTGGCTTGTAGCGACGAATAGTGAATACATCTAACAATCCTTGCGTTGGGTGCGCATGGCGGCCATCGCCTGCGTTAATCACGCTAATATTATCCGGCACATGTTGTGCAATAAAATGCGCCGCGCCGCTTTGCGAGTGGCGCACCACAAACATATCGGCATGCATGGCGATTAAGTTATCCACCGTGTCCAATATGGTTTCGCCTTTGGATTGGCTAGATGTGCCAACGTTAAGATTAAGCACATCGGCCGATAAACGTTTGGCGGCAATTTCAAAGGTAGTGCGAGTGCGCGTGCTATTTTCGAAAAAGATATTGCACACCGTTTTGCCGCGCAATAAAGGTACTTTTTTAATATCGCGCTCTGCCACGCCCACAAAGGTTTCAGCGGTATCTAAAATCTGATTCAGAATGCGCTTGGGTAAGCCTTCAATCGTCAGCAAATGTTTTAGGTTGCCGTCAGCATCCAGTTGCGGGTTATACATGGCTGGCCTTTGAGTCTTCTATTTCTAAACTTAAATGCAAAATGCCTTTTGTATCTTGCGACAGCTGCAGGCTTTCATTCGGTTTTAATAATATTTCGGCACCGACAATTTGTGGCGCAATCGGTAATTGTGCGCCGCCGCGATTAATTAACACCGCCAGTGTGATGCTGGCAGGCCTGCCATAATCAAACAATTCATTCATCGCGGCGCGCGTGGTACGGCCAGTGTAGAAAATATCGTCAATTAAAATGATGTGTTTATCTTGCACATTGAACGCAATATTAGATGGCTGCATTTCGGCTTTTAAGCCGCGCTGGGAGTAATCATCTCTATATAAAGCGGCATCTAATGTACCGTAAGGAATGGCGGTTTTAAGCTGGCTTAAAATGCGCTGCATTAACCAAACGCCACCACTATGAATGCCGATTAAAGCGCTATTTTCGGCTAATTCTGGCTTGGCCAGTTGCGCTAAAATTTTGGCGCTAATATCGCTTAATAATGTTTCTGGGTTTGGTAATTGCATAGTGGTTTTCTAATCGCAAAGTGTTTTTCTAATTTTAGTACGGTAACTGATTAAAATAAGATTGTAATATGCCTTGTGCCGCCACGGCATCCAGCAGATTTTTTTGTTTATGGCCTTTAATGCCTGCCGCTTGTAAATTTTGTGCCGCCTCAACAGAGGTAAGTCGCTCGTCTATCATAGTCACTGGCAAATTAAAGCGGCCTTCAAGCCGCTGTGCAAATTTTTTGGCTAAATGCGTTAAGGTGTGCTCTGTACCGTCCATATAAGTGGGCAAACCCACTACCAGTAAGCTGGGGCGCCATTCTTTAATAATGTCGGCAATTTTTGCAAATTTAACATCATTAGTTTCAGCTTCAATGGTGGTAACAGGGTGCGCCGCTTTTAGTATGGTTTCGCCAACCGCCACGCCAATGCGTTTTTCGCCAAAATCAAAGGCCATTACTGTGCCAACAATATCAGGATATTGGCGTTCTAAAATAGGTAAATGGCTTTGGTTTGGATTGTTTGGCGGGCTTGAAGGAGTGTCTGACATCAATTAGGCGTGCCCTGCATTACGCGATAAATTAACATAATTTAAGCCCATTAATTGCATGGCAACATCAAATTTTGATTCGTTTGGCGTATCAAAAATTAAGGTGTGAATATCATGAATATTATTGGTATCTAAACTTAACCAAGCATTTTGCAATATTTCATCCTCTAGCTGGCCGGGCGTCCAGCCAGCATAACCCAGCGCAATTAATATTTTTTCGGGGCCCAAATTTTGTGCGGCGGCTTCTAAAATATCTTTAGAAGTAGTTAGTGCAATGGTGTTGTTAACCAAAACAGTCGAATTGTATTCATCATGCGGGGTGTGCAAAATAAAGCCGCGCTCAATTTGTACTGGGCCGCCGTAATGCACAATTTTTTCCAGCAAAGCGGGGGAGTCGGGGGTAATTTTGATTTGTTCGAATAAATCGTCAATGGTGATATCGGTAGCGCGATTAACCACAACGCCCATTGCACCATCTTGATTGTGCGTACATATATAAATGACGGTTTTTGCAAAATAAGGGTCTGTCATCGCCGGCATCGCGATGAGAAATTGACCTGTTAAATTAATATTTTCCAATGGCTAGCACTCTAACTTTATTTTCTACGTTAATCAAATACTTAACAATTATTTTTGCTGATGTTTTAATAATCAATTATGCTTTTTCGCATTCCAAATAACCGGTAATTTCTAAGCCAAATCCCATCATGCTAGGCATTTTGCGCGGCGTTGCCATTAAGCGCATTTTGCGCACACCTAAATCTAACAAAATTTGCGAACCAATGCCATAGGTGCGTAATTCTTGGTTATAGCGAATCGGTTCATCGGCGTGAGCAATGCGCGCTAATAAATCGCCTGCCGATTCTGAATGATGCAGCAATACAATCACGCCACAGCTAGATTCTGACACCACGCGCATGGCTTGCAACATATTCCAGCTATGCGTGCAGCTGGTGTTATCTAGCAAATCAAACACGGATAATGGCTCATGTACGCGCACTAATGTTTCAAACTCAGCAGAAGGCTCACCTTTTACCAAGGCCAGATGCGTTTCATTGGCAATTTTATCGGCATAGGCAATTAAGCGCATTGGGCCGAATGGCGTGGTGATGCTGCGTTCTGCCGCGCGCTCAATCAGCCTTTCGGTTTCGCTGCGGTAATGAATTAAATCGGCAATGGTGCCAATTTTAAGTCCATGCTGATGCGCGATTTCGACCAAATCTGGCAAGCGTGCCATTTCGCCGTCATCTTTTAAAATTTCGCAAATCACAGATGCCGGCTGGACACCTGCTAATGCCGCCAAATCGCAACCTGCTTCTGTATGGCCAGCGCGCACTAAAACGCCGCCATTTAATGCGGTAAGCGGAAATATATGACCAGGGCTAACAATGCTTTTTGGTGTGGCATCTTTAGCAACCGCGGCTTTAATAGTAGTGGCGCGGTCTTTAGCCGATATGCCAGTGGTAACGCCAGTTGCGGCTTCAATCGAAACGGTAAAATTGGTGCCTAAACGCGTGCCGTTTTTTTGCACCATTGGCGGCAAATTAAGTTGTTTGCAATGCGCTTCCGATAAAGTTAAACATATTAATCCGCGGCCAAATTTGGCCATAAAGTTAATATGCTCAGCCGTGGCAAATTCGGCGGCAATGACAAAATCGCCTTCGTTTTCGCGGTTTTCGTCATCAACTAAAATGACGATTTTGCCTGCTTTAATGTCAGCAATAATGTCGGTGATAGGGCTAATTGAGTTTAATGGCATATTTTTAATTTTCATTCGCCTGCTTTGTCATTTACTGGCACATTCGACCACTCGGTCATACGCTCAACATAGCGCGCAATTTGGTCAATCTCTAAATTAACTTGGCTGCCTACGCAAAGCTGATTAAACATGGTGTGTTGTAAGGTATGCGGAATGATATTCATGGTAAAAGTGTTTTTATCAATGCTATTCACCGTTAAGCTGACGCCGTTTACGCAAATTGAGCCTTTTTTGGCAATGTATTTAGATAAAGCGCGTGGTGCTTCAATGGCTAATGTCCAGCAATCGCCTAAATCGGTAAAGGCTGCCACCGTGCCAATGCCATCCACATGGCCGCTCACCAAATGGCCGCCTAGCCTGTCGTTTAAACGCAGCGCTTTTTCTAAATTAACGGCTTGCGGCTGATTTAATCCAGTGGTTACTTTAAGCGTTTCGGTTGAAACATGGGCGGCAAAGTGGGTGTTAACGTCATTGGTTTTAATCAGTTGCGTAACAGTTAAACACACACCATTTACCGCAATGCTATCGCCAATCACAACATCGTCTAAACCCAAATTGGCCGCATTAATTTGCAACTTAATGTCTTCACCAAGCATTGTGGTGCTTTCAATGTGGCCTACGGCCTGAATAATTCCTGTAAACATAGCGTTATTTTAACAGTTGTGCCGTATTAACGGTGAATTGGCACTGCAATTAAATCTGAATTGGCCGCATTAAAAACGATACAATTGCTCTTGGTACGTATTTTGCAATCCTAACAACAATAGAAATACTACGATTCACTATTAACGTTAGGTTTGCGCAATGTTGTCTGAGGTTTTCAACAAAATACAGTCTGTTTTTCAGCATCAAGAGATGCAGAAAACGCTTGGCTGGATACATACTTTGCCCGAAAAGGCCGAGTTGGATGTATTGATAGAAACCAGACAGCAGCTGGCTAAAATAGAGTTTGAATCGATTCAACAAGCCAAACTTCAAATCGAAATCGTCTTAGAAATTGACCGCAACACGTACCGCTATGCCAAGAAAGAAACGCATAAGTACTTGACTATATTAAGAATTAATAAAAAGTTAGAAAATAGTATTTATAACGCCGCTTATTTATATTATCGCCAATTGTATATTGCCTATACCCAGTTTTTAACCTGTTACGAGATGCAAAATAAAGTAGTGTTAAGCGAAGATAAAATGAATTTGATTTTATGCCGCTTATTAAATGCCGCTTTTGCCATGGCAAAATGGCGCTATTTTGATGATCAACCAGCGCCTTCTGGCATGTGGTCAAATGTTCATAAAGTCATCAGATTTGCTGAAAACTTGGCAATAATGAATAACAACCTGTTTCTATATAACTTTAATCGCAAAGAAACCAGCATTGCCACCATTTTAAAACAAGGTTTTATGATGGATACATTGCACAAAGGCAATTACAGCCGTTTGCAAATTCAATTAACTGAGCAAATTTTAAAATTGTGGGCCACAAATCCCATTATTTTGAATAAATATCGGCCAGATAAAGTGCAGTTTTTTATTAATTTAGAAGCCGATAAAGGCCCCGAACGAATTCGCGCGGTTGAAAAATATGCCGAATATCGCTTTTGGAAAACCACTCGCTTGGTTGATAAAATTGAAGCCTATTTATGCGCGGTGGATACGCAAAAACCATTAACCGAATTTGGCTTAGACAAAATGGCGCCGCCATCGGTGGTGCTGAAATTATTTAAAAAGCTGCGCGCCGAATGGTGTGTAGAAGGTTTTGAGCGCCAACGCAGAAGTGAAGCACGCCTTAAAAGCAGCAAATTATTAAGCGTGAGTTTTGGTTTAGAAGATATTTACAGGCGTTTGGAGCAAATCCGCAATAATCAAACACAGCATGCAAGCCAATCTTCATTAGAAGATGATCAAATTGCATTTGACCTGAAGTTAGCGCAACAACGCCGCAATAAAATCATCGCTACGCCAACAGCAAACCATTTGGGATCTGAAAACTGGTGGATGGTGGATGAAAGTAGCGGTGGGTTTGCAGTAGATTTGGGCCAAGAAGTGCATCATTGGATTGAGCCAGGTGTGTTGATTGGTTACAGTAGTGATTTTGACAAAAATGCGTTAGTTGTTGCCGAAATTAAAAGTGTGCGCAAGCAGCTTAATGGTTCTTATCGGGCAGGGCTTGAAATTATTGGCAGCCATTGCGCGGCTATTAAAGTATCGCGCGTTGAATCCGATATGGGTACTGAAGCGCAAGCCGGCTATTTTGTGCAAGATAATAACTTTAGTTTTGATTATTTAAATGCGTTTGAAGGTATTTTGCTAAAAAATACCAATTTGTTTGCCGGTAAAAATACACTTATTTTGCCCAGAAACGCCTATAAACGCGGCACGCAATACATGATTAAAATAAATGGCAACGAAAAGCTGGTGCAAGCAGGTTTTTTGCAAATGAAACAGCGTGAATGGGTTGGCGTAGAAATACCTGACTAACATGTAAGCCTTTTTTTGCTGGCCGCAAAAACAAATCGGCTAGAAAAATGGCGGTAAATATAGATTCTTAGATAGAATTTTAGATAGAATCTTGAGCAGATAAACTGCTAAGATTCGTTTTATGTCAATTTTCAGCCAAATCGTTTCAAAATTACCGTTCGAATTATTCGTTGGCTTGCGTTACACCAAAGCCAAACGCAAGAATCATTTCATCTCCTTTATTTCGTTTACCAGCATGATAGGCATTGCGCTTGGCGTAGCCGCGCTGATTATTGTGCTATCAGTGATGAATGGCTTTCAGGCCGAACTGCGCAACCGCATTTTGGGCGTGGCATCGCATTTAGAAATTACAGGCGCTAATAATCAGTTAAGCGATTGGCCTAAGCTGGCTAATCAAGTCAAATCTAACCCAGAAGTGAAATCTAGCGCGCCTTATGTGATGGCGCAAGGCATGCTGAGTTACGGCCAAGGCGTGCAAGGCGCCATTGTGCGCGGCGTGCTGCCTAAGCTAGAAAATAATGTGGCCGATTTAGGCAAGCACATGAAAGTGGGCAGCTTGGATGACCTAAAAGCAGGCGAATTTAATATTGTGCTGGGCGCCGATTTAGCGCAATTATTGGGCATTAGCGTGGGCGAAAAAGTGGTGTTGTTGGCGCCGCAAGGCCAATTTACGCCAACTGGTATGGTGCCGCGCATTAAGCAATTTAAAGTGGTTGGCTTGTTTCAAATCGGCATGTATGAATACGATGCTGGCTTGGCGCTGATTCATATTGATGACGCCGCCAAACTGTATCGCATGGGTAATAATGTGTCTGGCTTGCGCTTAAAATTAGATGATTTGTTTGATGCGCCTGCCATGTCGGCCAAACTAGCACAAAGTTTAAGCCAAGCAGATAGCACTTATTTTGTAACCGATTGGACCCAGCAACACGCCAACTTTTTTAAAGCGGTGCAGCTAGAAAAACGCGTGATGTTTATTATTTTGACTTTAATTGTGGCGGTTGCCGCGTTTAATATCGTATCCACCTTAGTGATGGCAGTAACCGATAAGCGCGCGGACATTGCCATTATGCGCACTTTTGGCGCTAGCCCGGGCAGCATTATGCGTATTTTTATGATTCAAGGCGCGCTAATTGGCGTGATTGGTACCTTAATGGGCGCGGTGTTTGGTGTGTTAATTGCGCTGAATATTGATACCATTGTGCCGCTGTTAGAACGCATTTTCCATGTGCAATTTTTAGCCAAAGATGTGTATTACATTAGCGATTTGCCCTCAAAAGTAGAGTGGCCAGACGTGATAACCATTGTGGTGATGTCGTTTGTACTAAGCCTACTTGCCACACTTTACCCCAGTTATAAAGCCTCTAAAATCAACCCTGCTGAGGCGTTAAGATATGAGTAACATTCTGAACTGTAATGCTTTAACCAAAACCTACACAGGCTTAGATGTGGCCGTTTTAAACGGCATTGATTTAAGCGTTAACAAAGGTGAGCAAATCGCGATTGTGGGCACGTCGGGTTCTGGCAAAAGCACGCTATTACATTTGTTAGGCGGGCTAGATACGCCAACCGGCGGCTCTGTCAGCTTAATCAACAAAGAATTAAGCCAATTATCTGAAACGCAAAAAGGCCAATTGCGTAACCAAAGCTTGGGTTTTGTTTACCAGTTTCATCATTTATTACCAGAATTTACCGCCATTGAAAACGTGGCCATGCCATTGTTAATTCGCCGCGTACCAAGCGCGCAAGCCATGGCAATGGCAAAAGAAACTTTGCTCAAAGTGGGTTTGGGTCATCGTCTAGAGCATATGCCGGGTGAGTTGTCTGGCGGTGAGCGCCAACGCGCCGCACTTGCCAGGGCCTTAGTAACCAAGCCCGCCTGCATATTGGCCGATGAGCCGACAGGTAATTTGGATCGCGTAACGGCTAACCAAGTGTTTGATTTGTTGTTGGAAATCAACAAAGAACAAAATACTAGCTTGGTGGTGGTCACGCATGATTTAAGTTTAGCTGCCAAAATGCAGCGCCAATACCGTTTGGTAGATGGCAAATTGCAGCCGCTACTTGATTAATCAGCTTGATTAATCGGCTTAATTATTAGTGCCTAAAATTTAGATCATCCATGATTATCGCGGCAATTGGCTTGGTATTAGGGGCTTGGTTGCTTCAACAGCAAGCCGTATTGCCAAGTGTTTTATGCTGGCTTGTACCGCTATTATTGTTAATGGCGTATAGGTTGGCCAAATATCAGCCAACAAACTTCAATTTAAACAAACGCTTACTAAAAAATGGCTTGATATTCTTAACGGTTTTTTGTATTGGCTTTTGTTGGGCAGCCACATTTGCGCATATACGATTAAGTGATGAATTACCCAAAAATTGGCAGCAAAAAAGCATCACGCTTATTGGTGTAATTGCCAGCTTGCCAGAGCAAACCGAACATGGTGAACGCTTTGAGTTTGATGTTGAGCGCGTGTTAACCAAGGCGGATGATTCAAAATCGAAAAGTTTAAATGTGCCCAAACATATTTCGTTAAGCTTTTATCCAAAAGACTTTTATGCAAAAACACCATTTAATCCTGCCAATTCAGCCAACAGCGTTATTTATTCAAAACCAATCAGCCAATTTCACGCCGGCCAGCGTTGGCAATTTAGCGTTAAATTAAAGCGCCCGCACGGAACCTACAATCCGCATGGTTTTGATTTTGAAGCGTGGGCGCTGGCGCAAAATATAAGAGCCACTGGCACAATATCTAATAAAAGCGGCAATAAAAAGTTGCAAAATTTTGTGTTTAAACCAGCCTACATAGTTGAGTATTGCCGTGAAAAAATCGGCAATCGCATTTCACAATCCTTAGCTGGAAAGCCTTATGCAGGTGTAATCCGTGCGCTGGTGGTGGGTGATGATAGCCAAATTAGCACAGACAATTGGACGGTGTATTTGCGCACGGGCACCAATCATTTAATGAGCATATCTGGCTTGCACATTACCATGTTGGCGGGTTTGGCTTTTGCGTTTACAGCTTTTATTTGGCGGCGCATACCCCGCTTGGTTTTATTAATGCCCGCCCGCAAAGCCGCCACTATTGCGGGTTTGATTATTGCTATTTTATATGCCTGCCTAGCTGGGCTTTCTGTGCCCACTCAACGTACTTTGTTTATGTTAATGACCTTTGCGTTAGCGCTAATAATTGGGCGCAATATAGCCATTTCGTGTGCGTTGGCGATTGCGCTAATGGTTGTTGTATTGATTGACCCTTGGGCGGTAATCGGGCCTGGGTTTTGGCTATCTTTTTGTGCGGTGGCGTTTATTGCCTATGTCACTGTTGGCAGACTAGAGGCGCCAAATTGGCTAGCCGCCGCAATCCATACCCAATGGGCCATTACACTGGGTTTGTTGCCGATTTTAATTATACTTTTTGGGCAAACATCCATCGTTTCGCCGCTGGCAAATGCATTTGCTATTCCTATTATTAGTTTAATTGTGGTGCCTTTTAGTATTTTGGGCAGCCTTTTGCCCACAGATTTTGTGTTACAAGGCGCACATAGCGTGCTTGAGTGGTGCATGCTGGCTTTAAGTTGGCTAGCCAATTTTCAATTGGCGGTTTTGCAACAAGCGGCGCCACCAGCATGGGCTTTTTATGTGGCGATTTTAGGCGTTTTATGGCTTTTATTGCCACGCGGCTTTCCGCAACGCTGGCTTGGTTTTGTGCTATTAATGCCTTTATTTTTTGTGCCCATTAAAAAGTTAGATGCCGGCGCCATGCAAGTAAGCGTTTTAGATGTGGGGCAGGGATTAAGCGTGGTGGTTAAAACTAAAAACCATGTGTTGTTATACGATGCTGGCAGCCGCTACACCAGCCAGAATGATGCCGGCAGCCGAATTGTGGTGCCATATTTGCGCGGTGAAGGCGTTAATAAGTTGGATGGTTTTATCGTTAGCCACAATGATAGTGACCATAGCGGTGGCGCGGCATCGGTTTTAGCGCAAATGCAGGTTAATTGGTTGGCTACCTCTTTTGATGTGCCTGATGATTGGTCTGCAGAAAAAACTAGTCAGCCAAAAAAGACGATTAACTGTTTTGCTGGGCAAACTTGGCAATGGGATAAGGTAAAGTTTGAGGTGCTTAACCCAAGCTTAGAAAGCTATGCCAATGCAGAAATTAGCGATAATAACCGCAGTTGCGTATTAAAAATAAGCAGTCAATTTGGCTGCATTTTACTCACAGGCGATATTGAAAAGCCAGCAGAAGCGACATTGCTACAAGCCGATGAAGAAGCAGATGCCAATAAACTGGCAAGCGATGTGCTGATTGCGCCGCATCATGGCAGCAAAACATCATCCACCAGCGATTTTGTGCAGGCGGTAAATGCCAAGCAAGTGATTTTTACGGTGGGTTATTTAAACCGATTTAAACACCCCAAACCCATGATTGAAACGCGTTATATCAATAGCGGCGCCACACGGTTTCGCTCTGATTATCATGGCGCACTAATTATCAACTTTAGCCAAAATCAAGCGCCAAACATAGCATCGTGGCGGCTAGAGCGGCCTAAATATTGGCATGATTCCTATTAAACTATTGCCGAATAAAGTGTAGCGCCATGCAACTTGAACTTGCCGAAAACGCCGCTTCAAGCTAAAGTAAGAGCAGTTTTTAAAAACATAAGGAGTTTTGCTGTGTGGGAAATTATTCTGGCCGCTGGCTGGCCAATTTGGCCTTTGATTATTGCTTCAATTATTGCATTAGCCATTATTGTAGAACGTGCTTGGGCCTTACGTACCGAAGTTGTCACACCCAGTAGTTTATTGCCAGAAGTTCAAAAATGGCTAAATCAAGGCGGCATTACTAAAGAAACATTAACAAAACTTGAAAAGCATTCTTTATTGGGTGAAGTTTTTTCCAGCGCATTAGCTAACAGCAAAAATTCGCGCGAAATTACCAAAGAAGCGATTGAAGAAACTGGCCGTGCCGTAGCGCATAAACTAGAGCGCTATTTGCCAACATTAGGCACCATTGCAACGGTTGCGCCTTTATTAGGCTTGTTAGGCACGGTTATTGGTATGGTGGAATTATTCGGTTCGTTCACCAATAGCGGCCACGATGTAGCCCAATTTGCGCGCGGTATTTCGGTCGCGCTTTACAATACGGCGGCTGGTATTGTGGTGGCTGTGCCTGCCATGATTGCTTATCGCTATTTCCGTGCAAAAGTAGATGGTATTTTGGTGGATATGGAACAGCAGGCGATTAAGTTGGTAGAGATACTTCACGGCGAACGCAAATAATTTCAGGAATTCGTTTGAAATCGACCGAATACGGCGTTATTTTTGTTTGTCGTACTAGACGTACTGCCTACACAAAAATGCCTTGTCTTAGAACGATTTGAAACAAATTCTAGGTTTGAAACTGTTTTAAGTGATTTGGTAGTAAAAGGAAAAATATGAATTTTCAACGCGGTAAAAGGCACGAAGAACTAGAAATGAATCTAGTGCCACTGATTGATGTGCTTTTGGTGATTATTATTTTCTTGGTGGTAAGTGCGACTTTTTCGCGCACCAGCGAGCTACAAATTAATCTACCAACGGCGGAAGCCAGCAGCCCGCAAGACAAGCCATTGATTATTACAGTAGAAGTGGATGCAAGCGGCCGCTATGTGGTGAATGGTAATGCGGTAGATAATGGCAGTATTAACGATATTTCTAGCGCGCTGGTTAAAGCGGTGGGAAATGGCAAAGAGCCAACTATTGTGATTAATGCCGATGCAAAAGCCACCCATCAATCGGTTGTTAACGTGATGGAAGCTTCTAGACTAGCCAATTTCACGCATATTACCTTTGCAACACAAGTAGGGTCAGGCACTTATTAGTTTATTTTTTTAAGCATCATTTTTATGCCATGGTTTCTGTGGCTATAATTTCGATGCTTATAATTTTGATGGCTAGATACAATTAAAACAGTGCGTTAGTTAGAAATTGATTAGGCTTAATTAATTGATTACTTTGACTCTTTTTATGATTAATTTACTAAAGCGACTTCACCATCACTTTCTCACAGCTACTCGACTGATCAATTAAATGTCGAAATCCTCCCGCAAAAAAGAAGCCACACCGCATATTGCCAACGCAAAGTTACTGTATTTGCGTTTGTTTCGTTACGCTTGGCACTACAAAACCTATTTCATCATCAGCATTTTGGCTTTAGTGGTGCTTTCAGCCAGCAATACTGGCTTTTTAGCGCTGATTAAACAAGTGACCGATGAAGGTTTTGTAAAACAATCGCCTGACCAAGTATACAAATTGCCATTAATGTTATTTGGTTTAATGACCATTAGAGCGTTATCAGGCTTTGTTTCGCTATATTACATGCGCTGGATAGCCCGCCATGTGGTGGAAGTGATTCGCAATGAAGCTTTTTCAAAATTGATGCTGTTGCCTGTTAGCTACTTTGATGCAGGCTCTTCCAGCGTGATTGTTTCTAAGCTTACTTACGATACGGAGCGCTTATCCATTGTGTCCACGCGCGTGGCTTTATCGGTTATTCGCGATGCATTAACCGCCGTTGGTTTGCTGGGTTATATGCTGTATTTAGATTGGAAATTAACGCTTATTTTTGCCATTGTTACACCATTAATGGCGCTTTATTTGCGCAAAATGACACCAAAACTGCGTGCCAGCGCCAAGCGCGTGCAAGAATCCATGGGCGATATGACCAAAGCGGCCGAAGAAGCCATTGCGGGCCAACGTATTGTTAAAATCTTTGGTGCAGGCGAGTATGAAGTAAACCGCTTTGGCAAAATCGTTGGCAATAATCGCCATATAGAATTACGCCTTACGCGCATATCTGGCTTAAATAGCTTGGTGATTGAATTGCTGGCGGCAACCGCCTTGGGTTTAGTGGTTTATTACGCCGTTGGTACATTTAGCGCGGGTGAATTTGCCGCATTTGTTGGCGCGTTACTCATGCTGATTACGCCGATTAAACATTTGACGGCAGCGAATGAAGAATTTCAAATCGGTTTAGCCGCCGCGCAAAGTGTGTTTGAGGTAATGGATAGCCCTACTGAAGTGAACGATGGCACCAAGATAGTACAGCGCGCCAAAGGTGAAATTGAGTTTAAAAACGTCAGCTTACGTTACGATAATGCCAAAAAAATGGCGTTGGACAATTTAAGTTTTACTATTCAGCCCGGTGAAAAGTTGGCTTTGGTAGGGCGCTCTGGCGGTGGTAAAACCACGCTGGTTAATTTGTTGCCCCGTTTTTATGAGCTGCAACAAGGCTTAATTTTGCTGGATGGCGTGGATATTCGTGCGCTTGAATTAAAAAATCTACGCAGCCAGTACTCATTAGTTAGCCAAGATATTGTGTTATTTAACGATACTATTTTTAATAATATTGCCTATGGCGCTTTGCGCAATGCCACAGAAGCCGAAGTGATTGCTGCTGCCAAGGCTGCTAATGCGTGGGATTTTATTCAGCAATTGCCAGAAGGCTTGCAAAATGAGATTGGTGACAGAGGCGTGCGCTTGTCAGGTGGTCAGCGCCAACGTATTGCCATTGCCCGCGCCATTCTTAAAAATGCGCCTATTTTATTGCTAGATGAAGCAACTAGCGCGCTGGATACAGAGTCTGAACAATTTGTGCAAGCAGCGCTAGATACGCTGATGCAAGGCCGCACTACCATTGTCATTGCGCATCGATTAAGCACGATTGAAAACGCCGATCGAATTTTGGTGATGGATAACGGCAAAATTGTAGAGACAGGTTCACATCAAGTATTAATGGATCAAAATGGTTATTACAGCAAGTTGTATCAAAAAGAGTTTGATTAATCGTTTGTAATCGCCAATATGACCAATACCCAAGAAGTTATTTACCGCGCTTGGCGCAAACAAAACGCACTGTTTTATTGTGTATTAAAGCCGCTTTCATGGCTGTTTGCGCTCATTAGTTTACTCAGGCGCAAGGCGTATGCTTTGGGCCTGCTAAAAACGCATGCATTATCCGCGCCTGTGATTATTGTTGGCAATATTCATGTGGGCGGCAGTGGCAAAACACCGGTTGTCATCTGGCTGGTAGAGCAATTAAAGCAACAAGGTTTTCAGCCAGGCGTGATTAGTCGCGGCTATGGCGGCAATGTAAAATTGCCCACCGCCGTGCATGCCAATAGCAACCCAAAACAAGTGGGTGATGAGCCTGTGTTGATTGCGAGTCGTTGTGATTGCCCGATATTTGTTGGCGCAAATCGTGTGCATGTTGGGCTAGAATTACTCAAAGCGCATCCGAATTGTAATGTGATTATTAGCGATGATGGTTTGCAGCATTATCGATTAAAGCGCGATTTAGAAATTGCCGTGATTGACGCTGAAACCTATTTAAAAAATGCCCGACTATTGCCAGCAGGTTCATTAAGAGAGCCAATGAGCCGCCTGCGCACCGTGCATGCGGTGATTAAAAACGGGCAAGAAAATAGCGAAGATAGACATCCAGCCCCAGTTAGAAATGCTTACCCAATGCAATTAATTGGCGCGCAGTTTTACAATTTGGCCGATCCAACTTTAAAAGCCAGCGCGGCAGACTTTAAACGAAAAAGCATTAAAGCCATGGCGGGCATTGGCAACCCAGCACGTTTTTTTGAGCATTTACGTCAATTAGGTTTAAACTTTTCGTCTTCTAGTTTTGAAGATCATCATGCGTTTACAGCAGCCGATTTAGCGCAACTAGAATGTGATGCATTGTTGATGACAGAAAAAGACGCGGTTAAATGTAAACCTTTTGCACAGCCACATCATTGGGTATTGCCCATTCAGGCAAAAATTGATGGCGATTTAATGCAGCTGGTTTTGAAAAAACTGCAGACGCGCCAACATTAAGGTTTAAACTTAATATCAATTATTCAATCAACAAATTGATATAAAAAAGGTATCAACATGGATTCTAAATTACTCAATATATTGGTTTGCCCCGTAACCAAAGGGCCATTAATTTTTGACAAAAAAAACAATGAGCTTATTTCTAAATCGGCGCGCTTAGCTTACCCAATTCGCGATGGCATACCAGTGATGTTGCAAGAAGAGGCTAGAAAAATCGGCCCCGATGAAAAAATCGGCACAGAATAAAATTAGAGATGACAGGATTTTTCGGTGACGTTTAAAGTAGTGATTCCTGCGCGTTATGCCAGCACGCGCTTGCCTGGCAAGCCATTATTGGATATCGCAGGCAAGCCAATGGTGATACGCGTGGCCGAGCAAGCGGCAAAAAGTGGTGCCAACGAAATTGTAATCGCCACCGACTTTGAAAAAATTTGCCATATTGCGGCGCAGCACGATATTAAAGCCGTTATGACGCGCATTGATCACGCCTCTGGCACCGATAGAATCGCTGAAGTGGCCGATAAACTTAATTGGGCCGATGATGACATTGTGGTGAATGTGCAAGGTGATGAGCCGCTAATTGAGCCTACATTAATCCAAGAAGTGGCGCAGCATTTAGCCAAGAGCACAGATGCCGTTATGGCAACCGCCTGCCATGCCATACATGAAGAAGCCGCGCTATTAAACCCCAATATTGTTAAGATGGTGATTGATGCCAACGGCAACGCATTATATTTTAGCCGCGCGCCCATTCCATATCCGCGTGATGAACTACATAAAAACAATATTCAAGCCTACCGCCATATTGGCATTTATGCTTACCGCGTTGGATTTTTGAAAAAATACGCACAGTTAAGCGCAACCGAACTAGAGAAAATTGAAAGCCTAGAGCAACTAAGAGTGCTGCATCACGGCTATAAAATTGGCGTAACCATCACAAAAAACGCGCCCGCCAGCGGTGTAGATACGCAAGAAGATTTAGATTACGTAAGAAACTTATTTAAACAGCAATAAACGCATCTTGGTAAATTAGTTAATTTTTATTAACTTTAATCCGATTATATATTTGTTAAACAATAACCCGTTTTAGGGATAGGTGATTCTATACATAAGTATAACATTGCCTACGTTGTTAACCATATAAAGGAATTTATTATGAATAAGTTTTTAAGAGTTTCGATAGTCACCGCTTTAGCAATCTCCGCCACCACGCCAGCTTTTGCGTTAAGTATTAATCCTTTAGTTAGTGATTCAAATACAGGTACAGCCTTGGCCACTGCTTGGTTGGGCGCTAGTAGCGGTATAACAGTTGTTGGCCCAGTTAGCTATATTGGTGCCGATAATCAAGCGGGTACTTATACTGGTTTTGCTTTAAATAGCTCTAGTGCAACTTCACCAAATGTAACTTTTGGCGATGGTATTCTATTAACTACCGGCGCAGCAAGTGTACCTAACACTAATACTAGTAGTAGCTTTAGCAATGTAACTTCAACAGGCTCAAGTTCTACCATTTCAACTATTACTGGCCTAGACACCAATGATACTAACTCCATCAGTTTCAGCTTTACAGTCGAAAGTGGTATCACATCAATCTCTTCTAACTTTATTTTCGGTTCCGAAGAGTTTACCGAATATGCTGGCACTGAATTTGCAGATGGCTTTGCATTTGTAATCGATGGTATAAATTATGCCAAATTTTCGGATGGTAGCAACGTATCTTTGGCTACTTTAAGTAGTAATGCAAACTTGTTGGATAATACAGCTGGTATTTACGGCATTGAATATGACGGCTTTACATTAGCTTTGGGTATTGTAGGTATTTTAAATTCTAGCTTAACAGAACATACGCTTGAGATTGTGATTGCTGACACAGGTGATTCAGTTTTAGACAGTGGCGTTTTTCTATCTGCTTTAAGTGGCGGTAAAGATACTGGCGGCGGTGGTATAAAAGTTACTCCTGTTCCTGCCGCGTTACCCTTAATGGCTACTGCTTTAGGCTTATTTGGTTTTTCTAAACGCCGTAAAAATGCATAAAAAGACATAAATTAACCAACAAAAATATTAAAGTTACATTTTTGTTGGTTTTTTATTTTTTTAATACTAATTTCTAAACATAAAATACACCGCACCCAACAAACACAATCCCGCCCATAAAAAATCCAGCTTAAGTGGTTGGTGCATATAAAAAACGGCAAACGGCACAAACACACTTAAGGTAATCACTTCTTGTAATATTTTAAGCTGCGCCAGCGATAACACTGTAAAGCCAATACGATTGGCAGGCACTTGAAAAAGATATTCCACTAGCGCAATGCCCCAGCTAATCAAAGCGGCAATAATCCAAGGCTTGTTATTGAGTTCTTTGAGATGCGCATACCAAGCAAATGACATAAAGACATTTGCAATGGTCAGTAAAATGATGGTTTTAGCGATGACAGGCATATAGCCTTTAGGGAAAATCTATGCTGTTGGCTTGATTGTTGTTGGCTCAGTCACCCCTTTGTTGGTGATGACTGAATAACGTGCCTAATAGCTAAACTGCTGATTCACCTGTTTCACCCGTGCGAATGCGAATAACTTGGTCGATGCTGCTTACAAATATTTTGCCATCACCAATTTTGCCTGTGTGGGCGGCTTTGATAATGGCGTCCATGGCAGCTTCTACCATTTCATCGGTTACTACTAGTTCAATTTTAATTTTCGGCAAAAAATCCACTACGTATTCTGCGCCACGGTAAAGTTCGGTATGGCCTTTTTGACGGCCAAAGCCTTTTACTTCGGTTACAGTTAAACCATTTACACCAATTTCAGAGAGCGATTCGCGCACTTCATCCAACTTAAATGGTTTGATAATCGCTTCAATTTTTTTCATTCCTGCTCTCCCTTAATTGTTGGTCGGTTTTTTGTATCTGTTATTGCGTAAGCTATAGGTTTAATAATAATGACATTTTTATGTCACATCAAACTTTAATTTGGCGGTGATGGGGTAGCGCCTATCTTTGCCAAAGCCGCGTTGTGTAATTCTAACGCCAACTGGCGCTTGTCGGCGTTTATATTCGTTGCGGTCAATCAAATTGGTCACGCGATTCACGTCTTTTTCACTAAATCCCATTTGCATAATAGCCGCACGACTTAAATCCTCTTCAACATAGGCTTGCATAATCGCATCCAATATTTCATAAGGTGGCAAGCTGTCTTGGTCGGTTTGATTCGCGCGTAGCTCGGCGCTGGGTGCGCGCGTAATAATGCGTAGCGGAATCGCAGTGGAAATTCGATTGCGGTATTCGGCCAATTTATACACCAGCGTTTTTGGCACGTCTTTTAATAGTGAAAATCCACCCGCCATATCGCCATATAAGGTGCTGTAGCCAACCGCCATTTCAGATTTATTGCCAGTAGTAAGCACAATGCTGCCAAATTTATTGCTCAAGGCCATTAGCAACATGCCGCGAATGCGCGCTTGTAAATTTTCTTCTGCCGTATCAAACGGCAAATCGCCAAATTCGGGTTTCAAGGTGTCGCAAAATAAATTAAATAACTCTTTAATCGGGATTTGGCTGTATTTAACACCGACTAAATTGGCCATTTCTACGGCGTCATCCACACTCATACTAGCGGTAAATTCAGACGACATCATCACCACTTTTACCCGTTCAACGCCTAGCGCATCAACGGCGATTGCCAGCGTTAATGCCGAATCAATGCCGCCAGACAAGCCCAGCACAACGCTTGGAAAGCCATTTTTATTGACATAATCTTTTAAGCCTAGTGTGAGCGCATGGTAAACCGCTGATTCAATGCCTAATTTAGGTAAAACGTTGGCTGGCACTGGCTGATGATTGATAAATTCAACAAAATCTAAATTTTCAACAAAATTAGGCAGTTGCAGGACCACTTTGCCAGTGTTATCTAATACAAATGAGCCGCCATCAAACACCAATTCATCTTGACCGCCAACTAAATTGAGATACACCACACTCAAGCCGGTTTCATTAGCGCGCTTGGCTAACACTTCATAGCGCGTATCAAGCTTATCCATGTGATAGGGCGATGCGTTTAAAGAAAGTAACGCTTGTGCGCCGTCCAGTTTTGCTTGAATCGCAGGGCCAGATTCCCAGCCATCGGCGCAAATAAATACGCCAAATTTTGTGCCTTCGTGCTCAAAAACCAACGGCGAATCACCTGCCGTAAAATAGCGCTCTTCATCAAATACACTGTAATTGGGCAGGCATTGTTTGTGATAGGTGGCGCTAATTTTGCCATTTTGAATTAATGAGGCGGCATTAAATAACTGGCCATTTTCTGTGTGAGGATGGCCAATCAGCAAGGTGATATGCGGAATTGATTTGGCAATGCGGGTAAGCGCGCGTTCGCAGGCCAGATTAAAGTCTTCCCTAAACAATAAATCTTCAGGCGGGTAGCCGCACAAAGCCAGTTCAGGCGTCATCATCAAACTAGCGCCTTGCGCATGCGCGCGGTTGGCGTAGTCGATAATTTTATCGGCATTGCCAGTAATATCGCCAACAATCGCGTTAATTTGTGCCAGCGCTATTTTCATGGATTAGTCACTTTAAAAGCGCAATTACAAGCGTCGTTAATATTTGCCACCCGCATCTTTAATCAACTGCACTATTTCGGCATCACCTTTTTTAAGCGCATACACATACGCCGTTAAGCCGTATTTATCGCGGGTTTTAACATTAGCTTTGTGATCCAGCAACAATGTCACTAGCTCTGCCGAGCCATTATTAACCGCAAGTTGCAATAATGGCGTGCCTTCAGAATCTTCATGATTTACATCCGCACCTTTATTGATCAGCACTTTGGCGGTTTCTAGTTGCGATTTTTTAATGGCCCAAGTTAGCGCTGTCCAGTTGGATTGATCTTGTAGATTCATATTGGCGCCGCTTTCAATCATGTAGCTTACCGCTGGCGCATGGCCTTCGCGCGCGGCATACATCAATGGCGTGGCGCCTAATCGGTCGGCTACATTTGGCAGTGCACCTTTTGACATTAACGATGAAATAGTTGGCACATCACCACTTTTAGCGGCATACATTAGCGCAGTTTTACCGTCATCAGATCTAGCGTTAGCATCTACACCGTGCTGAATCATTAAATTAACGGCATCGGCGTGGCCAGCGGTGGCGGCCATACCAAATGCACTCCAGCCACTTTCATCGCGAATTTTGGCGTCTGCGCCTTTTTCAAGCAACACCTTGATTGTGTTGATGTAATTTTTCTTAGCGGCAAACATTAGCGCCGTCCAGCCGCCTTTATCTTTGGCATTAATATCAGCGCCTTTCTCTAACAAGGCGGCAACCACCGCAGCTTGGTCTTTGCGCGCGGCATACATCAGGGCGGTAATGTCGTTTTCATCTTTGGTGTTGGCATTTGCGCCGCCATTTAACATGGCTTTAACGGTTGCTACATCACCTTTGGATGCGGCTGTAAGCAAATACGGAATTTCTGCCGCAATCGTTAATTGCGTAACAAAACACAGCGCTAAAGCCGCCATTAAATTGATGATATTTAGATTGAATATTTTCAACAGTTTTTACCTTTTCGATTTTAAAGCAATCGCTTTTACAACGGCCTCGCCCAAGCCAGCGGGTGAGCTTGCCACCACACAACCAGCGCTTTCTAGCGCCGCAATTTTGTCTTCTGCACGGCCGCTGCCGCCCGAAATAATGGCACCGGCATGGCCCATGCGTTTACCAGCTGGGGCGGTTAAGCCGGCAATGTAAGCGGCTACTGGTTTGGTCACATAATGTTTAATAAAGTCAGCCGCGGCTTCTTCATCGCTGCCACCAATTTCACCCACCATAATAATCGCTTCGGTTTCAGGGTCGGCTTCAAATAACATTAAGCACTCAATAAAGTTTAAACCTTTAATAGGGTCGCCACCAATGCCCACACACGTTGTTTGACCCAAACCCAGCGCCGTAGTTTGATGTACAGCCTCATACGTTAATGTGCCAGAGCGCGAAACCACGCCCACCTTGCCGCGCAGATGAATACTGCCAGGCATAATGCCAATTTTGCATTCATCTGGCGTAATAATGCCAGGGCAATTTGGGCCAATTAATTTGGTACCATTGGCTTTTAATGCCGCCTTAACGTTCAGCATGTCCAATACAGGAATGCCTTCCGTAATGCAGACAATCAATTCAATACCTGCATCGGCCGCTTCTAAAATCGAATCAGCCGCATACGGTGGCGGCACGTAAATCACGCTGGCATTGGCCTGCGTTTCGCGCACCGCTTCGCGCATGGTATTAAATACTGGCAGATTAAGGTGTAATTGGCCGCCTTTACCAGGTGTAACGCCACCCACCATTTTAGTGCCGTATGCTAATGCCTGTTCTGAATGGAATGTGCCTTGTCTACCTGTGAAACCTTGGCATAACACTTTGGTGTTTTTATTGACTAAAATCGCCATTATGCTACCGCCTTAACTGCTTGGTTTTTAACTGAAAGCACGGCTTGCTTAGCCGCATCAGTTAAATTCTCTGCCGAAATAATATTTAGGCCACTTTCACGCAACATTTGTTTGCCCAACTCTACATTGGTACCTTCTAAACGCACCACAACCGGAATAGTCATACCCACTTCTTTAACTGCCGCAATAATACCGGTGGCGATAATATCGCAGCGCATAATGCCGCCAAAAATATTCACCAAAATGGCCTTCACATTATTGTCAGCCAAAATAATTTTAAACGCTTTGGTCACGGTTTCAGCCGTTGCGCCACCGCCAACATCTAAAAAGTTGGCTGGCATGCCGCCGTGCAATTTAATTAAATCCATGGTCGCCATTGCCAAACCAGCGCCATTAACCATGCAGCCAATATTGCCTGCCAGCGCAATATAATTAAGCCCAGCGTGATGCGCTACTGCTTCTTTGGCATCGCTTTGTGACCAATCTTGCAGCTCAGCCAAACTTTTTTGGCGATACAGCGCGTTGGCATCTACTGTCATTTTGCAATCCAGCGCAACCAACTTGCCATCGGTTGTTACCACCAATGGATTAATTTCTAGTAAGGCTAAATCGTTTTCTTTAAATAATTTGTACAAGCCTTTTGTTAACTTAGCAAAAGCCGCAATTTGGTCGCCACTTAAATCTAATGCAAAGGCTAAATTGCGCGCTTGATAATCCATCAAACCATTAAGCGGATCGCACACTTCTTGTAAGATTTTTTCAGGTTGCGTTGCGGCAATTTCTTCAATATCCATGCCGCCTGCAGAGGATGCAATCATCACTACGCGCTCTAAGGTGCGATCAACCAACATGGATAAATACAATTCGCGCGCAATTGGCAGCGTTTGCTCAACCAAAACTTGATGCACAGGCTGGCCTTCTGGCGCATTTTGGTAAGTAACTAACGATTTACCTAATAATGCGCTGGCTACTGCCTGCGCTTCATGTGCCGATTTAACAATTTTAACGCCGCCAGCCTTGCCGCGGCCACCCGCGTGCACTTGCGCCTTTACCACCCATGCGCTGCCGGCGATTTCTTTGGTAGCGGCTGCTGCCGCTTCTTCTGATTGAACCACTATTCCGGTGGGAGTCACAATGCCATAGCGTTGCAGTAAATGTTTAGCTTGATATTCGTGTAGATTCATTTTAAAGTGATTTTTGCTGGTTTTAATTTTAGCTAGTATTTTCGCGCAAATGCGCGCTATAAGCTAGTAAAAAAGCCATTTCTAAATAAGGAAAACAAAATGACACAAGCGTCTGAAACGTTGCGTGAGATAACGGGAATGGGCTTTAATCACGCCAGCCTAAAAGATTCGGCTTTAATTATGGTGGATTGCCAAAATACCTATCGCCGTGGCGTGATGCAGTTAAGCAATATAGAGCCAGCTATTTTAGAAGCGCAAAAGTTATTGCAAATGGCGCGCGATTTAAAAATTCCAATCATGCATATTCAGCATGATGCTGGGTTGGGTACGCCTTATGATATTACGACTGACATTGGCGCTATATCACTTGAGGTAGCGCCCAAAAACGGTGAGGCGGTAATTGTGAAAAATTACCCCAATGCCTTTTGGCACACCACTTTAGAGTCGCAACTTAAAGCTTTAGGGGTTGAAAATGTGGTGCTGGCAGGTTTTATGACGCATATGTGCATTAACTCTAGCGCGCGTGGTGCGTTTAATTTGGGCTTTAAACCCACTATTGTGGCCAGTGCTTGCGCAACGCGCAGTTTGATTGGTGCAAACGGTAAAGTGATTGACGCACAAACCATGCACGATAGCGCGCTGGCAGCGGTAAGGGATTTGTTTGCGGTGGTAGTGGATGATGTAGCGAGTTTGAAATATTGATTAAATTTATTTCTTTGATATCGACTTGAAAGCTCACGTTTTTTCCCAACCTTATAAATACTAGGGCGTATATTTAGTATCAGTTTGTTTTTTTACAAAAAATCAATTTTACTAAATATTAATAGACGTGCATTTGCATGCTCATCAATAATTAAGATAGGGAAAATAAATGAAAATAATAGCTTATGTAAGAATATATTTAGACGATGATATGCCTGAAGACATGGAAGGTATTTTCAGATGTGGTTCTGTAATTTCTGAGGATGAAGATGGAAATGAACTGAAAGACCATCAGGAATTGATAGACAATGCTGAGTTTCACTCTGAAGAAGCATTGATAAGATATGTAGCTGATAAACTTGGGGTTGACATTAAAATTGTTAGTATTGAAGGCTAATTAAAATTAAAGGGCACTTAGGTGCCCTTTATTATTAAAATGTACTCTGCTCTATAAATCTTGCTCCCAAGCATTTCCATACACCTTACCTTTGCGCGATAAAATAAACATTTGGTACATGCTGGTAACCCACATAAAGGTAGAAGCAATGCTGTAGCCAATGCCACCAACGATGGTTAAGAAAGCAAAGCCGGGCGCTAATTTGGTTAACCACCAAGATAAAATATCGATAATTAAAAAGGCAAACGGGAAAGCGATAGCGATAATTTTTAACTTTTTCGGCACGCCAACGGCAAAACTAAATATAAAGCCGATAAAAAAGAAGATAAAGCTAATGCCAAATAAGTGGATATGCGAAATACGCGTTAGGCTGGTGAAGCTAGCGCCTTCACTGGTGGCTGCTACTTTTTGCACTTCTTCAAAATTGTTAAAGTTGGGAATATTAGGCACAACGCTGTGGCAAACCACACAATGTTGCGCAAATACGCCTTTAAAATGCGCATCCCAATCCTCTTTTGGCGCGCCTTTGTGCACCCATTTAATAATATCTGCACGCACCGCATCGGGCGCATTGGCTTTCATTGAGCCATTTAATTTACTTTCTAATAAGCTATGCGTGCGGTCGCCATAATAGCTATACACAATATCGTTTTTAGATAATCCCACTTTGCCATCGGCCATGCCGTGCGTTAGCATAATCTGCAAACCGGCCATCATTAAGCCTACGCCAACCACTAATAAATAGCCTGCAAACAAGGCTTTAATCGGCGCAGGCATATTGGGTAAATTAAGCCATGCTAAATTTTCGGGTGTTGGTTTCATTAAGATTTGCTCAAATTAACAATAGTAAAAATATTATAGGTGAGATGCGCAAGGTACACTAGCGCAAACCAACAGTGAATGAAAATTGAACTGATATAATTGGACCACTTAAAGTAATTAGGATGTTGTTATGCGTTTAGTTGTTCAAGGCCGCGCCATTACGGTGGCACACCTCACCCATATTCATCGATTAATTGGCGGTAACACGCAATTTATGCAAGTAGGCGAGTTTAGCTATTATTTGCCCACCCAAACCAGTGATGTTGATGCGATTAAAACATTTTGTGCCGAACAGCAAATTGATTGCGCATTGGTGCCTGATAACCAACGTTTAAGCCATTTCGGCTTATGCGTAATGGATATGGATTCGACTTTGATTAGTATTGAATGCATTGATGAAATTGCCGATATGATGCAAATTAAGCCGCAAATTTCAGCAATTACAGAAGCCGCTATGCGGGGCGAATTAGATTTTGCGGCAAGCTTAAAACAGCGCGTGGCCTTGCTAAAAGGCTTGCCAGAAGCCGCATTGCAGCGCGTAATTAATGAGCGCTTAAAGCTAAACTCAGGTGCTCAAGAGTGGGTTGCGGCTTGCAAAGCCAACAATATTAAAACCATGGTGGTTTCTGGTGGCTTTACGTTTTTTGCCAACCATGTGCAGCAACTGCTGGGTTTAGATTACACGGTATCGAACACCTTAGAAATTGTGGATGGCAAATTAACCGGCCAAATTGTGGGCGACATTGTAGATGCTGAACGCAAAGCGCAAGAGCTTGTAAAATTGCGCGATAATTTGGGCTTAAAACCAGACCAAACCATTGCCATTGGTGATGGCGCAAACGATTTGAAAATGATGGCGGTTGCCACTGCTGGTGTGGCTTACCATGCTAAGCCCGTGGTGCAAGCACAAGCCACTTATGCGCTAAATTTTAATGGTTTAGATGCCGTTGCAGCGCTATTTACGGCTTAATTTAATAACGCCAATTCCGCTTCACTAAAGCCAGCTTGGCGCCTAGCTTCCATATTAAACGGCGGGCGTAATTTTGGGGCGCTATATTGTTGGCGTAGCAATTCAAACGTGGAAATGGGATCTAATTGGCGTTGTTGGCAAAGCCAATTAAACCAAATATTACCAATCGCCACATGGCCTATTTCATCGCGCAAAATAGTGGTTAAAATTTCGCCCATTTTTAAGTCACCAATCTGAACGAATTTATTATGCAACTGCGGCGATGCGTCTAAACCGCGCGCTTCCATGGTGCGCGGCACTAAAGCCATGCGCGCCAGCACATCGTCTTTCGTTCTGTCGACCATTTCCCATAAGCTATCATGGCCAGCAAAACTGCCGTATTCATAGCCAATTGATTGCAAATGCGCATTTAAAAGTGAGAAATGATAGGCCTCTTCAGCGGCGACTTTTAACCAATCGCGGTAGTAGTTTTCTGGCATATCGGCAAAGCGCCAAATCGCATCCAGCGCCAAATTTATGGCATTAAATTCAATATGTGCCAGCGCGTGAATCAATGCAGCGCGGCCATCAATGGTACGCATAGAGCGTTTTGGTAATGCTAGCGGCCCAACTAATTCTGGCTTAATCGGGCGGCCTGGAATGGCAGAAGTTGCTGTTAATTGAGCAGCACAATCGACAAAAACAGATGAATTTTGGCCTAAAGCGAATACACCAGCCGCTTTAGTGCTGGCATTGGTTTCGCAAAGCCAATCCAGCGCGGCTTTGCGACATTCAATATTGTCTGCTAACAAGATTATTTAATTTCAACAAAATCTAATTCGCCTGCTTTCATATCGGGCACCATTAAATATTTGCCATCGTTTGTTAAGGCAATGTCGGCGGCTGCTTGGTAGCCATCTTTCATTAAGCGCGCTTTGCCTGCTACCAGTTCACTAATCTTGCCCGTTTTCCAATCGCTGATAATGATTTTTCCTGCTTTGGTTTTAACTAAACCGTCACCGCCGCCAAAACCTGTCGCGACTTTTGTGGTGGCGCCTGTGCTTAAATTCACGCGGTATAAAATGCCAGATTCAAAATCAACCGATAATAAGTTATTACGGCCTTCAAATAACAAACCATTTGGCGCCAAAATATCCGGATTTTTGCTATCCACAACCACTGTAATTGGTGCGCCGCCTTTGGCGATTTTATAAATTTGACCGCCTGATTTTAAATCGCCGCTGTCGCTTACGTATAAATTACCTAATTTATCGGTTGCAATATCATTTAAAAATACTGGCGTACTAGGGAACGCCATTTGCGCGCCATACACCTGCCAAGAGCCGTCTTTGCTCACTTCTAGCACACGGTTTTTATCCGCCACGTATAGTTTTTCGCCAATTATGGCCAAACCTTTTGGGTCATCCATGCCTTTTGCAAACACGGTTACATTGCCTTTTTTGTCCACTTTGCTAATTTGGCCGTCGCCATCTTTACCAAACTCTACAATTTCAGAAATATAAATGCTGCCATCTTTAGCTTGCACCACCGATTCTGGTGTTTTTAGCCCTGTAATTTTGGTAGGAACTGGCTCTTTGGCGTGCACGCTAAATGCTTGCAGTAAAGCCAACGCGAATAGTGTTTTTTTCATGTTTATAACCTTTGTTGAATAGTACGTTTTAATTAGTAGTAAATTTTGCTAAGCGGCAAATCGTCTAATGCCGCGCATAAATTGGTTGCGCTGCCATTTGCAGGGGTATCAATTGCGGCTAAAAAAGTCTTATCCACTTCTAACTTTTTAATGACTTTATCCATGGCTTTGGCATAGGCTTTTTCCATATAAAATTCAGGCTTAATGCCCAAATCACCATTTTGTTGCGCTTGTTTTTTAACGCTCACAATCGGCATTTCTAAATCGGCTGCAGCGCCGTTTTTAAATACTCTGGCAATTATTTCGCCATGAAAAACCCGCAATTGCGCGTTGTAAAACATATGCGGCTCTAACAAAACCACCACATTGGTGTTTTCACCCTTGGCGCATAAATTTACATTGGCAAAACGCTTTTCAAGCGCTTTTAATGCGGCTTTTTCAGCCAGCGGGCCCTTCATATGCCATACATCTAAATACGGGTGCAGCAATCGCACAGGGTGTTCATAGTGCAATTTGGCAATATGCACGGCAATATTGCCCGGCAGCTTGGCACTTTGGGCCAGTGCCACGTTGTTTAACATTGCGCTGGCCATAAAGCAAGCTGCCATTAGTAATAAGCGATTTTTAATCATGCGTGTTTTATCATTCAATGTTTAGTGTTGTTTATAGTTAATGCGGTAAATATAACCCGCACGGTCGTCTGATACATACAAGGCGCCATCAGCGCCAACGATAACGTCGGCTGGCCGGCCCCAAACGCGATTTTCGCTCAACCAGCCAGTGGCAAAATCGCTTACTTCAATCGGGTTATCACCATTAAATTTAACGCGCACCAATTTGTAGCCGCTTGGGTTTTGGCGATTCCATGAGCCATGCAAAGCCACAATCGCATCATTTTTATAGTCAGCAGGCCAATTGGTTTTATCTAAAAAGCTAATGCCAATTGGGGTGGAGTGCGAAATAAACGTAATAGCAGGCGGCGTTGCGGTTTGGCAGAAATTATCTGGCCCTACAAAATTAGGGTCTTGAATCATGGTTTTAGTATTGCCTGCCTCGCCCCAACAATAAGGCCATCCGTAATGCTTACCTGCCTCAATTTTATTTAAATGTTCAGGCGGAATTTCGTCGTTTACTTTGCCGTCTTTGGTGCTAGAACGCATATCAGAGCCATTATTGGTGGCAAACATAGCGCCCGTTTTAGGGTGCCAAGCAAAGCTTTGACTATTGCGCAAACCCTTTGCCCATGTGGGGTCTGGCGCATGTCTGCCCAATGTCACCAAGCTGCCTGCTGGCTTGCCTTCTACTGTGTAGCGTTGAATGGTAGCGCGCGTAGCGTTTTCTTCCACACACACATTGCAGCTAGAGCCAATATTGATATACAAGTGATTATCTGGCCCTAATTTAATGGTTTTAACGGTGTGGTGGCCATAAGCTACATTGCTAATAAACGGCTGTGGCGCAGACCAAACACCATTTTTTTGCGTTAATTTAACAACAGAATCTTGGTTTGCAATCAGCAAATCATTCTGCACAAAAACCACGCCATTTGGGGCATTTAGGTTATTTGCAACCACAACTGGTATTTCAGCAATGCCGTCTTTATTGGCATCTGGCAGCATTAGCACTTGGTTAGATGAGCCTAAAGCCACAAATAATTGGCCCTGTTTATCCAGTGCCATCATGCGCGGCTGACCATATTTATCGGCTAATTTTGCAAACACACTTATTTCAAAACCCGGCGGCAAATTAAGGCCAAGTTGGCTGGGCGGATCAATCGATTGTGCGCCATACGCGCAGCCAACGCTAGCTAGCTGGCATAAGCCCATTTTAAGGTATAGACCAATTTGATGAAAAAAAGCACTAAGCATTGGATGGATTCTGAAAGTTTGATTGAAGGGATTAAGTTAACACATCTGACCAAATATTGGTGGCCCATGCGCTGGCGTATTGGCCTTCAAGCTCAGATGGTTTAAGCGAAACGCCACCGCCTTCCGCAGATACCATGATTTTTTTTGTTTCATCATAGCGGTACACATTAGCCACATGCATGGCTTGTTTGTCATCCACATAGCTGTAGCAAGTGTTGGCAAAAACAGGGCTTTGGTCAGGCACGCGCTGCTGCATTAGCTCAACAATGGCGCTAGCGCAAATGCGCGCTTGGCTGGTGGCCATATGTGCCGATTTTGGCAGCGCGGCCGAAACTGAATCGCCAATTACATGAATATTGGGCGCTAATTTAGATTCATACGTTAAAAAATCCACTTCGCACCAGCGTTTATCAATATTGTTTAAGCCCAGCATTTGCGCAGGTTTGCCTGCGCGTTGCGGCGGAATAATATTGAGCACATTGGCAGACACCGTTTCAAAATCGGTTTTCACCGTTTTGGTTTTAATGTCTACTTCTAGCACCACATTATTAGGGCGGTAATCAATAGTGCCCGCGTACATCTCATTAAAAACTTTGGTAAATAAACCCTTTTTAGAGGTGATTTCTGGGTTGGCATCCAGCACAATTACTTTGCTTTTAGGCTTGTGTTTTTTAAAGTAACTGGCCACTTGGCAAGCGCGTTCATAAGGGCCGGGTGGGCAACGGTAGGGCGCTTTGGGCACATTCATCACAAACACGCCACCATCAGGCATGCTTTCTAATTGCGCGCGCAAATTAACCGTTTGCCAGCCGGCTTTCCATGCGTGTGGAATAACTTGTTGTGCAGCAGTTGATTGCAAATTGGGCAGTGACTCATAGATAAAATCGATGCCTGGCGCGATTATTAAGCGATCAAAATTAATTTCGCCGCGCTTCATGCTGACTTTTTTATTGGCGGCATCAATCGCGGTTACTTCATCATTAATCCACTGCACGCCGTGATTTTTTTTGGCTAAATCGTAAGCAAACGTAAGGTCGTTAATGTTTTTGCTACCACCAAGCACTAAATTACTGAGCGGGCACGATACAAATTGATTGGATTTTTCAATCACCACTACATCAATACTATTTGCGCTCCAAAGGCGAATATATTTGGCAGCAGTTGCGCCTGCATAGCCGCCGCCAATCACCACCACACGCCCAAGAGCCGATTTTTTGGTATTACTGGCACAAGCACTTAATAAGGAATAGCTAGATAGCAATAAGCCACTTGCGCCAATTGTTTTAATAAACTGGCGGCGGCTACTGTTTGCTGCGTTAATCGATTTTGCTTTAGTCATGATTAACCTTTAAGCGTTGCGATGGTGGGCTTATGGAGGGCACTTTTTTCTGCGCAGCAAAATAGGCGGCTAATTCGTTAATTTCATCCACCTGTAAACCTTTGGCATGTCTGTGCATAACCGTGGCGGGCTTATCACCATTTTTAAAAGCCAACATTTGGGTAATAAAATAGCTTTTATCCATGCCAGCTAATACGGCATTGCCAGCTAAGGCGTTACCGTTGCTACCATGGCAAGCGGCGCATGATGCCGCAAGTGTGCGCATATGTAAACTGGACGCCGAAAAAGCAATATCCTCACTGGCTTTGCCTAAAATAGGCAATCCAAATGAGGATATTAGGGTGACGCTTAAAGTGACACTTAACAATAAATTCTTTGAAACGAATGTTTTGCTCATCATTTAGTGTTTGTTATGGAAATAAAAACACTATTTTAATCATATTAAATAGATTGCGCTGTGACTTTAGTTACTGCGCAATGCATTTTTAATGATTCGGTAACATATTATTCAAAACATTTTTCTTCAAGGCAACCATCGTCTTTAACACCAAGTGATGTTAACAATTTAACCATATCAGCACCGCGCTCGCCTTCATCTTTCATTACGCGAACAATAGAAATATCGGCTTTCATTTTTTTATTAATGTCAGCACCTTTTTCGGCAAGGTATTTAACAATGTTGGCATGGTTATCAAAAGCGGCTAAATGAAACGCTGTCATTTTAGTAATTGGGTGCACGTAATCTTTATCAGCACCTTTTTCAACTAAGTATTTCACCATTTCAAATTGACCTTTAGTAGCTGCCATTTGCACTGGCGTCCAAGCAAAGAATTTTTCATTCACTACCTTGGCATCATTTGCCACGTATCTTTTGACAATTTTCATGTCGCCTTTGCCAACGGCATCAGTAAATTCAACAGATTCATCATCTGTCATTGCAAACGCGTGCATTGATAAACTTAAAGCCAAAACTGTAAAAAGTGCTTTTAATAATTTCATTCTATTTTTCTCCAACCTTGTCGTTTTTAATAAAGTGCGTGCTTGGCATAATGCCAACTTAAGCAATGATTTTTCTTGCATTGCGGAACATCCGCATCCAAGGCGCGTCTTCTTGCCAATCATCTGGGCGCCATGAGTGCTGTACCGCTCTAAATACCCGTTCAGGATGTGGCATCATAATACTAAAACGTCCATCTGGGGTAGTTAAACCCGTTATTCCAAGCGGCGAACCGTTAGGATTAAACGGGTATGTTTCAGTTGGCGTTGACTTGCTATTTACATTCTCTATAAAGCGCATCGTCACCAATTTATTTTCTAGCACTTTATTGACAGCGCTTGCGCCAGAAAATTCCGCAAAGCCTTCGCCATGCGCAACCGCAATCGGCATGCGGCTGCCAGCCATGCCGTTAAAGAAGATTGAAGGTGACTCTAACACTTCTACCATCGCCACGCGCGCTTCAAATTGCTCCGATTTATTTTTAACAAAATGCGGCCAATTTTCACTGCCCGGAATAATGCTATGCAAGTTGCTCATCATTTGGCAACCGTTGCAAACGCCTAACGCAAATGAATCGGTGCGATTAAAAAACGCACTAAATTCATCATTAGCGCGGCTATTAAATAAAATCGATTTCGCCCAACCTTCGCCCGCGCCCAGCACATCGCCATAGCTAAATCCACCGCAAGCCACTAAGCCGGCAAAGTCTTTTAGTGATACACGGCCACTAATCACGTCACTCATGTGGACATCGACACTGCTAAAACCTGCGCGGTCAAACGCTGCCGCCATTTCCACTTGGCCGTTTACGCCTTGCTCACGCAAAATAGCCATTTTTGGGCGTGCGCCAGTGTTGATGTAAGGGGCAGCAATATTGTCGTTAATATCAAATGTTAAGTTCGCATGCAAACCAGTATCGGCTTCGTTTAGTATGCGGTCATATTCTTGCTGTGCACACACTGGATTATCACGCAGGCTCTGCATGTGATAAGTGGTTTCAGACCACATACGATGTAGGTTTACACGGCTATCTGCAAAAACTATTTGGCCATTTTGCGTAATATTGATTTGGTTTTGAGTGCTTACAGAACCAATTAAATGCGCGCTGACAGATTTGAGTTGAGCTAAAATGGCATCAGCGTCTGATGAGCGTACTTGAATCACCGCACCTAATTCTTCATTAAACAATACGCTTGCTGCATCACCGCTTAAGCTTGAAATATCTACTTGTAAGCCGCAATGACCAGCAAATGCCATTTCGGTTAAGGTTGAAAATAAGCCGCCATCACTGCGGTCATGGTAAGCCAGCAATTTGTTTTCAGCATTTAATTGCTGAATGGCCGCGAAAAATGCTTTTAATTGCGCAGGATTATCTACATCAGGCGCTGTATCGCCCAATTGACCATACACTTGCGCCAAGCTGCCGCCGCCCATGCGGTTTTTGCCGTTACCTAAATCAATCAAAATTAATTTTGACTCACCCAAATCAGTCCGTAATTGCGGCGTTAACGTTTTTCGCGCATCTGTTGTATTAGCAAAAGCAGTCACCACCAATGAAATAGGTGAAGTCACCGCTTTTTTGGTGTCATTATCTTCCCACACCGTCTTCATACTCATCGAATCTTTACCCACTGGAATGCTAATGCCAAGTGCTGGACATAACTCCATACCAACCGCTTTCACCGTGGCAAAAAGTGCCGCATCTTCACCTGCATGGCCAGCAGGCGCCATCCAGTTGGCAGATAATTTTAAATTACTAAGGTCATTAATTTTAGCAGCGGCAATATTGGTAATCGCCTCGCCAATCGCCATGCGGCCAGAGGCAGGCGCGTCAATCAATGCGATTGGTGCGCGTTCGCCAATAGCAAACGCTTCACCTTCATTAGTTTCGTAACCCGCTAAGGTAACCGCCACATCGCTCACCGGAATTTGCCAGGGGCCCACAAACTGGTCGCGTGCGATTAAGCCAGTCACCGTGCGGTCGCCAATGGTAATTAAAAACGTTTTATCCGCTACGCCTGGCAGCCTTAATACACGGGCTACAGCGTCTTTTAAATCAATTTTTTGCGTATCAAAAGCACTTAATTTTTTAGCCACGCTTTTTACATCGCGCGTCATTTTAGGCGGCTTGCCTAATAATACGGACAAATCCATATCAACAGGTTTATTGTCAAAATGGCTATCTGCCACGGTTAAATGGCGCTCTTCAGTGGCATAGCCAACAATCGCAAATGGGCAACGTTCGCGTTCGCATAGCGCTTTAAATTCTGGCAAGTCTTTTTGTAAAACCGCCATCACATAGCGCTCTTGCGATTCATTGCTCCACAACTCGCGTGGCGACATGCCGCGTTCTTCATTATGCACATCGCGTAACTGAAAAACCGCACCCATTTTGGCGTCATTCACCAACTCAGGGAAGGCGTTTGAAATACCACCTGCACCCACGTCGTGAATACTTAAAATAGGATTTGCTTCGCCCAATTGCCAGCAGCGGTCAATCACTTCTTGCGCGCGGCGTTGCAACTCTGGGTTGCCGCGTTGCACTGAATCAAAATCCAAGTTTTCGGTGTTACTACCCGTATCCATACTAGAAGCCGCACCGCCGCCCAAGCCGATTAACATGGCAGGGCCGCCTAATTGAATTAAGGCTGCACCAGCAGGAATCGCGTTTTTGTGTGAATGGTCGGCTGAAATATTACCCACGCCACCTGCCAACATAATCGGCTTATGGTAACCACGCACTTCGGCTTTGCCTTCAGAATCCAGCGACTCTAATTCAAAAGTGCGGAAATAACCGGCAATATTAGGGCGACCAAATTCATTGTTGTAAGCCGCGCCACCAAGAGGGCCGTCTGTCATAATTTGTAAGGGTGTGGCGATACGGCCTGGTTTGCCATATGCCTTTTCCCATGGCTGTGAGAAATTGGGAATATTTAGATTGGATACTGAAAAGCCTGTCAAACCCGCTTTTGGTTTTGAGCCGATACCGGTTGCACCTTCATCGCGAATCTCACCGCCAGCGCCAGTGGCAGCGCCTGCAAAAGGAGATATTGCGGTAGGGTGGTTATGCGTTTCTACTTTCATTAAGTAGTGCATTTCATCTTTATTAAAACTGTATTCACCGCTTGCATTTGGGTAAAAACGCTGGGTTTTTTGGCCAGCAACTATTGATGAGTTGTCTGAATACGCAACTACAGTATGGCCAGGATTCAATTTGTGCGTATTGCGAATCATGCCAAAAAGCGAAATATCCTGCGCCTCGCCGTCAATCACCCAATCAGCGTTAAATATTTTGTGGCGGCAATGTTCTGAGTTGGCCTGCGCAAACATCATCAACTCAACATCAGTCGGATTGCGGCCAATTTTGCTAAAATTTTCAACCAAATAATCCACTTCATCCGGTGAAAGCGCCAAGCCCATTTCATTGTTGGCTATATTTAACGCCGCCGCGCCGCCTTTCAGAATATCCACTGTGTTAAATGGCTTGGGCTCTGCGCTATGAAACAATTGCTGGGCGTCATTTAAATTGCTTAAAACCGTTTCCGTCATGCGGTCGCTAATCGCCGCTTTAAAGGCTACTTTTTCAGCATCGCTTAACGGTTTGTTATCAACCGTAGTGACGTAAAACGCAATACCACGCTCAATGCGCAATACGTTTTCTAGGCCACAATTATGCGCAATATCGGTGGCACGCGATGCCCATGGTGAAATTGTACCAATGCGCGGAATCACCAAAAATAGCTGACCTGCAGGCTCTTCTAATTGCGCTTGCGGGCCGTAAGTGAGGATTTGTTTAAGCGTTTGTTGCTGCGCATCGCTTAGTGCTTCATCGCTAAATGCAAAGTGGGTAAATTCAGCATAAACATGCGAAATGCTAGAAGCGGATTGCTTTAAAGCAGCGTACAGCTTTTCAAGGCGGAATGGAGATAAAGCTTGGCTGCCGCGTAGTGGTAAAAATGAAGTGCTAGAAATTGAATCGTAAGACATGGGCGATAAGCAATTGAAAAAGTTAAAAAATTAGCGATATTTTAACAGAAAGCGCTATGGCTATTCTGATTAAATACGCTAAATCTTAACGCTTATTACTTTGGTGATTTTGCTGGTTTAAGCCAGCTTGAAAGATGTGCATTTCTAGCGGATCTAAAAATGCACATCTAAAATAATTAGGCCATTAATTGCTGCTGGCTAAGGTAGGCGGATTTTTTGGTGTGTTTTTGCTGCTTAAAAAGCTGTACACCAAAAACGCTAGCGGTACCAAAACCAAGCTGTATGAAATCCAAGCGCCGATGCGGCCTTCTGGGCCCCAATCTTCTGTGGCGGCATGCCAGTAGGCGTTATCAATTAGGCCTAAATTATAAAATTCAACCGATTCAGTGAATTCATGAAAAGCGTAAATCAATAATTGAATTGAAAATAGCACCATAAATACCGCCGTAACTTGGAAAAATAAACCTAAGTTAATGCGGTGGCCATATTTGCTCCATGCCCATGCCACGGCGCCTGCAACCAATAAGCCCAAAATGCCGCCAATAACCAAGTGTGCGCTATCGTTGCTTTGCGCTAATGAGGCAATCATGGTGGCGGCTTCTAAACCTTCGCGGCCAATCATTAGCAATACAAAGGCGAAAATGGCGACTTTTGCGCCATTGCCTGGGTTGGCAACAGCTTTATCAATAGCGCCTGTAATTTCGCGTTTCATGTGCTTGCCCATTTTAAGCATGTGCACGGTACAGCTAATCACTAATATGGCTGCGGTTAACGCTAGAGTGCCTTCCCAAAATGGCGTTAAACCGCCAATGCGCGCTAACACAATGCCTAAAATAACGCAGCCTAAAACGGCCACATAACAAGCGTTGCGCACAGATGGGATTAATTTTTGGCCGCCTGTTTTGGTTAAATAAGCGATGGCGATGGCAATAATTAAAAAGGCTTCTAGGCCTTCTCTAAACGTAATCATTAAGGTTTCAAACATGGGTGTTCCTAAGTGAATTTTATATTTAGTTTAATCTAAATGATAATAGTTCTTGATTGTGACATATTTTTTTAATATTCACTAGATTTAGGTGCAAAAAAAGCCTGCTAATGCAGGCTTTTTTATAATAAAACTAACCACTATTTATGGCGGTTTTATATGGCAGTTTTATAAGAAACGTAAAAACAACTATTTAAACTTATTTAGCGGCGCCAGTTACTTCAATTTTAGCTTTTGCTTTTAAATCTAACATCATTTTTTCAAGTTTACGTTGTTGTAATGTGCGCTCTAAGCTTTCTTTAACTTTATCGTAAGTAGGTACTTGTGTGGCGCGCGTATCCACCATTTTAATCACATGCCAGCCGAATTGTGTTTGCACTGGTGATGATGTTACTTCGCCTTTTTTAAGCGTAGTGACTGCTTCGCTAAATGGTTTTACCATGCCAGCTGGTGAGAACCAGCCTAAATCGCCGCCTTTTTCTTTTGAGCCAGGATCCATTGATTTTTCTTTAGCTAACTTAGCAAAATCGCTGCCTTTTTTAACTTGCGCTAAAATATCGTTCGCTTCGGCTTCGGTTTTTACCAAGATATGGCGCGCGTTATATTCTTTATCGCCTAACTCTTTTTTGTATTGCTCATAAGCGGCTTTAGTATCGGCTTCTGTCACTGGATTTTTTTTCATAAAATCGGCTAAAAAGATATTCACTAGCAATTTACGTTGTGAAAGTTCTTCATTGATTTTGTAATCTGGCATTTTATCAATGCCTTGTTTTTGCGCTTCTTGGTACGCTAATTCTGAGCCAACTAATTCGTTAATAATGGCGTTTTTCATGCCATCTGATGATTTTTGGCCGCGTGCTTGTGCGTCTTTCATAATGTAATCAACCCATGCTTGTTTGATGGGTTTGCCGTTAACGGTGGCAGCTGATTCAGCCGCGTATACAGCTGGTGCAATAGAAAACGTGGTTAATGCTGCAATTGCAATAAAAATTTGGGTGATTTTCATAAAAATCCTTAGTTTTAAATGGAATATTTTAGTGTTATAAAAATACTAATAACTTGAGTTGGGGTCATCTGGCGAAATTGCAAGTATGCTTATAGCATGAATTTGTTGCGGCATTAAGTCGCTAAGTGTTTGATAAATTAAACGATGCCGCATTATTAGCGTTTTTTTTGAGAATTGCGCGCTAACGATAGTAAGGCTGAAATGACCACCACCGCCATTGCCAGCATGACCTGCATGCAATGCGCTATCGTCTTGAATGGTTAAGCTAACAGGCTGCAAAACAGCCAGTCTGGTTTTGATAATTTCGGTTAAATTCATGCGGTTTATGTGCTTAAAAGCCTTTAATAATCAATCTAATCAACATTAAAAAAACACTTTTTTAAGGCAATGTTTTTCTAAATGGTTTAACCGTAACGCTTATATACACGCCTGCGCCTACAAACGGGTCTGCATTAGCCCAATTTTTTGCCGTTTCTAAATCGCTAAATTCGGCCACAATTAAGCTGCCGGTAAAGCCAGCTGGGCCTGGGTCTACGCTATCAATGGCTGGCATTGGGCCTGCTAACACTAATCTACCTTCATCTTGCAACTCGTTTAATCGGGCTAAATGCGCAGGCCGATTGGCTAATCGCTTATCCAAACTATTTGGGCTATCTTCGGCAATAATCACATACAACATTATTTTTTCTCTATATCGTCAGTTGGCTCAATCAAATATTGCTTTAGCAGCAAGGTTTGCGCGATGATAAAAATAAACATAATGCTGGTTACGCCAAACAATTTGAAGTTTACCCAAGCATCTTCAGAATAGTTAAACGCAACATATAAATTTACAAAGCCCAAAATCACTAAAAAACCCACCCAAGCTAAATTGAGCTTATCCCAAATAGGTTTTGGCGCGTCTAACATTTTGCCCATCATTTGTTGAATAAAGTTTTTCTTAAAGAATATATTAGCCACCAATAACACAATCGCCAATAACCAATAAAGCACGGTTGGTTTCCACATTATATAAGTTTTATCGTGCAGAAAAAGCGTTACGCCGCCCAGCACGCCGATAATGGTGCCATTAATTAACAACATTTTTTCAACCACGCCATGGCGAATTTTGGCGTAGATAATCATGGCAATAGTGGCGGCAATGGCAATGGCGGTGGCGGCAAAAATACCGTAAAGCTTAAAGCCCACAAAAAATAAAATAACCGGAATTAAATCAAAGAGAAATTTCATGCGCGCCTTAGAAATTGAGTGGGCTTAATAAAAGCTTAACTATCTGTAAAGGTTGTATTTTGCTATGATTTACGATTGTTTGCAAAACATTCGATGACCGAAAAATATTTATGGCTGCACAGATAGACTTACATTGCCACTCTACCATTTCTGATGGCTTATTAGCACCGCAAGATATTGTGGCGCTGGCGGCAAAAAGTGGCATAAAAGTCATGGCATTAACCGATCATGACGACATTACTGGCTTGCATATCGCGCGTAATGCGGCGAATGAGCATGGCATTCATTTTGTCAATGGCGTTGAAATTTCGGTGACATGGAAAAAACGCACCTTGCATATTGTGGGCTTAAAGTTTGATGCCGAAAATGATGCATTAAAAAACGCGCTGGCTGCTGTGCGCATTGGGCGCGATGAACGCGCATCACAAATGGCCGAAGGCTTAGCCAAAGCAGGTATTGCAGGCGCTTATGAAGGCGCAAAAGATATCGCCAAACAAAGCATTTTAACGCGCAGCCATTTTGCCCAGTTTTTGGTTAAAAATGGCCATGCTAAAGATGTGAAATCGGTATTTAAAAAGTTTTTAGTCAAAGGCAAGCCGGGTTTTGTAGACCACAAATGGATGGATTTAGAATCAGCCGTGAGCTTGATTACCAATGCGGGCGGCCAAGCGGTGATTGCGCACCCAGGCCGTTACGATTTAGGCACTATTAATATGATGTTGCTGATGCACGAATTTAGAAGCTTAGGCGGCGCCGCGATTGAGGTGGTGACAGGCAGCCATAACCCGCCGCAATATCAGCAATTTGCCAAAATCGCGCATCGCTTTAGCTTAAAGGCTTCACTTGGTTCTGATTATCACGGCCCCGGTTTATCGTATATGGCAATGGGTTGCATGCCCGATTTGCCCGCTGGCTGCGAGCCTGTTTGGGCAGATTGGCCTGAAGCGCAGCATTTAAGCTAACAATTTATGGCGCAGTATTTTGTAATCAATGCCGATAATCCGCAGCCTAGATTAATTAAGCATGCGGTGGAAATTTTGCGTGAAGGTGGCGTAATCGCTTACCCGACTGATTCAAGCTATGCCTTGGGCTGCATGATGGGTTTTAAAGACGCGCAGACAAGAATTCGCCAAATTCGTGGCTTAGGTGATGACCATTTATTTACCTTAATTTGCCGCAATTTAAGTGAATTAAGCGTGTATGCGCAAGTGGATAATAGCCAATTTAGGCTGCTTAAAGCCAATACGCCAGCTGCAATTACGTTTATATTAAAAGCCACGCGGGAGGTGCCGCGCCGCTTGCAGCACCCTAAGCGTAGCGCAGTTGGTATTCGCGTGCCTAATCATTTAGTGGTGCAAGCTTTGTTAGATGAGCTGGCAGAGCCGATGTTAAGCATGACTTTGCAATTGCCAAATGACGATGCGCCTTTAAACGAAGCATGGGAAATTCGTGAACGCTTAGAAAGCCAAGTGGATTTAGTAATAGATTCGGCGATTAGCTTGGCCGGCCTTACTACCGTGATTGATTTAACCGCTGCTGAGCCTGCCTTAATTCGCCAAGGCGTGGCGGATGCGGCGCCATTTGGGCTTTAGTCATTCGGTTTTTAGCCTTTTAGTTTTTAATATAAATTTATAAAAAGAAAATAATATGGATTTTTTTAGTCTTTTAAATTCACTGCAATCGCTTACCACCGTTCAGCGCATCGCGGTTACGGCCATCCCCATGGTGTTAGCCATTACCGTGCATGAAGCCGCACATGGCTACGCCGCGCGCTATTATGGCGATATGACCGCGCATAATTTAGGCCGCATTTCGCTTAATCCTATCCGCCATATTGATTTAGTTGGCACGGTAATTGTGCCCAGCATTACCATGCTGGTTGGCGGTATATTTTTTGGTTGGGCCAAGCCAGTGCCGGTTAATTTTATGAAATTGCGCCACCCCAAGCGCGATATGCTTTGGGTAGCCGCCGCCGGGCCGGGTGCTAATTTAGCCATGGCGATTTTGTGGGCAATTGCCATTCAGTTTGCGCACTTTTTGCCAGAATACGCCGCCTTGCCATTTGCTTTAATGGGCGCGGCAGGCATATTAACCAACACTATTTTAATGGTGCTTAATTTATTGCCACTGCCACCTTTAGATGGCGGGCGCATAGCAGTGAGTTTACTGCCCAATAATTTGGCGATTAAATACGCGCAAATTGAGCGCTATGGTTTTATTATTTTGATTGTGCTGTTGGTCACCCATATTCTTGATAAAATTATGTGGCCGTTTGTGATGATTACTTTGCGTACCATTTCAGCAGTGTTTTTCTAATTTTAATAATATCAGCAATATACAAGGTTAAATATGGCGTTAGAACGCGTTTTATCGGGCATGCGCCCAACAGGCAACTTGCATTTGGGCCATTACAATGGTGTGCTTAAAAATTGGATTAAGCTGCAACATGAGCACGAATGCTTGTTTTTTGTGGCCGATTGGCATGCGCTAACCACCCATTACGATACGCCAGAAGTGATTGAAGAATCGGTTTGGGAAATGGTGATTGATTGGTTAGCCGCAGGCGTAGACCCAGCCAACGCCACTATTTTTATTCAATCGCGCGTGCCAGAACACGCCGAATTGCATACCTTATTAAGCATGATTACCCCGCTTAGCTGGTTAGAGCGAGTGCCTACTTACAAAGACCAGCAAGAAAAATTATCCAGCAAAGATTTATCCACCTACGGCTTTTTGGGTTACCCACTATTACAAAGCGCGGATATTCTGATTTACAAAGCCACCCAAGTGCCTGTAGGCGAAGACCAAATTCCGCATATTGAATTCACCCGCGAAATCGCGCGCCGTTTTAACCATATTTATGGCAAAGAAATTGGCTTTGAAGAAAAAGCCAAAGCCGCTATCAAAAAATTAGGCAGCAAAAAAGGCAGCTTGTATGAGGAAATGCGTAGCGCCTACCAGCAAGCGGGTGATGAAGAAGCGCTAGAATCCGCGCGCGCCTTAATTGAAGAGCAACAAGGCATGAGCATGGGCGACAAAGAACGTTTGCTGGGCTACCTTGAAGGCGGCGGCAAAATGATTCTTTTAGAACCAGACTACAAGTTAACGCCAGCCTCAAAAATGCCAGGTTTAGATGGCCAAAAAATGTCTAAATCGTATAACAACACCATTTCATTGCGCGAAGACAAAGACACAATAGCCAGAAAAATCAAAACCATGCCGACTGACCCAGCACGCATTCGCCGCACAGATCCGGGCGATCCAGCCAAATGCCCTGTGTGGCAATTGCACGAAATTTACTCAGACAAACCCACCCAAGATTGGGTACAAAACGGTTGCAAAACTGCCGCAATTGGCTGTATTGAATGCAAAGGCCCAGTAATTGAAGGTGTGCTAAAAGAATTGCAACCAATACAAGAACGCGCCGCGCAATATGCCGAAGACCCAACCTTGGTTAAAAATATAGTGGCCGAAGGCTGTGAAAAAGCGCGCAAATTGGCAAGAGAAACCATGCGCGATGTGCGCGATGCGATGGGCTTGAATTACTCATAACAATAAAAGGGGTTGAATGAATCACTGGCTGGCATTAGCAATTGCAATATGTGGTGAAGTCATTGCTACATCTGCACTTAAAGCCTCAAATGAGTTTACGCGGCTTATACCATCCATTATTGTTGTAGCTGGCTACGGCACAGCGTTCTACTTTATGGCCATTAGTATGCGCGTACTGCCAGTGGGTATTATGTATGCCATTTGGTCAGGTATGGGCATTGTGCTGGTTTCCATCATCGGCTGGCTGGTTTATAAACAGACATTAGATTTACCTTCTATGATTGGTATGGGCTTAATTATTGCAGGTGTGATTGTGATTAATCTGTTTTCAAAATCTGTTGGGCACTAAAAGCCGATGCAAACGCAACTCACATTAGGTATACGCGTTCACGGTGAAACCTTATCTGAATTGCCGCAGGATTTGTATATTCCGCCAGATGCGCTAGAGGTGTATTTAGAAGCGTTTGAAGGCCCGCTGGATTTGCTGCTTTACCTGATTCGCAAACATAATTTGGATATTTTGGATATTCCCATGGCGCAATTAACCGCGCAATATATGGAATATGTGGACCAAGATACTAGAGATAAGTCGAAAGTAATTAAGCTGGAATTGGCGGCCGATTATTTGCTGATGTCGGCCATGTTGATTGAGATTAAATCGCGCATGCTGCTGCCAAAACCAGCAGAAGTGGCCGAAGAAGATGATCCGCGTGCGGAATTGGTGCGCCGCTTGATGGAATATGAAGCGATAAAATTAGCCGCTCAGCGCTTGGATGCCATGCCGCAAGTGGGCGTGGATATTAATGTAGCCGCCGCTTATTATCAGCATATTGCCGATATTAAACCGCCAGAAGTGAGCCTTGATGAATTGGTAGAAGCGTGGCGCAACGTGCTAAAACGCGCCAAATTGACCACGCACCACAAAATCGGCAAAGCAGAATTATCGGTACGCGAGCATATGAGCATAATCCTGCGCCGCTTAAAAGCCGATGGTATGGTGGAATTTTCAGCCTTATTTGATGTGGTGACTGAAGGCTTGCCTAAATTAGTGGTGCATTTTTTGGCGATTTTAGAATTGGCAAAAGAAGGCTTAATCCGTATCACACAACAGCAAGCGTTTTCACCGATTTACTTACAGGCAAATACGGCGGAATAAATGCAATCTCCCACTGTCGTCATTCTGAGTCTAAGTTTTATCTAGGCGAAGAATCCAGATTTTAAGTGCCAGACAGCTGGATTCTTCGCTATGCTCAGAATGACGGTAGTGGAAATTTTAGTTTGATAAGCAAACAAAATTTGCATTTAAAATTGATTTTTACGCCCCAAAAATTCGAGGCTAAATTCTGAGTGAAATAGCAAAATTTAAGGATGACTGCAATTGAAAGAGCCTGAAAATATCATTGAATTTAAGCAGATTTTGGAAGCCGCTTTATTAACGGCTGGCCAGCCATTAAGCTTGGATGATTTGCTAAAGCTATTTGCAGGCCGCATGGAGCGCACCACTTTGCGCATGCTATTAGATGAATTAAAGCAAGATTGGGCGCAGGAAAATACAGCCAAAACACTGGAATTGGTGCAAGTAGCCACTGGCTACCGCTTTCAAGCCAAGCCACAATTTAGCGAATTTATTGCGCGTTTAAGCCCAGAAAAACAGCCAAAATATTCACGTGCCGTGATGGAAACGTTAGCGATTATTGCCTATAAGCAGCCAGTAACAAGAGGCGATATTGAGCAAATTCGCGGTGTGGCGGTTAACCCGAATGTGATGCGCCAATTGCAAGAGCGCGATTGGATTGATGTGGTAGGGCAGCGAGAAGTGCCCGGTCGGCCATCGCTTTATGCCACCACTAAACATTTTTTAGATGACCTAAATTTGCGCAGTTTAAGCGAGTTACCGCCATTTGAAGATTTTGCGCAAACGGAAATTCCGCTAGAAAATTAATTCACATTCATTTTCAAACCATTTATTTATGCTGGATTTTGCAATAACTACTGTAAAATCATGGCTTAGCAAATAAAAGTAAGCTCATCATGGCACGTCCTTTCAAGCAGCAGCGCGACCCTCAAGCACCTATTCGCCGTCCTAGAACCAATTTTACCAAGTTGGCCGTAGACGAAAACGCGACACCAGAACCCACACAACGTTTGCATAAATTGTTGGCCACGCAAGGTTTAGGCTCGCGCCGAGATATGGAAGAGCTGATTGCAAGCGGCCGCGTAACCGTTAATGGCGAAATTGCCAAAGTGGGCGCGGGCGTTACCGAACATGATGTGGTGCGCATTGATAGCCGCCCTGTTAGATTGAGTTTTGAGGTGGAATTGCCGCAAGTGCTGATTTATCATAAGCCAGAAGGCGAAATTGTTAGTCAGGATGACCCAGAAGGGCGCGCAACGGTTTTTGATAAGTTGCCAAAAATTAAACAAGGTAAATGGATTGCGATTGGGCGGCTGGATATGAATACCAGCGGCTTGCTGATATTTACTAATTCTGGCGAATTAGCCAACCGTTTTATGCATCCGCGTTATGAAGTTGAGCGCGAATACGCCGTGCGTATTTTTGGTGAATTGACCGATGAACAAATGACTATGCTAACGCAAGGCATTGAGCTAGAAGATGGCCCTGCCAGCTTTGATAGCATTTCGGCTCAAGGCGGCGAAGGAGCTAACCATTGGTACCAAGTGATTCTGCGTGAAGGTAGAAATCGCGAAGTGCGCCGTTTGTTTGAAGCGTTTCAATTACCGGTGAGCCGCTTAATGCGTGTGCGCTTTGGCCCTGTGAATTTACCGCCAAGGGTAAAACGCGGCACCATGTTAAAGCTGGAACAAAAAACGGTAGTGGAATTATTAGAATGGGCTGGTTTAGAAGTGCCCAAAGCGCCATTACGACAATTAAATCAGCGCGAAAAAGACAAAGCTACCGCCGTATTTGTGCCAAAAGTGCGCAAACAAAGAATGAGTGCGCTGGATAGACCAGTGCGTGAATTGGGTGAAGATGGCAAGCCAGTGTACCGCGGCCGTACGGTTAAACCAGAAGCTAAAAAGCCAGCGCCAAGAAAATCGGCTAACAGACGCGTGCGTCAGACTAGCGATTTGCCTGTAGCTAAACCAAAAAAGCGATAGTCTGAATGAATAATGGCTTACTAATCAGCGGTTTGGAGCAGCTGCTCTTTAGTCAACAAAAACACATATTGATTGCCTGATTCTACCGTTAACCAAGTAAATTCCAACTCGGGGTAAGCGTTTAGCAAGGCATCGCGGTTGTGGCCAATTTCAACCACTAAAATACCTTCATCGTTTAAATGTTTGGCGGCTTCGCGCAAAATCGTATGCGTGTGATCTAAGCCATCATCGCCGCTACCCAGCGCCAGTTGTGGCTCGTTGCGATATTCTGTTGGTAGTTTGGCCATGCTGGGGGCATCTACGTAGGGCGGGTTGCTGATAATTAAATCGTAGGTTTTGCCCTGCAAAGCGTTAAACATATCGGATTCTATCGCGCTGATTTGCTCTTGTAATCCGTAATTATTGATATTGATATTGGCTACTGCAATCGCATCTGGCGAAATATCGATGATATCAATGGCGGCATCTGGGAAGGCATTGGCCAGCATAATGCCCAAACAGCCGCTGCCTGTGCAGATATCGGCGGCGGAATTAATCAGTTCAGGATGCTCAATCCACGGTTGCAAGCCATGCTCGCCTTCTGCGTTAAAATCTAATAATTCGGCAATAAAACTGCGCGGCACAATCACGCGCTCATCCACATAAAATTTAAAACCGCGCAACCAAGCTTCGCGCACCAAATAAGCGGTTGGCGTGCGTTTGGTAATACGTTGCTCAATTAAATGCGCCAAATGTTTGCGTTCTTGTTCGGTAATCACCGCATCTAAAAAATTGTTGAGCGTTTCGTGCGGCAAGTGTAACGCGCTCATAATTAGCCAAACCGCTTCGTCATAGCTGTTATCAGTGCCATGGCCAAAGAAAATTTCGGCCTCTTCAAATTGGCTAACGGTAAAGCGTAGCCAATCGCGAATGGTGAATAACTCTTCTGCTAATCTTGGAAAGTGCGTCATATTTTCTGCTTTTATTTAATCGGTTTTACTATTTAATCAATTTCTCTATTTAATCAGTTTTTCAAGCGTGAGCTTATACGTTTGTTTAAGCGTCTCAATATCCGCCACGCCTACGCATTCATTTAGTTTATGAATGGTTTTATTAAGTGGGCCGAATTCAATCACTTGTTGGCAGATATCCGCAATAAAGCGGCCATCGCTAGTGCCGCCAGTGGTGGATAATTCGGGTGATACGCCATAGCTTTCAACAATCGCTTGTGAAATCGCCTCAACCAAATTGCCGCGCGGTGTAATGTAAGGCGGGCTGTATTCCCATTCCAAATCGTAATCTAATGTGTGGCCATCTAAAATGCCGTGCACACGCTGCTTTAAATTTGCTTCAGTGCTGCCTGCGCCATCTAATTCTGGGCAAAATCTAAAGTTAAATAAAATTTCCACTTCGCCTGGCACCACATTGGTGGCCCCTGTGCCGCCATTCATATTGCTGATTTGCCAAGAGGTAGGCGGGAAATATTCGTTGCCGTTATCCCACACGGTTTCTACCATGTCTTTAATGGCAGGGGCGACCATATGAATGGGGTTTTTAACCAAATGTGGATAGGCAATATGGCCTTGTAAGCCTTTAACCGTCAGCTTGCCAGACAGTGAGCCGCGTCTGCCGTTTTTAATCATATCGCCAACGACTTTATTGCTGGTGGGTTCGCCAACAATGCAATAATCGATTAATTCATTACGGTTTTTTAACACTTCTACCACTTTAACTGTGCCATTTACGGCAATACCTTCTTCATCTGAGGTAATCAGCAAGCCGATTGAGCCTGCATGGTTTGGGTTTTGTGTCACAAATTCTTCAATGCTGGTGACAAATGCGGCTAATGAAGTTTTCATATCGGCCGCGCCGCGCGCGTATAGCATGCCGTCAACAATGGTCGGCTCAAACGGCGGTGTAAACCATTTATCCAGTGGGCCAGTAGGCACTACATCGGTATGGCCTGCAAACACCAATAGTGGCGATGCTGTACCGCGACGCGCATAAAAGTTGTCAACATCACCAAAGCGCATGCGCTCAATTTTAAACCCCAGCGGCTCTAAACGCGCAATCATCGCCTCTTGGCAGCCAGCATCTTCTGGCGTGTTTGAGCGGCGTTTTAATAAATCAATTGCCAGTTCAAGGGTGGGCGATGGATTGTTTATGTTAAGACTGGTCATGACTAAATACCTGCTTTAAGATTTAAAAATATCGGCATAACGCGTTTCGTCAAAACCCAGGCACAAAACGGTGCCGTCTTTAACCAGCACCGGGCGTTTAATGACAGAGGTTTTAGCTTGCATTAACGCAATAGCGGCAGCATCATTTGTGATGCTATTTTTGGTGTCTTCATCTAAGCCGCGCCAAGTAAGGCCAGCGCGGTTAATGAGTTTTTCGTGCGGAGTTTGGCTAAGCCAATTTGATAACTCGGCCGCAGTAATGCCTTGTTTTTTAAAATCGTGAAACTCAAGCGCAATGTTGCGGCTAGCCAGCCAATCGCGGGCTTTTTTAACGGTATTACAGTTTGGAATGCCGTACAGTTTCATGGGATTTTTTGCGGCTTAAGGCTTAATTGAATAAGGCCTTATTTTAACACCTACCAGCGGCTGGTGTCGTGATTATGCCGCTTCTGATTGATAATCTGACACCAAAAATTGGCCTGTGGATTCAGAATTCACATTAAGCTGTTTAAATAGTTTTAATAATTTTTCTTCTGATAGTGGTTTTGAGAACAAATAACCCTGCATTTGATCGCAGCCTAAATCAGCCAATGCTTCGCGTTGCGCTTCGGTTTCTACACCTTCGGCTACCACATTTAAATCTAGTGCGTGCGCTAAGCGAATCACCGCATCGACCAAGGCGCGCGATGCTTTATTTTCATTAATTTGCCCAATAAACACTTTATCTAACTTAATTTCATCAATATTTAAGTGTTGCAAATAGCTTAAACTAAACTGCTGAGAGCCAAAATCATCTAGCGCTACTTTGATTTCAGCCGCTTTAAATTGACGCAATAGCTGCTTAAATTGGTTTTCATTTTTAATGGCAGTGGTTTCTTTAATCTCAAACATTAAGTTGGCATTAGGTATTTTGTAGCGCTTGCGCAACTGCAATATTTCATCCACCAAGTGCGGGTTTCTAAATTGTTGGCGTGCTAAATTAATCGATACTTTTAAATCTACGCCGCTATCTTTGGCGCGGCTAATCGCGCGGCAGCCTTCTTCAACCACCCAATCGTTAATTTGATTAATCAGGCCAAAACGTTCGGCGGCAGGAATAAACGTAACCGGTAAAATCACGCCTTTAGTTGGGTGGTTCCAGCGAATAAGCGCTTCTGCGCCCATTGGCGATTGATTTTTGCAATTTACTTTTGGCTGAAATACCAAGCTAAATTGATTGTTTTTAATGGCCGATTGCAAATCGCGCTGCATTTCTAACATTTGATCAGACGCTGATTCAATCTCAGAATCAAAGAATTTAAATTGGTTTTTACCATTTTCTTTGGCTTTGTACATGGCAGCATCGGCGCAAATCATTAGCTTTTCCATATCGCCATTGCGCGGGTAAACCGCAATACCAACCGAACAGGAAATATCAATTTGTTGCCCACCCACTAAAAATGGCTCTTTAATCGATTTAACAATGCGTTCTACGATGGGAATAATGTCTTCATCGGATTTAATCTCTTCAATTAAAGCCACAAATTCATCGCCGCCAATGCGCGCCACAGAATCGCAAACGCGCACGGCCGAGTTTAAGCGCTGTGCCACAAATAGCAGCACTGCATCACCCACATGGTGGCCATAAGTATCATTAATCGGCTTAAAGTGATCCAAATCGATATAAGCCAACGCAATGGTGCTGCCAGCACGCGCACTGCGTTTAATGGCTGTTTCTAGCTCGCGATGAAACGCGCGTCTGTTTGGCAATTGCGTTAATGGGTCTTTGAAGCCGGAGCTAGCCGAATCGGCATGCGTTTGCGTATCTAAAAAGCGATTTTTTAGCGTGCTTGCGCCAAATTTTTCGTAATATAAGGCCACCACAAAAGCCAGTAAAAACAGGCAAGTTAGGCCAAGCGCTATTGCAACCGCTGAAAATGTTTTATCGGTAATGGGTAGTTGAGTTGCCTGAGCCAATGGCGTTTGCAGGTAAACAGAGGTGTTAAATGTGGCGTGAATTGTTAATATGGCAATGCCAGTAATGACCGAAAAAATGAGCTTAATCAATCGCTTATTTTCACCGTTATAATTTTTAACCCAAGACAGCGTTACTAAAGACAGCACGCCCGCACCCAAGGCTGTGCTTAAGGCAACCAATAGAGATATTGGGTAGAAAGAAATATTGGTATTTAAACGCCACAGATTATTGGTTTCGTTTAAGCCACCAATCGCCAGATAAAACATCAGATAGCTACCTAGACCAATAACAATAGCGCTAAACGTTAGGCGATTTAATGACATCGTTTTTTTGCTGGTAGTAGCGCATAAGGTATAACCAATGCTAACCGCCACTAACCAAGAGGCAAATATGGCCAATGATAATACCGTAAACGCTTGATTACCATGAAAAATTAATAAATTAATAAAGTGAATCGCCCATAAGCCAGTGCCGATTGCAATTGAATAAATATTGAGCAATAGTTTGCGGTGTTGGCTAGTGGCGCGGTATAGATGTTCAATAAAACCAAAAGTGATATACATGGCAAATGCACCCGCGGCTAGCGAGAGCAGAATAAGCCAAATATCGTATGATGCTTTCATGATTATGATCTTTTTGAGATTATCAATGATGTTAGTGCTCACAAAGCAACTACTGTGCCACATGCTTAAATGCTGGTTGAAGTGATATGGGAAATAAGTGCGAAAAAAAACCATACTGCGTGCGCAAGCGCACAAACAATATGGTTATAGATGGTTTTTAGTTATAAAACTATTTGCTAATATAACTAAATAATTTTTATGTGTTTAATTAAATAATTAAAGATTAGTTATTAATTGATGAAATATGAGCGCACTTGTTAATTTTTATTAAATGCCACGTAGTAATTCGTTAATGCCTACTTTACCCAATGTTTTTGCATCTACTTTTTTAACAATCACCGCGCAATATAAGCTGTAACTACCGTCTTTAGATGGCAAATTGCCTGCAACCACGACAGAACCTGCTGGCACGCGGCCATAAAACACTTCGCCTGTTTCTCTATCGTAAATTTTAGTGCTTTGGCCAATATACACGCCCATTGAAATCACGCAGTTGTCTTCAACCACCACGCCTTCAACCACTTCACTGCGCGCGCCCACAAAGCAATTGTCGCCAATAATGGTTGGGCCGGCTTGCACTGGCTCTAATACGCCGCCAATACCTACGCCGCCAGATAAATGCACGTTTTTACCAATTTGCGCGCAAGATCCAACAGTAGCCCATGTATCAACCATTGTGCCTTCACCCACATAAGCGCCAATATTCACATAAGATGGCATTAATACCGCGTTTTTGCCGATAAATGAACCGCGACGTACGATTGCATTTGGTACAACGCGGAAACCGCCTGCTTTAAAATCGGCCTCTGAATAATTGGCAAATTTTGGCGGCACTTTATCAAAATATTTGGTTACGCCATCATCCATTAACACATTGTCATCTAATCTAAACGATAACAACACGGCTTTTTTAAGCCATTGATGGGTTTCCCAGCTTTGTGTATCGCCAATGCGGGTTGCCACGCGCAAAGTACCCGTGTCTAAATCTTTAATCACCGATTCAACATTGGCTTTTAATTCGGCTGAGGCATTCGCTGGGTTGATGTTGGCGCGGTCTTCAAACGCGGTTTCAATAATACTTTGACGTGGATCCATAGTGTTCTCAGAGTGTGTTAATTAATCAAAAGCGTTATTTTAACCTATATCAACATTTAGCAAAAATATTGCGCCCAAAATATTAAAAGGCCTTAAATACTTATAAAAAAAGCGCACTGTGATGAGCAGTGCGCTTTTAATAAGGTACCAATTAATGGCTAATTTAACTTTTTTTGGCCGCATTATATAAAGGCATTACTTTTGGAATTAATGCTTGTAAATCGGCAATACGGTTGGCGTTTGCCGGGTGTGTGCTAAAAAATTCTGGTGGCGCACTTTTAGATTGAGCGCCCATTTTTTGCCACAACGATATGGCTGCATTTGGATTAAAACCAGCGCGCGCGGCTAATTCTAAGCCCATTTTATCGGCTTCGCGTTCTTGCTCACGGCCATTAGGCATGGCAAAAAATAGTTGTGAGCCAGCACCAGCCGCTTGCACAGCCGCGCCGCCAACCGCAGAGCCACTAGCCATTGCCGCTAGCGCTTGTAAGCCAAATTGTTGAACATAGGCTTGCGACATACGTTCGCGGCCATGTTCACGCAAGGCATGCGCAATTTCGTGGCCAATAACGGCGGCTAATTCGTCATCGGTTGCGTTAATTTTTTCCACCAAGCCAGAGTACACCATGATTTTGCCGCCTGGCATGCAATACGCGTTTAGCGCATCATTTTTTTCAACGTTCACTTCCCATTTCCATTGCGCTGCATCTGGGCGAAACACGCCAACTTGAGCGATTAATCGGTTTGAAATGCCGCGTACGCGGGCCAACATGGCTTTATCCGCGTTTAAGGTTTTTTTCTGTTCGGCTTCTTTTAAGGTTGCGGTATACGCTTGCGCCGACATGCTATCTACCGAGCTTGCCGGCATGAGTAAAAATTGTGAGCGTTTAACGCCAGAAGTACTGTCTTGCGTGGTGGTAGCACAGCTGGCAAGCTGTAGGCTAAGTGCGGTTAATACAAGGGCAGTGATTTTTTTCATGGAAATTCCTTAAATTGGATATGCAATGTAAATCTTAATGCAATAACGTTTAGTGTTTAAAATGGTTGATGCCATTTTAAACACATTTGAATCGATTAAATTGCTTGATTAGAAAATTTAAATGGTGAACCCAATTGGCTATTTTTTAAATTGCGAACCTAGTTTGTTAATATTTAAGGTTCGGTTATATTTTAAGTTGCGAACCCAACTCAACAACACGATTAGGCGGCAATTTAAATTGATTGGTAATGGTTTCGGCAGAGCGGAACAAGCCAACAAATATTTTTTTACGCCAAATCGCCATGCCTGTTTTTTCGGTGGGGATTAAAATCTCTTTACCAATAAAAAATGAGGTATCCATTGGGTCTACATTTAGGCCGCGCGCGGCGCATAACACTAAATCGCGCGGTAAATCAGGCTCATCTTTGAAGCCATATCGCACGGTTACGCGGTAAAACTCATGCAGCATGGCCTCTACCGTCACGCGCTCTTCAATATTAGTATGCGGCACGTCTAAAAACTTCACCGTTAAAATCATTACTTTTTCATGCAAGACTTTATTGTGTTTTAAATTGTGCAACATGGCATGCGGTACGCCATCTGGGTTTGGCGTCATAAATACGGCCATACCAGGCACGCGTGCTGGCGGGTGCGCGCCAACGGCTTCAATAAATGGCTCAATGGCCATTGATTCTGATTTTAGGCGGCTATAAACTAAAGTACGGCCATTTTTCCATGTCAGCATAAGCACAAAAATAATCACGCCAATTACCAATGGCACCCAACCACCATCTGGCACTTTTAAAATGTTAGCGCCAAAAAAGGCTAAGTCGACCACTAAAAACAGGCTAATTAACAAGCCAGTTTTAAGTTTGCTCCAACGCCAAATTTCTCTAAATACCACGGCGGCCAGCAAGGTAGTAATGACCATATCACCAGTAACGGCAATGCCATAAGCGGCGGCTAAATTGCCAGAGCTGCCAAAGCCAATCACTAAGGCCATCACGGCAATCATTAAACCCCAGTTTACGCGTGGCATATACACTTGGCCTTGTTCGCTTTCTGAGGTGTGTTGAATGTGCATGCGTGGCAAGTAGCCTAATTGCAAAGCTTGGCGCGATACTGAAAATGCGCCTGTAATGACGGCTTGTGAGGCGATAACAGTGGCTAAAGTGGCTAAAATAATTAAAGGAAACAGTGCCCATTCTGGCGCTAATAAATAGAATGGATTTTTGATAGTGGCGGCGTTTTGTAACATTAACGCGCCTTGGCCAAAATAATTCAGCAATAAAGAAGGTAATACAAAACCAAACCAAGCTAAGCGAATTGGGTAGCGCCCAAAATGGCCCATATCGGCATACAATGCCTCCGCACCTGTTACCGCCAGCACTACGGCGCCAAGTGCTACAAATGCTATCCAAGGTTGATTAACAAAAAAGCTAAATGCGTAAAAGGGATTAAGCGCTTTTAAAATGGTAGGATCGTGCAGAATATTGAGGACACCTAATAAGCCCAAAGTACCAAACCAAAGCAACATAACGGGGCCAAAAAAAGCACCGACAACGGCGGTGCCTTTGCTTTGCGCCCAAAACAACACAAACAATACAACCAAGGTAATTGGCACAATGGCGCTGTGTAAGCTTGGCGCGGCAATTTCTAAACCTTCTACTGCCGATAAAACGGAAATCGCAGGTGTAATCATGCCATCGGCATAAAACATACAGGCGCCTAAAATACCCAGCAACATAATGTTGCGTTGTTTGGTGCTATTGCCCTCTGCGTTTCTGGATGCCAACGCCAGCAAGGCCATAATGCCGCCTTCGCCACGGTTATCGGCACGCATAATAAAGGCCACATATTTAATCGATACAATTAAAATTAGTGCCCAAGTAATCAGCGACAAAATGCCATACACATTCATGGCATTAAGCGGCAGTGGATGATGGCCGACTGAAAAAACTTCTTTCATGGTGTACAAGGGGCTGGTACCAATATCGCCAAATACGACGCCCAGCGCGGCTAATGCCATAGTAGGTAAGGCTGCTTTTTTTGTAGTTTGATTGTCCATGATGATACGCGGCTATTACGATTGAGTATTATCAACCAATTAAATGGTCAAACCAAGCGCAAACGAGATTAATTTTGGTTAATTTTTGGTGCTAATCACTTTGGCCGCCGCGCTGCCTTTATAAAAAGTGATGTTTAAACGCGTTTCTGGTTGGATTTGTTGTGCATCGGTAATCAACTTTTGTGGCAAGGGGTTCAGTAAATCGTTTTGGCTAATTTCGCTGTGCACAATGGCATAACCCCTAGCCAATACAGCGTTGGGATTCAGCTGCTCAATGCCGCTGCTTAAGCGCAACAGTTTTTGTTGATGCATTTGCAAACTCTGTTGCATGGCAAGCGTTAATCGGCGTTGCAATTGCCGCATTTGCGTGGTGCGATTTTCAATTTGTTGCTTAGGCGAAATCAGCCTGCGCGCTAAAAAATCTAACTTTTGGCTGGTTTGATTCAGCAAAAATTGCATTTGTTTATTTAACCTGTTTTGCAAATTAACCAGTTGATTTTGCAATACTCTAATATCGGCACAAGCTAGCTCTGCCGCCGCTGTTGGCGTTGCCGCGCGCATATCGGCTACAAAATCACAAATAGTAAAATCGGTTTCATGGCCCACGCCGCTAATGGTGGGAATAGGGCAATCGTCAATCGCGCGCGCTACAATTTCTTCATTAAATTGCCATAAATCTTCCATACTGCCACCGCCGCGGCAAATAAGCAGTATATCTACTTCGGCACGTTGGCTTGCGCTATGGATGGCTTTGGCAATTAGCGTCGCCGCGCCTTTGCCTTGCACAGGCGTGGGGTAAATAATCACTTTTATATTCGAATTACGGCGTTTTAGCGTGGTTAAAACATCGCGCAGAGCCGCTGCATCGGGTGAGGTAACAACGCCAATGGTGTGCGGATGCGTAGGGATAGCTTTTTTAAAAGCCGCATCAAATAAGCCTTCATGTGCTAGTTTGGCTTTTAGTTTTTCAAATGCCTCAAACAATGCGCCTAAACCGGCTTTTTGCACAAATTCAACGGTTAGCTGAAAGTCACCACGCGCTTCATACAAAGTGACTGTGGCGCGCGCTTCAATTTTATCGCCTTCACGCGGTATAAAATCCACATAGCTATTGCGGCCTTTAAACATCACGCATTTCACTTGTGCGTTATTATCTTTAAGCGAAAAATACCAATGGCCGCTGGCCGCGCGGGTAAAATTCGATACTTCGCCAGACACCCAAAATAGCGGAAAAGATTGCTCTAATACCTCACGCGCTAAACGATTAAGCTCGCTTACTGTCATGATACTAGCGGGTAATTTTTGCGGGTCGGCGTGGTTTGTGGGTTCAGTCATGCGGCTTTATCAATTACAATTGTTCATTAATCGAATTATAGGCGTTAACACATATGTTACAAAAAATATTCCACACATTATTAACCGGCAAACGCGGCTATTTGCTGGGCTTTGCCTTGTGTTTTGGCATTGTGGCGCTGGCTTTGGTGATTCAAACTACGTATAAGCTTGAGCCGTGCCCTTTGTGCATTACACAGCGCATGGTGTTTATGGGCTTGGGTGTGCTGTTTTTAATCAGTGCTTTTATTCAGCCAGCTAATATCTTAAAAAAAATATTCACGGCTTTACAAGTGTTAACCGCGCTGGGCGGCGCTGGCGTGGCGATTCGGCATTGGTATTTGCAAGCCAACCGCGAAAGCATGATTGCCGATTGCGGTGTGGGCTTTGATTATATGTTTGAGAATTTTCCGCTGCAAAAAGCCTTTAAATTGCTTTTTCGCGGCACCGGCGATTGCGCGGCCATTGATTGGACATTTTTAGGCTTAACCTTACCGCAATTGGGCTTAATCTCATTTTTAAGCTTTGCGGCATTGGCGCTTTATTTAGCGTTAAGAAAAGCCTAAACATGTTAAATCATTGGAAAATTGGCCTAAAACGCGGCTTGCAAGCGTTTGCCGTATTTTTAGCCGCGCTATTTGTGTACGGCTTATTTAATAATTTTACTTTTTGGCACGCATTTGCCCACGCTGGCACGCAATCTGGCATTGCCCATATGATTTATTACGGCGTGTTTGCAGGGCCTGTTATTTTTTTAATAGTGGCTTTTGCTACCATGTATTTAACTGAATCAAAAAGTTTAGCTGAGTCAAAAAAGTAATCATTTAAAGAACAATCATATGGATATCAAAACCTTAGACCATTTTGTGGGCAACACGCCGCTGGTAAAATTGCAGCGTTTAAACCCTAACCCCAGCAATACCATTTTATTGAAATTAGAAGGCAATAACCCTGCCGGCTCTGTAAAAGATAGGCCTGCTTACAGCATGATTATGCGTGCCGAAGCGCGCGGCGATATTAAGCCAGGCGACACATTAATTGAAGCGACCAGCGGCAATACGGGCATTGCCTTGGCGATGGTGGCTGCCATGCGCGGCTATAAAATGGTGTTGGTGATGCCAGAAAATCAAAGTATTGAGCGCCGCCAAAGCATGAAAGCCTATGGCGCAGAGTTGGTGCTAACGCCCAAAGACGGCAGCATGGAATTAGCGCGCGACGTGGCCATGAAAATGCAAGCGGAAGGCGAAGGCATTGTGCTGGATCAATTTGGCAACCAAGATAATCCGCTGGCGCATTATGAAACCACAGGCCCAGAAATTTGGCGCGATACGGCAGGCGAAATCACGCATTTTGTGGCCAGCATGGGCACTACCGGCACCATTATGGGCGTTTCAAGGTATTTAAAAGAGCAAAATCCCAATATTCAAATTATTGGCGTACAGCCAGAAGAGGGCGCGCAAATTCCGGGAATCCGCAAATGGCCGGTTGAATATATGCCAACCATTTTTGATGCAAAACGCGTGGATGAATTGCGTTATGTGAGCCAAAAAAATGCCGAAAATATGACGCGAAAACTAGCCACAGAAGAAGGCATTTTTGCTGGCATATCCAGCGGCGGCGGGCTTTATACGGCATTGCAGTTATCTAAAGAACTGAAAGATGCCGTGATTGTTTCAATCGTGTGCGATAGGGGCGACCGTTATTTATCAACAGGCGTTTTCCCAGCCTAAAAACGCACATTTCGTCATGATGCCGCGTTGCAAAGCAAAAAATACGTCCTTGCATATCACGTCATATGCGGCGTCCGATTTTTTGCTTTACGCCTTGCCTCATTTAGAAATCTGCGTTTTTCGAGTGTTCGTCTTAGTTTCACTGTTATTTTTTTTTAATGGCCCAGCTCACGCAATTTCAAGCATTCAAATTACAGTAGGCGAGGTAGATGCACCCGTTGGCCAGCTTAAAAATGCTCAATTTCAGGTGGATTTAAAAGGCGCGCAGCCGACATTATTGCTAAATGCGGACCTAAAACCCACCAGCGAAAAAGAATTCGCCCATTTTGATTTGAAATGCGGCCAATTTTTAACAGAGAAAATCGGCCAAGCGCAATGCTTAAATGGCCAATTTAAATCCAAACAAATTAGCGCGCCTTTTTCGGTTAATTTTGTCAGTTACCCAGCCGATTTTGCCTTAGATATTGATTTTACAAACGCCAGTTTTAGCGATGAAGCTGGCTTGCACGCGGGTGAAAAGCTTACAGGCCAAATAAAAATGGCGGCAAAAAATCCAACAAATTCAGATGCTTGGGCTTGGAATGGCTTAATCAGCTGGACAGCAGGCGAATTGTATTGGCAGCCGTTTTACTTTGGCAAAGCAGGCAATAAGTTTGCAATTAATGGCACTTTTAAACAAGATATTCTCAATATTCAGCAGGCCAGTTTGCTGGTGAACGAAGTGGGAAAAATGCAGGCCACGGCTACTATTAATATTAAAACTAAAATAGTAGAAGACGTAAAAGTTAACGCCAACGATGTGGATTTTGCTGGGCTGTACGCGGTATTTTTAAAGCCAATGGCGGAAAAATCGGCTTTTGGTAATATGGATGTTTCTGGCAAGGCCGATTGGAAATTTGAAATTAAGAATTTTGCGCCAACCAGTTTTGAGCTGAATTTGCGCGACGCCAATATTGAAGATAAAAACGGTAAATTTGCGTTTAGTCATATTAATGCGCATATTCCTTGGGATTGCGACAACCCGAAAAACTTGCAAATAGCTTATAAAAGTGGCCATTTGCTTAAATTGCCCTTGCGCGAAACCCAGCTTAAAGCCGAAATTAATCGCTTTTCGCTGACTGCGCCAAAGTTAGATTTACCCGTTTTAGATGGCGCTTTAAGCTTATCTGATGTGTCTGCTGTGCGTTTGGGTGATAACTGGGCATGGCATTTGCGCATGAATTTAGTGCCAATTACCTTAAACGAATTTAGCAAAGCGCTGGGCTGGCCAGAGATGAAAGGCCAAATTTCTGGCCAAATACCGCTGGTAACCTATGCCAACAAGCAGCTAAAAATGGATGGCGCCATGACGTTTAATGCGTTTAACGGCAGCATTAGCATGAATGATTTGATTATTAATGACCCGCTTGGCGTAGCGCCGCGCTTATATGCCGATTTAAAAATGCGCAACTTGGATTTAGGCGATTTAACGCGTACCTTTAGTTTTGGCGCGATTGAAGGCAAGCTGGACGGCGATGTGAAAGACATGGTGCTGGAAAATTGGAAGCCGGTGCAGCTGATTGCGTCGATTCAAACCAGCGAAGGCGAGCATTTAAAGAAAATATCGCAACGCGCGGTAGAAAACATTACGGCTTTAGGCGGCGAAGGTACTGCAGCGGCGTTACAGCGCACTTTTTTGCGATTTTTTAAAGAATTTAATTACGAAAAAATAGGCTTAAGCTGCAAATTAAGGCAAGATATATGCGAAATGGGCGGCGTTGAGTCAATCGACCCTATGTCAACGGCAAGTGGCTACATCATCGTTAAAGGTAAAGGCATACCCGCCGTAAACGTTAATGGTTATACGCAAAAAGTAAGCTTGCAAGATTTATTGGGCCGCATTAAACGCATTACCGATAGCAATACAAAAGTGATTGTTAATTAGCTATTTGTGGCTAATTAACAAAATGAATCACGCATAAACCTAAGTGAAAGATGGGATTAAAAAAATGAAAAAAATAGGCATTATTTGGGCGCTAATCGCACTAATACCCGCTTGCGTCACCATTAATATTTACTTTCCTGCTGCTGCAGCCGAAAAAGCAGCCGACAAAATTATTGATGAAGTGTGGCAGCTAAAGCCAGGTGAAGAGCCGCCTGCGCCAGCGCCAGCCAAGTAGCTTAATCCTCATATTTAAGGAATTATCATGAAAAAATTGATTGCCGTTTTCAGTTTGTTAGCCGCTACCTTATTAAGTAGTAATTGGGTCAGTGCTGCCGCCGATTTAGATGTCAACACGCCAGCCATTACCGCCATTAAAAATAGCATGCAAACGCGTCACAACCAATTAAATCCGCATTACGATAGCGGCGCAGTTGGCTTAACCGCCGATGGTTTGGTTGCCGTGCGCGACGCAACAGCCGTGCCTTTAAAAGACCGCGGCGGCATTAATAGCTTGGTTGCCGCCGAAAATAGCGACCGCAATGCGCTGTATAAAGAAATTGCCGCTGGTAACGGACACCCAGAATGGGCAGGCGAAATTCGCAGCACCTTTGCTGGCCGCTGGGTAGATAAAGCGCAAGCTGGCTGGTATTACCAAAATGCGGGTAGCTGGGTTAAAAAATAAGATGTTTTGGTTTTGATAGAACCACATAATTGTGCGTGCTGTCCTATTTAATGTTGATTGACAGATATCTTTTAAGGTACGATACAAATATTATGAATCATAAAGCAAGAAACTTTCTTCTAGGTGTTGGTAGTGTAATAGATATTGCACCAAGCATTGACTTGCGCCTATTTGCTCCGCGCAAGACTACGGCGGAACGCATGTCTGGTCACTTTGTTAAAGTCGGCGCTTCAATGCGCCGGGCTACTGGGGCGTATGAAAATAATGGCAAAACAACCGCCTATAACAGAAAAGAAGCAGCCTAAGCAACACTCTAAAGATGCAGACGCAGTATCTAAACCTCATGCCGCATCTAGGGGTGTTGTTCATCAGTCGGCATCATTCGAAGGCCCGATGCCTCCCCCAGCGATTCTTGAAGGATACGAACGGCTAGTTCCTGGTGCTGCAGAACGCATATTGGCAATGGCAGAGTCTGACACAAAACATCAACATGCAATTGAGTTTGCTGCCTTAAATGCGGCAGAAGGTGAAGTAAAGCGTGGCCAAATTTTTGCATTTGTTATTGGGTTAGCTGCACTTTTAGCTTCTATGTTTGCTTTATATATGGGTTCACCTGCGGTAGCAGGAATAATAGGAGGTACCACCGTTGTGGGCCTTGTATCCGTATTTATTGTAGGTCGCTTTGTCAAATCTGAGTAGCTGACCGATCAGGTCACGTATTGTATGAATTACAACCATATGAAGCCAACCCTAGTTTTCGATATTGAAACCATTCCAGATACCACTGGCCTGCGTGCATTGCTGGAATTGCCTGCCGATGTTTCAGATGAAGATGTAGCTAATATCGCGCTGCATCAGCGTCGCCAGCATAATGGCAGTGAGTTTTTGCCGCTGCATCAGCATAAAGTGTGTGCGATTTCTTGCGCTTTGCGCGAAGGCAATAATTTTAAAGTGTGGACATTGGGTGATGCCAACTCAACCGAAGCTGAAATTATTCAACGTTTTTTTGACGGCATAGAGAAATACTCACCGCAAATTATCAGCTGGAATGGCAGTGGTTTTGATTTGCCCGTGTTGCATTACCGCGCCATGGTGAATAACGTGGTGGCGCCACGCTATTGGGATTTGGGCGAAGATGACAAAGATTTTAAATGGAATAATTACATTAGCCGCTATCACACACGGCATTTAGATTTAATGGATTTGCTGGCTTTATACAACGCCCGCGCCAACGCGCCGCTGGATAATTTGGCTAAATTATGCGGCTTTCCGGGCAAGCTGGGCATGGATGGCAGCAAAGTTTGGGATGCTTTTAAAGCCGGAAAAATTGAAGAAATCCGCAATTATTGTGAAACCGATGTAGCCAATACGCACTTAGTTTATTTGCGCTTTCAGCTGATGCGCGGGCATTTAACCAAAGTGGAATATGACGCAGAAATCCAATTGGTGCGCGAAACTTTAACCAGCTATAGCGCACCGCATTGGGCAGAGTTTTTAGCGGCTTGGCAATAGTTTTACAGATTTGCGCGCTTATTTTCACCGTTTAAGACATTATTTTAATGCAGTTCTTTTAATCCAGCGATTCGGTTAAAATGGCGACATGAGAAGAAATCGCAATAATCGTCGTCAAGATCCCACTTTAAATCCTATTTTAACCGCCACGATTGAGTCGCTAGACCAAGAGGGGCGTGGCGTTGCGCATGTGGATGGCAAAACCATTTTTATTGATGGTGCGTTGCCAAATGAACGCGTGACTTATCAATCGCAGCACATCAAGCCAAGCTACGAAACCGCTAAAGTCATCGATATTCTGAAGCAATCCAATCAACGCGTAACACCAAAATGCCCGCATTTTGGTTTGTGTGGCGGCTGCAAATTACAACATTTAGATGCCAACGCGCAGGTGGCCGCTAAACAGCGTTTGCTGGAAAATGATTTATGGCATATTGGCAAAGTAAAGCCAGACAATATGTTGCCAGCGTTGTACGGCCCAACTTGGGGCTATCGCCACAAAGCGCGTTTAAGCGTGAAATATGTAGATAAAAAACAGCGCGTGTTGGTGGGTTTTAACGAAAAAGCCACGCGCTATGTGGCGGATATGGATTCGTGCGAAGTGTTGGTGCCAGAAGTGTCAGCATTGATTGCGCCTTTGCAGCAGATGATTGTGCAGTTAAGTATTCGCGATAAATTGCCGCAGATTGAGCTGGCAGTCGGTGAAGGGCAAGTCATTGTGCTTATTTTCCGCATTATGGATGTGTTAACGATTGAAGATGAAGCTATCTTTAAAGCCTTTGCGGATGCGCACAAAGTGCAAGTTTGGACGCAAACCAAAGGCCCAGATACCATTAAGCCGTTTTGGCCGTTGAATGGCGAGGCATTGAGTTACAGCTTGCCAGAATTCGGTTTAAGGTATCCCTTTAAGCCTAACGAATTCACACAAGTGAACCCGCAAATCAACCAAGTGATGATTCGCCGTGCCATGCAATTATTAAACCCGCAAGCGGGTGAAAAAATTGCCGATTTCTTTTGCGGTATTGGTAACTTTACGTTGCCCATCGCGCGTAGCGGGGCGGCGGTGTTAGGTTTAGAAGGCTTGGCTAATTTGGTGGATAGAGCCAATGAAAGCGCACAACTAAATAATATTCAAAATGTACAATTTGGTGTTGCCGATTTATTTAAAATGACATCTGAATCATTGTTAGCTTTAGGGAAATTTGATAAATGGTTAATTGACCCGCCGCGTGATGGCGCTTACAAACTGGTGCAAGCAATTGATGCCAGCACTGCTCCGAAAGCTATTGTTTATGTTTCTTGCAACCCTGCCACACTAGCGCGTGATGCAGGCGTGCTGGTGAACGAAAAAGGCTATACCTTAAGCGCAGCAGGCGTTATTAATATGTTCCCGCATACCAGTCATGTGGAATCCATCGCGTTGTTTGTGCGCCCAGAAAGTTAATCATTGCATAGGCTTCTATTTATTTTTGTGGTGGTATTATTTGCTAGTTGTAGTCAGCAAAATAACCATGCAGAAATCAATTTTGCCATTGCCCAAGCCCCACTTAACTTAGATCCGCGCTATGCCACCGATGCCGCATCGGAGCGGGTGAATCGGCTGATTTATCAACCGCTGGTTGATTTTGATGCAACTTCAAGGCCTGTGCCAGTATTGGCGACTTGGGTTTTAATTAGCCCAACTCAGTATGAATTTACCTTGCAGCCCAATCGCGCACAGTTTCATCATCAAGCTGCTTTAACGGCACTTGATGTTAAAGCCACTTATGATTCAATTTTGGGTTTAAAAAACTCACCGCATTCGGCAGAGTTTGCCAATATTAAAAGTATCAAGGTGATTAATGACAGGACTGTTTTATTTGAATTAAAACAAGCCGATAGCCATTTACCGTCTAAATTAATTATTGGTATTTTGCCTGCCGATTTAATCGCAAAAAATCACGATTTTGCGCATCAGCCAATTGGTAACGGGCCGCTAAAATTAGTGAGTTGGGATAGCAAGTTGGTGTTGAAACGCGTTAAAGATAGCCAACAAATTACCCTAACCGAAGTGAAAGACCCAGCCGTGCGCGTGCTTAAACTATTGCGCGGTGAGGCGGACTTGATTCAAGGTGATTTGCCGCCAGAGCTTGTTAAGCATTTGCAAAATCAGCCAGAAATTAACGTTAAAACGACGGTAGGCGCCAATTTTTCTTATCTTGGTTTAAATATGCAAGATGCCACTCTGCAAAATTTAAAAGTGCGCCAAGCGATTGCCTACGCCATCGATCGTGAGGCGATTATTCGGCAAGTGATGGTGCAGCATACGCGTGTTGCCAGCGCCATTTTGCCGTCAGAACATTACACGAATGCCGCTAATAATGCTTTGCAACACTATGGTTATAATCCTGCGCTATCAAAAAAATTATTAACGGAGGCGGGGGTAAAGCTACCATTAAAGCTGGTTTATAAAACCAGTACCGATGCGCAGCGTTTACGCTTTGCCACCATTTTGCAAGCGCAAATGGCAAAGGCAGGTATTGATTTGCAGATAAAAAGTTTGGATTGGGGTACTTTTTTTGCAGATGTTAAACAAGGCAATTTTCAACTTTTTGGCTTAACTTGGGTTGGTATTAAAACGCCAGAAATCTATGCAAAAGCGTTTGGCAGCACAAACTTCCCGCCTAATGGTTTTAATCGCGGCAGATATGCGGATAAAACCTTAGATAGCTTGTTAGCCAAAGAAGATTGGTCTGCGGCAACAGTGCGTATTCATCAGCAATTGCCCTATATTCCTCTGTGGTATGAAGGGCAGTTTGCCGCAATGGGAAAAAATATCAGCCAATATGCCCCCAAGCCTGATGGAAATTGGGACGACTTATTAATTATTGAAAAGCAGGCGATTATTAAAAAGCCGCAACAATTGCAAAGTCAACAACAAAAAGCTCGGCTACAATAATGCATTATGCGAATTGAAATCTCCATCCCAAACCAATTACTGACACTGCTGGATGATTTTGGCGGTGTTAAGGCCAAGTATCGCGTCTCTACTGCCGCCAATGGCGTTGGTTGCGAAAAAAATAGTGGGTGTACGCCATTGGGTAATCATATTATCCGCGCAAAAGTAGGCTCAGGTGCATTGCCGAATACGGTTTTTGTTGGCCGCAGAGCCACAGGTGAAATTTGCACACCAGAATTGATGGCGCAATTCCCTAACCGCGATTGGATTTTGACGCGAATTTTATGGCTTTCTGGCACTGAGCTGGGTTTTAATCGGCTGGGCAATGTGGATACCATGCAGCGTTACATTTATATTCACGGCACGCCGGAATCTACCGATATGAGCAAAATTGGCTCGCACGGCTGTGTGCGCATGCGCAATAGCGATATTATTGAGTTATTTGAGCTGGTTGAGGCGGGCACGCCTGTGCTTATCTTAGAGGGCTGATTTAAGAATGACCTACTTCTTCCTAGTCGTCATCGTGAGCCAAGCGAAGGATCCAGTCTTTTGTAGCTTAAGTGCTGGATCCTTCGCTTTGCTCAAGATGACGAATAAAGAATAGCGAATGCGATTTTTAAAACAACTACTCAGTTTCGCCACCGTCATTTTTGGCGTTTTATTGCTGACTTTTTTGCTGATTCATGCTGTGCCTGGTGACCCAGTTGAGGTGATGCTGGGCGAATCGGCTAGCATGGCTGATAGACAGGCTTTGCGCGCCGATTTGGGTTTGAATCAGCTGCTGATACAGCAATTTAGCCAGTATTTAACCTCACTTTCGCGTGGCGATTTTGGCGAATCAATTCATACCAAAACGCCGATTATTGAGCTGATTAAAGCGCGCTACCCTGCCACACTTAAATTGGCATTATTATCATTGCTAATTGGCTTAGGAGTGGGCATTCCTTTAGGTATTTACGCCGCACTCAAGGCTGGCCATTGGCAAGATTTAGTCGTCACATTATTGAGTGTTCGCTTATCTGCCATGCCAGCGTTTTGGCTAGGGCCAATCCTAATGCTGGTGTTTGCAGTATGGCTGGGCTGGTTGCCTGTAAGCGGCATGGATTCAGGTGCTAGCATTATTTTGCCTGCACTTACTTTGGGCTTTGGCTTAAGCGCCATACTTACGCGTATGACGCGCACTAGTTTGCTGGAAGTGCTTAATGATGACTACATACGCACCGCGCGTGCCAAAGGTTTATCTGAGCCCACCGTCATTATCCGCCACGCGTTGCGCGCGGCTTTGTTGCCGATTATTACCATTGTGGGTTTGCAAATGGGTAGCCTTTTGGCGGGCACCGTTATTACCGAAACCATTTTTAGCTGGGATGGCATTGGCCGCTTACTGGTAGAAAGTATTGAAAAGCGCGATTACCCTGTGACGCAAGCGTGTGTGTTGGTGGTGGCGTTAAGTTATGTACTGGTGAATTTGTTTACCGATATTTTGTACCGGTTTGCAGACCCACGGGTTAGAGCAAACAATGCTAATTAATATCAGCTCCATCATTCCCGCGAAGGCGGGAATCCAGTTTGAATTTAGCCATTTTCTACAATGGATTCCCGCCATCGCGGGAATAACGAAAAAAGAAAATTGCTTGGTTTAAGTAATATATGAAAAAATTGGCCATTAGCATTTTAGTGTTTTGGGTGCTTGCCGTCATCATGGGTAAGATATTTCAATTAAACCCCAATCAAATTGATTTAGAGGCGATTTTAGCCCCGATTAATACGCACTATTGGCTAGGGGCAGATGATTTAGGCCGCGATATTTTGGCGCGGGTTTTGGCTGGCATTCAAGTTTCATTTTTTGTGGCGATTATTGTCACCGTGATTACGATGCTGATTGGTGTTTTGGTTGGCCTTGTAGCGGGTTTTTATGGCGGCAACATAGACGCGATTTTGATGAAAATCACCGATATTTTTCTGGCCTTTCCGGGCATTTTATTGGCGATTGCGTTTGCGGCCGTTTTAGGCGCCGGTTTAGGCAACTTAATCTTGGCTTTGTGCATCACAGGTTGGGTTAGTTACGCCAGATTAACCCGCGGCCAAACACTTAGCTTACGCAATAGGCAACATGTAATTGCGGCAGAGTCACTTGGCGCCAGCGTGCCGCGCATTTTAATCAAACATATTTTGCCGCTATTAGGCTCAATATTAATGGTAGAAGCCACTTACAGCTTGGCCAGCGTGATGATTGCAGAAGCGTCACTTTCGTTTTTAGGTCTAGGTATCCAAGCGCCTAATGCCAGCTGGGGTGCCATGTTGCGCGATGGTGTACGTTATATGCTAGTGGCGCCGCATTATGTGCTGGTGGTGGGATTAAGTTTAATGAGCTTAATACTGGCGATTAATTTAGGCGGTGATTATCTGAGAGACAAGTTGGATGTTAGGACGGAGCAATGACCAAGCAATATAAATATTACGATTTCATTATGGCGGCTTTCGTCACCGTCCTAGTGTGCTCTAATTTAATTGGCCCAGCTAAAGTCACGCAAATAGATGCGCCGCTATTAGGCACGTTAACCTTTGGCGCAGGCGTATTGTTTTTCCCTATTTCATTTATTTTTGGCGATATTTTGACAGAAGTTTATGGCTACTCTGCCAGCCGACGCGTTATTTGGGCGGGTTTTGCTGGTTTGGCTTTCGCCAGTTTTATGGCATGGATGATTGTAGCGCTACCGCCAGCGCCATTTTGGAACAATCAAGCCGAATACGAAGTGGCTTTTGGCAGCACTTGGCGCATTGCGCTAGCAGGCTTAATTGCATTTGCAGTGGGCGAATTTGTAAATAGCTTTATAATGGCGAAGATGAAATTAATTGCTGCTGGCAAACGCCTGTGGCAACGCACCATTACCAGCACTATTTTTGGTGAAGCGATTGATACGATTATGTTTGTACCGTTGGCGTTTTGGAACACGGGCATTATTCCAAACGATAAAATACCATTGATTATTGGCGCACAGATTATTGCCAAAATTGCAGTAGAGGTAGCATTTACGCCCGTGGTTTATAAAGTGGTCGCGTTTTTAAAAAAAGCAGAACAAACCGATTATTACGATAAGCACACGGATTTTAACCCTTTTAAAATTTAGGATACTTCTATTAATTCAATTTTCGTCGTCACACTGCGTTGCTCATAAAAAATAACTCCTTGCATATTAAGTATATGTGGTGTCATTATTTTTTAATCGCGCCTTGTTTGACTTAGAAACTTAAATTAATAGAAGCATCCTGTAGATATTTAACATTAAATTAGAGATTAACATTGACTGAAACCATCGCAACAGCAAACGTAACTTGGCAAGAAAAAGGCAAGCCGCAACAAGCGGTTTGGCAAAGTGAGGCCAATGCCGCGCCACCTAAAAACATTGTGGTGGCAGACGACACGACCAGCGCAAAAGACGCTTACAAGCTGATATGCGAGGGCACAGCTTTTTTGTATAAGGGCGATTTTCAAAACGCCAAACAGATGTTGCAAGCCATTACGCGCAAGTTTGATATTAAACCAATTCAACCGGCCGAAAATTTGACGCAGGCGTTTCATCAGCACCGTGCGCGACAAATTCAGCGTGCGAGTATAGCTAACAAAATATTAATTGAATTAAATTATGGCAGTTGCGATTTAAAACGCGCGCCAGATGTAAAAGAAGCGGTTGCCGGTGCGTTAATTGTTAACGCCAAATTAGATAAAGTGCCAGCGAAAATGGTGCTGTCTTTAAGAGAGTTATTGGGCATGGTGGGCGCACATGAGTGGCGCAAAAAAGGCGTGCCTGTTGATGCGCTACCAGCCAATATCCACGCGCATTACGGCGTTTACTCACCTATTCGTGGTGAGTATTTAGATTTGATTAATAGCACCTCATTGGGCAATGCTAAAACCGCGTTTGATATTGGTACTGGCACTGGCGTGATTGCGGCTATTTTAGTCACGCGCGGCATTAAAGCGGTGATTGCGACTGATAACAGCCTGCGCGCCTTAAATTGCGCGGCCGATAATATTGAAAAGCTCAATTTAAAATCGTATATCACCATTGAACAAGCCAACTTGTTTCCAAGTGGTCACAAAAAAGCCGATTTAATTGTGTGTAACCCGCCATGGCTTCCAGCCAAAGCAAATGCGCCGATTGAGCATGCGATTTATGACCCAAACAGCGCGATGTTAAAAGGCTTTTTAAATGGTGTTAAAGCGCATTTAAATGAGGATGGTGAAGCTTGGTTGATTTTATCGGATTTTGCTGAACATTTAGGCTTGCGCACGCCAGAAGAATTGCAAAAGTGGATTGCCGATGCGGGATTAACGGTTGTTGAAAAGCTGGATATTGTACCAAAACACGCAAAAAGTAGCGATCAATCAGATCCGCTGTATGCGGCGCGAGTAAAAGAGATTACCAGTCTTTACCGCTTGAAAAGCGCTACTTAATAAATTAAAAATCCATCAAACTTCATCAAACATCGTCATTCTGAGCCTAGTTTTTTTCTAGGCGAAGAATCCAGCATTTAAGTATCAAAGTTCTGGATTCTTCGCCCATATAAAACAATGGGCTCAGAATGACGGGTTTTTTGAGGTGAGATTTTAGTTTGGATTTTGGTCAGCCCAAACAACGTCAAGTTATAGGAATAAAATCATGTCATTAGGTCCAGTCATGCTAGATGTTGTCGGCACAGAATTAACGGCTGACGATATTAAACGTTTACAACATCCGCTAGTGGGCGGGGTGATTTTATTTGCCCGTAATTTTGTTAGTTGCGGCCAGCTTAAAGCGCTAACTGCAAGCATTCATGCGGTGCGCCAGCCACCTTTGTTGATAGCGGTAGACCATGAAGGTGGCCGTGTACAGCGATTTAGAGATGGCTTTACCAAGATTCCGCCTATGCGTGAGTTTGGTAAAATTTGGGATAAAAATCCTAAAAAAGCGCGCGAGCTGGCGATTGAAGCAGGCTGGATTTTAGCGGCAGAATTGCGCGCGCATGGCATTGATTTTAGTTTTACCCCAGTGTTGGATATGGATTACGGCGATAGCTTAGTGATTGGCGATAGGGCGTTTCATCAGGACGCCACGGCGATTAATGAATTGGCGTTTAGCTTGATGCAAGGCCTTAAAAAAGGCGGCATGTCAGCGGTTGGCAAGCATTTTCCAGGGCACGGCTTTGTGGTGGCCGATTCGCATGTGAGTATTCCAATAGATGAGCGCAGTTTTGATGAAATTGCCGCTAACGATATGCAGCCGTTTAAACAAATGATTGATGAAGGTTTGGCGGCGATTATGCCGGCGCATGTGATTTACCCAAAAGTGGATGATAAGCCGGCTGGTTTTTCGCCAAAGTGGCTGCAAAAAGTATTGCGTGAGCGGCTTGGTTTTAACGGTGTGATTTTTAGCGACGATTTAAGCATGGAAGGCGCAACAGTGGGCGGCGACGTTACAACGCGTAGCTTAGCCGCGCTAAATGCCGGTTGCGATATGGTGCTGTTGTGTAATCGGCCAGATTTGGCGGATGAATTGCTAGCAAAATTACAGTGGAAAATGTCGGCGCTTAGCATATTAAGGCTAGCACGCATGCATGGCGGCCATCATCCTGCCGATACCGATGTATTGCATGAAAATGCGCAATTTGTGGCGGCTGTAAAGCGTGTGGGATTAGTGGGCAAACAAGAGGGTGAGTTGTTTGCTTAATTAAAAAAGCCAACAAAAAGTAAGCGTAAAAAAAACGCAAGCTTAAAAGGATTAAGCTTGCGTTGGAAACAACTTTTTAAACTGCTCTATTTACACTTTGCGGCGTGCTGCAGCGGCTGTAAATAAACCTAACGATAATGCCATTAATGGCAATGAAGCTGGTAATGGCACTGCGCTGATTGGTGCTTCAACAATGCTTACACCAACAACAAAGTCATCATAATCTGCTTCGCCAGCAGCGCTGTCGTTAAAACCTAAAACATAGTCAAATGGACCAAAATTAGTACCATTTGTCGGAGCTAGGTTGCCGTCCAAAATTGCAAAGCCAAGCGTTGGCGTTGCTGCCCCACCATTACTAAAAGAACCGCCTTGATCATCACTGAACGTAAAGTTTAAAGCACCTGAATTAACTGAAACTGGCGCAGTTACCGTACCAACAGCACTACTTTTTGTTAATGTGTTACCAAGGAATGAAAATGAATTGTTAAAACCACTTTCACTACCTAAGTATGTAAATGTAATAAGACTTGTTTGATTTGCAACAATTGTGCCTAAAAAGCCGCTAGAATAAAGGCCTGTAGAGGCAGCAGGTTGACCGTTGTAGCCAGAAAACATGGTTGATGTTGAGCCTAAAATGCTTAAGCTAGCGGCTTGTGCAATGCCTACAGCTGAAAACAATGATAAGGCCACCGAGATTTTTGCTAATGTATTACGTTTCGTTTTGTTCATAAAGCTCCTAGATTTAATTAAAAATGGTAAAAAATGTGTAATAAGAAAGATGCAATAAAAGATTAAATAGTTAAGGCGCATAGTAAGTGCTGAGCTAGTAATAGTCTGTACGACAACGTACATTGTTAAAACTTAATGATTTAAGCTAGTTAAATAAGACTAGTTTTTGATGCGGTAATGAATTTAACAATTTGTCACTTGAAACTTAAGACTAAAGTCGCTATCTTATAAGTATTGCCTTTAGGCAACTTTTTAAAAGGAATTAAACATGTTAGATGATATGCAAGTAATAGGTCGTGAAGGTAGTTTAGCTACAACACAAAATAAGGTATTACGTAACACTTATGCCTTGCTTGGCTTAACCATGATTCCAACCGTAATTGGTGCCTTGGTTGGTATGAAAATGAATTTTGCTTTTGCAGCAGAGCATCCATTTATGTTTGCAATTGGCGCTATGGCAGTGATGTACGGCTTATTTGCCGCCATTAACGCAAACCGTAATAGCAGTATTGGTGTTGTTTTGTTGTTAGGATTAACCTTTTTATTAGGCTTAATGTTAGGCCCAATTTTGCAACACGCGCTTAATTTAAATAATGGCGGTCAAATTGTTGGCCTAGCGGCTGGCGGCACTGGCGTTATTTTGATGACAATGGCGGGTATTGCCACTACTACTAAAAAAGACTTTAGCTTTATGGGTAAATTCTTAATGGTGGGTATTATTCTGCTAATCGTGGCTTCATTGGCTAATATCTTCTTTCAAATCCCAGCCATGGCATTAGCCTTATCAGGCATTGGAGTTATCTTGTTCTCTGGCTTTATTTTGTATGATGTAAGCCGTATTGTGAATGGTGGCGAAACTAATTATGTGATGGCAACATTAAGCTTGTATATGAGTATTTATAACTTATTTACTAGCTTGTTACATTTGTTGATGGGTTTAATGGGTAATAACGACTAAACCTTAAAACTAATTTTCAAGTTTTACAAAAAAGCCGACTTTATGTCGGCTTTATTATTTTCCACACACCCTAGAGGCCTACTCTTCTCTGTCGTCGTTCTGAGCAAAGCGAAGAATCCAGCTGTATGGCACTTCAAATCTAGATTCTTCGCCTTGATAAACCATCAGGCTCAGAATGACGTGATTTAGTTTTATTGTTTATTCAGTAATCTACGCTGCCTAAAAAATTCAGATAACACCGCACCGCATTCTAAAGCCAATATGCCGCCCACTACTTCTGTATGATGATTAAGCTTAGGCTCATTCATTAAATTAATTACGCTACCGCAAGCGCCCGTCTTAAAGTCGCTAGCGCCAAACACCAATTTGGCGATGCGTGCATGCTGCATGGCGCCGCTACACATGGCGCAGGGTTCTAGCGTGACATAAAGCCGGCAATCAACTAAGCGATAATTACCTAAAAAAGCGGCCGCTTCACGCATGGCCATAATTTCAGCATGCGCAGTTGGGTCATGCAAGCCAATCGGCGCATTGCTGCCGCGGCCAATCACCACATTATCCTTAACCACAATAGCGCCCACCGGCACCTCACCTGCTGCCGCGGCTTGCTTGGCCAAGTCTAAAGCCATCTGCATAAAATCGATATCGGTTATTGCGCTCATGATTATTTTGGAATATTTAGTTGTTTAATACGCTGTGCTAAATCTTGCAGCAGCGCTGGGTTTGGCGATTGACTATAAGTAATCACATTATAGCGGTGTGCAATATCTAATATTTGGGTTTGTTGATTTGGTAATACTTTAGCCGCACGCGCGGCAAAATCCAACACAGTTTCACCGTTATTAGGCATTAGGCCAGCGCGTTTTAGTTGATTTAAATAGTGCGCATATAAACGCTGGCTTGGGTTTAGTTTGGCTTTTTGCTGCCTAATCAAAAAGTAGGTAGTTAGGCCCATAATCGACGCAATTATGCCCATCATCCACATCAGCATCTCTTGCAAATTAAAGTCTTTGCCGCTAAGTTTTTTTAAAAAATCCAGCTGTTTTTTATCGTCATAACCCAGCACCCATTGGTTCCAGCCGTTATTTACGCTATCCCAATTTAAATAGGCTTTTTTAAGCCAAGGGTAATCTGAGCGCGCCATTAAAGGCAATTCATCACGTATATCTAGTGCATCGCTAATACCGCTTTCTATGCGCTCTGGCGATACGGCGGCGGTTGGGTCAACGCGCACCCAGCCTTTGTCGGCCAGCCAAACTTCGGCCCATGCATGCGCATCGGATTGACGCACAATATAATAATTGCCATTGGGGTTAAATTCGCCGCCTTGATAGCCAGTGACAATGCGCGCTGGCACGCCCGCTGCGCGCATTAAATACACAAAACTGGTGGCGTAATGCTCACAAAAGCCGCGCTGGATATTAAATAAAAACTCATCTACTGGATTTTCGCCCAAAATTGGTGGACTTAATGTGTATACAAACGGCTGTTGGCGATAACGTTGCAGCGCGGTATTAATTTTTTCTGCCGCGCTTAAATTCAGCCAAGTTTTAGCTAATTGCACCGTTTTTGGGTTTTCGCCTTCATTAATTTGCAGGCTTAAAGTGCGTTCGCGCTCACCTAAATTTAAGCCTAATTGATAATCGCTATACGATACGCCTTCATAACGCAGGCGGTTTCGAATGGGTTTGTCGGCAAGCACAGCATAATCATGCGTTAATTTTGCGCCGCTTGGTATTAGCGTTGGCATATCCAGCATCAGCATCCAAAGGCGATTATGCGGCTCTAGCGTGATGCTGTATGAAATCGGCTTACCAGATACTTTCAGCGATTCAGCCTGCAAGCCAATTTTGTTGCTGCTCATGGTCCAGTTGCGGTCTTCTTGGTGCCACAACACAGGGCCGCGCCAATATAGCTGGCTTTGCTCTGGCGCGGCGCCTTTAAATTGCACCCTAAAAGCAATGGCGCTATTTTTGGTGAGATTGCTAATATTGCCAAATTGCAGGCTGTCACCCAAGCCGCTCATGCCGCTATTGGCATCTTGCGGCAAACCCCAAAGTGGGCCAGGAATACGCGGAAACAGCACAAATAAAATCAACATGACAGGCACGGCTTGCAACAACAATTGGCCGGCCAGTTTTAAGTTGAAAATGATGGGCTTTGGTTTATGGGTGTTTTTATAGCTGATATGAATTAAAGTGGCGGTTAAAAGCAGTATTGGCAAAATGCTTAAGCCAAAGGTGGCAATGGTTTGGTTAAACAAAAACAAATTGCCCACCAAAAAAAAGCCCAGCACAATCACCAGCATGTAATCACGCAAGTTTTTGGTTTCGAGTAATTTAAGTGCGCACATCACCACCAGTAAACTTAACGATGCATCGCGACCAAAAAAACCTTTAAACGTAAATACAATACCAACGCATATGAGTAAAGTAATCGGCAGCAAAGCCCAAATTTTGGGCATTGGCCATTGATATTTATCCAGCAAATAGCGCCATGCGCCAAATGAAACGCTGGCAATAATCACCCAAACTGGCAAATTGGGGATGTGCGTAGCCAACACCACCGCTAGTGAAATAAGCAGCCATTTTAAATGTTGTGTGTTCAAAAGCCGATTCATCGCTTAATTGAATAACGCCAAAGAGCTTAAGGCTTGGTGGTAATGCGCTTCTGTGTTGTTGGGCGCTATTTCGTTGTTTGGCAGCCGTAAGCCATAGGTTTGCTGGCTGGCATGCGCATCAATTACCAAGCGCGTAAGTTGCGAAATGCGCGATTCAATGGTGCCTGCAGTATCGGCCCAATTTAGCCAAATGCTGTAAACGCCTGCGCCGCTGTATTGTTTGGTGTACATGCCAATGCCGCGGCTAGATGCTTTCCAATCCACTCGGCTGGGTGAATCGCCTATTTGGTAATTTTTATGCCCATTAAAATCATCATCACCTTTGCTAAGTAAGCTGCTGCCTTGCGCGCTGGCATCAGCCGATAAAGTGTTTTGCTTGCTTGAGTCGGCTGGTTTTGCATAGACCAAAAATTGAAATGGGTTTTCAATCACCGCCCATGCATGCAATAAACTTAATGGAAATTCCGTGCAAATAGATAAGCGCGGCAAGTGTTGCCAGCCACGTTTATCGGTGGCAAGCGGCACTTCAAAAGTGAGCGCATCATTGGCGTTAATATCAATAATCGTTTCTGTTTGCGGATTAAAATAAGCACTAATGACATAGCGCGGCCTATTTTTAGGCTCTGTTATTTTAAGGTTAATGGCGGCGGTTTCGCCTGCAAATACAGGTTTGGCGTTTAGCACAGCCACCTGCAAATGCACCAAATTGCGCCAAGTGTGCAACATGGCAATATTACCCAATGATGCCAATAAAAACGTGACGTAATAGCCCAGACTAAGCGAATAATTGATTGAGCCAATCAACAAGCCAATCAACATGGTGGCATACAGCAACCCCCAGCGCGTTGGCACAATATAGATTTGGCGCGGGTTAAGTGTAGCAATATTGTTTGTGCTTTTGGCTACCCTAAACCATTGCTGCCAATAGTTTATTTTCCAAAATTTAAATGGCCAAATTTTACCAAGCATTTTAAATACTTAAGGAATGGCGACTTGATCAAGTATTTGCTTGGCCATATTGCTATTGCTTTCTTGCGCCAAGCGATGCGCCACCACGCTAGGTAATACCGCTTGCACATCTTCAGGCGTGACAAAATCGCGGCCATCAATTAACGCCCAAGCTTGCGCGCATTGGCGCAAACCCAAGCCAGCTCTGGGCGATAAGCCTTCTGCCGTTTGCGTGCGCGTGTAGTTAATCAGCGCTTGCAGGTAATCTAATAGCGCATCTGATACATGCACTTGATGCACTTGTTGCTGCAGTTTTAATAAGCTATCGGCATCACACACCGCTTGAATGTTGCTGGCATTGGCGCGCCCACCTTGGTTTTTAAGCAGCGCACGTTCCGATTGCGCATCTGGGTAGCCCAAGGTAATGCGCATTAAAAAGCGATCCAGTTGCGATTCTGGCAATGCAAAGGTGCCGATATGGTGTTTGGGGTTTTGCGTAGCGATGACAAAAAATGGCTGTGGCAGCAAATGCGTGTTGCCATCCACCGTCACTTGGTGCTCTTCCATTGCCTCTAAAAGTGCGCTTTGCGTTTTTGGTGTGGCGCGATTAATCTCATCTGCCAGCAACACATTGGTAAAAATTGGCCCTGCATGAAACTGAAAACTAGAAGTATTGCGATCAAAAACCGACACGCCAATAATATCGGCAGGTAATAAATCGCTGGTAAATTGGGTACGCCTAAAGCTTAAGCCCAACACTTGCGCCAACGTATGCGCTAGGGTGGTTTTGCCCATGCCGGGTAAATCTTCAATTAATAAATGGCCGCCTGCCAGCAAGCAGGTAAGGCTTAATTTTACTTGCTGCTCTTTACCTAAAATAATTTGTGAGGTGGCGTTAAGAATCGCTTGAATAGTTTTTTGCATGAATTTTTATGTAATTAAAAAGTGATTGTTTTTGATAATTGTTGTTTAGCGCTCTTGATTGGATTTATCGGTCCAGCGCACCATGACATAAATTAATCCCATGACAAACGCGCCGCCCACCCAAATGCTGATTTCTTCAAAAGTAGGTGATGCGTCTTGCACGGGTAATACAATTAGCTTGCGTAAAAACAGCACTAGTACTACTTCTATAAAGGTTTCTACCAATAATTTGCTGCCCAATAAATAGCGTATTTCGGCCGAAATTAATGCCGAAATAGACCATAGCAGCATTAAAGTACCCAGCGCGTGTAAAAATCCATGCACCAAATTGTGCGCGTAGGCCGCCTTTTGCACGTCTATAAAAAATAGCCAAGTAAACATGACCACCGATGTTGCCAAGGCTAAACCGATAATGATGTGCGCAAAGCCATTTAGCCAAAGCATTGCTTTGATAGCGATTTTGTTAAGGGGTTCAAATTCGCGTGGTAATTGATCTTGTGTCATCGGTGGACCTTTATTTAAAGTAAAATAAAAACGTAATTAACAATAATTTAAACACAGATAAGCTTGCTTAGATTTAAAAGTAGCATGAATATTTATATTTTGTAGTAAACTGGTCTATTATTGTTTTATTAGGGGCGCTTTCAAATGCAAATTCGTCAATCCAACCAACGCGGCCATGCTAATCGTGGCTGGCTAGATAGCTACCATTCTTTTTCATTTGCCGATTATTACGATCCAAATTGGATGGGATTTTCAGTGTTGCGCGTGATTAATGAAGACGTGATTGCGCCGGCTAAAGGCTTTGGCACGCATTCACACAATGATATGGAAATTATCACCTATATCTTAAGTGGTGAGCTGGCGCACAAAGACAGCATGGGCAATGTGGAAACCATTAAGCAAGGCTATGTGCAGCGCATGACAGCCGGTACTGGCGTTTCGCACAGCGAATTTAATGCGTCTAGTACTGATGCCGTGCATTTATTGCAAATTTGGATTATGCCAAACCAGCTGAATTTAACGCCGGGCTATGAAGATAAATTTTTTGACCCAGCCTTAAAATTAAACCAATGGTGTTTGTTGGCATCACAAAATGGCGCGCAAAATTCATTAATGGTTCATCAAGATATGGCATTATATGCGTCGCAACTAACAGACGCGCAGGCATTAACCTATCATACTAAGCCCAATCGCAGCGCCTACTTACAAATTGCTTTGGGTAAAGTAGAGGTGAATGGTCAAACTTTAACGGCAGGTGATGCTGCATTATTTGATGCCGATGAAGCTATTCAAATTAAGGCGATTGATGGCGCAGAAGTGTTGCTATTTGATTTGCCTTGATACGAAACAATAATAATTTAAAACCACTAATCTATTTTAAAACCATCACTTTTAGGATCATCAATGAACGTATTAATAAAAAAAATCGCGCTGGCAACGGCTTTAACACTAGCGGCTAGCCAAGCTTTTGCCGAAGCCGAAACTTACAAAATCGATAATAGTCATAGCTTTGCCAATTGGATTGTGCGCCATGTGGTTTCCAAAACATCTGGCACATTTAGCGATGTAACTGGCACGGTGACGATTGATAGAAGCAACTTAGCCAACTCATCGGTTAATGCAAAAATTAATTTATTAAGTGTGAATAGCAGCCTTGCCAAGCGTGATGAGCATATTAAAAAGCCAGAATATTTAGATGTAGAAAAATTTGCTGAAATGACATTTGTCAGCAAAAAAATTGAGGCTAAATCAGCCACAGAAGGCGTAATGACGGGAGTTTTAACCATGCATGGCGTTGCTAAAGAAATGACATTCCCGTTTAAAGTGTTAGGTTTTGGCCCAGACGCATGGGGCGGTTTTAGAAGCGGCTTTGAAGCGCACACCAGTTTAAAAGCCAGCGATTTTGGCTTTGGCTGGGGCTTAAAACCTAACGCAGCAGTGGGCGATGATATTGAAATTACCTTGCTAATTGAAGGCATTAAAGCCAAATAATCATTTGCGATTATTGGATTTAAGCCGATTGAAATGAGCAAATTTAGAAATTTTTGATTTAAAAAAGTGGAGAAAAGCATGGTATTAGATTTATTCAGCCCAGCCAAATTAGGCTCAATTGCATTAAAAAACCGTATGGTTATGGCGCCACTCACCCGCAACAGAGCAGGCGAGGGCGGCGTGCCACAAGATTTAAACGTCACTTATTATGAGCAGCGCGCCAGTGCTGGCTTGATTGTGACTGAAGCCACGCCTATTTCGTTAATGGGCCACGGTTACCCTGCATTGCCAGGCATTTACACCGACGCGCAAATTGCAGGCTGGAAAAAAGTAACAGACGCTGTGCATGCCAAAGGCGGCAAAATTGTGATTCAACTATGGCATGTGGGCCGCATTTCACATCCAAGCCTGCTAAATGGCGAGTTACCTGTTGCGCCATCAGCGATTAAACCAGCCGGTAAAGCGTTTACTTACAAAGGCTTAGTGGATTATGTTGAGCCGCGCGCGTTGGAAGCCAGCGAATTGCCAGCCATTGTGCAAGATTATGTGCATGCTACCCAATGCGCGTTAAAAGCCGGTTTTGATGGTGTTGAGATTCATGCCGCCAACGGCTATTTGTTAGACCAATTTTTGCGCGATGGCAGCAACACGCGCACCGATAATTACGGTGGCAGCTTTGAAAACCGCGCGCGATTATTGCTAGAAGTGACAAAAGCCGTGGTTGAAACCGCTGGTGCCGATAAAGTAGGCATTCGTATTTCACCTGTGAACCCCTTCAACGATATGCACGACAGCAACCCACAAGCGCTATTTAACTATGTAACAGAGCAGCTGAATCAATTCAATTTAGCTTACTTGCATGCGGTTGAAGGCGGTATTCATGGCGGCGGAAAAGCCGATGCGTTTGATTTTGACCAAATGCGTAAGCTTTACAAAGGCGCATATATGGCCAATTTAAGCTACGACAAAGCGCGTGGCAATGCCGCCATTGCTAGTGGCCACGCCGATGTAATTGCATACGGCGTACCGTTTATTGCTAACCCAGATTTGGTTGAGCGTTACAAAACCGATGCCACACTAAACGAAGCGGATTCTAAATCGTTTTATGGTGGTACTGAAAAAGGTTACACTGACTATCCATTTTTAGCCGCTTAATCCGCTCAATACTAGGTCAATAATATGAAAAATCCTGCATCTACCCAAGTCGCCATCAACCAAACCATTGCCAACCGCTGGAGTGGTCGCGCTTTTGACGCGGCCAAGCCAGTTTCAAAAGAGCAAATTCTAAGCCTATGCGAAGCGGCGCGCTGGGCGCCATCTTGCTTTGGTGATGAGCCTTGGCGCTTTTTGGTGTGGGATAAAAACAGCAATGCTGATGCTTGGCAAAAAGCCTTTGATTGCCTAGCGCCAAGCAATCAAACTTGGGTAAAAAATGCGCCTGTGTTATTGCTGGTGTGTGCTGATACTTTATTTGGCCATAATCAAACGCCAAACCGTTGGGCACAATACGATACTGGTGCAGCGGGCGAAAACCTATGCTTGCAAGCGGCTGACTTAGGCTTAATGGCGCATCAAATGGGTGGTTTTAATGTGGATGCGGCGCGTGAGGCGTTTGCGATTCCGGCACAATTTACCTTAATGGCGATGGTTGCCGTGGGCTATGCGGGAGATGCGAATCTGCTGCCAGACGAATTAAAAGCGCGCGAATTGGCGCCACGCAAACGCAAACCAATTGGCGATTTATTCTTTGATTCGGCTTGGAATCAGTCAATTTAGCTATTGTCATGATGATGCAACTTAACTTAAACCCGCCCGTCTGATAAACTGGCAGATTATTTAATATTAACCAGTTTATTTAGGGCAAAATTATGGCCGTTGTTGCATTAACAAAAGATAACTTTAAGCAAACGATTGAAAATAACAATTTTGTGATTGTGGATTTTTGGGCGCCTTGGTGTGAGCCATGCTTAGCCTTTACGCCAACGTTTGAGGCTGCTGCCGCTAACAATACCGATATTGTATTTGGTATGGTAAACACCGAAACCGATCCTGAAATTGGTGATTATTTTGAAGTGAATCAAATTCCAGGCGTTTTAGTGATTCGTGAACAAGCCGGTATTCATGCGCAAGTGGGTGAAATTGGCGCACCGGCATTAGATGAAATTATCAAATGGGCACGCGAATACGATATGAGCACGGTGCATGAGTTTTACAAAAACGAAGATGTGCAAAAAGCGATTAAGAAATAAATCACTTAAAAAAAACAGCCAATAAAAAAGCCGCTCTTAAGCGGCTTTTTTATTAAATACTATTTAAATGCGTTTATTAAAAACCGCCAGTTGTAGCAAGGCGGAACACATAAAATGCACCAATTGCCATCATGATATACATGGGTAAATCGCCGCTTTTTTTCTTTTCGCCTTTGGCTGCCGATGACATCCAGCGATTTAAAAACCACAACACAAAGATAATCACAGGGATAAATAGCATGTGCGAGGTGGATTCAAACAACCAGCCCAAGGCAGTTTTTAGCCAACCATCGTCTTTAAAAAATTCCATGGCAATGCCAACCAAACCAATCAGCAATAGAATCATACCGCCAAACGAGATAATGGTTTTAAGCGGCGTATCGGCTTGAATATCCGCGTTTTTGCTGTATTTATTAGGGTCTTTTTTTTGCGGTGCTGCCACGATAATCTCCTAAAGCGGATGTGTGTTTAATTTTGGTTTAAGTAGCGGGCTGGGTCAACCGATTTGCCCAAGCGCCTAATTTCAAAATGCAATTTAACGCTGTTAGAATCGGTATTGCCCATTTCGGCAATTTTTTGGCCAAGCGCTACAATTTGGCCTTCTTTAACGATAATTTTGCTATTGTGCGCGTAAACCGATAAATAGGTTTTGCTGTGTTTAATAATCACCAATTTGCCGTAACCGCGCAAATCAGATCCGCTGTAAATCACTTTGCCGCTGCTGGCTGCTTGAATCGCTTGGCCGCTGCTGCCGCCAATATCAAGCCCTTTATTAGTGGCTTCGTTAAAGTTTGCCACCACTTTGCCCTGTGTAGGCCAAGCCCAAGTAATGGATTCATCATCGCCTGCTTTTGCATCAGTGGTTTTTGTATCACTTGTTTTAGAATCAGTAGTTTTGGCGTCGCTAGTTTTGCTTTCGCCGGATTTATTATCGGCAGGTTTTGCCTCAACAGCTTTGTTTGTTTCAGCCGCTTTATTTTCGGCTACTTTAACCACAGCCGCTCTATTAAACGCTTCTACGCTATACGTTTCACGCAAGGCTTTCGGCTCGCTTAAAACGGGGGGCGCAGTTGGTAACGTTGGCTTTGGTTGAGTGGTTTTTACTTCTGGCGATTTGCTGGCTATAACGGGTGATTCTGCGCCGATTGGCGTTAACACTACGCCATCTTCAGCCGGGTTTTGCGCTGGTTGAGTATTTTCAGCCGTTTCAGGCTTTGCTTTTAAAGCAGCCAAATTTAATTTTTGGCCAATGTGAATCGTGTAGGGCTCATTAATACGATTGGCGGCAGCAATTTCTTTGTACTCAAAGCCGTTTTCTAAACCAATACTAAATAAAGTGTCACCTTTTTTTACTATATAAGTATCTGGGCGCCAATCTTTGCCATCAGCCGTTTTAATCGCCGTATTACTTTTTGTGCTGGCTGGTTTTGCTTTAGAAGATTGTGGCTTGCGATCAACCACTGGCGCGGGTGGGTTGCTTTCACATGCATTTAAAAATATCGCGAAAAGACTGATTAAAACCAAACGCATCATTAGCCAACACCGCCTAATAAAGGGACAAATTTCACTGCTTCTAGCTTGGTTTGCACGTATTCTTTCGCCTTGCGCTCAATCAATATTAAGGTTTGCGTGGTTGTACCAATTGGGATAATCATGCGTCCGCCTACGGCTAATTGTTCTAATAATTCTTGCGGCACATGGCTGGCGGCGGCGGTCACAATAATGGCATCAAACGGCGCAAATGCGGTTAAACCCATGCTGCCATCGGCATGGTCAAGTTTTACATTATTGCATTTAAGTGTGCGCAAATGGCTTCTGGCTTTCATTACCAAGGGTCGAATTCGCTCTAACGATAATACTTCTTTGGCCACTTTTGATAACACCGCGGTTTGATAACCGCAGCCTGTGCCAATTTCTAACACTTTATTTAACGGCGCACCGTTGCGCAAAATTTCGGTCATGCGCGCCACAATATAAGGCTGCGAAATGGTTTGCCCGAAGCCAATCGGCAACGAAACGTCTTCATAGGCGCGAATGCTCAAGGCTTCATCCACAAAAATATGGCGCGGAATTACACCAATGGCCGATAGCACCACTTCATCTTGAATACCTTGCTCACGCAGGCGCGTCAACATGCGGTCGCGTGTGCGCAGCGATGTCATGCCAATGCCTGTTTTGGCGCTGGGTTTTAATACGGTTGGTTTAATCAAGGCCATACGGATTATTTGCTTAACATTATTTGGTTAGCCATGTTTTAATTTCGGCCAATTGGGTGTGCTTGGTTAAATCCACTTGAATCGGCGAAATAGACACTTGATTATGCGCAACCGCATAAAAATCGGTGCCTTCGCCGCCATCGTTGGGCATGCCGGCTGGCCCCACCCAATACACGGTTTCGTTTCTAGGCGTTTTAAGCTGAATCACTGGCTCGGCCTTATGGCGCTTGCCTAAGCGCGTTACGGTTCTACCGGTTAAGGCTTCATAAGGCACATCAGGCACATTCACATTAAGCAAAGTGGGCGATGCAAAACCATGTTGCATGTAATGCTGAATAAGCTCTACCGCCACGCGCGCAGCGGTTTCAAAATGAGTAGAATTGTGTTGCGACATGGAAATAGCAATAGATGGAATGCCCAGCAAATAGCCCTCAGTGGCGGCGGCTACCGTGCCAGAGTAAATCGTATCATCACCCATATTGGCGCCATCATTAATGCCCGAAATCACCATATCTGGCATGGTATCCATCAATCCGGTTAGCGCAATATGCACGCAATCGGTTGGCGTGCCGTTCACATAAAAGAAGCCGTTGCTGGCTTTTTTAACGCTTAACGGCCTATCTAAAGTGAGCGAATTGCTAGCGCCGCTGCGGTTACGCTCAGGCGCAACAACGGTAATATCGGCCAGCTTGGCAATATGGCTGGCTAGAATATTCAAGCCAGGTGCAAAATAGCCGTCATCATTTGATATGAGTATTTTCATTCTTGTTATGCAAAGCTCGCTATGTATACTTAAATGTTATAAAAGAGCTTAAATATTATAAACCGACTAATAACTTTATCCTCAGACGATTATAAATTAAGCCGCGCCTTTTAAAGCATTGTTTCGCGTGAGTTTTGCATAAAAAATGGCGCACAGAAAAAATAGTAGCGATAAAACCACCTCACACAGCGCTAATTGGCTAGATAAGCCAGTATCCGACCAAGCGCGCACCACGCCTTCGGTAAAGTAAAACAAAACCAGCATGCCGGCCCATTGGTAGGTATAACGGCGGCCTTTTAAAATGCCAAACAGGGGAATTAATAGCGGCAAGGCCTTTAAAATCAGCAATGAGCCGTTGGGTTTTAGCGGCGCCAATACACTCTCCCAAGCGATACACAGCAAAATAAGCGCAATTAAACAAACGCTTGCACCTAATTGCAGGTGTTTGGCTTGATAGTTGTTTAGTGAAAATGGATTCATATGCGTGGGGGGTGCCAGAGATTTTACTTGGAATTTTAGTTGGAATTTTTTAGAGAGTTTTTTAAGAGATTACTTTGAGAGCTTGCTAAGCGCTACAAAAGCAGCGCGGGCTGATTGCGCGTCAAAAATAGGTGATTCAAAATTAAAACGCAAAATATTAGTAGTGTCTTCATTAATGGTGGCGCGAATATCAAAGCCATCGCTGTCCACTCCAATTAACTCAATACTTTGCGGCCTTACATTATAAAAGTGCTGACAATAGGCTAACATGCTATCCACATGGTCGGCATTCATATGTTGCAACATGCCGTTTTCAAGCGCGGCAATCGAATTACTTGCTGCGCCAATTTCATTGCCATCGGCCCAACCCATTTTGCCAAAGCCAGCAATATAGCGCGCTTGGTGAATGCTAATGCGGTAAAACGCAAAATCGTGCATATCAAAATATCCAGCGCTTTGCGGTAAATAGCGCAAATAACGCGCACGCAAATCAGAATCATCTTTGTTGATTTGCGCGGCTTCACCAATCAGCGTTAATCGCGCGTTGGCCTGCAAATCAGCACCTTCGGCAAATACCAGCAAAGAAACTTTTGCATTAACCGCAATGTTTTTGGTGTGTTCGGCAATGCTGCTAATTAAAATAATCGGCTGGCAATCGCTATCCAGCACAAACGGCGTTACAGAGCCAAAAGGGTAGCCCGCAAATTTGCTTGAATGAGTCGATAAAACGCCGTGGCGCGTACTGCGTAAAAATTGCCTTGCCTCAGTTGCCAACGTCATTTATTTGCCTATTGATTCAATTTTAATGCGGTTTCGGCCAAGCGTTTGCCCAGCGCCATGCACAATTTTTTTTCGTCCGCCGTAATCGGCTTGTCATTCATAGCGCCGCCGATATGGCTTGCCCCATAAGGCGTGCCGCCCGATTGCGTGCTGGATAATTCAGGCTCAGAATAAGGCAAGCCGACGATTAACATACCGTGATGCATCAGCGGCAACATCATGGTGAGTAACGTCGTTTCATTTCCGCCATGCATAGAGCCCGTGCTAGTGAATACAGCGGCAGGCTTGCCAATCAAAGCGCCTTTTAGCCATAAACCAGCTGTGCCATCTAAAAAGTATTTCATCGGTGCCGCCATATTGCCAAAGCGCGTAGGGCTGCCTAGCGCTAAGCCGATGCATTCCTGCAAATCACTCAACTCAACATACGGGTCGCCGCTGGTAGGAATATCCGACTCAGTCGCTTCACAATTGGCTGATACCTTTGGTACCGTGCGAATACGCGCTTTTGCCCCATTAACACTTTCTACCCCGCGCGCGATAATTTGAGCCATTTCTTTAACGGCACCGCCTTGCGAGTAATATAAAACTAGGATTTCGCTCATTTGCAAAGCCTTAAAAATTTCAATCTTTAATAGCCGTCATTCCCGCGTAGGCGGGAATCCAGTTGGTTAATTGGTTCTCCTAGATTCCCGCCTGCGCGGGAATGACGGGTAATTAAGATTAAATGTGTTTAGTTAGCTCAGTAGCCTTACCAATATAACTAGCGGGCGTCATTTCAAGCAGCAATTGTTTGGCTTCTGCAGGAATTTTTAAGCCGCTAATAAATGTGTGTAATGAAGCTTTATTAATGCCACCTTTGCCGCGTGTAAGTTCTTTTAATTGCTCATACGGGTTTTCAATACCATAACGGCGCATCACGGTTTGGATTGGCTCTGCTAGTACTTCCCAGCTATTGTCTAAGTCTTCTGCCAATTTTGCGGTGTTGATTTCTAGCTTATTTAAACCACGCAAACAAGAATCGTAGCCTAATAAAGTATAACCAAACGCCACGCCCATATTTCTAAGCACGGTTGAATCAGTTAGGTCACGTTGCCAGCGTGAAATTGGTAGCTTTTCGGCCATATGGCGCAGAACCGCATTGGCTAAACCCAAATTACCTTCACTGTTTTCAAAATCAATCGGGTTAACCTTGTGCGGCATGGTTGATGAACCGATTTCGCCCGCTTTCACTTTTTGCTTGAAATAGCCAACAGAGATATAGCCCCAAATATCGCGATTCAAATCAATCAAAATGGTGTTGATTCGCGCCAGTGTGTCGTATAGCTCAGCCATATAATCATGAGGCTCAATTTGGATGGTCATTGGGTTGTAAACCAAGCCTAATGATTCTACAAAGTTCTTAGCGAAACTTTCCCAATCAAAAGTGGGGTATGCGGATAAGTGCGCATTGAAGTTGCCCACTGCGCCGTTGATTTTGCCTAGAATATCGTTGTTTTGTAACTGTTTTTGTTGGCGTTGCAAACGGTACACCACATTGGCTAACTCTTTGCCCATTGTGGTTGGCGAAGCGGTTTGGCCGTGTGTACGCGACAGCATTGGCTGGTCAGCCAGTTGATGGCTCAACTCAGTTAAGCGCGCCATTAAATCGGCCAAAAATGGCAACATCACAGCATCGCGCGCACTTTTTAACATCAAGCCGTGCGATAGATTGTTAATATCTTCTGAAGTACAAGCAAAGTGGATAAATTCACTGGCTTTTTTAATCTCAGGATTAATATCAAACTTTTCTTTTAACCAGTATTCAAGCGCTTTTACATCATGATTAGTGCGCGCTTCAATCGCCTTAACCTGCGCTGCATCCGCTTCCGAAAAATTAATGATTGCAGCGTCTAATTCTTGAATCGTTTCCGCACTAAATGGCGCGATTTCAGCTAATTCTTTGGCTGCCGATAAGGCTTTTAGCCATTCTACTTCTACCCAAGCGCGGTGTTTAATCAACGCGTACTCACTAAAATAAGGGCGCAGGGAATCTAATTTGGTTTGGTAGCGACCATCAAGTGGAGATAGTGCATTAAGAGTGGTAAGCGACTGCATTTCTGACATAATTCTGAGCTTTCAAACGGCGGTTCAATAAACCGCTATTTTACCCTAAATTTGCATGAGTTAAATTTAGGGTGCAGATTAGTCGCTTACCTTGGTGACTATTTATACAACCAGCATATCTACAAAAACATGTACTGGACTCGCTTCTAATTTGGCTTGGTCTAAACATAAAGCCAAAATATCCGCTTGTTTTGTTGTGTCAAATTTACGCGCTAAATTCACTTTGAATTTTTTTACTAACTCAGGGATGCCCTCACCACGGCGGCGTCTATGGCCGATTGGGTATTCCACCGCGATATTGTCTGAGCTTGTGCCGTCTTTAAAGAACACTTGAATGGCGTTGGCGATTGAGCGTTTTTCTGGGTCGTGGTAATCCTTGGTGTATTCGGCTTTTTCTACACAAGTCATTTTGGCGCGAATCGCGTCAATTCTTGGGTCGGCCGCTACTGCATCTTCATAATCCTGCGCCGTTAAGTTGCCTTTAAGCAAACCAATCGCCGCCATATACTGAATGCAATGGTCGCGGTCTGCAGGGTTATCCAGCGGACCAGTTTTATCAATGATGCGAATCGCAGACTCATGCGTGGTAATCACGATTTTATCGATTTGCGCGATTTGCTCTAAGGTTTGCAGCTCTCTACCTACTTGTGCGTGCAATTGAATCGCGCATTCCACTGCAGTTTGCGCATGGAATTCGGCAGGGAATGAGATTTTGAATAACACTTGTTCCATTACGTAGCTGCCGTAATCGCGCTGGAATTTAAATTGATTACCTTTAAATAGCACATCGTAAAAGCCCCAAGTTTTGGCGGTTAATGCACTTGGGTAGCCCATTTCGCCTTGCATGGTCATCCAAGCCAAGCGCACCGCACGGCTAGTCGCATCGCCTGCTGCCCATGATTTGCGTGAACCTGTGTTAGGCGAATGTCTATATGTACGCAAACTTTGACCATCAACAAAGGCGTTAGAAACGGCATTGATAATGTCTTCTTTATTGCCGCCAAGTAGTTTGGTGACTACTGCGGTTGAAGCGATTTTGACCAAGATAACATGGTCTAGCCCTACACGATTAAAGCTGTTTTCTAATGCAAACACACCTTGAATTTCATGCGCTTTAATCATGGCGGTTAGCACGTCTTTAATAGTCAGCGCCGCTTTACCTTCAGCGATATTTTTACGTGAGATGTAATCGGCTACTGCCAGAATGCCACCCAAGTTGTCCGATGGGTGACCCCATTCCGCAGCCAGCCAGGTATCGTTAAAGTCTAACCAGCGAATCATCGCGCCAATATTAAAGGCCGCTAAAATTGGGTCTAATTGATAAGAAGTGCCCGGTACTTTTGCGCCATTTGGCACTACAGTGCCGGCAACCACTGGGCCTAATATTTTCCTGCAAGCTGGGTAGTCCAAGGCTTCAAAACCACAGCCCAATGTATCCATCAAGCAGTTACGCGCGGTGTCAAAGGCTTCAGTCGATTCGATTTGATAATCAGCGACGTAATTGGCGATATCAACAATCACTTGGTCGGGGGCTGGGCGTACGTTAGAAATATGGGCAGACATAATTTTGCTTACTTTCATAAAACTTAAATTTTAAAGTTCCGTCATTCTTAGCCTGGGTTTTATCTAGGCGAAGAATCCATGTATATGTAGCAAAAAACTGGATTCTTCGCTGTGCTCAGAATGACGGTTTGAGGGGTTATTTTTTCTCTGTGCGCTCTGTGATCTCTGTGGCTAAAAAGCGAATTAGCGTTTATTAAGCGCAACATAAGGCCGATTATCAGGCCCCACGTATTCCGCATTTGGACGAATAATCTTGTTATCAATGCGCTGCTCAATCACATGCGCCACCCAGCCTGTAGTGCGCGAAATCACAAATATGGGTGTAAACATGCCAGTTGGAATGCCCATCATGTGATAGCTGGATGCGCTGTACCAATCTAAGTTTGGGAACATTTTCTTCTCGCGCCACATTACTTCTTCGATTCTTGAAGAAACTTCAAAAAGCGTCATATTGCCGTTATCTTCACATAATTTACGGCTAACTTCTTTGATTGATTCATTTCTAGGGTCGGCAATGGTATACACAGGATGGCCAAAGCCAATAATGATTTCCTTGCGTGCCATGCGCGCCAAAATGTCGGCTTCAGCTTCATCGGCATTTTTGTAGCGCTCAATGATTTCCATGGCCGCTTCATTTGCACCGCCATGTTTTGCGCCACGCAGTGCGCCAATTGCGCCTGTAATGCAGCTATACATATCGGATAAGGTGCCAGCAATGACGCGGGCGGTGAAGGTGGACGCGTTAAATTCATGCTCTGCATATAAAACCAGCGATGTATTCATGGCGGCAATATGCAAGGCACTGGGCGCTTTGCCATGTAGTACATGTAAAAAATGGGCGGCGATACTATCATCGTCGGTTTCGACATTCGCGCGTTTGCCGTGATGACTAAAGTGGTACCAATACAGCAAAATAGAACCAAAGCAGGCAATTAATCGGTCACCTAAATCTTGCGCTGCTGCTGTATTGCGGTCAGCCGCTTCTGGTTGTAACGTGCCTAACATTGAGCAAGCCGTACGCATCACGTCCATTGGGTGCGTGTTTTTAGGAATCTCTTCTAGTACGGTTTTAAGCTCAACAGGCAAAGTGCGCAGTTGTTTTAACTTGGCGTGATAAGCCGTTAATTGTACTTGGTTTGGTAACTCACCATGAATCAACAAATAGGCTACTTCTTCAAATGTCGCGTATTTGGCCAACTCAATAATATCGTAACCGCGGTAATGCAAATCGTTGCCTGTATGGCCTACGGTGCATATTGCGGTGTTGCCTGCAGTTACGCCTGCAAGCGCTACACCTTTTTTCTTTTTAGGTTCAGTTGTTACTGTTTCCATAAATTTCCCTTATTTTCGTCATTCCCGTGAAAACGGGAATCCATTTTGAATTTAACCGTTTTTACAATGGATTCCCGCCTACGCGGGAATGACGGTTAAGCTAGTTCTTTTCTTGCTTAAACAGCGCGTCTAATTTCTGCTCAAATGCGTGATAACCCAAGTGCTCGTAAAGCTCGGCGCGGGTTTGCATCAAATGCAACACGTTTTTCTGTGTGCCTTCTTTGCGCATGGTTTCATACACGGTTAAAGCAGCCTGATTCATGGCGCGAAAAGCAGAAAGTGGATATAACACCATGCTTACATCGGCTGTGCGCAACTCATCTACGGTAAATAAAGGCGTGCTACCAAACTCGGTAATATTAGCCAAAACAGGCACATTAACCGCTGCTGCAAATTGTTTGTACATTCCTAATTCCGTAATGGCTTCAGGGAATATCATATCGGCACCCGCTTCAACGCAAGCACAGGCGCGGTCAATCGCCGATTGCAAACCTTCAACCGCCAAGGCATCGGTGCGCGCCATAATCACAAAATCATCGTAGGGTTTGGCGTCCACCGCCGCTTTTACACGGTCCACCATTTCATCTAAACTCACAATCGCTTTGTTTGGGCGGTGACCACAGCGTTTGGCTGAAACTTGATCTTCAATATGGACGGCTGCTGCACCTGCTTTAGCGATGGATTTCACTGACCGTGCAATATTAAAAGCGCCACCCCAGCCAGTATCGATATCCACTAATAATGGCGTATCGACTGCGTCAGTAATACGCCTAACATCAATCAAAACATCTTCAAGTGTTGAAATGCCTAGGTCTGGCAAGCCTAAAGAGCCCGCCGCTACGCCGCCGCCAGATAGATAAATGGCTTTGAAACCGCTTTGGGTGGCCAACATGGCGTGATAAGCGCTGATGGCGCCGATAATTTGCAGCGGTTTTTCGGCTTGTAAGGCAGCACGAAAACGCGCCCCTGCTGATAAGTGGTTGTTCATTAGGCTTGTCGCTTTAACTAAAAAAGGCTTGAATAGATTCGTCTGAAATTGCCACGCCTGTTAATCTGGCTTTTTGTAAAACTTCCCAAAAGTAACGATAGGTTGCTCTGTCATGCAGTTCGCCTGCGTACTGAATAGGGCCCCAGTCACCGTTTTGAGCGGCTAATAAAATATTGGCAGCGTCAGTCACTTCATCAAAATTAGGTTTCATGGCATCGACAATAGCCTGAATTTGCGTAGGATAAATACTCCACATGCGCATAAAACCAAACTCATTACGGGCGCGGCTGGCGTCGTTTTTTGTGGTTTCTACATTTTTTAAATCCAGTGTTACGTTGTGTGCGGGTACTACGCCATTTGCCAGCGCGGCAGAAACCACTTCTGTCTTGGCGCGCGCCAATAAGCGGTGCTCAAACTGGCCTGGGCTGCGCATGGCAGAGGCGGGAATCGCACCGTGATGCGCGCTGACAAAATCCATCAAGCCGAAATCCAGCACCTGAATCCAAGGCAATTTGGCGATTTCATGCACTTGATTCAAAGCGCCATGCGTTTCAACTAGAATATGTACTGGAATGACTCTTTCAACACCCGCAAAAGCAGCGGCTTTTTGAATATAGGCAATCATTTCAGAAGCTTGATTTAAGCTAGTGCATTTTGGAATAGTGATATAGCTCAGTACGCGGCCACAGCCACCCACTAAAATATCGATATCTTGCTTCCAAGCGGGATGCGTGTAATCGTGAATGCGTGCGCCAGCCATTTTGTGCACGTTGGCTTCACTATTTAAAACGCGCACAATCATTTCAGCGTGATCGCGCTCTTGGCCGCTGGCGGCGCCATCTTCACAATCGCAGGTGATATCAAACACTGGGCCCGGCGCGTTTGGATTATTGGCATCTTGCAGGCTAAGTGCTTTTAAGATTAATTTCTCGCTTCCTGCAAAATGCTCACACGCTGGAATAAGCGGAAATGGTTTTTCGCCACCAAATAAAGCGTCGTTTGGGTGTACCTTTTTTTGACCATTAGCCATGTTTAAAACCTCAGCCATTTTAGTGATTTCCTTTTCGCGGAATAAGTACGGTGTAATCTAAATCGAGTACCACATTTGGGTGGTAACCTTTATCTGTTTTAATCTCTACCAAATCAGTTGGCGACATATTTTTAATGCCAACCATGCGCAGTCTTAATGCGCCGAAGTCGCTATTGGGCAATTGCCATGCGTCTAATACTTCTGTAGCGCAATAAATGGTGTCGCCCGCAAAAGCTGGATTTGCATGAGTGCCACCGTTAATCGCCAGTATAGAAATTGCATTTTCCAAGCCATCAAAACTTAATGCGCGGCACATCGAAATCGCCACGCCGCCATACACCAAGCGTTTGCCGTAGTTTGAATTTCGCATCATAAAATCATCAAAGTGCAAACGCGCATTATTTTGATATAAGTGCGTTGCCATTGAGTGATCACTGTCGTTAATCGTCAAGCCTGCTGCGTGATTAATGCGCTCACCTATTTGGTAATCTTGCCAAAAATAGTGGCCGCCAGTGATTCTTTTATCAAAGTTTTTGGCTGTGACATTTGGTGCCATACTTAAATTTTCTGGCGCCACAAAATTGGGCAACTCAGGTATAACCGCTGCTGGCGCAGGTGCATCAAGATTGTTTTTATGTACCATCACCCAGCGCACCCAGCTTAATACGGGTTCTTTGCGCTGATTAACAGCCGTAGAACGCACCCAAACCACGCCATTTTTGCCACTGGAGTTTTGTTTTAAACCAATTACTTGACTGGATGTAGAAAGCGTGTCACCCACAAAAACGGGCTGAATAAAGCGCACATCGGCATAGCCTAAATTGGCTACTGCGTTTACCGAAATATCTGGTACGGTTTTGCCAAAAGCAATATGAAAAGCCAATAAATCATCTGTAGGAGTTGTTTTAAAACCCAAACTTTGAGCAAAAGGCTCAGAGCAATGCAGCGGGTTACGCGATCCATATAAACCAAGGTAAAGTGCGCAATCGCCGGCTGTAATGGTGCGCGGTGAGGCGTGTTGAATGACCTCGTTTAACACGAAGTCTTCAAAAAATCGGCCATTATTCGTTTTGGTGGATATCATGCTTATTCACTTTTTAAATAAATTCTTCTTCTAGTTCGGCAATCATGTCATGCAGTTTTAAGAGTCTTTGGGCTGCTTTTACATGATGATGCTCAACCAGTTTGTCATCCACCACTACAGTGCCTCGGCCAGAGTCATTGGCCTCTTTTAAGGCTTGAATAATGGCGCGCGCGCTTCTTATTTCAGTGGCTTTAGGTGTGTAAGCATCATTGCTGTAAGCAATTTGCGCAGGATGCACCAATGATTTGCCATCAAAACCCATATCACGCCCTAAACGACAGGCATACTCAAACGAATGCATATTTTTAAAATCACTGGAAATGCCATCCACCACGCAGCGGCCATAGGCGCGAGCAGCTAAAATGACCAATGAAAGTGAGGTTAATATAGCGCTGCGCTCATGCGTTACGCGGGCATGCAATTGTGAAATCAAATCCGATGTCGCCATTACCATACACGCAATGCGGTCGCTTGCTGCGGCGATTTCTTTGGAATTTAATACCGCAATCGGGCTTTCTATCATCACCATAATAGGCATATGGCTGCCACCTGCTTCATCTAGCCATTTCAAGGCGGTGTGCACGTCGTCTGCCGATTCAATATTAGGGAAAAGAATCGCGTCTGCACCAATATTGGCCACCGCTTTAATGTCGTCATGACCCCAAATAGAATCAAGATTATTCACACGTACCACCACTTCACGAGAGCCGTAACCGCCTTGTTTGACGGCAGCTACAATATTCTCACGCGATTGGATTTTACAGTCGACCAATATAGGGTCGCCCAAATCCAAAATGACTGAATCGGCTTGCAATGTGCGTGCGCGGTCTAAATAATGCAGATTGCAACCAGGCACATAAAGCATCGAGCGGCGGGGGCGAAAGCCTATTTCCATATTAAGTCCTATAGGTCAATTCCATCACAATTTGTTGCAGATGGATAAGAATTAAATTGATTATATAGACGCATTTGTTTACATGTCAACAAATATCTTATGTCTTATATAAGATATAAAACACTAGACTATTTTTTAATGGTATGTTTTAATCACATCAACTTCATTACTGTGAGCTTATGATGATCGATAAAGCCTACAACTCACCCAGTTATAAACCGTTATATGACCAAATTAAAGTATTGCTTACGCAAAGTTTAATTGGTGGCGAATGGCGTCCTGGCGAAATGATTCCTAGTGAAATCGATCTTGCGTCGCGTTATAAAGTATCGCAAGGCACTGTACGCAAAGCCATTGATAGCTTGGCAGGTGAAAATATTCTAATTCGCCGTCAAGGCAAGGGCACGTTTGTAGCCACGCACAATGAAGAGGGCATTAAATTGCGCTTTTTGCGTTTAACGGCCGCCAATGGCCAAAAAGAAGTGCTACAAAACGAATTGTTAAATTGTACTAAAACCAAGGCCGATAACCGCATGTCGAGTATCCTTGAAATAAAGGCAGGTGCGGCGTTGATTGAAGTCAAACGCCTGCTGACTTTTTCTGGCAGGCCACTAATTTACGACCATATTGTGATTCCGGCAGCGCCTTTTAAGGGCCTAAACGGTACGCGCGTAGAAGAAAATCAAGGCTCAATGTATAGCATGTATGAAACAGAATACGGCGTGCGCATGATTCGCGCCGAAGAGCGTTTGACGGCAGTAGCGGCTAATGCAGAGGTGGCTGAAGCCTTGAATTTGCAGGTTGGTGCGCCGTTGCTGAGTATTGAGCGTGTATCGTATACCTATGGTGATAAGCCGATGGAATGGCGATTGGGATTGTGTCTCACAGATGATCATCACTACATGTCCGAACTAGAGTGAGTATTTTTGAAAACATGCCCCAGCGTTGTTGGATTTCGCTTGCCGTACTAATCGTACTGTCTGCGCTCATCCGCCTAGCTGGAACAAGTTTTGAAAAATACTAAATATATAGCTTTTTTAAGACCCCCGAAGCGGGCGCTAAATGCTAAAACTAAGCACTAAAACTTTGTTGGGGTTAAAAATGGATGACTTAAAAAAACGTGCGCTGGATTATCACCAATTTCCAAAACCTGGGAAGTTGAGTGTCGATTCATCCAAACCTTGCGCCACGCAAGATGATTTGTCGCTTGCTTACACGCCTGGCGTTGCAGAGCCGGTGCGTGAAATTCATGCTGATCCTGCTAACGCTTATAAATACACCAATAAAGGTAACTTGATTGCGGTGATTACCGATGGAACGGCGGTATTGGGCTTGGGCAATATGGGTGCGCTGGCCAGCAAGCCAGTAATGGAGGGCAAAGCGGTATTGTTTAAGCGTTTCGCGGGTATTGATGTGTTTGATATTGAAATCAATGCCGCCACGCCAGATGAATTTATTCAAACGGTGGTGAATATTTCCCCCACTTTTGGCGGCATTAATTTAGAAGATATTGCCGCGCCACACTGTTTTTATATTGAAAATGAGCTGAAACGCCGTTTAGATATTCCTGTTTTTCATGATGACCAGCACGGCACTGCGGTGATTGTGGCGGCAGCTTTGTTAAATGCACTTGAGCTGCAAGGCAAAACTTTGCTAACCGCAAAAATTGTATTTTTAGGCGCAGGTGCAGCGGGTTGTTCTTGTGCAAAACTGCTTAAATTAATGGGCGCGACTAATATTACGATGGTGGATAGAAGCGGTGTACTGGATACCAATCGTGCCGATTTACATGACAACAATCGTGATTTGGCTGTAGCACCTACAAACGCCTCAACATTAGCCGATGTGATGCCGCAAGCGGACGTATTTATTGGTGTTTCTGCCAAAAATGCATTAGATGCTGAGCTGATTAGAGGTATGGCAAAAAATCCAATTATTTTTGCATTGGCTAATCCAGACCCAGAAATTCTGCCAAGCATTGCGCATGCCGTGCGTGACGATATTTTAATGGCAACAGGCCGCAGCGATTTTCCGAATCAGGTAAATAACGCTTTGTGTTTTCCTTATTTATTCCGTGGTGCATTAGATGCAAAAGCCACCAAAATTACTGAAAATATGAAAATCGCCGCAGCAAAAGCATTAAGCGAATTGGCGCGCGAGCCAGTGCCAGCGGAGATTTTGAAAGCGTATAACTTGACTGAGCTTAAATTTGGCAAAGAATACATTATCCCCAAACCGTTTGATGCGCGCTTGTTAGAGCGGGTTTCGGGCGCAGTAGCAAAAGCGGCAAAAGAATAATACATGCAAAAAAAGCCATTAAAAAACAGGCCTAAAAATCTGAATTTACTAACCATCCGCCTGCCGATTAACGCAGTGGTTTCTATTTTGCATAGAGCATCGGGTGTTGGTTTGTTTTTGGCTTTGCCGTTGATTTTATTGGCTTTTAAGGCTAGTGTCGATTCGCCGTTCAGCTACTATTTGCTGACATTAAGGCTGAATACTTGGTACGTAAAGTTGATACTAATTGGGCTTTCATGGGCATTTTTTCACCACTTTTATGCCGGTATACGCCATTTGTTGCAAGACATTCACTGGATGACTTCGCTTAAAAATGCGCGCTTGTCTAGCCGTGTGGTGTTGTGCTTAGTTGGTTTGTCTGTGCTTATTTTTGCAATGGCGATTTGGTAATTCAGTATGTTGATACAACTTTTAACCCACCAATATCCCGGCATGCGTTTGTGGTTATCGCAGCGCTTAACCGCTGTAGTGATGGCTGTTTATATTGTATTGCTAGTGGTTTTGTTATTAATTGTTCAGCCGTTTGGGCATGCAACTTGGCAACAAAATTACGCCGCTTGGCTTGAATTTGTATCACCCGTATGGTTTAGGTTAGCCACTTTATTATTTTTTATGAGCTTGTTTATGCATGCTTGGCTGGGCGTAGCAGATGTGCTTAAAGATTATGTGTTTAATAAAGTGCTACGCGCTTATATGCAATTGGCGGTAGATATTGTGCTAGTAGGTTACCTATTTTGGTTAATGTTTATATTGTGGAATATTTAAAGAATGGCATCATCTAATCTTCAAAAACATCAATTTGATGCCGTGATTGTTGGCGGCGGCGGTGCAGGTTTGCGTGCTGCATTGCAGCTAGCTGAATCTGGCGTTAAGGTGGCAGTGCTATCTAAAGTGTTCCCAACCCGTTCGCACACAGTTGCGGCGCAGGGCGGCATTGCGGCGGCGCTGGGTAATGTGGCAGAAGATAAATGGTTATGGCATATGTATGACACCATCAAGGGTTCGGACTATTTGGGTGACCAAGATGCGATTGAGTTTATGTGCAAAAACGCCGCCAAAGCCATTATTGAGCTTGAGCATTTTGGCATGCCATTTGATCGTTTAGAATCTGGCAAAATTTACCAACGCCCATTTGGCGGCATGACACAAAATTTTGGCGAGAATCCTATATCGCGCACCTGCGCCGTGGCAGACCGTACAGGCCACGCCATGTTGCATACTTTATATCAGCGCAATATTCGCGCGAATACGCAGTTTTTTGTAGAGTGGTTTGCGCTGGATTTAATTCGCGATAGCGAAGGCGATGTGCTGGGTGTGATTGCGTTGGAAATTGAAACCGGCCAGATTCATATTATGCAGGCCAAGACGACTCTATTAGCTACAGGTGGCGCAGGCCGCATATTTCAAGCCAGCACCAATGCGTTTATTAATACGGGTGATGGTTTAGGCATGGCGGCGCGCGCTGGCTTGCCTTTGCAAGATATGGAATTTTGGCAATTTCACCCAACTGGGGTATTGCATGCTGGCGTTTTAATTACAGAAGGCGTACGTGGCGAAGGCGGCTATTTGGTGAACTCTGAAGGCGAGCGTTTTATGGAGCGCTACGCGCCGCATGCCAAAGATTTAGCCAGCCGCGATGTGATTTCGCGCGCGATTTCGACAGAAATTAAAGAAGGCCGCGGCGTTGGTAAAAATAAAGATGCGGTATATTTGAAGCTAGACCATTTGGGTGAAGAACGCATTAATAAAAGCCTGCCGGGTATACGCGAAATCGCCAAAACTTTTGCCAATGTAGACCCAATTAAAGACCCGATTCCAATTGTGCCGACTTGTCATTACATGATGGGCGGCATCCCGACCAATTTGGATGGTCAGGTGGTTTTGGAAGGTGAAAAAGTCGTTAATGGGCTTTATGCGGTAGGCGAATGTGCGTGCGTTTCTGTGCATGGTGCCAATCGTTTGGGCTCAAATTCTTTACTGGATTTAGTGGTGTTTGGTAAAGCCGCTGGTGACCATATGACCACCGCAATCAAAGAAAACAATACGCATAAAGCCTTGCCTGCGGATGCAGCTGACAAGACTTTAGAGCGCGTTAATCGCTTAGAAAATACACAGGGCGAAAATGTGACCGAAGTGGGTGACGCCATGCGCAAAACCATGCAAACGCACTGCGGCGTTTTCCGTTTTCCTGATTTGTTGGCAGAAGGAGTGCGCGAAATCGATGCGGTTGCAAAACGCATCCCTAACCTGACCATTAAAGATAAAAGCCAAGTGTTCAATACCGCAAGGGTTGAGGCACTTGAGTTGGATAATTTAATCGAAGTGGCATTGGCGACCATGCATGCAGCCAATAATCGCACAGAGAGCCGCGGCGCACATGCGCGAGAAGATTTTGCCGCGCGCGATGATGAAAATTGGCTGAAGCACTCACTATTTTATAAGCAAGATAAGCAGTTAACGTACAAACCAGTGCGCTTAAAACCACAAACAGTGGAATCTTTTGCGCCCAAAGCACGCGTATATTAAGGTTGAATCATGGCTAAACAAATGAAATTTTCGGTATATCGCTACAATCCAGATGTCGATAAAAAGCCCTACATGCAGGATTACGATATCGTGCTGGAAGATGAAGATCAAATGTTGCTTGATGCGCTGATTCGCATCAAGGAGCATGACGATACCTTGAGTTTGCGTAAATCGTGCCGCGAAGGCGTTTGTGGCAGCGACAGTATGAATATCAACGGCAAAAACGGCTTAGCTTGCATTACCAAACTGAGTGATTTAGATCAACCAGTGGTGCTGCGCCCTATGCCAGGCTTGCCAGTAATACGCGATTTGGTTGTGGATATGACGCAATTTTTTGAGCATTACAATTCGGTAAAGCCATACCTGATTAATGATGACCCCTTGCCAGAAACCGAACGCTTGCAAAGCCCAGCCGACCGCGCCAAATTAGATGGCATGTATGAATGTATTTTATGTGGCGCATGCACCACATCGTGCCCATCGTTCTGGTGGAACCCGGATAAGTTTGTAGGCCCAGCGGGCTTGATGCAAGCCAATCGCTTTATTATGGATTCGCGCGATCAGGCAATAGAAGAACGTTTAGAAAATTTAGAAGATCCGTATCGTTTGTATCGCTGCCATAACATTATGAATTGCGTGGAAGTGTGCCCTAAAAAGCTCAACCCAAATGCGGCGATTGCCAATATTAAAGATTTGAAAATTGAACGGGCAAAAGACAATGTTGATGTTAAGCCAGCTAAAAAAATATTTGGTATTACGCTGGGATAATTAATTAGGCTAATCAATATGTTAAATGCAGAAGATATGAAAGATGCCGAACTGCGGCGCTTAGCTTGGCGTTGCAGGCGCGGCATGTTAGAGCTGGATATTGTGCTGCAACGTTTTATTGCTCTACATTTTAATGGCTTAACCTTAGCGCAATTACAGGCATTTGATGATTTGCTAGAGTTGCCCGATAACGATTTTTGGACCTTGGTTTCTAGCGACAAAATCACACCAAAAAATGCCGATACGGCGGATGTGGTGAATAAGATAAGATTTTTAAAGCAAGTTCATTAGGACGTTTGCATAAATTAGTACGATAAAGGCAAGCTAAAAAGGCAATAAAAAAAGGAAGGTACGCAATGACTGAAATAACACATACATGTAACCCGCTAGGCGACTATTGGCCTGGTATTCAGTTGTATTACCCGCCTGTGAAATACGCACCCAGCTTGGGCATTTATGAAGATGTCACCCAAGCCGCCGCGCGCATGAAAAAACATGCGCATAACACCATCGCACATACGCTGATTTTTGACTTAGAAGATGGCTGCCGTCAAAAAGAAATGAGCCGCGATTTGCTGCGCAATGAATTGCCAGCGCTACGTAAAGTGAACGAACGCGTGACGATTGCCATCCGCTGTAACTCATTTCGCACCGATGAATATGAGCAAGATATGCAGCTGGTGCGCGATATGGGCGACTATATTGATGTGGTGATGCTGGCCAAAGCGGGCGAAGTATATGGCGCAGCCGAAGTGCGCGATTTATCCAGCTTATTGTTAAGTGTTAATCCGCATATCACCATTCAGCCGATTATCGAACATCCAAAATCGCTGAAAATCGCGCCAGAATTAATGCAATACAACACGGTAAAGCATGTGGTGTTTGGTATACACGATTTTTCAAAAGCCATGGGCATTCATATTACGGCCGAAGGCTGGATTGAAGAGCTGCAGTTTTACATGAATCAGCTAATGTTTGAGGCGCGTATTGCTGGTAAAGGCGTGATTGGCGGGGTTGAAACGCTAATTGGTCAAAATATCATGCCAGAAAAATTTTTAGAGCCGCACGATGTACGCCGCTGGCTGGATTTGCATGGCGATAATGAATCGCGCATTGTGTATAAACACGCTTGCCAAGAAGCCGCGATGGGCCTAACAGGCAAGCAGGTGATTCATCCAGGCCATATTCATTTATGTAAAACCGCTTACACGCCATCGCCTACCGAAGTGGCGCAAAAAGTGGGGATTTTAAAAGCCGCAATCGCTGCAGATGCATTGCTTGGCGGTGCGATTAAATTTGAAGGCGAAATGTTAGACCCGCCCATGTTTGGTAAAGCGCTGCAAACCTTGCTGCGCGCGCATGCCTTACGTGCATTAAAAACATCGGATAAAGAGTTTGCGGTGCATGTGCTAGAGCAATTACCAGCGCAAGTGGTGCGTCAGAACTGGCCATACGGTGTTTTGCTCTAGTAACTAATTTGAATAAGCTGTGCGAACTTAGCCCCTCGCCCGCAAGCGGGAGAGGGTTGGGGAGAGGGGCGTAATTTGTTTGATTTCACATCCGTAATTCTGAACAAAGCGAAGAATCCATTACAGCGTTTCAACTTCTGGATTCTTCGCCCAAAAACCGACTCAGAATGACGGAATTAAAGAAAATTGTTAAAGAAATGAAAACTAAATGACACAAAAATTTGAACAGTTTCCAGAATGGCAATGGCAAATCCCCAGCCACTTTAATATTGGCGTGGCTTGCACGGATAAACATCTAGGCACGCCACAAGCGGATAATATTGCCATGATTGTAGAAGACGATGCGCTTGGCACTTCCCAAATTACATTTACTGAGCTGGCACATAAAACGGACCAATTTGCACAATTACTGCGCAATTTAAACGTAAAAGTGGGCGATCGCGTGCTGATTCGTTTGCCTAATAGTTTGGATTATCCAATCGCTTTTTTAGGCGCCATGAAAATGGGTGCGATTTCAGTGCCGACTTCTACTTTGTTAACGGCTGAAGAAGTGGCTTATTTGGCTAAAGATTCTGGCGCAACGGTGTTGGTGACAGATGCGCCAGCATGGTATGCGATGGAATCGCAGTTGGTCGCCGATTTAAAAAATATGCCTAATTTAAACCATGTACTTTTATCGCAAACCACTGATACTCAGCCGCATGCACACTTAAATGTGCTTGGCTTAGAAAACAGTTTAGCGGTGACGCACAAATTTGATCAATCGCATCGCACACAAGCAGAAGACCCTGCTTATTTAGTCTATACCTCTGGCACGACTGGCTATCCGAAAGGGGTGTTGCATGCGCACCGCGCTTTGCTTGGTCGCCAGCCTGCGGCGCAATATTGGTTTAATTATTCTGACACCACAACCGACCGCATTATGCATTCGGGTAAGTTCAACTGGACCTATGTACTAGGCACTGGCTTGATGGATCCGCTTTATCTAGGCAAAACGGTGATTGTGCATGAAGGCAAAAATGATGCCCAAAAATGGCTGGATTTAATTCAAAAACATCAAGCCACTATCTTTATTGGCGTGCCCACAATTTACCGCCAATTGCTGCAAAAAACGACCGCTGGTCAAGCCGAGTTGCCAAGCATGCGCCATTATATGAGCGCGGGTGAGCATTTGTCTGATGAGGTATTGACCCAGTGGCATGCGCGTTTTGGCTTGAATATTTATGAAGCCGTTGGCATGAGTGAGTTTTCTTACTATTTAAGCCAAAGCCAATTTCGCCCAATTCGCCCAGGTTCTGCGGGTTTTCCACAGCCAGGGCATGCTATTCAATTGCTTAATCCAGAAACCTTAGAGCCAGTGGCTGTGGGCGAAGAGGGCATGATTAGTGTGCCGCTAGATGACCCCGGTGTATTTTTAAATTATTGGGATTTAGCCGAAGAAACAGCAAAATATAAGCGTGATGGCTACTTTTTCACAGGAGATTACGCCAAATACGATGCAGATGGCTATATTTGGTTTTTAGGCCGTAAAGATGACATTATTAAAAGCTTTGGCTATCGTGTATCGCCTTATGAGATAGAGCGCGTGTATAAAGGCCATCCCGATGTGGCCGATTGCGCCGCAGTAGGCGAGGAAATTGAAAAAGATAAATTGTTAGTGGTGATTTATGTGATTTTAAAACCAGAAGCTAATACCAGCCCAGATGACTTATTGGCTTTTGGCAAACAGCATTTGGCCGCCTACAAAACGCCTAAAACGGTGTATTTGGCTAACGATTTCCCGCGCACCAAAAATGGTAAAATCTTGCGTAAAGACATTAGCCCCAATATTGCTATTGCAAAATCCACGCGATAATTAAAAATGACCACCATTAAACAAGCCGACTTTATTCAAAGTGTCAGTGATGCGCTGCAATATATTTCGTATTACCACCCAGCTGATTATATTCAGGCTTTAGGCGAAGCTTACAAATTAGAACAGTCGCCTGCGGCTAAAGATGCGATTGCGCAGATACTGACCAACTCCAGAATGTGTGCAGAAGGCAAGCGTCCAATTTGTCAGGATACTGGCATTGTTGTTGCTTTTGTTAAAGTAGGCATGCAGGTGAAATGGGATACAGGCCTTGATATCGTTCAACTAGATATTGAGCAAATGGTAAACGAAGGTGTGCGCCGCGCTTATTTGTTGCCAGAGAATAAATTACGTGCCTCTTTAGTGACCGACCCTGCTGGAAAGCGCGCCAATACTAAGGATAATACGCCTGCTGTGGTACATGTTTCACTAGTGGCCGGCGACAAAGTCGAGGTGAGTATTGCCGCAAAAGGCGGTGGTTCAGAGAATAAAGCCAAGCTGGCAATGTTGAATCCGAATGATTCAATAGTGGATTGGATATTGGAAGTTGTGCCCCAAATGGGTGCGGGTTGGTGCCCGCCAGGCATGCTGGGCATTGGCATTGGCGGTAGTGCAGAAAAGGCCATGCTGATGGCAAAAGAATCACTAATGGCGCCGATTGATATGCATGAGCTGAAGTTGAAAGATACGCAAAGCTTAAATAAGATTGAAGAATTACGTTTAGAGATTTTCGAGAAAGTGAATAATTTAGGCATTGGCGCGCAAGGTTTGGGTGGCTTGGCAACTGTTTTGGATGTGAAGATTTTAGACTATCCAACCCATGCCGCCAGCTTGCCAGTAGCGATTATTCCCAATTGCGCGGCCACAAGGCATGTGCATTTTGTTTTAGATGGTAGCGGTGCGGCAGAATTAACGCCACCAGATTTAAGCACTTACCCAGATGTGCATTGGGCGCCAAGCGCGCAAGCAAAAAGGGTTAATGTTGATAGTTTAAGCAAGGCGGATATTGGGCATTGGCAGGCAGGTGAAACGCTATTGTTAACAGGGAAAATCCTAACTGGGCGTGATGCGGCACATAAACGTATTGCCAATATGCTGGCAAAAGGTGAAAAATTGCCAGTCGATTTGAGCAATCGATTTATTTATTATGTAGGCCCTGTGGATGCGGTTGCTGGCGAAGCGGTAGGCCCAGCAGGCCCTACCACTGCTACACGTATGGATGACTACACCGAATTAATGCTGGGTAAGCTTAATTTGCTGGGCAGTATTGGTAAAGCAGAGCGCGGCGATGAGGCGCTTGAGGTAATTAAAAAATATAAATCTGTGTATTTAATGGCAGTAGGTGGCGCCGCATTTTTGGTGAGCAAAGCCATCAAGAAATCGCGAGTAATTGCGTTTGAAGATTTAGGCATGGAAGCGATTTACGAATTTGATGTAGTGGATATGCCCGTAACGGTCGCAGTAAGCGCGATGGGTGAATCAGTACATAAAACGGGGCCTGCAATGTGGCAGCAAAAGATTGCTAAACAAAAAGTGATTGAAATTAAAGCTTTAATTTAATTTTTTTGACGGAAATGTCAGATTGAAAATTTACACTTCCGTCATCCTCGCGAAAGCGGAAATTACGAGGTGAGGTTTTTTTTGAAATTGAAATGATTTTGTTTCATACATAGTATTGTAAATACTGAGCTAAATATTTAAGAACATGTGCCTTAAGTCACAGATTGCCATGCACTTTTAGTTATAACATCGGTCATAATGATGATGGTTTTAACCAAAGGCGGGCTTGATATGATGAATCCTAAAATGACGGTAGGCAAAATAATGGTGCGATTATTACAAACCGCCACCGCGATTTTTCTGTTGTTTATTGCCACAGCGGCAAGCGCGGTTGAAGTTGCACTTAATACAGAAAACGCTGGCTCAGAAACGTTAAGCGTGCTGGATTACTTAACCGACAAAGACGGCAGGTACACTGGCCCAACGGTAGAAGACAAAATCGCTAAAATGGATACCGATAAAAACGGGTTTGCCGATGTGTTTGAAGTGCGCGCTTATTTGGTTGCATTGCATGGTAGTGAATACCAAAAAGATTTATTAGATAAATGGGAAGCATCAGCTAAGGGTAAAAGCTGCAGCACCCCGTTTGCTAAAGAGTTATACACAGACAAAACCTACTAGCTTTAATTTAAGCGTTTCATTTTAAAGATTTTACAAATGTGAAACGACTGACGATTCGGGCTAGTTTATAATTTGGGCGCGTTTATAAATTCAAGTTTCTAAGTTAAACAAGGCGCGATTAAAAAATAATGACGCCGCATATAGTTAATATGTAAGGAATTATTTTTTATGAGCAACGCCGTATAACGACGAAAATTGGATTTATAAATATGCCCACACGATTAATTACTAACGAGCCTGAAAAACCATCATGTTAAAAGCCTACCAAACGCATGTGCAAGAGCGCGCAGCTATTCAACTTCCACCATTACCGTTATCAGCAGAGCAAGTCGCTGAGCTGGTTGAGTTGCTTAAAAATCCAGCCAAATCAGATGAAGCCCAATTATTAGATTTGCTGGAAAATCAAACCCCAGCTGGTGTAGATACAGCCGCCTATGTTAAAGCGGCATTTTTGGCCGATATTGCAAAAGGCATTGCTAGCTCACCAGTAATTACACCTGAAAAAGCTGTACAGCTCTTGGGCACGATGTTGGGTGGTTACAACGTGCAAGCTTTGGTTGAGCTATTAAGTACACCAATGGCAGCGCATGCGGTGACTGCTTTAAGCAACACCATTTTAATGTTTGATGCATTCCATGATGTAGATGTTCTGATGAAAAATGGCAATCTGCATGCCAAAAAATTAATGGAATCTTGGGCTAATGCAGAATGGTTTACCAGCAAGCCAGTGCTTGCCAAGCAGTTGAAAATGATTGTGTTTAAAGTAGATGGCGAAACCAATACCGATGATTTAAGCCCTGCGCAAGACGCTTGGAGCCGCCCAGATATTCCATTGCATGCCAAAGCGATGCTAGTGAATAAAATGCCAGATGGCTTAGCAAAAATTGAAACATTAAAGCAAAAAGGTTTGCCATTGGTTTATGTGGGCGATGTAGTAGGTACGGGTTCTTCACGCAAATCAGCCATTAATTCAGTGCAATGGTTTATGGGTAATGATATTCCGAATATCCCGAATAAGCGCACAGGTGGCGTGATTTTAGGCGCAAAAATCGCCCCGATTTTCTTTAATACCGCAGAAGATTCAGGCGCATTGCCAATTCAATGCGATGTATCCAAAATGCAAACCGGCGATGAAATCACGATTTTCCCCTATGAAGGAAAAGTGCTGAATGAAACGGGTGAGATTATTTCTACCTTTGAAATTAATCCCGTTACCTTACCAGATGAAGTGCGTGCGGGTGGCCGTATTCCCTTGATTATTGGCCGTGGTTTAACTGCCAATGCACGCAAGGCTTTAAACTTGCCTGAGACCGAAATTTTCATTAAAGCTACACCTGCGGTTGTTTCAACCAAAGGCTATACGCTGGCACAAAAAATGGTCGGCCGCGCTTGCGGTTTGCCAGAAGGCACTGGCGTACGCCCGAATACGTATTGTGAGCCAAAAGCAACTACGGTTGGCAGCCAAGATACAACAGGCGGCATGACGCGCGATGAGCTAAAAGAATTAGCTTGTTTAGGTTTTAGCAGTGATTTGGTGATGCAAAGCTTTTGCCATACCGCCGCTTATCCAAAACCAGTGGATATCAAATTACAACATAGCTTGCCAGAATTTATGTCTAGCCGCGGTGGTGTTTCATTGCGCCCAGGTGATGGTGTGATTCACTCATGGTTAAATCGTTTGATTTTGCCTGATACGGTGGGTACAGGCGGCGATTCGCATACGCGTTTTCCAATTGGTATTTCATTCCCTGCTGGTTCTGGCTTGGTGGCCTTTGCAGCTGCCACAGGCGCTATGCCATTGGATATGCCAGAATCTGTATTGGTGCGCTTTAAAGGCGAAATGCAACCGGGTATTACTTTACGCGATTTGGTTAATGCGATTCCTTATGCGGCAATTCAAGAAGGTACGTTGACGGTTGGAAAAACCAACAAAATGAACGTATTTAACGGCCGCATTTTAGAGATTGAAGGCTTGCCCGATTTAAAAGTTGAGCAAGCGTTTGAGTTTGCCGATGCCTCTGCTGAACGCTCTGCCAACGGCTGTACCGTTTTATTATCCGAAGCGCCAGTGATTGAATTTTTAAAATCCAATATTGTGCTGATGCAAAATATGATTGAAAACGGCTATGAAGATGCACGTACTTTGCAACGCCGTATTGAAAATATGCAAGCTTGGTTGGCAAAACCAGAGCTACTAAAACCAGATGCTGATGCGGAATATGCGCATATTATTGAGATTGATTTAGCAACCATTAAAGAACCGCTTGTGGCTTGCCCGAATGACCCAGATGACATCAAGCCGATGTCGGCAGTGGTGGGCGATAAAATAGACGAAGTATTTATTGGTAGCTGCATGACCAATATCGGCCATTATCGCGCTGCCGCAAAAGTGTTAGAAGGCACAGGTAATATTCCAACCCGTTTATGGATTGCGCCGCCAACACGTATGGATGAAGCACAATTGCGTGATGAAGGCGTTTATTCTGTATTCGGTATTGCTGGCGCGCGTACAGAAATCCCTGGTTGCAGTTTATGCATGGGCAATCAAGCGCGCGTGGCCGATAAAGCCACTGTATTTTCTACCTCAACACGCAACTTTGATAACCGTATGGGTAAAGATGCGCGTGTTTACTTGGGTTCAGCCGAGTTAGCGGCGGTGTGCGCTAAATTAGGCCGTATGCCAAGCCATGCCGAATATATGGAAACGGTGGGCAATAAACTAGCCAACACCGCTGAAATTTATAAATATTTAAACTTTGACCAAATGACCGAATACAAAGCAGCGTTAGATACCTTAAGCTCAGGTAAAAAAGTGATTCCGATTGCTGAAGTGGTTTAGTCGTTGATGGTAAAACCTAACGAAAAGTACCCATTCGGCAGGTTTAATTGGAAAGATTGGCGCATTATGCTGCCAGTCTTTTTGGTTTTGGCTGCGCTTATCTATGTAGGCTATCGCTACCATATTGACCATAAAGTGATTCTTGGCTCAACCGTGTTAATTGGCCTGCTATCTGGCGCGTTTGCTTGGGTGGTGGGCATTATTGGCTTAATACCGTTTATTGGCCCGTTATTAGTCAAAATACTCAGTATTGGCTTTATTTGGCTGCTTAACGCGGTGGGTTATTTAATTTCATTTATCGCCATTAAGCGGGGCTACAGCAAAGATGTGCTGACCTACCGCGGGCTCACCATTTCACTGATTACAGGTATCGTTATTGGCTATATTATTGCGCAATATCTCTAATCGCATCAGCAAGTTGGGCGATTACCTACCAGCGGTTTTCTTTTCTGCTGGCTTTATTTGGGATGCGCTGACCATTGGCCGCAATGTGGCCGCAAGCGATTTAATCATTTTTGCTGGCTATCTATTAGCCGCCGCATTGATTCTATTTATCACCAGCCGGCCCAGCTTTATTCTAGCGGACCAAGCTAAGCTACCAACGCGTATATACAATCTTGTCACTTCGTGCTGGCCGTATTTTTTGCTGCAATTTTTATTTGGCAGCCTATTAAGCGCGCTTTTTATTTTATATTTTAAAAGCTCAAGCCATTGGCTGGCTTGGTTAATGTGCTTGTTTTTAGGCGCTTTGCTGGTTGCCAATGAGTTTTTAGAGGATCAATACAGGCGTTTTACCGTCAGCTGGGCGTTGTTTGGCTTGTGCGCCATGTTGCTATTTAACTTTGCTTTGCCATTTATTTTGGGCAGCGTGCTAAGCATTTGGTTTTACCTGAGCACCTTATTAGGCGCGGCTTTGGCCTATTGGCTTTATACAAAAACGCCTAATCATTTAGGCAGTATTTGGCCCGTTTCGGTAATTGCTGGCTTGCTAATGTTGGCTTATGCCTTGGATATGATTCCGCCAGTGCCGCTGGTTAAGCGCGATATTGCCATGGCATACTCAATTGAAAAAGCAGATGGAAAGTATCAGCTAAGCCAGCAAAAATCGCCGTGGTGGGTGTTTTGGCGTAAAACCAGCGATGATTTAGAAATGAAAAATGGGGCGCGTATTTACTGCTTTTCAAGCATTTTTGCGCCAGCAGGCTTAAAAACCAAGCTATTTCACGATTGGCAGCGGCACACCAAACAAGGCTGGGTATTGCAATCGCGCGCCAGCTTTAGCGTAAACGGCGGCCGCTACGATGGTTTTAGAGGCTACACCTACAAAACCAACCCAGCGGCTGGCGATTGGCGCGTGATTATTAAAACGGAAAACGAAAAAACCATTGCGGTACACCGTTTTTCGGTGCGTTTAAGCAATGCAAACGCACCAACTATTCAGTATCTATATTGATGCCTTGATTTTAATACACGGCTGTTAATGCTCAACATTGCTATGTGTCATTAATTTATCAATATAAGCAATCGCCACCGCTGATAAAACAAACGTCATGTGAATAATAGTCTGCCAAATCAATACTTTATCGGTCAAATTTTCGGCATTGATAAACGTTTTAAGCAAATGAATCGATGAAATACCAATAATCGCAGTCGCCAGTTTTACTTTAAGCAAGTTGGCGTTTACATGCGAAAGCCAATCTGGCTCATCTGGGTGGCCGGCTAAATTTAGGCGCGATACAAAGGTTTCGTAGCCGCCTACAATCACCATAATCAGCAAGTTTGAAATCATCACCACATCAATTAAACCCAATACAATCAACATGATATCGGCTTCTACCAGCTGGGTGGCTTTTTGCACTAAATGCACCAGCTCAACGCCAAAGAAAAACACATAAACCGCTTGAGCGATAATTAAGCCCAAATAAAGCGGCAATTGTAACCAGCGGCTGCCGAATAAAATATTGGACATAATGCTGCCCTGTTTATATTCGCCAGCGCTGGGTTTGGTTTTGGTTTGCATGAGTTTCCTAAAAATGTGTAAAAAGCTTTATGCGCATTTTACCCTATGTAATGTGGCTTGTGACTGTGTAATGCGCGCTGTCATCCAAGCTTAATAAATCGGTCAATATCGGCAGAGATTCATCAAGTATGGCTGGCAGAGTATAAGGCGCGTTCACAATAAACATGCCGCTACCGTGCATGCCAAAGCCTTTTGCGCTGGGTGCTTGCACCGTTAATTGAATATTTAACCAGCTTTTAACATTCAATTTAGCTAAATCGGCCAACATTTGCGCGGGTTCTGGCCGTTGCAATAACGGGTACCAAACCATAAAAGTGCCAGTGGCAAAGCGCTTTAGGCTATCTTGTATGCAATTCACCACGCGCTGATAGTCGTCTTTTAGCTCATAAGGCGGATCAATTAAAACCACGGCGCGCTTGGTTGGCGGCGGCAAACAAGCTTTTAAGCCTGCAAAACCATCTTGCTGATTCACTTTTACGGCGTTATCTAATTTGCCATTTTCATTGCTAAAGTTTTGCAGTAATAAAGTGTAATCATTTGGATGAAGTTCAAAAAGGCGCATTTTGTCTGCGGCGCGAATGAGCGAATCGGCAATTTTGGGTGAGCCAGGGTATAAAGTTAAGTGGTTGTTTTGATTGAAATGTTGAATCATCGCGACATAATCGGCCAATGATTGTGGCAGGTTTTCGGCATTAATTAATCGCGCAATGCCAGTTTCAAATTCGGCATTTTTTTTCGCAAATTCGCTGCTTAAAGCATACATGCCAGCACCTGCGTGCGTGTCTACGTAAAAGTAAGGCGCATCTTTTTGATTAAAATAATTCAGCACAAGATTTTGCACATAATGCTTTAAAACATCGGCGTGATTACCGGCATGAAAGGCGTGGCGGTAACTTAACATGGGGTTTTGATAAATCTTAGTTTATTTGGCATGGCGAAATTATAAAGTCAAAGTCGCTGTTTCTTGTATGATTCATTTAGCTAAAATTAACTTAACAGGAAGCCGCAATGGATAGCCATCATCATGACGAACACCAACACCAGCATCAATCGCAACCCAATAGTATTTACGCTATTCCTTTTGTATTAATTTTTATTTTTGCTTTTGCTGAATTTTATGGCGGCATTTGGACCAATTCATTAGCATTAATCAGCGATGCTTGGCATATGTTTTCCGATTTATTTGCGCTTGGTTTAGCTTGGTTTGCCGCGCATTTATCAGCCAAACCCGGCACGCATCGGCATGCTAGTGGCCAAAGCCATGTAGAAATTGTGGCCTCTGTGGTCAATGTTGTGCTGATGTTTGCAGTGGTGATTTATATTATCGCTGAGGCGTTGCAACGCTTTCAAAATCCACAAGCTGTTTCTGGCGGCTATGTGATTTTTATTGCGTTTGCTGGCTTAGTGGTCAATTTAATTGTATTAAAATTGCTGCATAGTGACGATGATGGCCATGGTCACGCTCATGGTGCGGAACAAAACCACAACAAACGCGCCGCTTATTTGCACGTAATGGGCGATTTATTAGGCTCGGTAGCGGCTGTGGTGGCGGGTATTGTGATTTACTTTACAGGCTGGCTTTTAATTGACCCGCTATTGTCTATATTGATTTCGCTGCTAATTTTGGCGGTTACAGTAAAGCTCAGCAACGATATCTGGCACTCATACAAAAATGGTTAAGGCGTTTTGATTAACCGCTTATATTTAGATTTTTAAAGGAGAAAGCAATGCCCTATGTGAATATCAAACTAGCAGGCGAAGTAACGCGAGAACAAAAAGCGCAAATCGCTAAAGAAATCACCGAAACCTTAGAGCGCGTAGCGCATAAGCCAAAATCGTATACCTATATTACGTTTGAAGAAGTGGCGTATGAAGATTGGGCCATAGGCGGGCAATTGCTGGATGAATGAGGCGTAAATTAGCTTGGAGGGTGCTAAAATATTGGCATGTTTGATCCTAAGCCCATTTTAAAAAACCTGCCTAACTTGCCCGGCGTTTATCGCATGATTAACGCCACGGATGAAGTGATTTATGTGGGCAAAGCCAAAGATATTAAAAAACGCGTTTCTAGCTATTTTAATAAAAATTTGCCTAGCCCGCGCACGCGCATGATGGTGAGCAATATCGTTAAGATTGAAACGACGGTAACCAGAAGTGAGGCAGAGGCGCTGCTGCTAGAAAATAACCTCATCAAAGGCTTAATGCCGCGTTACAACGTGTTGTTTCGCGATGATAAGTCTTATCCCTACATCACGCTTACAGGCGACAAATTCTCCCGTTTGGCTTTTCATCGTGGCGCGCAACGCAAAGGTTCGCGCTATTTCGGCCCTTTTCCCAATAGTGTCGCGGTGCGCGAAAGTATTCAGCTTTTGCAAAAGGTCTTTAAATTGCGCACTTGCGAAAATACCGTGTTCGCCAATCGCAGCCGACCTTGTTTGCAATATCAAATTGAGCGTTGCACCGCGCCATGTGTGGAATACATTACACCTGAAAATTATGCGCATGACGTGAATATGGCGGCGCTGTTTTTAGAAGGCAAAACCAATGAGGTGATTAATACCTTGGGCGACAAAATGAATACGGCGGCGGCCAATCAGGAATACGAAATGGCGGTGGTGTTTAGGGACCGCATGCAAGCGCTGCGCCAAGTGCAAGCCAAACAATTTGTTAGCGATTTTAGTGTGTCCGATGCCGATGTAATCGCCTGTGCCAATATTGCAGGCCAGCATTGCATTAATTTAGTGATGATTCGTGGTGGGCGGCATTTGGGTGATAAAAGCTTTATGCCAAAAAACACCCAAGATGCCGATTTAGTAGAAACCGTAGAAGCGTTTTTAACCCAACATTATGTGGCACAAAACACACCACCCATGATTGTGTGCGGCGCTGAAGTGGATGCAAAAACGTTTGAATTGGCGTTCAGCGAGCAAAGTGGTCGCAAAATCAAAATCATCACCAATGCAATCGGCGATAAACGCGTTTGGCTAAAAATGGCGCAAACAAATGCCGAGCTAGCGCTAACGCAAAAACAAGCCGCTGCCAGTAACCAAGAAGCGCGCTTGATTGCGCTACGCGAAGCGCTTAACTTGCCCGAAACCACAGAGCGCATTGAATGCTTTGATATTAGCCACACCATGGGCGAGGCGACGGTGGGCAGCTGTGTGGTATTTGATAAAGGTAATCTGCAAAATAGTGAATACAGGCGCTATAACATTACCGGCATTACGCCCGGTGACGATTACGCGGCAATGCGCGATGTGTTGACGCGGCGCTATAAAAAAGTAGCCGCGGGTGAGGGCGTGCGACCAGATTTGGTGTTTATTGATGGTGGCAAAGGCCAGCTAGGCGTGGCGATTGATGTGATGCAAGAAGTGGGCTTGCAAGATATTTTATTGGTGGGCATTGCCAAAGGCGAAGAACGCCGGCCTGGGCTGGAAACCATGATTTTTTCGGATACAGGTGAAATGCTAAACCTAGAAAAAGATAATCAAGGCCTGCATTTATTGCAACAAATACGTGATGAAGCGCATCGTTTTGCCATCACAGGCCACCGTGCCAAGCGCGCCAAAGCACGTATCACCTCAAGCCTAGAAGATATAGAAGGCGTGGGCGCTAAACGCCGTAAAGCCTTGCTAACGCGCTTTGGTGGATTAGATGGGGTTAAAAGTGCTAGTATGGATGAAATTGCGCAAGTGGATGGCATAAGCCAATCGTTGGCAATTAAAATTTACGAACAACTACATTAAGGATGCCTCTATAAATTCAATCTTTGTCGTCACACGGCGTTACTCATGAAAAATAATTCCTTACATATTAATTATATGCAGCGTCATTATTTTTCAATCGCGCCCTGTTTGACTTAAAAGCTTAAATTTATAGAGGCACCCTCAACTTTAATAAAGTAAAAAAACAATATGTTGTGGAACATCCCAAACATTCTAACCGTGTTACGAATCGCGCTGATTCCAGTCTTTGTTGGCATATTTTATATTCCAAAAAGCGCCATGACTTTAGCTGCTTTTCCAGCGCATTGGGTAAATGCAACCGCCGCTGGCGTATTTGCCTTAGCCGCTTTTACCGATTGGCTGGATGGTTTTTGGGCCAGACGATTTAATCAAACCTCAAACTTTGGTGCTTTTTTAGACCCAGTGGCCGATAAATTAATGGTAGCAGCGGCATTAATTGTACTAGTTGAGTTTGAACGCATAGGCGCGGTGATTGCATTAATTATCATTGGCCGCGAAATTGCCATTAGCGCTTTGCGTGAATGGATGGCAGGCACTGGTAAAAGCAGTAATGTGGCGGTTGCCACCATTGGTAAAGTCAAAACCGCAGCGCAAATGATCGCTATATTTTTATTACTGTATTACGACAAATTAAATTTAGGTGCATTGGGCGATTTTAATACCAAATTTGTCGGCCAAATTTTGATTATTTTTGCGGCTTTTTTAACATTGTTATCAATGGCTTATTACCTAAAAGCAGCATGGCCACATCTTAAAGAATCGATTCAATAAAATTTTGCTTAAAAAATTAATCACACAATTTAGTGAATAATTAGTCGATTTAGTCTTGACGATGCTCCGAAAACGGCTATAATGCTGGCTGTCTTAACGACGCGGGAATAGCTCAGCTGGTAGAGCGATACCTTGCCAAGGTATAGGTCGCGAGTTCGAGTCTCGTTTCCCGCTCCAAATAATAACTGATACGGCGAATGCATGCATGCTTTCGCCGTTTTAGTTTCAGGCATCTAATTTTAAGTTAAATGCTGCTCTCTGTAAGGCGCGATAGCAAAGCGGTTATGCCGCGGCCTGCAAAGCCGTTTAGGCCGGTTCGACTCCGGCTCGCGCCTCCA
>JBKJIJ010000013.1:0-155589 GCA_046598525.1 Methylotenera sp. | reverse complement strand
CCTTGGTTTAACTAACGACACAGATGCACTAGGTGCAGCTGGTGGTTACAAAGAATTAACAAAATACAACGCGGCTCCTGGCGGCGGTGCATTAACAGTATTCTCACTATAATTTAGTCACTTTAAATTGTAGTTAGTTACTGGTTAATTTAACCAATAAAACACCTCACAGAAATGTGGGGTGTTTTTGTATTTGAGGGTACAGATTTTATTGATAGATTTTTTTGATAAAACGGTTTGTGTTGCACACAAGCTTTTATCTTGCCTTCGCAAATAAACAACCACGTATAATATGCTAATGAAAAATTTATCTCTTATTGTCGCTGTTGCAAATCACAATGTTATTGGTGTTAACAACACCTTGCCTTGGCATCTGCCAGAGGATTTAAAACGCTTTCGCGCACTCACCACCGGCCATCATATTATTATGGGGCGTAAAACCTACGAATCGCTAGGTCGCTTATTGCCAAATAGAACAACCGTAATTGTGACACGCAATAAAAATTACCAAGTAGAAGGCGCGTTGATTGCACATAATCTGCAAGCCGCATTAACGCTGTGTGAAGGTGATGTTGAGCCATTTTTAATTGGCGGAGCAGAGTTATATAAAGAAGGAATTCAATTAGCCAACAAGCTTTATATTACCGAAGTACATGCCGATTTTAATGGTGACGCCTATTTTGAAAAAGTCGATTTAACGCAATGGCAAGAACAAGCACGTGAAAAACATATCTCAGAGAGTGGCTTGCAATATAGCTATGTTAGTTATCTTTCGGCCTAAATGATTTTTATGCAGTAGCTAAATTGAAAATAGCGCTCAAAAGAGCGCTATTTTTTTTGATTAAAACGATTGATTATTTAGTTTTGTTGCGACGGCGCATTACACCAAAACCCAATAAGCCTGAAGCTAGTAAAGGCAATGCGGCCGGTACTGGTACAGCTGAAGGTGAAGCAACTAAGAAATCTTGTTTAGTGGCGTTATTATAAAAAGTCAGGCTATATGCACCTGTCGTATTCCAGCCACTTAAAGAACTTAAGTATGTACTGGCAGCAGCTACCATGCCGGCGCTAGAGCCGCTTACTGCTTTAATAATGCCGGTAGAGGTGCTAAGGTCATCATGGAAAATTTCCCATAAAGCTAAACGAAAGCCAGCCGTTTGTTCTGCACTTGATAAAGTAGCATAAGCATTGTCATACAGTTTTTGCGCATTAACAAAACGGGTTGCACCGCTACCACTGAAAAAGTCAGTCGCATCTAAAGCGCTTTTATCGTAAGCATTTACAGTGCTAACAGCTGGTTGAAGTGGATCCACACAAAAGCCGATAAGCGTACTAGCAGCATCTGAAACGTTAAGATTGCTGCTACCCATCCAATAAGTACTTGTACTGCCGCTAATTGAAACGTTTGTAGCAACCATTGTATTGGCGCCAGCATAGCTTAAACCAACAGTGCTAGCTTGAGCCGTAGCTGATAAAACAGATGCTGATAATAGTGCTGCAACTAATAAAGATTTTTTTAACATTTTGTATCCTAATCATAAGTAAGTCTAAGGTAGACGTACTTTAACTAATTGTTGACCAGGTACAAATAGCTCGCGTGGGCTATGCCAAATTTACTATTCTTTACAATCACTTAACTAAGTTTATGTTATGAATTTTGTGTTACGCAATCCACAAAATACACCGCTTTTCCATCCACTATTTCTTTTACTAAACCGTGATTATCCGCTTCAAAACCAGGGAATTTTTCGTTAAATTCACGCGCAAATTTTAAGTAATTTACAATGATTTTATTGAAACGCTCACCTGGGATTAGCAATGGAATACCAGGTGGGTAGGGCGTTAAAAGCACGGCTGTGATGCGGCCTTCAAGATCATCAATCGGCACACGATCCATTTTACGGTGCGCCATTTTTGCAAACGCATCGGTTGGTTTCATGGCAGGCACCATGTCAGATAAATACATTTCAGTGGTTAATTTGGCCACATCATTGGCTTTGTAAACGGCATGAATTTTTTCGCACAAATCACGCAAGCCCACTTTTTCATAGCGTGGTTGTTTTTGTACAAACTCTGGCAACACTTTCCACAAAGGCTGGTTCTTGTCATAGTCATCTTTAAATTGCTGCAAAGCGGCTACCATGGTGTTCCAGCGGCCTTTGGTAATGCCAATGGTGAACATAATAAAGAATGAATACAAACCGGTTTTTTCAACAATAACGCCATGTTCAGCTAAATATTTGGTCACAATAGCGGCAGGAATACCAAATTTCTCAGAGAAAGTGCCTTTAATATCCAAGCCCGGTGTAATGATGGTGGCTTTGATTGGATCGAGCATATTAAAACCTTCGGCTAAATTGCCGAAATCATGCCAAGCATCATTTGCTTTCAGCATCCAAGCGTCGCGCTCTTCCAAGCCTTCTTCACTTAAATCATCTGGGCCCCAAACCTTAAACCACCAGTCTGCACCCCATTCTTCATCCACTTTGCGCATGGCACGGCGGAAATCTAGCGCTTCCATTAAGCTTTCTTCAACTAAAGCCTTGCCACCCGGCGCTTCCATCATGGCTGCCGCCACATCAATACTGGCCACAATCGAATATTGCGGGCTGGTAGAGGTATGCATCAAGTAGGCTTCATTAAAAATGTCGCGGTCAAGCTTATTGTTTTCAGCATCTTGCACCAAAATTTGGCTGGCTTGCGATAAGCCTGCCAATAATTTATGCGTAGATTGAGTAGAAAACACCATGCTTTCTTTACAACGCGGACGGCCTTCGCCAATCGCGTGATAATCACCGTAAAAATCGTGGAAAGTGGCATGTGGCAACCAAGCTTCATCAAAATGCAGCGTATCAATTTTGCCATCCAACATATCTTTGATTTCTTCAACGTTATAAAGCACGCCGTCATAGGTAGATTGTGTGATAGTCAATACGCGCGGTTTAGCCGTTTTGTCTAAAATAAACGGGTTGCGATCAATTTTCTTTTGAATGTTTTCCCACTCAAATTCACTTTTTGGAATCGGCCCGATAATGCCAAAATGGTTACGCGTTGGCATTAAAAATACGGGCACAGCGCCTGTCATAATAATGGCGTGCAATATCGATTTATGGCAGTTGCGGTCAACCACTACCACGTCACCCGGTGCGACTGTGCTGTTCCACACCATTTTGTTAGATGTTGAAGTACCGTTGGTGACAAAATACAAATGGTCGCAGTTGTAAATACGTGCCGCATTGCGCTCAGACGCGGCTACTGGGCCTGTGTGGTCTAAAAGCTGACCAAGTTCATCTACGGCATTACATACGTCTGCACGCAACATATTTTCACCAAAAAATTGGTGAAACATCTGACCAACAGGCGATTTTAAAAACGCTACACCGCCAGAGTGGCCAGGGCAGTGCCATGAATATGAGCCATCAGCCGCGTACTCTGTTAATGCTTTAAAAAATGGTGGCGCAAGGCTATCTAAATAGGTACGTGCTTCGCGCAGAATATAGCGCGCCACAAATTCTGGCGTATCTTCATACATGTGAATAAAGCCGTTAAGTTCGCGTAAAATTTCGTTTGGAATATGGCGCGAAGTACGTGTTTCGCCATGCAAGAAAATGGGAATTTCTTCATTACGGTAACGAATTTCATCCACAAACTTGCGTAAATTTTCTAACGCCTCTTGGTTGCCTTCAATAAACTCATTATCATCAATCGATAAAATAAAGGCTGAAGCGCGGCTTTGTTGCTGTGCAAACGAGGTTAAATCGCCATAACTGGTAACGCCAAGCACTTCAAAGCCTTCGGCCTCAATGGCTTTGGCCAGTACGCGAATACCTAAACCTGAGGAATTTTCAGAGCGAAAATCTTCATCGATAATAACAACGGGAAAGCGGAATTTCATTAATTTAATCCTTGGTTTGTAGTCGACAGTCGTTAGTCGTTAGTTTCGAGTGCTGGCAAGTCTGAATTTTTTAACTAACGACTACAAACTGCCTACTAATGACTAGATTTTAGGCAGTGTAACGCCCACTTGGCCTTGGTATTTACCACCACGGTCTTTGTAACTGGTTTCGCAAACATCGTCGGCATCGGCTTCAAAAAACAGCACTTGTGCACAGCCTTCGTTGGCGTATATCTTGGCTGGTAGCGGTGTTGTGTTGCTAAATTCCAGCGTTACATAGCCTTCCCATTCTGGCTCAAACGGAGTCACATTTACAATAATTCCGCAGCGTGCGTAAGTGGATTTGCCTAAGCAAATGGTTAATACGTTGCGCGGGATTTTAAAGTATTCAACGGTGCGCGCTAGGGCAAATGAATTCGGCGGAATAATGCAGTAATCGGCATTTACTTCTACAAACGAATTCGGGTCGAAATTTTTCGGGTCAACAATTGTGCTATTGATATTGGTGAATAATTTAAACTCTTTACTGCAACGAATATCGTAGCCGTAACTGGATGTGCCGTAAGAAACCATGCGCTCGCCAGCGGCATTCATCTTGACTTGCTTTGGCTCAAATGGAGAAATCATTTGATGCTCTTCAGCCATGCGGCGAATCCACTTATCCGATTTTATACTCATGCTTAACGCTCATTCATTAGTCTATTAAAAGGTAAAAAGCGGAGTATTAACTCCGCTTTTAATGAGTGCAAATAATAACAATAAATCACACTTTGATTGCAAATTATTTTAACTATTGCTGATCGCCACCCAATTGAATTGAATAACGCCAAAACTGATCTTCTGCTTCAAAAATCATTTTTGATGCTTCTGGGTCACTTGAGCCAGCAGGGTATTGATGCACAGGCGATTTGTCCGCAGCCCATGCTTTAACCACTGGATCCACCAAGCGCCATTGTGCTTCGGCTTCACTGATATGCAAGTAATTTGAATTATCGCCTTGCATCAAGTTAAGCAATAAAGCCTCATACGCATCAACCGTGTCATCTTCTGGCAAACGGTTTGCCGCATCTAATTGAATAGTGCGGGTGTTGATATCTAAACCTGGTACTTTGGCTTGAATTTCCATTTTGATACACTCACGCGGTTGAATGCCGATAATCAGCCAGTTTTGGTCTTGCTCGTTGACTTGTAACGGTGCTTTTTTAAAGCGGATAGAAATGCGCGTATCGGCTTCGTGCAAGCGTTTTGCTGTGCGAATATAGAAAGGCACACCTTGCCAGCGCGGATTATCAATAAACAATTTTAACGCCGCATATGTTTCTACTACGCTATCTTTGTTGCCTAATTCTTCTAAATAGCCTGGCGCTTTTTCGCCTTTGCCATCCGAACTAAATACTTCGCCCGCGGCATATTGCGCGCGGAAAGCATGTTTGCTTAATTCGTTCACTGGAATAGGGCGAATTTGCTCTAACACTTTAATTTTCGCATCGCGTACGCCATGCGGTGTTAAATCTTTTGGCATTTCCATCGCGGTTAAGGCCAGTGTTTGCAGTACATGGCTTTGAATCATATCCCTTAAAGCCCCAGTACTGTCGTAAAACTGCGTGCGGTCGCCCACGCCCAACATTTCGGTATTGGTGATTTGCACATGATCAATGTATTGATTGTTCCAAATCGGCTCCAATATCGTATTGGTGAAGCGTTGTAATAGAATATTTTGCAGCGCCGATTTGCCCAAATAATGGTCAATACGGTAAATTTGGCTTTCTTTTAAGTTTTTGGTTAACGCGGCTTGTAAATCAATCGCGCTATTCAAATCTGTACCAAATGGTTTTTCAACCACTACACGGCGCCAGAATTTATCTTCTTGCGTCAAGCCCACTTTTGCTAATGATTCAACCACTGGCGCGAAATCCACAGGGCGCACAGATAAAAAATAAGCCAAGTTTTGTGGGAAAATTGAGGTATCACTTAATGTATCTTTAAGCTTGCTAAACGCATCTGGGTCTGTTGGCGGGTTAGCATGATAAAAGTTACGCGCAATAAAACGCTCAAAAGCGGCGGCATCGTAACCTTTTTTAAATTTTGTATCTAGCATGCTTTTAATATCAGCACGCCACGCTTCTTGAGTTACTTCTTGACGGCCAACTGCTAAAATTTTCAATTCAGCAGGTAAGCGACCAATCGAATCGAGTCTAAACAAGCCAGGATAAAGCTTTACACGTGCTAAATTGCCGCTTGCGCCAAATAGCACAAGGGTACAAGGGTCAATTCCATTATTTGTATGCGTTTGCGTCATTTCTTTAAGCCTTATCCTAAACCTGAATATTTAATTTTGTGGCAAAAAATACTCATGCGTCATTTCAAAATTTTTTAAGAAATGACGCACAAGAATTAATTTACTTTAGTTTTTCTTAACAGCGTGGCCGCCAAAAGCGTTACGCATTAACGATAGCAATTTGTAGCTGTAACCATGTTTATCTTGGCTTCTGAAACGCGCTTGCAATGCCACTGTTAACACCGGCGCCGCAACACCTTGCTCAACCGCCTCAACTACTGTCCAGCGACCTTCACCAGAATCTGCCACATAAGGAGCGATTGATTCTAATGATTGGTCACTTTTGAGTGCTTCGGCTGTTAAATCGAGCAACCAGCTACGCACAACTGAGCCATGGCGCCATAATTCGGTAATTTGCGCTAAGTCTAGGTTGAATTCTTCTTTGCCTTTTAGCAAGTCCAAACCTTCGGCAAATGCTTGCATCATGCCATATTCAATACCATTGTGTAGCATTTTGGTGAAGTGGCCAGAGCCAACTGGGCCAACGTGTGCCCAACCGCGGTCGGCGTGGGTTAAGGCTTGCGCGTAAGGTGTTAATACATCAGCAAATTGTTTGTCGCCGCCGTACATTAAGCAGTAGCCGTTATCTAAGCCCCAAACGCCGCCAGAAGTACCGCAATCAATAAAGCCAATGCCAAGTTCGGCTAACATGGCGCCGCGACGTTGACTGTGCTTGTAGTTAGAATTGCCGCCATCGACGATGATGTCGCCTTTATTTAATAGCGGAATTAAATCTTTAATTTGATTTTCGGTAATTTCGCCAGCTGGCAACATTAACCAAACAATCTTTTGGCCTTCTAGTTTGCTAACAGCATCTACCACTGAGCTAGCGGCAATCATGCCTTCAGTTTTAGCTAAAGTGTTAACGAATTCTGTATTGAAATCAAAGCCAACGACTTCAATTTTGTGACGTAATAAACGTGCAGCCATGTTGCCGCCCATTTTACCTAAGCCGATCATTGCTAATTTCATGCTGTTTTTCCTATGATGTGAGGATAATAAAAGCACCCATCTTGTGGATGTGGTGAAAACAAAAAATAATAATTGTTGAAGAATTATCTAATTGAGTTAAGTATAATTATAGCAAATGCAGTAGCAGTTCTCAAATTTAGCACTACTGATCAAAATATAGGCATAGATTTTAAAAGCAGAGAATTTAAAGCTGCTTTTTTATTTTTTAAAGTTTCCATTAGGTTCTTATGACGCAAAACACATCAATTTCAACTACGCGCTGGCATGCTTTTCAATCGCAAGATGCGATTAACCAAGCCGCTGTAGCGCGTATTTTAACCGCCGCAAATGAGGCGATTAATCAGCATGGTAGCTTTTTAATTGTATTAGCAGGCGGCAGCACACCAAAAAGTGTGTATCAATTATTAAGTCAGCAGCAAGCCGATTGGGCCAATTGGCATGTTTTTCATAATGATGACCGTTGTTTGCCAGTTGACCACATTGACCGCAACAGCAAAATGGCGCGCGATGTTTGGTTAAATCTGGTGGCGATTCCGCAAAACCAAATTTTTGATATTCCAACCGAATTAGGCAATGTAGATGGCGCCAAAGCCTATGCAAAAACGCTAAACGGCGTGCGTGCGTTTGATTTGGTGATTTTAGGTTTAGGTGAAGATGGCCATACCGCCAGCCTGTTTCCTAATCAAGCTGTTGATAACAGCGCTGATGTAGTGCCAGTGTTTGATGCGCCAAAACCACCTGCAGACCGCGTAACCATGTCGCAAAATCGTTTAAATAATACGCATGAAGTATTGTTTTTAGTAACTGGCGCAGGCAAGCAAGAGGCTGTGGACAATTGGCGTAAGGGTGTGAAAATCCCTGCGACTTTGATTGCGCCAGCAAATGGTGTGAATGTGTATTGCTTTGGTGTAAAACTAAACTAAGGCATCACCTTAGTTCGTCATTCCCGCGAAAGCGGGAATCCATTTTAGCTTTGTGATAATTAAGCTAGGCCTAAATTAATGTAAGCCTAAAATTAAGTGCTCATTAAACTTCCTAATAGTCGGCGTGCAAAAGACGATGTAATTAAAAGTAATATGGCAATATTCAAAAAAACAGTTACCCAATAAGTAAATTGGAACGATTGTTTAACCGATTTATGATTAAAAATCCTTTGTGCAAATAATCCGCCAGGCCAGCCACCCATTAAACTTAATAGTTGTAAGGTTTTTTCAGAAATTCTTTGCGCACCATATTTTGCAGCGCGCTTATCTTGCCAGTAAAAAATAAAAGTCACCAAGCTGGCGCCCAAGTAAATGGCTAGCACAAGCAATGGTAGAGTTTTTAAAAATACGGTAATGCCCAACAGCGCTAAAAACAACACCGCAAAATAAACAGGGAAAACGCTTTTCCCAAGTGTCACAGGCCTGTCTTTAGCTTCGCCCACATAAAGCACGTTTTGCGCACTTAACCGACCATTTCTATCCGTTTGCACTTCGTAGCTCACCAATTCATTGCCTACTGGCCGTTTTTTACTTCTTGTAAAAGACTTTACGTGTATAAAAATGTCTTTTCCGCCACAGTTTGGTGTGACAAAACCAAACCCTTGCTCATCGTTCCAGTTTGTAATTTTCCCTTGGTGGCGCATTAAAATTATGTATTCTGAATCACAATGTTCGGAAACTTGCTGCTGTGATCCAAGCTGGCATTGGCGATTTTAATCGCGGCTTTGCGGGCGATTTCTTTATACATAGTGGCTATTTTGGAATCTGGCGTATTAATTACAGTCGGTATGCCGCTATCGGCTTGCTCACGGATGCTGATATCTAATGGCAAGCTACCTAATAAATCCACATTATAATCCGCACACATTTTGGCACCGCCCCCTGCGCCAAAAATATGTTCCTCATGGCCGCAATTGCTGCAAATATGCGTGCTCATGTTTTCTACAATGCCCAAAATAGGAATATTCACTTTTTCAAACATTTTTAAGCCGCGCCTAGCATCTAGCAGGGCAATATCTTGTGGCGTAGTAACAATAATCGCGCCCGTTACAGGGATTTTTTGCGCTAAAGTCAGTTGAATATCGCCAGTGCCCGGCGGTAAATCAATCACCAAATAATCCAAATCATTCCATTTGGTGTCACGCAGCAATTGCTCTAGTGCACCTGTGACCATTGGGCCGCGCCATACCATTGGCGTATCAATATCTACTAAAAAGCCAATGCTCATGGCTTGAATACCATGGGCCAACATAGGTTCCATGCTTTTGCCGTCCGTGCTTTCTGGGCGGCCGCTAATGCCTAACATTTGCGGTTGGCTAGGGCCGTAAATATCGGCATCTAATAAGCCCACAGTTGCGCCTTCTGCCGCCAATGCTAAGGCCAAATTAACAGATGTAGTGGATTTACCAACGCCGCCTTTACCAGAAGCGACTGCGATAATGTTTTTCACATTCGGCAATAAATTTACGCCTTGCTGCACCTTGTGCGCAACGATTCGGCTGCCAATATTCACAAGCACTTCACTCACGCCAGCCAGCGTTTTTAAATGCTCAACAACTAGCGCCTGTACACCTGCCATTACGCTTTTGGCGGGGTAGCCTAAAACAATATCAAGGCTCACTTTTTCGCCATTAATTTGAATATTCTTGGCCGATTTGCTGGTAATAAAGTCTTTGCCAGTGTTTGGGTCTATAAGCGTTTTTAATGCGTTTTGGATGTCGGATTCGTTGATTGCCATGATTGTGAATTTTACTTAATCTTAAAAACATTATTTTAGCGCAAGCGCATGTTTTAAGCGCGAATGCTTAAAGCGAAAGCCTGCTTAATTTGCTAAAATAGCGTTTTACCTCAATTTAAAGCAATTTATGGCACGCAAAATCCTGGTTACTTCTGCCTTACCCTACGCCAATGGCAGTATTCATCTTGGCCATTTGGTGGAATATATTCAAACCGATATTTGGGTGCGCTTTCAAAAAATGCAGGGCCATACCGTGCATTACGTGTGCGCCGATGACACGCATGGCACGCCGATTATGCTGCGCGCGGAAAAAGAGGGCATTACGCCTGAAGCCTTGATTGCCAATGTGCATAAAGAGCATAGCGCTGATTTTAAAGAGTTTTTGGTGGAATTTGATAATTACTACTCAACCAATGCGCCTGAAAATAAAGAGCTATCGCAAACCATTTACCGCAAATTAAAAGCCAACGGCAAAATTGCGACTAAAACCATTGAACAGTTTTTTGACCCCGTTAAAAACATGTTTCTGCCTGACCGCTTTATTAAAGGCGAGTGCCCGAAATGCCATGCCAAAGACCAATACGGCGATAACTGTGAGGTTTGTGGCGCAACCTATAATCCAACTGAACTGATTAATGCGTATTCAGCCATTTCTGGCGCTGCGCCAGTGCGTAAAGAAACGGAACATTACTTTTTCAAACTTTCAGAATGCGAAGCATTTTTAAAAGATTGGACGCGTTCTGGCACGCTTCAGGGCGAAGCCGCCAATAAAATGGGTGAGTGGTTTGAAAATGGCTTGAATGACTGGGATATTTCGCGCGATGCGCCATATTTCGGATTTGAAATTCCAGACGCGCCAGGCAAATACTTTTATGTATGGTTAGATGCGCCGATTGGCTATATGGCCAGCTTTAAAAACCTCTGCGATAAAACTCCCTCGCCCTCAAAGGGAGAGGGCGGGGGAGAGGGTGAAGCGCTAAATTTTGAAGAGTATTGGCAAGCCGAGGGTAACGAAGGCAAAAAACCAACAACGGAGCTATACCATTTTATTGGCAAAGACATTTTATATTTCCATGCGCTATTCTGGCCTGCAACGCTTGAATTTAGCGGTTACCGCAAACCGACGCAAATTTTTGCGCATGGCTTTTTAACCGTTAATGGCGAAAAAATGAGCAAATCGCGCGGTACGTTTATCACGGCGCGTAGTTATTTAGAGCATATTAAAAATCCAGAATATTTGCGTTATTACTATGCGGCTAAACTCAATAGCACCATGGAAGATATTGATTTAAATTTGGAAGACTTTGTAGCGCGCGTGAATAGCGATTTGGTGGGTAAATACATCAATATTGCCAGCCGCACAGCCGGTTTTATATCTAAAAGGTTTGATGGTGAAATTTCACCGTTGATACAATTAAAAGAAAGTATCTTAAAACTTGATGAGCTAAAACAAAAAATACCATTAGAAAAGCTAGGAGGTTCAGAGTGGAATCAAAGCTCTCAACTTTCAAGAGAAAATTCATACTGGCCATCTTTTTCGGATTCAGTCGAGTTGATTAACCGTGAGACATCTCTTTATCAAGGAGTAACAAGTGCAACTGCATCTGTAGTTAGTGCTTACGAATCAAGAGATTATTCAAAAGCAGTTAGAGAAATAATGTTGTGTGCCGACTCTGTTAATCAATATGTAGCTGAAATGAAGCCTTGGGAGTTGGCAAAAATTGAGGGAATGGAAAGTCGTTTACATGACGTATGTTCGTTATCTTTAAATTTATTTAAAGAAATTACTATTCAATTAAAGCCGGTTTTGCCTGAAATCGCAAAAGAAATAGAGAGTTTGTTTAATATTAATTCCTTAAGTTTTGCTGATTCAGGGGTGTTTTTAAGTAAAAGCATTAACGAATATACCCATTTAATTACCCGAGTTGATCCAAAATTGATTGAAGCCATGACAGAAGCGAATAAAGAAAATGTGACGGCAACCTCTGTAATTGCAGCCGTTTCAAATAAGCAGTCCTCTCCCCCAGCCGCTCTCCCAGAGGGCGAGGGGAGTTATATCAGCATTGATGACTTCACCAAAGTGGATTTACGCATTGCAACAATTGTTAATGCTGAGCATGTTGAAGGCGCTGAAAAGTTATTAAAACTAACACTGGATATTGGTGAAGATAAGCCGCGCCAAGTGTTTGCCGGCATAAAATCGGCTTATGATCCCGCTACTTTAATCGGCCGTAATACTGTGATGGTGGCCAACCTTGCGCCACGCAAAATGAAGTTTGGTATGAGTGAGGGAATGGTGCTAGCGGCCAGTGATGAGCGCGGCGGGCCATTTGTTTTATCGCCGGATGTAGGCGCACAGCCTGGTATGCGCGTTAAATAACTAATAACTTTGTAGGTAAGCGCCTACAAATATTTCGGAATTGGCTTATTTGCCTATTTTAAACAATCTATATACTGAATCCATGTAAAAGTTAGTTCGGTAGTTAACATAAACATCATTAAAAGGAAATTCGATGAAATATATTCACGCTCCATTATTAGCCGTTTTATTATTATCTGGCCAAGCGTTTGCTGCAGACAGCAATGCTAAAACCGCCATTGGTGGTGGTTTGGGCGCAGCCGCAGGTACAGCTCTTGGTGGTATTGTTGGTGGTAGCACAGGCGAAGTGTTGGGTGGCGCAGTGGGCGGTGGCTTAGGTGGCGCCGTAACAACTAAAGGTGAAGGCCAAGCAGGTGCCGTTATTGGCGGTGCAGCTGGTGGTGCTGGTGGTGCTTATGTAGGCCGCAGAGTTACCGGTACTGGCACAGGCGCGGTAGTTGGCGCAGGTTTAGGCGGCGCTGGCGGTGCAGTAGTTGGTAAAGTGATTGATGAGCCAAATAGAAATGGCGCACGCAACAATTACAATAATAACGATCGTTACAATGATAATAATCGTAATAACAAAAAATATAAGCACAAACATAAACATGGCAAAGGCCACGCTTATGGTCATGATAAACATCACGACTAGATTGAGTTAGTTGTTTTCTAAGCAATAGATTCACTGCTTAGAACAAAATAAAAAAGCCCCAAATATGGGGCTTTTTTATTATTAAAACTAAATTAAAACTAATTAACGATTTAAATTAATTGGTTTTTGCCGTTGTTTTTGCATCTGCCTTGGCGGCTGCTTTTTTAGCATCAGCGGCGGCTTTTTTATCGGCCGCTTTCTTATCAGCTAATACTTTTTTCTCTGCTTTTTTGGCATCAGCAGCGGCTTTTTTGTCTGTTTTAGCCGCATCAGCTGCATTGTCAACGCTTTCAGCTTTTGCTTTTTTCGCAGCTTTGTCTTCTTTCGCTTTGGCTGCTTTCTCTGCTTTTAAATCTTTGCTATCTGCCGTTTTGCCAGCCGCAGCTGCTTTTTCTGTACCAACAGATTTAGTGTCAGCTGGCTTTGTTTCTTTTGCTTTTGGTTCTTTAGCAGGTTTTTCCGTTTTAACAACTTTACTATCAGCAATTTTGCCTGAGCTTGCCGCTTTTTCAGTGCCAACCGATTTAGTTTCTGTGGCTTTACTTTCTTTAACTTTAGGCTCTTTGGCAGGCTTAGATTCTTTGTTAATTGCTGCTGGCGTTGCAACACTGGTTCTGCCGCTAACACTTACATCTTTACGTAAGTTTTTAAGGGTAATTTCACCCACACCATCAACTTTTTCCAGATCATCAACGGATTTAAATCCGCCATTTTTTTTGCGGTAATCAATAATGGCTTGTGCTTTAACTGGGCCAATACCTTCTAACGATTCTAATTCTTGTTGCGTGGCGGTGTTTAAATTTACCGCTGCAAAAACGTTAAAACTAAATGCAAGGCTAGCAAGTAAGGCGATTAGTATTTTTTTCATTTGATTCTCCCTATTTAAGTTTGTCGACGAACATGTCATCAACGCTAGTGTACTGTTTTAATTAACTAATAACCAGTTTTTGCCGGCTAATTGATGGATTGGATTTCTTGATTAATGGCAATTAAAGCATCAATTGGATTGCTCGCTTGCGTAATAGGGCGCCCAACCACCAAGTAGCTGGCACCTGCTGCTAATGCCTGAGTTGGCGTTAATATACGTGTTTGATCATCTTTATTAGCAGTTGCAGGGCGTATGCCTGGCGTGACTAATAGAAAATCCTGTTTTACATGCTGCCTTAATAATGGCGCCTCAAGTGCTGAACAGACAACGCCATGCAAGCCAGCCAGTTGTGTGAGCTGTGCCAATTTAAGCACTTGATTTTCAATGCTATTTTCAACGCCAATTTCATCTAAATTGGCTTGGCTCATGCTGGTGAGTACGGTAACGGCAATTAGGTAGGGCGAGTGTTTGCTTTTGTTAACGCCCTCGAGCGCGGCTTCCATCATGGCTTTGCCACCGCTGGCGTGCACGTTTAGCATCCAAACGCCTAAGTTGCTAGCCGCTACACAAGCTTTTGCAACGGTGTTAGGAATATCATGAAATTTTAAATCTAAAAAAACTTGAAAGTTTTTGGCGACTAATTGTTCAACTAACTGTGGGCCTGTGGCTGTGAATAACTCTTTGCCTACTTTTAGCTTGCATAAGCTTGGGTCTAGTTGATTAACCAGATTAAGTGCGCTGGTAGAGTCGGCATAATCTAGCGCGACGATGACTTTAGAATCAGGAATTTTTGAATCATTCATTATTTAGCTTTAAAGTATTTATTTTTGGTTGGATTTTTTAACCGTCATTTCGCGGCTTATGGCTTCTGACGGCTCAGCAGGCAACGATTCCCATGCATTACAAGCTGGGCATTGCCAATGATACTGTTTAGCGCGAAAGCCGCATTGGTTGCAATGATACGCCGCACGATTACCAATGGCATTGCGCACAGTTTGTTGCATTAATTGCACATCTTGATTATTCACATCATCGGCCATGGCGCGCGCTTGCAGTAATTGATCAAGCGTAGTCAAGCTAGGTTGGCGAATTAACTCATTGCGTGCCAATTTTGCCGCGCTTATCGCACCTTCTTCGGTTAAGGTTGCTTCATACAAAACAGACATTAAAGAAGGTAATTTATAGGTTTCAATATAGGTATTTAATTGCGCTAGACCCTCTTTTAATTGGTCTGCCGCACGATAACTTTTAAGCATTTTGCCGGCCACTAAGCCTAAGTAGTCGGACTGCTGAAATTCTATGCGTTTCCAATAAGAAATAGCGGTTTGATGCTGGCCTGCGCTTGCTTCAATATCGCCTAGTAATACATTGGCGCGAATACAATTTTTATTGGCATCTAAGGCTAATGCAAGCTGGCTGCGCGCGGCATCGGCATTTTGCGCGATGATAAAGTTCATGGCTAGTTCGCAATAATACTGTGCAATTTCAACCCTAAAAGGCACGCCAGATAAGCGTTCTAGCTCGGTCGCGGTAGTAATGGCTTGCGCCCATTCGCGCTCACGCACATAAATTTCTAATAAAGCGCGCAGGGCTGGTTGTTTGTAGCGTTGGTCTTCTAAACCTTTATACAACTCTTCGGCGCGGTCAAACAATCCGGCTTTTAAGTAATCCTGCGCTAGTTCTGCTTTTACGGCGTTTTTTTGCGGCTCAGTGAGTTCTTTTTTATCCAGCAAATTCACATGCAGATTAATAGCGCGGTCGGTTTCGCCAGTGCGCCTAAACAAGCTACCTAATGCAAAATGCAGTTCTAATGAATCACTATTGGCTTGCACGGCTTCAGAAAACGCTTCAACCGCTTTGTCGTGCTGGTCGCCAATTAAAAAGTTAAGGCCTTTAAAATAAGCGGCAGGCAGGGTGGTAGATTCAGATAGCAATTGCCGAATATCCACACGCGCGGCAATCCAGCCTAGCGTAAAAAAAAGTGGTAGCACTAATAGCCACCAATATTCAAATTCAATCATCATGATTATTCAATTATTGTGTTTAAGTGTATTTTACCTAAGCTTAAGCACAATGACTAATATTAAGACCTACATAAGAGGGCGTAAAAAAACGGTACTTATTTCTAAGTACCGTTATTCAATTGTCGTTTTTAATATTTACTACTAAAAACTATTTATGTAGCTGAATCAACGCGATCGCGCAACTCTTTACCTGCTTTAAAGTGCGGTACATGTTTGGCAGGTACTTGCACTTTGCTACCAGTTTTAGGGTTGCGGCCCAAACGTGGCGGACGGTAATTTAAACTGAAACTACCGAAGCCGCGAATTTCGATGCGCTCGCCAGTTGATAAGTTATCGGTCATTGCATCTAAGATGGCTTTTACCGATAACTCAGCGTCTTTCACAACTAATTGTGGAAAACGCTCTGCTAATAAATTAATTAATTCTGATTTTGTCATGGCTTATAGTTGCCTTTAATTTAGCTTGTAATTATCTAACGTTTAAACGTTTTAAAATTAATATCGATTAACATCAAACTAGCTTTTTACTGCTACTTTTACTTCTTGCTATCCATTTTTGCTTTTAATAAAGCGCCAAGGTTAGTTGTACCTGCTGCTGCTGCGTCATCTGCTGCTTTAGTTGAGCTATCTTCAACTTTAGTTTTAGCCGGTTTAGCTTTAGGTTTTGCTGCTTTGTCATCGCTAGATGATGAAGGTGTTGCACCTGATGGATCTTCAGTCAGTTGTTTAACACCTAGAGAAATACGCTCTTTCTCAACATCGATTGCTAAAATAATGGCTTGTAACTCGTCACCTTTTTTGAAGTTGCGAATCGCTTCTTCGCCAGTTTGAGTCCAAGATAAATCAGATAAATGTACTAAACCGTCAATGCCACCAGCTAGGCCGATAAACACGCCGAAGTCAGTGATTGATTTGATTTGACCAGATACTTTATCGTTTTTAGCGTGAGTAGCAGAGAAGTCATCCCAAGGGTTGGCTTTACACTGTTTCATACCTAATGATAAACGACGACGATCTTCGTCAATTTCAAGAATCATCACTTCAACTTCGTCGCCTAATTGAGCGATTTTGCCTGGGTGAATATTTTTGTTAGTCCAATCCATTTCTGAAACGTGTACCAAACCTTCGATACCTGGCTCTACTTCAACGAATGCGCCATAATCCGTAATGTTTGAAACTTTACCGAATAAGCGTGTGCTTACTGGGTAACGGCGAGTTAATGCAACCCATGGGTCATCGCCTAGTTGTTTAATACCTAATGAAACACGGTTTTTCTCTTGATCGAATTTCAAGATTTTCGCTTCAACTTCTTCACCAACTGTTAACACTTCTGATGGGTGCTTAACGCGACGCCATGCTAAATCAGTAATGTGTAGTAAGCCATCAATGCCGCCTAAATCAACGAACGCGCCATAATCGGTAATGTTTTTAACAATACCTTTAATGATTGCGCCTTCTTGCAATGTGCCCATTAACGCTTCACGGTCTGCACCCATGCTAACTTCCATTACAGCACGGCGTGAAACCACGATATTGTTACGTTTACGGTCTAATTTGATTACTTTGAAATCCCACTCTTTGTTTTCGAATGGAGTAGTGTCTTTAACTGGGCGAATATCGACTAATGAACCTGGCAAGAATGCCATGATGCCATTAACAGAAACGCGTAAACCACCTTTAACACGGCTAGATACGAAACCTTTAACAACACGGCCTTCGTTCATTGCGTCTTCTAAATCAAGCCAAGCTTCCATTTTCTTCGCTTTTTCGCGAGAAAGTTGGGTAGAGCCAAAGCCATCTTCCAATTTTTCGATACATACTTTTACGAAGTCGCCAACGGCCACTTCAAGCTCACCTTGAGCATTTTTGAATTCTGCAGCATCAATGACGCTTTCAGATTTTAAGCCAGCGTTAACAATCACGTGGTCGTTATCAATCGATACAACCTCAGCGGTGATTACTTCACCAGAACGCATTTCCTGACGTGCCAAGCTTTCTTCAAAAAGCGCGGCGAAAGATTCCATCGAAGATGGGGTAGAGTTAGAAGTAGAAGCCATTAAAAGAGTTACCTAAATAATACTCAAAGTTATTTTTCAAGGCAGTTCTAATTTAAATTAATACCGTTTAAATTAGCACCGAAAAACAGCTTTAAGGTTTCCCACCTAGCAGTGGGGCAGTTGTTAAACGTTAAGCCAACAATAATATTGTTTTAAACTTAACACGAATCGTGCATGTTACACAAAAAATAGCTTGCGTTCAATGACTTAATGCATTTTTTGTGCTGAATTTGCACTATTTTTTCATGGCTTTTTAAAGCTACTTTTGGTAGGCATTTAAAACGAATTGCACCGCTTGCTCAATGCTGCATTCAGTGGTCTCTAACAGCAATGCATCGTCGGTTTGAATGAGCGGTGCCGCGCTACGTTGGCTATCGCGCTCATCGCGACTTTGTAAATCGGCTAATATTTGCGCGTAGTTACCATTTAAACCCTTGTTGATAAGCTGTTTATAGCGACGCTCAGCGCGAATTTGTACGCTGGCGGTTAAAAATATTTTAAGCACGGCGTCTTTAAATATGACTGAGCCCATATCGCGACCGTCACCCACCAAGCCAGGCGCTTGACGAAATGAGCGCTGTAAGCCCAATAAAGCATGGCGCACTGGCGGATGAATTGCCACTTCCGATGCGCCACGGCTCATTTCTTCGCTTCTCACCGCTTCTGTGATTCGGTCGCCATCTAGATAAATTTCACCTTGGCTAAACTCAATTTTCAAGCTTTTTGCCAATTCGCCCAGCTTTTCGGCGTTATTCCACTCAATGTTATTTCTATAAGCCGCAAACGCGACGATTCGATACAAAGCGCCAGAATCCAGATAGTGGAAATTTAATTTTTCAGCGACTAATTGGGCAACAGTACCTTTACCGCTGGCAGAAGGACCGTCAATAGCAATGACTGGAATAGTTGAAAGTGGGGAGTTGCTAATCATAAGTAAAACTTATCAAATAGATATTAACAATGAATTGGATTAAAAAAATCAATCGGCCAATAATAGCCTTATATACTTAAGTAGCCCAAAATGGCTAAAACAATTTCATTTGCAATTTTACACTTTAGCGTTGCTTTTACGGTGGGTTATTTGTTAACAGGTAGTGCCTTGGTAGGCGGCTTGTTAGCCGTGATTGAGCCCGCTTGCAATACCGTTGTGTTTTATTTTCACGAAAAAGCTTGGAAAAACTTTGAGCAAACCAACCCGGGAAAATATGCTAAAACGGTTAACTTAGGTTGGTTGCACTTGCATTAATGAAGCTTAACCAACTAGTTTTTTAAACTCTTCAAAATAATTAGGGAATGTTTTATTCACGCATTTTGGATCATTAATTGTAATTGGCACACCGCCAAGTGAAACCAATGAAAAACACATCGCCATGCGGTGGTCGTCATATGTGTCAATCACGGCGTTGGGCGTCAATTTCTCAGGCGGTGTAATGCTTAAATAATCCGCACCCTCAATAACGGTAGCACCCACTTTACGCAACTCGGTCGCCATGGCAGTTAAACGATCCGTTTCTTTGACGCGCCAACTGGCGATATTGCGCAAGGTGGTTGTGCCATCGGCAAATAAAGCCATAATCGCCAACGTCATCGCCGCATCAGGGATATGGTTGCAATCTAAATCAATGGCTTTGAGTTTCCCATTCTTGTAACTAGAAATTTTGTCGGAAAAGTATTCAACATCTGCGCCCATCATACTAATTGCTTCAGCAAACTTTACATCGCCCTGAATGCTGTCATGTGAAATTCCAACAACTATTACTCCACCACCTATTGCGCCAGCAGCCAAGAAATAGGACGCACTTGATGCATCACCTTCGACATAAATCTCATTAGGACTGATGTATTGACTATTGGCCGGTATTAAAAATTTTTGCCAACCATCACGTTGCACTTTTACACCAAATTTGGCCATCAGATTTAACGTTATATCTATATAAGGTTTTGAAATTAGTTCGCCAATCACTTCTATATTGGCTTCTTTTTTACATAAAGGTAATGCCATTAATAATGCGGTTAAAAACTGACTAGAAACATCACCACGAATTTTTATTGGTTTGCTTAAGTCAATATTTGCTTGTGATATTTTTAGTGGCGGAAACCCTTTATTTTCCAAATATTCTAAATTGGCACCTGCTTGACTTAAAGCATCTACTAGGTCGCCAATAGGGCGTTCATGCATACGTGGTACACCGCTTAATTGGTAATTACCATCAGAGAAAGCAAGGGCGGCAGTTAGTGGCCGAAATGCCGTACCAGCATTGCCTAAAAACAAATCAGCATTTTTGTTAGGAAAACTCCCATCAATACCTATGACATATTTATTATTATCTTCAGCACCAGGTACTTCAACGATGTCAATTCCAAGTTTCTCTAAAGCTTCCAACATGCGCTCAGTATCATCAGAAGCAAGTAAGCCTTTGATTACCGTATTTCCCTTTGCTAATGCTGCTAGCAATAATGTGCGATTTGAAATACTTTTAGAGCCAGGTAAAGTAATGCTGCCATGTGCTTGGCTGGCCGCGGCTAAATATAATTGTTCCATTTTAATATCTATAAAAAATCATTCAATCGTAAAATATCAACTTTCGTCATTCTCGCGAAAGCGGGAATCCATGTTGACTTTAGAGGTTTAAAATGGATTCCCGCTTTCGCGAGAATGACGGAATTGAAGAGTTTGTAAGTGCTTATGTATTGAGTTTAACTATTAACACTTTTACCATTCGCCCAATTATTTCGTGCCACACTGGCGCGCTCAAACAAATCTTGCAGGCCAGCGCCATCTTCATGCTCAAGCAATTGTTTTAATTGACTTAATTCAAGCTGGTAAGCCGTTAGTTCGCTTAATAAAGCCGCTTTGTTGGCTAAGCTAATATCGCGCCACATTTCTGGGTGGCTGCCTGCAATTCGGGTGAAATCTCTAAAGCCGCTGGCTGCAAAGCTAAATAATTGCGCCGCGTTTGGGCGCGATGCAATATCATCTACCAAGGCAAATGCCAATAAATGCGGCAAATGGCTAACGGCTGCAAAAATGCCATCGTGCGTTTCGGCCGCCATTTGAGATACATTGGCACCGCAGGTTTGCCACATTTCGGTAACGCTTGCCACCGCGTCTAAATTGGTTTCAGCCGTGGGCGTTAACACCACATTTTTGCCCGCATATAAATCAGACATTGCCGCAGAAACGCCACTTTTTTCGGCCCCTGCAATGGGGTGACCACCCACAAACTGACTAAACTGATTGCCCAAAACGGCGCTAGCACATGCCAACACATCTGCTTTGGTGCTGCCAGCATCGGTAATCACAGTTTGCTTGTTTAAATGCGGTTTTATGCTTTGTAAAATGGTCGTGGTTTGCGCAACTGGTGCGGCGATTAATATTAAATCCGTATCAACAATTGCCGCTGCAATATTAGTCTCTGCGCTATCAATCACACCCAAACCTAAAGCTTCACTTAAGCTTTTTTCGGTGCGTCCAACGCCCACAATATGCGTATCAATTCCTGCTTTTTTCAAAGCCAACGCAACAGAGCCACCAATAAGGCCCACACCAAAGATAACGAGTTTTTTCAAAAGAAAATCAATTGAGAGTAAAAAGAAAGCAATTATAACATGCGAGCAAGTACAGGTTGATGACGCGAATGACTAGTTGATAGCGTTACAACCACTCACCATCAATCAATTTTTGTTGCGGTTTAAATTGTTGTTTGTAAGCCATTTTTTGGCTGTCTTTTATCCAGTAGCCCAAATACAAATAGGGCAGGTTTAAGCCTTTTGTCCATTCGGCTAGCCACATAATAGAGTATGTTCCAAAGCTGGCTTTCGCTTCGGTTGCTTCATAAAAGGTGTAAACGGCTGAAATGCCGTCTTTTACAATATCTACCACGCTGACTATTTTTACCTTATTGTTGGCATCTTTAAATTCAATCATCAAGCTTTCTACGTTGCTTTGGCATAAAAATTGGCGGTATTGTTCGGCTTCATCTTTGGCTGTGGCGCTGGTTTCGCTTGCCGTTTCATCAAGGTGGCGCAGCGATTGGTAGCTTTCGTAAAGCTCAAAGTGTTGCTGATTAAAGTGCAACGGAAAAATTTGCGCTGTTAAATCGCTATGTTGTTTATAAGCACGTTTTTGACTGCGGCTTGGGGCAAATTCACTTAATATTAGCCGCACGGCAATACAGGCGCGGCAGTTTTCGCAGTGTGGTCGGTAGGCAAATTTTCCGCTGCGTCTAAAGCCTTGGCTAATTAACCCGCTGTAAATATTGGCATCGATTAAATGCTGCGGCGATGCGATTAAACTTTGCGCGAGTTTGTTGGGCAGATAGCCGCATTTATAAGGCGTGGTGACATAAAATTGCAGCTTGTGCAGCGGCTTTTCAAAAGGTAATGTCATAATAAATTGCCTAAGCTCATGTCAAAAGTTTACCAGCTTGGTTAAATTTTGCATGAATTCTTCACGCTGAATTTCGCGCGCGCCAAAGCTGGCCAGCAGCGGTGTATGCATCTGGCAATCAATCATGCCTACGCCTTGGTTTTGCAAGTGTTGCACTAAATGCGCAAAAGCCACTTTGGAGGCATCGGTTTGGGTGTGAAACATGCTTTCGCCATAAAACATGTTGTTAATGATGACACCATAACAGCCGCCAACTAATTGATTACTCTGCCAGCTTTCCATGCAAATGGCATGGCCCAACTGATGTAAATCGCAATAGGCGTTAATCATTTCTGGTGAAATCCAAGTGCCTGCTTGCCCTAGTCGTTTTGATTCACTACAAGCGGTAATCACATCGCGAAAAGCCGTGTTAAATCGCACATCAAATAATGGCTTTTTAAGTGTTTTTTTAAGAGAGTTGGATGTTTTAAGCTCAACTGGAAACAGTACCATGCGCGGATTCGGCGTCCACCACATGACAGGCTCACCTTCATTAAACCAAGGAAATATACCTTGGCTGTAGGCGTTTAATAAACGCTGCGCATTTAAGTCACCGCCAATCGCGATTAAGCCATTGGGTTCGGTTAAGGCTTGGCTTAAAGGTGGAAAAGAGCAGTCGTTTTCAATCGCCGCCACTCGGCCTGTTTCTAATTGATAGTAGCCGTGGCTCAAATTATATGGTCAATTAATATATAAACGTTAGCCTTGAACTGTGAGCTTGGCGAGCGGCTGAAGGGTATGTGGTTCGACAAGCTCACCACGAACGGAGTGGGGAGTTTTGGCATTAAATCAACATCCAACCCGCCATCGCTACCATTAATAAATCTTCAATAATAGTCACAGTGGTCATGGGTAGATTAAAGCCAGTGCCAAGGCAGGCGCATTTGATTTTTTGCTTGTTCATTACCGCTAAAATCACGCCAATGCTAGAAAATAGCATCACAATTAAAGTGATTGCATTGGTTAACGCGGGTTTAAAGTTGATTAAATAAGCAATGCCTAGCCCTAGCTCAATAAAAGGGTAAACAAAACCATAGCTATAAACCCGCTTTGCCAGCAAATCATACATGGCGTAACTGCTGGCAAAACCTGCTAAATCTAGCATCTTGAAAAACGAAAAAATCAAAAAGAAGCCAGCCATAAAATTGGGCATAAAACGGTGTAATACAAATTCGCCAGATGTAAATTCCACCGCCAAAGTGACTAATAATATGTAGAAAAATACCAGCAATATGGGTTTGTAAGTAACAAACCAATTGGATTTTTCTTCTGTGCTTTTGGCTGCAGATGCCAGAATAGTTTTTGGCGCTGTAAGCGGATCAGCCATTGAATGCAAGGCATAATGGCCAATATTTGCCAAAGCAGCATTTAACGCTGCTAAATCGGCTGTTGGACTTTTTAATACGGCTTGTGGCGGCGATAGTGTGACATCTACCGTTTCTGCCAGTGGCGTTAATGCCATTTTGACGCGATTGACGCAAGCGCCGCAAGTCATGCCGGTTACTGAGTAAACTGTTTTCATTTTTTATTGTCCATGCTTTTATGATGATATAACTGCTAGGCACAAGTCAACTAATAATAAAAAAACCATTAAATAAGCAATATTAGCTTTTTAATCAAGCAATTAGAGCGTAAAATGCGCAACTCAGTTTTATGAATTTAAAGTCAATCTTAATAAGCATTTCATGGAAATTTACACCAATAATTTAGCAAAACCCATTCATACTTATCGCCCGTATTGGGCGAAGCGCTTTGGCACGGCCAAAATGCTGCCAATGACGCGCGTTGAAATGGATGCCTTGGGCTGGGATAGCTGCGATATTATTTTGGTGACAGGTGATGCGTATATTGATCACCCCAGTTTCGGCATGGCTTTGGTTGGCCGTTTGCTTGAGGCGCAGGGTTTTCGCGTTGGCATTATCGCGCAGCCCGATTGGCAAGATGCAAAAGCGTTTAAAGCTTTAGGCAAGCCCAATCTATATTTTGGCATTACCGCCGGCAATATGGATAGCATGGTTAATCGCTATACCGCCGATAGAAAAATCCGTAGTGATGACGCTTATACGCCAGATGCCGCGCCTAATAAACGGCCAGATAGAGCGGTTTTGGTTTACTCACAACGCTGCCGCGAAGCTTATAGCCAAGTGCCGTTAGTGGTGGGCAGTATTGAAGCCAGTTTGCGCCGCATTGCGCATTATGATTACTGGTCTGATAAAGTGCGCCGCAGTATTTTGGTGGATTCTAAAGTCGATATTTTGCTGTATGGCAACGCAGAGCGTGCATTGGTTGAGTTAAGTCACCGCATTGCCAAAGGTGAAAAAGTGGCGGACATTCAAGATATTCGCGGCACTGCTTTTTTGCGTAAGCAGATTCCTGAAGGTTGGGATGAGATTGAGAGTACCAAGCTAGATCGCCCAGGAACTGTTGATAAGCCAGTTGACCCTTATGAAATGAAGATGGGTAAAGCTGACGCTAGCTGCGCGACTGATGATAAGGGCGCAGAGAACAGCGAAAAACCAGCGCTGCCAGCAGGCACCAATGCCATCACCATTGTGCGTAAACCAAAAGCGGATAGAAGCAAGCAAGTAGTGCGTTTGCCTGATTATGAAGCCGTTTCAAAAGACCCGATCTTGTATGCGCATGCGTCGCGTGTGTTGCATTTAGAAGCTAACCCTGGCAATGCGCGTGCCTTAGTGCAAAAGCATGGTGATAGGGAAGTGTGGCTGAATCCGCCGCCGATTCCGCTCACCACCAAAGAGATGGATTACGTCTACGATATGCCGTATGCGCGTGCGCCGCATCCTGTATATGGCAAAGCCAAAATCCCTGCTTGGGAAATGATTCGTTTTAGTGTGAATATCATGCGCGGCTGCTTTGGCGGTTGCACGTTTTGCAGTATCACCGAGCATGAAGGCCGCATTATTCAAAGCCGTAGTGAAGAAAGCATACTTAAGGAAGTAGAAGAAATTCGCGATAAAGTGGATGGTTTTACTGGCATCATTTCTGACCTCGGCGGCCCAACGGCCAATATGTACCGCATCGCCTGTAAATCAGAAAAAATTGAGCAATCGTGCCGAAAACTAAGCTGTGTGTACCCTGGAGTCTGTGAGAATTTAAATACAGACCATAGCGCGCTGATTCAGCTATATCGTAAAGCGCGTGCTATTAAAGGTGTTAAGAAGATTTTAATTGGTTCTGGCCTGCGATACGACTTGGCGGTGAAATCGCCAGAATATGTTAAAGAGCTGGTGCAGCATCATGTGGGCGGCTATTTAAAAATCGCGCCAGAACATTCTGAAGAAAACGTATTAAGCAAAATGATGAAGCCAGGCATGGGCGCGTACGATGAATTTAAAGCCATGTTTGAAAAATTCAGCGCTGAGGCGGGCAAAAAACAATATTTGATTCCTTATTTTATTGCGGCACACCCTGGCACTACCGATGACGATATGCTGAATTTGGCGTTATGGCTGAAAAAGTACGAATTTAGGCTAGACCAAGTGCAAAACTTTACGCCCACGCCAATGGCGATGGCGACTGCTATGTACCACAGCGGCAAAAATCCCTTGCGTAAGGTAACGGCAGATTCAGAAGATGTGCCAATCCCCAAAAATGGCTTGCAACGCAAATTACATAAAGCCTTTATTCGCTACCACGACCCTGCCAACTGGCCGATGTTGCGTGAAGCGCTGAAAAAAATGGGGCGTGAGGATTTGATTGGCAATAGTAAAAAGCATTTAGTACCTGCTTTCCAGCCTGCGGTAATGGGCGCTATTCGTCAATCGGATGGCAGCACGTTTAAATCGAAACAGGCTTTGCCAGCTAAAAAATACGGCGGAAATAAATTTGAAACCATGCCTAAATCGTTTAACAATATGAAAAACGCGGCTAGGCCCGCCTATATTAAAACTAAAAAATCAGATAAGTGATGGCAAAATACTTCTTAATTAGTTTCGCCCTTCCTTTGGAAAGTGCCGTAATAGGCTTTTAATTTGGTGTAAGCATTGTGCTGAAAGATACTTTTGGTTGTGAGCAAGACATTCAACACCTTCTTTGCCATGTCTATCAGTTGGTCTAACACACTTTTTGCCGTAGTCATTTTCACAAGCCTTATACATTGTTTGTGTATTTTCAATAGCTAGGTCAACTGGCACATCACAGTTGTTAATTAGATAGTGTGCGTTTAAATCCATACATAAATACAAATACTCTCCACTTCTGTATCCACCATCACATAATGATGATAATTTTCTACTGCAACCACCTTCTTTATATTTAGATTTTATATTTTTCTGATTATCAGCATTGTCCTTCATTTCTGTTTGAAGCTTTTGCTCTGTTTTAAGGCGTTCTTCATCAAGTAGCAGCTGCTTTTTTTGAAGCGCATTATCGGTCTCTACTTTTGGTGGTGCAGGTGCTATTTCAACCTTTTGGGATTTTTTTCCAGTGATGGGTTTGTCTGAATATTGAGTAACGCCTTTTTCGTCTACCCATTTGTAAATAGCAGCGTTGATTACTGGAGCATAAAGAAGAGCTGTCAGGATAAAAAGTATTAACAAGCGCATTGAAAATATTATTTCAGCTTGTCTTATCTATTGTTTTTAAAGCACATTTAAATGTATTTCCTTGTTTTTAAAACTATTATAAGGTTAGGATTATTAGACTCAAATAACCCAAACGGGAGGGTTGTGTGGTTAAAGCGGTGTTGTCAAATAAGCAAAAATACGAAAATGCAACAAGTCCATTAGGCGTAAAGTTGTGCAATACTTAAGCCAATCTGAACCAAATCGATTGTTTAAACGTCTTTAAATTAACATTCAACTTAAAGAATTACTTTTTAGAGGGTTACTATGCTTTTAGTTACTAGGTTTTTAGTTACTTCATTTTTTTCTAGGTTTAGTTATAAATCGGCCACTCAAATAATGGCTGCCAGCCTTTTATTAAGTGCGTCAGTTATGGCGCAAGCCACCGAAAAAGGCTTGTTTTGGAAGCTGGAATCGCCCACTGGAATAATTAGCTATCTATTTGGCACTATGCATACCGATGATAATCGCATCACCAATTTTTCGCCCAGCGTGATTGATGCGATTAAAAGTGTGGATACTTTTATCATGGAAACCAATCAAGATAACAACGACCCAACCGTGTTATTGATGCAAGACGCTAGTTTGCGCGAAATGTTAACTGAGCAAGAAATTGAGCAGGTGCGCGAGTTGGCTGATTTTCATGTGATGCATTTAGATGCGGCCATGCGCATGAAACCTTGGTTGTTGGCGGTGGTGTTTGATTTACCCAAGCCGCAAACGCCGTTTGCGCAAGATAATTTGTTGATGTCTACTTCTGAAGATTTATCCAAAAATATTGATGGCTTAGAAAGCAGTAAAGCGCATTTTGGCATTATGGATGACTTTAGCCGTGAAGAACAATTAGTGATGTTACGTGCCGTTTTAAAACGCACGCAAGAGCAAAAAGAAGCCGATTTTGAACGATTAATGACCGCTTATTTAGAGGGTGATTCTGACAAAATATCGGCGCTTGATGAAAAAATTACTGGCGGCATGTTACCAAAATCCATTTGGGCGAAAATGAAAACCAAATTGTTGGATGAGCGCAATGTGTTGATGGCAGAACGCAGCATTAAAGCGGCCAACGAAAAACCAGTGTTTGTGGCGGTTGGCGCATCACATTTGGCAGGCAAAACAGGTTTAATTGAATCGTTTAAAAAAGCCGGATTTAAGCTGAGTAAACTTGCTAAGTAAAAAGTTATTAAGTAAATCAATAACAACTATTTAAGTTTCGTCATTCCCGCAAAAGCGGGAATCCATTTTTCAAAAAACAAAGTGAATCCCCGCGTACGCGAGGATGACGGAGCGGGTGGTGGTTGCGATACTTAAATATAAGCAAAAACTGGATTCTTCACCCAGATAAAGCTTAGGCTTAGAATGACGGAATTACGAAAAATTCAGCATAGTTTGAGCTAGCATACAGGTAGTTAGATATTGACTTAATCGCTTGGCTTATTTGGCCTTGAGCACCACCAAATAAGCCAAATTAACGTTATTTGCACTGGAAAACGCACCAGTAATAACCACTCTTGAATGCTTGGGAATAATTCTGGGTGTTGGTACATATGCACATTAGCTAAGGTAACAGCCACAGTTAAAGCCATCAAACCATAACCCGCCAAACTTCTTAACGGCTTAATCCATAAGCCTATTGCACCCAATAATTCAAACGCGCCGCTAATGTATACGCAGGCTAAATGATAGGGAATATACGGCGGCATAATACGCAAAAAAGGTTCGGGATTGGCGAAATGCATAACGCCGCCAATCACAAACCAAATCGTTACAAATACTCTTGCCGCTAATTTCCAGCGATTATTTGTTGGCTGAAAATTAAAAGTATGACGCATATTAATTAAACAAAGCCTAGCTGCTGTATTTAGTTTTCATGCGTTCAAAATCGGCTAAATAATCTTTAGCTAAACTTTCTTTTTGTTGATCGCTTAGTAATTTGCCCGATAATTGAAAAAAGGCTTTTTCTTCTTCATCTAAATGGTGATTCACTTTTTCACACAAGGCTTTGGCGCGGGTTAACCAGCCTTGCACAGTGGGGTCGTTGGTGGTTAGTTCTTCCATCATCTCTTCCATTTCGTGATGCTCTGATAAGGCATGGCGCGAAATAGAAAGCCCTGCATCTTCCATCATAATGGGGCAGTATAAAAAACGCTCTTCAGCGGCGGCATGCGCTTCTAGCTCTACTTTTAGGGTTTTAAATAATTGTTTGCGCGTTTGCGCATTTGGCTCGCTGGCTAACAATTCGGCACACAGCAAGCGTTGCGTTGCGTGGCTTTCTCTTAATGCTTCATAAATATTCATGTGGATTCCTGAAAGTGAAAATTGGTTGTGCAAATCAAGCTTACATACTCACTTCATTCGCAATATTTTGGATGTAGTTGGCAAAATCGGCGTCTTCGCCTTGTAATAAGCGCGGTAGCGTTAATCTAAAATCATCGCGCTGGCACCATTCGCGCATGTAGTCATCCCAAGATGCCCAACGGCGTAATTGTTTGCCTGACATTTCTTTTTCGTAGGCCAATAAATAGGCGCGCTCAAATAAAGAAATCAGTATTTCAAACATCACTTGGGTGCGTTCGCGCTGTTCTTCGGTTAAGTCGTTAATCACGCATTGAGAGCGCAATTTAAGGTCGGCATTTTGCATGGCCAGTTTTAAAAAGTCGGTGTAGGCGTCTGAAAGTAGCTGATAAACCGCTTCTTCTTCATTTTCGCGCTCTTTACGCTGCTGCCAAACAAAGGCAAAAATACCCAGCGGCAAACCAAAAACAGTCACACTATAGCTAGTGAGCTCCCATGTTTGCGGATTCAGCATGTGTGGTTTTAACGCTTAATGATGGCTGCTTGAAAAGCGGTTTGCCTCTAACTCAATGGCCTCAATCGCTAAATCAAAATCCATGGATTTATCAAAGAAATAGTGCACGCCTAAGGTTTTGGCAAGGCTACGATAATGTGGGTGAGCATGATTGGTTAACATAATCATAATCGGCTGTTTAAATGGATAATCTGGTTTTTGCACATGCTGAATCACTTCAAAACCGGTGCCTTCAGCTAATTCAATGTCTAATAATAAAATATCAAACGGCTTTTCATCTAACAAATGAATGGCTTTTTGGCGCGTAGCGGCAGTGCCTGTAACGGCCACATTATCCAAATTATTAATGGTTTCAAACAATACTTCGCGCAGTAAAGTTGAGTCTTCAACTAGTAGCATTTTCATCGGTTCATGTATGGCTGTTTCATGGTTCATGTCATGGTTGCTTTTATTTAATGGCGCTATAGTCGAAATACTATTCTCGTAAACGGACATTTTCATTAGCTACTAACTTGAATTGATTAAGTAAACCATATTGTACGGTGCATTGACCATACAAAATATCGGTATATGTCTGACATGTGACTACATTATGTGGGTGTAATGTGGTATGCATATTAGGCTATCAAGCCATTTTTAATGGCGTAATAAGTTAAATCGGCATTGGTTTTAAGGCTCATTTTTTCTAAAATACGTGAGCGATAAGTGCTGACCGTTTTAACGCTAATATTGAGTTCGGTGCCAATTTCTGTTGCGCTTAAGCCGCCAGCCAATTTAAAAAATACCTGAAATTCGCGGTCGCTTAAGGTTTCGTGCAATTGTTTTTCGCTAGGGTGGCTTAATTGTTCACTCATTAACTCGGCTAATTCGGCCGATATATAGCGTTTGCCATTAGCAATGGTTCTAATCGCCTTGATAATTTCATCTGAATCGGCATCTTTGGATAAATAGCCTTTGCAGCCGTTGCGAATCAAATTCAGCGCATATTGCGCCTCGGCATAGCCGCTTAAAATAAGCACGGGTAAGTCGGGCGATACGTGTTTTAAATCGTGCAAAGTATCCACGCCATTTTTATCTGGCATAGAAATATCCAATACAACGATATCATACGAATTACTGCGCACTAAATTAATCGCCTCTAAACCAGAAGCCGCTTCACCTGTTACGGTTAAATCGGCTTCTAGCGCAATTAAGTTTTTTAAGCCTTGACGCACAATACTGTGATCATCGACCAGTAAAACATTTTTCATGAATGTGCCTAAATAATCTACTTAAAATTAGCGATTCGCTTCGTCTGAAGTATCGGCTGTTCCATCTAAGCCATTTCTAAACACTTGCCAATCTTGCTCAATTTGTACCATAGATTCTTGAAGAAGCGGTTTCTTTTTCCAAGATTGACGTATAGCAAAAAATACGGCAATACCTAATATAACGGGTAAAATCATTGTCGTTCCTAAAATAATATCGCGGTTTGGACTATTCCAAGCCGTTGCAAAAATCCACATTAAGCCGGTTACGCCAGAACAAAATGCAGCAAATAATATAAACATATAGCCAATAAAACTATTCACCAAGCGTTTTAAATCTTGATGAAACTGGCTTTTAAAGAGGGCGGCGTGGCTTTCAAGCAACGCCGCCACACTGGATTTTACTGCGCTAAAATTATTTTTAACATCATGAGTAGCTTGCCCTTCAAGACTATTTTTAATAAATCGGGCAATCATAAATTGGGCAACTAATTTAAGCACAGTTTTTAACATGGTTTTCTCTGGTTCTATGTATTATTTAGACGATTGTTTAGAACCTAAAATATAACCCAACAACACACCAGCACCAACAGCAAGGCCTAAAGTCAGTAATGGTTTATCTTGCACTGTTTGCGCTGCACGGTCTCTGCCAGCCGTGTAAGCATGGGCCACTTCGTCTTTAACTGTGCCTTGTAATTCATGCGCTTTATCTAAAATCTGATTTTTAATATCCGCCACATTAGTAGAGCTTGTATATTGGTTAATTAAAGATTTTAAGCTGGCAATTACGTTAGAAGCTTCTTGTTTTGTTTCGGCTGTTCGGTTTTGAAAGTTATTGCTAATACGCTCAGCACTATCTTTTACATCATTTGCAACATCTTCAACATTGCCTTTAACATTTTCAGCCAATTGAGCGGCTTTGTCTTTTAAATTATCTGGGTTATTTGTAGTAAACATAGTGAATTCCTTTTATATTAATCGTGCAAGTTATATTAAACGTGCAATTAGGTTAAGCGATAGAGAAAATTAAATGGGTAAAAATTAATTGTTAAACTAACCTTTACGGCCCATTAAGAATGAAATAACGGTCACAATTAAAAACACAAAAAATAATATTTTTGCAATTTCAGTTGCGCCACTTGCGATGCCACCGAAGCCAAATACGGCGGCGATAATCGCAATAACAAAAAATACGACGGTGTAATGCAGCATCACAAATCTCCTTCAAAACGAGTTATTAATAAGTATTACAAATGCACAGTTGCCACTATAAGCAAATGTGTTATCAAGCTTTAGCCAGCGTTATCTGAAAAGATTGTAGGAAAGCGCTGACATGGGTTGCGCCTAATTAAAATGCTAATTTAAGGCCAAGCACAGTGGCGCCCACTACTAATAGTGACAAAATAATAAAGATAAAGAAGAAGATTTTGGCAATTTTGGATGCGCCAGACTCTACGCCTTTAAAGCCTAGCATGCCGGCGATAACGGCAATAACGAAAAAAATGAGTGCATAGGTAAGCATGGGATTTTCCTTTTAAAGATAATATAAGTAGTAAAAATAGTTTAAATAAATACTTGAAATTTGTTTGCATAGTAATGCATCACTAGCAAATGATTTAGACGCTATAATCTGATTTTTATGTAAGAAAGCGATGACGCGATTTGAATGCCGATATACAAAATTTAGCCAATAAAACAATCACTAAAACCAAAAAAATCATTGATCAATGTTGGTTTGCGTTTGAAAAGCTGATTACGCTTTTAGGCGGACGCACCATTGCCATGCTGGCGGTGGCTTTGCTGATTACGATGATATCGGTCATGTATAGCGATAATTGGATACTATCGATTGCGCGCCAAGATGTGGTGATTGCTAAAATTAGAAGCAATATTGTCATTTTGCATGATTTAAAAACCAAAGTTTATAAAGCCGAAAGCGCGCAACGCGGCTATTTGTATACCAATCGGCAAGATTATATTGCACCATTTAACGATGCCTTAAATGAAGCCAGAGAAAATCTGCGCAAAATTGATGCGCTAGTGATTCACACTACCGAGGGTGAAGATGAGTTGGTCATTCGCGAATGGGTAAAGTTGATTTCTGGCAGTTTAGAAGCCAAAGCCGCCGAAATGAAAGTAACGCTTAATTTGGTTAAATCGGGTAAATACCGAGAGGCTAGGCAAGTGGTGAATTTGGATGAAGGCTTGGTAGAAACCAAGAAGTTCATGGATTTTGTGGATACCGTGATTAAAAAACAAAACGATTATTTAGATGACAAGATTAAACAGCGCTTAGATACCGTTACCATTGCGCGCATTTCAATTTTTGCCGGTGCATTAATTATTATTTGGCTGGTTGTGTTGGTCATCAAGCAATTGCTGGCCGAAATTGCCATTAAAAGTGAGCTGCAACAGCGCGTGCTGCGTGAAAACGCCATTTATGAAGAGAAGCTGCAACAGCAAACCAAATTGCTGCGCAGCCTTGCCTTAGATTATCAAGCCGATGTAGAACGTGAACGGCAAAAATTATCGCGCGAATTGCACGATGAGCTGGGCTCAATTTTCACCGCCACCAAAATGGATATTGCTTGGGTGATGAAAAAAATGAAAGTGCTAGCGCCTGAAATTGGCACCGAAGTGATTGATAAATTGCGCAAAACCAGCAGCTATGTCGATCAAGGCATTCAATATCAGCGCCATATTGTGCAAGAGCTGCATCCTTCTATGTTATCAACCTTTGGTTTTTGGCCCGCTTTGCAATCGCTAATTAACGATGCGGCTGACCGCAATCAGTGGAAATTGCGCCTTAATTTGCCGGATGAAAACACCAAATTAAATGAAACTATTAGCTTGGTGGCGTACCGCATTGTGCAAGAAAGTTTAAACAATGCCAATAAATACGCCAAAGCCACAGAAATTTCGGTGGATTTTATGGTGGATAGCGAATTTTTGAAATTAGAAATTGAAGATGACGGCATTGGCGTTGATTTAAACGCACTAGATGGCAATACTCATGGCTTGTCTGGCATGCGCCATCGCGTGTTAGCTATTGGTGGCCGCTTTGAAATGCTAAGTGAGCTTGGCAAAGGTGTGCTAATCCGCGCCTTAATTCCTTTAGATGTGGCGGCCGTTTAAAGCCATTATATTTACTCTTGTAGTCTATATCTGACAGCATAATCAGCCAAAACTGGGCTTTTTTGATTTTGCCATGTGATTATTATGCATCCATGGCGAAATCACTCACTGATTGATTTCGCTTTTTGATAAACAACAGGAGCTACACCATGAATAAAACAACCACTTTAAAATCAGCTACGTTAATCATCGCTTTAGCATTTGGCGCAACCGCTATGCAAGCCCATGCATTAGATAATGCTAAACAAGAACAAGCACCATTGGCAGGTGAATTTAAAAAATTAGATGCTGACTCAAATACTTTGCTAAACCAAATGGAAGCAAGCAAAGACAAATTGTTTACAGAAGCTAATTTTGCTGAAGCCGATATTGATGCTGATGGTACTTTAGACAATAATGAATACGCCAACTATAAATCAGAAGATCAACAAACACGCGTAAAAAGAGTTGCTTCAGATAGCTTGATCACGACTAAAATTAAAGCTGAATTGTTAGCCGAACGTGATTTAAAAAGCACAGACATTACTGTTAAAACCTACAAAGGTGAAGTGATTTTAAGCGGTTTTGTGGCTGACGAAATGTCAAAACAAAAAGCAGAAGCCATTACTTCTAAAATTGGTGGCGTTAAAATGGTTAAAAATAGTTTAGTAGTAAAAAGCTAATTATTAGTTTTTAACCAGATAAAAGTTTTAGCTAGATAAAAAAAGCCGCGCATTGAAAGATGCGCGGCTTTTTTACTTAAGCTATTGATGGGCCGCTCATGGCTTTTCAATATGTGGCCCAGCTTTGTAATGAATAATTTCAGTGGTTTGCGGCACGTAGATCAGTTTTTCTGTGGCAAAACCCAGCGCTTTTGCTTGCGCAATTAGTTGTTGCTTAATAGGGTAGTCCAGCTGCGGCGTGCGCGATAATATCCACAGATAATCTTTGCCGCTAGTAACCATCACGTAATTGTAATAAGGCTTATCTAGCTCAATGATATTGTAGGGCGCGTAAAACGGGCCAAAAAAAGATACCTCTAATTTGCCGCTAAAAGTGCCATCGGCATTGGCAGCATCCACAAAACGCGCTTTGCCTTCCGCTTCTTTCCACTCATTTTTTTTAACGTTAAAGCCACGATTAATCACTTTAATCGTGCCATCTTCATTTTTAATATATTGTGCTGTCACATTTTGCAAATCGCGCTCAAAGCTGTGATCCAGCCGCGCAATTTCGTACCACGTGCCTAAATATTGATTAGAATCAACATTCTGAACCACTTTTAAGCCCTCTATTTGCTCAGAACAACTGAGTAAACTTAAACTTAACACCATTAATAACCATTTTTGCATGTAGTTAAATCCTATTCAATTTTTGCTATGTTTTGCTAGCAGTCTTGTTGATGTGACGTGCAATAAATCGATCTAGTTCCGCTGCAAACTTTTGCCTATCGGCTTGGTTAAATGCCGCAGGGCCGCCAATTTCGGCACCTTGGCTGCGCAACTCATCCATCATATCGCGCATGGCTAAGCGCTCTGCAATATTGGCGCTTGTGTACATTTCACCGCGCGGGTTTAACGCATGCGCGCCTTTTGCCACTACCTGCGCCGCTAGTGGAATATCCGCCGTAATTACTAAATCGTCCACTTCAACCGCTTGCACAATATAATTATCGGCTACGTCAAAGCCTTTTTCTACTTGAATAGAAAAAATATTGGCTGATGGCGGCACGCGCAAAAAAGCGTTGGCAACTAAGGTAGTGCTAACGCCCGTGCGCATGGCAGAGCGATACAGAATCTCTTTAATCACCACCGGACAAGCGTCCGCATCCACCCAAATTTTCATTTTATAAAGCATCTCTCAATATCATGCTGCGTTGTGAATCAAAAAATTCCAATATCGTCATTCCAGCGCAGGCTGGAATCCAGTCAAGTAACATCTTAATAACTGTTTGCAATAATTGAGCACCTGACAATTTAAGGTTTTATAACCATTGCCAAATTGCTAATTATTTAACCTCACTTAGATTCCCGTCTTCAGCGCAATGACGATAGCTTAATTATTTGCCGCGATTGCCACTATGATGCGCAGCTTGATTGCCGTTTGGTTGCTGCATATTTTGAAAAGGCTTTTGCTGTGCTGGCCTTTGACCTTGCGGTTTGGCTTGCGCTGGCTTTTGGCCATTAGCTTGTGGGCGGCTAGCTGGTTTCGCTTTCGATTGCTGATTTTTTGGGTTTCTTGGTGCTTGATTCCTAGGCGGCTGATTTCTTGGCCCGCGCGGCGCTTCTGGTTCTATATGCGTTGGTGCTTGAAAACCTTCAACTGCCACTTTTGGAATCTCGCGCTTAATCAGTTTTTCAATGTCTTTTAAGTACTTCGCTTCTTCAAAATCCACTAGTGAAATAGCGGCGCCACTACTACCCGCGCGGCCTGTACGGCCAATACGATGCACATAATCTTCTGGCACATTGGGCAATTCAAAGTTCACCACTTGCGGCAATTGGTCAATATCCAAGCCACGTGCGGCAATATCGGTAGCCACTAAAACAGGAATATCGCCATTTTTAAAATCGGCTAATGCTTTTGTACGCGCACTTTGGCTTTTGTTGCCATGAATCGCCGCGGCAGGAATGCCATCTTTAATCAACTTTTCAGCCAAGCGATTAGCGCCATGCTTAGTACGGGTAAATACCAACACTTGCTGCCAATTATTGGTTTTAATCAAATAGCTCAATAGGCTAGATTTATGCGCCTGCTTGACCAAATGCACAGTTTGCTCAACCATTTCAGATGCGGTGTTGCGACGCGCTACTTCAATAAAGCCAGGCTTATGCAATAAACCATCGGCTAATTGCTTGATTTCGTCTGAAAACGTCGCCGAAAATAACAAGTTTTGACGCTTTTTTGGCAACATCGCCAGTAGCTTTTTAATGTCGCGAATAAAACCCATATCCAGCATACGATCGGCTTCATCTAGCACTAAAAATTCCACTGCCGATAAATCCACTTTGCGCTGATTGGCTAAATCCAATAAACGGCCAGGCGTTGCCACCAAAATATCGATTGGCTTAGATAAGCGATTAATCTGCGGATTAATATTTACGCCGCCAAACACCACAAATGATTTTAATTGTAAGTATTTGCCATACGTTTTAACCGATTCTTCAATCTGTGCGGCTAACTCGCGCGTTGGCGTTAGCATTAAGCAGCGCGGTTGGCCTGCCTTATTTTGCTTAGGTTTGCTGTGCAATAAATGCAGCAAAGGCAAAGTAAAACCAGCCGTTTTGCCAGTACCTGTTTGCGCGCCAGCCAGCAAATCGCCGCCGTCTAACACAACAGGAATCGCTTTGGACTGAATAGGGGTTGGGGTGGTATAACCTGCGTCCGCAATCGCGCGCAGAATGGGTTCGGCTAAGCCTAACTGGTTAAAGTTAAGGGTAGGGGTTGTTTCAATAGACAAAGTAAAACTTTCAAAAAACTAAAGTTGGCCTGTTGTTATTGTTAACAACACCAATCAAGACAAACAAATATAGGGGAAATAAAAATGTGGCCGCTGCACAGATTGGTTTTTGCAGGGTGAACCTATTATACGGGGGAAAACTTAAAAAGAGAAAAAACACACAAAACAAGGGCAAAAGAAATGTTTATACGCAGTTTAATCACGCTGACCATACGTTTAACTTGAACGACGCGCCCGTTTAATCACATGCTCAAATACACAAAACAAAAGTGATGAAATAAAGAGGGAAATTACAAAGAAGCAAGCAATTGTTAATATCAACTCGATATCAGAAGCTAGCCCTAGATTTTGTTGAAATAGTTGATTTAGCCATGTCCAAGTAATTTCTGACCATTTAGAATTTATCCACCAATTGGTTAGTAGGTAAGTAAGGGGTAGAGCAGAAAGGCTAAATGCAGCATAGCGAACGATTTTCATTTTACAATCAAGCAGCCATAAGCTTTTAGTTTAATGCTAGGTATTTCGATCTGAGCCGAACTTTTGAGAATATTTTTTAAGTGTAAATAGTCCGAAGCATCATCTATAACCACACAACCCTTACTTCTACCAGTGAATCCTTTTGGGTGAATCCTAAAGGCGCCTCGTTTTACATTGTTGCAGTATGTCTGATCGTCGATTTTTCCGTCAATTGCGTACAAAGCAAACCAGTTGCTGTGATCATTAAACAAATCTCGCAAAGGTCCGAGTAAACCACCTGATTGGCGATCGAATATATAGTAAGTGCCGATAGGAATGGAACCAAATGTAGGCAAACACATTGTCGAACGTTTGTTAACAAATGAACCTAAGCCTGAAAAAGCAGCGAATGAACGAGTGCCGCTTTTGATTGCACTCATTGGCTGATTGTTTAACTCAAATTTGAGATTAATCATAAAAGTGTTTCCAATATAAGCTTTATCACTTAAATTAATTATACACTAGTATATTTAAATGATAGGTGAATGTTTGTTAGCAATTAATCGCTAAATAATATTTACTTTGCCCTCAGCAACAGCATATCAGCTTCACTCAACCATTTCCATTCCCCCACTTTTAAATCATCCGGCAATTTTAATTCGCCAATTTGGATACGCTTTAAAGCCTCTACACGGTTGCTAATGGCTGCCACCATGCGTTTTACTTGGTGGTATTTGCCTTCGGCTAAAGTCATGTGAATCACGTTTTCAGTAATTCTTTCACAAGATAATGCAGCGATTGGGGCGTCTTCGTCGATTAGCTGTACGCCTTTTAGAATATGCGCGATTTGTTCATCGCTAACGGCATGTTTGCAGGTCACTTCGTATATTTTGGGTACTTTGTGTTTGGGTGAGCTCATGCGGTGGATAAATTGGCCATCGTCTGAAATCAGTATCAAGCCAGTGGTATCTTCATCTAGCCTGCCAATACATTGCACATCGCGAACTACTAATGGATGCGGCAATAAACTATAAATAGTGGGGTGGTGCTGGGTTTTGTGTGAGCATTCGTAATTGCTGGGTTTATGCAGCATTAAATACGATTTTTCGCGGTAATCCCATGCTTCATCTTTTACCGTAAAGCTTAAATTTTCAAGGTCGAATTGTGCATCAGGGTCATCGCACAGCGCACCATTTACGGTGATTTCGCCATTAATAATCATAATGCGGCATTGTTTGCGGGTGCCAAAACCTTGATTGCTCAAGATTTTTTCTAGCGTTAAGGTGCGTTTTGTATCGAGTTTTTTAGCCATGTGGCAATTATACAAATAAAACACAAAAACCGTCATTCCCGCGTAGGCGGGAATCCAGTTTATTTGCAGACTTAGTTTACGCTAAAACTTTTAGTAGCTATTTTTTGGTCGCTGAGTAAAAAAGAATAAGTGTTGAGAAGACTCACCTGAACTGGATTCCCGCCTGCGCGGGAATGACGAGGGGTGATTAATTGAGAAGGTTTTAGTTGTTATTGAAAAGTTTAGTTTCTAAGCCCAAGTGAAATCTCAGGCTTAGAATGCCAGTGTTAATCAGGTGTTAATTAATCTTCATTCACAAAGTTATAAACCACTGCACCAATTACGGCGCCAACAATTGGGGCAAGCCAGAACAACCATAATTGGTCTAGCGCAATGCCGCCTTCTAATAAAGCTGGGCCTGTGCTGCGTGCTGGGTTAACCGATGTATTGGTCACAGGGATGCTGATCATGTGGATTAATGCCAGTGTAAAACCGATGGCTAATGGCGCCAAGCCTGCTGGTGCGCGTTTATCCGTAGCGCCCATAATGATAAATAAGAACATGGCCGTCATACTGATTTCAGTAATTAATGCTGCCACCATGCTGTAGCCGTGTGGTGAGTGCTCAGCAAAACCGTTGCTAGCTAAACCGCCTGTGTAGCCTTCCATGCCGCTGGCGATTGTGCGGATTAGTAAAGCAGCCAGTACCGCGCCGATGACTTGCGCAATAATGTAGTGTGGTAATTCTGCCGCTTTAAAACGACCACCAGCCACTAAGCCGATGGATACCGCTGGGTTTAAATGACAGCCGGAAATATGGCCGATTGCGTAAGCCATGGTAACTACTGTTAAGCCAAAAGCCAATGAAACGCCTAAATAGCCAAGCCCTAATTCTGGAATTCCTGCTGCTAAAACCGCGCTACCACATCCCCCTAAAACCAACCAAAATGTACCAATTAATTCTGCTACTGAACGTTTTGTTAACGACATGTTAAGCCTCACTTTTATATAATTTTTATCGAAAATTGCTGCAAAGAATTTACGCGCAATAAACGTTTAGAACAAGATTGTTTGGGTTAAAATGCGGTTAACTTTTGTAAATTTTTATGTCTGATTAAACTACCCATGAGCTTTAAACACATTACATCGCGCGATAATCCTATTTTTAAATATCAGAAAAAGCTGGCGGATAATTCGCGCGAGCGCAAAGCAGAAGGTAAAACGCTACTAGACGGCGTGCATTTAATTGAGGCTTATTTACAGGTTTTTGGTGAGCCAGAGCTGATTATTATTCCGGAAGGCAAAAGCACGCTGGAAGCCAGCAATTTAATGCAGCAGCTTGAGCACATCAGCACGATTATGTTCCCAACATTAATGTTTGCCGAGCTAACGCCAGTGGCAAGTAGTACGGGTATTTTGGCGGTGGTGAAAACGCCGGTAATGGATTTGCCTGATGCACCGCAATTTGTATTGATGCTTGAAGACATTCAGGACCCGGGTAATTTGGGCAGTATGCTGCGCACAGCGGCGGCGGCGGGGGTGCAAGCGGTTTATTTAAGCAAAGGTTGCACCGATGCATGGTCGCCCAAAGCCTTGCGCGGTGGGCAGGGCGCGCAGTTTGTCTTGCCGATTATTGAAAACGCCGATTTGGTAACCGAATTGCAAAATTTTAACGGCAATAGCTATGCAACAACGATGGATGGTGAATCGTTATACAGCCAAGATTTAGCGCAAGCCAGCGCATTTGTAATGGGCAACGAAGGCGCAGGGCTGCGCGAAAAAACCATTGCCAGTTGCACAAAACGCATTGGCATTCCTATGCATCAAAGCAATGGCTTGGCGGTAGAATCGCTAAATGCGGCCGCCGCCACGGCGATTTGTTTATTTGAGCGTAAGCGCCAAGCGCAAATTTAAATATAAGTAAAAAATTAAATCTAAGCAGAAAGTTAATTAAAAGCTAATGTTTGGCGTGACTAATGCTGATACTAGCGCTGGTTGCCAATAACTGTGCGGTATCTACCGCATCAAACAAATAGTGTTTATTGCAGAAATCGCAATTCACTTCAATTTTGCCAAATTCAGCCAAAATACCGTTTAGCTCTTCTTCACCAAGCATGCGCAACATGCCAGCCACATTACTTTTGTTGCAGCTGCAATAAAATTGCGTTGGTTTTGGCTCAAATAAGCGCACGTCTTCTTCTACAAAAAGGCGCGTTAATAAGGTTTCGGCAGGCAAGTTTTGCAACTCATCATTGGTAACCGTATTGGCCAAAACATTCATTCTGTTCCACGCATCCGCATCTTCAAAAACGTCTTTTTTAAGCGTTTCGGCTGTACCGCCAGTATCGGGCAGTTTTTGCAATAACATGCCGCTTGCGCTTAATTCATCACTTTGCAGCCAAAGTGAGGTATCAATTTGCTGGCTACGCAACATATAATTTTGTAGCATTTCGGCAATGGTTTCGCCTTCAATCGGCACTATGCCTTGGTAGGCTTCGCCTTCTTTTGGGTCTAGCGTAATCACAAACTGGCCGTTTCTTACCAAATCAATAAAGTTGCTTTCGGCAATTAGGCTGGTTTGCGTTTCATCCCACTTGGCGGTGGCGCGCATGTTTAAATTAGAATTGCATTCCACCACCAATAATTTCAGCGCACCTTTGCTTTGAATTTGCAAAACCAATGCGCCATCCATTTTAAGCGTGGCCGATAATAAACTGCTGGCAGCCATTAATTCGCCCAGCGCATGTTTTAAAACGTTGGGCAAAGTTTGATGCTGCAATACTTGTTGGTAAGTATCGTTTAAACGCACTAAATTGCCGCGAATAGGGGTGTTTTCAAATAAAAAATGATGAAGCGTATCGGTTAAGTTTTTCATAACGCATATTTTAACAAATGCCGCAATTTAATACCCGTTTAAAATAAAAAAAGCCCACGCAAGGGCATGGGCTTTACTTACAAAATTCTAGTTTCTAAATTCTAGAATTAGAAATTGTAGATTAACGTAGCGCGACCAGTAATAGGTGAGCCTGGGGTAATGTTTTGATTGTTATGCGCATACAGTGCATATTCTTTGTTGGTTAAGTTTTCAAGGTTAATTTGTAAACGTAATTTTTCACTAAACTTGCCATAAATGGCCGCATCGTAACGCGTATAACCTGGCAATAATGTGCTTTGCGTGGCCGTTGGTGATAGTGCGTAACGATCCGATGTGCTGACAATACCTAAAGCCACCGCCCACATATCGTTAATTTCGTACTTGTTCCAAAGTGATAATGTGCGGTCAGGCGTCTGGCCTAATTCGGCGCCTTTTAAGATTGCACCTGCCCCAGAACCTTGTTGTTTAGTCACTTCACCATCTTGAAACGCAACGCCACCAAAAATGCTCCATTTATCGGTAATATCGCCAGTGATACCTAACTCAACGCCTTTGGTTTCTTGTCCATCTACTAAAATTTGGTTGCCGATAGGGTTGTTAGGGTCTGTAATTAATACATTTTCGCGCTCTAATTTATATACAGCAGCGGTAAGTGCAAGGCTAGGGTTTACATCCCACTTTGCGCCAACTTCATAGTTAATAAATTTTTCAGGCTTAAATGTTGCATTTGTTACGGTTAAAGAAGTGAGTTGGTCGCCAGCACGCGGCACATATGAAACGCTGTAATTGGTGTAAATTGAAACAGCCTCTACAGGTTTAAAAATCAGACCAGCACGCGGTGCTAGCAAATTATCACTTACGTTAATATTAGTGTTGGTTAATACATTAGTGAAATCGGTATCAAAATTATCGTTGCGTAAACCAATAATTGCTTGCCATTGAGGCGATAATATAATTTGATCTTGCAGATAAAATGCTGCAACTGTTACATCGCTTTGTAGATTACGGCTGATTGTATTAAATGCAATACCAGAGCGTGTTGGATTTTGTGCTGAAACAGTACCCGCCAAGGTTTCACCGCCAACTGGAGTAAAGCGTCTGTTGTCTGTGTCTTGAAATGCAAACTCAGCGCCAGCCAATAGTTTGTGCTCAACGTTACCCCATTTTGCGGTATAGGTTAAATCGGTTTGATTGATAAAGTTTTCACGTCTTGTGTCATCACGGTAGGCGCCAAGGCTTAAGCGGCCTGCATTATTTACAGTTGATGCCGCAAATACGTTTTGATAATACTTATCGTAACTTGCATATCTAGAGCTGTTTTTAACGCCAATGCCACTATCAAATGAATGTTCAATAGAAGCATTAAATGCCACAGTTTCCGTTTCGGTTGGGCTTAAATCGGCATTTCCAAAAAAAGCAGAATCATTGCCAATTTCATATGGACGTCTGTTTAATCGTGGTTGGCCTGCCGCGTTTTCAAGTGCTGGCACACCGCGGTCTGCCGTGCGTTTATCTTTAAAGTATTCCGTGCCCAAAACAATTTTTGTTTTTTCAGTTGGCTTAATCGTCACCGTTGGGCTAATGCCAAAGCGCTCAATATCCACGCCATCACGGTAAGAGCCAGAGTCTTCGTAAACCGCATTCACGCGAAACGCTATTTCTTCGTTTAATGCTTGGCCATAATCGGCCGAAATACGTTTGTAATCATAAGCGCCATAGCTGGCAATTAACTCAGCTACTGGATCCCAACCGGCTTGTTTAGTCACGCGATTAATGGCGCCACCAGCTCCGCCACGGCCAAATGCCATGCCGTTTGGGCCTTTTAAAACTTCAATGCGGTCAGTTGTGTAAATGTCGCGATAAGTTTGCACATCGTCACGCAGGCCATCTAAGAAAAAGTCGCCAGTGGTTGCGTTGCCGCGAAAAATCAATGCATCGCGATTGCCTTCGCCTTGTGCGGCTTGCACGCCCGGCACATATTGCACCGCTTGGCTGATGCTTTGAATAGACTGGTCTTTAATTAAATCTTGCGGAATGACGGTAATTGATTGCGGCGTATCACGCAATTCAGTATCTGTTCTGGTTGAAGAGGCGCTTTTTTTAGCGTTATAACCTCTAACTGGTTTGGTGTCGCTTAGGCGCGGCGCTGTTACATCCACTTGCGGCAATATCACTTCGCTGCTTTCAGCAAATGCGCTGCTACTTAAAAAAATCGCGCTGGTTAATGCGCTATTAATCGCTAATTTTAAAATGGCCACTTTTGGTTTGTTTGATTGCTGCTGAGTACGTTTGGTTACTGCTAAAGCCATTACAAATCCTATCATTAATTATATTCAATCCACTATGCGAATCTTAATATAAATGAGAATCACTTTCAATAAAAAGTGTAAAGTTGTGTAAAAGTTAATGACGCTTGATTGATGCAGTGTGGTTAAAAAGATGAAACTCAGGCTGCAACGGCTTGAGTTTTCAGAGTGAAATTACACATTGCGTATTTGGCAAAAGTGCAATGTCTCTGTTGGTAAGGGTGAAAAGCGGCCAATATTAGGCCTGATAATGTGGCAAGTAGATAATTAATGCATGAAGTATAATGTCAATGCATTGTTTGCACGTAAGGCGGAATATGCCAAGTTTGCAATTGTTTACCAAGCATTTGTAAGCTGCATTCCATGCGTTCTGCGCCGTTGGCCGATACTTCAAACGCATACACTCTGACTAATTGTGCGTGGCCGCGATTATCTCGGCCCAAGCAGATTTTGTTGCAGGCAACGGTTTCGTCTAACAGTTGTAATTGATAGCGGCTGGCTAGCTCGCGGCCAAGCATAATGGCGATTTCGCGCTTGGCAATGCTATCTTGCCAAAACCAAGCGGCTAGTATCAGTAATGCTAATAATATAAGTTCAAACATGGGTTAACTTTTAAATGAAGATTAAGAAAAGTGTAGCTTAAGTAATATAGGCTACCGTTAATATGCGTTTTTAATGAGTGTTTTCAATAGATTATGCAGTAGAATTTAATAATAGTTTAACTAACCTGACAAAACTAGCGATTTATGATGATTCAACAACGCGAACAACAAGCACTTGAGGTGTATTTTAAGCTATTGTCCGCTAAGGGCTTTGGCCCAGAAACGTTTGTGCAACGCACCAATTTTTTAAACAAATTATTGCCTATTTTGGCCGATGTAGAAATTGATGGTGGCGAATATCGCCTTGCGATTGAATCGGCTATGGATACGGTACCTGCAGACGATTGGCCAGAATGCTTAATGGTTTCGCGTGAGTATTTTCCATTTTGGATGAATGATTTAAAAGCGGTGGCGCAATTTAATAAAGCCATCACCAAAGACCAATTGCCAATAGACTGGAAGCCAGCGCCCATTAGCTTAAGCGGCCTGTGGAAAACCGTAGACCTAGAAAAATTTTCAACCACCGATAGCTGGGCCATAAAAGGCTATAACAAAGCGCTACGCAACGAAAATGCTGATCAAACCTTAATTGATACGCGCGTTAAGTTAGCCAAAATTTTGCTAGTACGCCTGAAAGAAGCGCCCGATAAAAGCAATAAAGTGTTTCGCACAACAGTGGATGCCACTTTGCCCTTATTTGAAGTGAAAAAAAACCGTCGTTTATTTTTGGTGGTGGTGCGCGAATTTTTTCACTTTTGGTCGGGCAATCCAGAAGCAGAAAAATATGTATTGAGCGCTAATTCGGTGAGCATGCTCTAAGCCAGTTTTGCACAGTAATTTTGCACATTAAATTATGCACATTAAAATTATGCACATTATAAGTGCTACAAATTGTGCAATGCACTAATAATGTGCGCGTTATCAATATCGCTCAAAAAAATCCCTTTAAAATCAATCGTGCGCAAATGGCTTGATTGTTGCTTATAAAGCCCTGTTTTTGTACTATATGACAATAATTATTATTATTTTGGGGATGAAAAATGGAAGCACTCGTTTCGGCGAATGATGTTTTATTTGTATTGTTAGGCGCCATTATGGTGCTAGCCATGCATGCAGGCTTCGCCTTTTTAGAGGTGGGCACAGTTCGCAGCAAAAATCAGGTTAATGCACTGGTTAAAATTATGGTCGATTTTTCAATTTCGACTATCGCGTATTTCTTTATTGGCTACAGCATTGCTTATGGCGTTAGCTTTTATAGCGGCGCTGAAATATTAGCCGCTAAAAATGGCTTCGATTTAGTTAAATTCTTTTTCTTGCTCACATTCGCGGCCGCCATTCCAGCCATTGTTTCTGGCGGAATTGCAGAGCGCGCTAAATTTAACCCGCAAGTGGCCGCCACATTTTTAATCGTCGGTTTTGTGTATCCGTTTTTTGAAGGCATCGCTTGGAATAGCCATTATGGCTTTCAAGATTGGCTGTTAGCCAGCTTTGGTGCTAAGTTTCATGATTTTGCTGGCTCTGTGGTGGTACATGCCATGGGTGGCTGGATTGCGTTAGCGGCGGTTATTTTGCTGGGTGCGCGCACAGGCCGTTATGGCAAAGATGGTCGCTTACATGCGTATCCACCATCCAATATTCCTTTTTTAGCCTTAGGCGCATGGATTCTTACAGTAGGCTGGTTTGGCTTTAATGTCATGTCGGCGCAAGCGGTTCAAGGCATTTCTGGCTTGGTGGCAGTTAACTCATTAATGGCTTTAGTGGGCGGCACATTAGCGGCCTTGTTAATCGGCAAAAATGACCCGGGTTTTGTACACAATGGCCCATTAGCGGGTTTGGTAGCGGTATGTGCTGGCTCCGATGTCATGCATCCGCTAGGCGCACTGGCAACAGGCGTAGTGGCTGGCGGCTTATTTGTATGGGCATTTAATTTAACGCAAAATCGCTTAAAAATTGATGACGTATTAGGTGTGTGGCCGCTACATGGTTTATGTGGCGCTTGGGGCGGCTTGGCTGCTGGCATATTTGGCGCAAAAGCGCTGGGCGGTTTGGGCAGCGTTAGTTTTATGTCGCAATTAATCGGCACTGGCTTAGGTATTGGTGTTGCTTTGGTAGGCGGGTTAATTGTTTATGGCGGGCTTAAAAAGTTAACTGGAATCCGCATGACCGCAGAAGAAGAATACGATGGCGCTGATATTAGTATTCATAAAGTAGGCGCGACTGCGGATGATTAATACTTTCAGGATAGACTCTGAGAATTAAAAAATCGTTATAAGTTTTATCTCTAAATAAACGCCATGCTAAAATAAAGCATGGCGTTTTTTCATGTAATTATTCCCGCAGCTGGCGTTGGAAACCGTATGGCGAATGTGTTGCCCAAGCAATATATTCCGCTAGCTGGCAAGCCAATGATTTCGCATTGCATTCAAACTTTTTTCAATCATCCGCGCATCGCAGGCATTCATGTGGCGTTAAATCCTGATGATGATTTCTGGCGCAGCCTAACATTAGAGCCTGAAAGCCGCTTGCATTTGCATTACACGGGCGGCGCAACGCGTGCGCAAACGGTGTTGAATACACTCAATGCAATTGAGCCAATTTTGCAAGCCGATGACTGGATTTTAGTGCACGATGCGGCTAGGCCGGGTTTAACACATGACTTGTTAAGCCAACTAATTAGCACCTTAGAGCATGATGCTGTAGGCGGTTTGTTAGCGTTGCCAGTGGCCGATACTTTAAAACAATCGCTTGATAATCAGCAAGTGGGGAAAACCATTGCGCGCGCTAATTTATGGCAAGCGCAAACGCCGCAAATGTTTCGATTTGCGGCATTAAAAAGCGCATTAAGCCAATTTGGCGCTAGTGTGACGGATGAATCCGAAGCGATTGAAGCGCTAGGCTTAAAACCAACCTTGGTTCAAGGTGAGCTGCGCAATTTAAAAGTCACTTATCCGCAAGATTTACAATTATTAGAAGCATTATTAAATACAGAAAAATCAAAAGGGTGCGCATGATACGAATTGGTCACGGTTTGGATGTGCATGCCTTAGTAGTGGGCCGAAAATGCATTATTGGTGGGGTAGATGTGCCGCATGATAAAGGCTTGGATGGTCACTCAGACGCTGATGTTTTATTGCATGCGATATGCGATGCGCTTTTAGGCGCGGCAGCGATGGGCGATATTGGCAAGCATTTTCCGCCGAGTGATAACACTTATAAAAATGCCGATTCGCGCGTTTTATTGCGGCATGTGGTGGCACTTTTGCATGCTAAAAATTACACAGTGAATAATATTGATGCCACCGTTATTTGCGAAGCGCCAAAGCTTTCAAAACACACCGCGCAAATGTGCGTTAATATCGCGGCCGATTGCCAAATAGCGCTTAACCAAGTAAACGTAAAAGCCACCACCACAGAAAAATTAGGCTTTACAGGGCGCGGCGAGGGCATTGCGGCAGAGGCGGTTTGCACGATTTTGTCGCCACTTTAATTTAATCGGCTTAATAATAAAACCGTCATTCTGAGCCCAATGATTTATTTGGGCGAAGAATCCAGACTTTATTCCCTAAACTAGATTCTTCGCTATGCTCAGAATGACGTGTTAGATTTAAACTAAAATTTTCATCCTGTTTTAAATTCGCACTATTCTTTAAATTGTCACTCGTATAAGCAACAATATCTTTACAGAAAATACAGTCATCCACTATGTACAATTGGTTTCAAAGCTTAGCAAAGCCGTTTCCCGATGCCATCATCAACACGCCGCCCAAAAACTTTTGGCAATTTGCGTGGGATTGCACAGCAGGCATGCGGCCATTTTTATTGGGCATGACCATTTTCACCGGCATGATTGGCGCGTTTGAGGCATTGTTATTTGCCATGATGGGCAAAGTGGTGGATTGGTTAAGCGATATTCCGCCGCAATTATTATGGCAGCAAGAGGGCAATCGTCTAATGATATTGGCTGGCGTTTTGTTGCTGAGTACGCTGTTTATTGTGTTGCAAACTTTGTTTAAGCACCAAGCATTGGCGGGTAATTTCCCCATGCGTCTGCGCTGGAATTTCCATCGACTGATGTTGAATCAAAGCATGAGCTTTTACCAAGACGAGTTTGCAGGCCGCGTGGCGGCAAAAGTGATGCAAACCGCGCTGGCCGTGCGCGATGTGTGGTTTATTGTGGCCGATATCATGATTTACGTGATTGTGTATTTTGGCACTATGGTCACCATTGTGGGCTATTTTAATCCGCTTATTACCATTCCATTTTTGGTTTGGTTGGCCTGTTATGTGGCATCTCTAAGCTATTTTGTGCCTAAATTAAGCAAAACATCGCAACGCCAAGCCGATGCGCGCAGTTTAATGACAGGCCGCATTACCGATGCTTACACCAATATTAGTACCGTTAAATTATTCAGCCACGCGGGGCGCGAGGCAGGTTATGCCAAGCATGCCATGCAAGATTTTTTAGGCACTGTACACGGCCAAATGCAATTAGTCAGCTCTGTCGAAATCGTTAACCATATACTCAATATGTTGCTAATTATTGCCACTGGCTTAACCGCTTTATGGTTATGGAGTATTGGTGAAGTAACAGTGGGCGGTGTGGCCGCGGCAACGGCCATGGCGCTGCGCCTAAACGGCGTTTCGCATTGGGTAATGTGGGAAATGACATCGCTCTATGAGCAAGTAGGCACGGTGCAAGACGGCATGAACACATTGACCATGCACAATAATATTAACGATGCGCCTGATGCAAAACCCTTACAGGTGAAGCAAGGCGAAGTGGTTTTTGACGCGGTGAATTTTAATTACGGTAAAGTGCTTTCCAGCCAGCATAAACAAGTATTAAAAAATCTCGATTTAACCATCAAAGCCGGCGAAAAAGTCGGGCTGGTAGGGCGTTCTGGCGCGGGAAAATCCACTATTGTTAACTTACTATTGCGCTTTTATGAAGTTGAAGCAGGCCGCATTTTGATTGACCAGCAAAATATCAATGCCGTCACCCAAAACAGCCTGCGCGCCAGCATTGGCATGGTCACGCAAGATACCTCATTGCTGCATCGCAGCGTGCGCGATAATATTTTATATGGCCGCCCCGACGCCACAGAAGAAGAAATGATTGCCGCCGCCAAACGTGCCGAAGCACATGAATTTATATTGAATTTAAGCGATGTAAAAGGCAGAACAGGCTACGATGCGCACGTAGGCGAGCGCGGAGTAAAGCTCTCTGGCGGCCAGCGTCAGCGTATTGCCATTGCGCGTGTGATGCTTAAAGATGCACCGATTTTATTATTAGATGAAGCCACCAGCGCGCTGGATTCTGAAGTAGAAACCGTGATTCAAGCCAGCCTTTATAATTTGATGCAAGGCAAAACCGTTGTCGCCATCGCGCATCGCTTATCCACCATTGCTGCAATGGATAAATTAATTGTGCTGGATAATGGCAATATTATTGAGCAGGGCAGCCATGCCGAATTGCTGAAACTAGGTGGCTTATACGCCAGCCTGTGGGCGCATCAAAGTGGTGGTTTTTTGGGTGAGCAATAGCTTTTTATTATTAAGCGCCCGATTATCAATTTCGTCATTCCAGCGCAGGCTGGAATCCAGTCCAGCCACAATTTTTGGTGAAATACTTAAGCGCACCAAGCTTTGTGTATAAGTTTTATTTACATAATGCCTATTGATATATTTGTTGACACGTATCCTGCCTAGATTCCAGCCTGCGCTGGAATGACGATTGCTGAAACTGGGTGGCTTATATGCCAGCCTATGGGCGCATCAAAGTGGTGGTTTCTTAGGTGAGCAATAGCTTTTTATTATTAAGCGCCCAATTATCAAATTCGTCATTCCAGCGCAGGCTGGAATCCAGTCCAGCAACAATTTTTGGTGAGTCACTTAAGCGCACTAAGATTTGTGTTTAAGTTTTATTTACATAATGCCAGTTGATATATTTGTTGACACGTATCTTGCCTAGATTCCAGCCTGCGCTGGAATGACGATTGCTAGTAATGTTGTTTAGTTGAATGATGATTACTGAAATGACAATTTTTGCTAAAGCAATATACTTAAGCACAATATTCCCACACCGTCATTCTGAGCAAAGCGAAGAATCCAGCTTTTAACTAACTAAAAATCAAATTAGCCAAGCAAATTTAAATAGCCAAGTGCTGGATTCTTCGCCCAAATAAAACCAAGGCTCAGAACGACGTGCTAACATTATTTTAACTTTTAATCACCGCTTTGATGTTTAGGAATCCAAGATGACAAATGCAGCAGAAACCCGCCCACCAGTCCCGCCATTCACCCGCGAAACGGCTATTCAAAAAGTGCGCATGGCAGAAGATGGCTGGAACAGCCGCGACCCGCAACGTGTTTCAATGGTGTATACGCAAGATTCGCAATGGCGTAACCGCGCTGAATTTCCAAAAGGCCGCGCGCAAATCGTAGAATTTTTAACTCAAAAATGGGCCAAGGAATTAGAGTATCGGCTAATCAAAGAGCTTTGGGCATTTGACGGCAACCGCATCGCTGTGCGTTTTGCCTATGAATGGCGTGATGAAGCAGGCAGTTGGTTTAGAAGCTACGGCAACGAAAATTGGCAATTTGACGCCAAAGGCTTAATGGAATTACGCTACGCCAGCATTAACGATTTGCCCATTAAAGAAACAGACCGTAAATTCTTTTGGCCATTAGGCCGCAGGCCAGATGAGCATGCGAGTTTGAGTGATTTGGGATTGTGATTTTGTAGGGTGGGTAACTTGTTTACCCACGCGATAACAATTTTAAATTTTATGACGCGTGGGTTCAAGAACCCACCCTACAAAGCTGGCAATTCGATGCTAACGGATTAATGGAATTGCGCTACGCAAGCATTAACGATTTGCCGATTAAAGAAAGTGAATGTAAATTCTTTTGGCCATTAGGCCGCAGGACAGATGAGCATGGGAGTTTGAGTGATTTGGGTTTATGAATTTTGTAGGGTGGTTTCAAGAACACACCCTACAGGGCAAAGAGTATTTAATTACCCTTCCTACTTTCGTCAATTACAAATCTGAATCCTAAGAACGCACGATTGATGTCAATTCCTTCACAAGTACCGAGTATGCAACTACGGTCAACTCCATCGTACGTAGATTTATCCATATACATATCAGCAGCGTCATATAACTCGAGCATAATTGCTGACTTGGCCAAATAGTAATATGCTAATAAACCATTTTGATTTAACTTGGCTGTAAGTTCAGCCAACTCGTACCAATCACTTTCGGAATCAAGTTGTCGCAGGTTAGGTCTGTTTACTCCCCATCTAGCAGCACATGCTAGACTGCGACAATTTAACTCAATTTCCCCAGCTTTAAACTTGTTATTAAAGTCCGTCCAAGCAAGCTCATCAGCTTTAACTGCTGAAAGAGTTGATAGTAATATGATTAAAATTAATATTATTTTTTTCATGTGTAAAGTCTATCAATACTGGTTTCTGATTCTAAAGCTCTAAAGATAATTTAAAAAGAGCAATTGATTAATCTAAATAATATTTTACATTAAGCTTTCAACAAAACTATCACAGCACCACTGCCGCCATCCTCTGGCTTGGCTTGCGCATAAGCAATTACTTCATCTTTTTGAATTAACCAGTTGCGCAGTTTATGTTTTAGCACGGGTTCGCGGTTGCGGGAGCCTAGGCCTTTGCCATGCACTATGCGCACGCAGCGGATATTTTTCTTTTTGCAACTGCCTAAAAATTCGGCTACGTATTCGCGTGCTTCGTCTGAAATTAATCCATGTAAATCAATTTGCGCTTGTACTACCCAAAAGCCGCGGCGCAGTTTGCTTAATATGCTGGGCGATTGGCCTGTGCGCAGGTAAAGCAGTTCTTCGCCGCTTTCTAATTCGTGCGCAGGGTAATAATCATCACTTAGTGAATCTCTAAGTGCTTGTTTTTCATCGCGTAAAAATTGTTTGGCGATGGGTTTTGGGTGGGTTTTTTCAGTAAACGGCACTTCTATATTAAGTGGGCGCGCGTTTTTAACGGCGGCTTGAAATAGGCTGGTGTCGCTATTCGGCTTTTCTGCTTCGGCCAGTAATTGTTGTTGTGCTTGTAATTTAGCTAAGGCTAACGCTTGTTCTTTGGCGGATTTTAAGGCGTTAGCTTGCGCTTTGGTGATGGGAATGGCGTTTAGCTTTGCCTTGTTTTTAGGTTGTTGTTTTGCCTGCGCCATACAACTCCAAGTGTTAATTAAGCCTAAAAACTGACTATTTCGTCATTCTTGCAAAGGCGGGAATCCATTTTGATTTTAAACCATCATTGGATTGCTGCCTTAGCGGGTATGGCGGATATTTTGTATTAACGCGTTTTTACCCGCTCCCTAGCCCTCTCCCTTGAAGGGTGAGGGGATTTAAAAGCACCGTTTTTGCTGAGCTTTAGCTTACCTAAAAGACAATCTATGCACGCATTTCAACTATTCGGCAAACTCATGGCTTAGGGGCAACGGATTAGTTTAAAAACGAGTTATTTTAAACTTGTTAAATAACGCTCAGCATCTAACGCTGCCATACAGCCAGTGCCTGCGCTGGTTACGGCTTGGCGATAGATATGGTCTTGCACATCACCTGCGGCAAATACGCCTGGAATATTGGTGGCAGTTGCGTTGCCAGTACGACCCATTTGCGTGACGATATAGCCGCCTTCCATATCTATCTGGCCTGCAAAAATATCGGTATTCGGTTTATGGCCGATGGCTATAAACACGCCTTTTAGCTCAATATCCTTAGTTGCACCGCTATTCACATCTTTAATGCGCATGCCAGTTACGCCTGTTGCATCGCCCAGCACTTCATCTAATGTGTGAAAAGTTTGCAGCTCAATTTTGCCTTCCGCCACGCGCGCCATTAATTTATCCACCAAAATGGCTTCGGCTTTAAATTTATCGCGTCTATGCACAAGCGTCACTTTGCTGGCAATATTGGCTAAATATAAGGCTTCTTCAACCGCCGTATTGCCACCGCCAATAACGGCAACTTCTTGATTACGATAGAAAAATCCATCACAGGTGGCACAAGCCGAAACGCCTTTTCCGCTAAATTTCTCTTCACTTGGTAAGCCCAAATATTGTGCGGATGCGCCAGTGGCGATAATTAAGGCATCACAAGTGTAATCGCCATTGTCACCCACTAAACGAATGGGTTTTTCGGTTAAATGCGTGGTGTGAATATGATCAAAAATCATTTCTGTATTAAAGCGTTCAGCATGTTTTTGAAAGCGCTCCATTAATTCTGGGCCTTGCACGCCATTGGCATCGGCTGGCCAGTTGTCCACTTCTGTTGTGGTCATCAGTTGGCCGCCTTGCGCAATACCAGTGATTAGCACAGGGTTTAAATTAGCGCGTGCCGCATAAACGGCCGCCGAATAGCCAGCAGGACCTGAGCCTAAAATAAGAAGATGAACGTGACGTGAAGACATGAAATACTGCTTTCTAGAAATATTATTAATATAAATTATATGCGGTTAGTAGCTTGGATTTTCAAGATAGGTGCTATTTAGATACTTTTATCTAGCCATCGCCTATTTGTATTTTATCTTTCAATCATCATTCTGGCGAAAGCGGGAATCCATCGTAATGTTTAAAATCAAAATGGATTCCCACTTTGGTGGGAATGACTGGGTTGTTAGATTATTTGCTCTTTAAAACTACTGAACAGACTACTTTTCTAACAAGCTGCGCAACATCCAAGCGGTTTTTTCATGCAGCTGTAAACGCTGCGTTAATAAATCCGCCGTTGCTTCATCTGATGCGGCATCAGATGCTGGAAATACGCTACGTGCCGTGCGGCAAACCGCTTCATGACCAGCCACCAATTCGGCAATCATGTCATTGGCTTTTGGCACGCCGTCTGGTTCTTTAATGGATGATAATTTGGCAAATTGGCTGTAGGTGCCGGGTGCATACACATCTAAAGAGCGGATGCGTTCTGCCACTAAATCCACCGCCAAAGCCAGCTCGGTATATTGCGCCTCAAACATTAGGTGCAAGGTGTTAAACATTGGGCCTGTTACATTCCAGTGAAAATAATGTGTTTTTAAATACAAACTATAGGTATCGGCCAATAAATGCGATAAGCCTTTTGCGATGATTTTTCTGTCTTTTTCTTTAATGCCTGTATCCATTTGGTGCTCCTTTAGTATTACGTGTCATAGTAATTTGCTTGATGAAAATTGTCTAAATATTAATTTAATTAATGTGTATAGACATGCTTTGTGCAATTTGATTTTGCTATAATCATTTAAATTTCTTTCACTATTTATAGGTTTGTAACAGATTGTTTTTTAATAAAAAATCTCCAGCAGTGAATGGCCGCTTGCAAGCGCCACCTAGTCCATCGCAACAACACGGCGCCAACCTTGTGCGTGAGGCATGGTGGTTAGGTTTGGTGCTAGTTGGCTTATATTTGGCCGTTATTTTAATCAGCTACCATAACGCCGATCCGTCATGGTCGCACATGGCATCCGATAACGCGGTTATTCAAAATGCAGGCGGATCAGTAGGCGCTTGGATTGCCGATATGTTGTTGTATTTGTTCGGTTTTTCGGCATGGTGGTGGGTAGTTTTAGCGTTTTACAGTATGTGGTTGGTTTATTTACGCTTAGAGTTAACCATTTCAGAACGCCCATTTTTACTATTTAATTTTGTCGGTTTCATGTTATTGCTTATTTCATGTTGCGCGTTAGAAGCTGGCCATTTAATCAGCTTGCCAGCCAGCTTGCCGTTAACCAGCGGCGGCATGTTGGGTAACGCAGTAGATGGTGCATTGCGCGCAATGTTTGGATTTACCGGCTCTACCATGTTGTTATTGCTGTTATTTGCAGTGGGTTTTAGCCTGTTTACTGGCTGGTCTTGGATTATGATTACCGAAAAATTAGGTAAAAATTTAATCGCCGCTTACGATTGGTCGATAACTAAATACATTGATTGGCAAGACAGAAAAGCCGGCAAAGTGGTTGTGCAAAAGCGTGAAGAATTTGTAGAAGCCGAACGCAAACGCACTGAAGACCGCGCGCCAGTTGAGATCAAAGCACCAGTGATTGAGATTGTACAAAGCGAACGGGTGTTAAAAGAAAAACAAACCACGCTATTTGCCACCGATTTAGATTCTAGCTTGCCGCCATTGCATTTACTGGATGTGGCCAATAATACTGTTGATTTGCCATCTGCTGAAACCTTAGATTTTACGTCACGTTTAATTGAACGTAAGTTAATGGATTTTGGTATTGAAATCAAAGTGTTATCGGCGCAACCAGGCCCTGTAATTACGCGTTTTGAACTAGAACCTGCCGCAGGTGTAAAAGGTAGCCAAATCACCAATTTAGCGCGCGATTTAGCACGAGCTTTATCTGTAGTCAGCATTCGCGTGGTAGAAACTATTCCGGGTAAAAGCTGCATGGGTTTAGAAATCCCCAATCCAAAACGCCAAATCGTATTTTTATCTGAAATTATGGGCAGCCAAGTGTATGCCGAAATGCATTCGCCGCTGGCCATTGCCATGGGCAAAGATATTGCAGGCAAGCCAGTGGTAGCCGATTTAGCCAAAATGCCGCATGTGCTGGTGGCAGGTACTACCGGTTCAGGTAAATCGGTGGCAATTAATGCGCTGATTTTAAGCTTGCTGTACAAATCGGAACCCAGCAAAGTACGCATGATTTTGATTGACCCGAAAATGCTAGAGCTTTCGGTGTATGAAGGTATTCCGCATTTATTGGCACCAGTGGTGACCGATATGCGCCAAGCGGCCAATGCGCTGAATTGGTGTGTTTCAGAGATGGAACGCCGCTATAAATTGATGTCTATGCTGGGTGTGCGTAATTTGGCAGGCTACAACCAAAAAATTAAAGAAGCCGAAAAAGCAGGCGAAAAAATTCCGCATCCGTTTAGCTTAACGCCAGATGAGCCAGAGCCTTTGGAAGAAATGCCAATGATTGTGGTGATGATTGACGAGTTGGCTGACTTAATGATGGTAGTAGGCAAAAAGGTTGAAGAGTTAATCGCGCGTTTGGCACAAAAAGCGCGCGCTTCTGGCATTCACTTGGTGCTGGCAACGCAACGTCCATCAGTAGATGTAATTACTGGCTTAATTAAGGCTAATATCCCCACCCGCGTAGCGTTTCAAGTGTCATCCAAAATTGATTCGCGAACCATATTAGACCAAATGGGCGCTGAAGCGTTACTAGGTCAGGGCGATATGTTATACATGCCGCCTGGCACTGGTTACCCAATGCGGATTCATGGCGCGTTTGTGTCAGATCATGAAGTGCATCAGGTCGTGAATCACTTGAAATCGTTGGGTGCGCCCAATTATATTGAGGGCATTTTGACCAATGAAACAGAAGGCGGCGAAGCTGGTGAAATAGGCATTGATGACGGCGCAGAAAAAGATCCGTTATACGATGAAGCGGTGAGTATTGTGTTAACCAGTCGCCGCGCTAGCATTTCATCGGTGCAGCGGCAGTTAAGAATTGGTTATAACCGTGCCGCACGATTAATTGAAGATATGGAACGCGCAGGATTGGTTTCTGCGATGCAAAGTAACGGTAATAGAGAGGTGTTGGCAAAAAGCAATGCAACAGCTGATTAAAATACAAGTGATTAAAAAGATAGTAGTAACGGGGCTTTTTATAGCCGCTCAAAGCAGCTTTGCCGATGGCGTGGCTAGCTTGCATGATTTCTTTAAAAATACAGATGCCATGCGCGCGCAATTTAGCCAAGTGGTAACTGATACCAAAGGCCGAAAAATACAAGAAGTGCAAGGCTCCATGCAGTTGCAGCGCCCTAATAAGTTTCGCTGGGATTATGCAAAACCGTATGAACAGCAAATTATTAGCGATGGCAAACAAGTGTTTTTATACGACACCGATTTGCAACAAGTAACGGTGCGCGAATTAAGTAAAGCCTTAGGTTCTAGCCCTGCCGCTTTGTTGGCAGGAGGTGAGGCGGTTGAGAAAAGTTTTACCATTAAAAATGCGGTGCGCAAAGATGGATTAAACTGGGTTTTGGCTTTGCCTAAAGATAAAGACAGCGGATTTGAACGCGTTTTATTGGGCTTTAAAGATGAAACGCTGCGCAAAATGGAGCTGTACGATAGCTTTAATCACATTACGATGATTACGTTTGATGGCGTTGAACGCAACCCAAAATTACAAGAATCAACCTTTTTATTTATACCGCCTAAAGGTGTAGATGTTGTAGGCGAGTAGGTTACAGAAGAATAGTTTTATAAAAAAATTTTATAGTTACATAAGTTTTTAAGATTTAACTTCTAATTTTAAGCTCAACTTTTACTTTATTAAAGTGGTGTAATCTACTATTATTAAAGCATTAATTAGTTGTTAAATAGGCCAAAAATGCAAAGCCTAAACCAGCATTCAATACGTTTTTTACCCAAGCTAATCGCCATTTTTCTAATGGCGATTTTCACCATTTTATTTTCGCAAAATAGCCATGCCGAGCAAGATGCGGTGTTGATTCAAGCCCAATCTTTGATTCGTCAAGCCGATTACAAAAAAGCCTATCAATTGCTTGAGCCTTTAGAAGATGCGCGTGCAGGTGATATGCAATATGATTATTTATTAGGTGTTGCAGGGGTGGAAAGTGGCAATGTGACGCGCGGCGCCTTTGCGCTTGAGCGCGTGTTGGCAGTAGAGCCAAATCATCAAGATGCGCGGGCAGAAATGGCCAAGGCGCATTTTTTATTGGGCGAAAAAGAAGCCGCCAAGCAAGAATTTAATTATGTACTGGGCTTAGAGCCGGATGCAAAAACCAAATTATCAATTGAAAAACTATTAACCGCGATTGATAAAACAGAAGGCACCACCACCACATTTGCCGCTTATTTAGATTTAGGTTTGGGTTGGGATTCTAACGTGAGTAGCGCGCCAAGCATTAGCTCAATTAGCGTGCCTTTATTTGGCGGTTTAGCGTTTGCCTTGGGCAAAGATGCGCAAGAAAAATCGGATAATTTTATGAATTTAGCCGCCGGCATTTCATTTAACCAACCATTAAATGAGCAATTAGCGGTATTTGGTGCTGTTAATGGTAATAACCGTTTGAATTCTTCTGAAAAAGACTTTGATAATAGCGCGCTGGATTTTAATGGTGGCTTGCAGCTTAAATTAGATAAAAATTTGTTGAGTATTGCCGTGCAAGATAACCATTTTGATTTAAATGGTGAAAGCTTCAGACGCGCCTATGGCGCAACAGCACAATGGATACACGATTTCGATAATAGCAACCAAGCCGGCATATATGCGCAATACACACGCTTAAATTATGCAGGAAACGATATTCGCAACGCCGCCAGAAGCATCATCGGTATTAATGCGGCTCATGTTTTTCAATCAGATTTAAACCCGGTTATTTTTGCCAGTATTTATGGCGGAAAAGAAGAATCGCGCGATTTTAGTGCTGATTTTTTTAGCCATGATATTGTAGGTTTGCGTGCGGGTGGCCAACTAAATTTTAATAGCCAGTGGCAAGTATTTAGCTCTTTTGGCGCAGAGTTTCGCAGACACGATGCCAATGATCCCGCTTTTTTAATCAGGCGGCATGATGATCAATATGACGCAACGCTGGGATTACGCTACCTTCCAGCGCCCCATTGGTCGGTTAGGCCGCAATTTAGCTATATTAAAAACGATTCTAATATTGATTTAAATACCTTTGAGCGCAAAGTAATTTCAGTCAATGTGCGCAAAGATTTCAAATGGTAAAACAAATAATCCAGTTAAAACGCCAATCAAATCCCAAAAAAATAAGCCAAACTTTAAATTAACGCTAAAATAGCGTTTTAATCGTCATCAAAAGCAAAATAAGTGACCAGCTTATTTCAACCGGCAACTCCCATCGCACCGTTAGCCGAACGGCTACGCCCCAAAACTTTAGATGAAGTGGTTGGGCAATCGCATTTGCTTGGTCAAAATAAACCGTTACGCTTGGCTTTTCAATCCGGCAAATTACCTTCCATGATTCTATGGGGCCCACCAGGTGTTGGCAAAACCACACTGGCACGCTTAATTGCCAATACTGCCGATGCGGATTTTATCCCGATCTCGGCTGTGCTATCTGGCATTAAAGATATTCGCGAAGCGGTAGAACGCGCCGAATTAACCTTGCAGCAACACGGCCGCAAAACCATTTTGTTTGTAGATGAAGTGCACCGCTTTAACAAAGGTCAGCAAGATGCGTTTTTGCCATTTGTAGAAAGTGGCTTGATTACCTTTATTGGCGCGACTACCGAAAATCCATCGTTTGAAGTGAATAGTGCGCTTTTAAGCCGAGCACAAGTGTTTGTGCTAAATGCCTTATCCGAACCAGAATTGGATTTGCTATTAAGCCGCGCGCAAGCATTGGTGGCGCCTAATACGCACTTGGCTGACGCGGTTAAAGAGCAAGTGCTGGCCTATGCCGATGGTGACGCAAGACGCTTGCTGAATTTTGTAGAAGGCTTATTTAACGCGGCTGAAGGCGCCAAGGTTAGCGAAATAGACGAAGCCTTTTTGCAAACTACCATGTCAAGCAAGTTGCGCCGTTTTGATAAAGGTGGCGAAGCGTTTTATGACCAAATTTCTGCGCTACATAAATCGGTGCGCGGCAGTAATCCAGATGCCGCTTTATATTGGTTTTTGCGCATGATTGATGGTGGCGCCGACCCACTTTATTTAGGCCGCCGCATTATCCGCATGGCCATTGAAGATATTGGCCTAGCCGACCCGCGCGCGCAAACCATGGCGCTAGAAGCTTGGCAAATATATGAACGACTTGGCTCACCGGAGGGAGAATTGGCGCTGGCGAATATGGTGATTTATTTGGCTGTTGCGCCCAAAAGCAATGCCGCTTACAACGCCTACAATCAAGCAAAAGCGTTTGTGGCGCAAGATAAATCGCGGCCAGTGCCCATACACTTAAGAAACGCGCCGACTAAATTGATGAAAGCGCTGGATTACGGCAAAGATTATCGCTACGCGCACAATGAGCCAGAAGCTTACGCGGCAGGTGAGCAGTATTTTCCAGATGAATTAGTGCAAGAAAATAAAGTGCCGCAGTTTTATGTGCCCACACCGCGCGGCTTAGAAGGTAAAATTAGCGAAAAATTAAAGCATCTTAAAGAGCTTGATAGGAAAGCAAAAAAGTAAGTTATTAGCTTGTTTTTACATAGGCACATTTAATATTGCGTCATTCCCCCGAAAGCGGGAATCCAACTTGAATTTAGTTTTTGAACGATTTTTAAAATGGATTCCCGCTTTCGCGGGAATGACGAATCATGTAATTGGTAAAGTAGTCAGTCAATAATAGGAATTGTAATGTTAGATATTCAAGCATTAAGAAATGATTTAGACGGTGTTGTTAACCAGTTAAACAGGCGTGGTTTTGCGTTTGATTCAGCCGCTTTTACGGCTCTTGAACAAGAGCGTAAAGCGGTACAAACGCGTACGCAAGATTTGCAGGCCAAGCGCAATAACAGCTCTAAGCAAATTGGGTTTGCCAAATCTAAGGGTGAGGATGTAAGCGCCATATTGGCTGAAGTTGCCGGTTTGGGTGATGCTTTAAAAGCGGATGAGGCCTTATTGGAAGCGCTGCAAATTAAATTGCAAAACGTTTTATTAAACGTGCCTAACTTGCCGCATGAAAGCGTGCCAGCCGGTAAATCAGAAGCGGATAACGTTGAAGTGCGCAAAATTGGCGCGCCTCGCACTTTTGATTTTGAAATCAAAGACCACACCGATGTGGGCACTCCACTTGGGCTGGATTTTGATACCGGTATTAAATTATCTGGCACGCGTTTTACCTTTATGCGTGGCGGCATTGCGAAATTGCACCGTGCTTTGGCGCAATTTATGTTGGATACGCAGACTGAACAGCATGGCTATGAAGAGTGCTATACGCCTTATTTGGTAAATGCAGAAACGCTAACCGGTACTGGCCAATTGCCTAAATTTGAAGAAGATTTGTTTAGCTTAAATCACAACGATAGCAAACTTTATTTAATTCCTACTTCTGAAGTCACACTTACCAATACTGTTCGCGATGAAATCGTGCCTTTAGAATCTTTGCCGATTAAGCTGACTGCGCATACGCCTTGCTTCCGCTCTGAGGCGGGTTCTTATGGTCGCGATACCAAGGGGATGATTCGTCAGCATCAATTTGATAAAGTGGAAATGGTGCAAGTTGTGCACCCAAGCAAAAGCTATGAAGCTTTAGAAGAGATGGTTGGGCATGCTGAAAATATTTTAAAAGCGCTTGAATTGCCTTACCGTGTGGTTTCACTTTGCACGGGCGATATGGGTTTTGGCGCGGCTAAAACTTACGATTTAGAGGTTTGGTTGCCAGCGCAAAATACTTATCGTGAGATTTCTAGCGTGAGTAATTGTGAGGCGTTTCAAGCTCGCCGTTTACAGGCGCGTTTTAGAAACGAGCAAGGTAAAACAGAATTTGTGCACACGCTTAATGGCTCAGGTTTGGCAGTAGGGCGCACATTGGTGGCGGTGCTAGAAAATTATCAAAATGCCGATGGCTCAGTCACGATTCCGAAAGTGTTGCAGCCTTATATGAACAATTTACAGTCTATTAAACCGTCTTAATTCAGTTGCTTAAGCCATCAAATAAATTTAAAAATACGCTAGCGCTGCATTTTAATTAACATGTTTGCTAATTAAAATTTAGGATAAGTATCAGCGCTGGCGATTTTAAATTGGCTGGCTTTATCATCGTAACTCGGTTCAAAGCGCGCCAAAATATTGTAATAGCTGCGAATCGATTCTACAAAAATCACTGGTGCACCACCGCTGCAATAGCCGTATTTTGCGTTCACATAATAAGTCGGGTCGTTTAACATCACCAAGGTTTTTTTCACATCCGCCCAGCGGTCTGGGTTCATTTTTAAGCGCTGCGCCAACACCCGCGCGTCTTCCACATGGGCGTATCCAATATTGTAAGAAGCTAGCGCCAAAAATGTGCGATCAGGCTCTGGCACACGGTCAGGAATAGTATCTTTAAGCAAATTGATGTATTTTGCCCCAGCAGGAATGCTTTGTTTTGGGTCTAATCTGTCACTAACTTTCATTAAATCGGCGGTATCTTCGGTTAACATCATTAATCCGCGCACATTGGTGGGGGATGTATTAAATGTATCCCAATGCGATTCTTGATAGCTAATGGCAGCGATTAAGCGCCAATCTAAATCGGTAATTTCTTGCGCTTGTTGAAAAAGCCGTTTGTATTTGGGCAATAAAGTGCGGCTGCGGATTAAAAAAGCTTTCACATCCACCGGTTTAAGCCGCTTGGCGTTGCCGTGGTAGCGATCGATTAAGTTGCGTAGTGTGCCATTTTTTTTAATCTTGCTAAAAAAGGCATTCACCTTTAATTGCAGCTCTGGGTTGGCATTTTTAGGCATGGCCCATGCAATTTTTTCTGGCTCGCCCAATGCAAAAGCAATGCTTAAATTGGGGTAATAATTTTGCATAATAGAAACCAAGTGACTATCGGCAATGGTGTAGTCAATATCGCCTTGCTCTAATTCTTGCAATAATTGCTCTGAGCCCACATGCAAGCGTTCTTGCCAAATTAAGCCAGCTTGCTTGGGTTTAAGCTTGATTAAACGCTCTACAAAGCTGGTGCCAGCGGGTACGGTAATCAGGCGGCCCGCTAAATCTTTCAGGTTTTTTGGTGCCTTTTTTTTATCATCTTTCAGCTTTTGACTGTTATAAACCACCACTTGTTGCACATCTTGGTAGGGATTCGAAAAATCGATAATCTGTTTGCGGCCATCGGTAATAGTGACATCGGCGGCGGCAATATCGGCTTTTTTGTTCAATACGGCCGGAATCACTTGGTTGATATTATTGGCAACGGTTAATTTTAATTCGGTGCCGTCATTCAGGTGCTTAATGAATAGTTGAATTAAATCGTATTCAAGGCCAGCCGCTTGTTTATCATCATCCAAATAATAGGTGTTAGGGCTGTTAAGCGTTACAAAGGTGAGCACTTTGGCATTTTTTTCAGCAGAAGGGCTAATCACCACCCTTGTGCCATCGTCTTTTTCTTGTTCGCTAGGCGGAGTGCATGAAGCCACCAATAAAGTAGCGCACAATAAAAATGCCGAAAGTAATACGCGGTATAAACGACGTAGATTCAACATGATGATGTTTACTAGCGAAAACAAATACTATGCCCAGTTTTCGCGTACAACACCTTCATGTGCAATTAATGTGGCGCTAGCTAAGCCAACAAAAATCCCATGCTCAACCACGCCAGGTGTGTTGTTAATAAGCTGATTTAATTGCGCTTCTGATAATGTTTTATCAAAAACCATATCCAGCACCAAGCTGCCGTGAGAGGTAACGCATAAGCCATCTTTAGCCACATTTTGGCGCAAATCGCCCACGCCACCAGCTTGCTCTAAGCTATGTTTGGCGGCTTTCCACGCCATTGGCATTACCTCTATAGGAATAGCGAAATTGGTGCCAATGCGGCTGACTAATTTACTGTTGTCGGCCACCACTAAAAACTGCTTAGCGGCTTTTGCCAGCAATTTTTCTAGCACCAAATCATAGCCACGGCCTTTTAACAGCGTCATATCTGGCGTTATTTCATCTGCGCCATCTACATATAAATCAATTTCGGCCACTTGGGTAAGCGCAATCACGCTTAAGCCCAAGCTTTGCGCTTTAATCATGCTCACGGTAGAGCTGGCAATAGTGGTAACTTTTAAATTTTCATCGCGCTGACGACGTGCTAATTCTTCAATAAAATAATTGGCGGTTGAGCCGGTGCCCAAACCAACCAGCATGCCATTTTTTACAAAATTGGCAGCATGAATCGCAACGGCCTGTTTATCGTTAACAGGTTTATCCTTCATGGGTGTTTCACTCATGACAGTAACGCTCCTCAACACTTGATATGCAGCGTTTATAATTAGAGCTGCTTAATTGTTATTAGCGCATAAATTAACGCCAAGCTTGAGGTTATAATAGGTAATAAGTCATCATTAGCCAACTCATTTTTTTAAGCACCTAAGTAATTTTCAAGCACATTTATGCAGTTAACTCCGCCAAACGCAGGTCCAAAAAGCCGTTTTTCGTATCCAGCCAATGGCTTAGATAGCTTATCTCTTGCTTTACTTGCATGTAGCCAAAAAACAACAAAAGATTCAAAAGTTGTTGCAAAAAAGTCACCACTGGTGATTATTACCAGCAATGCATTTGAGGCGCAGCGCTTATTAGAAGAGATTCCATATTTCGCGCCAGAGCTCACTGTGCGCTTGTTGCCCGATTGGGAAACGCTGCCTTACGATGTATTTTCGCCACATCCGGATTTGATTTCAGAGCGCTTGGCGACTTTGTACCAAATTAGCCAAAACCAATGTGATGTGGTGATTGTGCCAATTGCCACCGCGCTCATTCGCTTGCCAGCAGTGGCGTATTTGGCAGGGCATAGCTTTATGCTCAAAAAGGGTCAGAAACTGAATTTAGAAGCCTTGCGCCATCAATGCGCACAAGCGGGCTACCATCATGTAAGCCAAGTGATTTCACCGGGCGAATTCAGTGTGCGCGGCGGTTTAGTGGATTTATTCCCCATGGGCAGCGTGTTTCCGTTTCGTATCGATTTGTTTGACGATGAGATTGAAAGCATCCGCACCTTTGATGTGGATACGCAGCGCAGTTTGTACCCTGTGCCCGAAATACGATTATTGCCAGCGCGCGAATTTCCGCTGGATGACAAAGGCATTGCCACCTTTAGAAGTAATTTTAGAGAGCAATTTGAAGGCGACCCGCAACGCGCGACCATCTATAAAAATGTAAGCAAAGGCGTGGCCAGTGGCGGTATTGAATGGTATTTGCCATTGTTTTTTGAAGAAACTTCAACGCTATTAAATTACCTGCCCGAAAATTCCACGCTTTGCCTGCATGGCAATTGCGATAAAGCCGCGCAACAATTTTGGACAGAGGCGAATTCAAGGTATCGCTTGCTGGCTTATGACGCAGAGCGTCCGATTTTAAAACCAGAAGTATTGCTGATTAAAACCGATGATTTTTTTGCCCAAACGCAAAACTATGCCGTTATAACCTTAAGTCATGAAGCCAAAAACGCATTGCCAGCATTGGATATTGAACGCCGTGCAGAGCAGCCTTTGCATAAATTGCAGGCGTTTATATCAGGCAACAAAAAGCGCATTTTAATTACCGCCGAAAGCCTAGGGCGCCGCGAAACCATGTCGCAATTGTTTACCGAGCATGGCATTAATATTCCCACTTGTGAAACTTGGGCAGAATTTCAAGCCAGCGATGCGCCGCTGATGCTGGGCGTTTCACCCTTGCACAATGGCTTTTATGATGACAGCACCGTTATCACCGAATCTGAATTGTATTCAGGCACCGTGCGTCAGCAGCGCAGGCGTGAGAAAGAAAAAGCGCGCAATACTGAGGGCATGCTTAAAGATTTGTCTGAGTTGCGCATGGATGACCCTGTGGTGCATGAGCAGCATGGCGTAGGGCGTTATAAAGGCTTGATGAATTTGGATTTTGGCGAAGGCGAAACCGAATTTTTGCTGCTGGAATATTTTGGTGACGATAAATTGTATGTGCCAGTTTCGCAGCTATTCTTAATCTCGCGCTACTCTGGCGGGCCACCAGAAAGCGCGCCGCTGCATCGTTTAGGCTCTGGTCAGTGGGAAAAAGCCAAGAAAAAAGCGCTTAAACAAATCCGCGATACCGCGGCGGAATTGCTCAATCTATACGCACAACGTGCGGCGCGGCGCGGTCATGCGTTTACGCTTAGCTTAAAAGATTACGAAGCGTTTTGTGAAGGCTTTCCGTTTGAAGAAACGCCAGACCAATTGGAAGCGATTGAAAACGTCATTAAAGACATGCAATCTGGCCGCCCAATGGATAGGCTGGTGTGTGGCGATGTGGGTTTTGGCAAGACCGAAGTGGCATTGCGCGCCGCATTTGTAGCGGTGATGGGTGGCAGACAAGTGGCCGTGCTGGTACCAACCACATTATTAGCAGAACAGCATTATCAAAACTTCTGTGATCGTTTTGCAGAATGGCCGATTAAGATTGCCGAAATTTCGCGCTTTAGAAGTGCGAAAGAGCAAAAGCAAGCGCTGGCTGATTTGGCTGAAGGCAAGGTGGATATTATCATTGGCACGCATCGTTTGATTCAAAAAGATGTGGTGTTTAAAAATTTAGGCTTGGCGATTTTAGATGAAGAGCATCGTTTTGGCGTGCGTCAAAAAGAGCAATTAAAAGCTTTGCGTGCCGAGGTGGATATTTTAACGCTAACCGCAACGCCGATTCCGCGTACCTTAAGCATGGCGATGGAAGGTTTGCGCGAATTTAGCGTGATTGCCACGCCGCCGCAAAAACGCTTAAGCATTAAAACGTTTCATACTTATTATTCAGACGGCATTATTCGTGAAGCGGTGATGCGCGAATTTAAGCGCGGCGGCCAAGTGTACTTTTTGCATAATGAAGTAGACACCATTTTTGTGCAAAAAGAAAAGCTGGAAAAAATTCTGCCAGAAGCGCGCATTGCGATTGCCCATGGCCAATTGCGTGAGCGCGAGTTGGAACATGTGATGCGAGATTTTTACCAGCAGCGCAGCAATATTCTGCTGTGCACCACCATTATTGAAACCGGCATTGATGTGCCCACCGCCAACACCATTATTATGAATCGCGCCGATATGTTTGGCTTGGCGCAACTGCATCAGTTGCGTGGTCGCGTAGGCCGTTCGCATCATCAGGCGTATGCCTATTTGCTTACCGATGAACACCGAAAAATCACGCCGCAAGCGCAAAAACGCTTAGATGCGATTCAGCTGCTAGAAGATTTAGGCGCCGGTTTTCACCTAGCCATGCACGATTTAGAGATTCGCGGTGCAGGTGAATTGCTTGGCGATTCGCAAAGCGGTGAGATGCAGGAAATTGGTTTTAGCCTATATTCGGATATGCTTAACCATGCCGTTAAGCAGCTCAAAGCCGGCAAAGAGCCTGATTTAAACGCACCTTTAGGCGTCACCACAGAAATCAATCTGCATGTGCCAGCTTTGCTAACCAATGCCTATTGCCCAGATGTGCATGAGCGTTTGGTGATTTATAAACGCCTTGCCAATGCCAATAATGATGACGATTTGGATGGCCTGCAAGAAGAGCTAATTGACCGCTTTGGCTTGCTGCCAGAGCAAGGTGAAGCGCTAATGGCGTGCCACCGATTACGCATTGCGGCAAAACCATTAGGCATCAATAAGATTGACGCTTCAGATAGCGCTATTCAACTTCACTTTGCGCAGACAACAGAAATTGACCCAGTTAAGTTGATTGATTTATTGCAACGCGACCGCCGTTGCCGCATGAATGGGCCAGATAAATTGCGCGTAACAGTGCAATTGGGTAATGTGGCGCATAGAGCCGAGTTTGTAAAAACGCTGTTAAAAGAATTCGTTTAGGCTTCCCACTAAAAAAGGAAAAATAATATGTTAGAAAAACTAATCGCAGCCGTTGCCACTTGGATTATTGGCGTGATATCCAGCATGGGTTATGGCGGCATTGTGCTGTTAATGGCGATTGAATCGGCCTGTATCCCGCTGCCTTCTGAAATTATTATGCCGTTTGCCGGTTTTTTGGTTAGCAAGGGTGAAATGACCTTGTTTGGCATTGCCATGGCGGGCGCCATTGGTTGCGTGTTAGGCTCAATTCCGGCTTATTATGCCGGCATGTTGGGCGGCAGGCCACTGGCGGAAAAATACGGCAAATATGTATTAATCAGCAAAAAAGATTTAGATATGGCCGATAGATGGTTTGCAACGCATGGCGAAATTATTATTTTTATTGCGCGATTATTGCCTGGCGTGCGCACGTTTATTGCGTTCCCCGCTGGTATGGCGCGCATGAATATGACGCGATTTGTGATTTATACCTTTGTTGGCTCGTTTATTTGGTGCTGGGCGCTGGGTTATATCGGCATGAAAGCAGGCCAAAACTGGGAGAAATTAAGCGTGTATTTTCACCAATCGCATTATGTGATTATTGCCGGCGGCTTGGCGTTTGTGGCTTGGTATATTTGGCATCACTTTAAAGCCGAATAATTGGAAATCGGATTAATTGATCCAATCTTTAAAGCAAAACTAATTTGCCATGCGCTAAAAAGAATACCGCTGTTTGAATAGGTAAACCATCTTGTTCAAACAGCGCGGCGTAGCGCGATAATTGCGGGCGGTGTTGCTGTGCTATTAAGTTTAAATCGACCAAGTCTAAATCTACTGAATTTTCTGCAAAAGTCAGTTTGTAATCAATAATCCAGCGCTTTTGTGTATCTTCTTCAATAAACGTAAAATCTAGCCGATGCTCTTGCGGCGCGCCAAACGTATCCATTGTGGTAACGCTTAATTCCGATTGGCGGCTGGTTCTATCAGCTAGCAGCCAAGCGCAATCGGCACTTTGTATTGATTTTGTTAACGCATTTTTTACTGCATTTACATGCGTTTCAATATGTTCATTTGCATGGCCTTTTTGCTTAAACCAGTGCAATATGGCTGGCGCACAAGCTTGAACGCGGCTAACAGGCCATGCGCTTAAGCCGCTATTGGCAATCATTTCCATATACAAATGGGTTAGCGTGCCAGTATCGGCGGCAATATTTAATAGTGTATTTGAAGCGGAATTAGCGTTATTATCAGGCGAAATATAAGCACTTTTTGCAAAGCTTTGATTGAGTAAATCGGGCAAGCAGGGCGTTTTTACACGTTTAAGTTGCGGCGTAAAATCTTGCAAACGCGGCAAAGCTTCTGTCTGTGAATCAATAATGGTTGCGGCTAAAAATTGCGCTTCAACACTTGGCCAAAGCAGGGATAATAAGGATTTAGCCGCTGGCTTAATTTCATTTTTTTGGTTAGGTTTTACCACTGCCACCAAATGCAATTTTTTAATGCTGCGCGTGGAAGCAACGTATAAAAGACGCGCGGTTTCATTATCAAAGCGCTCAACTTCTAGCGCTTTTAAAAAATCATAGGTGCTGGCTTGGCCTTTTATTTTTTTGCTAAAAGGCGCGGCCAAAAGCGCTCTGTGGTTGCCCACAGCTACGTCTTCCCACAACATCATCGGGCTATCGGCATTGGCTGGCTTGCGGTTTAAGGCAGGCAAAATAACCGTATCAAACTCTAAGCCTTTGGATGCGTGAATGGTTAAAAACTGTAGCTTGTCGTTGGCGGCAATATCGGGCTGCGCGTATAGCTTTTTCATAGCGGTATCTAGCTGGTTAAAATCCAGCACAAAGCCGCGCGCGGTTTTTTCCACCAAATCAAAAAACGCTTGAATATCGCGATTATCGCCTGCGCTAATTAATGTATCGGCGCCGCCTAGTTTAAGCCATGTGCTTTCTAACCAGCGCCGCAAAGGCATACGGCCTTGATGCGCAAACGCTTCACTCAAAATATCGCGCACATGGCGCAAACGCTGCTGACCATCTGCGCTTAATTTTTGCAGGCGCGCTTCATCTTGCATTAATTGCCAAATACTTGCAAAGTGCTTGTCATGCGCCAGCGCATGCAAATCGGCCAAAGTTAGCCCGCACCACGGCGCGCGCAGAATATTAAGCCAGTGCACGCGGTCGGCGCGGTGCAACATAGCGCGTGTGAGTGAAAGCGCATCTAAAACGGTTTGCCTATCGTTTAGGCCTTCAATTTCTACCGCTTGAAAGCGAATATGTGCGTAATCGCGGCGAATCACCGAAACCAAATCGCTTAAATGGCTGCGCGAACGCACTAAAACCACCAGCTTATTTTCAGGATTATTTTGCTGCTCAGTGGTGATTAAATCCGCCACATAGCGCGCTTCAATCAGCTTGGCTTGCTCACTTTCTTCTTCACTATTAACCACCAAGGCATGCACGCTAACGCCTTCATCTGCAATGGCAGGTTTGGTGGCAATAAACGTGCGGTAGCTAATGGCGGCTTGGGTGATATTGTCTTGCGCGGGGAATATGGTCTTAAACGTGCTGTTAATCCAATCCACCACTTGCGGATGGCTGCGATTATTGCGCGTGAGTTTTAGCGCGGTGAGCGGCAATTGCCCAATGCCAAACTCGCTGGCCTGTAAAAACAGGCTTACATCGGCTTTGCGAAAGCGATAAATCGATTGCATCGGATCGCCCACACAGAATAAAGTACGGCCATCGTCAGGCTGCCAGCCAAGCGTTAGCTGCTCAATCAAGCGCATTTGCGTGGGGCTGGTATCTTGAAACTCATCCACCAATAAGTGCGCAATTTTGTAATCTAGCTTTAATGCCAAATCGGTGGCGCCGCGCTCATTTTCAAGCGCATAGCTGGCGGATTGCGCAATCGCCACAAAATCCACTTCATTGGCGGCTTGAAACGTTGTCCACAAATGCGCGGTAGCCAATTGCAGCAATTGCGCAAAGGCCTTAATAATGGCGCAATCTTGCGTGATTAAATCCAGCTCAACATTGGGTAAAGAACGCACCGCATCAAGGGTTTGCGGGTCAGCAATTAATTCGGTGAGCAGGGAAAATTGCTGCTTATATTCTTCAAATTCAGGATGGTTTTTATCTTTGGGTGGGAAGCCATCTTTGATATTGGGTTTTTTTCTAAAAGTGCCCTCATTGGTTAATAATGCGCCTGCCAATGTCTGCCAGCTGCTTAAATCCTCAACGTTTGCGCTTAGCGGATTTTCCCAATCGGCTAGCGCTTGCAAAGCGTGTTCTGGCTCTAAATTGCTGGCCGCAAAGCGCATTAAAGGCATTAACTGCGCTTGAATGCTGTTTGGAATCGCCTTTAAAGTCAGCGCTAATTTTTGTTCTACTAATTCTGCCAGCGCATTGGCCACATTTTCGGCAATTTCATCAGCCGTAATGCTGGCATGCTCACCCACCAGTGGCAGCCACTGGTCACGCTTTGCCAGCATATCAGCCAGCAATACGGTCAGCTTTTCAATATCGTTTTGCATAAAGCGCAGCGCGGTACTGACAATATCATCAAGACTATTTTCATTGGCCACTTGCGCCAGTGCTTGCTGCGCGGCGCTTTGATAATGTGCGCCGGCATCCAAGCTAATCATGGGTTGGCCACCAAAACGGCTCAATAATGGCATCTGCCGCGCCAAGCTGCTGCAAAGCGCATCCATGGTTTGAATGCGCAACCGCGCCGGTTGCGATAGCAATTGCCAGCCGCCATTTTTGGCATGCGCCAATGCTTTAATCGCCAAATCGCGCGTCACTTGTTTATGCGGTGCGTCAATTAGATCGTTATTTTCCGCCGCTTCTAGCGATGTTAAAATGCGATTGCGCATTTCGGCGGCGGCTTTATTGGTAAATGTTAACGCAATAATTTCTTCTGGCGCTTCAACCCTTGCCAGCAATTTTAAATAGCGTTGCGTTAATAATTCCGTTTTGCCTGCGCCTGCTGGTGCCTCAACAATAAAATTTTCCAGCGCTAAAGCGCGTTGGCGATTTTGACTATCTATCTGTATTAAATCGTTATTCATACTATTGTTGATGTTGTTCAAATTGTAAGGCGCGCTCTGGAAAACGCAACAAAGGCTTTACCTCGCAATAGAGTAAATCGGCCTCTTTTTCAAATTTTACATTGGCGACGCCGGCTTTTATTTCTTGCGCAATGGCGGTTAAGCTTTGCTGCCAGTGCAAAATTAGCGCCTCAAAACTGTCAAAATCCTTAAAGGCAGAGTTACCTTTTAAGGCATCAAATGCTGTAATGTCAGGCAGAGCATCGCTTGCTGCCACGCCACTAAATTGCGGCTCTAATAAATCCACTTTGGCAAAACAGGCGGCAACCACTTGTTCATCTTTTAATACTAAAGATGCGTATAGCGGCAATTGTGGCTTGGTAATGCGCGCATCGGCCCAGCTGCTGTGGCTGGGTTTGCTGCTGCCCGTTTTGTAATCAATAATGACTAACTCACCATTTTCTAAAGCATCAATTCGGTCAATGCGTAAGGTGATTTCTAAGCCTTCAATAGTTAAAATTTTCTGCTCTTCGCAGGCCTGCACAGTAAAATCAACACGCTGTTTTTCATGCTGCAACCAAGCGTTAATTAAAGGCAGCAATCGCTGCTGCTCAATCAGCAAAATTTGTTTAGGCACGTTTTCAATGGCGTGCATGGACTTAATGGCGGCATCAATTGCTTGATTAATGGCTGTTTCAAGCTGAATATTGTTCATTGCTTTTAGCTGGGTTGCGCTTTTGCAATTAAGCCAAAATTGCTGCAAAACGCCATGCACCAAATTGCCACGCGCAAGGCTGTCTAGTCCATCTGTTGGGCTTTCTAGCGCTTTTGCGCCCAGCCGATATTGATAAAAAGCCCAAGCAGGGCAGATGGCTTGCGCTTCAAATAAAGCACTGCCACCACGTAATTTTTCTTCAACACTAATCGCTGGCGCCATTGCATCATCAATCAATTCAATACTGGCTTGCGCCTGCGCACTTAGCGTTTCAGCCAGCGTATTAATCGGCGAAACGGCATTGGAAAAGGGCAAATCATTTAACAAGGGTGATGCGCGCAATTCGCGATCGGCCTCTTTGTGCGCCCAAGAAAATACAATGGCATTGCTGCTATTGATTAAGCGTTGCTGCACCTTTTGCGCAAAATCCGCTTGAATATCCGTATCCGCATTGGGCATGTTTTCATCGCGTTGCAGTTTAATCGGTAATAGCGGGTTTGGCCTTGCCGGTGGCGGCCAATGCTGGTCATTCATGCCCAGCACCCATGCGCCATCTAAGGCAATCGCGCTGCTTTCTAACATACCCAATATTTGTATATTTGGCCTGCCTATGGTTTCGGGCAAAAACATATTGGCGCTACATATTTGATTCAGCCTATTAGTAGCATCCATGGCCGAAATGGGGCCAGTTAGCGCATCTAAATCTGCCAAATTTTGCAGCGCTTTTAGCCATGCCTGCTGCGCTTGGTATTCATAGCTGCTTAAAATTCGCGTATTGGCCCAATTAATATCGCTTAATAATTGGCTAAAATGCGCCGCCCAATCAGACGCCTTACGTTTGCCGCGCCATTGTATTTGGGCGTTTTGCAGCGTTGCTATATGCGCCAAAAAAGCGGTCAGCCCAGTTTCAGTCATCTTTTGCGCTAAAACCAGCAGACTTTGCAAGCTAACATGGCGTGATAATTTCTTGCGCATTTGCGCATCCAGCAAATGCCGCGCGTCCGTTTCGGTGGCGTCAGTCCAATAACTATCTAGCAAGAGCGCGCTTAAATCGGCTTGAGCAGCGCTTTGGCCGCTCGCAGCCAAGCGCAACAATCTTAAGCCGCTGGCAATCATGGCGTGCTCACTTAATGGCGCGCCAATTGAAAAATCCATGATTCGCGGCGCTTCATACAAGCTTGGGTGCAAAGTTTCGGTGTGGAAAATATCGTCTAATAAATCGGCTAATTTGCTTCGAATATTGCCCAATATTGGCGTAATAATCGCCAAATTGGCTTGTGGATTTTGCGTTAATGCTTGCTCGGCCCAAGCCACCGCCGCGCGGCATTCGGCATTTATATCGTCACACTCTATTTGCTGGGCATTGTCATTTTTTTGTGGATGTTGCAAAAAAGTGACTTTTACATTTTTGGCTTGTAAATTGGCAATTAATCGCTGCTCTAACGGCGTAATGCGGTCAAAACCGGCCAACTCAATGCTGGTTGGCAATGGCAAATTACTAGTAGCCAAATAATCAATTTGCATCGCCAATACTCTGGCGCATTCCAAAGCGTTTTTGTCTGAACATAAAGCTTGAAACGCCAATCGCCAGCGTAAAAATTGCCGCGTTTCTACCGATTGAAAATAATCATCTAATTGCGCATCGCTAATTTGCCATTCCACCAATAGCTGATTGGCCTGCATGGCCGCATCGGCAAGGCTGGCCACATCAAATAATTCGGCTAATCGGTGCTTTTCGATGCTGCTTTGAATGGCTTGTTGCCAAAACATTTTTTCGGCTACCGCATTCAAATTAATCACAGGAAAATGCGCAACATCCACATCACCCGCCAGCATAGCCTGTTGCATTAATTGCGTTAACCACTGCTGCAACGTCATGATTGCTGGAGTTTGCCACTGCGTTTGTTTAAGCGACAACTGTTGCTGCTGATGCAACTGCAAGCCACGACTGAGGCGGGCCGTTGTGCATACGATTAAATGCGGCGTTAAATTCAACATGTCGATATTGTAGGGTAACATGCGTTAAAATGGCGCATTAGCAAAACTGAAACGTCCTTAATAAGGACAAAAAATGAATAAGGACAAAAAATGCTCAGCAAAATAGCAAAACTTTTCAAAATCTTTTTATGGGCGCTGTTAATCCCAATTGTGGTATTCGGTTTGTACACTTGGGCGGCGCTCAATTGGGTGTATTCATCCGGTGAGCGGGCGGGTTACGTGCAAAAATTATCGCAAAAAGGCTTTGTGTGCAAAACCTATGAAGGCGAATTGGTGCTGGTTTCTATGCCGGGCACGCAGGCCGAAAAATTCTTTTTTACCGTGCGAGATGAGCGCGTAGCCAAGCGCATTAACGAAACCGTGGGCAAGCGCGTGCGCCTGATTTATGAAGAGCATATTGGCATTCCAACCAGCTGTTTTGGCGAATCGAATTACTTTGTGCAAGATGTGCAATTGTTGGATAAAGATTCATTTATTCAGCCACCAAACTAATACCATTAGTTTAAATTGAGTAACACAGACGAAAAAAACTATATCACCCCGCAAGGTTTTGCCGCTTTGCAGGCGGAGTTTCATCAGCTGTATAAAGTAGAGCGGCCAGAAGTAGTGCGCACGGTTTCTTGGGCGGCTAGCAACGGCGATCGCAGTGAAAATGGTGACTATATCTACGGCAAGCGTCGTTTACGCCAGATTGATAGCCGCTGCCGCCATTTAATGCGCCGCATGGATTTAGCCGAAATTGTGGATAGCAGTTTGCAGCAACATTTAGAAAAAGTATTTTTTGGCGCTTGGGTGACATTATTTAATTTGGCAGACGATAGCGAACATATTTATCGCATTGTGGGTAAAGACGAATTAGAGCCTACCAAAGGCTATATAAGTTGGGTTTCGCCCTTGGCAAAAGCCATGCTGGGTAAGGGTTTGGGCGATGCGGTAAAAGTGATTACACCCAAAAGTGAAGAGATATATGAAGTGGTGGATATTCGTTATAGCACCCCGAATTCGGCAGACACTTGAACTAAACTGAATATTCAGCTATCTTAAAAGTATGTTGAAACGTTTTTCACATTTTGCCGCTTATTTATTATTGGTGTTAATGCCATTGCAAGCCTTGGCAACCGCTAATATGCTGGTTTGCAACAGCATGATGCAATCAAACGCGGCCAAGTATGTGGCTGAAAATGAAAGTAGCGCAGCAGCCGAAATGCCGTGCCATCAGCACAAGGCAACAAATAATCACCACCAATCTGATTCTAAATCATCCTGCAAAACCACTTGTGCTAACTTATGCGCATTAACGGCGATAGCAGTACAAATTCAATCTAATTTCGCTTTAAATACTACTCAAGTATTTGATTTTAATCATCAAATATACGCTTCAATTCCACAGCAAAACCTGCAACGCCCACCCATCACTTTTATCTAACAATCTAATTGCGCCTAAATTTTGGCGTTTTTATTCGGTTTGATGACTGATTATTCAGCCATCTAGATAAAGGAAAAATCATGTTTTACCCGCACTTAAAAGTTGCATTGCCGCTATTGGCCATGCTACTTAGCCAACCCACCACCGCTGGCCCTATGGGCTTTGATGAATCGTTTATGGCGATGGGCGACTTTAATAATAATTGGCGCGAATCGTTTATTAATTACGCCATTACGCCGCGCGATGCGCTTGGTGTTAGCGCCACTTATATGCGCGCTGATGACAAAAGCAAATCGCGCACCTTAGAAGAAGTGACTTACACACGCCTGCTAAAACGCTGGAATGCGCCGCATGCGCAAGCTAATTTGTGGTTTCAGGGTGGTATAGGCGCACTTCAGGGTGAGGATAAATTAGTGGGTGAAAATCGCGATTTCGACAAAGTGATGATTACCCCTGGCGTTCAGTTTGATTATGAAACGACGCGCATTTACTTTCAGGCAGCCCATCGGTTATATCGCGCAACGGACATTAATCACGATTACACATCGCTACGTGCAGGGTTTTCATTTAATGAAAGCGATTACGATAAAACCCAGCCGTGGCTGATTTTAGAGGCGCGCAATATGAACGGCTTATCAGAAATGGTAGAAATTACGCCTATGTTGCGCCTAATCAACAAAAACTTTTTTGTAGAAGCGGGCGTGAATAACTCACGCGAACCGCGTTTTAACTTTATGTATATATTTTAAGGAATCAAAATCATGAAAAAATTACTATTAAGCACTTTAGTGGCCGCCACATTATTCAGCCAAGCGGCACTTGCAACACAAACAATTAAAGCCAATGTAAACGGTATGGTATGTGCGTTTTGCGCACAAGGTATTGAGAAAAAAATGCGCGCGCTAACGCAAACACAAGATGTTTACGTCAATTTAAAACAGCGCATTGTGGCGGTTGAGCTTAAAGACGGCCAAACCTTAAGCAACGACAAAGTAAAAGCCATTATCAAAGATGCGGGCTATGATGTGACTTCGATTGAAGTTTCTGAGCATCCAGTTGCGCATATTAAGGCCGAGTTGGAATCTAAAGCAGAGGCGAAAAAATGAGTGCTAAATTGCAAAGCGATATAGATTCTGATGTGGATTTAAGCGCAGTTAATAATGCGCAAAAAGCCAATATTTTATCCTTATTCACCAGCGGCTCAACCTTGATTTGCTGCGCCTTACCAGCCACTTTGGTGGCTATTGGCTCAGCCGCCACACTGGCGAGTTTAGTGTCTAACTTTCCACAATTAATCTGGATAAGTGAGCACAAATTATTAGTGTTCGGCTTGGCTGGGGCAATGTTAGCAATAGCAGGCTATTTGCAGTGGCAAGCGCGCAATGCACCTTGTCCAGCAGATGCAAAGTTGGCAGCCGTTTGCACCAAAACCCGCAAAAACGCCTTGCGGATTTATTGGCTATCAGTCGCTATTTACGCGATAGGCGCGTTTTTTGCCTTTGTAGCGCCTTTAATGATTTAATTATTTGGCCGCCAATTTGTTAAACTTAAAGGCTTAATGCATTAATGGCATTAAGCCTTTTTATATGAATAATTTTTATGTGAATAAAAGACATTGGGATATTTTCTGCAAAATCGTTGATAACTTCGGCGATATTGGCGTTTGCTGGCGGCTGACAAAGCAATTGCATACTGAGCATGGTATTGCAATTAGGCTGTGGATAGACGATTTAAGCGCCGCGAAAAAAATTATTACGTCGTTAGATATTTCGTTAAATCAACAAGTTATAGATGAAATTACTATTTTAAAATGGCATTTGAGTGCTGATTTTACTGTTGCGGCTGATGTGGTAATTGAAGCATTTGCCTGCGAATTGCCAACAGCGTATATAAACGCGATGGCGCAAAAAAAAACGAAATGGATTAATTTAGAGTATTTATCAGCGGAATCGTGGGTGGCGGATTTTCATGCAAAACCATCACCGCAAGCAAATGGATTAACGCGCTATTTTTACTTTCCGGGTTTTACAGAGGCTACTGGTGGTTTGATTCGTGAATCTAACATTAACAAATTTGACAACAACAAAAGCCATCCTAATTCGTCATTCCCGCGAAAGCGGGAATCCACTTTAGATGGAAATTCAACATGGATTCCCGCTTTCGCGGGAATGACGGAAAGTGAAGGATTTGAGAATTGCTTAAAAATCTCACTTTTTTGTTATCCAAACGCACCTGTTCAAGATTTATTCACAGCCCTGCAAGCCAATAAAAGCAAGGCTATTGTCTATATTCCAGCCAGTGGAATCTTGCCAAAAGTAGCCAAATTTTTTGGTGTGGAAAATATTGAAATTGGCCAGAAATTCACTAAAGATAATCACACTATTGAAGTGTTGCCATTTTTAAGCCAAGCCGATTATGACAAGCTTTTAAGTGAATGCGACCTAAACTTTGTGCGCGGTGAAGATAGTTGGGTGAGGGCAATTTGGGCGGCTAAGCCGTTTGTTTGGCAGCCGTATTTTCAAGAAGAAAATACCCATATTAAGAAGTTAGATGCATTTTTGGCATTATTTTATGCAAATTCAGACGCCAAACATAGCGTATTTGAAATGCATGCAAATTGGGTTGGGCAGCAATTATCATCCGCTGTTATGCAAGATTATTTAAATCATCTCAGCCAAATTTCGGATTACACTTTTAATCAATCGCAACAACTGGCAAAACAAACCGATTTAGCCACTCAATTAGTGACTTTTTGCCATAAGATTGGCTAAACATAAAGCGCCGAAACTGGTTAAAAAAGAATAGTTTAGGTATAATGCGCGGCTTGATATTCCAAACCAATGCTTGATTTCAACGCTTGGTATTCAACTCAATTAAAAGTAAGGCAACCAATGAAAACAGCTCAAGAACTCCGCGCCGGTAACGTGATTATGGCCGATGGCGTACCATTAGTGGTGGTAAAAGCCGAATACAATAAATCTGGCCGCAGCACTGCCGTGGTTAAAATGAAGTTTAAAAACTTGTTAACGGACGCACCAAGCGAGACGATTTACGGCGCTGGCGACAAATTTGACGTGATTGTGCTTGAGAAAAAAGAAGCCACATATTCTTACTTTGCCGATCCAAGCTATGTATTTATGGATACCGAATACAACCAATATGATGTTGACGCGGAATTTATGGAAGATGCTTTACCATTTTTAGAAGATTCAATGCCAGTGGATATTCGCTTTTATGAAGGCAAAGCCATTTCGGTAGAATTGCCAACAACAGTAGTGCGCGAAGTGACTTACACAGAGCCAGCGGTTAAAGGTGATACATCAGGTAAAGTAATGAAGCCAGCTAAATTGGCGACAGGCTTTGAGATTCCAGTGCCATTATTTGTGGCGCAAGGTGACAAGATTGAGATTGATACGCGAACAGGTGAATACCGTAACCGCGTACTAAAATAATTAAACATAATTAAACATATTTTTTCGTCATTATACGTCGTTGCAAAATTAAAATTTTCCCTTACATATCAACTATATGCGCGGTAAAATTTTAAATTTACGTCTAATCTAATTTAGCAAAAAATTGTTTAAGAGTTTAGTAATTAATAAAAAGGCCGCAAATGCGGCCTTTTTATTTTGTTATAACTTTAAGAACCTGTACCACCCACCGTTAGGCCATCAATTTTTAATGTTGGCTGACCAACGCCAACTGGCACGCTTTGGCCTTCTTTGCCGCAAGTACCTACGCCAGAGTCCAATGTCATATCGTTGCCAATCATTGACACGCGGGTTAACACATCTGGGCCGTTGCCAATCAGGGTTGCGCCTTTTACTGGGTAGGTGATTTTGCCATCTTCAATCATATAAGCTTCGGCGGCACTAAATACAAACTTGCCGCTGGTGATATCTACTTGTCCGCCACCAAAATTAGCGGCGTATAAGCCTTTTTTAACCGATTTAATAATCTCGGCAGGGTCTTTGTCGCCATTATGCATATAAGTGTTCGTCATGCGTGGCATGGGGATATGCGCATAGCTTTCGCGGCGCGCATTGCCTGTTAGCGGCATATTCATTAGGCGCGCGTTTAGGCTATCTTGAATATAGCCGCGCAAAATGCCGTCTTCAATCAATACTGTTTTGTTTGTTTGGTTGCCTTCATCGTCCATGGTTAATGAGCCGCGTCTATCCGTTAAAGTGCCGTCATCCACAATAGTGATGCCTTTGGCGGCGACTTGTTTGCCCATCATATTGGCAAATGCGCTACTGCCTTTGCGGTTGAAATCGCCTTCTAAGCCATGGCCTATCGCTTCATGCAACAAAATGCCAGGCCAGCCAGCACCTAGCACTACTGTCATACTACCGGCAGGGGCAGGGCGTGCGTCTAAATTAACCAAAGCTTGGTGCACGGCTTTTTGTGCGTAATCTTGCAATACTTCATCGGTAAAATAGCTGTAATCAAAACGCCCACCGCCGCCGCTAGAGCCTTGTTCGCGGCGACCATTTTGCTCTGCATGCACTTGCACCGAAATACGCACCAATGGGCGCACATCCGCTGCCATTACGCCGTCACTTCTGGCGACCATAATCACTTCATATTCACCGGCAATACTGGCCATTACTTGCGTCACGCGCGGATCTACTTTTTTGGCAAATTGCTCTAAACGCTCAAGCAATTTCACTTTCGCGTCGGCACTCAAGCTGGCGATTGGATCTTGCGGTAAATACAGCTGATTATTTTGGCGGGTAACAATACTCTTGCCTGTCTGCTCCAAGCCTAGCGCAGCAATCGATTTAGTCGCGTTGGCCGCTTGCTGCAAAGCGGGTAGATTAATGTCATCAGAATAAGCAAAAGCGGTTTTTTCACCGCTGACAGCGCGCACGCCCACGCCTTGATCAATACTGAAATTGCCCGATTTAACTTGGCCTTCTTCTAAGCCCCATGATTCGCTGCGGCTGTATTGAAAATACAAATCCGCATAATCCACTTGGTGCGACATGATATTGCCCAACACGCCTTGAATAGCGCTGGTATCAAGGCCGGTAGGCTTTAGCAACACATCGTGCGCGGTATCAAAATGGTTGGCTTTGGTCAAATTTGGCTGTTTTATTTTCATTATCTTAATATGGTGACGATTGATTGAAATTTCTAGGATAAATTTACTATACCCGCGCCGCAGAAAAACGTACTAAGTATATTCTTGAATTAGGGTGATTAGATTGCTTTACTCAAATAGAGGTCTTTGCACGATGCGGCTTTAGCCTTCAGAGCTAACAATTTCGTCATACCAGCGAAGGCTGGTATCCAGACAGGCAACATGTTAGCCAAGGTGGCAATAGTCGTATTTTTAATCATTCAAAATACTTAAAAACAAAATTTGAGTACAAAATTTGAGTATTGGTGCAATGAATATACCAAACTTAATTCCACCTTGACTGGATTCCAGCCTACGCTGGAATGACGGGTAATGCTGTTTTGCTTCGTGCATGGTCTCAAATAGCTTTAATGGTTTTATGTTTTAGCGCAGGCAAGCTATTACGCAAGCTGGTTTGGTAATCGCGATTCACATTGGCCATTACCACGCCAGAGCCGCGCGGTAGCCTGTCTAAAATCACGCCCCAAGGGTCAACAATCATGCTGTTGCCATGCGTTTCGCGGCCCGATAAATGGTAGCCGCCTTGCGCAGGGGCGATTACGTAGCATAGGTTTTCAATCGCGCGCGCGCGGATTAAGCTTTCCCAATGTGCTTTGCCTGTGGTTTCGGTAAAGGCAGAAGGGATAACAATCATATCCACCTCGCCCATGGCGCGATACAACTCTGGAAAGCGCAAATCGTAGCAAATAGACAAGCCAATTTTGCCGTAAGGCGTTTCAACCACTACAACGCTATCGCCCGATTCAATAGTATTTTCTTCATGATAATGCTCTGTGCCTAAATCTAGGCCAAACAAGTGAATCTTATCGTAGCGCGCCACTTGCACGCCTTTATCGTTATACACCAAGCAGCTATTGCGCACTTTATTAGCGAAATTGCTGGTGAGTGGCACGGTGCCGCCAATTAACCAGATTTTGTGATCTTTGGCCATTTTGGCTAAAAAACGTTGAATCACGCCATCGCCATCTTGCTCGCGCACGGCTACTTTATCCATTTCTTTAACGCCCATAATGCAAAAATATTCTGGCAACACCACTATTTTGGCGCCTTGCTTAACGGCAATAGCAATTAAGCGTTCAGCCTCAATTAAGTTAGAAGACACTTGTGGGCTAGATGCCATTTGAATACCAGCCACTTTGACGCTGTTGGCTGAATTTTTAGATTGTGCAGATGTTTTTTTTGCTAAATTGGCCATGGGTTTTACTATTCGTAATTAGTTAAGAGGTGACTGATTAATCGGTTTTTTTGCATCATCGTTGTCTGATTTTAATTCTATTGGTTTATCCCAAGTGCCAGAAATAATGTAATCCGTGGCGGCAAATTTATTAAAAGGATCTTTAAGAATTTTTTGTGCCACAAAAGCAGCCGCGCCAACAATAGGGCCACCAATTAAAGCCGCAAGCGAAAAGCTATCGCTAACATGCGGCGTTACTTTTACCTTTAAATATTGAGTTTCGGTTTTTAAATTAGTTTCACCTTTAATCTTGGCGTCTGCCGCAGGGCCGGTCATAAAAAAATCGTCACTGCGCACAATACCGCTATCAATTTTGGCGGTGGCGCTAATTTTATCAAACGCAAAACCTTCACTAAACAAATCTCTAAAATCTAAGCTAAGGCGGCGCGGTAAGCTTTGCAGGGTTAATAAACCAAATAAACGGCCTACGCCTGGCTGCACTTTAAGCACTTGCCCGCCGGTAGCTTCAAAGGTTAAGTTGCCATCTAGCCGCGCCATATCAAATTCATGCGGGCTACCATCCCAACTTAATAGGCCATCTAATTGCGCTACGCCACCTTTAACCGTATCTGGCTGGCCAAAGCGCACCAAGGTTTTGCCAATATTATTAGAGTTAAGTGCAACCACAATGCTGGTATTGGGGTTGCGTGACCAATTATGCCAATTGCCTTGCACGGTTAGCGTGCTATCGGCATTGCTAATATTCAGTTTTTGAATCACCCAATCTTCACCGTTTTCAAATGCATTTAAATTAAGCGCGCCTAATTTTTTGCCCGAAATTTCAAAATTATCGGCTACTACATCAAGGGCAGGGTAGGCTTGCGCTTGCTTTCTAAACTCTGTTTTGGTTTTAGCTTTTACGGCGCTATTGGCGGCGTTAGGTATGCTTAAGCGCTTTAATCTGGCGATTATTTTGCCGTTATCAGCGCCTTGCCACTCAACATCACCCAACATTTCTTTGGCATCTACCGCCATTTTTAAGCCAGTGGCATTGGGCTGCGCGATAACTTTTAAGCTATTAATACTGCGGTCGCCAATATTCAATTTACGAATCGCAATATCCGCTTTAGTAATCAAACTTAATTGGCTACTTTGCTTGGTATTTGGCTTGCTAGCTGGTTGCGCCAATAACGCTAACCAATCATCCACATCAACTTCATCTAGCTTGCCGTTTACGTTTAAGCCAGCCTGCAAAGCCTCAGGCGCAGGTGTGTTGATGCCAACAGAACCGCGCTCAAACGCCAGCTCACCAGCTTGATTGGTGCGCAAAACTTTTGCCGCCAGCACATTGCCATACTTCACATTAATACTATCGCTATCGGCATTAAGCTGTTTTTTCTCAATTATAAAGTTTAGCTCTTGCGGCGCTGGCTTATTAAATGGCGGCGGTAATTGCACAGCCATGCCGATTAAGTTTGAGCGCACACTCATATTCACCAATGGCTTTTTAATATTAATTTCGCCAGACCAGTTAGCGCTGCCAGCCATATGCGCGGTAAAAGCATTGGCGGCAATTTTTTGAATGCCAATATCGTTAATTTTGCCGTTTGCCTTAATTTGGATGGATTTATCGGCGGCGGTAGTCAAATTAAATTGTGCAGGGCTGCCAAAAACTTCAGCGCTAACATTGTTGGCGGCAAGCCCAGTTTCGCTAAAGCTTAAATTGCCATTAATTTTGCTTAATTCTGGTAAGCCAATATCGGCATTGGCAAAAATTGTGCCGTTGCTCACTTTATAAAGTCCTTTGTATTTAGTCAACTCTGAATTTTGTAGCGGAATTTTTAAATCTAATAATAACTTGCCACGGCCAGCCGTTTTAAGGTCATCGGTAAAGCCCATTGTTACTTGCTTAACAGGGCTTTCATTTACAAATTTAATGCCGACAGCAACCAAACCTTCTGCTTCACTGGCAATGTGCAAAATAGGCCAATCGGCATCTAGCTGTGCAATTTCGGCACGGCTTTTGATAATTTTTTTACCCGATATACGGCCACCTGTGGCATTTAATACCATGCGCGTGCCTTCAAACAACATATCTAAATCTAAATTATCAATAACAGGCCAGCCTGTACCATATTCTAAAACCGCATCGTTAATATTGGCCGTCACTTTAAAAATACCCAGTTTTTTATCGGCTTGATGTTGCTTATTCACAAATGGAAAATCGGCTAAATTGCCTTGTACTTTCAGCACAATATTATCCGCTTGGCCTGCTAATATAGAGGTATCTAGCCAATGAATGGTGTCTTCGCCCAAAGTTGTGGGGTAGTAAAAAGGGGCAAATTTGGCATTTGCTTTGCCAAATTGTCCGTTTAAATCTAGGTAACCACCTTTAACGCCATTATTGTCAAACTTGGCGTTTAGCGTGCCAGTTAAATGCGGGCTACTAATAAAAAGTGATTCCGCTGCAATTTTTACCGCATCGTTTTTAACCGTCCATTTAATATCGCCCGTTAAGCGATTAGCCGGCACTGGCCAACGCAAAATGTCTTTAAAATGCAAGCTGGCGTTTTGGCTATTCAATGTCACGCTGCCGCCTGTTTCATCTGCTTTAATGCTGCCGCTTAAGCCATTAAAACCAGGTATTTTTTCAAACGCTTGTATGCCAAGCTTATTAAAGCGGCTGCTAATTTTGTAGATTTTGGCTTGGCTTTGGGTGCCTTCTAAATGTAAATCCAGTGCCTGCAAAGTGCCTTCTGGCGCAAAACCGTTTAGCTGTGTCAACACGTTTTTGGGCAAGCCAAAGTGCGCTGTCATGGGTTTTAATGAAGCCAAATTAAATTGATTGAGTTGGATATTGGCGCTAATCCAAGGTTGTTTATTTTTGATGCTTTGCGCGTAATAGCCATTGCCATTGCGAATATCCAAGCCGCTATTGGTTAGAAGCGTCATGTTTTTTGCGCTAAATGTTTGCGTATTTTTTTTGTTTTGCCATTGCACCTCACCCGCAAAGGTTTTGGCAATTAAAGGCAATTGTTGATGTTTGGTGATAAGCGCCAAATTATTAATAGCCGCTTGCGTTTTAATGCTATCTATTTGATTGTTGGCAAAAGTAAACCAAATTTTGGCATTACCCGTGCCGCTTTGCGTATTAATCGGGTAATCAACCCAAGGCTTAAACGCCGGAATATCGGTTTGTTTTAAATCCACAAAAAAGTCGCCATACCAAGTATTAATATTGGCAACATCGCGCCCAACAAATTGTGCATTAGCGGTTATTTTATGTTGGGTGCCTGCAGAAGGCAGGGCCGATAAAACCAATTTGTGTTGCCCTAGCAAGCGCGGTAATACTGGGTTTTGCAGGGTAATATCAAATTGATTAAGCGACAACGCAGGCGCTTTACGCAAATCATCTTGCCAAATCACTTGCGCATTTTCAACGGTAACTTGGCGTTGATGCAATAACCAGTTAATAAAATCGGGCTTAGATTCGCCCGCTAAAGCAATCCCTGCCAAATAAATACTGCCATCTGCATTGCGCCTAATGGTAAGCGCAGGCTTATGCACGATTAATTTTGAAAGTCTGGGTTGCAACCTAGGAATGCTCAACCAAGATAAGCTGGTTTCTACATTATTTAAGTGCAAGGCAACGCGATTTTCACCATCATATACATCAATATTGTGCAAATTGACCTGCGGCGATATGCCATCCCAGCCGGTGACAATATCGCCAATGGTGATTTTTTGCGACATCGATTTTGAAGCATATTGCGCAATATCGTCTTTGTATTGATCAATATGCGGAAAAATGGCAAAACGCAATGTAAGCGCCGCCATAACAATCAGAATTAGCAGCAGTAACAGACCAAACAATGCCCAACGGGCTAATTTTTTTAGCGTGATCATTAGTTATGCGGGTTGTAACCTTGTGAATGAGGCGAAATATTAAGTTGAATAACGATTTTAACCCATTATTTTACTTGAAAAAAACAGCTTAACTTGTAAACAAAACGTAAACATGCTTTAAGCCATGCTTTTTGCCAACAATCACTTATAAGCATTGGGCCAGATTGCTTTAGAATAACGCCTTTTGGCTAATATGGCTGACGCAATTTTTAGGTGTGATAAAGATTGATTCAATTTAGAAATTTAAGTCTGTTCCGTGGTGTAAAAGTGTTGCTAGAAGCGGCGGCTTTTCAACTGCATCCTGGCCACAAAGTCGGCTTGATTGGCGCCAATGGTGCGGGTAAATCATCGCTATTTGCCTTGTTGCGCGGCGAGTTGCAACAAGAAGTAGGCGATTTAGAGATTCCGCCAAACTGGGTGATTGCGCATGTGGCGCAAGAAACGCCCAGCTTAAATTTGCCAGCGCTGCAATTTACACTTGAAGGCGATGCGGAATTAACCGAAATTGAAGCAGCTTTAATTAAGGCCGAAACGCAACATGAAGGGGAAAAAATCGCGGAATTGCATCAACGATTAAGTGATATTGAAGGTTATTCAGCCAAAGCACGCGCATCTTCACTTTTAGATGGTTTAGGTTTTACGCAAGCCGATTTAAGCCGCCCTGTCAGTGATTTTTCGGGCGGCTGGCGCGTGCGGTTAAATTTAGCGCGCGCATTAATGTGCCGCAGTGACTTATTGCTATTGGATGAACCAACCAACCATTTGGATTTAGATGCGGTAATTTGGCTAGAAACGTGGCTGCGCGATTATCGCGGCACGCTGTTGTTGATTTCGCATGATAGAGATTTTTTAGATAACGTGATTGATACCGTGCTGCATATTGAGCAGCAACGCATTACGCTGTATCGCGGTGGTTATAGTGATTTTGAGCGCCAGCGCGCCGAAAAGCTGGCCCTGCAACAAGCCATGTTTGAAAAGCAGCAGCGCAAAGTGGCGCATTTGCATAGCTATATTGACCGCTTTAGGGTGCAGGCCACCAAAGCGCGCCAAGCGCAAAGCCGCATTAAAGCGCTAGAGCGCATGGAAATGATTTCAGCCGCGCATGTTGATTCGCAATTTAGCTTTGAGTTTCGCGCACCCATTGCCGCGCCAGATCCGCTATTGGTGTTGGATGACATTGACGCAGGTTATGCAGATAAAACCATACTAAAAAAAGTGGTGATGGCGATTCGGCCAGGTGAGCGAATTGGTTTATTAGGCAAAAATGGCGCGGGTAAATCCACTTTAATTAAACTACTGGCGGCAGAATTAAAACCCTTAGCAGGCAAGCGGGTAGAGGGCAAAGAGCTGAATATTGGCTATTTTGCGCAACATCAATTAGAGCAGTTGCGCCCGCATGAATCACCTTTGCAGCATATGTTGCGCTTAGATCCTTCAACCCGTGAGCAAGAACACCTGAATTATTTAGGCGGTTTTGATTTTAAAGGCGATATGGCGCGCGCCAGTTGTGAAAATTTTTCTGGCGGCGAAAAATCGCGTTTAGCGCTGGCTTTATTGATTTGGACGCGGCCAAATTTGCTGCTGCTAGATGAGCCAACCAACCATTTGGATTTGGAAATGCGCCATGCCTTAACGCTGGCTTTGCAAGATTACCAAGGCGGCGTGATTTTGGTTTCGCATGATAGAGCCTTGCTGCGCGCCACTTGCGATAACTTTGTGCTGGTAGCGAATGGCGTGGCAGAAGCGTTTGATGGCGATTTAGAAGATTATAAAGATTGGCTAGCCAGCACTAAAACGCAAGCCAATGCGATTAATACTGAAACGGCGCTTAAAAAGAACGATTACGCGCTTAGCAAAGCCGAGCGCCAAGCGCGCATTGTAGCGCGCAGGCCACTGGTAAAAGAAACCGAGCAGATTGAGAAAAGCTTAGAAAAGCTAAACGCCGAAAAAACCACACTAGATGCACGTGCTAGTGAAGGCAATTTATACGAAGCCGATAATAAAGCCGAGTTGCAGCAATTGTTAAAACGCCAAGCCGAATTAAGCAGCGCCATTGATACGGCTGAAATGCGTTGGTTAGAGCTGCATGAGCAATTAGAGGCTTTGCCTGAAGTTTAGAAAACCTATGTTTGTAAAAAACAGGAATTTAATTAAACAATTTAAACTGGAAATACCATGGATTATTCAACACGCTTAACCTTGCTGCACACCTTATGTTTTGCAGAAACCTTTGATGATGGCGCAAAGCCCAATATTAGTTTAGATGACTACAACGCGGTTGAATCGGCACATTATTTGGCCAGCTACATTACATTTAGGTCGATTCAAGAATCTGGCCGCCAGCCAGCAGATGAGCGATTGAATAATTTTGATATGTTAAGTGTGTATCAAGCCTATGCCATGCTGGTATTTGCATTTTTAACCTTGCCGCTTACGCATGAATTATCAGAAGACGGTAAAGCAGCACCTGATTTAACCGCCGCCCAGGTGACAATTGCCAAGACCTTATTTGCCGGCATTGCAGATGCCGAATTGGTAGAAATTATAGACGCGGGTTTTAATAAATTTAAGCTAATTGGCGATGCCGATGTAGAACATTGGGCGGAATTTAGAGAGAATTTGGATAAAATTACCGTGAGTTTTGTGGTGGCCGGTACAGATGACGACAGCCCGCATAGCAAAGAAGAAGTGTTACCGCTTTTTGGCCAATTATTAAGCCAGCTGTGTGAAGCGTTTGAGCGCGATTAAGCTTTGATACAAGCGGCTTAATCAGTAGCCGCTTAATTAAATTAGCTTAATCAATCGTTAAAAAGCCTGCCAATCAATTTTGGCAGGCTTTTTTTTACAACAATTAAACTAAATCTTAACTATTAATCGGCTTTGCGGCAGGCGCTGGTTTGTTTTTATAACGCACATCGTCATGCGTGCCATGTCCGTCATGCCCTGAATGTTTAAATTCGCGCGCTTTTTGACGTTGCTCTGGCGTTAATAGGGCATTAATTTTTGCCTGTGTTTTGATGCGGTTTAAGGCTTTGTCTTTTTCCAATTTGCCTAATTGTTCCGATAATTGTTGCGCTTTTGCTTCATCAAATTTATCGGCTTGTGCCAACACACGCAAGGCTTCCATGGTTTCGCGCTGTTGTTTATGTTGCGCGTATTTTTCTGGTGCTTGCTCATGCATAATGGCAAAAATCTTATCTTGCTGATCTTGCGTTAAATTGAGCGCCTTATAATGATGTGGCATGCCTGTTTTGCCAGAATGGCCGCCGTGCTTGTAGCCATGACTAGCTTTGTTGTCGTGATGGCTGCAATGTTTGCCCGATTCAGCATAACTTGATGCCGAAAATGGCAACGCAATTGCCAGTGCCGAAATGGCCAATAATTGTTTAATTGATAAATTTTTCATTACAGTATCCTTTATTCGTTAACATTAAAAATGTCTGATTTTGAATCTAATTTCAAATCCCATTTTGCTGCCTTTTAGGATGTTGCCATTGTGCAATTACTAGTTGTAAAACGCCGTAAAGACAGTGTAAATCTGCGTAAATGTGAATGATTAAGCTTGTTGATGCTTAGGTGACTAGTTAAGATGCATTACCCTGTTTAATCATGAAGTTGAAGCGACAATGATGGATAAAATTTTACTAATAGACGATGACGTTGAATTGGTTGAAATGCTCAAAGAGTATATTGACCTTGAAGGCTTTGCTGTTAGCACCGCACATGATGGCGAAGCAGGGCTGTTGGCTTTGCAAGCGGAAAATTTCGATTTAGTGGTGCTAGATGTGATGATGCCGAAATTAAATGGCATTGACACATTAAGGCGTATACGCCAAACCAGCAATATGCCGGTGATTATGCTAACAGCCAAAGGCGATGACGCCGACCGTATTGTGGGTTTAGAGCTAGGCGCAGATGATTACGCGCCAAAACCTTGCACGCCGCGTGAGCTGGTGGCACGCATTAGAGCTATTTTGCGCCGTGCCAAGCCACAAGCAACACTAGCCAAAACCATCACCTTAAATGAGCTAGTTTTAATGCCAGAACAGCGCCGCGTAGAATGGGATGGCGTGCCATTAGTGCTGACCAGTACTGAATTTAATCTATTAGAAGTGCTAGTAGAGCGCGCAGGTAACGTGGTTAGCAAACAACTATTATCAGAATTAGCATTAGGCCGGCCAATGGCTAAATTTGACCGCAATATTGATGTGCACATGAGTAGCGTGCGCCAAAAACTAAGCGCGGCGGCGGATGGAAAACAGTTAATTCAAACCGTTTATCGGCTTGGCTATCAGTATTTAAAATAAATTATGGGCAGACTTTACTGGAAATTTTTCCTGTTTTTCTTTTTTGCACAACTTACAACCGTGCTGGTGGTGAGCTTGGCAATTGGCATGGTTAACGATAAGCGCGATAGAGAAAAGCGCCTAATTGATGGCGCGCCACCGGCTAGAACCATGGTATTAGCGGCTGCCAATACGCTAAAATTAAACGGTATCGTATCGTTAAAATCGCTACTGGATAGTTGGAAAACAGAGCCAACGCCGCAGTTATACGTGGTAAATGAAACGGGTGCTGAATTGCTTAATCGGCCCTTACCAAAAGGGGTTAATGCCGCCTCATTAGCGATTTTAAGCCGCGATATTGATAATCGCGCTATTCAACAAATTAAAGCCGAAGATGGCCACACTTATTGGTTATTTGTAGAGCCGCGCCATAAGCGACCGCCGCCGACTATTATTAGTGGCGTAAAGATACCGCACAACTTTAAGTATTTATTTCCGGCTGTGCCCTTGGTTGTTGGAATTTTTGTCAGCTTTTTGTTTGCCGCCATGCTGGCTTGGTATTTTTCTAAGCCAATCAAACAGTTAAGATTTGCTTTTGAAAGCGCTGCCAGTGGTAATTTAGATGCGCGAGTGGGTAACTTAATGCAAAGCAGGCGTGATGAATTAGCCGATTTGGGTAGTGCATTTGATGTGATGGTCAGCCGTGTTGGGCACTTAATAAAAAGCCAAACACATTTAATGCACCAAGTTTCGCATGAATTACGCTCGCCATTAGCGCGTTTGCAAATTGCCATTGGTTTGATTAAACAGCAATCTGCACAAGCCGATGTTGCGCATGCTGTCAGCGAAAAAGTTACCACTTCGCTTAATCGAATAGAAACCGAATCGGTGCGCATGGATCATTTGGTGGGTGAACTTTTAACGTTATCACGCCTAGAATCTGGAATGACCGCTTTGCAAAAGGAAACAATTGATTTAAACGATTTGCTACAAGATTTAGTAGAAGATGCTAATTTTGAAGGCACGGCTAATCATGTCAATGTGCAGTTTAGTGGTAGCATCAACATTCAAATTAAAGCTCAGCCGGATTTAATACATCGCGCCATTGATAATGTGCTGCGTAATGCCGTTAAATATAGCCCAGCCCAATCAACCGTAAAAGTAAGTGCCACGATTGATGCCGCTGCAAAGCAAGTGGTGATTTATGTTGCTGATAATGGCGTGGGGGTTAATGCATCAGAGTTAGAAGCAATCTTTAAACCGTTTTACCGCGCCAATTCAGAAACTGCATCCAGCGTTGAAGGCTATGGCTTGGGTTTAGCCATCTCAAAACAAATAATTGAAGGGCATGGCGGTCAAATTTCTGCAACTAATAGAGAGAATTCTGGCCTACTTGTTATGATTAAATTGCCTTTAGTTTAAGTAATGATTGATAAATTGGTCTTTGCTTAAATCTAATTAAGCGTTTTGCGCGTATAAACAATTAGTTACCAACTAAATCTTAAAAATTATCACAAATAAATTACAGTGCTTACCATTATTCAAAGAAAACTTTTACCTGCTAAAGCACTATTCGGCCTTGCGTTTGTTGTAAGCGCTGCCGCTTGTAGCCCCATTAAAATCCTAAATGCCATGGTGCCGCAAAGCACCTATAAGCTGGAATCTGGCATTGCTTTTGGCAAACTACCAAGGCAAAAGCTGGATATTTATTCACCGAATATCGAATCCCAAACTCAAGCGCAAAAACCGCGTAAAGTGGTGATATTTTATTATGGCGGCAGTTGGGATTCAGGCGAGCGTGGCGATTACAAATTTGTAGGCGAAGCCTTAGCTTCACTTGGCTATGTCGTCGTTATTCCCGATTATCGCGTGTACCCAGATGTGTTATTTCCAGCCCTGATGGCAGACCCAGCATTAGCGGCGCGCTGGGTTAAAGACAATATCAATCAGTACCAAGGCGATGCTAATAAAGTGTTTTTGGCTGGCCATTCGGCTGGCGCACATATTGCCGTGATGATGGCCGTTAATGCTGAATACCTAGCAAAACAATCGCTTCAACCAAGCGATTTTGCAGGCGTAATTGGCCTTGCAGGCCCCTATGATTTTTTACCACTCAAATCAGACCGTCTAAAAACCATATTTGGATCAGCCTCTGAACAGCCAAACTCACAACCCATCAATTTTGTAGATGGCAAAAGCCCACCCATGTTGCTGGCAGTAGGTTTAAAAGACGGCACAGTGTGGCCTAGAAACACGTACAACTTAGCCAAAAAAATAAAAGAAAACGATGGCTTAGTGCAAGTAGTTGAATTTGAAAATTACGGCCATATTGATATGGCCGCAAAACTAGCAAAACCACTGCGTGGCAATGGTGAGCTGTTAAAAGTGGTGGCGGATTTTATACAGAATATACCCGTAGCGGCAAAGTAGCACGCTAGGGCAATGGTTTAAATTAACTAATTTCTCTAGTCGCTAAAAATTGAATATCAGGATAACGCTCTTGCGCCATTTGTAAATTCACACGGTTTGGCGCTAAGTACACGTATTCTTCATTGCCATCCAAGCCCACATTAAAGCCGTATTTGTCCGCAATGGCGCGCAAATCGGCATCACTGCCACGTAGCCAGCGCGCGGTGTAGCAATCGTAGCTTTCAAATACTACATCCACACCATATTCATGCTCTAAACGGTGTGCAACTACATCAAATTGCAATAAACCTACCGCGCCTAAAATCAGGTCGTTTGATAGTAATGGGCGGAACAATTGTGAAGCGCCTTCTTCAGCCAATTGTTGCAAGCCTTTTTGCAATTGCTTCATTTTTAACGGGTTTTTTAAGCGTGCGCGGCGGAAAAATTCAGGTGCGAAAGAGGGGATGCCAGTGAATTTAAGCTCTTCACCTTCACTAAACGTATCGCCCACTTTAATGGTGCCGTGATTGGGTATGCCAATAATATCGCCAGAATAGGCCTCATCCATCGTTGTGCGGTCGCGTGCCATAAAAGTAATCGCGTTATTCACTGCCATTAATTTGCCAGTAGATACTTGCTTAATTTTCATGCCGCGCTCAAAACGGCCTGAACAAACGCGTAAAAACGCAATGCGGTCGCGGTGTTTGGGGTCCATATTGGCTTGAATTTTAAACACAAAGCCTGAAAATTTTGGCTCATCAGGCGTAATTGCGCGGCTAGCCGTTTGGCGGGTGAGGGGGCCTGGCGATAAATCAACCACGGCATCTAACAGGGATTGCACGCCAAAGTTATTAACAGCCGAACCAAAAAATACAGGTGTTTGTTTACCGTTTAAATAGCGCTCCGCATTAAACTCATGAGATGCACCACGCACCAACTCGATATCAATGCGCAATTCTTCCGCTTGGCGGCCGATTAATTCATCTAAGCGCGGGTTATCTAAGCCTTGAATGGTTTCAGATGTGCCTTTATCGGCACGCGGATCAAAAAACAAAATGCTGTCGTTAACTAAGCTATAAACACCGCGAAACGACTTACCCATGCCAATAGGCCAGGTCATCGGTGCACATTCCATGCCTAATGTCGTTTCAATTTCATCCAGCAACTCAATAGGCGCGCGGCTTTCACGGTCTAGCTTATTAATAAACGTAATAATCGGCGTGTCGCGCATGCGGCAAACATTGAGCAATTTAATGGTTTGCGCTTCAACGCCATTGACTGAGTCAATCACCATCACAGCCGAATCCACAGCCGTTAGCGTGCGATACGTATCTTCCGAAAAGTCATCATGGCCAGGCGTATCTAATAGATTCACCATATGATCGCGATAGGGAAATTGCATCACAGAAGAGGTGACTGAAATGCCGCGCTGCTTCTCAAGTTCCATCCAATCCGACGTAGCATGCCGCGCCGCTTTACGCCCACGCACTTCACCCGCGACCTGAATCGCACCTCCAAACCATAAAAGTTTTTCGGTTAATGTAGTTTTACCCGCATCAGGGTGAGAAATAATAGCAAAGGTGCGGCGACGGGTAATTTCTTGTTGTAGCGAACTCATACTCTAAGCTTAGTAAAAGTAAAAACAGTATTTTACATTAGCTCAGCTACTAATGCGATTGAGGATTGATTTCATCTGGATTTAAAATCTAACTAGCTTTAACTTTGACTAATTTAGCGGGCTGCTCAGTTAGCTTTTTACCTAAATTAATCCAATACTTCTCATAATAAAAAGTTGATAAATGCGCCAAAGCAAATGTAATAGCTAATAATAAAGGTCTTTTTAGGTATTTTTCTAAAGTTTCGCCTTCACCCAGCCAAGTGTGTTGTAAGCCGACATGAATTATATAAACCGCATATGAAACGCTGGCAATATAAAACAATATGCGTCCTTTAAGCCAAGGTTGATACCAAGTTGATTGCGCACCAAATAGGCTGGATCCAATAACAAGTAATGCTATATAAGGTTTTAAATAAGTTACCAAGCCGCCATCTGGGTGCGCTGTTAGTAATAACAACGGAAATAGATAGATAGGATTTAATCTGCCTATATAGCGCTTTAAAGCATCATTGTGATGATGATATATTAACGCTAAGGTACAACCAGCCAAAATTTCGTCTATTCGATAGTAAGTATTAATATTAACTGGTGGATCATTTAAGTATCTAAAAATGGTCACTGCCACACAAAGTATTGGCAAGACGACAAACGCTCGTTTTTTAAGAGTTACAACCAAAATTGCAATTAATATATAAAATTGCATTTCTATACACAAACTCCAAAAATGGGCAGTTGTGTCGGTTAACCACCTAGGTGGCCAGTTGGCATAAAACAGAAAATGAGGCAAATAAACATTGGCTGCAGGTGTGGTAATTAAAAAAGTGATTGCCATAACAAGCCAAGCCAGTGGGACGATTCTTAAAAAACGACGTGTTAAAAAACGACCAATACGTTGATCTTTTAATAAGATGCTGGTGATCAAGAATCCAGATAAAATAAAGAACAGCACCATTCCGGTGGCAGCTACGGCGGCATTCATTTGCCAAGACTTTGGCCCTAACGGGAACCAGTGACCAAGCAAAACAAAAATGATACTGATACCGCGCCAACCATCTAATACTTGAAATCTATCTGTCATGTTTTTTTAAATATTAATAATTAGGTCTATTAAAACATAGAACATTACATACTTCTTTTAAATGTAGATTCATCAATGTTAATTAATAAAAAACACATAAAAACATTAATAATTATTTTGACTAAAATTCGAAGTAGTTTATAAAAGTAAATTTTTTGTTAATACTTTTTAATCTTACTCAAAACGCCTGTTTTAATCAATTTAGCTAAATGTTTGAAAGTGAAAAATGTGCGGTTAGATGAAATTACTTAAATGTAATGTTAACCTTAATATTTCACTCAATAGAATATTAAATGTTGAGCCGTTTCAATACCAATACTCATCTGAAGCTCATAGTTTAACTATCAAAATAGATTTTCCATTGATGTTTACTAGCTGCCAGTGCTGGGATGTTGTGAAAGTGCAAAAGCGTTTTTTTAAATGTGTGTTGTAAATGTTGAAGCAAGTTAAACAGATTTAAAAGTCATCCAATAAAATTTACTGGACTAGTAACTTGTAGAATGTAATTAAACTATTCTTTCCATTTTTTTAACTTTACAAATACAGGATATATAAATTTTATTAGCATTGATTGCACCAAAATAGGCTCATCTAACTTTTTATAATGAGTCTTAAAAAGACGTTGATGATTATTATGGTCGTTGTTAAAAATGCTGTATGTAAGTCCAAAGTCTACATCAAACCCAATTTTGTGCTTGTGCAAATGAAGTATTGGTAAAATAGAGTTCGAATAAGCTATCGGACCAGTTAATTTAAGTACTCCCATCATCCCAACTTCATGTGACCACACGTTATAGGTTTGTATGTTTCTACAAACTGTTTGAATGACGGCTTCTAAAAAAGGATGGCCTCTAGAACAAATTATATGCCATTGTTGGAATTCGCCATTTGAATCAGGGATGAATGTATGCCTACTACCAGGATTTTCGCTGTATAACCAATACGCTAAAATATACTGATCATTTGGTTTTATTATTTCGTTTAAAGGTTTTGATAAGCTACTTTTTATATCCAAGTAAACACCACCATCTTTATACATTACTAAGTATCTAAATAAATCAGCTCTAGCTGCTCCATATTTTGGATTGATTTTATTGTATATTTCAATAATTTCAGGGAAATTACTCTTTATAAATGTTTGAATATCGCTATCGTCATAAAATCGATACTCCCAATCAGGATTTTCATCTTTTAATTTCTTTATATTTGCTTTTATCTCTGGTGAGAATTGATTAGTAAAGTAAGTTTGATGAATAATTTTGGGTATTTCTTCACTTTTTTCAATTATTCTAACAAATCCTGCATCAGTTACTTGGTTTAAATTATGATTGATTTTTCTAACTAAATTTTTTGTTGTCATTTTTATGCTTAAAATACACTGAAAGGAAATTATATTTCACGCGTAAATTTAATGCACGAATAATCGCATCTGGTAATGGTCGATATTTATACAATGACCTCTTTCAACTGCTCCAATATCGCTGGATTATCCAAGGTTGAAATATCCGAAGTAATCTCTTCACCTTTTGCCAAGCTGCGTAAAAGTCTACGCATAATTTTGCCGCTGCGGGTTTTTGGTAGGTTGTCGCCGAATCTTATTTCATCTGGTTTAGCAATTGGGCCGATTTCTTTACCTACCCAGCTGCGTAAGTTTTCGACGATTTTTTTGGCTTCGTCACCAGTAGGTCTGGCGCCTTTTAGCACCACGTAGGCCACGATTGATTCGCCCTTAATATCGTGCGGTTTGCCGACTACGGCGGCTTCGGCCACTAAGTGATTTGAAACTAGCGCTGATTCAATTTCCATGGTGCCCAAGCGATGACCAGATACGTTTAATACGTCGTCAATGCGGCCCATAATCGTAAAGTTGCCTGTTGTCGCATCGCGCACGGCGCCATCGCCTGCAAGATACAATTTGCCACCTAAATCTAATGGATAGTAGCTGGTTTTAAAGCGTTCAGGGTCGTTGTAAATATTGCGTATCATGGATGGCCATGGTTTTTTTATCACCAATAAGCCGCCAGTGCCCCAAGGCAAATCTTTGCCAGTTTCATCGACTACATCAATCGCAATGCCCGGGAACGGCATGGTGCAAGAACCTGGCGTGAGTGAATGTACGCCAGGTAGCGGCGTAATCACATGGCCGCCTGTTTCTGTTTGCCAGAAGGTGTCAGCAATAGGGCAGCGGCTGCCTCCAACTTGTTCAAAATACCACATCCATGCTTCTGGATTAATCGGTTCGCCCACTGTGCCCAATAAACGCAAGCTACTTAAATCGTATTGTTTAGGATGCGTGCTTGCATCGGTTTCGCTAGATTTAATGAGTGAGCGGATGGCAGTAGGTGCTGTGTAAAAAATGCTTACTTTATGCTTTTCTACCATTTGCCAAAAACGCCCAGCATTAGGGTAGGTAGGAATGCCCTCAAACACCACTTGCGTTGCACCCATCGCCAATGGGCCATACGTCACGTAGCTGTGGCCAGTAATCCAGCCCACATCAGCCGTACACCAATACACGTCATCGGCTTTTACATCAAAGGTCCAGCGCATGGTGTTCATGGCATGCAATAAATAACCGGCTGAGCTATGTTGCACGCCTTTTGGTTTGCCTGTTGAGCCTGAAGTGTAGAGCAAAAATAGCGGATGTTCTGCATTCACCATTACAGGTTCGCAAGTATCCGCCTCACCTGCAATTAAGTCTGTCCACCAAATGTCTCTGGTGTTCCAGGCCACATCTTGGCCTGTTTTTTTCAGCACAACCACTTTTTGAATGCCATCCCAGCCATGCTCGCTTTTTGCTTGGGCAATACCTTCGTCAACCGCCGCTTTTAAAGGCAAGGTTTTGCCGCCGCGATATTGACCATCGGAGGTAATGACAACCACTGCGCCCGCATCAATCATGCGCTCATTCAAGCTTTTCGCCGAAAAGCCACCAAATACCACAGAATGCGTTAAGCCTAAGCGCGCGCAGGCTTGCATGGCGACAATTGCTTCAATGCCCATTGGTAAATAGATGATGACGCGTGAGCCGAGGGGTAAATTTAAGGTTTTTAAACCGTTAGCAAATTGGCAAACTTGGTGATACAACTCTTTGTAAGTGACTGTTTTGGTGTCGCCGCTATCCGCTTCAAAAATAATCGCGGTTTTATTGGGGATGGTGGCTAAATGTTTATCCAAACAGTTAACTGAAACGTTCAACTCGCCATCTTCAAACCACTTGTAGAAAGGCGCTTCTGATTCGTTGAGCGTCTTGGTGAATGGCTTATTCCAAACCAATAACTCACGCGCTAATTTCGCCCAAAACCCTTCATAATCCGCTTCGGCTTCGGCACAAAGCGCATTGTAAGCGGCTAAGCCAGATACATTGGCTTGCGCAATGAATGCCTCACTTGGATGAAATACGCGGTTTTCGGTTAAAACAGATTCAATAGCCATGCAACTCAACTCCCAAATTTGTCATTTATAAATGACATAATAATTTTTATAATAATGATTAAGGTAAGATGTAACACAAATGTTCAAACGTCATATTACCTTAAAAATAACATGCTAACACTGGATAAATATTTATCGCAAACCCAAGCGCCAACTCGTTTTGAGGCCGGATTGCAACACCTTGTCAATTGTAGTTTGTACGCAAGTCGTTTGCTGGCAAAAGATGCCTATCTACTTGAAGATTTGCTACAAAATCATGCACAAACTTATACGCTTGAAAATATGCGGCAATTTTTAAATGACGCAAAAATAAGCGATGAATTGTCACTTAAAAAAGCCTTAAGGCAGCTGCGACAACGCGTTTTGCTCAGAATTATTTATCGTGATTTGAATCAGCTGTGCGATTTGAATGAAGTGATACAAACCACTTCTGAGCTGGCCGAAATCACTATTCAAACCGCTGTAAATTTTCACTCAAATTGGCTAGAAGACATATATGGTAAGCCTTACAGCGATGCTGGTTTGCCACAGCAGATGATTGTGGTAGGCATGGGCAAGTTAGGTGGGGTTGAACTTAATGTTTCATCGGATGTGGATTTGATTTTTAGCTTTGAAGCAGTGGGCGAAACTTCAAATGCGTCCAATGTCATCAGCAACCAAGACTTTTTTAATAAGCTGGGTAAAAAAGTAATATCAGCGCTAGATGACGTAACGGAAGATGGCTTTGTATTCAGGGTGGATATGCGCTTGCGGCCGTTTGGCTCTGAGGGTGTTTTGGTGCCCAATTGCGATGCGCTGGAAGAATACTATCAAAATAACGGCCGCGAATGGGAGCGTTATGCCTGGATAAAAGGCCGCGTGGTGGCAGGGCCAGAAGACAAACTGACCAAGTTATTAAAGCCGTTTGTATTCAGAAAATATTTAGATTTCAATGCATTAACCAGCTTACGCGATTTAAAAACACAAATTCAGCGCGATGTGCTGCAAAAAGGCCTACAAGATAATATTAAATTGGGTCGCGGCGGTATTCGTGAGATTGAATTTATTGCGCAGGTTTTTCAGTTGATCCGCGGCGGAACCGATACCAGCTTACAAATAAAACCTACTTTACAAGTATTAAAGCTTTTGCAAAACAAAGGCTTGTTGCCAGAAAATACGGTAAGTGAATTAACGGCCGCCTATATGTTTTTAAGAAATTTAGAACACCGCTTAATGTATGTGGATGACCAACAAACGCAGGATTTACCCAAAAATGATGTGGCGCGCGCGCGTATCGCCAAAGCCATGCAGTTTGCCGATTGGGAAAGCTTTTTAGCGCAATTGAATGAGCACAGAAAAATTGTGCAGCAACATTTTGATGCCACTTTTAATGCTGAAGCGCCTAGTACAAATTCAAACCAAGCTGAGGATGAATCAGCATCGACCTGTCAAGCGCTATGGCAACAAACGCTTGAGCCCACTGATGCCTTGCAAGCATTATCAGATGCGGGTTACACAGATGCCAATGAAGCTTTGCAGCGCTTAAAAATGCTGCGTACCAGTAGCCGTTATCAGCAATTGCCAGAAAGCAGCCGCCAACGATTTGACCGCTTAATGCCTTTGGTAATTGAGATTGCAGCGCAAGAAGATAATAGCGATATTGCCTTACTTCGTACGATAAGCTTGCTAGAAAATATCTGCCGCCGCGCCAGTTATTTGGCTTTGTTGGCAGAATATCCTCAGGCATTAAATTTGGTGATTAAGCTATGCGCTGCCAGCCCTTGGTTAGCGCAATATTTATCGGCACATCCTATTTTGTTGGATGAGCTATTAGATTCGCGTACGCTATACGAAGAACCAGATTTTGCTGCACTAAAAGCAGAATTAGTCGAAAAAATGCAGCATTTGCAGAATGATACCGAAGCGCAAATGGATGCCATGCGCCATTTTAAGCACGCCACCATTTTAAAATTTGCCGCGCAAGATGTGGCAGGCGCATTGCCGTTAGAAATCTTATCCGATTATTTGAGTAATTTAGCCGATGTGATTCTGCAAGTTAGCCTACAAACCATTTGGGACAGCCTAAAATTTAAACATATCGCAACGCCAAAATTCGCTGTGATTGGTTATGGTAAGCTGGGTAGTCAAGAGTTAGGCTATATGTCGGATTTAGATATTATCTTTCTTTATTCTGACGACTCATCAGAAGCTAGCGAAATATATGCGCGTTTTGCGCAACGCATTAATAACTGGTTTAACAGCCTAACCAATGCAGGCTTACTGTACGAAACCGATTTACAGCTGCGCCCAGATGGCAATAGCGGCTTACTGGTGAGCAGTATTGCGGCGTTTAAAGAGTACCAATTGACCAAAGCATGGGTGTGGGAGCACCAAGCCTTAACCCGCGCGCGACTCATTGCAGGCGATGCCGATATAGGCAAGGCGTTTGAGCAAGTGCGCATTGAAGTATTAAGCCAGCAACGCGATATAGAAGCGTTGCAAAAATCCGTAATAGAAATGCGCGAAAAAATGCGCGCCAGCCACAAGCCACATGCGGGTCAATTTGATATTAAGCACGATGCTGGCGGTATTATTGATGTGGAATTTTTGGTGCAATTTTTAGTGCTAAGTCATGCCAATAAATACCCAGATTTAACTGAAAATATTGGCAATATTGCGCTTTTAAAACGGCTGGCATCACTCCATGTTATTGAAAATGAAGCAGCAGAAAAAGTGGTGATTGCTTATAGAGAATATCGCAAAATGCAACATGCGCTTAAATTGCAAGGTGTAACGCATACTAGGGTTGATACTAGCTTAGTTGCCACGCACATTGAAGCAGTAACAAGTTTATGTAAACAGGTTTTTGCTTCAATCAATTAGCCATAACCAAGTAGGGTGGGTAACTCGTTTACCCACGCGGTAGAAGTCAATAAAGTGCCTTACGCGTGGGTTCAAGAACCCACCCTACAAAATCCACGTCATACCAGCGAAGGCTGGTATCCAGTCAAGATGGCGTTCACCAATGGTTATTACTTGATATGAGGCTAGTATTTAAGTGGTCTGGATTCCGTCCCAGTGTCGTTGCACGGGGCAGGCTTTGCGACGAAATGACGTAGAAGAGTGCTTATCGTTTCCACACTTTGCCATAAGCCTCAAGCAGACGTTGATGCATAGTACTGCCTTCCATATTCGCGCCTAGTATTCCCAAACCGAAATACTGATCTTCACGGTTTAGCAATTTGTGCGCTTGCTGCAAGGTTTCTGTGCCATACATTAAAGTCAGATTGGCTTCAAATGCAGCTGTATCTTCTGAATCTGTCATCTCTTTAATTTGTACGATATTGTCAATGCAACGGTAAACACGGGCACGCTTTTCTGGCAATTCGCCAAACTGCGCAATCCAAGCACAGCCTTCTAACACTTCATCGGTATCGCCAGCAGCAAGTGCGGCAAGCGTCTTTAATTCGCCTGCACGTAAATCTACCCATGTGGTATTTGGGTCAGCGCATAGGCCAATTAAAGTGGTTACTGGCAATTCGTCTGCTAACTCTAAATCCAGCAAAGTCTCTAATAAATCGGCCGATTCTTCTTGGCTTAATTCGGGTAATCGCAACGCAAAAGGGCGCACCAAATTACCTACGGTGTTGTTTTCCCATTGCAATTCTTCTACTGGGTAAATTTCACTCATGCCGGGCACAAAAATGCGGCAGGCGTATACGCCTAAATGGGTGAAATCGGCGATATACATATCATGGCCGCTGTTGTGAATGCTATTGACGCACCAGTTGTAATCTTCTTCTGTAGATGTACCAAAGTTCCAATCAACAAATTCGTAATCTGGCGTGCTACGTAAAAAATCCCAGCTAATCACGCCGCTAGAATCCACAAAGTGAATTTCTAAGTTTTGTGAATCGGCGATTTCTTCCATATCAAAACCCGGTGCCACAAAGCCTTTCAAACTATCCATCGCGCGGCCTTGTAATAGCTCAGTCAACGCGCGTTCTAATGCCACTTCAAAGCGCGGATGTGCGCCAAAGCTAGCAAAGCAACCTTGATCTTCTGGGTGCAATAGCGTCACGTTCATCACTGGATATTGGCCGCCAAGTGAGGCGTCTTTGACCAAGATGCCATAACCCGCATCACGCAAACCTTTAATACCAGCGGCAATGCGTGGGAAGCGATTTAATACGCTTTCAGGCACATCTGGCAAGCAAATGCCTTCGCGAATGATTTTGTATTTAATGTCGCGCTCAAAAATTTCGGCCAATGCCTGCGTACGCGCTTCCATCATGGTGTTGCCGGCGCTCATGCCGTTGCTTACATATAAATTGCCGATTAAATTGACTGGAAACAATACGCTTTTACCATCACGCAAACGGGTGTAGGGAATGGCGCAAATGCCACGTTCTTTATTGCCAGAATTTAAATCAATTAAATTGCTGGCAGGGCAGGTGCCTTCTGGGTTGTAAAACTTTTGCAGCTCTGGCGTTAGTAATTCTTTTGGCCACTTTTCACCCTTTAGCGGAATCCATTGCTCATTTGGATAATGCACAAAATCTTGATTAGCGATTTTTTCGCCCAAATAAAAATGGGTCCAAAAGTAATTGGTGCTTAAACGCTCAAAATATTCGCCCAAAGCACTGGCACGCGCGGCCAATTGCGATGCGCCTTTGCCGTTGGTAAACAAGCGTGGACAATCTCTATCAATCACATGCACCGACCAAATGCCTTCAATCTCATTCAGCCAAGATTTCTCTTCGGTATGAATATTCAGCGCCAATAATTTGCCTTGTAGTGTGGCGATTGAGGACTCTAAAGAGGCATCTTTGCTAGGGATGAAAGTTTCGGTATTTGTAGTCATGATATTCAGCGGCTAAATAATTAAGGCTAGCAGAATATCATGCGCGCGCCATAACGCACACGCTTAGTTTTGCGTTAAGATTCAGGCTACTTAAAATTGAAAGCATGCAATGAAACAAATCGACAAAACACCACTTTGGGTAAAGCTGGTTTATGCCAATGTGCACACACGAAAAATGGCGTTAATCATGGTGATATTTTGCGTGGCATTTACTCTTTATTGTGTACCTTGGGCGCAGTTTTCAACTAATACCAAAGTGACAAAATTGTTTTTAATTAAAGATTGGAGCTGGGTTGCCATGATGATTCCCATGACGATTTGGTATTGGCTTAGCTTAAAATGGGTAGATAAAAACGCTGGTTGGGAATCTTAATTTAAATACATGATTTGAATTACATACCCCAGCGCAAAGCGGCCGTATGCACGGGGCTATCCCAATGTTGTTTAATTTCATCATCTAGCAAACACAATGTGATTGAAGCGCCCGCCATATCTAGCGCGGTGACGTAATTACCCACCAATGAGCGGCTAATTTTAATGCCATACTGACTAAACAACTTGGCGGCCGTGTTATAAATTACATATAGCTCCATCAGCGGCGTAGCGCCGAAGCCATTGATTAATAGCAACGCATCATGATTAACGTTGATATTTCTGGCATTAAAATCCGCCAAGATCGCCTCTACGCAATCTTTCACAATCGCATCGGCTTGGCGCATGCTTTCACGCCTGCGGCCGGGTTCGCCATGTATGCCCACGCCCATCTCAATTTCAGATTCTGCAATATCAAAAGTAGGGCGGCCAGCGGCTGGCACCGTGCAGCTGGTTAAAGCCACGCCAATGCTGGCTGTGCGATTATTCACCTTATCACCCAATACTTTGCACGCCTGCAAATCAGCACCCGTTTCGGCCAAACTGCCTAAGCATTTTTCTACAATCATGGTGCCAGCCACACCGCGCCGGCCTGTAGTGTAAGTGCTATTGATTACAGCGCAGTCGTCTGATGTTAATACGGTAGCGTTTTCATAAGGCAGCATTTCAGCCGCCATCTCAAAATTCATGACATCGCCAGCATAATTTTTAACGATAAATAAAATTCCTTTATCGGCATACACCGCTTCTGCTGCCGCCAGCATTTGATCTGGCGTGGGCGAGGTAAATACATGGCCAGGGCAGGCGGCATCTAGCATGCCAAAACCAATATAACCTGCATGCAAAGGCTCATGCCCAGAACCCCCACCCGAAATAATCGCCACCTTATTTTTAGCTTTGTTTTTGCGCGTTAAAAAATTGGGCTCTAAATGCAAGGTAACTAAATCGGCATGCGCGCCAGCAAAGCCAGATAAGCTCTCTACTAAAAGATTATCGACATGGTTGATAAATTTTTTCATTTGGTTAGCTTTCTACAATGTATCTATTTATTCCGTCATTCCCGCGCAGGCGGGAATCCAGTTCAATTGAGATGATCGCCTAGATTCCCGCCTGCGCGGGAATGACGGTTAAGGCAGATTTGCAATTTTAAAATAGGATTCATTTTTTAATGTTTTGTTTTCAAAAACAAATCGCACACCGCATGCACCATGACTTGGCAACTTTTTGCACCTGCGTCCAAATGCCCAATCGCGCGTTCACCCAAGCCAGCCGCGCGGCCTTTGGTGGCAATTAAATTGCGGGTTGATTCTAATCCTGTATCTGCTGCAAGCTTTAAAGCTAAACAAATTTCTGCCAAACTTTTGCCTTCTAAAGCACTTAAAGTGAAAGTGGTGGAAACAGGAATCAGCACATCTAACATGGTTTTTTCGCCCAAATTAGCTTTGCCCCGTTGCATAATGGCTTGCACGCCGCCAGCAAAAGCCGCCGCAATTTCCAGCGGGTTACTGCCACCATTTACTTTGATCACCTTTGCCATGCTCATAAAAAAACTGGCAAATAACGGGCCAGAAGCACCGCCAATTGTACTTAACAGCTTCATGCCGATTTTGTTAAGCGCTTCATCCGCAGGCAAAGGCAATAATTCGTTATACATGCCGGCAATGATTTCGCTGCCACGCTTCATGTTAATGTAATGGTCGCCATCCCCAATCGCGCGGTCTAACGATTCAATTTCAGATTCGTTAGCGACAATGGCGGCATGAATGGCAAGACTGGCCGATAATAGAGCAGATGTTTTCATTTAAATAGTTTAAAACGAAATGGCCGATTTTTAAACTGTATTTTGATTGTAAGCTTTCACAAAAATAGCAGACTAATGTAACTTAATCATACAAATTAAGTCAGATTTTAAGAGTTAATATATTCTGGAGCCACTATGAAACAGCTACTAAATACTTTTTTATTTGTTGCATTAAGCTTTGTTGGATTTGCTTGTGCGGCAGATGCGCCAAAACAAACAGCGGTTAAAGAAATATCGGTACAAAAAGTGCAACAATTTATAGCAAACAAAGCAAAAAACGTGGCGATTTTAGATGCCAATAATGAAGATGCGCGTGCCGATGCAGGTGTTGTTCCCGGTGCGATATTGCTGACTTCATACAACAAATACGCCTTAACCGAATTGCCAAAAGATAAAAATACCATCTTGGTTTTTTATTGCTACAACAGCTATTGCCAAGCATCCAATTTAGCCGCCCAACGCGCCATCGGTGCTGGCTACAAAGATGCGCGCGTAATGAAAGCGGGAATTGTGGGTTGGAATGCGGCTAAGTAATAGACTAGATTTAAATTAGCGATGATTATGTTATTGATTTTATTTGATTAATAGACGCACTAAGTGAAAATTGACGTCAGTTTAACGTTTGACACAAGGGGCGGTGCGCGTCATCGCAGCGTACCGCTTGATGGATGGGTTAGCTATTTTTTACTTGATCAGACCGAGTTTCGTGACAAAAGTCATTGCATCCAAACTCTATTGCACGAAACAATTTATCTAATGATGCTTTGTAGCCCCATACGACAAAATAGGCACCAAGCGTAGCCATAAGTAGACCTGTTGCCACATAAGTGTGTAAGGTAAACTCTGAAGGTGTTGTTTTTAAGAGCTCTTGACCTTGCGATAATGTGTAAATAAACCCTGCCCAAACTAAGCCAACAAGCCACTTAAACGCCGTGACACGTTCTCGCGCACGACTTTCAATAGGCTTTAGTGATTTTTGCAGAATGTCAATTTCCTTTTCTGTGGAAAAGCCTCTGTTTAGCAAATGAGCTTTTACAAAATCCACAGTCTTTTCATCTATTCCACAATGTGCATACATACTTGGCAAAGCGAACATTGCTAGAAAAACAGGGATAATCTCGGCAGAGAGCATAATCGCATTTGCAACCTCAGTTCGAGCAACACCGCTATTGTTAACAACCCAAGCGCCTATTGCCAACAAAGCGAATGCGATGAAAACATAGAGTTGTATAGCTTTTGTTTTTTCTGCCATGCCAAGTTTTAAGAATTTAATAGGAAACCAAATTAGCCTTTGAAAGTAGTTAACAAGTTTCCACTGGCTAAGCTGCTCACTTATCAAATGCGCTTCTACAGCCGTTATGAGTATTAAAGATTCATTGAACATGTTTTAAATGGCTAACGTTTGAACTAAGGGGTTGGCCCGCCTGAATAATTAAGTGAGCGATTTTTTGACAAGACACCATACAAACCAAATAAGTAATGTTAACAAAGTTACGATAATGAAAAACATAACCAAACCAACTAACAGTTCTAAATCAGCCATTTCCTCAGCATTTTGAGCACCATATAAATTACTTAACCATATCCAGAATGATTCTGAAAAACGAGGTGTGACATCAGGATTGGTTAGCCACCACCGTGTGAGATAGCCAGTAGTAAATAAAATCCATAAGCTAACTAAACCGTAACGGAAAGTCTTTTTCATTTGACTACTACTTTTCCATAGGCTTGCAGCGCTATGCCTGGAACAGAAATGCTGGCAGAACTTTTAAGCATTGCACGCAATCTCTGAAAATCAGCTCTATTTTCTAGTGTAATACAGCCTCTACTTATTCCCGCATGCCCTTTTGGATGTAATCTAAAGTGTCCTCGCTGTACATTTTTACAGTATGTTTCATCATCAATATTTCCATCTGCGGCGTATAAAGAAAACCAATCGCTATGGTCGTTGAAGATGTTTTTAAGTGGACCAAGTAAGCCTCCTGACTGGCGGTCAAAAATATAATAGGTGCCGATAGGAATAGCACCAAAACCTGATACGCACATCGTTGCACGTTTATTAACGAATGAACCTAAACCAGAAAAAGCGGGTAAAGATTGCGCGCCGAATTTAAGTGCGCTCATCGGCTGGTTGTTTAATTCAAAAGTTAACTTAATCACTAAAGCTCCTTTGTTGAAATTATATTAGCGTATAAAAAATTATATATCGGATTAAACGCTAGAATTTTTATTTTGAAAAGCAGCACCCTAAACACTTGGGCGCTAATTTGGCAGAGTAATTTGTAGGGTTTACAGATGCGCTTGTGTTAAATTAAGCATATTCATTACTAGGGCTTCAACATGTCAAATCTACAGCAATATCGCGTTAAGCTAAATTCAGCTTTCTCACTTAAAAGCATCAAGCCAGATGATAAATCGGAGCGCGGAGCTACCAAAGAAGCGGATGCTTTAGAGTTGGAAAAATTAGCCAGTAAAATCAATGCCTTACAAGATATTTTATACGCGCAGGGTAAGCACAAAATTTTGCTGATTTTGCAGGGCATGGATGCTAGTGGTAAGGATGGCACGGTGCGCCATGTGTTTAGTGAGTGCGATCCATTAGGCATTCGTTTGGCTAATTTTAAAGCACCTAGCGCAGAAGAGTTGGCGCATGATTATTTGTGGCGCGTGCATAAGCAAGTGCCGCAAAAGGGTGAGATTGTGATTTTTAATCGCAGCCATTATGAAGATGTGTTGATTGTGAAAGTGCACGATTGGATTGATGACGCCGAATGCAAGCGCCGTTATGCGCAAATTAACGCGTTTGAAAAGCAATTATCGGAAACCGGAACGGTGATTATTAAATGCTATTTGCATATATCCAAGGCCGAGCAAAAGGCGCGCATGCAAGATAGGCTGGATGATGCAACTAAAACGTGGAAATTTAATCCGAATGATTTGAAAGAACGCGCACTTTGGCCGCAATATATGCAGGCGTATGAGAAGGCAATGAGCGCAACTAGTACAAGTTATGCGCCTTGGCATGTGGTGCCGGCGGATTCTAAAATGAACCGTAACTTATTGATTTCACGTTTGTTATTTAGCGCGCTTAGAAAGCTTCAATTAGAATATCCGCCAGTGCCAGCCGAATTTAAAACCATTACGATTGATGATTAAACCGACTTTATGAGCCTGCGTTTTCGCTTAAATTTATTGATTACGGCTTTGCTGTTGCTGTTTATGTTAGCAGTGGGATACGTGATTTTAAAAGGCTCAAAAGCGTCGATTCAGGAAGGGGTAGAGGCCGCCACCCGCGTTACCGTGCAATTGTTAGATACGGTTGTAGTGAGCTCTATTCAAAACCCAGAATGGGGTTACACGCATGATGTGATGCGCCGATTTTTGCATCATCTTGGTCATGTGCGCGGCAACGAAATTACGCTTTATACCTTAAACGGTGCGCTTATTTTTAAATCGCCGCCTTCAAAATATCGGGCCGAAATAAGCCCGCCGCAATGGTTTATTAGCATGTTAGACCCTAAAGAAAAAGCTGTTTCGCGCTTGATTCGCTTTGGTAAATTGGTGGTTCAGCCCAACCCTGCGGGTGCTATTCGCGAGGCTTGGAGCAAAATGCGATTTTTGTTTTGGGTGGGCTTGGGCTTTTTTATATTTTTAAATGCCATTGTGTATTGGATGCTGGGTCGCTGGTTACGACCATTACAACCCATGTTAAAAGCCATTAATCGAATGGAGCAGGGCGATTTAAGCACGCGCTTGCCGCAATTTGATTTACCCGAATTTGGCTCTATTGCTAAAAACTTTAACTTAATGGGCGAATCATTACAAAAAAGCACGGCTGAAAACCAACGCTTGGCGCTAATTGCGCAACAATCGGCCGATGCAGTAATGATTCATGATTTAAACGGCAATATTTCGTTTTGGAATGCGGCGGCGCAAAAAATATTTGGCTACGCGCCAGACGATATCATCGGCAAATCAGCTAGCATTCTGATACCCAAGGGGCAAGAGCGTGATTTAGCACAAAATATGCGTGCCATTAACGATAGGCGCAATGTGGAAAACCATGACACGCAACGCCAAGCGCGTGATGGGCGTATTGTGGATGTTTCAATTTCGGCCGCGCCATTGATTGACCCGCAGACTAATGCGCTAATTGGCGATATCTGCAGCATGCGCGATATTACAGAGCGCAAGCATGCCGAAATTGCAGAACGCAAAGCTGAAGTGGCCGAAAATAAATTAGAAGAAAATCGGCAAATTACCCATTTAATTCAAAAACATATTGAAGACGAGCGCCGCAGTTTAGCGCGCGAATTGCATGATGAGCTTGGGCAATATGTGACGGCGATTAAAACCTTTGCGGTGGCCATTGCCAATAAAACCAGAGAAAAAGCGCCAGAAGTGGAAGCCAGTGCGCAAACCATTGTGGCGGCGGCCAACCATATTTATGATGGAATGCATAATATTATCCGCCAATTGCGGCCGGGCTCACTAGATAATTTAGGCTTGGTAGAAACCTTAAAAGATGCCATTAATAATGTGCAAAAACAACAACCTAATTTGAAAATAACCCTAGAGTTATCTGGCGATTTAGAAGGTTTGGGTGAAAGTTTAAACATTAATATTTACCGCATTGTGCAAGAATCGATTAATAACGCCATTAAGCATGCAGAGGCCAAAAACATAGTCATAACGCTAGCCACAAGCAAAACAGGTGCGCTGCAATTAACCATTAAAGACGATGGCAAAGGCATGGACGTTAACGCGGTAGATCAAACCAACCACTTTGGTTTGCTGGGCATGCGCGAGCGTGTACAAGGCTTTAAAGGCAGCTTTAATGTGGATTCTGAACCAAATACGCAATTAGCAACCAAAGCAGGTAGTAAAAAAGCAGATGCAAAATCAGCTGGCAAGCAATCTACTGGCAAGCAATCAACAGGTACCACCATTTACATTAATATTCCGCAAGCGTTTAACATCAGTCATTAATCAAAGGTAATAAATGAGTCCAATCAATGTGATGCTAGTAGATGACCATGCCGTAGTGCGCATGGGTTTTAAAATGTTACTTGAATCGGCTAGTGAAATTAAAGTGATTGCCGAAGCGGAAAACGGCGAAACGGCGATTAAAAACTACATGGAATTTAAGCCAGATGTGGTGGTAATGGATATCACCATGCCAGGCATTGGCGGCATGGAGGCGATTGAGCGTATTTTGGCCAAAGAAAGCCATGCCAAAATTTTGGTGTTATCGGCACATGAAGATTCGGTGCACCCAAAGCGCGTATTAAATGCAGGTGCCATGGGCTATTTAACCAAGCGCAGCGCGGCTGAGGAGCTGATTAAGGCGATTCGCACGGTGGCTAGTGGCAAAAAATATATTGAGGCAAGCATTGCCCAGCAAATGGCCATTCAGCAATTATCGGGTCAGCAAAACCCTGTGGATGTATTAAGTGAGCGCGAATTTGAAGTGTTTATGTCGTTGGCTAAAGGCAAAACCACCAATGAAATTGCTGAAACGCTATTTTTAAGCCCGCGCACGGTTGGCACGCATTTGTACAATATTAAGCAAAAATTAAACGCCAATAACTCAGCCGAAATTGCGCTGATTGCCATGCGCAGTGGGTTAATTGACCCTTGATTAAAACGCCAATGGGCGAAATTTAGCTGGATTATGTTTTGTATTAGTAGATACGATTAGTGGATTTTGTAGCGCGCGATATTGAGTTCGCCCACTTTAGCAAGCTCTACCAAGGTCAAGCTGCCGCTAGGCAGTTTGCCAAATTCTGGCGGTATTAAATACGTAATCAATTGTGGATTTTTTGCCGCTTTATTTTTATTAGCCTGTTCTGTAGTAATCATGCCTGTGGCCACTTGCCACATTTTCCATTCGTGCGGTTTTGGCAAGGCAGTGGCGCCCATTAATTGCGCTTTTGCATAAACCTCATCTTTTTCGGCGCCAATCAATAAATTAAAAAGCTCAACGCGCACCAATTGGCTGCTTATTGCCACGGCTACAGGCGTTTCAATTTCGCTTAGTTGTTCTGGTAGCGGCTCTGCAATCGGCTTAACCTGCTCAAAGCGCGCATTAGTAAAAGCAATTAAATAGGGGTCGGGCGCGGTATCTTTTAAAATAAAACTTTTTGGTTTGCGGTCAAATTGGTTGATGGGCTCAATTTCTTGCACATCCATCGCAGTTGCAATGGCGTTATCGGCTACGCTGGTGGCAATTGATCGGACAATTTGTTGCGCGATAGTGCCACCTAAACAAGCCGTTAACAAAACGCTTGAAACGCTAAGTAGAAAAATATTTTTTAATTTAATCAATTGGTTAATCGCTAAAGTTAATCAAATACTTTATATGGTAAGAGTTTAACATTACTGCTATTTAAATCAAAAGTCTAGCAACTTAACATATGTTTATTGCCGATTATTTTTAAAAATTTAAGAACGGCGATTAATACTGTTTGCGCTAATAATGCCGCTAAAAATGATAATACCAATGGCTATGTATTCTGAAAATGACAGTGTTTCTTGCCAAAAAAGTACACCAAACAAACTGGCAAATATCACCGTGGTATAGGCTAGGCTGGCAACGGTCAGCGTTTTTCCAGTGCGGTAAGCGCGTGTCATGGCTAGTTGCGCAATGGTGGCCGAAATTCCTAAGCCTAATAATGTTGGCATATCTTGCCAGCTAAGTGGCGTGTAGGTTTGCAATAACATCCAAACGCCGCTGGCAACGGTAGAAATTAACGTGAAATAAAATACCGTGCGCCAATCTGGCTCGCCCAAATTGCCTAATTGTTTAACATGCACATAGGCAAATGCGGCGCCAAAGCCAGATAGCAAGCCAACCGCGCCGGCGATTAAATCTTGCTTGGCAAAGTTGGGTTTTAGCAAAAGCACCACGCCAATAAAGCCTAATAAAACCATGGCATACAAAATAGGTTTGGGTTTTTCGTGCAGCATTAATGGCATTAATAAGGCCAAAAATAAGGCAGACGTGTAATTAAGCGTGACGGCGGTTGCTAAGGGTAAATGGGCAATGGCATAAAAGAATAAAACCAAGGATGCAAAGCCGACCAAGCCGCGCGACATTTGCTTAGACATGACGGGTGTTTTAAGCGGCAACTTTTTGGCAAATATATAAACGTAAATAGCCATTAAGCCAAAAACTGAGCGATAAAAAACCAGCTCTGCACTGCTGAATTTAGCCGAACCCACTTTCACTAATGCGCCCATAATCGCAAAGCCAAGCGCGGCGACCAGCATCCATAAGCTGCCTAAATTGGGTAGCTTCACAAGTCGCTAATTTTCATTGATTTACGGTCTTTCGTATTTTGCTAAATGTGGTTCCATTTGCTGGCGATACCACTGATGGAAATGCGCTAAGCCCGTTTCTAGCGGGTGCTGGTAAGGCCCGGTTTCATTTAAACCTAGCGCAAATAAAGCCTTGCGGCCGTCATGCATACGCTGGCATATCTTTTTATCCTCAACCGCGGTTTCATGATACGCCGCTTGCTGCGCTTTTACGTATTCCCGCTCAAATAAGGCTATGTCTTCAGGATAATAAAATTCAACCACATTGCTACAAGTGTCTACACTTGTTGGAATTAGGTGCGAAACCACTAACACATTGGGGTACCACTCAATCATCAAAAATGGGTAAAACACAAACCAAATAGCGCCATGCTTGGGCGGCGTTTTGCCGTGGTAATTGGTCACAGCCTTTTGCCATGCTTGATAAGTGGCCGATGCATTTTCATCCGTTGCAGGCTTGTAGCCAACGGTTTGTGCGCTAAAATTTTCACCAAAATCCCAGCTTAAATTATCGCAATCCACAAAGGCATCTAAGCCTGGGTGAAAAGCGCCCACATGATAATCTTCTAAATAGGCTTCAATAAAGGTTTTCCAGTTGAAATTGTAGTGCTCAACATTCACCGAATCTAAAAGATAATTAGTGAAATCAAAGTCTTGCTTGCAGCCTAGTTGATTCAACTCTTTAATCAAATGGCGCGATTGCGAATTTTTTGAATCCTCAAATAACAAACCCTGCCAGTTTAACAGCGGCGTTTTATTGAGATGCAAACAGGGCTTTTGCGCAAAATGTGGCGCGCCTAATAATTGGCCATTTAAATCATACGTCCAACGGTGCAGTGGGCACACAATATGGCTGGTGTTGCCTGTGCCGGTTAACATTACGGCTTGGCGATGGCGACACACATTGCTTAACAAGCTCACTTCGCCCGCTTGATTAATTAAGGCTTTGGCGTTTAACATCCAATCCAAAGTGTAGTAATCGCCAGCATTTGGCACCATTAAAGCGTGGCCTACATATTTGGGCGCATTGGCAAATAGATATTGTTGTTCCAGCGCATAAAAGCTTGCATCCGCGTACCAATCAATGGGTAATTGTGATGGTGTTTCTAAAGCGGTTTCAATTTGAGAATGGTTGGAAATTACGGATAAAGCCATAAACATAAAGCCAAAAAATAAGGTTGAAAATTTAAGCAGGTAGAATTCTGCATGAATTGCTAAATTTTTACCAGTAACTAAGCGGCTTTATGCTTGTTAACGGAATCCATAAAGCTTGGCTTAAATAAAATAAAAACAAGTGCTTAAGCCGTAAGCAACACAATATGCGCCAATCAGAAATTCGGGTAAACTTTGCTTAATACTAACAAAAACACAATAGGGATAAAAATGGATTCCGTCAGTCAAAAAATCACCCCAATTATCTTCAAAGGCAATACCGCCGAATATTTTGGCATTTGGATTGTTAACTTATTACTATCAATTGTTACTTTGGGTATTTATTCGGCATGGGCAAAAGTGCGCCGCAAGAAATATTTTTATCACAACACCTTAATTGAAAATGTGGGCTTTGATTATCATGCAAAGCCCATTTCTATTTTAAAAGGCCGCCTTATTGCCTTTGCATTCTTTATGGTTTAAAGCTTTAGCGCCAATATAAACCCCATGTTTCCGGCTTTATTAATGTTGGTTTTGTTTGTTTTTCTGCCTTGGTTGGTAGTGCGCGGCTCTATTTTTAATGCACGCAATAGCAGCCATCGCGGCTTACGCTTTAATTTTGTCGGCACAGTTGGCCAAGCCGCCAAAGTATTTATTGTGTTGCCTTTATTGTCATTTTTTACTTTGGGCTTAATTATTCCGTATATCGCCCATGAAAAAAGCCAGTTTTTTGCCAACAATTACCGCTTTGGCCTAAGCCAATTTGAAATGAGCCGCGTGGTAAAGCAGTTTTATAAAGCGTATTTATTCCCGATTGCCTTTTTAATACCATTAGTAATTGTAGGTATTATCACTGGAGGCGTAATGAGAGGGCAGGAATTATTAAAAGCCAAATCCACCAATCAAAGTGCGTTAGAGGTGCCTGCAAATATGAATGCATTTGTCCCTATTAATCAGCAAAAAACGCTGCTAGCTGTGAACGTGGTTGAAACGGAAGTGCAATCGCAAAATGAAATTAAAATACCTAATGTTGAAATAGTAGAGCGCGTATATTCAGAAAACGCGCCAGAAGCCGCGCAACAGCCAGCTTCTGAAGCGCAAGCGTTAAGCCAAGCAGGGCAGCAAGAAATGTCAGAAGAAACAACGCAAAGCACACAGCAAAAGCAAAAAGAGCAAGTCGCCGAAATGCTTAAAAAACCACTGTATTTGCTGGTTGGATTAGCCATTGCGGCCTTGTACGCGTTTTTTATTTTTGGCTTTGTCGCCTATCTGCAAGCACGCATTGGCAACTTGGTTTGGAACAACACAAAACTAGACCAATTAAGCTTTATTAGTAAGTTGCGTGCGCGCGATTTTATATGGCTTTATTTCAGCAATATTGTGGCCATTATGCTGACGTTTGGTTTAGCCACGCCGTGGGCGCAAATCCGCATGGCGCGTTATCGCGCATCTAAATTAAGCATTGTGGGTGATGTGGATTTTGACCAATTTGTGGGTGATAAAAAAGCCGAAGTAAACGCCACGGGTGAAGAGATTGCTGAAATGTTTGATGTGGATTTATCGTTTGGTTAAAGCCTATTTTGTGCATATTCAACTTTTGGTAAATAACTACTCATGACATTTCAAGCCGATTATTTTGACGGAATTAGCGCGCGCTAAGCCAGTGTTGGTGCGCGTGCTGGCCGATAGCAAGCAAATTACATTTGAAGCCAATGGCGAAACCTTAAAATTTACTTTTGATGATTGCGATGTGCAAGCCAAGCTGGGTAATACCAAGCGAATAATCGATTTATCAAACGGCGGCCGCTTAGAAGCGCTAGAAATTAGCGCTTTAGAGTTGGTAAAAGTGAGCAAATCCAGCACCATTGGGCGCGCTTTGCATTATTTAGAAAATCATCTTGCTTGGGTATTGCTGGCGCTAGTTTTAACCGTATTAGCCGGCTGGGGATTTTTGCAATATGGCGTGCCAAAATTGGCCGAAATTGTGGTGAAAGCAACGCCAGTCAGCATGGAAATTAAGCTGGGTAAGCAAGTGTTAGATGGCTTAGATATCAAATATAGTTATTTTGCAGCCAGCAAAACAGCGCCTGCGCGCCAAACATCTATCAGCGACTCTTTAAAAGGTTTGTGTGCAAAAACGGGAAATTGCCCAAATTATCAGTTAACTTTTAGAGATGGCGGCATAATTGGCGCCAACGCTTTTGCCTTGCCGGGCGGGGTGATAGTGGTAACAGATGGCTTGGTGAAGCTTGCTAAAAACGATACCGAGATTGTGGCGGTTTTAGCGCATGAGCTAGGCCATGTGCAGCAGCGCCATGCCTTTAGGCAAAGCATTCAAGGCGTGCTTTCTGGCTTAATTATTGCGGCAATTACTGGCGATGTTAGCTCTGTTGCTTCTGGCTTGCCAGCCGTTTTAATGCAAATGCAATATTCGCGTGAGCATGAATTAGAAGCCGATAAATTTGCCTTGGCCGCCTTGCAAAAAGCGTGCTTGCCGCCACGTGCCTTTGCCGATATTTTGCAGCGCTTGGAAAATCAGGCAGGCCTAATTTCGGCAGATGATAAAACCAAACAAAAGCAAGCCGAATCGCCACAAAATAAGCCTGCAAAAACGCAGAATAATAGTGCGTTTAATACCATGTTAGCCTCGCACCCCGATACGCAGCGACGCATACAACCTTTTTTGCAGGCAGAATTGAATAAAAAGCCAAATTGTCCTTAAGTTTTAGCGTGCAATTTGCCCGCAAATCTTGCTAAAAAGCGCCTTTTGCGCTACTCTCAGGGCTTAATAAAGTGAATTTATCAATCACCATTATCCATTTTGGAGAAATTGCAATGAAAAATCCCTTGGAATCAGTTGCAGGCACCATCGTTTCGGGTGTTGTACTAACCGTCTTGTTGGTATTTTTTCTTAAAAACTTTTTAGTAACAGGAGTTTAAAATGGACATCATGCCAGGAATCGCGCGTTGGATCCATTTACTATCCGGTGTGACATGGATTGGTTTGCTTTACTATTTTAATTTAGTGCAAATGGCCGCGCTTAAAGATGCTGGCGCAGATGGTACAGCGGCAGGTATTACTAAGCATGTAGCGCCACGCGCCTTGTTATGGTTCCGCTGGTCTGCCGTGGCAACTTGGATTGCAGGGGCATGGTTATTAGGCGCTGGTTTTACGGACGCATTTTTATTACGCAATGGCTATGAGGGCATTGGTATTGGCGCATGGTTAGGCACTATTATGTTGTTTAATGTTTGGGTGCTAATTTGGCCAAATCAACAAAAAATTCTTGGCATGGTGCCAGCAGATGATGCGGCAAAAGCCAAAGCGCGACGTGTGGCCATGCTGGCATCGCGCACCAACATGATGCTGTCTATTCCTATGTTGTTTTTTATGGCGAATGGATTCAGTCATCGCGCCGTTTTAGGGTTGTAATTAGCAACAAGGCAATAACGGCGGCCTTAGCCGCCGTTTTCTTTTTGATTTTGGCACATGATTTTGAACAGTAATAAACGATTAGAATAGAAAACTTAGAACAGAAACTCAGAATAGATACTTAGAATATAAACTATGGCACATTTAACCAATACCCATTTAATGAACACGTATACCCGCCAACCCGTTACTTTTGTAAAGGGCGAGGGCGTTTGGTTGTGGGATGATGAAGGTAAAAAATACCTAGATGCGTTGTCTGGCGTGGCTGTTAATGGCTTGGGCCATGCCCATCCTAAATTAGTGAAAGCAATTGCTGAACAAGCCGCTAAATTAATTCATGTTTCTAATATTTATCAGATTGCCGAGCAAGAAGCATTGGGCAATAAGTTGGCCGAAATTTCGGGCATGGATAATGTGTTTTTCTGTAATTCTGGCTGTGAAGCAAACGAAGCCAGTATTAAATTAGCGCGACTTTATGGCCATAACAAAGGCATTGAAAACCCTGAAATTATTGTAATGGAACGCGCTTTTCATGGCCGTACCATGGCAACGCTTTCGGCAACGGGCAACCGCAAAGCGCAAGCAGGGTTTGAGCCGCTTGTTTCTGGTTTTATTCGCGTGCCTTATGATGATTTGGCAGCAGTTAAGCAAATTGCATCGCGCAAAAATAATGTAGTGGCCATTTTGGTTGAGCCTGTGCAAGGTGAGGGCGGCATTCACATTCCAGCCGATATGAGCGCCTATTTTAATGGCCTGCGTCAGGTATGCGATGAAAATGGCTGGTTGCTAATGGTGGATGAAGTGCAAAGTGGTATTGGCCGCACCGGTACTTGGTTTGCGTTTCAGCATACTGGCATCATGCCAGATGTGATGAGCTTGGCTAAAGGCTTGGGCTCTGGTGTGCCAATTGGTGCTTGTGTAGCAAAAGGCATAGCCGCGCATACGTTTACATATGGTAAACATGGCTCAACTTTTGGCGGTAATCCGCTGGCTTCAAGCGCAGGATTAGCCACTATCAGTGCGATTGAAGAAGAAAATCTGCGCGAAAATGCCGAAAAAATGGGCAATTTAATTCGTGAAAGCTTGCAGGCCGAATTACAAAACACGCATGGTGTGGTTGTGGTGCGTAACGCTGGCTTGATGATTGGTATTGAGTTAGATAGGCCGTGTTCTGAGCTGGTTAAAATGGCGTTAGAAACGCAATTATTAATTAACGTAACGGCTGAAAAAGTGATTCGCTTGCTACCGCCGCTAATTATTAATGAAGCCGAAGCGCTTGAGTTGGTTGAGCGCTTAAGCAAACTGATTAAACAATTTTTAAGTCAATAATGTGACCACATAACGATCATGGCGGCTATTAAACACTTTTTGCAATTTAACGATTTGAACTTAGATGAGCTCAATCATATTTTTGCACGCAGCAAAATCATTAAAGCGCAATTTAAAGCGTATCAACAATATTGGCCTTTGCAAGATCGCACTTTGGTGATGATTTTTGAAAAAGCCAGCACGCGTACGCGATTATCGTTTGAAGCGGGCATGCACCAATTGGGTGGCTCGGCTATTTATTTAAATACGCGTGATTCACAATTGGGTCGCGGGGAGCCGGTGGAAGACGCCGCGCAAGTGATTTCGCGCATGTCCGATATTGTGATGATTCGCACCTTTGAGCAGGATATTATTGAGCGATTTGCCGCTAATTCACGCGTGCCAGTGATTAATGGCTTAACCAATGAATACCATCCTTGCCAAATTTTGGCCGATATTTTTACTTTTATTGAGAAAAAGGGTTCTATTAAGGGTAAGACTGTAGCTTGGATTGGTGACAGCAATAACGTCTGCAATACATGGCTGCAAGCGGCTGAGGTGCTAGATTTTAATGTGCATGTTTCTACCCCGCCGGGTTACGAAGTAGAAGTGGAACGCGCTAATTTATATGGCGATGACCATTTTGAAACATTTGCTGACCCAATGGAAGCCGCGCGCGATGCCGATATGGTGACTACGGATGTGTGGACCAGCATGGGTTTTGAGGCGGAAAATGAAGAACGCATGCGCGACTTTGCCGATTGGCAAGTGGATTCTGACATGATGAAAATAGCGGCAAAAGATGCGCTATTTATGCATTGCCTGCCAGCCCATCGCGGCGAAGAAGTAGCGGCTGACGTGATTGATGGCCCGCAAAGCGTGGTGTGGGAAGAGGCAGAGAATAGGCTGCACGTGCAAAAAGCATTAATGGAATATTTACTATTGGGCAAAGTTAATTAAGGAAAAGTAAGCGTAATGAGTGCAGATAACAAAGTAGCAAAAAAAGAAATTAAAAAAGTCGTGTTGGCCTACTCAGGCGGCTTAGACACGTCTGTGATTTTAAAATGGCTGCAAGATGAATATAAATGCGAAGTGGTGACTTTCACGGCCGATTTAGGCCAAGGTGAAGAGTTAGAACCAGCACGCGCCAAAGCCAAAGCGGCTGGTGTAAAAGAGATTTACATTGATGATGTGCGTGAAGAGTTTGTGCGCGATTTCGTATTTCCAATGTTCCGCGCTAACACGGTTTATGAGGGCGAATACTTATTAGGTACTTCAATCGCGCGTCCGTTAATTGCTAAACGTTTAATCGAAATTGCGGCAGAAACCAATGCTGATGCCATCTCTCATGGCGCTACAGGCAAAGGCAACGACCAAGTACGTTTTGAATTGGGCGCTTATGCGCTAAATCCAAATATTCAAATCATCGCGCCATGGCGTGAGTGGGATTTATTAAGCCGTGAAAAGTTGATGAATTATGCGGAAAAGCATTGCATTCCGGTTGAGATGAAACACAAACAAGGCGGCAGCCCATATTCAATGGATGCCAACTTATTGCATATTTCGTATGAAGGCCGTCATCTTGAAAACCCAGCGGCAGAAGCTGAAGAGAGCATGTGGCGTTGGAGTGTAAGCCCAGAAAAAGCACCAGATGCCGCTGAATATTTAGATATTGAATATGTGAATGGTGACCCAGTTAGCTTAAATGGCGAAGCCATGAAGCCGCATGAATTATTAGCGCATTTGAATAAAATCGGCGGCAAGCATGGTATTGGCCGCCTTGATTTGGTTGAGAATCGTTATGTCGGCATGAAATCACGAGGCTGCTACGAAACACCAGGCGGCACCATTATGCTTAAAGCGCACCGCGCCATTGAAAGCATTACCTTAGACCGCGAAGTAGCGCATTTAAAAGACGATTTAATGCCGCGTTACGCCAGCATGATTTACAACGGCTATTGGTGGAGTCCTGAGCGTATTGCTTTACAAACGTTAATCGACCACACGCAGACTTCAGTCAATGGCTGGGTGCGCGTAAAATTGTATAAAGGCAATGTGATTGTGACTGGCCGTGACAGTAAAACCAATTCACTGTTTGATTCAACAATCGCCACTTTTGAAGACGATGAAGGCGCTTACGACCAAAAAGATGCAGGCGGTTTCATTAAATTAAATGCGCTGCGTATGCGTATTGCGGCTAATCTTAAAAATAAACAGCCTAAATAAGGCTAAAAATTTAAATACAAAAATTGAGGAGTTAAGAATGGCACAATTTGACAATGTAAGTGTAAAGAAAAAAGCAAATATCTATTTTGATGGTAAATGCGTGAGCCACACGGTGATGTTTCCAAACGGAACACGCAGTACGATTGGCGTGATTTTTCCAAGCACATTGACATTTAATACTGCGGCACCAGAGTTGATGGAAATCAATTTAGGCAGCTGCAAAGTGCGTTTGCAAGGTGAAGAATCATGGAAAACCTATGGCGCGGGTGAGAAATTTACGGTACCGGGTAATTCCAGTTTTGATATTGAAACGCTAGAAACATTAGACTACGTTTGCCACTTTGAGTAAGCCAACCGATACTGCTTGCTTGAAGGGCGTTATTCTCACTTGCCGTACTAATCGTACTGTCTGCGTGAAAATGCCTTCTTCAAGCGGCGCATTATCTAGTTGCAATTAGTTTTAAAAAGGATTAATTATGCCAAGTTTTGATATTAGTTCTGAAGTCGATATGGTTGCGCTTAAAAACGCGATTGATACGGCGGGTAAGCAGATTACCAATCGCTATGACTTTAAAGGCACATCGGCCAAAGTTGAATTAAACGAAAAAGACAGCATTATTACTTTGTATGGCGATAATGACTTTCAGTTGGATCAGATTAAAGATATTTTGCTGCCAGGCATGGAAAAGAAAGAGCCTGATTCAACCAAGCGCTTAGAGCATAAAGATGTGCAAAAAGTGGGCGGCAATAAGGTCAAGCAAGAGCTTAAAATTCGTGCCGGCATTGATGCTGAATTAGCCAAGCGCATTGCCAAGCTAATTAAAGATTCTGGCTTAAAAGTGCAAGCCAGTATTCAAGGTGACGAAGTGCGAGTGAATGGTGCAAAGCGCGATTTTTTGCAAGAGGCGATTGCGTTTTGTAAAAAAAATGTGACGGATTTTCCGCTACAATTTGGTAACTTTAGGGATTGATTTTTTAGTCACAGAGACCACAGAGTAAACCCTTTTAGTTGGTTTAAGTAGTCACTTTATATATGTTGGGTTTTGATTTTCTCTGTGAACTCTGTGTCCTCTGTGGCAAACAAGATTTTAGGTTTTAATATGGCAAAAACGCTTTACGATAAATTATTTGATTCTCACGTTGTGCATGAAGAAAACGGCACGGCGCTAATTTATATCGACCGTCATTTGGTGCATGAAGTCACCAGCCCGCAAGCGTTTGAAGGCCTGAAGCTATCTAACCGCAAGGTTTGGCGTGTTAATTCTATTTTGGCGGTGCCAGATCATAACGTGCCAACCACCAATCGAAGCTCTGGCGTTGCTGGCATTGCCGATCCAATTTCACGCTTGCAAGTACAAACATTAGATGAAAACTGCGCTGAGCATGGTGTGACTCAGTTCAAAATGAACGATTTGCGTCAAGGTATTGTGCATGTAATTGGCCCTGAGCAAGGCGCCACTTTGCCCGGCATGACAGTGGTTTGCGGCGATTCGCATACCAGCACGCATGGTGCGTTTGGTGCTTTGGCGCATGGTATCGGTACGTCAGAAGTTGAGCATGTAATGGCAACGCAATGCTTGGTGCAAAAAAAATCTAAAACATTGCAAGTGTTGGTAGATGGCCAATTAGGCAATGGCGTAACCGCCAAAGATATCGCCTTGGCGATTATCGGCAAAATCGGCACTGCTGGCGGCAATGGCTATGCAATTGAATTTGCCGGTTCCGCAATCCGTGCGTTAAGCATGGAAGGCCGCATGACCTTATGCAATATGGCGATTGAAGCGGGCGCGCGCGCTGGCATGGTGGCGGTGGATGATACAACCATTAATTACGTTAAAGGCCGTCCATTTTCGCCTAAAGCGGAGCAATGGGATGCTGCAGTTGCTTATTGGAAAACGTTGCACAGCGACGAAGCTGCTAAATTTGACACCGTTGTGACCTTAAAAGCAGGAGATATTCAGCCACAAGTGACTTGGGGCACATCACCAGAGATGGTAGTAGGTGTGGATGGTAAAGTGCCAAGTTTGGATTTGGCCAAAAACGAAGTGCAACGCAGCGATTGGGAGCGTGCTTACGCTTATATGGGCTTAACGCCGAATACGCCGATTGATGAAATTAATATTGATAAAGTATTTATCGGCTCTTGCACCAATTCGCGCATTGAAGACTTACGCGCGGCCGCGGCGGTAGCAAAAGGCAAGCATATTGCGCCAAACGTTAAGCTGGCATTAGTGGTGCCTGGCTCTGGTTTGGTAAAAGCGCAAGCGGAGCTTGAAGGCTTAGATAAAATTTTTATAGATGCTGGTTTTGAATGGCGCGAGCCAGGCTGCTCAATGTGTTTGGCCATGAATGCCGACCGTTTAGAGCCAGGTGAGCGTTGTGCATCCACTTCAAACCGTAATTTTGAAGGTCGCCAAGGTCAGGGCGGTCGTACCCATTTGGTTAGTCCGGAAATGGCAGCTGCTGCTGCTGTTGCTGGGCATTTTGTAGATGTAAGAACGTTTTAATTTTTTAATTTTTTTAGGAGTTAACGATGAAATCACTATTTAAATTCTCAGCTTTATTGTTGGTTGTTAGTTTTGCTTTAAGCGCATGCAATACCGTGCGTGGCGTTGGCCAAGATATTGAAAAGGGTGGCGAAGCCATTCAAAAAACAACAAATTAATACTCATTAGCTAAGATTCACTCACAAATATTTAAGAACAAACTATGCAAGCTTTTACGCAGTTGAATGGACTAGTCGCGCCACTAGATAGGGCTAACGTCGATACGGACGCGATTATTCCAAAACAATTTTTAAAGTCGATTAAACGCTCGGGTTTTGGCCCTAACGCGTTTGATGAATGGCGTTATTTAGACCATGGAGAGCCCGGTATGGATAACTCCAAGCGCGCCTTAAACCCTGATTTCGTGCTGAATTTAGCCCGTTATCAGGGTGCCAGTGTGCTATTAACGCGCGAAAATTTTGGCTGTGGTTCAAGCCGTGAACATGCGCCTTGGGCCTTAGAAGATTTTGGCTTTAAGGTAGTAATTGCCTCTAGCTTTGCCGATATTTTCTTTAATAACTGCTTTAAAAATGGCATGTTGCCAATTGTGCTATCGGCTGAAATTGTAGAAAGCTTATTTCAAGAGGTGGATGCAAGAGTAGGCTATCAATTAGATATTAATTTAGCCGCACAAACGGTGACAACGCCCAGCGGGAAAGTCTACTCGTTTGAAGTGGATAGTGTTAGAAAACATAATCTACTCAATGGCTTAGATGATATTGGATTGACCATGCAGCAACAAGACAAGATTAAAGCCTTTGAGGTAAAGCATCAACAAGCGCAGCCTTGGTTATTTAATTGAAACAGTTGCCAGTCAGCAGTCGATAGTGGGTAGTTTTAAAACCAAAGACTAACGACTAACGACTAACGACTACAAACTGAAAGTAAGTAAATGAAATTAGCAATTTTGCCAGGTGATGGCATTGGGCCAGAGATTGTAGCGCAAGCGGTTAAAGTATTAAAAGCGCTTAATATCAACGATTTAAGCATGACAGAAGCGCCAATTGGCGGGGCGGGTTATGAGGCGTTTGGTGAGCCGTTGCCAGATAGCACTTTGCAATTGGCCAAAGATTCTGATGCCGTATTGTTAGGCGCGGTAGGTGATTGGAAATACGATAAATTAGAGCGTCATTTGCGCCCAGAGCGCGGTTTATTGCGCATCCGTAAAGAGTTGAATCTATTTGCTAATTTGCGTCCCGCTTTGCTTTACCCTGAATTAGCGGGTGCATCTACTTTAAAACCAGAAGTGGTTTCTGGCTTAGATTTAATGATTATTCGCGAACTCACAGGTGATATTTACTTTGGTCAGCCACGCGGCATTAGTACGCTAGAAAATGGCGAGCGCGAAGGCATTAACACCATGCGCTATAACGAATCTGAGATTCGTAGTATTGGCCGTGTGGCGTTTGATATTGCGATGAAACGTAACAAGAAAGTTTGTTCTGTAGATAAAGCTAACGTGCTTGAAACCACGGAATTATGGCGCCAAGTCATGATTGAATTATCGGCTGAATATCCAGAAGTGGAATTAAGCCATATGTACGTGGATAACGCCGCTATGCAGCTAATTCGTGCGCCTAAACAATTTGATGTGATGGTAACGGGCAATATTTTTGGCGATATTTTATCTGATGAAGCATCCATGCTGACAGGCTCAATCGGCATGTTGCCATCGGCTTCTTTAGATGCAAACAATAAAGGCATGTATGAGCCAAGTCATGGCTCTGCGCCTGATATCGCGGGCAAAGATATTGCTAATCCATTAGCGACTATTTTATCGGTAGCGATGATGTTACGTTACACGTTTAACGATGAAGCCAATGCGCAAAAAGTGGAAAACGCCGTTAAAAAAGCCTTAGCGCAAGGCTTTAGAACCGCGGATATTGTGACGGATGGTTGTAAAAAAGTCGGTTGTAGCGCCATGGGTGATGCGGTAGTCGCAAATTTGTAGTCATAAATTTGTAGTTATAAATTCATAGTCGTAAGATAAATATAAGCAATGCGCAAAGTGTTTTTTGTGCAATATTAAGAACTTAGGAAATAAAATGTTAAAAGTCGGATTCGTTGGCTGGCGTGGAATGGTGGGCTCTGTGCTGATGCAGCGCATGGTGGAAGAGAATGATTTTGCGTTAATCGAGCCGCAATTTTTTACTACCTCACAAATTGGTGGTAAAGCGCCAAACGTTGGCAAAGAATCGGCCGCATTAAAAGATGCTAAAAATATTGCCGATTTACAGGCAATGGATGCCATTATTTCTTGCCAAGGCGGCGATTACACCAGCGAAATTTTTCCGCAATTAAGGCAAGCGGGTTGGAAAGGGCATTGGATTGATGCTGCTTCAACTTTACGCATGGAAAAAGACGCGGTCATCATTTTAGATCCAGTCAATCTGCACGTTATTCAAGATGCAATGCATAAAGGTGGCAATAATTGGGTGGGCGGTAACTGCACGGTTTCACTCATGTTAATGGCATTAAATGGCTTATTTAAAGCCGATTTAATTGAGTGGGCCACATCCATGACTTATCAAGCGGCATCGGGTGCTGGTGCGCAAAATATGCGTGAACTACTTAAACAAATGGGTGAGGCACATTTGGCGGCCAATACTTTATTAAATGATCCAGCATCGGCCATTTTAGATATTGACCGCGAAGTGGCTGGCACCTTGCGTGATGAACGTTTTCCAACCGCGCATTTTGGTGTGCCATTAGCTGGTAGTTTGATTCCTTGGATTGATAAAGATTTAGGCAATGGTCAAAGCAAAGAGGAATGGAAAGGCCATGTTGAAACCAATAAAATTTTGGGTCGCGAAGCCAATCCAATTCATATTGACGGCCTTTGTGTACGCATTGGCGCCATGCGTTGCCATAGCCAAGCCTTAACAATTAAGCTTAAAAAAGATGTGCCGCTGGCAGATATTAATGCCATGTTGAGTGAGGCTAATCAATGGGCAAAAGTGATTCCGAATGAGCGCGAAGCCAGCATGCGTGAGTTATCGCCTGCCGCGGTTACCGGTACACTTACAACACCAGTTGGCCGTTTACGTAAACTGAATATGGGTAACGATTATTTGTCTGCATTTACCGTTGGCGACCAATTGTTATGGGGTGCAGCCGAGCCATTAAGACGCATGTTACGCATATTAATAGAGCGTTAAATTGTTAAAAAGTAATAAGTAGCTTGATTAAAACGCAACAACAAGCGCATACAGCCACATAGCTTGCTAATATAATGTGTATTATGAGCTTGCAACTCTAAGTAATTGATGTTATTTTTCTTATTGCATATGTAGGTAAATTTTAAGGGTGGAATAGTGCATAACTCAAAATTAAAGAAAATAACAGTTGCTCTATGTATGGCGCTGGCGCCAATGGCTGTTTTTTCGGCAGGGCTTGGTAAGCTAAACGTAAGTTCTGGATTAGGCGAACCGCTAAGAGCCGATATTGAATTATTGTCTGTTACACCTGAAGAATTAAGCAGTATTTTTGCCGTAATTGCCTCTGAAGAAGCCTATGCAACCCAAGGTATTGAGCGTCCAGCTTCACACAGCACAATCAAAGTCGAAGTGTCTAAAAATTCTAGAGGCACGCCCATATTAAAACTTAAATCCACGCAACCAATCAGTGAGCCTTTTTTGGATATGCTGATTCAGGTTGATTGGGCGTCTGGTCGATTATTAAGAGAATACACCGTTTTATTAGATCCACCGGGTTATGTGGGTGAAGTTGAAAGCACGACAACGCAATTACCAGCCGTGAAACCAAGCACTACCTCAAATCAAGATTCAATGCTTGATTCATCATCTGCCAAACCATCTAGCACGACAAGCAAGCCTAAACAAATTAAAAAAGCGCCAATTGCAGCTGACAGTGCGGATATACCTAATAATGCACCTAATGATGAATATCAAACACGACGCGGCGATTCTTTAGCTAAAATTGCACGAGATTACAAGCCAGAAGGCATTAGTTTAGATCAAATGTTGGTCGGTTTATATCAAGCAAATCCTAATGCGTTTGATGGCAAAAACATGAACCGATTAAAAGTCGGTAAAATTTTACGTCTGCCTTCAGAGCAAGATCTGGCTTCGTTGTCACGTCAACAAGCATCTAAAGAAGTCAAAGTACAATCGGCCAATTGGAATGAATACCGCAATAAGCTTGCTGGAATTGTGGCTGAATCCGCACCAAGTGAATCGGAAGCAAGCACGCAATCGGCCGATGGTAAAATTAAAAGCGCGGCTGAAGATAAATCAGTGCCGGCTGCCACTGGCCCTAAAGATGTTGTAAAGCTATCAGCAGGCGATGCGGCTTTAACGAAAAAAGAAGCGGATGATGTAAAAAACTTACAAGCTAAAATCACCGCTTTGCAAGAAGAATCGACAGCGCGCGAAAAAAGTGTAATGGAAGCGCAGGATAAAACTGCTGCTTTAGAAAAACAAATTGCCGATATGCAGCAATTGTTGGCATTAAAAAATGGCACCATGTCTGAATTGCAAAAGCAAGCCGAAATTCAAGCAGCACTAGATAGAAATGCTGTTGCTGAGTTACCAGCAGTAAGCGAACAGCCACAGCCTTCTGAATTGCCACCTTCTGAAGTAGCACCAGCAGAGCCAGTTCCAGCACCAGTAGTACCACCAGCCCCAGTTGCCGCCGAAATGGTAGCGCCTGTGCAACCAAACCCAACAGCGGTTGTGGTAACAGACCCAGCAGCCGAAGCAAGCCTTTTAGATGGTTTAGATTTGCCATTGGTAGGTTCTGCAGCTGGACTGCTGGCATTACTGGGTGGCGGTTGGATGTATTTGCGCAACAAGCGTAAACGCAATTTAGCCGATTTTGAACAAGGCATCATGACATCTGGCGGATTAAAAGCGAATACCGTTTTTGGAAATACCTCAGGATCTAGCGTAGACACTGGCGATACGTCATTCTTAACCGATTTCTCTCAAAGCGCCAATGGCGGCATGATTGACACCAATGATGTTGATCCGATTGCCGAAGCTGAAGTGTATATGGCTTATGGCCGTGACGCGCAAGCCGAAGAGATTTTAAAAGACGCTATTTCAAAAGAGCCAAAACGTTACGAACTACACTTAAAACTGCTTGAAATGTATGCCGCCAGCAAGAATGTTTCGGCATTTGAAACCATCGCTGGTGAGTTATATACAACCTTAGGTGCAGAAGACCCAACTTGGGCTAAAGTGGCAGAGATTGGCTACAACTTAGAGCCTAGCAATCCGCTTTATCAAGCCAATGCAGCGCACTCTTCACCTGCTCAATCTGTGGTTGCTACTGGTCAAGCAGCAGGTTTCGCTTCAAGCGATAAATTGGAAGCTAATGATTTTTCAAACTCCCCAATCGCCAGTGAAACCGATTTAGATTTTACGTTTGACAATGATTCATTGGTGCAAAATTTTGCTTCAACTACAAATGAAAAAGACGCATTTGATTTAGAGCTAGATGCATTAGCCAATCAAAACACGGATGAGATTAACTTTACAAATAGCGCTTCAGGAACCGCCAGCTTAACAGCCGACACCGTTCAAAGCTATGTGAAACCTAAATCAATTGCAGAAGCTCCTGTAACTAAATCCACTGCAGCAGAATCAATGGACGCACTAGATTTTGATTTTGGTGATTTAACATCGGCTACCGCAACGAATGCGGAAAATAATAATTCTAACTTTGGCCACACCATGCCTGGTTTGGATATGTCCAATTTTGAATCAACAAAAATTGAACCAGAATTTACAGTTGATACCTCTGCAAACGTAGAAATTTCTGATGCACATGATTTACCGCACTTTACTGATATTGCGCATTTATCTGATGTGGCTAATTTGGGCGAATCGAATCTTGGCGAATCGAATTTGCTTGAGCCAACGATGGTCGATGTAAACGATATCCGTTTTGAAAGCGCTGATACGGCTGTTGAAGAAACCAATTTTAATTTTGATTTAAGTTCATTATCAAATGATGCGCCTAGCTACGTTGACGATAATACCGCAACTGCAAATACCTATGATTTATCTGGCATTAATTTGGACATGACAGATGCTTCTTCAACACAGGATGCAAATCCATTTGAAGTGGCTGAATCGAATGAAATTGAACCGATTGAAATTGAAACCAAGTTAGATTTAGTAGCCGCCTACATTGGAATGGATGATGCAGAAGGCGCAAAAGAATTGCTTGATGAAGTTATGAAAGAGGGTGGAGCGACACAACGCAAGCGCGCTGAGGCCTTATTGGCAAAGCTGGTTTAATTGTTGTAATGGCTTTTTCACATTTTTAATGTTGATTGCCTCTAAAAAAGCTGAGTTTATTGCTCAGCTTTTTTATTATGTGTGCTTTTTAAAAGTGACTTCTGAATCAATATGCCAGACTTAAAACCAATTTTTTTGATTAATACCATCACACAGTTAAGTGGCTTTTTGGTATTTTCTGTGCTGATGAATCGGCTTAGCCTAACGCATGTGTTAATCATATTTACTATGCTAATGCTTGCCCTTGTAGCCATTAAAGCGACACAATTTTTGCGAATTCTAAAGCGCATGAAATGGTTTTTTTTGGTGATTTTGCTTATTTTTGCTTTTAATACACCTGGCCAGCATATACAAGGTTGGGATTACCCATTTAGCCCAACCTATGAAGGATTAGCATCTGGCTTGCTGCAGGTGTTTAGAATGCTAACCTTGCTGGCCGCCTTGTCTTTAATTATGGCGATTAATACCAAGCAGCAATTAATTTCTGGATTTTATTTTATGCTGTTACCCCTGCAAAGTGTGGGCTTAGAAATAGAGCGCTTTGCGGCGCGATTATGGTTAACGTTAGAATATGTTGAATCGGCAAAGACTTTAGATCAAACATTAGATAAACCACAAAATTTCTTTAATAAATTAAAAGAGCTTGGCCATGTCAACAACACCCATCAGGCCGATTCTTGCATCACCTTTAAGATGCCTGTTTTTAAACTAATCGATATCACCGTGCTTATTAGCTTAACGTTGGTTAGCGCATACGTTTTACTGAAAGCCTTTACATAATGCGCATTGCATTAGGCGTTGAGTACGATGGTGCCAGTTTTTGCGGCTGGCAAAGTCAGCCACAGTTGTGCGGCGTGCAAGATGCGTTAGAAGCGGCGATTAAAAAACTAATCTTGCAAGATGTGCGAATACACGCCGCAGGCCGCACCGATACTGGCGTTCATGCGCTGATGCAAGTTGTGCATCTTGAGTGTGATGTAAGCAGACCTTTAACGGCGTGGGTGCGTGGCGTTAATGCATTTTTACCCGCAACAGTGCGGGTAATTTGGGCGCAAAATGTCAGTGATGATTTTCATGCACGGTTTTCGGCTACTCAACGTCATTATCAATATTTATTGATTAATCAGCCTACAGCGCCAGCCATTCACGCCACTAAAGCGGGTTGGTACCATTTACCTTTAGATATTGCCGCCATGCAGCAAGCGATTGCTTTATTGCAGGGTGAGCATGATTTTAGTGCGTTTAGAGCCAGCGAATGCCAAGCGAAATCACCGATTAGACATTTGGCGCAAGCCACCATTATTGCGCAGCAAGAGTCGATTATTTTTAACTTTTCGGCCAACGCATTTTTACAGCACCAAGTGCGCAATATGGTCGGCGCCTTAATCTATGTGGGCAACGGCAAGTTTTCGCCAGATTGGATAGCGCATTTGCTAAAACAAAAAGACCGCACCTTATCGCCACCTACTTTTTCGCCTAACGGTTTATATTTAACCGGCGTTGATTACGCCACGCAATTTAACTTGCCTGATACAAGGCGCTATTTAAGGCTTTTATAATACAATCGGCATTTGCATTAAAGTACTTTTAAATGGAATCAAAACCAGCAAAATGAATCAATTAAGGACAAGAGTTAAAATTTGCGGCATTACGCGCGTGCAAGATGCGCTTGAAGCGGTGCGTTGTGGCGCAGATGCGATTGGCTTGGTGTTTTATGCCGCTAGCCCGCGCCATGTAAGCGTGCAACAAGCGCAACAGATTGTGGCCGCATTGCCACCTTTTATTAGTGTAGTTGCGCTTTTTGTTAATGCCACGCTAGCCGAAATTGAAGCTGTATTAACACAAGTGCGTATTGATATTGTGCAGTTTCATGGCGATGAAACGGCGGCAGATTGTGAGCGAATTAAATTGCCTTATTTTAAAGCGATTCGCGTTAAGTCTGACACTAATTTGTTACAATGTGCACTGGATTTTAGCAGTGCAAATGCCTTACTTTTAGATACCTATTCTGAGGCTGCTTATGGCGGCACAGGTCATGTGTTTGATTGGGATTTAATTCCCAAAAATATGACCAAGCCAGTGATTTTGGCGGGTGGATTAATAGCCGTAAATGTCGGTTTAGCGATTCAGAAAGTAAAGCCTTACGCGGTAGATATTAGCGGCGGTGTTGAAGTTAGCAAAGGCATAAAAGATGCCGATAAAATAGCCGCTTTTATGCTGGCTGTTCAAGCGGCTAATTAATGATTGTTTGATGGCTGTTTTAAATTTAGAAAAAATTGTATAAAAGATCGATTTGAGGAGTAAGTGATGCAAGTGTATGACATGCCAGATCAGCGCGGTCATTTTGGTCAATTTGGTGGTATTTTTGTGGCCGAAACTTTGGTTGAGGCGCTTGAAGAACTACGCGTAATGTATGAAAAATATCGTTACGATGAGACTTTTTTAGCCGAATTTGCTTACGATTTAAAACACTTTGTTGGTCGCCCAAGCCCGATTTATCACGCTAAACGCTGGTCTGATAAAGTGGGTGGCGCACAAATCTATTTAAAACGTGAAGATTTAAATCACACTGGCGCGCACAAAGTAAATAACACCATTGGCCAAGCATTACTGGCAAAACGCATGGGTAAACCGCGCGTTATTGCCGAAACAGGTGCTGGTCAGCATGGCGTTGCCACAGCCACTATTGCTGCCAGATTAGGCTTGGAATGTGTTGTTTACATGGGCAGCGAGGACGTGAAACGTCAAGCGCCTAACGTGTTTAGAATGAAGTTGCTGGGCGCAACAGTGGTGCCGGTAGAAAGTGGCTCTAAAACGCTTAAAGATGCGCTGAATGAAGCGATGCGTGACTGGGTGACTAACATTGAAAACACGTTTTATATTATTGGTACAGTGGCAGGCCCGCACCCGTATCCAATGATGGTGCGCGATTTTCAATCGGTGATTGGCGTAGAAGCCAAAATTCAAATGCAAGAGATGACAGGGCGTCAGCCAGATGCGGTCGTTGCATGTGTTGGTGGCGGCTCTAATGCCATGGGTATTTTTTACCCGTATATTGATGTGCCAAATGTGCGTTTAATTGGCGTTGAAGCCGCAGGGCATGGCATGGAAACCGGCATGCATGCCGCACCGTTAACGGCCAATAGCCCAATTGGTGTATTGCACGGTAACCGTACTTATTTAATGCAAGATGCCGATGGCAATATTATTGAAACGCACTCTGTTTCTGCTGGCCTTGATTACCCAGGCGTAGGCCCCGAACATGCTTGGTTAAAAGACATTAAGCGTGCTGAATATGTAGCGATTACCGATGATGAAGCCATGACGGCATTTCATAGCTTGTGCCGTACAGAAGGTATTATCCCTGCATTAGAATCTAGCCATGCGCTGGCTCATGCCGAAAAAATGGCCAAAACCATGCGCAAAGATGAAATTATTTTGGTGAATTTATCAGGTCGTGGTGACAAAGATATCAACACTGTAGCCAAACTAGCAAATATAACATTATAAAAATTAAATCTATGTCACGTATTCAAACCGTTTTTGCAGCCCTAAAATCCAATAACAAAAAAGCCTTGATTCCTTACATTACCGCTGGTGATCCACACCCTAATCATACGGTTAATTTAATGCATACCCTTGTGAAAACAGGTGCTGATATGATTGAGTTGGGTGTGCCGTTTTCAGATCCGATGGCGGATGGCCCTGTGATTCAGCGTGCAAGTGAGCGTGCGTTGGTGCATAAAGTTGGGCTTACTAAAGTGCTGCAAATGGTTGCTGAGTTTCGTCAAACCGATAATGAAACGCCGATTATTTTAATGGGATACGCCAATCCGATTGAGGCGATGGGCAGTGAAAAATTTACGCAACTTGCCAAAACGGCCGGTATTGATGGCGTGATTACGGTGGATTATCCGCCAGAAGAATGCAAGGATTTTATTAAGCAGCTACAAGCTAACGATATGGATAGTATCTTTTTATTATCGCCCACATCAGATGCCGCGCGGGTAGAGTTAATTGTCAATCAAGCCAGCGGTTTCTTATATTACGTTTCACTTAAAGGTGTAACAGGCTCTGCAAATTTAGATATTGAGCAAGTCAGATCGCGTGTAGCAGAGATTCGCCAAAAAACCAACTTGCCAATTGGCGTTGGTTTTGGGGTAAAAGATTCAATCACTGCAAAAAATGTGGCCGCATTTGCCGATGCCGTGGTGGTTGGTAGTCGCATGGTACAGGCTATTGAAAATTCAAATGACGAAAATTTGGTTGAAAATGTGAGTCAATTAATGATGGAATTGCGCGCTGCAATTGACGCTTAAGGGGTGAAGATATGAGTTGGTTAGATAAAATTCCGCAAAAAATTCAACGTGTTGTTGGTGCCGTACAAAAGAAAAATGTGCCAGAAGGCCTTTGGAGTAAATGCGATTCTTGCCAATCGGTTTTGTATAAAACCGATTTAGAATCGAACTCTGAAGTGTGCCCAAAATGTGCGCATCATAATCGTATTGGTGCCCGCGCGAGGTTAAATCAGTTACTCGACCCCAGCACTAAAACAGAATTACGCACTGAAATTGGCGCCAATATTGAGCCAATTGACCCATTAAAATTTAAAGACAGCAAAAGTTACGCCGAGCGCATGAAAGCGGCGCAAAAAGAAGTGGGCGAAAAAGATGCTTTAATTGTGATGCAAGGCAAAATTTTAGATGTTAACGTTGTGGTTGCTGCGTTTGAGTTTAAGTTTATGGGCGGCTCTATGGGCTCTGTGGTGGGTGAGCGTTTTGTGCGCGGAATTGACGCCGCCATCAAAAGCAAATCAGCCTTTATTTGTATATCAGCCAGCGGTGGTGCGCGCATGCAAGAAGGCCTGCTATCACTAATGCAAATGGCTAAAACCAGCGCGGCTTTAACCAAATTATCGCAAGCAGGCTTGCCTTATATTTCAGTATTAACCGACCCTACCATGGGTGGTGTTTCGGCCAGTTTTGCTATGTTGGGTGATATTATTATTGCCGAACCAAACGCCTTAATCGGTTTTGCAGGGCCGCGCGTGATTGAACAAACTGTGCGCGAAACCTTGCCAGAAGGCTTTCAGCGTGCTGAATTTTTAGTGGATCATGGCGCTGTTGATTTGATTATTGACCGCCGCGAAATGCGCCAACGTTTAGCCGGCATGTTGTCTAGTTTAATGAAGATTCCTAAAGCGGCTTAATCTTATTATTAGCAAGTTTCAATTCTGTTTTTCTAAAAATCTGTGATTAATCCTACACTTAAGCCAACTACTGCACAGCAGTGGCTGGCTTATATCGAAGCGCTACACCCTAAAGCCATCGCTATGGGTTTGGATCGCGTTAGCGCTGTTGCCAAAAATTGCCACATTAAGCCAAGCTTTCCCATTATTACGGTTGCGGGCACCAATGGCAAAGGCTCCACTTGCGCCATGATAAGCCAAATTTACACAGAGGCTGGCTATAAAGTGGGTTGCTACACTTCGCCGCATTTGTTGCGCTACAACGAACGCGTGCGCATTAATCAGCAAGACATATCCGATAATGATTTATGTGCCGCTTTTGAAGCGGTAGAAACGGCGCGCGGTGATATTGCATTAACCTATTTTGAAATGGGCACGCTGGCCGCCATGTGGCATTTTTGCCAATCAATTGTGGATGTGGTGGTGTTAGAAGTGGGTTTGGGCGGCCGGCTAGATGCGGTTAATATATTTGAGCCTGCCTGCACAATTGTCACCACCATTGATTTAGATCATATGGAATTTTTGGGTGATACACGCGAAAAAATTGGCTTTGAAAAGGCCGGTATTTTTAGGCCCGCTATATTAGCCATTTGTGGCGATGATAATCCGCCAACTAGCTTAATTGACCATGCTAAACAAATTAATGCGCCCTTAAAATTAATCAATCGCGATTTTTCTGTGAAAAAATTGGCGCATGGTTGGCAATATTGGCAGGCTGAAGAAAGCTACTTGCTGCTTAATTTAGGCTTGCAAGGTGAGTTTCAGCTTAACAATGCAGCTTGTGTGGTTTGCGCGGTGCAACACATGCAATCCGTTTTGCCAGTCACCATCCATCAAATCACTACAGCACTGCAAGCGGTGACATTAATAGGGCGCTTTTATTCTATTCAATCTAATCCCAGCATTATTGTTGATGTGGCGCACAACCCGCATGCGGCCTTGTCGCTAGCGCATAACTTAAAAACCACAGCTTGCGCTGGCAAGACCCTAGCCGTGTTTGCCATGCTGGCCGATAAAGATATTGATGGTGTGATTCAAGCGCTATCAGTACATATTAATCAATGGTTTATCGCCGATAATCACAGCGTGCGTGGTGCAAAAGCGCAAAATTTACAGGATAAATTATTGCAACATGATTCAAAAGCGCGAGCAGTTTTATTTGCCGATGTGGCTTCGGCGCTGGTTGCCGCCTGTAAAGTTGCCACTAAAAATGATAGAATCATTGTGTTTGGATCGTTTTACACCGTTGCTGATGCCATTGCGCATGTTTCTGGTAAAGATATTGAATAATCCATTTATTTAATATCGGTTTAAATCGGCAACTTCACCCCCATTATTATTATTCACAAAGCTAGGGCTGAAAGTTAATTATGCAAAAAGACGCACCTAATGATCAAGAGCTAACCTTAAAAAAACGCGCACGCCGCCGTTTAGTTGGCGCCATTGCATTGGTATTGTTGATGATTATTGTGTTGCCAATGATTTTAAAAGATCGGTCAGTAACCACGCCAACGGAAGAAGTCACGATTACATTATCCAGTCAAAATGCACCTTCTGGTGCAGTGCCTGCCGCTTCTGATTTTGATTCCAATATTGTGCCAGCCGAAAATAATCCAGCAGAAGTTGCTCCGCTTAATAGCGAATCGGTAGTTAATGAGCCAGTAAGCCAAGCAGAGCAAGCACCGCCACAAATTCAAGAGGTGCCAGAAATTGAAGCACCGGATTCTGAAGCTGCAGCTGCACCTAAAATTGAGCCTAAAGCAGCACCAAAGGTAGCTTTAGCTCAACCTAAAACAGAAACACCACAAACTTTAGAAAAGAAAACTACCAACAGCCCTAAATTTTATGTGCAAATTGGTGTGTTTTCAGATGCGGCCAATGTTAAAAAATTACAGGCTAAACTAAGCGATATAGGCTATGCCTCACAAACCGAAAAAATCGATACGGCTAAAGGTCAAAAAATCCGCCTACGCACCAATTTGCTGGGTGAGCGTAATGAAGCGGCCATTGCCCTGCAAAACATTAAAGACGCAGGCCTAACCGGCATGGTTGTTAGCCAGTAGCGGTTAAGATTCAATATGACCAGCTTTGATTACACGGTATTTATTATTATCGGTGCCTGCATCATTATTAGTATGATGCGCGGCGCGGTGCGTGAAATGCTGTCAATTATTGGTTGGTTAGCCGCGCTTTATGTGGCAAAAACCTATTCAACCCAATTAGTGCCTTTGTTACCACAAGATATTCCTACTGATTCGCTGCGCATTTTAGCTGCTTTTTTAATTTTGTTTTTAGGCGTATTGTTGGTAGTTAGCTTGCTTTCAATTGCACTTTCTAGCATGTTAGAAAAAATTGGTTTAAGTTGGCTAAATCGTTTTTTTGGCGCATTATTCGGGTTTGCAAAAGGCTTGCTGATTGTCTGTATTTTGGTATTTTTGGCGGGCTTAACCAGTATTCCTAAAGATGTGCGTTGGACAAATGCCATGTTTAGTTCGCCATTAGAAGCCTTAGTAAAAGCGGCATTGCCCTTTATGCCGCAAAAAGTAGCCCAATACGTTAAATATGACTAAATGCAGCTAGGTAATTGCTCAAAATTAAGTACTTATTTGAATGACCGTTTCAAAAGATCTCATTAAAGTTGTACCTGTTTTAAAGTTATACATGTTTTAAGTAATACTTGTTTTTATGTAGTGCCTGTTTTTAAGTAGTACGCGTTTAAAAGTGTATTGTTGCAGTTAAAACCTGATTGTTTAAGGAAATTCATCTATGTGCGGAATTATAGGCATTGTCGGCAAAAACCCCGTTAATCAGTTGTTGTATGACGGCTTGTTGGTGTTGCAACATCGCGGGCAAGATGCGGCAGGTATCGTTACTTGTGATGGCAATACGTTTTTTATGCACAAAAACAATGGCCTAGTTAAAGATGTGTTTCAAACACGCCATATGCGCAGCTTGGTTGGCAATGCGGGTATCGCGCATGTGCGCTATCCAACAGCGGGTTCATCCAGTGCGGCTGAAGCGCAACCGTTTTATGTGAATTCGCCATTTGGTATTGTGCTTGGCCATAACGGCAATTTAACCAATTCTGAACAATTAAAATCAGAAATGTTTCGCCAAGATTTACGCCACATCAATACCAATTCCGATTCTGAAGTATTGCTAAATGTATTAGCACACGAAATTGAAAAGACATCGCGCAATGCTGTATTGAACACCGATATGGCGTTTGATGCCGTTTCTGGCGTGCACAAACGTTGCAAAGGCGCTTATGCGGTAGTCGCCATGATTGCTAACTTTGGCTTGCTGGCATTTCGCGATCCAAATGGTATTCGCCCACTGGTTATCGGTAAATTAGATACCGATAAAGGCACTGAGTATATTGTGGCCTCTGAAAGCGTTGCGCTGGATGTATTAGGTTTTCAATTAATGCGCGATGTAGACCCAGGCGAAGCGGTATTTATTGATATGGACGGCAATTTATTTAGCCGCCAATGCGCTGAAGCCCCAACATTAACACCGTGTATTTTTGAATATGTTTATTTAGCCCGTCCTGATTCAGTGATTGATGGCGTTTCGGTGTATCAAACCCGTTTAGACATGGGCACCACATTGGCTGCAAAAATCAAGCGTGAATGGAGTCATTTAAAAATTGATGTAGTGATTCCAATTCCGGATACTAGCCGCCCCAGTGCGCTTCAAGTCGGCATTTCGTTAGGGCTAGATTACCGCGAAGGCTTTATTAAAAATCGCTACATTGGCCGTACCTTTATTATGCCGGGCCAAGCCTTACGCAAAAAATCGGTCCGTCAAAAACTAAATCCAATTGGCATTGAATTTAAAGGCAAAAACGTTTTATTAGTGGATGACTCTATTGTGCGCGGCACCACGTCGCAACAAATTGTGCAAATGGCGCGCGATGCCGGCGCTAACAAAGTGTATTTTGCCTCAGCCGCCCCACCAGTGCGCTTTCCCAATGTGTATGGCATTGATATGCCAAGCCGTGATGAATTGTTGGCGACTGGCCGTACCGATGAACAAATTTGCCAAGAGATTGGTGCCGATGCGCTAATTTATCAAGATTTAGACGCATTAGTTGAGGTGATTGCACAATCTAACCCCAAAATGCGCGTGTTTGATTGCAGCTGTTTTGATGGAAAATATGTCACAGGCGATGTGGATGCGGCTTATTTAAATCGAATTGAATCGGCGCGCGGCGATTTCAATAAAAAGCAAAAACCCAGCAATTCAAGCACCCAGCTTGATTTGAACTTGATTGATGCGGAGGAAGATGAAGCAGTAGAACAAGTTTCTTAAATGCAGTAAAGCTAGAGTCCAATTGTAATTAATTAATAATTCCCCGAAAGGGTAATATTTATTTAAATGGAATTCACTTAATATTCGACCTCACAAGTAGGTTTTGACTTTCAGTCGAGATTAAGAGCATTAATGATTCCATTTAATAAAATATACCTGAAAGGTAACGAGCTTGAATACATTCGCCAATCGCATGAAAATGGCAATCTTTCTGGCGATGGTGTATTTACATTTAAAGCCAGCCAATGGCTAGAAGCGCAAACGCAAACGCGTAAAGCGCTCATCACACATTCATGCACTGCAGCTTTAGAAATGGCGGCATTACTGGCGGATATTCAGCCAGGTGATGAAATCATTATGCCTTCCTACACATTCGTATCAACCGCCAACGCATTTGTATTGCGTGGCGGTGTGCCGGTTTTTGTGGATATTCGTGCTGACACATTAAATATTGACGAAACATTGATTGAAGCCGCGATTACACCGCGCACCAAGGCGATTGCGCCTGTGCATTACGCAGGCGTTGGTTGTGAGATGGACACTATTATGCAAATTGCCAAAAAGCATAATTTGTTGGTGATTGAAGATGCCGCGCAGGGTGTAATGGCTTCTTACAAAGGCCGCGCGCTTGGCTCTATTGGTCATATTGGCGCTTATTCTTTTCATGAGACAAAAAATATTATTTCAGGTGAGGGCGGCGCCATACTGATTAATGATGAAAAATTTGCCGCGCGCGCAGAAATTATTCGCGAAAAAGGCACTAATCGTAGCCAATTTTATCGCGGGCAAGTAGATAAATACACTTGGCAAGATATAGGCTCATCTTATTTACCAGGCGAAGATACGGCTGCGTTTTTATTGGCGCAACTTGAAAAAGCGCATGAAATTACGCAAAAACGCTTGGATGTTTGGAATATTTATCATGAATCTTTAGCTGAGCTTGAGCAAAAAGGCGATTTAAGACGACCAATTATTCCTGCCGAGTGTCAACATAACGCGCATATGTACTATATTTTGCTGAACTCGCTAAAGCAACGTACTGAGCTGATTAAAAAATTCAAAAAGCAAGATATTCATCCTGTATTCCACTATATACCTTTACATAATGCGCCTGCTGGCAAGCAATTTGCGCGCGCTCATGGTGAGCTTAAACAAACTGATCAGTTGTCAGAACGCTTATTACGCCTGCCTTTGTGGGTAGGATTGGGTAAGCAACAAAGTGAAGTGTTAAAGGTGCTGGGTACAAAGTTGTTGTCCGGTTTTTTTTTATTAGTAATGTGCTTGACAACGTTATGTTAAGAGCGTTAAATGGAATTGCGCTGATTTGAGTGGCCAATATTAAACAAAGCCTTACTCAGCTTGCGGGCGCATAATAAATCCTGCTAAAGCGAGAGCCAAAACCCGTTTTAGCTTATTCTTTAGCTAACTCGGGTTTTTTAACGCCCCAATATTTGCCACACCATAAAAATTTGCCACACCATAAAAGTGATTTAACAGACATTATGACGACCATCAAAACCTATCATCCTGAGACATTAAGCGTGCGTGCTGGCACCGAAACGACTGAATTTGGTGAAAATTCAGAGGCATTGTTTTTAAATTCCAGCTTTAAATTTAAAAACTCAGCACAAGCCGCCGCGCGCTTTGGCGGCACAGAGCCCGGTAATATTTATTCGCGATTTACTAACCCAACGGTCACCATGTTTCAAAACAAACTAGCCGCGCTAGAAGGCGCAGAGCAGTGCGTAGCTACGTCCAGCGGCATGTCAGCCATATTGGCTTGCGTAATGGGTTTGTGCAACGCGGGTGATCACGTTGTAGCATCGCGCAGCGTTTTTGGTACAAGTGTGCAGCTGTTTGGCAATATTCTTAAACGTTGGGGTTTAGAAGTAACATTCGTGTCATTGACTAATCCGGCTGAATGGCAAGCGGCTATTACGCCTAAAACCAAATTATTTTTTGTTGAAACGCCATCCAATCCATTAACAGAAGTGTGCGACATTCAACTTTTAGCCGATATTGCCCATCAGGCCAATGCCTATTTGGTGGTGGATAATTGCTTTTGCACGCCAGCGATTCAAAAACCGCTAGATTTAGGCGCCGATATCATTATTCATTCTGCCACCAAATATATTGATGGGCAGGGCAGATGCTTGGGCGGCGCTGTGCTTGGCACTAAAGCCTTAATGGAACCCGTATATGGATTTTTGCGCACTGCCGGCGTGACCATGAGCGCTTTTAATGCTTGGGTGTTTTTAAAAGGCCTAGAAACGCTGCATATTCGCATGGAAGCACATGCGCGCAAAGCCTTAGCCTTAGCCACTTGGTTAGAATCGCAAGCGCAAGTGGCGCGCGTTTTTTACCCCGGCTTGGCCTCTCATCCGCAGCACGCTTTAGCCATGAGGCAACAGCTAAGCGGCGGCGGTATTGTGAGTTTTGAAGTAAAGCCAAAAGCCGGTCAAACCAAACAAGAAGCGGCTTGGGCCTTAATTGATGCAACTGAGTTAATCTCAATTACCGCCAATTTAGGTGATGCAAAAAGTACGATTACGCATCCCGCCACTACAACGCACAGTCGCATTACGGCTGAGGCGAGATTAGAAGCAGGCATTAGCGATAATTTAGTCAGAATAGCGGTGGGATTAGAGCATGAGGATGATTTGAAGGCTGATTTACGTTTTTAATTAATGTCTTTAGTCAGTGATTTTAAAGTAGACGATAATGGCGTCAATAATCATGTATATGATTTAAATTCGTTTATTTCAAACCTAGTATGTGATATATTTCAAGGCTATTTTATTATCTCAACACGGTTAAATTTTGCTTAAAAGTAAGATTTAATTAAACAATTAAGCTTAAGTTTAAATAGGATTTTATTAAAACTGAATCCACACTTTTAAGTCTTAACTTTTTAACCATTAATCGTTGCTTAACTCATTTAGGTGACACTTTTACAGGAATTGCAACATGGCAGCATCGCTCGAAACAATCAGCAACTTAGAACGTCGCATAACAGTTAAAGTACCGTTGGCACCGCTTGAAGGCCAGATTAAACAAAGGCTGACGCAAATCTCCCGTACGGCTAAATTTTCTGGTTTTAGGCCGGGCAAAGCGCCAATTGGCTTGGTTAATCAGCATTATGGTGATCAAGTGCGCGATGAGGTTTACTCTCAAGCGGTTGAAACAAGTTTTGGCAGCGCCGTGCAAGAAAATAAATTGCGCGTTGCCGGTTTTCCTAATATTGAGCACAAACCTTTTGCTGAAGCGGCGACCGATTTTGAGTATACCGCCACATTTGAAGTGTTTCCTGAAGTGAAATTAAACGATTTAAGTAAACTTAAAATCGAAAAGCCTACTTTAGAAGTATCTGAAGCGGATGTTGAAAAAACATTAGAAGTGCTGGTAAAACAACGTGTTACATTTGAGCCGGTAAAACGCGCGGCTAAAAAAGGTGACCAAATTAATGTGGTATTGGTTGCTAGTATTGACGGCCAGCAAGTTGAAAGTACTGGCGAAACAGGCATTGATTTAGTTTTAGGCGAACCAGGTCGTATTGCCGAATTTGATGACCATTTAGCGGGCGGTAAAACAGGCGCTACTAAAGTGTTTGAAATTAGCTACCCAGCAGACCATAACCCAACGCAACTAGCCGGTAAAACAGTGAGTTATGCGGTTACGTACAATCAAGTTTCTCAGCCAGTATTGCCAGAAATTGATGCTGAATTTGCTAAAAGCTTAGGCATTGATGATGGCGACGTTAAAAAAATGCAAGCCGAAATTAAAGCAAGCTTAGAACAAGAAGTTGAAAAACGTTTAAAAGCGCGCGTAAAAGAACAAGTATTTCAAGCACTTGTGGCGGATTCAGATATTGAAACTCCAAAAGCCTTAGTAAATGCTGAAATTAATCGCATGATGCAACAAACGGCGCAAAATCTTCAACAACGCGGCATGGATCCTAAAGCGATTCAATTAGAGCCAGCCATGTTTGAAGAGCAAGCTAAACGTAGCACTGCATTACGCTTAATTTTAAGCGAATTAGTGAATAGCAATAACTTGCAAGCATCGGCAGACCAAGTGCGCGCAATGGTTGATACGTTTGCGCAAAGCTTTGAAAAACCAAGCGAATTAGTGAGTTGGTATTATGCCGATGTTAAACGCTTAGATGAACCAGCCGCTTTAGCTACCGAAGAAAACGCTGTAAATTGGGTACTAGACAAAGCAAAAGTAACGGCCAAAAAAATCAAGTTTGATGAATTAATGGCTGGTCAATAGGTCATAAAAAGTAATAGCGTATAAATTAGGGTTAGCAAACAGCATGTTCAATAATATAAGTGATTTTAATGTGAATACAAGTAACAACATGAATGCAAGTAACAACTTGGAACCGCAAGGTTTGGGTTTAATTCCAATGGTGGTGGAGCAAAGCGGCCGTGGCGAGCGTTCGTATGATATTTATTCACGCTTATTAAAAGAACGCGTCATTTTTTTGGTCGGTCCCGTTAATGACATGACTGCCAATTTGGTGGTGGCTCAATTGCTTTTTCTTGAGGCTGAAAATCCAGATAAAGATATTTCTTTGTACATTAACTCACCAGGCGGTTCGGTAACGGCAGGCATGTCAATTTATGACACCATGCAGTTTATCAAGCCTGATGTAAGTACACTTTGTATTGGTCAAGCGGCTAGTATGGGTGCATTTTTGTTGGCAGCTGGCGCAAAAGGTAAACGTTTTAGTTTGCCCAATTCGCGCATAATGATTCATCAGCCATCTGGTGGTTTTTCAGGCCAATCAACGGATATTGAAATTCATGCTAAAGAAATTTTATATTTGCGTGGTAAGTTAAATGCGATTTTGGCGCATCACACAGGTAAAACGGCTAAAGAAATTGACCGCGATACTGAGCGTGATAACTTTATGAGCGCAGAACAATCGGTTGAATATGGCATGATTGATAAAATGATTGAAACGCGTACGCCAGCTGTTTAGGGTGTTTGCGCTTTAAAGTGTTAAAAAAGTGGTAACTAGAAATTATTTTTAAAGTAACAAGTTAGTTGGGTTAGGGATGTTGAATGGCGACTAAAGCCGAAGGTGAAAAATTACTGTATTGCTCTTTTTGCGGCAAAAGCCAGCACGAAGTTAAAAAGCTAATTGCAGGTCCGTCTGTGTTTATCTGTGATGAATGCGTTGATTTATGCAACGACATCATTAAAGAGGAAGTGCAAAGTTTAAGCGATATTAAAACGACCGATAAATCGTTGCCTACGCCGCAAGAAATCTGCGCGATTTTAGATCAATACGTGATTGGTCAAACCCAAGCTAAAAAGAATCTTTCTGTAGCGGTGTATAACCATTATAAACGTCTTGGTCACAACCATATTTCACAAAATACCAGCTCTAAAAATGTTAGCCAAGACGATGTTGAAATTCAGAAAAGTAATATTTTACTGATTGGCCCGACTGGTTCAGGTAAAACATTGTTAGCGCAAACATTGGCGCGCATGTTAGATGTGCCATTTGTGATGGCCGATGCAACCACATTAACCGAAGCCGGTTATGTCGGTGAAGACGTTGAAAACATTATGCAAAAATTATTGCAAAAATGTGATTACGACGTTGAAAAAGCCCAACGCGGTATCGTTTATATTGATGAAGTGGATAAAATTTCACGTAAATCAGACAACCCATCAATCACCCGCGATGTATCAGGCGAGGGTGTACAGCAAGCGTTGCTTAAACTAATCGAAGGTACGATAGCATCTGTGCCGCCACAAGGTGGCCGCAAACATCCAAACCAAGAGTTTGTGCAATTAGATACCACCAATATTTTGTTTATTTGCGGTGGCGCGTTTGATGGCTTAGATAAAGTGATTCGCAGACGCTCTGAAAAAGGTGGCATTGGCTTTGGCGCTGAAGTAAAAAGCAAAGACGATATGCGCGAAGTAGGCGCTGTATTGCGCGATGTAGAGCCGGAAGATTTAATTAAATTTGGCTTGATTCCTGAGTTTATCGGCCGCTTGCCAGTCGTTGCAACGCTTGAATCATTAGACGAAGCGGCTTTAATGACTATTTTGGTTGAGCCAAAAAATGCATTAACCAAGCAATATATGAAGCTGTTTAAAATGGAAGGCGTAGACCTTGAGTTTAGAGAGTCAGCCTTGCTATTAATCGCCAAAAAAGCGTTAGAACGCAAAACAGGTGCGCGTGGTTTGCGTTCAATTTTAGAGCATTCATTGCTTGAAGTGATGTATGACCTACCATCAATTGAAAACTTAAGCAAAGTGGTGATTGATGAAGGCACCATCAAAGGCGAATCACAGCCCTTGATGATTTTTCAAGACACACCAAAAAAAGCGGAGTCGGCCAGTTAACGATTGATTTTCCGCTAACGTTAATTACCCTGTGCCCTCCACAGGGCTATTGCAAATAAATATAAGTCGTTTATAGTCATTAATACACCCATATTAATCGAATATAAACGATTTATTTCATTATCACCCTTGAACTATCAAAGTATGTTCCCAACCTAATAGCATAGGCAGCTTGCCTGCTTAACTATGTGTCTATGCGACCTTGAAAGTATTTTATGACAGAACAAACTTTTTCAGATGATTTACCTGACGCAATCAAACCTAAAGGCAATGAGCCAGATGGCTTGATGCCGCTATTGCCTTTGCGCGACGTGGTGGTTTACCCACATCTAGTGATTCCACTTTTTGTTGGGCGTGCAAAATCGGTTAAAGCGTTAGAAATCGCATCAGATACCAATAAACAGATTTTATTGGTGGCGCAAAAGTCAGCCAATAAAGATGAACCAGATGCCGAAGACTTATATGAAATCGGCACGCTAGCCACTGTATTGCAAATGCTAAAACTGCCAGATGGCACAGTAAAAGTGTTGGTAGAAGGTTTGCATCGTGTGCGCGTTTCAGAGTTTATTGAAACGGAAGAATGTTTTTTAGCCAAAGCTGAAAAAATTGCAGACCCAGTTGAAAACGATAGCGAAACAGAAGCGCTGATGCGCACTGTATTTACGCAGTTTGATCAATACGTTAAATTAAACAAAAAAATTCCACCAGAAATCTTAACTTCACTGGCTACAATCAGTGAAGCAGGGCGTTTGGCTGATACCATTTCTGCGCACTTAACCTTGAAGCTTGAAGAAAAACAAAAGATTCTGGAAATGCTCAGCGTGACAGAGCGTTTAGAACATTTGCTGCATTTGATGGAATCCGAAATTGATATCTTGCAGGTTGAAAAGCGCATCCGTGGCCGTGTTAAACGCCAAATGGAAAAAAGTCAGCGCGAGTATTATTTAAATGAGCAAGTTAAAGCCATCCAAAAAGAGTTGGGTGAACAAGACGAAAATGCCGAATTAGACGATTTAGAAAAGCGTATTAAAGAATCGGGCATGTCTAAAGAAGCGCACGCAAAAGTGAATGCTGAGCTTAAAAAACTGAAAATGATGTCACCAATGTCGGCTGAAGCATCGGTTGTGCGTAACTATATTGATACTTTGGTTAATTTGCCTTGGAAAAAGAAAACTAAGATCAGTAAAGATTTGCAAACGGCAATGGATATTTTAGATGCGGATCACTACGGACTTGAAAAAGTAAAAGAACGTATTGTGGAGTATTTAGCGGTGCAACAGCGTGTTGGTAAGCTAAAAGCGCCAATATTGTGCTTAGTAGGCCCGCCTGGTGTGGGTAAAACTTCGCTTGGCCAAAGTATTGCTAAAGCCATTAATCGTAAATTTATCCGCATGGCATTAGGTGGCGTGCGTGATGAAGCGGAAATTCGCGGCCATAGACGCACTTATATTGGCTCAATGCCCGGTAAAGTCATGCAAAGCATGACTAAAGTTGGCGTTAAAAATCCATTATTCTTGCTAGATGAAGTGGATAAAATGGGCCAAGATATGCGTGGTGATCCTTCATCGGCGCTACTTGAGGTGCTGGATCCTGAGCAAAACCATACGTTTGCTGATCACTACATTGAAGTGGAATATGATTTATCCGATGTGATGTTTGTGGCAACGGCTAATACCATGAATATTCCAGCGCCATTGTTAGATCGCATGGAAATTATTCGTTTGGCGGGTTATACCGAAGACGAAAAAATTAATATTGCCATGAAGTATTTATTGCCAAAAGAGCTTAAAACGCATGGCCTTAAACCGACTGAAATCAATATTTCAGAATCCGTTATTCGCGATATTGTGCGTTACTACACGCGTGAAGCGGGTGTGCGCCGTTTAGAGCAAGAAATTGCTAAAATCTGCCGCAAAGTAGTTAAAGAACTATTGCTTAACCAAACAAATGCTAAAAAATCACGTCGCGTTACAGATGCCGATACTAAAATAGAAACAATTGCTGCAGCCAAAAAAATCAGCATTAGTTCTAAAAATTTAGATAAATATTTAGGTGTGTATCGCTACGACTACGGCATTGCAGCCAAAGAAAACCAAGTGGGGCAAGTAACAGGCTTGGCTTGGACATCTGTGGGTGGCGAGTTGCTAACGATTGAAGCGGTGCTTTTGCCGGGTAAAGGTAAAACAATCACCACGGGTAAATTGGGTGATGTGATGCAAGAATCTGTGCAAGCGGCGATGAGCGTGGTACGTAGTCGCGCCGCGCGTTTAGGTATTGCAGAAGATTTCTATGAGAAAAAGGATATTCATATCCATTTACCAGAAGGCGCAACGCCAAAAGATGGCCCAAGCGCTGGTATTGGGCTTACCACCGCATTGGTTTCTGTGTTAACAGGAATTCCAGCGCGTGCTGACGTAGCTATGACAGGCGAAATTACCTTGCGCGGTGAAGTATTAGCTATTGGCGGACTTAAAGAGAAGTTGTTGGCAGCGCATCGCGGCGGCATTAAAACAGTCCTTATTCCAGAATCGAATGTAAAAGACCTAGTCGATATTCCAGATAATATTAAAAGTCAGTTACAGATTCATCCAGTTAAATGGATAGATCAGGTTTTAGAATTGGCTTTAGAAAGTGCTCCAAAGCCGTTGGCTGAAAAAACAGTAGAGATTGCAGCCGTTGCAGCTGAAGTCACGCCTGACGCCAATGTGCCAGTTACACACTGAATTTAAGTATTAATAATATTTATTTGCATTAATTTACTATTTATAGCGCGAAATTGCCCGCAAAGCCTTGACACAGGCTTTTGTAGCTTGTTATAAAGTCATAACAGGATACGCCTGTTATTTACTTAACAATATTTGAGGGGATTACTCGTGAACAAATCAGAATTGATTGATGATATTGCAAAATCAGCTGGCATTTCAAAGGCAGCTGCTGGTCGCGCTTTAGACGCAACAACCGCTGCTATCACTAAAGCACTTAAAAAAGGTGATTTAGTAACTTTAATTGGTTTTGGTTCATTTTACGTAGGCAAGCGTGAGGCTAGAAATGGCCGTAATCCTCGCACAGGAGCAACAATAAGTATAAAAGCTGCAAATTCTCCTAAGTTTAGGGCTGGTAAAGCGCTTAAAGATGCTCTAAACTAGCTTTCTTTAGTGATTGAGCAGTTAACTAGTGAAACACAGATAGTTAATAATTTCAGTTAGTTATATGATTTTAGTGAAGTAGATTCTTAACTGTGCTAAAATATAGAAGTTGTAAAATGGGCACAGGGTGCTTAGCTCAGTTGGTAGAGCGTCGCCCTTACAAGGCGAATGTCAGCGGTTCGACCCCGTTAGCACCCACCAACAACTAACAGATATTGCCTCAATATTAATTAAGAGTGCTAGATGCTTAGCACTCTTTAATTTTGAGGGAATACAAAAACCATATTTTAAAATTTAGTTTTAAAATATAAGTAGTACTAAAAAACTGGAGTGGTAGTTCAGTTGGTTAGAATACCGGCCTGTCACGCCGGGGGTCGCGGGTTCGAGTCCCGTCCACTCCGCCAACAATTAGTAGAAGAACCGCATGCCTATTGGATTTGCGGTTTTTTTATGTCTGTAGTTCTTACCTGAGTTCTTACCTATATCGATTCGTTAACCAATTTTCACTGTATAAATGAGTATTCGTTTACGTAAAATCACTAGTGTTTATTGAGTGAAGCACATAGGGTTGATTTTAAGATGGCGCGCATAATGCAACACATGAAGCGAATCATTGTGAATCGCCAAACTTAAAGGAAATTATCATGTGGACAACACCAGCAGCTACAGAAATGCGTTTTGGCTTTGAAGTAACAATGTACGTAATGAATAAATAATGAAATATAGGCAAGTAACTATACATCCCTTCTGGCCGTTTCATGCCTTAAGCTGTACTTGCCCAATTTGTAGTTGAATATCTTAGTAGCTATTCAACATACAAATAAAGCCTAGCTATTTGCTAGGTTTTTTTACGTAATAAAGATATGTTTTAAATTAGATGTTAAAAAGCGTTTCCCTTGAGTAACACTTATGAAATTACTAGTGTTTTTTACCCCGTTCCCCTTAAAGTTTTTTATTAGGAGTAACGTAGGAGTAACAGAAATACGAAATTTATCAGTGAATTGCTTAAAATACTTTTTTTAAGTAGTACCGATAAATATTTTCGCTTTAAATTTTTTTATCCTTTCGCACCAAAAAACAAGGCGATGCAAGCAATTGCAGAACTCCAAATCCATTTCCAATGCGAAAGGTAAAATCCTGATATTACTTCCCAGCATCTCGCTATAAATGGTCTTTGTAAATAAGGTGGGAATATAACTACGCCATGATCAATATCATTGTCTGGAATAAGATAGCCTTCCCACCAGTCTTTTATTTTACTTATTAACTTTTTCAAAACATAACCTTTAAAAATTGAATTTAAAATTACTCTTAGTTATCAAATGTCTGATTTATCATTTTCGTATTTTTTAAGTGATTCTTTTAGCGCTTTATTTGAAATAATATACAAAATACCTTCACTTATTGTTTCATTGTATTTACTTATACTCATAGTGGAGTTTTTTGATCGCCATGTTATTTCTGCTTGACTGAAACTAGCTCCCAAAGCATTAGATACAACTGAAGATTCATGTTTACCTTTTCCGTGCTTTGCCTTTAGTGCACTCGCTATTTTTTCATAATCTTTCGAGTAAAAAAACTACGCTTATTGATTCAACAACATTTTCATTGCTAAGCATTACTCTTATTTTTGCATCTTGCCCCGCTATAGTTTCCTTGCTTCCAGCACAATATGCAGGATAGTCTTCACTTGATTGATGGCACATAACATACAATTTATCTTTTATTTCAGTCTCTGAAATATACTTACCAACTTCCACACCCTTAAAATCAAAGGCGTAAGCTGAGTTGCTGATAAGCAGAAAAATTATCATAAATTTATTCATAACAGTTCCTGGAAGTACTTATTAAGTTTTATTAAAAATCATCAAATCTTACTTTAAACTAAATTGGTTAAAATAATAAAACCAACTTGCTGGGTCGTCAAATTTACATATTATTTGTTAGTTCATTTGCCGAGCTTTTGCCATGGAGGATGCTCTTTTAAACAGCTAAGGTAAATGGTGTCTCCTTGGGCTATAAAACAAATATATTTTTTACCCAATCTTTCCGCTTCATCCATTGATTTTTGTTGCTCTATTGTAGGATTGCCATCAATATCAAAGGTAAGCCATGGCTCCTTTCCCATATTCACTTTAAGCTCAATCTCTAACGCCCTTACCCTATGCTTAATAGACATATAAACCCTCTATTAAACTTGTGTGGATAGTGCGGTTGAACATGCGTGCATTGCCCTCTAGCTGTTTTATTTTTTCATCTGTAGACATATCATTCACAATCAAGGGAAGCTCCCCTAGCGCCCTGTGCTTGTCTGTTCAAGTGCTTTTAATCTTTCTTTCATGATCATTATGAAATGCCTTTCATCTAGAAATATTGACCTTTTTATAGAGTCGGTTAATTATTGTAAATTAGCACATCGTTAACATTCCCAATTCATTTAATTTGCTCCTAATTAGGGCTCTGTCAACTTTTTTCCAGCACCCATCAAGCCACATTTCAAAGTCTAAATCCTCTAAAGGAATTGCTACAAGACTTGAAAACCAAAGTGACGGGTTTGAGCCAGCCTTTCGTGCTTGAGGTATCAGCAACTTTCTTTGTCTGCGCTCTTCACGGTTAGCCCCAGCTAACTCACATGTTTTATCCCAATTGATTAACCTAGTGTCATTTACGCTAATGCCGTAACGAATTGCTTTCATTTCATTAGCTATCTTTTGCCAATTCTGTGATCTATATCCCGTTCCATTTAACTGGCTAGTTGCATGCTCCCATAATTGATCTGAGCTAAACCACACTAGCGGAACTGAGCTTATATATACTCCTTTCACAATAGGTGTATTTCGTGCATATTCCGCCTCCGATTTAGGCAAAAGAGCCCCTGTATTTTCTATCATTGGCAAGTATTCAACTTTAGTGTAATGCCATACAATTTTTGCTGGTGTATCTGTAAATTTGCTCATTAGTATTTCCCCTTAACCTAAAAAGTCATCATCTTTTAGCGGTTCAAGTTTGCGTTGCGCAACAGTTTCACCCGCTTCCAGCAATTCGATACGCTTCTCAATGTCGTGTACTTCAATCATTTTGCCAATTTGACCTAAAACATACACTAGCTTTGTTCCATCACTGGTTTCTATCTCTCCTGATTTCATCCGCCGATATACATTCGCCATCTCAAGGCGTACATCATCAATGCTCCTTAAATCAACTTTTTTAGTACGGGTAGGCAATACGTTACCGCTTGTGTTATCAATTGTTGCAGGCTCGTTTATGTCGGATTTTTTATTCATCGCAGCCCCCTAAATTGTTTAGTACGTCTTGCAGATTTATTGCTACAAATGCCACTCCGCCATGATTTCTTACCATCTCTAAAAAGTGTAATTGGTCACTGGATAACTTGCCGCCCTTAAGCCGCTTACATTCCACGGCTAATAATCGCCCGTCTTTAAGTTGTCCTAAAATATCGCTGCAACCTTTCCAGCCAAACTTAATAAAACGCCCACCCACTTTAGCGGCTCCCGTGTTTTGTCTTTCGCACCATGCAACTAGTTGGTGTGTTTTTAATGCCATCATTACCTCGCGCAAACAGTCTGCTTCCATGGGCTTATTAAATTTGACTTTTGGTGAAGCCTCTAACACAAACAAATCAGTCATAGGGGGTGGCCTCCACTGTAAAAGGTGGGGGCAGTGGCTCGGCTGCTATTGCGTGCGGATATGATTCAAATGCACCTGCTAGTGTACAAGGTGGCCATATAGCAACTTCCAAAGGTTTGCGGTCAATGAAATGCATTAACCACCAATTACTAATCACTTCACTTTCAGCGAGGGTTGCTAACTGCAAAGTTGCTAAAGTTGCTAATGTTGGTGTGTTTTGATGATGAACGTTAGCAGGATTAGCAGGATTAGCAGGATTAGCATTAGCATTAGCAGGGCTGTATTTTTTAAGTCTATTTTGTAACATGGTTTGCCTCCAGTAATTCTGGATTGACTTCAACCATGCTAGCTTTGCCTTCAGTAAACAGTTTTATACGATTAGCTTCAACCAATTCTATCAATGCTGTTTTTAATGTCTTGGCATCACGAATTGCACCCCGTTGTAAAATAAAACTTTGCGATAACGTGCTTGTTTTGTGATCTTTGCAATAGCGCAGAATGTAGTTATCAACCTTCACGGCGTTAACAATATGAGAAGGAGTAGCAATCTGTTGTAAAAATCTTTTAGCCTCGAATAAATGCCAAGTCACAACATCACTAGCAGCCTCTATAAACTCTGCATTGATGGTGTCTGTGTCATTGTGCTCAAACAGGTGAAATAACGCAGCTAATCGCGCCACATTATCGGCGGCCTTGCTGGCTACATCTCTAAGGTCTGACATGTCACCATCACGGCCTAGCGCAGTTTCAACTTCATCATGAAAAGCAATCCAAGCCTTTTTAGCTTCAGGGGTAAAAGTTAATGTTTTTGGCGTTATTCCGCCTTGATCGTTAAGCGTTGGTAATTTATCTAACAAGCCAGTTATGCGTTGGTTAAATTTTGACAAATGCGGCCACGATTTAGGGGGTTCTTTGTATAAACGATTTCCCTGTGTACTATCTGGCCATGCAATTAGAAACCTTGCTGCAAATCCAGTACCGCGCGCCAACTGTCTGGAGTTGTCAAAGAAGTTTTTAACGGTGTCTGCCTGTACGGCTAACCCCATCGTTAAACGCGCCCCCTCAACGCTATAACTATCGCTGGTGCGCCTGTCTATATTTAGTTTGCCACCTTCCCATAAGATATTAAGTTGCGACATGCTACGCATAGCAGAATCACCACTCATGCCATGACTGCCAAATACAATCCCAGCCTCACTGGATAACACGCCAGCACTCGGCCAGCCTTTAGCGAGGGTATAACCCAATTGCTCAGGCGTTACATCTCCATAAATTAAACGTGGCACTCTGATCGCTTCAGGTTCTTCAAACTTAAGCTCGCTTAATTGCTTAGTTAGTAGATCAACTGGTTTTTGTTGTTTGGCTGTCTCCTTAATTTTCTGCTTTAATCCTTCAAACTGCATCGTCCAAGCTTGATGTTTAACATATTGCCGTTTTACATCGTCTTTCAACTTCTCAGCTTGATCGCTTTCCCAACTCATGATAGCGCTCGTGAAATGTTTATCAACCGATGTTTTACGCTCTCCGCTTTCTGCAATGGCCAGTGTATAAATGCTCACTGGACTAGTTAAGCCTTCAGCACGGCTTACATTCGCTAAATGCTGTGCTGCGAGTGATAATGCTGATAAAGCGCTACAGGCTGCTAGTGCTGGAGGACATTGGGTAAAGTCCAGAACTTCTTTAACCGCATTTTTAATTCCAGTTGGTAGTGCATCAATGGGATATGGTAGTGACTCAACATCTTGCAATAAGCTTGCTGGGCTTAGCCAATCGCCGTTTGATACAACCATATCAGTTAAGTCTTGATGATCGCTTATTGGCTTACTGTTT
>JBKJIJ010000024.1:0-7048 GCA_046598525.1 Methylotenera sp. | reverse complement strand
TTTGGCTCCTCGACCTGGGCTCGAACCAGGGACACACGGATTAACAGTCCGTTGCTCTACCGACTGAGCTATCGAGGAATCGGTTACACTTGTGAAGGCGTGATAATACTGGCTTAGTGCTTTTTGGTCAATCGTTACAATCAAAAATTTGTCGCTTAATGATGAAAAAAACTAAAAAATAATTATTTACTATAAAGCTTGCCCTTATTGCGCTGCTTTTTTTAAAATTTCAGCCTATTAATTTACAAAAGGCTAATGCTTGATAGCGGCAAATTGGTTTGCCAGTTACGATACCAACTATTATTTGGCCAAACACGCGATAGCTTATAGGCAATAAACATTGGCAAACAATTTTTAAGAAAGCAGGTCTTTATGTTTGATTTGTCGGTGCCTTGGTGGGAATTGGTGGCTAGGGGTTTGGTGGTTTATGTATTTTTAATTGCCTTGCTGCGTTTAACCGGCAAGCGCCAAATTGGCCAACTTTCGCCGTTTGATTTAGTGTTGCTGCTCATTTTATCTAACGCGGTGCAAAATTCGATGAGTGCGGGTGATAATTCACTAATTGGTGGCTTGATATCGGCCACTACATTGGTGGCACTCAATTATTTGGTGGGGTTAATCGCCTTTAAAAGCAAAAAGTTGGAAGCCATTATTGAGGGCAGGCCGCAAGTGCTTATTCACAATGGCAAGCTGTATGAAGAGGTGATGAATGAGGCCAAGCTAACGCGCCAAGAATTGGATTCTACTTTGCGCCAATCGGGTTATTTTGAGATTAAGGATATTAAGCTGGCTATATTGGAAAACAATGGCAGCGTAACGGTGCAGGGATTTGACAAAAAGCTATAATGAAAATTGGTTTAAATAAAAAAAGACCTTTACATAAAGGTCTTTTTTTATTTATTGGCTTACTATAAAAGCCTAACTAAGTGCTTTTTCAATTCTATCCAATGCATTACGCAGATTATCCATTGAGGTAGCAAATGAAATGCGGAAATAGCCTTCTGCGCCAAACGCAGAGCCAGGCACTACCGCTACATCAAAGCTTTCTAATAAATATTCTGCCAGCGCCATATCGGTTGCGGCATTAATTTTGCCCGCTTTATGCAAGTTAGCAATTGCGCCGCGCGCATCGGGGAAGGCATAAAACGCGCCGCCAGCCATCAAGCAACTTAAGCCAGGCATGCTGTTGAATCGATCTACCACGTATTTGTGGCGCTCTTTAAAAGCGGCTACCATCGGTTTAATGCAATCTTGCGAACCGCTTAATGCCGCTACAGCCGCGTATTGCGAAATAGAGGTTGGGTTGCTAGTGGATTGCGATTGCAAAATTTCCATCGCTTTAATAATGTAAGCAGGGCCGGCGGCGTAACCAATACGCCAGCCTGTCATTGAATAGGCTTTAGATACGCCATTCAACACGATGCAGCGGTCTTTTAATGCTGGCGTGGCGTTTAAAATGTTATAAAACTTGTCACCAGTTAAATTCACATGTTCATACATATCATCGGTGGCCACCAATACATGCGGATGTTTTAATACCACTTCGCCTAAGGCTTTTAGCTCATCTAAGCTGTAAACCGCGCCAGTTGGGTTAGATGGCGAATTAAACATGACCAATTTGCTTTTTGGGGTTATTGCCGCTTCAAGCTGTGCAGGTAATAACTTAAAGCCTTGCTCAATGCCGCATTCAATAATTACTGGCAGCGCTTCGGCCACCATGGCGATATCGGCGTAGCTCACCCAGTAAGGCGCTGGCACAATCACTTCATCGCCTTTATTAAGCACCGCTAGGCATAAATTGAAAATAGTTTGCTTGCCGCCAACGCCAACAATGACTTCGTTTAGCGCGTAATCAAAGCCATTTTCAGTTTTAAATTTATTCACAATGGCCTGTTTTAACGCGGGTATTCCGCTAACAGGCGTGTATTTGGTGTAGCCCGCATTAATCGCTGCAATGGCGGCATCTTTAATATGTTGTGGTGTATCAAAATCGGGTTCGCCAGCCGCCAAGCCAATAATGGGGCGGCCTTCAGCCTTGTATTTACCTGCTTTAGCCGTAATGGCAAGGGTAGGGGATTCTTTAATGCTTTGAACGCGGCTTGATAAAATTTGTGCCGGAGTAAGTTGTGAAGACGAATGGGCCAAAATGCACTTTCCTTAATACTTATTATTTGTAATCAATTGAATAAACGCTATTTTACGCACAAAAATAGTTTTAAGGAATCATCACATTTAAGCGATTAAAAACAAAAAGAGACCGCAGCTTGCGGTCTCTTATAGAATTAAGCACGATTTTTTAGCTAATATCAGCGCAAATTAGCATCTACCATTAACGGTCAACGTTAACATCCATTAGCACAACCCATCATTTGTGAGTATTCCGCTCCAAGCTCTTTATCAATATCGGTTAAAGCCACTTGCACACGGTGCATCTCAGCGGCATCGCCTTTATTTTTAGCAATCGTGCCCACGCGCACTAGCGCTTCAAAATTTCCCTTATCTAAATTTGCAGACTGTTGATAGGCTTGCAACGCTAAATCGGATTTGGCTAAATTTTCATAAGCCAAACCCAGCGCATACCAAGCTTCAGTGTTATTGGGTTCTGCTTGGGTCCATTTTGTTGCAACGTCGGTAAGTTTTGGCCAATCTTGACGCGATTCTGGCACTGCTGCTTGCATGTAGAACGGTTTTTTATCTTCATCTTCTTCCCACAGCGCTTTACCCGTTACCGGGAACACCGTTGTTTCAGGCTCTTGTTCTAACTTTTCTAGCCATTCAATTGGCAAGGCGTAATGAATGCTGCCGCCCAAACCCGCTGTTTTGAAGGTGTTAATGCCAACTAAACGGCCTTGCATATCAAACAAGCCGCTACCGCTGGCGCCCATCATAAATTTTGCTGTGCTGCGTATAATTTTACCTTTGTCTGAATCAAATAACGCTTTAACGTTGCCGCTTGATGTAAGTGGGGCAGGCACACCGTTAGAGTGGCCTATAGCAGCTAATTCTTGGCCACGTTTAAGGTCTGTGCTTTTGCCGATTGAAATGGCTTTAAACGGCATTGAGAAAGTAGAAACCAAACATAAATCGTGCCAAGCATCTACTTTGACAGAGGTAATCGAATACGTATCTTCACCACGCGATACCCATGGCTGTTTTGTGGCGCGTAAAACATGGCAGTTGGTCAGCACTTTATTTTCACCCACCACAACACCAGAGCCATAAGCCAGGCCGCCTGTGGCGTTGTAGCCGCGTATCATTACTACGCTGTGAAAAGCTTCCATCATTTTGGCTGTTTCAAAAGCAAAAGCAAAAGCAGATGAACTAGCGGCAAAAAGTGCCGTTATTAATACTAAAATACGCATGAAAATCCCCAATATTAAGATTTATATGAATCGCGATTAATGTGCATCAACGATTTTATTGTTATGTAATGACTTCAAACAGTAAACATTAGTTCGTAAACTTAATTAAATCGCTTTAAGATAAAACTTATCCTACTAGCTTGTAATCAAAAAAAATGCATTTAGATGCAAAACTGCTAAAATTGAATTCAAACTTTTTATATTAAGCTTAGGCAAAACTGCGTGTTCGTCACATTCCCCAATAGTAAATATCAGTTATTTCAACCTTTTCCGCCGGCCGGCGATCAGCCGCAAGCCATTGATAAATTAACGCAAGGTATTAACGATGGCCTAAAGTTTCAAACTTTGCTTGGGGTAACAGGCTCTGGCAAAACATTTACCATTGCCAATGTAATTGCGCGCACAGGCAAGCCAGCCATTGTGATGGCGCCAAACAAAACACTTGCCGCGCAGTTATATAGCGAGTTTCGCGAATTTTTCCCTAATAATTCGGTTGAATATTTTGTTAGCTATTACGATTACTATCAGCCAGAAGCCTATGTACCATCGCGCGATTTGTTTATTGAAAAAGATTCCAGTATTAATGAGCATATTGAGCAGATGCGCCTTTCTGCCACCAAGGCCTTATTAGAGCGCGAAGACAGCATTATTGTTGCCACTGTTTCAGCAATCTACGGCATTGGCGACCCAAGCGATTATCACGGTATGGTGTTGCACTTAAAGCAGGGCGAAAAGCTAAGTCAACGCGATGCGATTGACCGGTTAATCGGTATGCAGTACGACCGCAACGACTTTGATTTTAGCCGTGGCTGTTTTAGAGTGCGTGGTGATGTGATTGATATCTTCCCTGCCGAAAATAATGAGACAGCAGTTAGAGTAAGTTTATTTGATGATGAGATTGAAACCATTACTTTATTTGACCCATTAACAGGACAAATATTTAATAAAATTCAACGGTTTACCATTTATCCTTCAAGTCATTACGTAACTCCGCGCGAAACAACCGTTAAGGCGATGGAAAAAATTAAAAAAGAGCTGGTCGACCGCGTGGCTTTTTACATTAAAGAAGGCAAACTGGTAGAAGCGCAGCGCATTGAGCAGCGCACGCGATTTGATTTAGAAATGCTCAATGAAATTGGCTTTTGTAAAGGCATCGAAAACTATTCGCGCCATTTATCCGGCCGCAATCCTGGTGATCCGCCGCCAACATTGATTGATTATCTACCCGATGACGCGTTGATGATTATTGATGAAAGCCATGTAACCGTGCCGCAAGTGGGTGGTATGTTTTTAGGCGACAGATCGCGCAAAACCAATTTGGTGGATTATGGCTGGCGCTTGCCATCGGCCATGGATAATAGGCCGCTTAAATTTGAAGAATTTGAGCGCATTATGCGCCAATGCGTGTTTGTATCCGCCACGCCTGCCGATTATGAAAAGAATCATCAGCAACAAGTAGTAGAAATGATTGCGCGACCCACTGGCTTGATTGACCCGCAAATTGTGGTAAAGCCAGCCGATACACAAGTGGATGATTTATTAGGCGAAATTAAGCTGCGCGTAGCTGTGGGTGAGCGCGTGTTGGCAACCACCTTAACCAAACGCATGGCAGAAGATTTAACCGATTATCTAAACGAGCATGGTGTAAAAGTGCGTTACTTACACAGTGATATTGATACCGTTGAGCGTGTTGAAATTATCCGCGATTTGCGCTTGGGCGAATTTGATGTGCTGGTCGGCATTAACTTGCTACGCGAAGGCTTGGATATTCCAGAAGTTTCATTGGTAGCGGTGCTGGATGCCGATAAAGAAGGCTTTTTACGCAGTGAACGCAGCTTGATTCAAACATCTGGCAGGGCGGCGCGAAATTTAAACGGCAAAGTGATTTTTTATGCCAATAAAATCACCCGCAGCATGAAAGCAGCTATGGATGAAACCGAGCGTAGGCGCGGCGTGCAGATTGCTTTTAACACGGCAAATGGCATTGTGCCAAAAGGTATTAGCAAGAGCATCAAAGACATGATTGATGGTGTTTATGATAAAGACGAAGCGCTACGTGAGCGCAAAGCAGCGCAAGACCAAGCCAATTATGAAAGCTTAAGTGAAAAACAATTAGCAAAAGAAATGAAGCGTTTGGAAAAATGCATGCACGATGCGGCGAAGAATTTGGAATTTGAAAAAGCGGGTGAGTTTAGGGATCAGTTGAAAAAACTAAAAATAAAAGTGTTTGGCGCGGAGATGCCGGATTTGGCTTAGTTAATTTTATTGACCTGATGAATTGCCTAGCTTTGTGCACCGGCGAATTTTTTGCACTTTCGAACTTTATGCGCCTTCGAACTTCAGCTAAATTTACAAATATAATATTTCGTCATTCCCGCGAAAGCGGGAATCCATTTTAATTAACTAGTTAGATGGATCCCCGCTTTCGCGAGGATGACGTGGTTGTAAGTGATAGGCTTAATAAGAGATTTTAAAAATATTTAAATAAAATCAATTAGTTAAAATAAATAATTAAAGTAATTTATCATGATAATTTCAGATATCACGCCAATAGTTGGCAGTATTGCAGCGGTGTTTACTACGGTTGCTTTTGTGCCGCAAGCGCTGCATTCTTATAAAACACGCGATTTATCGGGCATTTCATTGCCCATGTATACAACGTTTACCATTGGCGTTGCGCTGTGGTTGATTTATGGTTTATTGCAGCATGATTGGCCGATTATTATCGCTAACGCCATTACGGTTTGTTTATCGACGATGATTTTGGTGTTAAAAATTAAGCAAATTAAAGCAATAAAAAATCACCTAAAGAATCAGCTTAATTGATTGGCAAAGTCATGATTTACATCGCGATGCCCGGCTTCATCGGCTCGCACGACTAATATCACATCGCGCAAGGTAGCATCAGCCTGTAAATGCCAGTAATCAATGGCTAATTGCGGTGCGGGCACATTTTCATATTTGCCGCTATCCACGCCTGCTAAATATTCGGTATAGCTATAAACCGCTTCTTCTTCAAAATAACCCACCACACGGTGCGCGGTTTTAGGCGATATTAAATACAATAAAAAGAAGCAGTTATAAAAAACGCCTTGCGCAATTAAGATAAGCAAACGTTCAAACGTGCTGGGTTTGGCGATTTCAATAAATGTCATTAAATGCATGCGCTCATTTTCGGCTTCATCTAATAATGTGCGTATCCAGCCGTTGTCAGTTTTCATGCGCCTTAACGAATGCAAGTGTTGTAAGGTGCCGCCTACCATGCCAGGTACGCCAGCAATGGTTTCTAGCACAACCGCACGGTGGCCATAGCGGCCACTAAAAAAGGTATCGGCAAAAAACCGCATGGCTTTGGTAAAGCTATAGGCAAAATTATCAGAAAAACCAACTGGCTGTTGGTGTTGATCTAAGTTTAGTGTTGAAACATCGTTGGCTGACATGGTTGAATCCTTTAAACAAGCTACTATTAAGGCATGTATTTTGCGCAATTGTTGCAATTACTTTGATTTATCTCACTTATTCGTTCAATCAGATTGATTTACAAAGCCTTATTGACTATAATCGCGTACTTTTCAACCCTTGCCACACCGACAGCATATCGGGTGGCTGCAAACCACAAGGAGATTTCATGCGACATTATGAAGTAGTTTTTATCGTCCATCCGGACCAAAGCGAGCAAGTGCCAG
>JBKJIJ010000018.1:0-12995 GCA_046598525.1 Methylotenera sp. | reverse complement strand
CTCCAGCTAAAACACTGGATGGTGACATACTGAGGTGGAAACTATTGGACGCTGTTTCCACCACTAATCTGGAAAGTATTGCATGCTGGTTGACACGTCACGGGCTGATTTTGGACTTTTAATTGTCATCCCCTTAGCGGGGTTTACGGTTGCATGTCCATACTGATTAGCCCAGTCAAATAAAGATGAAACCCTTGCCAGTTTTTTATTTATAGTATGGCTTGCAGCTGGCGTTGCATCTAGCTCAAGTATTTCATCAATTGTTTTATTTCTATATTTTGGTGATTTATTTATGTTTGCTGGAAGCTTTTGAAGCACCGCTTTAAATTTACGATTTTTTTCAAAATCATAATCTTCAATAGGCATATCCCCAACAATCCGAATCCATAACTCGAAAATTTCTTTTACAGTATTTTCGGTTTTAGCTGTCCACTTACCTTCCGCTTTCTGATGAATAGAATACTCTTTAACAACTTCGCTTAGGAGCGTTTTGGACTTATTTGAATCTGCTTCAGTAGGGTTTGAGTGCTGTTGTGAATTTGGCGAGCTTGCATATGCTTTAGCAATTAAATCAGACGTAAACTGACGCAGCTTTTCTTTATCAGAATCGAATTCTTTTTTCACTTCTTGTAAATTAAGTAGATTCACCTTTGAATGCACCGCTGATTGCAGACCAAGTGTAAATCTATTTATTTCTTGAGCCTGAAGCCACTGACTTTGTTTTATGGATGTAACCTCAGTATAGAAGTCATTGGTGATTGAATCTATTTTACTTTCACTGCAACTAGACAAGTTTTTTAAATGCTCTTCTAATAATGCTTCAATTTGCTGCTTGTATTCGTTATCTCTTTTTCTCAAATTAATTAATTCAAGTAAAGTCTGTTTATTTTCTCCTGAATCAAATTCATATAAATTTTCTAAAAAATTAATATGATTATCAAAATCCTGAATTTGTAGGGATTGAACAAGCTCAAGTGCAGCTTTATGCTCGTCTTCAAAATTTATTGCCATTCGGATTCTTTCAAAATGGACTTGCACCAAAGCTGTTAACTTAAAAGAATGAGCTTTTGCAACGTCCTTATTTCTTGTTTTTAACGAAATGCGGTATTCATTTTGTATGAATAAACATTTGAAGTTTTTTGGGATAATAAGCCTAAACCCATAAACTCCGTAGCGATTAAGATGCAGTCTGGATGAAAACTTAATTGGCTTATTAATTTTCACTGGGACACCTCATTGGGACACCAGCGAATCTTAAATCTTGAAAAACAAAAAACCCATTAAGAATCAATGGGTTTTTTGAGTTTTGGTGGAGCTGGGGGGAATCGAACCCCCGTCCGCAAATCCTCCACAGACAGTTCTACATACTTAGCCTTGTTGTTTAATTTAACCTGCACCACACCAACAGACAAGCAGTGTGCAAGCGAGCTACCTTAAGGTTAATCCTACGCTAAGTAACCCAACGTAAAACGTATCCCGTGTATATGACACTGCGTATGAGTTGCCTCAATCCAACCCACGGGAGAGCTGGTGCAGCGTCCAACCGGTCTTAAGCGGCTAGAGAGTAAGTTTCGTCGTTTGCGACTATACTTGTTTCAGCTGTATTTACGAGGTAGTCTGAGCCTCGGTATGCCCTGCACTGCTTTGTAACCCACGTCGAAACCTGGTCAGCCCCAAACAGAATTCAATTATACATGTTTAAAGCTAGCACTTTAAATATAGTTAGTTTCACAATTATAAAACTTTAGTTATTGATTTTGACTGCCCATCAAACAGAAATTTATTCTACGACTAAACTTTTTTTATTATTTATGTAAGAATCATTTATTTGAAACACGAAGCAAGAATGAATAAAAAATGTTTTTTGCAATTTCTTTTTTTATTATTAAATTATTCTTCAAAGCGTAATTTATTGAACTTGCTAACGCAACAATATATTTAGAAAGCGATTCACCAGTATAAAGTTGGGTAATCTTCTTATACTTTATCAGCTTACACTTAAGCATATTTTTGTATATAAGAGCTTGTTCAACAGGTAAAAGATTCTGAAAACTTTTAGCATCGTGAATTTCTATCATAGCCTCAATCTCATCAATGTAATGATTATTATGTTCATTTTTATTTTTTGCTTTATCAAATAAACCAGCAATTTGTTTGCCCGCATTTGTTGTTGAGTCTGAGTGCCTCCTAAAAAAAACTAGTGGTTTTTTTAACATAAAAACATCACCATTTAAGCCGGCTGCAACAATAATTGATAAATCAAAACATTTTGCAATTTGGCTTAAACGTGTTTCTTTTAAATCTTTTAAGTAAGCTAGCATTGGCAAAATAGTGCGATGGAAAGCCATTTGATGACCAAAACCCCATACACTATCATGATAGACTGGAAATTGAAGTATGTGCGATTTGTTAATATGTGGCTGGATGATGCCCTGATCTTTAAGATTTTGATCAACTATATTATTTTGATGTATGACTAATTTAATTTGCTTGGATTGCTCAAAACAGTGCAGACATTGTTCTACTTTATCAGGCATCCATACATCGTCTTGGTCACAATAAAAAATGTAATCACCAGTGCAATGATCAAAAGCATTAAAAAAATTATTGATAATGCCAATATTGAATTGATTTGGCAAAAACTTAACATTCATTCCGCTCGATTTAATAAATCTTTCAACGACTCCTCTTGTTTCATCACTAGAACAATCGTCAGATATTACAATTTCACTGGGTAAAACGGTTTGACAAGCTATGCTTTCAAGCTGCTCTTTTAAATATTTAGCTCCATTGTAAGTGGCCATAGCAACTGAAACGCTTGACGTGGTTATTTGATTGTTATTTTTAATTTTCATCTTCACCCCATAAAATATCTATTACTCAAAAAAAACATAAAACCTGTTTTATTTTGAAGAATAAGATTACTTATTATGCGAACGCATAATTCGACCTTTTTCGCGCTCCCAATCACGCGCTTTTTCAGTATCGCGTTTGTCGTGTTGCTTTTTACCTTTAGCTAAACCAATTTGTACTTTAACTCGACCTTTGGAAAAATGCATATCTAGCGGCACGATTGTGTAGCCGGCGCGGTCTACTTTTTCGATTAATTTAATGATTTCTTCATTATGTAACAATAACTTACGTGTGCGAATCGCATCTGGGCGAATGTGCGTAGAAGCGGCACCCATAGGGGTTACGTGGCAACCGATAAGGTAAATTTCACCGCGCTGAATAATCACGTACGCCTCTTTTAAATTGGCGCGATTATCGCGAATTGCCTTTACTTCCCAGCCTTCAAGCACGATTCCGGCTTCGAATTTGTCTTCAATAAAATAATCGAAAAAAGCTTTTTTGTTTTGGGCGATGCTCATGTTGCGGATATTGGCTGTTTATGACTTAAAATAGTATTTTACGCTAGTATTGATGCGGAATATAAATCTTAAACTATGAATGTTGTTCAAAAAACCGTGTTGGTGATGTATTCGGCCGAGCAGATGTATGCTTTGGTGGATGCGGTCGAAGATTATCCGCAATTTTTGCCTTGGTGCGGTGGCGTCGATTTGCTTGAGCGCACCGATAGCAAAACGAGCGCTACTTTGCATATTAATTATCATGGCATTAAACAGCAATTCACCACAATCAATAATAAAACCTATCCGCACAACATGGATATTCAGTTAAAAGATGGCCCATTTAAACATTTGGATGGTAGCTGGCAGTTTATTGCGCTGCGTGCAGATGCTTGCAAAATTGAATTTAAATTGAATTACGAGTTTGCTAATGGCTTTTTAGAGAGAATTATTGCGCCTGTATTTAGCCATATTGCCAATACATTTGTAGATGGCTTTGTAGCGCGTGCCGATAAAGTTTACAAAACAACATTAAAGAGTTAATGAAGATGGACTCATCACTAATCACGGTAGAAGTCGCTTACGCGCTGCCGAATAATCAATTAATTATTCCGCTACAAGTAGCGCCAGAAACCACCGCAGAACAAGCGATTAACGCATCAGGCATCTTGCAGAAGTTTCCTGAAATTGATTTAAGCGTGAATAAAGTAGGCTTGTTTGGAAAGTTATCTAAATTAGAAACTCCGCTGCGGCATTTAGATAGAGTCGAAATATACCGACCACTGATTGCAGACCCTAAAGAAGTGCGCAAACAACGTGTATCTGATAAAAAAAACAATAAATAGCTTTAATAAGGTAACGATTCTTCTAGGGATGCTCGAAAAAACGGTGCAAGTGCACCGCACGCTGGGGAAAATTTGAGAGCATCCTAAATTTTGCGTAAAAATCGGTCAATTACTCTTGAAGGATTCTCTAATCAAGTTGAATAGTAAACCTATTTAACGCAGTTTCCAATAACGTAATGACATCTTCCAATTATTCCTAATATTTTGTAGCGCCAAATAGAAAATCTTCTGGACTTCTCGGAATTCAGTAGCCGTTCTCACTGGTTCGGGCTAGGTGTGTTTTTGAACCACGCATAAAAATTTTAGTTGAGACTCCGAGCTTTGCTGAAACGTCTACAACAGGAAAATGAGGGCCAGAAATCTGTCCTATAGCTTTTAGTTGAAGTCTTCTATAAATCTTTTCTACCCATTTGATGCCCATTTAAAGCGTAATTATAAAACTTAAAAGTATCTACTGCATCTCAGTCGACTCATAGGAGTTCTTCATAAAGCTCCTAAGAGCAGTTGGCCTTTATACCTTCTGGGTTTCTTTTACTTCCAGCGCGCGATTGTTTCTCAGTGTAATCTGACCTGCAAGGTCAGCCATTTGCAAACTAAAAAAATTAGTTTAATTTAACTTTCTCCAACTTGCCAGCAAGTACTGCGTTAATAACTCACCCTCGATGAAGAAATCAAACACATGCTTTTCGTGTAATAACATGTGGCGTATTATTTCAGAGGTCAAGGTTATTTTTTAATGCACCTACATTACAAAAAAGTAGTGGTATAAGATACTCTATATTTGCAAGAGGGTAGTTGTATGGGCATCCAGTAGCAAAAAAAACTACCATATGGCAGCTATTAATATTGTAACTTATTGTTTTTATTGGTCGGGACAGCAAGATTCGAACTTGCTACCCCATGCCCCCCAGGCAGTTAAAAAATATTTTCATATAAAGTCACATGATTCTTTATGATACTTAATTATATTATAAATATCTTTTAAATCAATAATTTAATCATATTTACATATTGATTTATTGTCTCATTAAGTATTAGCTAGTATCATTACATCTAAAAATATGTATATGCCTTTGTATATGCCTGAAAGTAGATAACATGACTAGACACCCTAAAAATGTAAAAACCAAGAAGTGGACACCTTTAGAATTAAATTCTATTCCCGCGACATGGAATGGTGACACATTAAGTGATGGTGAAGGCTTAACAGGCACTGTTAGATTAAAAGTTGATGGTAGCGCATCAATTCGTTTTCAGTATGTTTTCAGAATTGGCAAAAAAACAGCTTTATTCCAGTGCGGTAGCTATCCTACTAAAGATATGACAACAATCAGAGCTAATCGCGATAATGCGAAAAAGCTAGTGAGTGAAGGTGTGGACCCCCGCGCTCAGAAAATAGCTGGCAAGATAGAAGCTCAAATCGCAGTTGATGAAGTTATCGCCACAGCAGAAAAGAAAACAATTGAAAACCTAACATTCAATGATCTTTACAATGTTTGGATAATAGACGGTGTTAATCGCTTCGATGGTAACGAACAACTCATTAGAACATTCAAACTTCATATACTGCCAAGCGTGGGTAGCATTCCACTTAAAGACCTAAGCGACACACATCTAACTAATCTGTATAAAAAGATTATTGCTAGTGAAAAAAACCGCACCGCCGTAGTGGTATCAAAAAGTATTGTTCAGATACTTACTTGGGCAGAAAAACGCAAGCCCTATCGTGCGTTATTGATAGACGGCAACCCTGCCCTACTCGCAGACATAAAGCCATTACTACCCAATGATTACACGCCTGAACGAGAAAGATGTTTAAGCATTGATGAAATTAAAAAGCTTCAAAGTGTGTTTATAGATACTGAAACCAATTATATAAACGCACCTGCTAAATACGGAATTGAAAGACCATTAAAGAAAGAAGTACAACTAGCCATGTGGATTTGTTTAGGCACACTTTGTCGAATTGGCGAGTTATTGATGGCTGAATGGAAACACGTAGATTTTGATAAGCAAATGTGGCATATACCAAAAGAAAATACTAAAGGCGCAAAAGGTAAGAAACAAGCACAAAATTTATACTTGTCTGAATTCACCTTGAAGCAGTTTGAACAATTGCAAAAATTAACAGGTGAAACTAAGTGGCTATTCCCTGCAAGAAATAATGAAAAACATGTTTGCATTAAATCCGCAAGCAAACAGATTGGTGACAGGCAATCAAAGTTTAAAAAGCACGCACATAAAATGCAACATAGAGTTGAAAGCAATAGCCTTGTATTAGGGGATATTGAATGGACACCTCACGATTTAAGGCGAACAGGTGCAACTATGATGCAAGAATTAAAGATAACTTTAGATGTCATTGATCGTTGTCAAAATCACGTACTCGCAGGCAGCAAAGTAAGAAGGCATTATTTGCATTATGAATATGCAGAAGAAAAACAAGAAGCATGGATTAAGCTAGGCGATAGACTTCAAGCGATATTAAGCGCTGATAATATGGTGTATTAAGGAAGGCTTAGAAGCACCATTTAAAAAAGCATAAACTGTTATAGCTTCACCTAACCTAACAGGGCTAAAATGAGAGGCCTTTACTCGCTGGCGTGGTTTCAACTTTAAGGGAAATACTGCAAAGGTGTGTTTATGGCAATACAACAGAAGTGGATGACACTGGAACAAGATTGGGATCAATCTAGCTTGGAAGATTTTCTGTTATACGACTATTGGTCAGCACATATCGGATTGTGCACGCTATCTGGATTTGATTATCGGGCATGCAACGGCAACTTACCAGGGGAACTTAATGAAGCGTATGCCTTGTTTCCCAGCTCGCTCATGGGTCATCAAGATGAATATGCAAAGCAGGCAACTGAAGTGCTAATAAACATGAATCAAGATATTGATCGACTTCATAATATTTGGGCGAACTGTAGAATGGATATAGAACATGAAGTTTATCCGCCAGCATTCTTTATCGAGTGGGCATTAACAAAACACTTCCGACCAGATTGGCTGGATTGGGCAATTGAAAGAAAACTTTATATTGCAAGTGAACCTACTATTGAAGTTATTCCACAACCTACAATATTTGATAAGCCACTATCTAATAAGGAGCGTGAAACATTTTTAATCATCATTGCAGCATTGGCTAAAGAGGCTAAGTTAGATATAGCGAAACCATCAAAAGCTGGCGAGTTAATCGCAAACATGACAGCATTATTAGGTGTGTCAGTTAGTGCAACTACGATAGAAAATAAATTAAAAGAAATACCAAAGGCTCTCGAAAGCCGCGCCAAATAACAAACCTTTCGCCAACTGGCTATTTAGTTTGCCAGTTGGCGGTTTAAAAAACTGTAGATTTTATGATGCGCCTAGTCAATTACGACTTCATTAAGGCGCATATCATGCAAACAGTATCAACCGCTTCATACTCAGCTTTTCAAGCTACCAATATCAATCCTGCATTACTTCACTGGGATACCATGCCCGATAGCGCAATGGTCCGCTTGCCTATTGTTAAATCTCTCCTAAGTGTGAGTGGTGCGACTGTATGGCGATTAGTAAAAGCTGGCAAGCTTACAACTTACAAGCTAACCGAGCGCACGACCACATGGAACGTGGGTGAGCTTAAACGGTTCCTGGCTTCTAAAGGGGCGGTTTAATATGACCGCAATTACTGTCGTAGACCGCCCCTGTGGAGTTGGTAAATCAACAGATTTAATTAATCGCCTTATTTCTCTAAAAAACCAGAATACAAAAGAAAAGTTTTTATTAGTTTTACCAGTGTTGGATGAAGTGGATCGATTCATTAATGCACTTGGCACAAATTTTTTTGCAACACCGGTAGTTAATAATGTATTGGTAAAAAAAGGCTATGTTGATAATAAAACAAATGTTCTTATTGAATTATTAAACCAAGGACAAAATACAATAATTACACATGCATTGTATGAGCGTATAAAACGGTTTGAACACCTGCTGGTAGATTATAACGTTATCATTGATGAAGTTCCAACAGTAGCTAAGCAGGTACGTACAATGTTTGGCTCAGGGGTATTCAAAAATCTTTTACATAATAAAAAATACATCTCTATTGATCCATCTACCAAATTAATCACAGCAACAAGCAATTGGGTGGTTGATGAGAATCAGTATTTTGATGGATCGGATTTGGACATCGTAAAGTTTATGAGAACGATACAAAGCGCAGATGTATATTATATCAAAGGTAACTATTGTGTTATGCCGCTGCCAGATGCATTTTTTACTAAACCTAAATCACTTACAGTGCTTACGTTTTTGTTTACAGGCACCCAACTAGATCATTACATGAAAAAACGCGGTTATGGATACACTTTAAAAACTTGTCCTAGTGAATTAGCCCAATTTAAAAGAAATATGAATGCCAATCTTAAAGTATTTCGTAAAACGTCAGATATTTCAACTGGTTACGAAGCAATGACCTCGAAACTAGATAAAAACAGAAAAATAGTAGGTAATTTTGTTAAAAATGCTATTCAACTTCTCAATAAAAATGGATTAAAATTTGATCCTGAAATGATACTAGTTGCTTCTAGTAAAGATGCTTGGTACGGAAAGGAAAAGAATCAAAGTAGTAAAGTAACAAACGCCTCTAGTCTTAGTAAGCTAACAAGACTACGCAAGTCGAGCTTTACCTCAATGATGACTAGAGGAACCAATAAATTAAAAGATAAAAGCATTCTTATAATGATGGGTAAGGTTAATTTGCACCCTGATGTTGCTGAGTTTCTAAATATGAAAACCAAGATTGCTAAAGATAGGCATACGTTATCAGAATTGATTCAACTGATTTATAGAACAAGAATTCGGGACGGTAAAGAAACTTTTTTTATTTCTGCTGATGCAGAAAATATTCGGATATTAAAAGAATTTATGTAAAGAATAAATTTCACCCTTATCTTTTTTAAAAATTTATCCACGAATTATGGATAATGCTTTCTCGAATCCCTTGCTGCATAAGGGTTGTAGCGGGGGTCTCCCTTATATAAATAGTAGTAAAATGATTGGTGTAAATTTAGTATAAAAGGATGCTCCCTCCGGGAGCTTTTGTGAAATTAAAAAAATTAACTTTAACCATGGTACAAAGCTCTGTAGTCAGAAAGGAAGCCCTACTTCCCCCTTACCTTGACTAAAATACGCTCAGTGTAGCGAGGACAGCCTCAGCGAAGCCTGACGAGGGCTTGCCCGAGGATAAGGCGAGAGCAGAGGTGACGGAGAATACGCGTGCGTATTTTAGGAAGTATCATATATCTATCTATTTATACGCAATCACTTTAGCTGCGTAAACTATTGGTTAGTGGATCGGAGCTGCCACACTTATTACCTGCTCTCTGAGCTAATAACTTCCAACACCTTAGCCAGAAGAATTAATACAACAGCTTAGGAACAAGGAGTGGAGACCGCCGCTTGCGGCGGAGGGTCAACGACGCAGTTCCGGTGTCTGGTGTATTAATTTGTTTTTCTATTCAATCAATATCCAACTAAATAGCTACTTAGTTGGGTAAACTATTGGTTCTTGGATCTGATCTGCAGCACCGTACTAATAATCATGGCTTGATCCATAAATAATACTTGCAGACATAAGCCAATAATAAAAATTAAAGCATGTCGGTGATGTGGCTTTATACATTACGGATATTCAGCCTCTGTTGATGCTGTTATGTAACAACAGTAACGTATTAACTTGGATCATTAGTTAATGATTTGGTTTTTTGAATCATGAACACTCTTGCACTAATGTTTCATGATGGTTTATGATTTTATTGGTTTTGATATTTTCTATGACTACCCACGATAAGGCATTGAGGTTAACAGCTCCGCTCCGCTCGCTGTTAACCGTCCCTGCCTTGTCGTGGCAACTCTAGTAGGTGAATTAGAAGATTCAAGTACTACAATTCTCTGTAATAGTCAGGCATTAAATAAATCACTTGGATATGACTTAGTTTATAGGCTATATATAGTCAATATTCATCAATTTGAACTACTGAGTATATAGTTTGGCTGTTTGGAGAAGTACTGCACAACTTACTGTACAAGTACTGCAGACTACTACTTTTGTGCTAAAAAGCATTGTAGAAGTATGAATAAGTGTCAATAGAAGTATTAAAACTTCTTAAAAGTTGTGTCAAAGTTGTGTAAGCTGGGTTTCTGACTCAGATGTTTTTTGAGGTTAAATCATCTTGAGCCATCGGCTGTCTATAGGTATTAACAATATGATGAAATAGTCTGTTTAGGTGTTTATTGAGTTCTACATCGGTAGTAAGTTTTAGAGAGAAGTAATTAATACTTCTCAATATCTAAGGCTATGGTAACTGGTAGTTGTTGGTAGTAGTAATTTATGTAGTAATTTAGTATTTATTCGTTTTGAATGTGTCAAACAGCATGCAATACTTTCCAGATTAGTGGTGGAAACAGCGTCCAATAGTTTCCACCTCAGTATGTCACCATCCAGTGTTTTAGCTGGAGGGTTCTGGAGTGATTTATATGGACATGATTTACGAAATACGCAGGCGTTATTTAGTACAAAAACAAACGATTACAGCCATCGCCAAAGACATGGGGCTTTCCCGTCCCACCGTACGCAAACACATTCTTACTGTTGATGAACCCAAATACAAACGAGATCAAACGCTAGCGCCTAAGTTTGATCCATTTAAGGCACAACTCACGCAATGGCTCGTTGAAGATGCCAAGCTTGCAAAATCACGCCGCCGCAGTGGGCAACGTCTATTTGAAGGCCTGCAAGCCATTGGGTACAGCGGCGCTTATGACAGCGTGCAACGCTTCGTTAAACATTGGAAATCCAGCAACCACGGTCCAAAGCTAAGCGATGCATTCGTACCGCTGCTATTCCTGCCAGGCGATGCCTGCCAGTTTGACTGGAGCCAGGAAGAGGTTGAGTTAGGCGGTGTCTTGCAGAAGATTAAAGTCGCCCACTTTCGTTTAGCTTACAGCCGTCAAATGTTTGTGGTGGCCTATCCCAGAGAAGTGCAGGAAATGGTGCTAGACGCCCACGTATGCGCGTTCGCCTTCTTTGGTGGCGTGCCTACGCGTCTCATCTACGATAATCTCAAGGCTGTTGTCGATACCGTGTACTCAGGTAAAGAGCGTCAATTTAACCGCCGTTTCTTAACCATGGCCAATCATTACCTGTTTGAACCAGTCGCCTGTACCCCAGCCTCCGGTTGGGAGAAAGGCCAGGTGGAGAATCAGGTCGGCAATATCCGTGAGTGGCTGTTCACGCCATTAGCCCGCTTTGCCTCATTTGTTGAGCTGAATGATTGGCTCGCTTCTCGCTGCAAAGAATTAGCGCAGCGCAAACATCCAACGCAAGGCCAGCGTACTATTGCCGAATGTTTTGCTGAGGAGCAACCGCAACTGCGTCCCATCACAGCCAGTTTTGATGGGTATGTCGAACATATGCTGCGCGTGTCATCCACTTGTTTAGTCAACATTGACCGCAATCGTTATAGCGTACCTGCCAGCTTTGCTGGTCAGGCTGTTTCCGTGCGGATGACGGCAGACCAAGTGCGCATCGTGGCCAATAGTGAAGTCATTGCTGCGCACCCCAGAGTGTTTGGTCGTGACCAGCTAATCTGCGATCCTTGGCATTACCTACCGGTATTAGACAAGAAGCCCGGCGCACTCAGAGACGGCGCACCGTTTGTGACGTGGGATTTACCGCATGCTGTTATCACCGTACGTGATCGCATTCTGAAGCAACCCAAAGGCGATCGTGCCTTTGTTGAGCTGCTCATGCTCGCAGGCGAAGCCGGGCTGGATGCACTGTCTATAGCTTGTGAGCTGGCGTTAGAAGCTGGTGTCATCAATGCCTCGGTTGTGATGAATGAATTGCGCAGACTGATTTCGCCGCATTTACCGACCACATCACATGCGTACCCTAGCATTGCCTTGACGATGGAACCCGTCGCTAATTGCCACCGTTACGACTATTTGTTAGGAGCGGGCAATGTTCATTGATTACGCTACCAGCTTAAAAACATTAAAGCTTTACGGCATGGCCACCGCATGGAGTGAATTGCAAGCAGAGAAACCCAAGCAGGCGCATCGTCCAGAAACCTGGATGGCGCGTTTGCTGGCGGCAGAACAAACTGATCGGAAACTCAAAAGCCTGCGCCATCAACTCAAGGCGGCACGCTTCCCGATTCATCGGGATTTACTGGGCATTGACTGGGTAGAAACGCCGCTGTCACAGGCAGTCGTTGAACAATTAGCCAGTGCCGCTTTTATGGAAACAGCGCATAACCTGATTCTGGTGGGCGGTACTGGCACGGGTAAATCCCACTTAGCCACCGCAATTGGTGTCACCGCAATTCACCAAGGTAAACGAGTGCGTTTTTATAATGCGGTGGATCTAGTCAATCAACTGGAGCGCGAGAAGACGCAGGGCAAGGTTGGAAATCTAGCTAAACAACTGTGCTTGGTGGATGCTGTGATACTTGATGAGCTGGGCTATTTACCATTTCCAACATCGGGTGGTGCGTTGCTGTTTCATCTCATTAGCCAGCTGTATGAGAAGACTTCATTGATTATCACCACAAACTTAACATTCAGTGAGTGGGTGCAAGTATTTGGCGATGCGAAGATGACGACAGCGCTACTGGATCGCATTACACATCATTGCGAAATATTGGAAACTGGGAATGACTCTTACCGTTTTAAGCAACGTAAAAGTCGCGCTCAACATGACAAGAAGGTGGAAACAATTGGACGCTGATTAGTGGAAAGTTTTACACGC